>NZ_JASJEX010000001.1 GCF_030067705.1 Kribbibacterium absianum
GGCGGGGGTGGCACACCCGGTCCCATGCCGAACCCGGAAGTTAAGGCCCCGAGCGCCGATGGTACTGCAGCGTCAGGCTGTGGGAGAGCAGGGCGCCGCCGGCCCGCGAGGGACGCTTCGAAGAGGCCCCGCCGATTCGTCGGCGGGGCCTCTTCGTGTTTGACGACGTGTGCGCTGCCGTCCTCTCTGTTTGGGTTCGGGCGGCGCCTCACCGCCGGCATGAAGCGATGCCATGTCGTGGCTCCTGCTGGCGAGTCGCCCTATTCTTTGCAAGCTTGTGAGGCGCGCAGCATGGCTCAGACTCCATCTCGGGATTCGTCGCCGACCACCAAGGTCGGTCTCGTCGGTCTTGTCGGCATTGTTGTGTCTGCCATGGTGGGTGGTGGCATCTACACGCTGCCCGCATCGGTGGCCACCCATGCATCAGCCGGCGCGCTACTCGTCGCGTGGCTGGTGACGGGCGTCGGTATGTGGTTCGTGGTGGACACCTTCCGTGAGCTTGCGGTCATTCGACCGGACCTCACCAACGGCATCTTCTCGTATGCGGAGACCGGCTTCGGGAAGCTTGTCGGCTTTCTCGTCGCGTTCGGGTATTGGATGACGTCCTGTTGTGCCATGGCATCGTACGGGATCTTGGTCATGGCCACGCTGTCCGCGGTCTTCCCGGCATTGGGGGCGGGCAACACGTTGCCGGCGCTCGTTGGGGCGTCTTGCCTGGTCTGGGGCGTGTTCGCCATCGCACGGCGTGGGGTGGAGCAAGCGGCGATCATCAATGTGGTCGGCACCGTAGCGAAGTTCGTGCCGGTGGCGGTGTTCATCGTGGTGGTGCTGGCGTGCTTTTCGCCGGCAGTGATGCAGGGAGACTTCTACGGTTCCGCCGTGGACGGGTCCCGTGCGGCGGGCACGTTCGACAACCTGCTGCCTCAGGTTTCGAGCGTCATGATGGTCACCCTCTGGGTGTTCATCGGGATCGAGGGCGCGGTGGTCGTGTCCGGGGAGGCGAGGAGCCAGAAGCTCGTGGCGCGAGCGACGGTGGTGGGGTTCGCGATCGCGCTCGCGTTCTATGTGCTCGTGAGCGTGCTTCCCTTTGGCCTCATGTCCCAGAGCGAGCTGGCGGATCTCTCCTCTCCGTCCACTGCGGCGATCTTACAGTCGCTCGTGGGGCCGTGGGGGCGCGTCCTGATCAGCGTCGGCATTGTGGTGTCCATCCTGAGCTCCTGGCTCGTGTGGATGTGCCTGCAGGGTCAGATGCCCACCAGTGCGACTGAGGCCGGCATCTTCCCGACGTTCTTCAAGAGTCGCAACCGGTTCGGGGCACCGGAGACGTCCCTTCTCTGGAGCGCGATTGGGACGCAGCTGTTTCTGGTGCTGGCGTTCGCGCTCGGGAGCTCCGCCTGGGGAATCCTTGTCTCCATCACGAGCACGATGGCCATCCCCGCTTACTTCTTTTGCAGCCTGTTTCTGCTCAAGTCTGCCGTGACGGGCCACTGGGCCGGCCCGCGGGCGTCCCGCGAGCGTGCCCGCCTTGTGGGCATTGTCGGTTCGTTGTTCGGACTTTGGCTCGTGTACAGCTCGGGGCTGCAGAACCTGCTGACGGCGTCGGTGGTGTTCGCGCTCGGGTTGCCGCTCTTCTTCGTCGGCCGCGCTCAGGCTGGTCATAGGGGGCCCCTGCCGCGGCGCGAGCAGGTCATCGTTGTTGTGGTCGCCTGCTGCGCCCTGGCTGCCGTGGTGATGCTCGCCGTCTGACGCGGGACGGACGCGTCCGGCACCGGCGTCCCATGCGGGACGGATGTGCCCGGCACCGGCGTCCCATTCGCTGGTTTGGTGCGGACGGTTTGCGGCTCTGTGCCGTGGGCGATATAGACCCTGGAACACCGAGGGCCCTCGCTGCCCTCCAACGGGAAGGGAGCCCACATGGCTGAGCTGACGCAGGAACAACAGGCCATCGTCGCAAAGGGGTCGCGCAGGGACATCAACGGGTGGCTGCACGTCAAGGTGCAGGGGAGCCCCTACGAGTGCGGCTTCCAAGAGGGCTACCTGACGGCCGACGAGTACGCGGACGCGATGCGCGTGTACGACTACATGACCTACCAGGTCTACGGCATGACGTACCAATGGTTCGTCGAGCAGGCCGTCAAGCTGCACAAGGACAAGATCCCCGAGGACCTCATGGAGGAGCTGCAGGGCATGGCCGACGGCCTCACGGCCGCAGGCGTGCCGCAGACGGTGGACGACCTGATCGGCTGGAACGCCTACTACGAGATCACTGGCTACTGGTGGCCGCTCAACGCCCCGAAGGTGGTGGGCGCGATGCCGGAGAACATCATGGTTCCGAAGGCGTCGCATTGCTCGGCCATCGCGGCCACCGGGTCGGCGACCAAGGACGGCAAGCCGGTGCTCGGGCACGAGTCCTTCGACGACTTCTGGAGCGGCCAGTACTTCAACGTGTGCCTCGACATCACGCCCGAGAAGGGCAACCGCATCGTGATGCAGACGGTGCCGTGCTACCTGGACTCCATGACCGACTACTACGTCACGTCCGCCGGCCTGGCGATCACGGAGACAACGCTCGCCGGCTTCTCCGGCTACGACGACAACGGGGTCCCCGAGTACGTGCGCGTGCGCCAGGCGGCCCAGTACGCCACCGACATCGACTCTTTCGTGGAGATCATCGACAAGGGCAATAACGGCGGCTATGCGAACGCGTGGCTCATCGCCGACACCAACACCGGTGAGATCGCCCGCTACGAGCAGGGCCTCAAGTTCCAGGCGCTCGAGAAGAAGACCGGCGGGTGCTTCTTTGGCTGCAACGCGGTCTTCGACCCGCGCATCCGCAACCTCGAGTGCAAGGACAACGGCTTCAACGACCCGCGCCAGCAAACGGGCGCCCGTCGCCAGCGCTGGATGGAGCTCATCGACCAGTACGAGGGCCGCATCGACGTGGACGTGGTCAAGAAGATGCTCGCCGACACCTACGACGTGTACCTCGGCTACAACAACCCGTCGAGCCGCTGCATCTGCTCGCATTACGACCAGGACCCGCAGTACTACGCGGACGACCCCAACGCCGTGTGGAACATCCCGTTCTATCCGGCGGGCAGCTGCGACGGCAAGTGCGCCGGCTACGACGACATTCGCTCGATGCACCTGTGGGGCCGCTACGGCCGTGCCGACGGCGTGGAGTTCGACGTGGACGAGTTCTTCCGCGAGCACCCGCTGTGGAAGTGGCAGGAGGGCTACCTGAAGTCGCGCCCGACGCAGCCGTGGACCTATTTCGACTAGCTCTGTGCCCGCTTGTCGGACGCCAGCAGGAAGCGCAACGAAACCCCTCGCGCACGCGAGGGGTTTCTTCTTTGGCGAGCTTGTTCATTCTGTGACGAAACCGCAGGGCAGACCCCCGAAAATCCCGCATGTGCGGGTGTCCCTTCATATCGACTGGTATTTGTACGTCCGCTTAAAAAACGGATGCGCAATTGGGGGTACAACCCCAGTGCCAATGGATGGACTCAGGACTCGCCGGCGGGCCCTGGCCGGCCCATCACGACATCTGCGTACAAAGGAAGTGCCATGAGTTTCCATCACCACCACGACGGCTCCGGCGGCGCGACGGCAGCCGCGCGGCCGGCCAAAGCCCAAAAGGGCGGGGCCCAGTACATCTCGCTGATGGCCCTCGTCATGATGAACGTCACCATCATCGGTTCGGTGGCCAATGACGTTCAACAGGCCTTTTACGGTCTTTCCTCGGTCACGCTGTTCATCATCGGCGCCTTGGTCTTCTTCCTGCCCACCGGCTTGGTGGCGGCAGAGCTGGCCTCCGGCTGGGGCCAGCGCGGCGGCATCTTCCGCTGGGTCGGCGAGGCCCTGGGCCCCGGGTTCGCCTTTGCCTGCCTGCTGATCCTCTGGTTCCAGACCTCGATCAACTTCGGCTCCGGCGTGGCGAGCGCCGCGACCACCATCGGCTTCTACACGCCCGATTGGGACTGGGCCGTCCAGTTCATGAACCATCCCAAGTTCCAGCTGCTGATCATGTGCGCCTGGCTGGCCTACTATTGGCTGCTCACTTGGATGTCCACCAAGGGCGTCAAAGTGTTCGCCAAGCTCACCAAGTACGGCGTGATCATCGGCACGTTCATCCCGCTGGCCTTCATCGTCATCTTCACGGTGGTGTGGCTGGCCCAGGGCAACGTGTCCAACGTCACCCCCACGCCCGAGGCCTTCAACCCCCTCGCTGGCGGCTTCAGCCTGACCACCATGTCCCTGGCCGCCGGCGTGTTCTTCAGCTTCGCGGGCATCGACATGAACGCCGCCCACATCAAGCAGCTGAAGAACCCCCAGAAGGAGTTCCCGGCGTCCATTTTCATCGCGATGATCCTGACGCTGATCATCTTCATCGCCGGCACTGTGTGCATCGCCATCGTCACTCCGAAGCAGGACATGAACCTGGTCTACGGCCTGTTCCAGACTTACAAGATCCTGGGCGCCACCTTCAGCTGCCCGTGGATCTATGTGGCCTTCGTCTGGGCCGGTCTCGCCACTTCCATGGCCTCGCTCGTCACCAACATGGCCGGCCCGTCGTTCATGCTGGGCCAGGCCGCCCGTTCCGGCTTCCTGCCCAAGGCCCTCCAGTCCAATAACAAGCACGGCATGCCGAGCCGCCTCATGTACGCGCAGATGGGCTTCATGACCGCCATCGGCTTCCTGGTCTTCCTGATCCCGAACATCGAGGGCTTCGTGATCCTGATCACCCAGTCCATCACCGTGCTGTACATGCTCTACTACGTGCTGATGTTCGTCTCGTTCCTCAAGCTGCGCCACGACCAGCCCAACCGTCCGCGCCTCTTCAAGGTGCCCGGCGGCAACTTCGGCGCCTGGCTCGTCTCGATCCTGGGTCTGGCCTCCTGCATCTTCGGCATCACGTTGGCCATCATTCCGCCGGCGCAGGTCAAGGAAGAGGTGGGCAGCCCCGTCACCTATGTGGCCGTGATCCTTGCGCTGATCATCGCTGTCATCGCCATCTGCTTCGTGATGTACCGCGTCTCCAAGAAGCACCCCTACAAGGGCGCCACCGACACCGGCTGGGTGGACCCCACCAACCAGTTCGCGCCCTTCACCTGGCAGATCGAGGGCCTGGAGAAGCCGGCGAAGGTTCTCTCCAACGTTCCTTCCGAGGTCATGTGCGCCGGCCAGAACCCCATGGGCATGCCCATCAAGAAGCTCTGGAACCCCGACGAGCAGATCCCGCTGCCTCCTGAGCACACTCCGGGCATCCACCATCCCAGCAGCCCTGCCATTGAGGCCGGGGACGACCCTGCGGCCCTGAACCATCCGGTCAAGACCAACGGCGTCATGAACACGGCCGTCGCCATCCCGATGAGCCAGCCGACCGTGATCTCCAAGGCCGCCGGCATGGACACTGCGGCCACTGCCGGGACCCGTGGCGGCAGGCCCTACGTGCAGACCCAGCCCGTGGCTGCCGCGCCCAACGTTCCGCCCGCGCCGGCGGCGGAGGTGGCCGCCGAGAAGATCCCGAGCGATCCGGCCGCCGACGCCAAGGCCGTCCAGGCCAAGCTGGAAGCGGTGCAGTCCGCCGAGGCCCGCGTGGCCGCTGACGAGCAAGCGTTGAAGGTGGAGGAGCAGGCCTACAAGGACCAGATCTCTGCCGACAGCCAGCTGGCCGACGCCGAACGTGCCGCCAAGACCGCCGAGGCTGCGGCCGCCCAGGCAACGGCTGACGCCGTCAAGACCGCCAAGCCCGACACGAAGGGCGACGCGTCCACCGAGTAGCTCGCATCGGCACCATGGAGGGGCGCTCTTCCCTTGGGGAGGGCGCCCCTTCTCGTAGCGGCGGGGCGAAGCGGGACAGAGGCGTCCGACACCTGCGTCCCGCGAGGGCTCCCTCATTTTCACGTGCATCGATAACAGGGGGAGCTTCTGCGGCGTTTCGCCCTGAATGAAAGCGAACCGGCTTTAGGGGAATCGAGACCTCGAACACCCCATGACACACATGCCTCGTCGCGACCGTGGGTCGCGCGAGGGCGAGAAGAGGGAGACCACGGCAATGAGCGCGAGCGATCCAACCAAAGCCACCACCCCGTCGGGGGGCGCTGCGACCAAGCCCGTGGACGCGACGGCGGAGGCCCTTGCCGCCGATGCCGCCCAGGCCACGGCGCATGCCGCCACCTCTGCGGCCGATAAGGGCGCGACCAACCCGAAGGCGCCCGCCACGACCCAGCCGACCTCCGGAAACGGGGGCGCCGGCTATCAGCGCACGCTGACCGTGTGGGACATGGTCATCTACGGCATGATCTTCATGGTGCCCATCGCGCCGTTCGCGATCTATGGCTCCATCTTCCAGACGTCCAACGGCATGCCGGCCCTGGCCTACGTGATCGCCGGCGTCGCGATGATCTTCACGGTGTTCTCGTTCGGCGTGATGATCGACCTGTTCCCGAGCTCCGGGTCCATCTTCACCTACGCGTCCAAGACGATGAACCCCGCCATCGGCTTTGTGACCGGCTGGCTGATGCTCCTCCAGTACGCCATCACCCCGGCCATCATGTACATCATGGCCGGCACGGCGTTGCAGCAGTACCTGCCGCAGGTGCCGGTCTGGGTCTGGTGCCTGGTGTTCCTGGCGTTCACCACTGCGGTGTGCACACACTCCACCAAGGCCATGATGCGCATCGACCGTATCGCGCTGGTCTGCGAGCTCGTGGTCCTCGCGATCTTCTTGGTCTGCGGCATCGTCTACTGCTTCTCGCACCCCTCCAGCGGCTTCAGCCTCACCGCCGTCTTCAACCCGTCCAAGTTCAACATGAGCGACATGATGAGCGCCGTCTCGCTGGCCGCCCTGTCCTATGTGGGCTTTGGCTCCGTCGCCACCCTCACCCAGCAGGCCAAGAACGGCAAGACCGGCCCCTCGAAGGCCATGCTGATCATCGTCGTGGCGCTCATCTGCATGTTCTTCGGCATGTGCTACATCGCCACCTGCGTCGACCCCACCGGATCGCTGTTCGACCAGAACGCCACCAACATCAACAACGGCTTCTACATCGTGGCCCAGGAAGTGGGCGGCACCTGGCTCGGCGTCCTCTGCGTGCTCGCCAACGCCCTCGCCCTCGGCCTCTTCACCGGTATCGCCGGCGTGACCTCTGTGAGCCACATCATGTACGCGATGGGCAAGGCCGGCCAGCTGCCCGAGCGCTTCGGCACGATGGGCAAGGGCAAGCGCGCCACCCAGCCGATGTTCGCCATCCTCTTCGAGTGCGGCCTCACGCTCGTGCTGATCTTCGCGCTCATCCCGGTGGGCATGGACACCGCCGCGAAGTTCTCCAACTACGGCGCCCTCTCCACCTACTGCGTGCTCAACCTGTGCGTGCTCTGGTACTGCTGGTTCAAGCAGAAGGAGCACAAGAAGGTCGGCCGCTATCTGGTGATGCCGCTGCTCGGCGCGGTCTTCACCGGCGTCATCTTCTGCTCGCTCGGCCAGCTGCCGCTGATCGTCGGCACCATCTGGGCCATCATCGGCATGTTCTACTTCATGTTCCAGACCGAGGTGCAGAAGAAGAAGGTGCAGATCAGCGACGTGGACGGCACCGAGACGACTTGGCGCTTCGGGAAGGTGCTCGAGGACGTCAAGAAGTCGGTCAAGAAGGTCGAGAAGGCGTAGCCGTCGGCTACGACGCGCGTGACCTGAGTGGGACGGACGTGCCGGACGCGTCCGTCCCACGTTTCTTGTCAATACGTGCAGGGCTCGCGATGGGCGGGGCTCCATGGTTTGCTGGGGAGTCCTCCGGGGTAGCATCAAACGTGTCTGAAAGAGCGGGCGCATCCCGCGCCCCATGAGAGAAGGGACGTCTCCGATGGCTGACGTCAAGTTCTGGTACTGCACCCACTGTGGCAACCTTTTCTACACCGTCCAGGACGGCGGCGTGAACCCCGTCTGCTGCGGCGAGCCGATGGTTCTTCTGGAGGCCAACTCCACCGACGCCGCCGGCGAGAAGCACGTGCCGGTCGTCACCAACGACGGGGAGCGCATCGAGGTCCACGTGGGCGAGATCGACCACCCGATGCTCGACGAGCACTCTATCAAGTGGGTCGCGGTCGTGGCCGACAACGGCGACGTGCAGATCCGCTACCTGCGTCCGGGCATGGCCCCCAACGTCGTGTTCTCGAGCCGCGACATCACCTGCGGCACCGCGTACGCCTACTGCGACCTGCACGGTCTCTGGAAGACGGACTTCTGCTTCGCCGAGTAGCGCACGCTCCCGGTCGACTCGAGGCGCCCTTGGCCCCACGCGGGTCGGGGGCGCTTGCCATATCCCGGGACGTATCGACTGAGCTGGGTTTTTGTCGTTCGTCGGGGCATTGGGCCTTTCTCGGGCGTCCTGCGGTCGACCCACCTATCCTGAAGGCGAAAGCGTGGGCCCGGTGCCCAAGAGACCCCAAGAGAGGAGTCCTCGTTTGAAGATCGCGCTCGTGCAGATGAACTCGACGATGGGTCACTTCGACGGCACGCGGGAGCGCGTGCTGGCCCACGACCGCGCCTTCGCGCGACAGGGGGCCGAGCTTGCCGTGTACCCGTCCACGGTCGTCACGGGCTACGATCCCCAGGCGCTCCTCACCGAGCCGGGCTTCCAAGCGGACATCGCCACAATGCTCGAGCAGTTGGCCAACGAGTGCACGGTCCCGACGCTCCTGCCCTTCACGTTCGAGTTGGCCGGCGAGCCGGTGTTCGAGGTCGCCTACCTGAGCGAGGGGTCGGTCGTGCCGCTGCGCATGGCGTCGATCCTGGCGTCGCTGGGAAGCCTCGGGACGGCCCCTGTGGGGGATGCCCCCATTCAGTTCTCGCTCGGCGACGTGGACTTTGGCATCGCCTTCGACCTCACCATGCTCGATGCCTACGCCTCGGGCTCGCAGAACGCCGACGTCGTGATCTACCTGCCCTTTGACGGCTACAACACCGACGACGAGGCCAGCGCGATGGCCCACGGCGTCGGTGACGGCTTCTACCTCAAGGAGGCGGCCGAGGCCAACGCGTGGCTCGTGGCCGTGAACGGCGTGGGCGCCCAGGACCAGATCGTGTTCTCGGGCTCCTCGTTCGTGCTGGCGCCGTGGGGAGAGCTCGCCTGCGTGCTGCCGGCCTTCGAGGAGGTCGCCCGGGTGGTGGACGTGGATCCCCTCTCGGAGGGGCCGCTGCGCTCGCCACTGGCGCCTCCGGTGTACAACCGCACCCAGTTCCTGTGGAGCGCGCTCACGCTGGCGACCCATGACTTCGCGGTCAAGCAGGGCATGGGTGGCGTCGGCGTCCTCATGACCGGCGACCTCATGAGCTCTGCGGCCGCGGCGCTCGCCGTGGACGCGCTCGGGCCAACGCGGGTGCACGGCGTCGTCGCGCCGGTGCTCGGCGCCAAGGAGGCGGCCGATGCCAAGCGGCTCGCCCAGAACCTCCGTATCCAGGTGACCGAGATCGCGGGCGAGGAGCTCGACGCGGCGGCGAACGCGCTCGGCCTGACCTATCAGGCTGCTGCCCTCTCGTTGGCGCGGATCCGCGCCAACGCGCTGTTCCGCGCGAAGGGCTACCTGAGCCTGTCCGGGGTCGACAAGACCGCGCTCGCGGTGGGCCAGGACTTCGACGCCTATGCCTCCTGCGACTTCGCGCCCTTCTCGGACGTGTACCGGACCGACCTGTTGGCGCTCGTCTCCAACCGCAACCTCAAGAGCCCCGTGGTGCCGCGCACGGTGCTGTCCCGCGTCGAGGTTCCCCGCAACCTGCGGCTGGAGACCAGGTTGCGCTCGGACGCCCTGATTCTCTCGGACCTCGATTCCATTCTCTTGCGGCACGTGGAGCGGGGTGAGACGCTCTCGGAGCTCGTCCGCGACGGCTGCGACGAGATGCTCGCCCAGTTCATCGTCGGCCGCTACGATGCCTCGGAACTCGTGCGGCGCAGCTGCCCGGTGGGGCCGGTGGTCTCGGACCGCTCGCTGCTCGAGAACCGCCTGCCCATCTGTTGCGCGTGGCACGACCACGTGCGGGAGGACGTCGTCGCGTCCGACAGCTCCGAGCCGGCGGCGCTCTATGGCCTCGACGAGCTCATGGAGCGCTTCGCGCAGGTCACGGGCACGGCCCCCGGTGCGATCGAGCCTGCCGTGGGGGGCCAGACAGACATTCCAGGGTTCCTTCGGGACTTTGCCTCTGCTGGCGGCTTCTCTGCAGAAGGCGACGACGTCTGGGGCTCGGGCCTGTTCAGCAAGAACTGAGGGGGTTTTCTCCCGGCGCGTCTGCTATCCTGTTCTCGTTGACGAACGTGTGTTCTTTGTGACGCGAACGGAGGGGCATGGTCATTCTCGGCATCGACCCGGGCCTGGCGAACACGGGCTGGGGCGTCGTGGAGACGCGGGGGTCCCTCTGCCGCGCCCGAGCCTACGGCAACATCTCCACCGGGGCGGACGAGCCGCTCGACCTCCGGCTTCGGGCCATCTATGACGGCCTGGCCGAGGCCATCGAGCGGTACCGGCCCACGGACGTCGCCGTGGAGAAGATCTTCTTCGGCCAGAACACGAAGTCGGCCATCGCCACCGCCCATGCCCGGGGCGCGGCCCTCGTGGCCTGCGCGCACGCTGGGGCGGCCGTGGGCGAGTACACGCCGATGCAGATCAAGCAGGCGGTGGTGGGCACGGGAGCGGCCGACAAGCACCAGGTCACCTATATGGTGCGGCGCCTGTTGGCGCTCGACCACGACCCGAGGCCCGACCACTGCGCGGACGCACTCGCGGCGGCCGTGTGCCATGCGAACCTGACGCGCACCCAGGCGATGGTGGGGAGCGCGGCCTCGACCCGAGGGAGGACGGCATGATCGTCCAATTGACCGGCACGCTGGTGGAGACCGCCGGCGCCTCTGTGGTGCTCGATGTGAGCGGCGTCGGCTACGAGCTGGGGGTCTCCCACGCGACGTTGGCCGACCTGCCCGCGCGGGGCACCCCGGGCGTGACGCTGCTCGTGCGGATGCGGGTGACGGACGCCGGCCCCGCGCTCTACGGGTTCTCCACCCGTGAGGAGCGCACGCTCTTCGACCGTCTCGTCCAAGTGAGCGGGGTCGGCCCCAAGATGGCCCTCTCGGTGCTCTCGAGCTTCCGCCCGCGCCAGCTGGCCGAGGTGGTGGCGACCGGCGACCTGCAGCGGCTCACGTCCGTGCCGGGCGTGGGCAAGAAGTCGGCGTCCCGGCTCCTGGTGGAGCTGGAGGGCATCTTCTCCAAGGACCCGGGGCTCAAGAGCCTCGCCGCCAGCGCGACGCTCGACCTGGACGGCCCTGCGCCTGCCGGCCCCGCGCCGTCGGTGCTGGCCGACGTGGTGGACGGCCTACTCTCGATGGGGTTCTCGCCTCAGGAGGCCGAGCTCGCATGCGAGGGGCTCGACGAGTCGCTGTCCGTTGAGCAGGCGCTCGGCCAGGCGCTCAAGCGCTTGGGAGGCAGGTCATGAGGTGGGAGGCCGACGACAACCGCGACCTTTTCGGCGACACACGGCCGGACCCGGTGGCGCCCACGGCCCGTGCGGTCACGCCCGAGCTCACGGCGGACGACCTGGACCAGGAGCGCAACCTGCGTCCGCAGACGCTCGCGGACTATTGCGGGCAGGCACGCGTGCGCGAGAACCTGCGCGTGCTCATCGATGCCGCGAAGAGCCGGCACGAGCCCTTGGATCATGTGCTGTTCTCGGGCCCCCCGGGTCTCGGGAAGACCACGCTCGCCGCCATCGTGGCCAACGAGATGGGCACGTCGATGCACGCCACCTCGGGCCCGGCCATCGAGCGCGCCGGCGACCTCGCGGCGGTGCTCACGAACCTCGAGGAGGGCGACGTCCTCTTCATCGACGAGATTCACCGGCTCAACCACAACATCGAGGAAGTGCTCTACCCGGCGATGGAGGACTTCTTCTTGGACATCGTGATCGGCAAGGGCCCCGCCGCGCGCTCCATTCGGCTGGACGTGCCCCGGTTCACGCTCGTGGGCGCCACGACGCGCACCGGTCTTTTGACGGGGCCGCTGCGCGACCGCTTCGGCATCTCGTACCGGCTCGACTTCTACCGCGTGGAGGAGCTGGCCCAGATCGTGCTCAGGAGCGCCGGGATCCTCGGCGTGGCCATCGACGAGGGCGGCGCGATGGAGATCGCGAGCCGCAGCCGCGGCACGCCGCGCCTGGCGAACCGCCTGCTCAAGCGCGTGCGCGACTACGCCCAGGTCAAGGCCGAGGGCGACGTCACGTGGCAGGTGGCGGCGGAGGCCCTGTCGTTCTTCGAGATCGACGAGCTGGGCCTCGATTGGATGGACCAGAAGGTGCTCGGCGCCCTCTGCCGCACGTTCCGCGGGCGCCCGGTGGGCCTTTCGACCTTGTCGAGCGCCGTGGGCGAGGACGCGTCCACTCTGGAGGATGTATACGAGCCCTTCCTGCTCCAGCAGGGCCTGATCGTGCGGACGCCGCAAGGGCGCAAGGCGACGCTGGCCGCGTTCGAGCATCTGGGTATCCCCTTTGTGGGCGACTGAACCACTGACGACCGCGCGGGAGGCTGCGCCATGATTCAAAAGGACTATCTGAGCAAGATCATCGAGTCGTTCAACAAGCAGGTGAACGTCACGCTCAAGGACGCGCTCGTGGTGCGCTCCGAGGAGGGCATCCGTGCGACCGAGGAGGCGGTGGGCGAGCTGCTCGAGCTGGACGCGGCCACCGTCCTTGCGCTGACGCCGGAGTCCTTCCTGA
The DNA here is from genome assembly GCF_030067705.1 of Kribbibacterium absianum. Taxonomy (GTDB): domain Bacteria; phylum Actinomycetota; class Coriobacteriia; order Coriobacteriales; family Atopobiaceae; genus Kribbibacterium; species Kribbibacterium absianum. Next base: position 12,755 of record NZ_JASJEX010000001.1, read on the forward strand.
CCATGGTGCAGCTGAGCGGCACCGGCGACGTGGTTGGGGACTACCTCGCCTACGCCTTGGACGGCCTGGCCGACGCCTACCTGCTCCAGCTGAACGGGTCGATGAGCGAGGAGCAGCGGGCCGAGGTGCGCGCCGTCGCCAAGTTGCGGAGAGCGCAGGCCCGCGCCGTCGCCCTGGCCTTTGGCATCGACCGCAGCGGGGTGCCGGAGCCGTTCCGGGAGCTGGACCGCGAGGTCCAGCGGGCACGCAGCGAGGCCGGTGCCCGCTAGGGCGGACTTCACGGCTCTGAAGGTCCCACAAAGCGCATGATTCCGGAACCACGGCAGGGTGTACCTGCGGCTTTATATGGTGCGTATCCATCAGTGTGAAAGCAACCTAAAGCCGTTCAGGATTCAGGGATTGAAGGCCTCCGCAATGGGCTACACTTGCCCTTGCTGTCTTCGGGCAGCGTTGTTCGAGCGTGGTTAAGAATCTCCGCGCATCATTAAGTCGCGTCCAGCCGGCGCGACGGAAAGAAGGGCACGTCATGGCTCACGGTACTGTTAAGTGGTTCAACCCCGACAAGGGCTACGGCTTCATCTCTCGCGAGGACGGCGACGACCTCTTCGTCCACTACAGCGAGATCCAGATGGACGGCTTCAAGACCCTGGACGAGGGCCAGATCGTCGAGTTCGACATCACCACCGGCCAGAACGGCAAGCTCCAGGCCTCCAACGTCCGCAAGGCCTAGTGGTCGGACTACACCAGCCAGCTTTGCCAGGGGCTCCGCGCGGGGCCCCTTTTTCGTGCGCACGGAGGGCTCGGCCCTAGGCGCAGGCCAAGGACTGGAAGTCGGGGATCGTGATGGCTGCGGCGGCCGCCAGCGCGTCCCGATCCTGGTGCGGGTCCTCGGAGAGGACGCCGACCCCCGTCATGCCGATCCGCTTCGCCGAGGAGAGCCCCACCGCGATGTCCTCGAACACGAGCGCCCTCTCGGGCCGCGCCCCGAGCCGGCGGGCACCCTCCGCATAGATGTCCGGGAAGCGCTTGTCCCGGCGCACCTCGCGACCGTAGACCTCGGCGTCGAAGAGCCTCCGGTCGATGTGGGGCCCGAGGGCCGCGATCACGCCCGGGTCGTTGTTCGTGACGAGGGCCGTCTTGACCCCGGCGCCCTTGAGGGCGCGCAGGTACTCGCTCACTCCGGGTCGCAGCCGCACCTGCTCTAGGTACAGCTCCGCGCCGAGGGCGTTCCACTCGTCGCAGACCTCGTCGACGGTCTCGTCGAGGCCGAAGCGGTCGATGAGCCAGGCGGCCCCTGCGCGGAAGCCCCGTGATGCCAGCTCGGCGCCAAGGCCGTCGGGGCAGGGAATGCCGCGGCGCGCGAGGAACGTCTCGTCCACCCGTCGCCACACGTGGTAGGACTCGGCGATGGTGCCGTCGAAGTCGAACAGCGCGGCCTCGAACCTTCCGGCCACGCGGGCCGGTGCCAGGTCCTGGTCAGTGAGCGTCATCCGTGTGCCTCCTTGCGTTCCGCCGAAAAGTATAGGCAGGCGGACTTCGAGGGACGCGAGCGGCTGCTAGGGTGTGGTTCGACAGCGTGAGGCCGGCGGACCCGGCCGGGAGAGGAGACCCATGGCAGAGAAGAACGAGGAGCGCCTCGCCGACATCAAGGCGTTCGTGGGGCGCGTGTGGCCCGATGTGCTGGACGACATCGCGACGCTCGTGGCGATCGACTCCGTCGAGGACCTCGAGGCGGCCGCGCCCGGCGCTCCGTGGGGCCCGGGGCCCAAGGAGGCGCTCGATGCCGCGCTCAACATCGCGCAACGTCTCGGCCTGGAGCCCACGGATGCCGACGGCTACATCGGCTTCGCCGACCTGCCGGGCGAGAGCGACACGCAGCTGGCCACGATCGCGCACGTGGACGTTGTGCCCGCCGGTCCCGGCTGGACCTGCGACCCCTTCACGATGGAGCGTCGCGACGGCTACCTGATCGGGCGCGGCACGCTCGACGACAAGGGCCCGCTCGTCCTGACCCTCTATATGGCCAGGTACTTCGCCGAGCGGCCCGAGAGGCCGCGCTACACGATCCGGTGCATCGTGGGCGCCAACGAGGAGACCGGCCTGGCCGATGTCGAGTACTACAACGAGCACTATCCGCAGCCGGCGTTCCTCTTCACGCCCGACGCGGAGTTCCCGGTGTGCTGCGGTGAAAAGGGCGGCTTCTCGGCCACCATCACGAGCGGCCCTGTGGCCGGCGGCGCCATCGTGGAGCTGGAGGGCGGCACGGCCGGCAACGCCATTCCGTCGCTGGCCCATGCGCAGGTCCGTGCGGACGTGGCGGCCCTCCCGCCTGCGGACAACATCGAGGTGGAGCGGCTCGACGACGGCCTCGTGCGCTTGACCGCCCACGGCATCGGGGGCCATGCGTCGCTGCCCGAGGGCACCCGCAACGCAATCGGCATGCTCGTCGACTACCTCTGGGAGAACGGCCTCTACAGCGAGGACCAAAGGCCCTTCCTGGAGATGGAGCGGCTCGTCTTTGGCTCGACGGACGGCTCGACGCTCGGGATCGCCGCGACCGACGACGTCTTCGACCCGCTCACCTGCATCGGGGGCACCGTCGCCACCGTCGACGGGCGCTTCGAGCAGACCATCGACTCGCGCTTCCCCAAGTCCACGACGGCCGAGCATCTGGAACGGACGGTGCGCGCCCTCGCCGAGGAGCACGGCTGCACGCTGACCGTGGACCTCTCGATGCCCCCGTTCTACGTGGACCCCTCCTCGCCGGAGATCCAGACCTGCATCCAGACCTACAACGACCTCACCGGCAAGGACAAGAAGCCCTTCACCATCGGCGGCGGCACCTACGCCCGCGACTTCGCGAACGCCGCGAGCTTCGGGCCGGAGGAGCCGGACCTGGTCGACCCGGAGTGGGTGGGCCAGATGCACGGCCCCGACGAGGCGGTGTCCGAGCAGCTGCTCAAGGACTCGCTCGCCATCTACATCGAGGCGATGGCGCGGCTGCAGGAGCTTGACCTGTAGCGCCACTGTTGTCTCACGAGGGCGGATGCGGACGGCTTCGGGAGTATGGTAGGGAAACCGTCCCTGCGTCTCCCGGAGCCGCTTTGCCTTCTGAACCCCATGAGCCCATCACCACCTACCTCGACCGCACCGAGCCCCGCCAGCACATGGCGGTGCCGTGGCACGAGGTCATCTCCGGCATGCAAGTGCCGGCTCCCGAGGCGCCCCTTGCCGACAAGGTCACCGCCATTCTCCGCACCGGCCAGTTGTCGCTCTCGTCCGGCGACTCCGCCTGGCGTGTGCGCGACTACATGAACCGCGTGGGCCACGTGCTCGGCGTGACGGTGCACGCGGACATCTCGCTCGTGAACATCGAGCTCACCTGCATCCAGGGCACGGAGTCCATCACCGAGGTGGCCGCCAATGCGTCGGCCGGCGTCAACACCGAGCGCGTGATGCTCGTCGACCAGTTCGTGCACGAGGTGGAGGCCATCGGCACCGAGATAACCCTCGAGGCGTACCACCACATGCTCGACGTGGTGGAGTGCAAGAGGGCCCGCTACCGACCGTGGCAGAGCGGCCTTGCGTCGGGGATCGCCTGCGCGAGCTTCATGTTCCTGCTCGGCGGCGGCCCCATTGAGATGATCGGGGCCGGGCTCGGCTCCGGCTGCGGGCAGTGGACCCGCGTGAGGCTGCTGGGTCGCCGGATCAACCAGCTCGTGGCCGTGGCGGCGGGCGTGGCGGTGGCGGGCGTCGTGTACCTGCTCTGGCTGCACCTGTTGTCGCTCGGGATGGCGGGCGCGATGAGCCATGAGGCCGGGTACATCGGCGCGCTGCTCTTTGTGATCCCCGGCTTCCCGTTGATCACGAGCGGGTTCGACCTGTTCCAGTCCGAGATGCGGAGCGGCATCGAGCGCTTGGCCTACGCGCTCGTGATCATCGTGACGGCGACCGCCGTGGCGTGGCTTGTGGCCGAGACCGTGCAGCTCTTTCCGGACGACTTTGCCGACCAGGGGCTCTCGCCGGTGACCCTCACGCTGCTGCGCGTGGTCGCGAGCTTCGCCGGTGTCTACGGCTTCTCCGTGATGTTCAACTCGGCTCCCAAGATGTGCGCGACGGCCGGGTGCATCGGCGCCGTGTCCAACACGCTCCGGCTGTCGCTCGCGGGCTTCACGGGCATGGCGCCGGAGGCGGCCGCGTTCCTCGGCGCCCTCTGCGCGGGGCTCCTCGCGAGCGTCTCGGCACGGCGGCTGTCCATTCCGAGAACCGCCGTCACCGTGCCGAGCATCGTGATCATGGTGCCGGGGCTCTATATGTACCGCGCCGTGTACTACATGGGCGTGACGCAGGTGGGCGACGCGGCGGAGTGGTTGATCCGCGCGGTGATGATCGTGCTGTTCCTGCCCATCGGGTTGATCGCCGCGCGCGTGCTGACGGACCCGCGCTGGAGAAGGACATCATAAGGAGCGAAGCGCGAACCTGTCCGCCCAAGTACAGTGCCCTGTGAGGTCGATGTGACATGGCCGAGGAAGTCCCCCTGCACGACCTGAACCACCCCAAGGAGCGCCTGGCCCGCATCATGGGCCAGGAGGGCCTCGAGCGGCTGGCCGACGCGCGCGTGCTTGTGCTCGGCATCGGCGGCGTGGGGTCCAACTGTGCGGAGGCGCTCGTGCGCGGCGGCCTCGGGGGCATTGTGGCGGTGGACGGCGACGTCGTTGCGCCGAGCAACATCAACCGCCAATCCATCGCGTTCCTGAGCACGGTGGGGCTGCCCAAGGTGCAGGTCTTCTCGGCGATGGCGGCGGACATCGACCCGGCGTGCACGGTCGAGCCCGTCCAGCGGTTCGTGCACGCGGAGGACGTGGCTGCGTTCCTCGACGAGGTCGGCCCCGTTGACTGGGTCGTCGACGCCTGCGACATGGTGTCCACCAAGCTGGCCCTCGCCGAGGAGTGCGAGCGGCGCGGACAGCCGCTCATCAGCTCCATGGGGGTCGCGAACAAGCTGGACCCGAGCGCCGTCGCCGTTGCGGACATCTATCAGACCGTGAACGACCCTCTGGCGCGCGTGATGCGCAAGGAGGCACGCAAGCGGAAGATCCGCTCGCTCACGGTGGCCTACTCCAGCGAGGTGCCGCACAAGGGCGCCCAGCTCCCCGGCAGCGAGCGGCGCGAGCGCACGGACCTTGGCACCTGCTCGTACATGCCGGCCGTCATGGGGCTCACCATCGCCGGCCACGTGATACGCCAAATCAGCGGGGTGGGGCTCGCGTGACGCCGCTCTACGACATGCACCTTCACCTGGACTGGTTCGCGGATCCAGGCGCCGCGGCGCGGGCCATGGCCGGCGCCGGGACGGGCTGCCTGGGCTGCACGGTGACGCCCGACGGCTATGTGGCCCTGGCGCCGCAGGTGGAGGGTGTCCCGGGCGTGCGCGCGGCGCTCGGGCTGCACCCGTGGCACCTCGGTCGCGGGACGCAGGCGTCCGGCACGTTCGTCCCAGCCGTGGCCGAGGCACAGACGGAGCGGTTCTGCGCGCTGGCGGCGGGGACGCGGTTCATCGGCGAGGTGGGGCTCGACTTCGGGCGCGCCCATCAGGGGACGCGCGAGGCCCAGCTCGCGACGTTCCGGCGGATCGTCGCGGCCGTGAGGCCGGGCAGCGTGGTCTCCGTGCATGCGGTCCGGTCCGCCGGCGTCGTGATGGACGTGGTCGAGGAGTGCGGCGCGCCGTCCTGCGCATGGGTCTTCCACTGGTTCAGCGGCAGCTCGGAGGAGCTGGCGCGCGCCCGGCGTGCCGGGTGGCGCTTCTCGGTGGGGCCGTTCATGCTGCGCTCCAAGCGCGGGCGCGAGTACGCGCGCCAGATTCCGCAGGGCCGGCTGCTCCTCGAGACGGACCTGCCGGAGGGGCGGGGCGCGACGATGGACGCGGAGGCTCACCGTTCGCTGCTGGCGGCCGCCTGTGAGACGATCTCGACTCTCAAGAATGTGGGCGGGCCGGAGCTTGCGACCGTTCTTGCCGAGAACAGCGCCGCGCTGCTGGACCGGTAGCCGCAGCCCACAAGGGACGCGACGGCGCTCCTAGATGCGGTGGAACAGGAGGCCGCTCCGCAGCTTGGGCTCGAACCACGTGCTCTTGGGCGGCATCAGGGCGCCGTCGTCCGCCACCGCCATCAGCTGCGCGGCGCTCGTGGGGAAGCAGCTGACGGCGATCCCGTCCTCGCCGGCCGAGGCGGCCAGCTCGTCGAGGCCGCGGTTGCCGCCCATGAAGTCGATGCGCGGGTCCTCCCGTGGGTCACCGATGCCGAGGATCGGCCCCAACACGCGGTCCTGGAGCACGGCGACGTCGAGCTGCTCGGCCGGCGGCAGTTTCGCGACCTCGGCCGCCAGCTCGGGGCCGACGGCGACGGTGAACCACCGGCCGTCGGTGAAGAGGCCGAAGACCCCCGGCGCGTCCGGCTGCACGGGGGCCGCGGCCGGAGCGACGACGAAGCCGGCCCCTTGGATGGCGCGGAGCAGTCCCTCCGGAGAGAGCCCGTTGCAATCGGCCACCACTCGGTTGTAGGGGAGCACGGTCAGTTCGCCTGCGGGGAAGAGCACGGCCATGAGCCCGGTCGCCTCGCCGCCCCGCTCGGCGGCCACGCGGGCGGCGCTCGCGGCGCGGTGATGCCCGTCGGCGATGTAGGCGCAGGGCAGCGACGCGGCGCGCCACTCCAGCTCGCCCATCGCCTCGGGGTCGCTCACGGCCCACAGCTGGTTGCGCACGCCCCATCGGTCTCTGAAGTCGTAGACGGGGGCGCCGAGCATCCGGCTCAGCTCCGTGGCCTCTCGGAGGAAGTCCCCCTCCGGCGTCTCGTCGCGATAGGCGAGGAACACCGGCCCCGTCTGCGCCGCGAGCGCCCCGATGTGCCGCACGCGGTCGTCCTCCTTGGCGCGCCGGGTGTTCTCGTGCCGCTTGACCAGGCCCCTCTCGTAGTCCGCCACATCGACCAGGCACACGAGCCCTGTCATGGCGCCCTGATCGTTTGAGAGCTCGTACACGTAGAACGCCGGTGTCGGGTCCTGGACGAGCAGACCCTGGTCGCCGTAGTCCTGGAACAGCTCGGCGCCCTTCTCGTACACGTCGGCGGCATAGGGGTCGTGGCCGGGCTCGAACGCGGTCTCCGGCAGGTCGACGGCCAAGAAGGAGAGCGGCTCGTCCGCCACGACCTGGCGCGCCTCGTCGGCCGAGACAACGTCGTAGGGGAGCGCGGCGATGCGGGGGGCCGCTTCGGGAACGGGACGAAGCGCAGCAAACGGGCGAACGTGCATGGGAACCTCCAATGGGCACCGAAGTCGCAGGCGGAGCGGGGCCGGGCGGGACGAAGGGCTACGGCACGACCGTCCCCGTCTCTCGGGGCGTGGGACACAGGGCTCCGGCACCGGTGTCCCACGTTGGCACCGGGCCGCTACTGGATCACGCGGACGCGCCACATCTGCGGGATGTCGCGGAGCGCGTCGATGATCCGGGGCTCCAGGTGCTCGTCGGTGTCGAACATCGTGTAGGCGGCCTCGCCGGCGTTCTCGTTGGTCATGCGCTGCACGTTCGCGGAGGCGTTGCTCAGCACCGCGGTGATCTGGCCGATCATGCCCGGCACGTTCGCGTGGAGGCACGCGATGCGGCTCGCCCCTCGGCACGTGCCCATGTGGCAGTCGGGGAAGTTCACGGAGTTGGTGATGTTGCCGTTCTCGAGGTAGTCCACGAGCTCGTGGATCGCCATGCGGGCGCAGCTGGCCTCGGCCTCGACGGTGCCGGCCCCGGCGTGCGGGGTCACGAGCGTGTGGGAGAGGTGCAGCGCCTTGCGCGTCGCGAAGTCCGTGAAGAACGTGCTCACCTGGCCCTTGTCGATGGCGCGCTCGATGGCGTCCTCGTCGACGATGTCCTCGCGGGCGTAGTTGAGCACCACGGCGCCGGGGTTGAGGAGGTCGAGCAGCTCGTCGCTCACCATGCCGATGGTGTCGCTCTTGCGCGGGACGTGGACGGTGAGGTAGTCGGCGCCGGCGCAGAGCTCGGCGACGTCGCTCACGCGCTTGACGTCGCGGGACAGCTGCCAGGCGTGGTCAACCGAGAGGTACGGGTCGTAGCCGTAGACGTCCATGCCGAGGTCGATGCAGGCGTTGGCCACCTTGGAGCCCACCGCGCCGAGCCCGATCACCGCGATCTTGCGGCCGCGGACCTCCTGGCCCACGAAGGCCTTCTTGGACGCCTCGGCGGCCTTGTACGCGTCCGGGTCGTCCTCATGCTGGCGGCACCACTGCATGCCGCCGAGCACGTCGCGGGACCCCATCATGAGGAGGCCGATGACGAGCTCCTTCACGGCGTTGGAGTTGGCTCCGGGCGTGTTGAAGACCACAACGCCCTGCTTGGCCAGGTCCTTGGCGGGGATGTTGTTGGTGCCGGCGCCCGCGCGGGCGATGGCGCGGACGGAGGCCGGGACCTCGACGCCGTGGATGTCCGTGGAGCGCATCAGGACGGCGTCGGCGCCGTCCATGTCGGGCACGATCTCGTAGCCCTCCGCGATGGAGTCGAGGCCGTCCTTCACGATGTCGTCGATGATCTTGATGGAGCGGGTGGGCATGGGTTCTCCTTGGATGACGGGCGCGAAACAGCAGATGAGGTGGCCATCGGGCGGACCGGTGCCAGGGGTCCGGCTCGATGGCTAGAGGAATCGCTCGAAGGAGCGCATAAGGCCGGCGAGCGCCTCGACGGACTCGAGGCGCACGGCGTTGTAGATGGAGGCGCGCATGCCTCCCACGAGCCGGTGGCCGCCGAGGCCCACGAGCCCCTGGTCGGCCGCCTCGCTGACGAAGCGCTTGTCGAGGGCCGGGTCGCCGGTGGTGAACGTCACGTTGCAGATGGAGCGGCTCTCGGGCTGCGCCGTGCCGTGGAACAGCTTGCTCTCGTCGATCGTGGAGTAGAGCAGGCTCGCCTTCTCGCGGTTGCGGCGCTCCATCTCGGCCAGGCCGCCCTGCTCCTCGACCCAGCGGAACACCTTGCCGCACAGGTAGATCCCAAAGGTGTTGGGGGTGTTGTACATGGAGCCCTTGGCGGCCTCGAGCCGCCAGTCGAGGTACGTGGGGCAGACGTCGAGCGGCCCCGCTGCAACGAGGGCCCTTCTCACGAGCACCACGGTCACGCCGGCCGGCCCCGCGTTCTTCTGGGCGCCCGCATAGATCGCGCCGTAGCGGGCCACGTCGATCGGCAGCCCGAGGAAGCAGCTGCTCACGTCCGCCACCAGGGGCACGTCGCCGGTTCTCGGCAGCTCGTGGTACATCGTGCCGAAGATCGTGTTGTTCTGGCAGATGTGCAGGTAGTCCAGGCCGCCGGCCGCGCAGGCCTCGTTCACCGGCCCCAAGTCCGGGATGCGCGAGAAGCGCTCGTCCGCAGAGCTCGCCAGCACGCGGGCGTCCCCGTACTTGGCGCCCTCCTGCGCGGCCTTCTCCGCGAAGTGCCCGGACACCACGTACCCGGCGGTGCCGGAGCGCATCAGGTTGAGCGGCACGCCGGCGAACTCCAGCGTCGCGCCGCCCTGCAGGAACAGCACGGCCCAGTCGTCGTCGAGCCCCAGAAGACGCCGCAGCGTGGCCTCCGCGTCGTCGATCACGGCCTGGTAGGCGGCCGAGCGGTGGCTCATCTCGAGCACGGACATCCCGGTGCCCCGGAAGTCGAGCAGCTCGTCGGCGCATTCCCGGAGCACGCGCTCGGGAAGGGCGGCCGGACCTGCAGAGAAGTTGTGCACGCGCGCCATGCTCGTCCTTTCTTGGGGGCTGCCCCGCGAAGGGCCGCAGGTGCAGTTGTTTTAGTGTAGGGGGACAACGGCCGCCCACGGGTTTTGGCCATGGTATTGAAACGAGAGGGTCGAGGGGGTTCCACGTGGTGTGGCTTGCGCAAGGATGGGGTCGCGGGGACTTCTCGAGCCGCGCGTGCGTGTTCTTCGACTTCGACGGCACGGTGGCCAACACGGTGGACGGCATCAAGCGCACCGCGCGCGACACGCTCCTCGCCCGGGGGCTCTCGGACGAGGAGATCGGCGACGTGGGCTGTGTGATCGGGCCCGCCTTCCCGGGCGCGTTCGAGCAGGTCTACGGCATGTCGGCCGAGGAGGCGGAGGCCGTGACCGAGGACTACCGCCGGCGCTACGACCTGCTCGGCCCGGGGGCCTACGCCGCCTATGGCGGGGTTCCCGAGCTGCTGGAACGCTTGCGCGCCGCCGGCCGCTGGCTCTGCCTCACCACGTCCAAGCGCCAGGACCTCGTCACGCGGCAGGCCACGGAGAACGGCCTGGTCGGCCTCTTCGACCGCGTGATAGGCCAACGAGGGCCCGGCCACGACACGAAGCCGCTCCTGGTGGGGGAGTCCATCGAGGCGGCCGGCGGCGACCCGGCCCGGTGCGTGATGGTGGGCGACCGCTTCCATGACGCGGAGGGCGCCGAGGAGAACGGCATCCCGTGCGTCGGCGTCACCTGGGGCGCGGGCACGGCGGACGAGCTGGCGGCCGCAGGCGCGGCGGCTCTCGTGGACACGCCGGGGGAGCTGGCCGCGCTCCTCTTGGGCGAACGTGACATGACCGTGAGTCCCCTTGCGAGGCCCTTGAGATAGGGTAGGAACCAACCATTGACGCCAACGACGCGCAGGGGCGCGTCCGGAGAAAGGATGGCACCATGGCTGACGACAAGAAGGGCCTCGACCTGGGCGAGCTGGCTCACAACCTGTTCCTGGCGGGCGTGGGCGCCGCCGCGATCGCCGGCGAGAAGGTCTCCGACGTTGCCGACGACCTCGTCAAGAAGGGCAAGCTGACCGTCGAGCAGGGCAAGGCCGTGAACCAGGAGCTCTCCCAGAAGGCGAGCGACGCCGTGGCCGAGTCCACTGCCGCGATGCTCAAGGCCCAGATGAAGCAGATGACCCCCGAGCAGCGCGAGGCGTTCGTGGAGCGCGTGCGCAAGATGGCCGACGATGTGGAGGCCAAGGCCGCCGAGGCCAACGCGAAGACCGAGGAGGCCGTCGACGACGCCGCCGAGGACATGACCGAGGACGTCGAGGACGCCGCCATCGACCCGGACGACGTCGAGTAGCCGAGGCGCCGTGGCAGAGGACGGGCGGAAGGTGTCGCTGGACGCCGACCAGGTCGACGAGGCCTTGTCGGCGTCCGGCTCTCAAGAGGTGACCATCGGGCTGTTTGGCGAGCAGGTGCACTCGTCGGGCGACCTGTCGCCGTCTGCGCGCCGCAAGCGCCTGCGCCAGATCTTCTCGATCCTCCGCAAGTACGACATCGTCAAGGGGCTCACGCCGCAGAAGCTCGTGGACATGCTCGAGGACCTCGGCCCCACCTTTGTGAAGGCCGGCCAGATCCTCTCGATGCGCTCGGAGATTCTGCCCGAGCCCTTCTGCAAGGAGCTGGAGAAGCTCCGCACCAACGTCGAGCCGATGACCTACGCCACGGTGCGCGAGGTCCTGCAGGCCGAGTACCCGGTCCCGCTCGACGACATCTTCTCGTCCATCGACGAGACGCCCCTGGGATCCGCGTCCGTGGCACAGGTGCACCGGGCGCGCCTGAAGACCGGCCAAGAGGTGGCCATCAAGGTCCAGCGCCCGCGCGTGCGCGAGGTGATGGGGCAGGACATCGAGATTCTGCGCTCGCTCGTGAAGCACGCGTCGCCCTTCATGGGGAACGACCAGTTCCTCGACCTCAAGAGCGTGGTGGACGAGCTGTGGGACTCCTTCAAGGAGGAGACGGACTTCCTCATCGAGGCCGCCAACCTCAAGACCTACCGCGAGCTCAACGCGGACGTTCGGTACGTGACGGCCCCGCGCCCGTACCTGCAGTGGTGCACGAGCCGCGTGCTCGTGATGGAGTACGTGGACGGGCTCACGATCTCGCACCCTCACAAGATCGTGGCCGAGGGCTACGACCTGACCCAGATCGGCCAGGACCTCGTGGAGAACTACGCCAAGCAGGTGCTCGACGACGGCTTCTTCCACGCGGACCCGCATCCCGGCAACATCATGATCGCGAACCGCAAGATCGTGTGGATCGACTGGGGCATGGTGGGTCGTCTGAGCGCCCACTACCGGCAGATCCTCAAGGACATGATGATGGCCGTGGCCACGCACGACTCACCGCAGCTCAAGCAGGGGCTGCTCGAGCTGTCCGAGAACCGCGTGACCGACGACATCGACCACGGCGCCCTGCTCGCGGACCTCGACGCGATCGTGGCCGCCTATGGGTCCGTGTCCCTGGAGGAGCTGGACCTTGGCGCGTTCCTCGGCGACCTCGTGAACCTGGCGCGCCGCTACAACATCGAGCTGCCTGGCGCGATGACGATGATCGCCCGCGGCATGGTGACGCTCGAGGGCGTGCTCGACGAGTTCCTTCCCGGCGTGTCGATGATCCAGATCATCCAGCGGCACATCATGGAGTCGCAGTCGCCCGAGGCCGCGGCCAAGGACGACCTCAAGGAGCTTGCCATCGAGGCCCACAAGGCCCTCCATGGCGTGCTCGAGGCGAGCGCCCAGCTGGGGCTCGTGACCGACATGCTCACCCGTGGCCAGCTCAAGCTGAACCTGGACTTCTCCGGGTCCAAGGACCCCATCGAGGACCTCTCCCACATCGCCGACCGCCTGACGCTCGGCATCATCATCGCCGGTCTGCTCGTGGGGAGCTCGATCATCTACTTCGCCGGCGCCGGCTACGACATCCTCGGCATCCCGCTCCTCGGGTTCCTCGGGTTCCTGTTGGCGATCGGGCTGTCCGTCTACATGGCCAACGACATCTTGGGGCACCGTCGCAGGAAGCGCTGAGCCCGACGCCCGGTGCCGCAGGGGGTCGGCTTAAGCCATCGTTGGCGCCATGGACGTTCTGTGGAGTTGTTCGGTACCTAATCGTTAGGCACCTTGTAATCAGCTCCTGCGGGGACTACCCTCCTTGAACCAACAAAAGGAGGGGCCAATGGGCCAGTGGACGAACGCGGACGCCGAGCGCGTCACCGCCATCATTCACGACCTCAAAATGCTCGGGCACTTCCTCAACTACCAGCGGGGCGGCATCTCTGGCCGCAGGCACATCCTCTGCCTGCTCTACGACCTCGGGGGCACCGTCCCACAGCGCGAGCTGGGGGAGCACTTCGGCATGAAGGCGGCGACGCTTTCCGAGGTCCTGGCAAAGATGCAGAACGACGGGCTCGTGGAGCGCACCCGCGACGACGATGACAGCCGCAAGCTCTGGGTGCGGCTCACCGAGAAGGGCGCGCAGGCCGGCGCCGAGGAGGTCGAGAACCGTAGGCGGTTCCAGAAGCGCTGCATGGCGGCGCTCACCGTGCCGGAACAAGAGGAGCTCCTCGGCCTTCTGGACCGCCTGCGGGCAGATTGGGAGACGATAGATGATTAGAACGCTCATGCAGAGCATCCGGGAGTACAAGCTCCTGGCCATCCTCACGCCCATTCTCGTCATCGGCGAGGTGGTCATCGAGGTGCTCATCCCGTTCCAGACGGCCACCCTCATCGACACGATCAACGCCGGCGCCGATGTGGCCCAGATCATGTCGAGCGGGTCGGTGCTGCTCGTCATGGCGGTCATCTCGCTCGGCTTTGGCACCGCCGCCGGCGTCACGTGCTCCAAGGCGTCCGCCGGCTTCGCGAAGAACCTGCGCCGCGACATGTTCTACAACATCCAGACCTTCAGCTTCGCCACCATCGACCGGTTCTCGACGCCGTCGCTCGTGACCCGCATGACCACCGACGTCACGAACGTCCAGATGAGCTTCATGCAGATCATCCGCACCGCGGTCCGTGCCCCGATGATCATCGTCTTCGCATTGGTCATGGCCTTCACCATGGCCGGCGACCTCGCGTTCGTCTACCTCTATGTGACGATCCCGCTCGCCATCGGGCTCTTCTTCGTGATCAAGAGCGTGCTGCCGGTCTTCCGCCGCGTGTTCCGCAAGTACGACGCCCTCAACGAGTCCGTGGAGGAGAACATCAAGGGCATGCGGGTCGTGAAGTCCTTCGTGCGCGAGAAGTTCGAGATGGAGAAGTTCGACATCGCCGCCACCGACGTCCAGAAGGACTTCACCCGGGCAGAGAAGCTCCTGGCCCTCAACGGCCCCATGATGAACTGCGCCGTCTCCGTGATTTTCGTCTCCGTGATCTACTGCGCGAGCCAGGTCATCGTCGTCTCCAAGGGCGTCGCCCTCAACATCGGCCAGTTCTCCTCGATGTTCACCTACGGCTTCATGATCTTAATGTCCCTCATGATGTTCTCGATGATCTTCGCGATGATCGCGATGTCGCTGGAGAGCGCCCACCGCATCGTCGAGGTGCTCGAAGCCAAGACCACGATCAGTGACCCTGAGAACCCCGTGACGTGCGTCAAGGACGGCTCCGTGGACTTCGACGAGGTGGCCTTCGCCTACAACGGCGACGCCGAGAACCTCGACCGCGCCGCCCTCCACAACATCGACCTGCACATCAAGAGCGGCGAGGTCATCGGCGTGATCGGCGGCACCGGCTCCGCCAAGTCGACGCTCGTGCAGCTGATCCCGCGCCTCTACGACGTCACCGCCGGCTCCGTCAAGGTGGGCGGCGTGGACGTGCGCGAGTACGACCTCGACACGCTGCGCCACGCGGTCTCGATGGTGCTGCAGAAGAACGAGCTCTTCTCCGGGACCGTGGCCGACAACCTGCGCTGGGGCGACCCCGACGCCACGATGGACCAGGTCATCGAGGCCTGCCGCCTGGCCCAGGCCGACGAGTTCGTCGAGCGCATGCCCGACGGCTACGACACCTGGATCGAGCAGGGCGGCGCCAACGTCTCCGGCGGCCAGAAGCAGCGCCTCTGCATCGCCCGCGCCCTTCTCGCGAAACCCAAGGTGCTGATCCTCGACGACTCCACGAGCGCGGTCGACACCAAGACCGACGCGCTCATCCAGCAGGGCTTCACGTCCTTCATCCCGGACACGACCAAGATCATTATCGCGCAGCGCACCAGCTCCGTGAAGGACGCCGACCGCATCGTCGTGATGGACAACGGCACCATCGCGGACGTCGGGACCCACGAGGAGCTGCTCCGTCGCTCGCCGATCTACCGCGAGGTCTACACGTCCCAGAACAAGCAGTCCCACGACGAGAAGATCGGGACCGTCGCGGACGAGACCTCGCAGTTCGCCGCCCAGCCCGCAACGACCACCCCGGGGGTGCAGCATGCCTAAGGAACAGACCGCGACCAAGCACGCATCGGTGAACCCCGGCACCCTGGGCCGCGTGCTCAAGAGCATTCTCAAGTTCTATCCCGTGCTCCTGCCGGTCATGGTGGTGTGCCTGCTCGTCAACGCCGTGGTCAACGCCGTGCCCGCCATCTTCATGCAGCAGGCCCTCGCGGTGGTGCAGGCCAACTGGCAGACCGGGGACTGGGCCGCTGCGGCCGGCCCCCTCGGGCAGATCGCCCTCACGCTCGGCTGCTGCTACGCGGTGGGCCTCGTCGCCAACTTCACGTGGAACCGCATCGGCGCCGTCATCACCCAGGGCTCCCTCAAGAAGTTCCGCCAGCAGATGTTCGACCACATGCAGACGCTGCCCATCAAGTACTTCGACATGCACCTGTACGGCGACATCATGTCCCACTACACCAACGACGTGGACGCGCTGCGCCAGATGATCTCGCAGTCGCTGCCGCAGATCACGATGACGTCGCTCGTGCTGGTGTCCGTGCTCTTCATCATGCTCTGGTACTCCGTGTGGATGACGATCGTGGTGCTCTGCGGCGTGGCCGTCATGGTGCTCTGCTCGCGCGCGCTGGCCGGCCGGTCCGCCAAGAACTTCCTGGCCCAGCAGCGCGAGATCGCCGCCGTCGAGGGCCGCGTCGAGGAGTACATGAACGGCGAGCGCGTGGTGCAGGTGTTCTGCCACCAGAAGGGCGCCGAGGAGGACTTCGACCAGTACAACGAGCGCCTCTACGAGGCCTCGCGCAAGGCCAACACCTTCGCGAACATCCTGGGGCCCGTCCTGATGAACATGGGCAACGTGATCTACGTGGTCGTCGCCGTCGCGGGCGGTCTCTTGCTCGCGCTCGATGCGCCGAGCCTGTCCATCTCGGGGATGGCCTTCTCCATCTCGGTCGCCGTGCCGTTCCTCAACATGACCAAGCAGTTCGCCGGGCAGATCGGCCAGATCTCGCAGCAGGTGAATCCCGTGATCATGGGCCTTGCCGGCGCCGAGCGCATCTTCGCGATGGTCGACGAGGAGCCCGAGACCGACGACGGCTACGTGACGCTCGTGAACACGCACATGGAGAACGGCATGCTCGTGGAGGCCGGAGAGCGCACGGGCATGTGGGCCTGGAAGCACCCGCACCACACGGGCGAGACCACCTACACGCCCTTGGCCGGCGATGTGCGCTTCTACGACGTGGACTTTGGCTACCGGCCGGACCACACCGTGCTGCACGACGTGTCGCTCTTCGCGAAGCCGGGCCAGAAGGTCGCGTTCGTCGGCGCCACCGGCGCGGGCAAAACCACGATCACCAACCTGATCAACCGCTTCTACGACATCGCCGACGGCAAGATCCGCTACGACGGCATCAACATCAACAAGATCAAGAAGTCCAGCTTGCGCCACTCGTTGGGCATCGTGTTGCAGGACGTGAACCTCTTCACTGGCACCGTGATGGAGAACATCCGCTACGGGCGCCTGAACGCGAGCGACGAGGAGTGCGTGGACGCCGCCAAGCTCGCCGGGGCCCACGACTTCATCATGCGCCTGCCGGACGGCTACGACACGATGCTCACCGACAACGGCTCGCAGCTCTCCCAGGGGCAGCGCCAACTGGTGTCCATCGCCCGTGCCGCCGTGGCCGACCCTCCCGTGATGATCATGGACGAGGCCACAAGCTCCATCGACACGCGCACGGAGGCCATCGTGCAGCGCGGCATGGACGCGCTGATGAAGGGCCGCACCACCTTTGTGATCGCGCATCGCCTGAGCACGGTGCGCAACAGCGACGTGATCATCGTGCTGGACCACGGGCGCATCATCGAGCGTGGCAGCCACGACGAGCTCATCGCGAAGAAGGGCACCTACTACCAGCTCTACACCGGCGCGTTCGAGTTGGAGTGACCGGCGGGGCATCTGCGTTGGAGCGACCGTGAAAGACGGGGCCGCGGCGTCTTCGGAAGGGGGCGTCGCGGCTTTTTGGTGCATGTGGTGGAATGGGCAGGTGCTAAGAACCTGCTCTAAGAGGCTATTGGCGAAGGCACCCAGGAAACTGCGAGAACACCAACGGCGATATTGATGGATCCGTGCTGGTACGATGGCAACGCTGCCGGCACTGATCCAAGGATATCGATGCTTTGCCTAGCTGACGACTGCGCCCACGCCGTCTATGTGGGCGGGATTCCTCTGGCCCGTTTTGCCACCGCCGAGGCCGAGCGCAGGGCTCTGGCCTCGTGTCAGGCGTCGAAAGCGCTGCGCCGCGAGGACCTCGTCTGGGCGCCGGTGGGCGGGTGGCTGCCTACACGACGCGCACAGTGGGCGTCCTATCGGTGCGTTCTGTAGGTCGGACGCCTGAGGGCAGGTGGCAAGAACCTGCCAAAAACGCTCTCTAGCCCTGCATCCTCCCCATATGTCGCGAGAAACCGCCAGACATGCTGGTGCGGCAGGTTCTCATCGCCTGCTGCATTCATTGGCGGCCCGCCCCTGCGGTCCCCTTTTCGCCAAACCAAGGATATCGTATAACCATGGATACGTAATATCCTTGGAATGTCGGTCGAAGGAGGCCCCATGGCTCACACCATCGTCATGCTCGGCGGTAACGGCTACATCGGACGCAATGTCATCGACGTGTGGCACCGGCAGTGCCCTCACGACCGCTTCGTCGTGGTGTCCCGTTCCGGAGTTGGGGCGCCGGCGATCCCGGAGGTCACCAATGTCATCACCAACGCCGACGACTACGACGCGGTGAGCAGGGCGCTCCCGACCTCTTTCGATATGATCTGCGACTTCGTGGGCGGCATGGATCCGTCGGCGAACATGCCGGCCGCCAAGGTGATGGCCAGGCTCGCCGAGACACATCACTGCCTCTGCATGGGCTACGTGCAGGGACGCTTGGGCGGCAGGGAGTTCGTCGAGTCCAAGGAGGCCGTCGCGAGGTTCCTGGAGCAGCAACCGGTGCCGGTTGCCATCGTCGACCCGACGCTCGTGTACGGCAATGGTCGCAACGACAAGCTGAGCCGGATGGTGCCGTTGCTCAGGTTCTGTGGCATCTTTGTCAAAGGCCTGCGCCCGGATCCTGTGGGTCAGGTGGCCGAGAAGCTCGTGAAGGAGATGCGCGCCCGTGCCAGTCAAGCCCACTGACCGCAGTTTTGAACAGGGCCTGTGCGTCCTGCTCATGCTGGCCCTGCAGGACGGCCATGTGCCCGTGGGCAGCAGCGCGCTGGCGGGATGGCTCGAGGTCTCCGACTCCTACCTCAAGAAGATTCTCCGCAAGTTGACCGTCGCGGGGCTGGTGCGGAGCCGCGCCTGCCCTCGCGGCGGCTTCACGCTGGCGCGGTCCCCTGAGGACATCACCGTGGCCGATGTGCAACGTGCGCTCCACCCGCTCCGTGCCTTCGAGCCGAGCGGCCTCGGCGCCCGGGTGTTCCCCGACGCCGAGCACGCGGTCTCGGTGGGGGAGGAGCTGCGCGGGCTCTTCTCCCGGGCGCGCGCCGCCTACGAGGCCCAGCTGGAGACCGTGTCGCTCGCCGACCTGCTGCTCCCCGACGCCTGGCCGAAGGGCTCGGTGGACTGGCGCGATCTCGCGCGGCGCGACAACGGGTAGGCGCGGTGTCGCAGGGTGGCATCTGTCGGGCGACAACAGCCTCTGCGCGCGTCCCGGCGACCGGCGCCGGCGTCAACCATTGCAGTGCCGTCACCTCCCTTGTTGGGCGCACGCCGAATGGCTAGGGTGTAGCTCTTGGACGTCTGGCACATCTCGGAAAGGGGTGTTTCGTGGCCGAGTCCCTCATGGCCCCCACTTCCCGCGTGATGGTCGAGCGCGAGGACGGCGCGATGATCTCTGCCGCGGTGTACTCGCCGGATGGCATGACCGAGGAGCCCGGCAAGCCCTTTGGCATCGACATGGGCGTCCCGCCGCTCGTGCTGCTGCACGGCAACGGCGAGGACTCGACGACCCTCGCGCCCCTTGTCGAGACGTTCCGCCAGGAGCGCTCCGTGATCGCCATCGACTCCCGCGGGCAGGGTCTCTCGTCGCGCGGCACGGCGCCGCTCACGTACGAGACGATGGCCGCCGACGCCCTCGAGGTCATGAGCCGCATGTCTGTCACGAGGGCCCACGTGATGGGCTACTCGGACGGCGCGATCATCGGCCTTTTGATGGCGTCGGGCGCCCGGCACCGCGTGCTCACGCTCACGGCCATGGGCGCCAATGTGACGCCGGAAGGCCTGACCCCCGAGACCCGCGAGGAGATCCGCGAGGCCGTGGCGTCGCTCCGCGCCTCAGGGCGCCCGGCGGTGGGCGATCCCGAATGGCACGCCGCCGCCCGCGAGCTGCTCGAGCTCATGCTCACCGGCCCGCACATCGTGGGGGAGCGGCTCCGCTCGATCGTGTGCCCCACGCTCGTGCTGGTGGGCGAGCACGACGTGGTGCTGTTGCCGCACACGTTGCGCATCGTGCGCGAGGTGCCGGACGCGCGGCTCTGCCTGATCGGCGGGGCCAGCCACGAGCTCGTGGTCGAGAAGCCGGACGTGGTCGTCGCCGAGATGCGTGCGCAGATGTCGCTCAACGACCCCCGGTTGGCGGTGCGCGCCCCGCGCGCTCGCGAGAACCTTGCGGTGGTGCCGCTCGGCCCCGAGCACTGGGGGCTCGTGGAGGAGGTGTACGAGCGGGTGCTCGACACCTGCGAGGGCCCCGACGCCGACACGTCGGGCTGGAAGCGCGGCCACTGGCCGGACTATGACAACGTTCGCAACCATCTGGCCGCCGGGTCCATGCGCGGGTGCTTCCGCGTGGAGGACCTTAACAAGGGCGAGAACGGCCTCGAGCCCGCGCCGGACGCTGCCGCCCTTGGCGTGATGTCGGTGGACCACGACATCGCCGTGGACGAGGCGGTCATCAACTGGCCGGCCCGTGACGCCGAGGACGTGTTCTGCCTGCACTTGTTCGCGACCAACCCGCAGTTTCGCGGCCAAGGGGCGGCCGACGCGCTGCTCGCCGACTTCATCGACGAGGGGCTTCGGGAGGGCGTCGACGCGTTCCGGCTCAACACGAGCCCGGAGAACGTCACGTCCAACGGCCTGTACCAGGCGCGCGGTTTCGAGCTGTACCGCGCGGCGTACTTCCCGTACCGCGGCCTCGCGCTGACCCCCTGGTCCAACTGCTACGAGCTGACGGCCGAACGCGCCCGCGAGCTGCGGGACGCCGACCGGTCCTGAGCCGGGTGCCGCGCTTTTCGCGAGGGTGCCGCAGCGTCGCGCATCTCTCGGCCCACGTCCGTTTACTATAGGGAAGACGCAGGCGCCGGATGGGCGCCACTGTATCTGAGATGAGGAGTCAAAGCATGAGCGATTTCGTCAAGGAGTCCGCCGTCTTCGTCGATAGCCCTGCTGCCAGCCGCGAGGAAGTCCTTCAACTGCTGAGCGACGAGGCCGTCGCGCTCGGGTACGCCGAGGACGCCGCCGCCGTGCGCGCCGCCTTCGACGCCCGTGAGGACATGGGCGCCACCGGGATGCAGGACGGCTTCGCGATCCCGCACGCCAAGAGCGACGCCATCAAGGAGCCGGGCGTTGTGGTCGTGAAGCTGCAGAAGCCGGTGGACTGGCCGTCGTTCGACGACAAGCCCGTCGACGTCGTGATCTCGCTGCTCGTGCCCGACGGCGAGGCCGGCACCACCCACATCAAGCTGCTGTCCAAGGTCGCCGTCATGCTGATGCGCGAGGAGTTCCGCGACGCGATGCGCGAGACCAACGACGCCGCGAAGATCGCCGAGGTCATCAACGACGGGCTCGACGACTAGTCGACGAGAAACGTCAGCGAGTCAGTGTCACGTTCGGTCAGCGGGGCCTTCGGGCCCCGTTTTCGTTGGCGCTGAACGAGGCGGTTGCGTCCGTGATCCCGAGTTGGGCCTCTCGCGCGAGACGGCTGACTCGGGATCATGTCTTTAACGATGGGCTGATGGACGCGACGCTCTGAGTCACTCGACCTGCGGTTTTGTCGTGAGACTGTCTGTCTTCGCAGGTCTCAAAGGACTCGCTGGCCGAGAAATGGCGCTCTTGGTTGAACCGGTGATCCCCAGTTGACTCTTCGGCGCGAAAGGCCCAACTGGGGATCAATGCGTGAACCATGGAGGCTGGCTGCGACGCCAAGGGGTCTCGAGGCGTGTCTCGGTGTCCTCATCCCGCCCGTTTGGCGAGTGCGGCTCGCTCGATCCGGCCGGGCGACAGCACCCGCCCGGGTCGTGTCCCATCGACCAAGGCCGACGAGCAAAAACCCGACGGGTGCCGTCCCATTACTTCTTGTACTGCGACGGGTGCTTCGAGAAGAAGTCCGTGCGCGGGGGCAGCTCGACCATCGCGTGGGTCTCGGGCGTCTCGCCCATCACGTCCAGCAGCTCGGGGACGCCGTCGAAGGCGTGCTCCCACGAGAAGAAGAGCCCCGCCGGGACCGCGAGGTGCTCCGCCACCATCTCGCAGCCGCTCGGCGCGGCCGGGTGCATCAGAAGGGCGAGCGTGCGGAGCGACCGGAACGCGTCGGCCAGCGCGGCCACGTACGCAGCCTCGTCCTCCTTGGCGGCCTTGCTCGCCGCGTCCCAGCGCTTGTTGGCCTCGCGCCCGAACTCCTCGGCCACGCTCATGGCCCCGTGCAGGTCGAGCCCGTGGCAGCACCGCTCGAACGCCAGCGTCGCCTCGTCGCACGCGGCGACGCACTCCGGCGACGGCGCCACGCTCGGCACGTGACCGCCGCAGTGCCTCTGCGCCCCGTAGAAGCAGCTGCGCGCCAGACGGTTGAAGATGTTCGTGAGAAACGCGCTCTCCTTCAAGGCCGGGTCCACCACGCGCGGGTCGTCCTTCACGAGCACGTCCTCGCCGGTCTTCTTGTCCTTGTGGCTCACCGACGTGTCGAAGGCCTTGGGCGCGAAGCTCACGGCCTTGGCGTCGAGGCCGAGGCTCAGCCAGTGACAGCGCAGCTGGTCGGGCGTGTAGTGGTCGAGCAGCTCGGCAGCCATCGGCGGTTTGATCTGGCCGGAGCTCGACGCCTTCTTGTTCATAAAGAGGATGTGGTAGTTGGCCACCGGCGTGTCCTGGAAGAGCCCCCAATCGAGCGCCTTCCAGAGGGCGGGCTGCGCCACGCAGTAGAAGTAGATGTTGTCCTGTCCGATGAACTGGAACACCTGCGCGTCGTCGGCGCACCACCAGTCGTGCCAGTCGCTCGCGGAGTACGCGGGCGCCTTGCGGTCCGGGCGCTTGACCAGCACATCGGCCGTCGTGCGGCCGGCTGCCGCCTCCTGCAGCGCGGTGATGCAGAAGCTGATGGGCGCCCAGAGGCTCTCGGGCCAGCACCACACCGTGAGGCCCTCCACGCCGTCGATGTCCGGCGCCGGCACGCCCCAGTCGATGTTGCCCGTGATGCGGAACGGCAGGAGGCACTTGCTCGCGCGGAAGCGCACGCCGGCCTTCTCGAGCAGGGCGCGGGCCCGGTCGCGGTCCTCCCAGTCCTCGAAGGTGACCGAGAAGCTCTGCTGGTTGCCGGTGGGCTCGGTCACCCGGTGCGGCGGCAGCTGGGCCGCGACGGCGTCGAACGAGTCCCGCAGCTCCACCTTGATGTAGAGCGCCGGCGCCACGAGGCTCTCGCGCACGGTCTTCACGACCACGTCGCGCACCTGGGGGTCACAGGCCCACTCGTCCATGAGCTCTTCCAGGTAGCCCTCGAAGTGCGGCAGGTCGAAGTACCAGTTGGCCACCGGGCGCAGCTCGGGCGTGGTGCCCGTGAGCTGGCTCACGGGGTTGATGAGGTCCTCGGGGTCGAACTGGTGGCCCATGTCGCACTCGTCGGCGTAGGCCTTCTCGCCCTTGCAGCCGCGCACGGGGCAGGTGCCCTGCACCTGGCGCCCGTTCAGGAACGTCTGGGCCTCGGTGTCGTAGAACTGCAGCGTCTCGAGGCGCCGCAGGTGCCCCATCTCGTGCAGGCGGCGGATCAGCTCGTCCGTCAGGCGCGCGTGCACGTCCTTGGCGGGGCCGAGGCCGCTGCCCGCGTAGAGGTCGAGCGACACCTCGTACGCGCTGAGCGCGTCGCGCTGCAGCTCGTGGTTGCGGGCCACGTAGTCCGTGATCGTGGCGGGCGCGTCGGGCGTGCCCTGGAGCTTGCGGAAGCCCTCCATGATGGGCGAGCCGTAGCAGTCGGTGCCCGAGACGAAGAGGACGTTCTCCGGCCCGATGCGGTCGCGCAGGAAGCGCGCGAAGAAGTCCGCGGGCACGAAGACGCCGCCGATGTGGCCAAAGTGCAGGTTCTTGTTGCCGTACGGCATGCCGGCCGTGACCACGGCGCGGGCCGGGAATGCGGGGCGGTCAGAGGTGTGAGCCATGGGACCCTCTCGGATGTGATTTGCCGGCGCGCTCGGCCGGACGTACCCTGAACTGGCTCAGTATCCCACAGGTGCGGGGGAAGGATCCCAGCCACGTGCGGGGGTGGGCCTGTTGGGCGGCACCCACGAGAGGAGGCGCTCATGAGCTATTCCGTGATCGAGTCCGTGGACGTGCTGGACGACCGGGTTCTGCAGGGACGCCTTGTGCGGTGGGGCGCCATGGTGTTCGTGGTCGGCGTGTTCCTGACGGTGGCGTGGGCGCTGCTCGGCGGCCCGATGGGGCGCTGGGGGCAGTGGCCGGAGTGGCTCGTGGCGAGCGCGGTGGGCTCGTTTGTCGCGCTGCCGGTGCACGAGCTGGTGCATGCGCTGTGCTTCAAGCTGCTGGGGCCAGCGGGACTCAAGGTCCGGTTCGGCTACCAAGACGGCATGCTGTACGCGGGCGCGCCGGGCGCGGTGCTGACGCGCGATGCGATGCTCGTGGTGTTGCTGGCGCCAGCTGCGGTGCTGACGGTCGGGTTTGTTGTCCTGGGCTGCGTGCTGGACGCGCCCTTTGTGGCGATGGTCTGCATCTGGGTGCACCTTTCGGGCTGCGTGGGCGACGTCCTGATGGCGGTTCAGATCTGGAAGCATCCGGAGGCGTCGCACGTGCGCGACACCGAGACGGGCATCGCCCTGCTCAAAGAGGTCGCATCATGAATGTGCATTCAGGGACAGTCCCCAAATGCACATCGCGGCCGCTCGCGGTGCACGCCTGCTGCGGCCCCTGCTCGCTGGAGCCCGTGCGGCTGCTGCGCGAGGAGGGCTGGGAGCCGACGATCTTCTGGTGCAACCCCAACATCCAGCCCCGCGCGGAGCACGACCGACGGCTCGCGACGCTCCAGGAGTGGGCCGCGGGCGAGGGCATCGAGGTGGTGGTGTGCGCCGACGACCGCGCGCTCTGGGAGCGTGCCGTCGCGCCGCGCGGAGCCGCCGGTGCGGTGGGCGTCACGGGCGAGGACCGCACGGATCGCTGTCGCGCCTGCTACGCGCTGCGATTGGCAGAGACCGCGCGGCAAGCGAAGGGCCTCGGATTCACGGCGATGACCACGACGCTGGCCGTCTCGCCCTACCAGTTGCACGACGTGTGCGACGAGGCGCTCGTTGCCATCGCGCGCGCCCATGGCCTCACGCCCGCGGTGCGCGACTTCCGCCCCTACTACCCGGAGGCCACGAAGCGCTCGCGCGAGCTGGGCATGTACCGCCAGAACTACTGTGGGTGCCGGTTCTCCGCTGCCGAGGCGGCGGTGGAGCGTCAGGTCCGCCGTGACGAGCGGAAGCGGGCGAAGCGCGAGGGGCGCGCGTGCATTTAGGGACAGTCCCCAAATGCACGTCCCGCGTTCTGCGTCTCTTGAAGACGTCTGAGCAAAGCCGCTGCTAGACTGGGGCGCGTTTGAACCGCGACACCCGGGAGGCGCCCATGCGCACCGATGACTTCGATTACCCGCTGCCCGACGAGCTGATCGCCCAAGAGCCGGCCGAGCCCCGCGACTCCTGCCGCCTGCTCGTGCTGCACCGTGACACCGGCGAGCTCGAGGACCGGCGCTTCTCCGACATCGGCGACTACCTGGCGCCCGGCGACCTGCTCGTCGTGAACAAGACCCGCGTCCTCCCGGCGCGCCTGGTGGGCAAGAAGCCCACCGGCGGCGTTGCCGAGACGCTCCTGCTCAAGCGCCGCGAGGACGTCGATCCGCTCGGGACCGTCTGGGAGTGCCTCGTGAATCCCGGCAAGCGCCTCAAGCCGGGCGCGGTGATCGAGTACCGCGCGGGCGGCCTGCACGCGCCCGACACGGCCGACGTGGTGCTCACGGGCACCGTCGAGGACTTCGTCGAGGACTCCAAGGGCGGTCGTCTCGTGCGCTTCGCCCCGCAACAGGGCCGCACGCTGGACGAGGCCATCCATGCCGCCGGACATGTGCCCCTGCCCCCCTACATCACGGATTACTCGGGCGACCCCGAGAAGTACCAGACGGTCTACGCGATGCGCGAGGAGCACTCCGCCGCCGCGCCGACCGCCGGCCTGCATTTCACGCCCGAGCTGCTGGAGCGCCTGCAGGAGAAGGGCGTCCGCGTGGCGCAGGTGGAACTGGAGGTGGGCATCGACACGTTCCGCCTCGTGGAGGAGGACGACCCCCGCGACCACGCGATGCACACCGAGCGGTACCACGTGCCGGCCGAGGTGGTTGAGGCCGTGCACGAGACCAAGCTGGCCGGCAAGCGCGTGGTGGCCGTGGGGACCACGTCCGTGCGCTCGCTGGAGAGCGCGTACGACGCGGGCGCGCCGGCGGCCAAGCCGCCGATGGTGGCGCGCCGCTTCGAGAACTTCGACGACTCCTCGGTGCGGACGGGGGAGGGCGACCTCGTCGAGAGGCGCGACGCGACCACGGACCTCTACCTGATGCCCGGCAGCTGCTACCACGTGGTGGACGCGCTCGTCACGAACTTCCACGTGCCGCGGTCGACGCTCATGATGCTCGTGAGCGCCTTCGCGACGCGCGAGCAGATCATGGACGCGTACGCCCACGCGATGGACGAGCGGTACCGCTTCCTGTCCTTCGGCGACGCGATGCTCATCCTGTGAGCCGCGGGCGGCGATCGCGGCGTCAGCGGTCCCTCGACGGCGGACCTGCAGAACGAGGCTGCGTCGTTCTGCGGATTGCGACGGCGCACGGGGGCGAATCCGCCGAGCCGCGGCTTGGTTCTGTGGCTCGGCCGGGTGAATCCACAGAACCAAGCCGGGCGCCGATCCAAAAACGGCGCTTCCGCCTCGCTCGTCACTGTCCGTTCAGCATCAGGAAGACCAGCACGAGGATGATGACGGCCGCGGCCACCACCAGCACGAACACGACGCGGCTCGACAGAGTCTTCTTCCGTACGTCCTTCTCGGCCTGCGCAAGGGCATCCACCTGCTGCGACTGAAGCTCGGCCGCCGCGCGGTTGTCGGCCACGGAGTTCTCGAGGTCGCGGATCTTCTCGGGGTGGGCGTGCACCTCCTCGGCCTCGTCCAGGGCTGTCTGTGCGTCGTCGGCCGCCTGCTGGTGCTGCGCCGCCTCGTTCTTGAGCCGGCGGCATTCCTTCTGGGCCTCGATGACCTTGTCCTCCACGGCGTCCTCGTGCTTCTGGAACGCCGCCGCTTCCTCGTCGTGCTCGCGTTTGGCCTGCTTCCAGGCCTGCTTGGCGGAGTCCGCCTCGCGCTGGGCGTCGTCTCTGGCGCTCGTGGCGTCGGACACCCGCTCCTTGGCGTCGGCGATGGGGCCCGCCAGCTCGGTGGGCGCCGCGTCCACTTCTTCGCGCGCCTTCGAGAGGCGCCCCATCTCGGCCGCGTGGTCACTGCGGAGCCGGGCCACGTCGCCGCTCGATGCGTCGGGGTTCCGCTGCGCCGACGCGAGGTCCTCCTGCAGCTGCGCGATGCGCCGCTGCGAGGCGTCGATGGCGCGGTTCGCCTGGCTCACGCGGTCGTCCCGCCGCTTGACGAGGTCCTTGAGCGCCGACTCCGCCGAGCGCAGGGCTTTCTTGGCGTCCGAGAGGCGCTTGTCGGCGTCGCCGGACGCGGACTTGGCCTTGTCCAAGGCCTGCTTGTAGGGACGGAGCGCCTTGGCGTCGTCCTTCTTGAGGGCCTCGAGCTTCTTTTGGTAGCGACCGGCCTTGTCGTTCTGCGCGTCCGCCTCGTCGAGCAGCTGGTGCATCGTCTGCAGCGCCTTGTCGCGCGCCTCGGTCTGCGCCGCGACGATCTCGTCGTAACGGTCGAGCAGGCCCCGGCGCTTGGCAAGGTCGGCGGAGTCCGCGTCGATCTGGGCCTGTAGCTGGGCGAGCTGCTCTTTCGCGTGGGCGTGCTCGCGTTTTGCCTTGCCTACCGCACGGAGCGCCGTGAACCCCTCGCTCGTCTGCTGCGTCAGCGAGGTGCTGGCCTTCTTGGCGGCGGTGGTGACGGTCTTCATGTGCTTGACCACTGGGCTCGGTGCGGGAGCGGCCTGGGGGGCGTCTTGCCCCATGGGCTCTGCGGGCGCGGGTTCTTCGTCTGCGTCGGTGGGCTCTTCGTCCTCGTCCTTGGCTTCGGCTTGGACGGTGTCCTCGACCTCGTCCTTCTCGGGCACGTCCTCTTCCACGTCGAGCTCGGCGTCGTCCTCGGCGGCCTCCTCGGTGGGGGCCTCGATGTGGGCGTCGTCCTCGGGCCCCTCGACCGTGTCGGGCTCCTGAGGCTCCACGTCCTCGCGCTTGGTGTCGTCCATGGCAGCTCCTTCGGGCCGGGTTGGTTTCTCGTGCCTTGTTCAACACCTTAAGGTACCCATGTCGCTGCTGTCCCCAGAAACGGCGCCGGCGGGACAGACGCGTCCGGCACCTGCGTCCCGCGACGGGGCGTGGACAAACGGCTCTCTCCGAAGCGTCCAGGCGTGGACAAATGGCTTTGACCGAAGCGTCCACGTGCCGCTGGTAGACTTAGCCGCCGAGAAACCCGCGCGCCCAGGAGGTGCCATGCCCCAAGACCAGCTCTTCTCCTTCGACATCCAGGCCGAGGACCCCCATTGCGCCGCCCGCGCCGGCGTCTTCCACACCGCGCACGGCGACGTCCCGACGCCCATCTTCATGCCGGTCGGCACCAAGGCCACGGTCAAGGGCATCACGCCGGACCAGCTCAAGCAGCTCGGTGCGAAGATCATCCTCGCCAACACCTACCACCTCTCCCAGCGCCCGGGGCCCGAGCTCATCGCACACATGGGCGGCCTCCACGCCTGGGAGCGCTGGGACGCCCCCATCCTCACTGATTCCGGCGGCTTCCAGGTCTTCTCTCACAACGACTTCGTGAAGCTCTCCGACGACGGTGTCAGCTTCCGCGTCGTGGACTACGACGGCCGCCACGTCACGTGGACGCCCGAGGAGAACATGCGCATCGCCGAGTTGCTCGGCGCCGACATCGTGATGCAGCTCGACGTGTGCCCGGGCTACCCGTGCGACCGCGCGTACCTGGAGCGCGCGGTGCAGCTCTCGAGCGCGTGGGCGGCCCGCTGCTGGCAGGCCCACACGCGTCCCGACCAGGCGCTCTTTGGCATCGTGCAGGGTGGCATGGACCTGTCCCTGCGCGTCCAGAGCCTCCGCGTGCTCGAGGAGTGCGGCGACTTCCCCGGCTACGGCATCGGCGGCTACTCGGTGGGGGAGAGCCACGAGACCATGTTTGAGTCCCTCGCGCCGCTGGCCAGCGAGTACATGCCAAAGCACAAGCCCCGCTACCTGATGGGCGTCGGCAACCCGGCCACGCTCGTGCGCGCGGTGGGCTGCGGCGTCGACATGTTCGACTGCGTGCTGCCCACCCGCACGGCGCGCATGGGGACCGCGTTTTCCAGCGAGGGGCGCATGAACCTCAAGCACGCGCGCTTCATCGACGACCCGCGCCCCATCGACGAGACCTGCGGCTGCCCGGCGTGCGCCCAGGGTTTCTCGCGCAGCTATCTCAACCATCTCGTGCGGCAAAAGGAGATGCTCGGCTCGATCCTCATCTCCCTGCACAACATCTGGTACCTGCTCGACCTCATGCGCCGCGCGCGGAACGCCGTGATCGAGGGCTGCTACCCGGCGTTCGAGCGGGCGTTCCTCGAGAGCGAGGCCGGGCGCCGCGACTTCTGAGCGTGCCGGGTCGCTGCGCTGGCGACGCGCGTGCCGATGCGGGGCGCGTCTGGGCGCGGGCGTGCCCCGCATCGGGTCGTTCGCGCGGCAGGTCCGATAAGGGGTAAACCGTTGTGCCGCTTGCCCCGTATAGAGGGCATCGCGGCGCTTGGAGCCGCAGTGTGCCGCCGTGCGGCCGATAAAGGGTAAACCGTGCAGACTTTTGCCCCGTAGGAGGTCAGCGGCGCGAGCGGGCCGATCCGGGGCTCCCCGGGCGCGCGGCCCGGTCGCCCGCGCCTGATACCCTCCGCCTCCGGCCTATACTGATCGGCACCGACACGATGAGACGAGACGACCGCGCAGGGGAGGGGGGCGACATGGCCGGAGTGCTGGAAAGCGACCGCTGGTGCGTGCTCGCCCCCGATGCGGCGGCCGAGAGGACCCTTCGAGAGGCGCTCGGCCTTGGCTCCCTGGCCGCTCGCGTGCTGGCCGCCCGCTGCGTCACCGACGTGGACGCGGCCGAGCGGTTCCTGACTCCGTCGCTCGACCGCGACTGGCACGACCCTCTGGAGATTCCCGGGCTTGCGGACGTCGCGGACCGTGTGGAGCGCGCGCTCGACGACGGCGAGGCGATCGCGGTCTTCGGCGACTTCGACGTCGACGGCATGACGTCGGCCGCGCTCCTCACGTTGGGGCTGCGCGCGCTCGGCGGCTCGGTCGAGCCATTCATCCCGCGGCGCTTCGACGAGGGTTATGGGCTCTCGAGCGAGGCCGTCAACCGCGTGGTGGACCAGGCCGCCCCGTCCCTCATCGTCACCGTCGACAACGGCATCGCGAGCGCGGACGAGGTGGCCCGTGTCCGCGAGCTCGGCATCGACGTCGCCGTCACGGACCACCACGAGCCCGGCGAGTCCGTGCCCAAGGGCGTGCCCGTCTGCGACCCCAAACTGGACCCGGCGTGCCCCAGCCGCGATCTGGCGGGCGTCGGCGTAGCGCTCAAGCTGCTGCAGGAGCTGGGGCGCCGCCGCGGCCAGCCCCGGCTCTGGCTCGACTACCTCGACCTCGCGTGCCTCGGCACCGTGAGCGACATGATGGAGCTCACGGCCGAGAACCGCGCGCTTGTCTCGGCGGGCATCCGGCAGCTGCGCGAAGGGCGCCGGCCCGGGCTCGTGGCGCTGGCGGCCGAGGCCCGGTGCGACCTTTCCACCATCGAGGCCGACGGGCTGCCCTTCTCGCTGTCCCCGCGCCTCAACGCGGCCGGGCGCATGGGCGACGTGCAGATGGCCTTCGACCTCTTGATGGCCGACGACCGGCGCGAGGCCCAGGCCCTGGCCGAGAAGCTCGAGGCCGTCAACCAGGAGCGCCGTGCCATCGAGGGCGAGCTCTCCGACAAGGCCCTTGCCGAGGCCGAGCACGCCTACCATGGCGAGCCCTGCGTGGTGCTCGGCGGCGAGGGCTGGCACGAGGGCGTCAAGGGCATCGTCGCGAGCCGCGTCGTGAGCCACTTCCATGTGCCGAGCCTCGTCTTCTCGATTCAGGACGGCGTCGCGCGGGGCTCTGGCCGGTCGGTGGGGTCCGTGGACCTCTACCACGCGGTGGACGGGTGCCGCGACCTGCTCACGCGCTTCGGCGGCCACGCCGGCGCGGTGGGCGTGACGATGGACGCCGACAAGCTCGACGAGTTCCGCGACCGGCTCACGGCAGAGCTCTCAGCGCTGCCGGCCGAGCAGTTCCAGAGCCGCGAGGAGGTGGCCTGCGTGGCTCGGCTCGACGAGCTGACCCTCGACGGCGTGGCCGGCCTCGACGCGCTCCGACCCTTCGGCCAGGGCAACAAGGTGCCGCTCATGGCCGTGCGGGGCGTGACCATGCGCGGACGCTCGCTTGTGGGCGCCGGCGCCGAGCACCTGCGCTTTTTTGCGAGCGACGGCGTGTCGAGCGTCGCCTGCATCCAGTTCCGCGCGCCGGACCCCGCCAAGGCGGCTGCCTACGACGGCCTCGTCGACCTCGTCTTCGAGCCCGTCGTGGAGGTGTGGCAGGGCCGCTCCAAGGTCAAGCTCATGGTGCGCGACGTGATCTTCCGGGAGCCCGAGGCGTCTCCCGGCGCGCCTGGCCTTGTGGAGGCGCTCTTCGAGCGTGCCCCCCAGATCCTCGTGCGCGACTCCTACGCCGGCGTCGCCGACGAGGACTCGTTCTTCACGAAGGCCGTGGGGGTGACGCAGCCGGGTCGGCAGGAGACGGTGGCCTCGCTCGTGCCCGGCCAGGAGCTCCTGCTTCGGCGCGAGCCCGACAACCCTGCGGACCCTCAGGCGATCGCGCTGTTCACGCAGGACGGCGCCCCCGTGGGCTACCTGCGGCGCCAGATCGCGGCCGCCATTGCCCCCGTCATGGACCGGGGCCAGGCCTACCGCTGCGTGGTGACGGACGTCACGGGCGGGGTTCCCGACGCGATGGGCACCGAGCGCGCCTGGGGCGCGAACCTCGAGGTCTCAAAGGTGAGCGTGGCCGCGGTGGAGTCGGTCGCGGCCGCGGCCGCTCGTCCGGACCTCGCCGGCCTCGACGCCGAGGGGCTCACCGACGCCCTGCGCCGGGCCATGATCGGCGACCACGCGCTGCTGCCGGCCCAGGCCCGCGCCCTGGAGGAGCTGGCCGCCGGCCGCTCGACCCTCTGCGTCATGGCCACCGGCCGAGGCAAGTCGCTCATCTTCCACATCCATGCCGCGCGCCGCGCCCTGCTCGACGGCCGGGCGAGCGTCTTCGTGTACCCGCTCCGGGCCCTCGTGAACGACCAGGCCTTCCACCTGGAGGAGGCCCTCGAGCCCTTCGGCATCAGCGTGCGCCGGCTCACGGGCGAGTCGGGCGCCGAGGAGCGCGCCGAGGTCTACGCCGGGTTGGCGGACGGCTCGGTGGACGTCGTGCTGACCACCCCCGAGTACCTCGCGATCCATTCCCAGGAGTTCGCGAAGGCCGGTCGCGTGGGGTTCGTCGTCATCGACGAGGCCCATCACGCTGGCGCGTCCAAGGGCGGCGACCGCGGCGCCTATCAGGAGCTGCCGCGCGTGCTCGACGAGCTGGGCCGCCCGGAGGTGCTCGCGGTCACGGCCACGGCGAGCGACCCGGTGGCGCAGGAGGTCTGTCGGCTCGGGGGCATCGAGTCGGTGGTCAAGGACGTCTCTGTGCGCGCCAACCTCGCCATCGACGACCGTCGCGACCTTCGGGACCGCGAGGGCTTTGTGACCGGGGTCGTGGGCACCGGCGAGAAGACCGTGATCTATGTGAACTCGCGCGACCAGTCCGTGGCGCTCGCGCGGATGCTGCGCCAACGGCTGCCCCAGCTGGGCCAGAGGATCGCGTTCTACAACGCCGGCCTCACGCGGTCCGAGCGTGTGGAGGTGGAGCGCGCCTTCCGCGACGGCCGCCTCAGCTGCATCGTGTCCACCTCGGCCTTCGGCGAGGGCGTCAACCTCCCGGACATCCGTCACGTGGTGCTCTACCACCTGCCCTTTGGAGCGGTCGAGTTCAACCAGATGAGCGGCCGCGCGGGCCGGGACGGGCGTCCGGCGCAGGTGCACCTGCTCTTCGGCTCCGGCGACGCGCGCATCAACGAGCGGATCCTCGGGTCCCAGGCGCCGGGCCGCGAGGACCTCGTGGCGCTCTATCGGGCCCTCAAGGCCTACCAGGCCCAGGCCGACGCGGCACAGGAGGGGTCCTTCTCGGTATCGAACCAGGCGCTGGTCGATGCCGCCAGGGTGGCGGACCCGCGCACCAAGCTGGACGAGCACGCCGTGAGCGCCGGCGTCGGCATCTTCCGCGAGCTGGGCTTCCTCACCACCTCGGGCCGAGGCACCGCCCGCCGCATCGCGCTCAGCCCGTCGCCGGCCAAAATGGACCTCTCGTCCTCGGTGCGCTATCGCGAGGGGCTGGGAGCCCTCGACGACTTCGGCCAGTTCCGTGACTGGGCCCTGACCGCGGATGCCGCCGAGCTGTTGGCGCGTATCAACCGGCCCATCGCGCCGGGTTTCGGTGAGACCTGCGAGTGACCGAGCGCGTGCCAAGGCCCTGTGTCCGCCCTCCGTTCGGTCGAGAAGGGGGCGGCTCCGGTCGCCGGGTGTGCCCGCACGCAGGCGTTCGGGCCCCTCCGACAAGCCCGTTTGTTGAATGGAAGCTTTCGAAAGCTAGACTTACATGCTGTTCAGCTGGCCGACGAGAGGAGCACCCATGAGCGACATGCCGAACGAGGCCACTCCCGCTCCGCCCGAACCGCTCGGCCCCGGCCCCGACGTCCCGCGCATCCCCAAGGTGCCGGCCGACAACTATCCGCAGCTGCGCGCCGCGTGCCAGCTCTACATGACGCCCGAGCAGCTCCAGCGCGTGGAGGACGCCTACCTCTTCGCGGCGGACTTCCATTCCGAGCAGCGCCGGCGTTCCGGCGAGCCCTACATCAACCATCCGGTGGAGGTGGCGCTCATCCTGGCCCACGACCTCCGCATGGACGACGACGTGATCTGCTCGGCCCTCCTCCACGACACCGTCGAGGACACCCCGGCCACCAAGGAGCAGCTCACGAACCTCTTCGGCGAGTCCGTCGCGGAGCTCGTGGACGGCGTCACCAAGCTCACCAACATCGACGTGGGCACGATGGACGAGAAGCAGGCCCTCAACCTGCGCAAGATGTTCCTGGCCATGAACAAGGACATCCGCGTCGTGATCATCAAGCTCGCGGACCGCCTCCACAACATGCGGACGCTCGCCGCGCTGAAGCCGGACCGGAGGCTCTTCAAGGCCCGCGAGACGATGGACGTCTACGCGCCGCTCGCCGACCGTCTCGGCATGAGCTCCATCAAGTGGGAGCTCGAGGACCTCGCGTTCTTCTACCTGGAGCCCGAGCAGTACCAGCGCATCGCCCGGATGGTGCAGGAGTCACGCGAGCAGCGCCTCGCCGCCACCGACGAGGCCATCAAGGTGCTCGACGACGAGCTCAAGAAGGAGGGGCTCACCGACTACCAGATCACGGGCCGCGCGAAGCACCTCTGGTCCATCTACCAGAAGATGCGCCGCAAGGACAAGGACTTCTCGGACATCTACGACCTCATCGCCCTGCGCGTGATCACGAAGACGGTGGGCGACTGCTACTCCGTGCTCGGGGCCGTCCACTCGCTCTGGCACCCGCTGCCCGGGCGTTTCAAGGACTACATCGCGACGCCCAAGCCCAACCTGTACCAGTCGCTCCACACGACGGTCGTGGGCCCCGAGGCGCGGCCCATCGAGATCCAGGTTCGCACCGTCGAGATGCACGAGCAGGCCGAGTACGGCATCGCCGCCCACTGGCTCTACAAGTCGAGCGGCAACTCGATGGGCGTGATGGCCAACGACGACAAGGGCGTGGACTCGCGCATCTCCTACATCCGCCGCTCCATCGACTGGGCCACCGAGGGCGACATCACGGACGCCTCGAAGTTCCTGCAGGAGCTCCGCGTTGACCTCTACGACGACGAGATCTTCCTCTTCACCCCCAAGGGCGAGGTGCTGAGCCTCCGGCGCGACTCGACGCCGCTCGACTTCGCGTACGCCGTCCACACCGAGGTGGGCAACCACTGCGTGGGCGCCAAGGTCAACGGCGCGGTGGTGCCGCTCACCTACAAGCTCCAGATGGGCGACCGCGTGGAGATCATGACCAACAAGAACTCCAAGCCGTCGGCCGACTGGGTCAACATCGTGCGGACCCCTTCCGCGCGCGCCAAGATCCGCAAGTACTTCTCGAGCGCCAACAAGGACACCGACGCCGAGTACGGGCGCTCGATGCTGGCCGCCGAGCTGCGCAAGAAGGGCTTCGGCATCTCCACGCGCCGGTCGGTGAAGGCCATCGCGCAGGTGTGCGAGACGCTCAACTTCCGGACGCCGGAGGACCTCTTCGCCGCCATCGGCTCCAACAAGCTGAGCCCCAAGACCGTCGCGAACAAGGTGCAGGCCATCCTCGACGAGGGGTCGCCCCAGCAGCTGGCGGCCGAGGCCAAGGCCAAGGCGCAGGCCGAGGAGCTCAGACAGTCCTTCTCAGAGGACCGCCCCATCATGCCGCAGCACGTGGCCAAAGGCCGGGCGCAGGACCGCTCCAAGCGCCCGAGCTGCGGCGTCGTGGTCAAGGGCGACCCGGACCTCCTCGCGCACCTGGCCCATTGCTGCAACCCGGTGGCGGGCGACGACATCTGCGGCTTCATCACGCGCGGCCGGGGCGTCTCGGTGCACCGCGCCACCTGCCCCAACGTGAAGGGCCTGATGGAGCACCCGGAGCGCATGATCGAGGTGGCCTGGGACACCTCGGGCGCCACGCAGTTCCAGGTGGAGATCGTCGTGGAGGCCACGGACCGCATCGGCCTCCTCAAGGACGTGACCATCGCCCTCGGCGACGCCGGGGGTAACATCCTCTCCGCTGCCACCCAGGTGTCGAGCGACGGCGTCGCGAAGCTGCGGTTCCTGATCGCGATCTCCGACGCGAGCCTCCTCGACCCCCTGCTGGCGGCCGTGAGCCGGGTGCCGAGCGTGTACGACGCACGGCGCATCATGCCCGGCGAGGGGGCCAACCAAATGAAGAGGAGGGTCTAGATGGCCGAGAAGACGTTGCCGGAGATCCGGCAGTTCGTGGTGGGTCCCATCGAGACCAACTGCTACGCGCTCGTGAGCGACGGCCACGCCGTGGTGGTCGACCCGGGCGCGGCCGGCGCGCGCATCGCGCAGGAGCTGGGGGACGTCACGGTGGACGCGGTCATCGCGACCCATGGCCATGGCGACCATGTGGGCGGCGTGAAGGGGCTCGTGGACGCGCTGCCCTACGACGTGCCGTTCTGGATCCACGAGGCCGACGCCGCCCGCGCGAGCCGTGCGGGCACCCCGGGCAACCTCGGCATCGCCTATGACGATGACGCGCCCGCACCTGCGCGGCACCTGCACGACGGCGACCGGATCGACGTGGGCGACGTCTCGATGCGCGTCATCGAGACCCCCGGCCACACGCCGGGCGGCGTCGTGCTTCTGGGCGACGGCTTCGCCTTCACGGGCGACACGTTGTTCGCGGGCAGCGCCGGGCGCACGGACTTCCCCGAGGGGGACCACGCCACACTGATGGCGTCGCTGAGGCGCCTCATGCAGGAGGTGCCGCCCGAGACCGTGGTGCTCCCGGGCCACAACGCCGTCACGACGATGGAGCGCGAGCTGGCGACGAACCCGTTCCTGCAGTAGCGCACCGAACGGGGCGGAGCGCTTGAGCGCCGTCGACAACGGAGCGCCCGTTGTGGCACACTGACCAAGCTCGCCCGAGTGGTGGAATGGCAGACACGGGGGTCTCAAAAACCCCTGGGGGCAACCCCGTGTGAGTTCGAGTCTCACCTCGGGCACCATAAGAGAATCAAGCGCCTCTTGGCATCTGGCCGGGAGGCGCTTCTCGTAGGCCCGCGCAGATGGGTAAGGACTACCATCAAAGACCGAACACCGTCCATGCAAAGGGGGCGTCCATGAGCCTGCTGGGCCCGAGCAAGGCCGACTTCTACACGGTCATCGTGGGGTGCGGCCGCCTGGGGTCGATGCTCGCCAACGACCTCTCCAACGCTGGCGGCGAGGTGCTCGTCGTGGACAAGGACCCGGGCGCCTTCGTGCGCCTGTCGAGCGGCTTCGGCGGCCTCACCGCCCAGGGCGACGCGACCAACATCGACTTCCTCACCGAGACCTGCCGCCTGAGCGACGCCTTCGCCGTGGTGATCGTCACCGACGACGACATCATCAACATCATGGTGGCCCAGATGGCCCACGAGATCTACCACGTGGAGCATGTGATCACGCGCATCTACGACCCGGACCGCGAGGGGCTCTACCAGGAGCTCGGCATCGAGACCATCTGCCCCGTGCGCCACAGCGCCAAGAGGATCAAGTCCATGCTCACCACCTCGCACGAGGAGGGGGCGTCGGCATGAAGCGCAGCGTGCTCCTCATCGGCGGGTACTCGAAGACCCGCTCGCTCGCCACGTCCCTCATCGCGAAGGGCTACGCGGTCACGGCGATCAACGACAACCCCACCATCTGTGACGAGCTCTCCTCGATCGACGGGCTCGAGGTGGTCTGCGGCGACTCCTGCGAGGCGGGCATCCTCGACGAGGCGGGCGCCGGCAGCTGCGACATCTCCATCGCGCTCTCCAACTCGGACGCGCGGAACCTCGTCTCGAGCGAGCTCTGCAAGGAGCGCTTCGGCGTGCCCAAAAGCGTCTCGATCGTGAACGACGCCAAGAAGCTCGAGTTCTTCCACTCGATGGGCGTGAACGCGCCCATCTCGGTGGCCCACATGATCACGTCCCTGATCGAGCAGCAGGCTTTTGTGGACGACCTCGAGAACGTCATTCCGATGGACCATGGGCAGATCGAGGTCATGGAGCTGCGCGTCCCCAAGGACAGCCCGCACGCGGGCAAGCGCATCCGCGAGCTCGACATCCCGGGCGACGTCATCGTGGCGTGCCTGCTCCGCGGCCCCCGCACCATCGTCCCCAACGGCAACACCACGGTGCTGCCCGGGGACCGCCTGATCGTGATCAGCGGCCAGCACCTCGAGAGCGACTCCTCCGACGACAGCGAGTTCCTGAACGACATGCAGGACGTGCGCTCGTGATCGGGGCGGCCAGATCGAACGAGCGCCTCGTGGAGTGGGCCATGCGCTTCCGGTACGGCAGCAACATCGGCAAGCTGATGGTGCTGCTCGGGTGCCTCATGTATGTGCCGCTCGTGGTGATCCTGTTCCAGCCCGACCAGCTCCGCTACGCCTACGCGTACCTGATCCCCGCCTCGGCCTCGGTGGCCCTCGGGCTCATCGTGCTCTACTTCACCACGCCCGACGAGGACAAGCCCCAGAACTACCGCGCCGTGCTGGCGAGAAGCTCCTGGGTGGTGCTCTTCATCTGGATCTGGGGGTCGCTCGTGGGCGCCGCCCCCTTCGCGCTCGGGCTCCACATGACGTTCCTGCACGCGCTCTTCGAGTCCGTGAGCGGGTGGACCACCGTGGGGCTCTCGATCATCGACGTGGGCGCCACGCCGCAGATCTTCATGTTCCACCGCTGCTTCATGCAGTACTGCGGCGGCCTCGGCTTCGTGCTGATCATGATCCTCATCATCAGCAACCGCGACTCGATGAACCTCTACGACGCCGAGGGCCACCCCGACAAGATCCTGCCGTCCATCCGCCGCACGGCCCAGGCCATCTTCCTCGTCTACAACATCTGCCTCGTTGTGGCGACGGTGGCCTACATGCTGGCGGGGCTCTCCTTCTTCGACGGCCTCTACCACGCGATGTGCGGCCTCTCCACCGGCGGTTTCACCAACAAGCTCGGCAGCGTGGGCGATTTCCAGTCCGTCCCGGTGGAGGTCATCACCGTGGTGCTCATGCTCGTGGGCGCCACCAACTTCGCGACGCTGCTGCTCTTCGTGCAGGGCAAGTGGCGGCGCGCGTTCAAGACCACGGAAGTGCGCTTCATGCTCGGCTCGCTCGTGGTGGTGACGGCGGTGGTGTCGGCGGACCTGGCGATCGAGGGGGGCCTCGGGCTCGTCGAGGGCTTCCGGCAGGGGTTCTTCTCCTGCGTGACCGCGATGACCACGACGGGCTTCTCCATCTGCGACTTCACCACGTGGCCGCCGGCCGCGGTCGGCGTGCTCATCGTCGTGATGCTCGTGGGCGGCGGCTTCGGGTCCACGGCGGGCGGACTCAAGCTGCGCCGCGCCTACATCATGCTGCGCGTGATGGTGCAGGACGTGCGCCGGCGCGTGCTGCCATCGAGCCGCGTGGCGCCCATGTACTTCACCACCGCCCAAGGGCGCAACAAGATCGACCCGGCGCTCGTGTCGAACACGATGAGCATGTTCGTGATGTACATCCTCGTGTACCTCATCGGCGCCATCGGCATGTGCATGACGAGCGGGGCCCCGCTCGAGGGGTGCCTCTTCGAGTTCGCGAGCGCGTTCTCGAGCGCCGGCGTGTCGGTGGGCATCACGAGCGCGAGCGCCTCCAACGGCACGCTCATCATCGAGATGATCGGCATGCTGCTCGGCCGCCTGGAGATCGTGGTGGTGTTCGTCGGCTTTGGCGCCACGTGGGAGTACCTGAAGCAATGGCGCCGCCAGCGCTCGCGCCGGCGCCTCTAAGGGCGGCCTCTGGCAGCGGCGTCGGGCCTCGACGAGCCTTTGGCTCAGCCCGTGAGAGCCGGTTGTCCACCGGCCGCTGGCCAACTCGCGCGAATCTCTGATTATCCTGAGGCCGACGTGCGGAAACGCCCGCTCGGGTTACGATGAACTCAGTGTTCTGAATAAAGGAGCGCCCATGGCCCAGACGGTTCCGGCCGACCACGTCTTTCTTGACATCCCCGCCGCCAGTCGCGACGAGGTGCTCGACTTCCTCTGCGGCCAGGCCGTGGCGCTCGGGATCGCGTCGAGCGCCGAGGGGCTCAAGGAGGGCTTCCTCGCCCGCGAGACGGAGGGCTCCACGGGCATGGTCGCGGGATTCGCGGTCCCGCACGCGCAGTGCGATGCCGTCCAAGAGCCGGGAGTGCTCGTCGTGAAGCTCGCGCAGCCGGTGCCGTGGGAGACGATGGACGGCGCGCCCGTGGACGTCGCCGTCGCGATCGTCGCGCCGACGGACGCCGCCGGCCACCTGCGCATGCTCTCGAAGCTGGCCGTGGCCCTCATGGCGCCGGACTTCTCGGGGTCGGTGCATGAGGCGGTGACGCCGGAGGACGTGGCCGCGCTCGTGAACGAGGCGGTCTCGGACTAGCCCGCACACGTACTGAACGCGGCGACCGCACCGGCGCCGCGAGGAACAACTGCGGGCACGAGCGCCCGCGCCGGAGAGGGAGAGAGACTTGATCTACACCGTGACCTTCAACCCGTCCGTCGACTACGTGATGCACCCCACGACCCTCGACATGGGCTACACCAACCGCTCCACGGCCGAGGAGTTCTACGCCGGCGGCAACGGCATCAACGTCTCCACCATCCTCACCGAGCTCGACGTGGACAACGTCGCGATGGGCCTCATCGGCGGGTTCACCGGGGAGTTCGTGCTCGACACCCTGCAGGCCCAGGGCATCAACACCAACTTCGTGCGCCTCGACAAGGGCAACACGCGCATCAACGTGAAGCTCAACGGCATCATCATGACCATCATCAACGGTATGGGCCCCAACATCCCCATCGCCAAGGTGGACGAGCTCTTCCGCCGCATCGACCGCATCCAGGCCGGCTCCACGCTCGTGCTCACGGGCTCCATCCCGAGCTGCCTGCCGGACGACATGTACGACATCATGATGAGCCGCTTCGGCGACCGCGGCATCCGCTTCGTGGTGGACGCGCCGGGCGACCTGCTCATGAACGCCCTCGCCGCCAAGCCCTTCTTCATCAAGCCCAACAACCACGAGGTGGGCCGCATCTTCGGCGCGAACCCGGAGACCCCCGAGGAGGTGCTCCCGTACGCGCGCCTGCTCCACGAGAAGGGCGCCCAGAACGTGCTCGTCTCCTGCGGCGGCTACGGCGCGGCCCTCGTGGACGAGTACGGCCAGGAGCACACCACCAAGTGCCCGCCCTGCCGCCTGGTGAACGCCACCGGCGCCGGCGATTCCATGGTGGCCGGCTTCCTCGCCGCCCTCGACCGCGGTTGGGACTACGGCGACGCCCTCAACTACGCGAGCGCCTGCGGCTCCGCGACGGCCGCGTCCAACGGCCTTGCGAACCGTGAGACCATCGAGCGCTTCTACAACTCGCTGGTTCATCTGCTCGAGGACGAGGCCTCCAAGGCCGGCCAGGACCCGGTCGAGCCGGTGGCCCACGATGCGGGCGACGTGGAGAACGCGTCGGATAGCGAGGATTAGGCCTCTGGCCATGCCGTTCCCTTAAAGGGGACTGGTACACTACCCTATGGTTGCAACGGGCGGTCGCGACCACCGTCCGAGTGGCACACGAGATGTTTTCTAGTTGGCACGTCAAGAAGGAGAAGGACATGGTTTCTGAGACCGTCACCATCATCAACCCCACCGGCCTCCACATGCGCCCGGCCGGCCTCTTTGCCTCCACGATGGGCAAGTTCAGCTCCAACGTCACCATCAAGGGCAACGGCAAGGAGATCAACGGCAAGTCCCCGATGGCCATCATGGCCGGCGGCCTCGGTGCCGGCACCGAGATCGAGATCGTGTGCGAGGGCGACGACGAGGCTGACGCCCTGAAGGCCGCCGTGGACCTGGTGAACTCCGGCCTCGGCGAGTAACCTGCGCTTCAGACTTCGGGGCGCGAGCCCACCTGTGTTACAGCCTGAGGGGCGCCGTTCATGATGTGCGGCGCCCCTTTTCACCCCGCCAGCGAGATGCGCGTCCCCGCGCATGTTTGGAGGCTCTCATGTTCCAAGGCGTCAACGGTTCTGACGGCATCGGCATCGGCGTGGCCCAGGTGGCCGTCGAGCCCGACCTTACCTACACGGCCACCGCGCACAACGACCCGGAGGCCGAGCGCACCCGGTACGAGAAGGCCCTCGACGCCTTCTGCGACCGCACGCAGGCCCAGGCCGAGCGCATGGCCGTCACGGTGGGCGAGGAGGAGTCGCAGATCATGATCGGGCACATCAACATGGCCCGCGACCCGTTC
This sequence comes from Kribbibacterium absianum, assembly GCF_030067705.1. Taxonomy (GTDB): domain Bacteria; phylum Actinomycetota; class Coriobacteriia; order Coriobacteriales; family Atopobiaceae; genus Kribbibacterium; species Kribbibacterium absianum. The sequence continues at coordinate 54,638 of NZ_JASJEX010000001.1, forward strand.
ATGATCGACGAGATCAACAACCGCATCAACTCCGGCATGTCCGCCGAGCAGGCCACCGACGAGGTCTGCGACATGTTCTACGGCATGTTCGCCGGCATGGACGACCCGATGATGCGCGAGCGCGCCGCCGACGTGCAGGACATCCGCACGGGGCTGCTCGCGAACCTGCTCGGCAAGGAGGTCGTGGACCTCTCCGTGCTCCCGGCCGGCTCCATCGTGGTCGTGCACGATCTGACGCCGTCTATGACCGCCGACATCGACAAGGAGAACGTCGCCGGCATCATCACCGAGACCGGCGGCCGCACCTCCCACTCCGCGATCATCGCCCGCGCGCTCGAGATCCCTGCGGTCCTCTCGGTGCCCAACGCCTGCACCGTGTGCCGCCAGGGCGACACCGTCGTGGTGGACGGCACCAAGGGCGAGGTCTACGTGAACCCGGACGAGGCCGCGCTCGACGACTTCAAGGCCCAGGCGGCCGCCGCCGCCGAGGCCAAGGCCGCCCTCAACGCCTACCGCGGCAAGCCCACCGAGACGGCCGACGGCGAGAAGGTGCTGCTCGTCGCCAACATCGGCAACCCCGAGGACGCCGCCGGCGCCCAGGAGCACGACGCGGAGGGCATCGGCCTCTTCCGTTCCGAGTTCCTGTTCATGGACTCCAAGGAGCTGCCGAGCGAGGACGAGCAGTTCAACGCCTACCAGAAGGTCGCGCTGCGCATGAAGGACCAGCCGGTCATCATCCGCACGCTCGATGTGGGCGGCGACAAGGAGATCCCGTACCTCGACCTCCAGAAGGAGGAGAACCCGTTCATGGGGTACCGCGCGGTGCGCTACTGCCTCGCGAACCCCGACCAGTACAAGGTGCAGATCCGCGCGCTGCTCCGCGCCAGCGCCTTTGGCGACATCAAGATCATGGTGCCGCTCGTCACCTGCCTTGAGGAGATTCGCCAGGTCAAGGCGCTCGTCAAGGAGTGCATGGCCGAGCTGGACGCCGAGGGCATCAAGTACAACCCGGACATCGAGGTCGGCACGATGATCGAGACGCCGGCCGCCTCGCTCATCGCCGACGACCTCGCCGCCGAGTGCGACTTCTTCTCCATCGGTACCAACGACCTCATCGGCTACACGATGTGCGCCGACCGCGGCAACGACCGGATCGCCTACCTGTACTCCGTGTACAACCCGGCGGTGCTGCGTTCCATCAAGCGCGTCATCGAGTGCGGCAACGAGGCCGGCATCATGGTGGGCATGTGCGGCGAGGCCGCGGCCGACCCGCTGCTGATCCCGATGCTGATCAGCTTCGGCCTGGGCGAGTACAGCGTGTCCGCGCCGTCCGTCCTCAAGACCCGTAAGATCATCAGCGAGTGGACGAAGGCCGAGGCCGACGAGCTGGCCGAGAAGGTCATGAAGCTCAAGACCGCCGAGGAGGTCAAGGACGCGCTGGCGACCGCTGCCAAGTAGGCGCGATTTCTCGTGAACAAAAGGGGCCGGGTGCTCCGCCCGTTGCTGGGCGGGGCACCCGGCCCCTTTTTTGGGCGCAGGGATGCCGTGGGTCGGCTTAGGGTCCGTTGAGTGGGGATTGTGGGGTCATTGAGAGCCTCTTGAGGGTCAGCAGCCCTTCGCGCGGGGCATGATGAAGGCGCCAGGACTCGGAGGGGAGGGTTCGCTCCGGTGATCCATGCTGAACGGGGAATGACAAAGAGGAGAGGGTGAACATGAGCACTCTTCGTACGCGCTGTCATAAGAAGTTGCGCATAGCTCTTGGTTTGGTTGTGTTCGCGGTGTGCCTTTGTCTCGCAACGCCTGCTCAGGCCAAGACCCTCTCTGCGACATTCGACCTAGAGACCTTGCAGCCCCAAAGTAAAACGTTCGTTCTTGAAGACGGGACAAAAGGGGAGCTGGGCATTAGTCCTGTCGTATACCCTGCTTTCTTTGATATGGGTTCCGGAAAGCATACGTACACAGTGTATTGGAACACAGGGACACTCAACACAAGCTTCAAGATTGACATTGATAACTACCGTATAACACGCGGTTACGATAAAACGTTCAGCGGAATATTCACTCGCGTGTCTCAGGAGTTCTCAAACAAAACTCCGAAAAAATACACTCTGAACACAGTTTTTTCGGGAGCTGTGGGAGGAATCACCGTTACTCAGACCCAGCTGCTCACAGGCGAAATCGTCAGTAAGGATCTCCAGACCTACGTGACCTACGCGTAGGAAGATGGGAGGGCTCCGGTGATTTCCGCTTTCATTACGGTCACCTCCCAAAGCCTCGGCCTCGTTCTGGGAGCTGCCCTCCTGGTGGCTATGGGGATATGGGGCGCCGTGCTTGTGCTGGTGCCCTTTCTCAAGGAGGTGCGCGCCCCTGACCCTGCTCCCGCTCCTACGGCAGAGGCTGCAAAGGCTTCGCAGGCGCGTATGGATGAGGCCCCCGCTCCCACCTGGGTGTCTCTGGGCAACGTCAGCTACAGCATCGTGGGCAGGCAGGCGTTCGTGGGTGACCGGGAAGTGCCTCTGAGCCCCATCGAGCACGATCTCTTGCGCTTCTTCTTGGAGCATCCCAACGAGGCGGTCTCGAAGCAGGCCTTGCAAGAGCGGTTCTGGGGATGCAGGGGCCCCGACACGCGCGCCGTCGAGGAGGCCAACCTGAGGCTGCGAAAGAAGCTGCAGGCCGCCGGGTCCACTGCCACAAATGAGGTCGTCCGGGGGTACGGTTACAAGTTCACGGTGCGCGACTGAACGGTGGCGACAGCCCCAAGAGAGGCCTTGCGGCTACTCTCCCCGCACCTTCTCCGAGAGCTTGGTGCCGAGCAGCCCGTCCATCGGGCGGAGCTTCTCGGGCTCCACGCGGTTGGGGTTCCACGGGAAGGAGTTCGGGACGATGACCTCGAGCGCCTGCGGCTGCACCGAGACCTCGAAGCGCCGGCCGGTCATCTTCTCGCCGTCGATCTGCACCGGCGGCTCCTCGTCGAAGGTCACATTGAGGTGCTTGAAGGTCTCGATTTTGACCGTCGGGGAGCTGCAGTGGAGGCCGAGGCGCGTCCGCGCGAACAGCGCGAGCGCGGCCGGCTTGCTCGGCATCCTGGTGTTGTAGCAGAGGTCGAGCTTCCCATCCACCGGGCTCGCCTCCGGACAGATCTTGAACCCGCCGCCGTAGGTGGGGCCCACCTGGCACGCGAAGGCGATCTCCTCGCCCGAGAAGCGCTTGCCGCCGTCGAGGGACGCCGTGTACTTCCAGCCGTGGGTGTAGGAGCGGAAGATGTCGTAGCCGCTCTCCGCGAAGAGGCGCGTGCCGTGGGCGCCTGTGCGCTTGCGGCGCTCCATCGTGTCGAGGGCGATCGCCGCGTCGAGGCCGAAGGAGAGCGTCTCGCAGAAGTAGACGCCGTTGCAGAGTCCCAGGTCGAGCATCATGCGCGTGCCGTTGAGCACTTGGCCGAGGCTCGCGGTGGGGTCGTTGAGCGCTAGGTGGAGCGTGCGCGCGTAGTCGTTGCCGCTGCCGATGGGGATGACGCCGAACGCCGGGCGGCTCCCGGCTTTGATCTTCATAAGGCCGTTGACCGTCTCGTGGATGATGCCGTCGCCGCCGATGGCGATCACCGTGTCGTAGCCCTGCGCCTTCGCCGCGATGCCCGTGGCGTCACCGGGGCCTGAGGTCATCACCATCTTGTAGGCGGTGGTGGCGTTGCTGAAGCTCTGGAGGAAGCGGTCGACGAACTCGGCGGCCTCCCTGCCCTTGCCGCTCTGGGACACGGGGTTGGCGATCACGAGCGTGCGCCCGAGCTTGGTCTTCTCGGCCATGGAGGCTCCTTCGGTATGGGGAACCCCTTCAAAGTAGGCGAACGCCGCGGTTGCTCGCTGTCCCCTCGGACGAAAAACAGCCGCAGTCCACGGAGGATGCGCGAGAGCCGTTTTCCCGCATCTGATCGGCCGGCGTTGCGGGGATGCGTTTCCGCGCATCCGAGGGTCCTGCGTTGTGGGGAACCGTTTCTCCGCAAGCCGCCAGTCCCGGCGTTTACGCCGTGCGGGGGAGCGGGGGCGCCGTTTCCCCGCAAGCGGTTGCGAAAGTTTGCGGGCAACCGTTTCCCCGCAAGCTGCGGTCGCAGTAGCCGCAGGGTGCGGCTGACTCGCCGCAAGAAAAAGGCAGCCCGCAGGCTGCCGAGAAGGATCTGGAGCGGGTGACGGGAATCGAACCCGCGTCTCCAGCTTGGAAGGCTGGGGCCCTAACCGTTGGACTACACCCGCGACTGGTCGGGGCGACTGGATTCGAACCAGCGACCCTCTGCTCCCAAAGCAGATGCGCTACCAAGCTGCGCCACGCCCCGTTCGCAGGGAGCCAGTATACCCCAAGCGCTCGCGGGCGGGACACATGCGTGCGGCACCTCTGTCCCGCCTCTGTCGCACCCGTGACGTGGTTGTTTCCCGACGCCGCCGAGAGGGCGCCCACCGGTTGCCTCGCATTAGACTGGCATCCCAGTTGCCTGTTCCCATCGAGAGGAGCCGCATGACCTATACAGAGCGAGTGGCCGCCGACCTCAAGGCGCGCTACGCCGACCAGCCGGAGTTCGTCCAGGCCGCCACCGAGGTGCTCGATTCCATCCAGCCCGCGCTCGACGCGCATCCCGAGTACGAGCAGGTCGCCCTGCTCGAGCGCCTCGTCGAGCCGGAGCGCGTGATCCAGTTCCGCGTGCCCTGGGTCGACGACAGCGGCACCGTGCAGGTCAACCGCGGCTACCGCGTGGAGTACAACAGCGCGATCGGCCCCTACAAGGGCGGCCTGCGCTTCCACCCGTCCGTGAACCTCGGCATCCTCAAGTTCCTCGGCTTCGAGCAGATCTTCAAGAACTCGCTCACCACGCTGCCCATCGGCGGCGGCAAGGGTGGCGCGGACTTCGACCCCAAGGGCAAGAGCGACCGTGAGGTCATGGCCTTCTGCCAGTCGTTCATGACCGAGCTGCAGCGCCACATCGGCGCCGACACCGACGTGCCCGCGGGCGACATCGGCGTGGGCGCGCGCGAGATCGGCTTCATGTACGGCCAGTACAAGCGCATCCGCGACGAGTTCACCGGCGTGCTCACCGGCAAGGGCCTCTCGTACGGCGGCTCCCTCTGCCGCACCCAGGCCACCGGCTACGGCCTCGTGTACTTTGTCGAGACCCTCCTCAACGACCGCTCCGACTCCTTCGACGGCAAGACCGTCGTCGTGTCGGGCGCCGGCAATGTGGCCATCTACGCCATCGAGAAGGCGCAGTTCCTCGGCGCTAAGGTCGTGACCTGCTCCGACTCGACCGGCTGGGTTTACGACCCCGACGGCATCGACGTCGCGCTGCTCAAGGACGTCAAGGAGGTGCGCCGCGAGCGCCTGACCGCCTACGCCGAGGCGCGTCCGTCCGCCGAGTACCACGAGGGGACCGGCGTCTGGTCCGTGCCCTGTGACATCGCGCTGCCCTGCGCGACCCAGAACGAGCTGGACCTCGACGACGCCAAGGCGCTCGTCGCGAACGGGTGCACGGTGGTCGGCGAGGGCGCCAACATGCCCACGACCCGCTCCGCCACCGCCTACCTGCAGGAGAACGGCGTCGCGTTCTGCCCGGGCAAGGCGTCCAACGCCGGAGGCGTCGCGGTGTCCGCGCTCGAGATGAGCCAGGACTCCGAGCGCCTGTCCTGGACCTTCGAGGAGGTCGACGACCGCCTCAAGAAGATCATGGCGGGCATCTACGCCAACGCCTCCAAGGCGGCCCTCGACGCCGGCAAGCCCGGCGACCTCGTGGTGGGCGCCAACATCGCCGGCTTCCTCAAGGTGGCCGATGCGATGTACGCCCAGGGCATCGTCTAGGCGCACGGATCAGTGTGAAACGAGGGGTCTCTCCGGCGACGGGGAGGCCCCTCGTTCTTTGTGGAGGCAATGTCAGGCATGAGTGGGTGCCGCTGCTCCCTTGACAGAGAAGAACGTGTGTTCTATACCAAGAGGCAGAGAAACGAGGGAGAGCAGCCCTTTGCTACACTGGCCGGACGCGGACATGGCGGAACTGGCAGACGCGCTGGATTTAGGTTCCAGTGGGGAGACCCGTGGAGGTTCGAGTCCTCTTGTCCGCACCAGAGCGAATGTGCAGGGGCCGTCGGCGTGGTGGGCGGCCCCGCTCGCGTTTTGACCAGCTGTGCCAAGTGGCGCACAATAGGCCGTTGGTACAGGTAAGGTGGGCGAGCAGTCGCCCTATCGGCCGCGAGGAGCGGCCCGTTTTCAGGAGGAACGTTGGACATCACCGTCACCGCGGAGGAGCCGAAGGACTCGAAGCTCGTCGCCACCCTGACCGTCCCGGCAGCCGACGTGGATCGCGCGATCAAGGCAGCCTACAAGGAGGTCGCGAACAAGTACAACTTCCAGGGCTTCCGCAAGGGCAAGGCCCCGCGCCCCGTCATTGACTCCATGGTGGGCAAGCAGAACATCCTGGCGGACGCCACGAACGACGTCCTGGCCCAGGCCGAGCCGCTGCTGCTCGACCAGCTCGATATCGTGCCCGTGGGCGATGTGGACTACGGCGAGAACCTCGAGCCGGTGGCCGAGCACAACGACTACGTGGTGACGGTGACCATCGACCTCATCCCCGAGGCCGAGCTCATCTCCTATGACCCGGTCTCCATCAACATGCCCCCTGCGGAGGTCACCGACGCCGAGATCGACCAGCAGCTCGAGGTGCTCATGGGCTACCAGGCGCACTACGACGAGGCCGAGGAGGGCGCCGAGGTGGCGACCGGCGACATCGTGAAGGTCACCGTCAAGGACATCGAGAACGGCGAGCGCTTCGCCGGCGACGACCGCATGCTGATGACCGGCTCCGGGATGCTGCCCGAGGCCCTCGAGGAGGCGCTCGTGGGCATGAAGGTCGGCGACTCTAAGGAGGTCGCCTTCGAGATGCCGGGCGCTCCCACCGAGGACGACCAGGAGCCGGAGCCCGTGCACGTCGTGATCGACGTGACGCTGAATGAGATTCAGGTCAAGCACGTGCCGGAGCTCACGGACGAGTTCGTCGACAGCGCCTTCGGGTTCGAGAACGTTCAGGCTCTCCGCGACGCCGTGGCGGCCGAGATCAAGGCCGACAAGGACCAGCACCTGCCCTCCCTCAAGGAGGAGCGCGTGATCGTCGAGCTCACCAAGCGCTCCGAGCTCGAGGAGGTGCCCGAGGACTACGTCAAGCAGGTGCACGACGAGATCGCCCGCCAGTTCCTGCAGGACCTTCAGGCTCAGGGGCAGACGGTGGACTCCTTCCTCCAGATGCGCCACATCACGATGGCCCAGCTGATGGCCGACATGCAGGAGCAGGCCGCCGAGCACGCGAGCCAGTCCATCGCGCTTGACGCCCTGGCCCGTCACCTGGACCTCCAGCTGACCGAGGACGAGGTCAAGACCGAGTTCGCCGACGTCTACGGCGTCAAGGACGTCGACAAGGTCATGGCCGACTTCAAGAAGAACGGGCAGATGCCCGCCGTCCGTCAGACCATCCGCCGCTCTCGCGCTGTCAAGTGGCTGCTCGACACCGCGGAGGTCACCGAGGTGGACGAGGTGGCGGAGAAGCGGGCCGCCGACAACCAGTAACCCCGCACCTCTACCGGGGCGCGTCTGCGCCCCGGGTCTTGTGGGAGAAAGGATGCGCAGTGGTCAACCCAGCCAAGAACATCCCGAACATTCCCTACGTTATCGAGCAAACGCCGCGCGGCGAGCGCTCCTATGACATTTACTCGCGCCTGCTCAACGACCGCATCGTCTTCCTCGGCGAGCAGGTGGACTCCAACTCCGCGAATCTGGTGATCGCGCAGCTGCTGCACCTGGAGAGCCAGGACCCGGACAAGGACATCTCGCTCTACATCAACTCGCCCGGCGGCGACATCTATTCCGGCATGGGCATCATCGACACGATGAACTACATCAAGCCGGACGTCTCGACCATCTGCGTCGGCATGGCCGCGTCGATGGGCGCCGTCATCCTCGCTGCGGGCACCGAGGGCAAGCGGTACTGCCTGCCCAACTCCATGGTCCTGATCCACCAGCCGTCGAGCGGCGTGCAGGGCCAGCAGACGGACATCAACATCGTCGCCCAGGAGACCTCCTACCTGCGCGACCACCTCAATCACATGCTGTCCGACTACACCGGCCAACCTGTCGAGCGGATTCAGCAGGACACCGAGCGCGACAACTATATGCGCGCCCAGGAGGCCATGGAGTACGGGCTCGTGGACAAGGTGATCGCCTCCCGCGTCGACCCGAATGAGGGGTAGCGATGTCGGATTTTGACCACGACCACGACCACGACGACAAGCAGCTCCACTGCTCGTTCTGCGGCCGCACTCGCGACCAGGTGCAGAAGCTCGTGCAGGGGCCTGCCGGCGTGTTCATCTGCGACGAGTGCATCAGCACCTGCAGCGAGATGATCAACGCCGACCTCCCGCCCGAGGAGGCCGCCACAGGGATGCTCATCGAGCACCTGCCCACGCCGCACGAGATCTACGACGAGCTGAGCGAGTACGTGATGGGTCAGGAGGCGGCCAAGCGCGCGATGAGCGTGGCCGTCTACAACCATTACCGCCGCATCATGAACGGGCCGTCCGGCGCCGCGCAGCCCGCAGCCTTCGATGAGGACCACGAGGAGGTCGAGCTCGCGAAGAGCAACATCCTGCTGCTCGGCCCCACCGGCACCGGCAAGACGCTTCTGGCCCAGACGCTCGCGCGCTTCCTCGAGGTGCCGTTCGCCATCGCGGACGCCACCACCCTCACCGAGGCGGGGTACGTGGGCGAGGACGTCGAGAACATCCTGCTCAAGCTCATCAACGCCGCCGACGGCGACGTCGAGCGCGCGCAGGTGGGCATCGTCTACGTGGACGAGATCGACAAGATCGCCCACAAGGCGGAGAACTTCTCGATCACGCGCGACGTGTCCGGCGAGGGCGTGCAGCAGGCCCTGCTCAAGATCCTCGAGGGCACGATGGCGAGCGTCCCGCCCCAGGGCGGTCGCAAGCACCCGCAGCAGGAGCTCATCTCGATCGACACCACCAACATCCTGTTCATCTGTGGCGGCGCGTTCGTCGGGCTCGACAAGATCGTGGCGGACCGCATCGGCAAGAAGGGCATCGGCTTCGGCACCGACCTTGGCGCCCGCGTGGAGGAGGCTGAGGACGAGCTGATGAGCCAGGTGGCGCCGGAGGACCTTCACAAGTTCGGCCTCATCCCCGAGTTCATCGGGCGTATCCCGGTGGTGACCAACACGCAGCAGCTCACCGAGGACGACCTCATGGACATCCTCACGACGCCCAAGAACGCGCTCGTCAAGCAGTACAAGCGCATGTTCGAGATCGAGGGCGTGGACCTCGAGTTCGAGGACGACGCGCTGCGCGAGATCGTCGCCAAGGCCATCGAGCGCAACACCGGCGCCCGCGGTCTCCGCGCCATCTGCGAGGAGGTGCTCCAGGACACGATGTTCGACATCCCGTCCGAGTTGGACGTGGTGCGCGTGGTCGTGACCAAGGAGTCCGTGGACGGCTTGGAGCAGCCACGGCGCATCACCGCCGAGGTCGCCCGGGAGCTTGCGTCCTAGGGGCGCCGCTTGTGACAGAGAGAACAGGAAACGGCGTCCCTCAGGGGCGCCGTTTCTCGTGGGGTTGTGTTTCTCGTTTTGGCGTGGACATGGTCCACGATCTCCCGGCGAGCGGTATAACCAGTCCGTTGGCGCAGGCGGCGCGGGAGCGCCCGAGACGACGGAGGGTCCATGGAGCGAGAGAACGCCTGGAAGCGCTTGTCCGAGGAGCAGCTGGCGGAGCTCGAGGAGCTGAACGACAACTACCGCACCTTCATCAGCGAGAACAAGACCGAGCGCGAGTGCGTCCAGGCCGCCGTCCGACTGGCGGAGGCCGCCGGCTACGTCCCGCTCGACGACCTGGTCCGTGCCGGCACTCCTGTGACGCCCGGTACGAAGGTCTACGTGAACACCCGCGGCAAGGCCCTGACGCTCTTCAACGTGGGCACCGAGCCGCTCGAGGGCGGCCTCAACATCCTCGGCGCGCACGTCGACAGCCCGCGCCTCGACATCAAGCAGAACCCGCTCTACGAGAAGTACGACCTGGCGCTGGCCGACACCCACTACTACGGGGGCCTCAAGCCCACGCTCTGGGTCGCCACCCCGCTCGCGATCCATGGCGTCATCGTCAAGAAGGACGGCACGACGATCCCGGTGCGCGTGGGCGAGGACCCGAACGACCCGGTGTTCTGCATCTCCGACCTGTTGATCCACCTGGCCTCCGAGCAGATGAAGAAGCCGCTCGCCGAAGCAGTGGACGCCGAGAACCTCGATGTGATCCTCGGGAGCCGCCCGCTCGTCGTCGAGGGCGACGAGCTGGAGCAGAAGAACCCGGTCAAGGGCCTCTTGCTCGACATCCTCGCCAAGCGGCTGGGCATCGAGGAGGAGGACCTGCTCTCCGCCGAGCTCGAGGTGGTGCCGGCGGGCCCGGCCCGCGACATGGGCCTCGACCGCTCGATGATCCTCGGCTACGGCCACGACGACCGCGTGTGCGCCGCCACGTCCCTCTACGCCCAGTTGGCCGAGGAGAACGTCGCGCGCACGAGCTGCTGCATCCTGGTGGACAAGGAGGAGATCGGCTCCGTCGGCGCCACCGGCATGCAGGCCCACTACTTCGAGAACGCCCTCGCCGAGCTCATGGAACTCGCGGGCGAGGGCGGCGGCCTCAAGCTGCGCCGCGCCCTGGCCAACTCGCGCATGCTGTCGAGCGACGTGTCGGCAGCCATCGACCCGGCCTACGCCGACCGCTTCGAGGAGAAGAACGCCGCCGTGCTCGGCCACGGCCTCTGCTTCAACAAGTTCACCGGGTCTCGCGGCAAGGGCGGCTCCAACGACGCCGACGCCGAGTACATGGCCTTCATCCGCTCGGTGATGGACGGCGCCGACGTCGCGTTCCAGACCTGCGAGCTCGGGCGCGTCAACGCCGGCGGCGGTGGCACGATCGCGTACATCATGGCGCTCTACGGCATGGAGGTCATCGACTCGGGCGTGGCCGTGCTGTCGATGCACTCGCTGTGGGAGGTCGTCTCGAAGGTCGACGTTTACGAGGCCTATCGCGGGTACCGCGCCTTCCTCCAGGCCTAAGTCTGGACGCTTCGGTCAAAGCTCAATGTCCACGCTCCAGGGGACTAAAGCGTGGACAAATGGCTCTGACCGAAGCGTCCAACCGTGGACAAATGGCTTTGACCGAAGCGTCCGCGGACCGTGGGTGCCGTTTGACCGTGAATGCCGTTCACATTGGGGCACGAACCATACTTCTCGGTGAAGCGTGAGACGGGCGCAGGGGAAGGCGGGGCTCCATGGACGGCACGGGTCTGCAGGCGTTCTATCGTGGCGACGAGTTCGACGCGTACGAGTACCTCGGCTGCCATTACGAGCCACAGGCCACGACGTTCCGGGTCTTCGCGCCGGCCGCTGCGGGCGTCGACCTGATCGGCGACTTCAACCAGTGGCAGCCCGTGGCCATGAGCCAGGTCTACGACGGCAACTTCTACGAGCTCGCCGTCCCTGGCGTGGAGCTCGGGCAGTTCTACAAGTACCGCGTCCATCAGCAGGACGGCCGCGTCGTGGATCACATGGACCCCTACGGCTACGGCATGGAGCTGCGCCCCAACACGGCGTCGGTCGTGCGGACGCTCGACTGCCACGAGTTCCACGACAAGGCCTGGATGGATTGCCGAAGCCGCTGCTACGACCGACCGCTCAACATCTACGAGGTCCACGCGGGCTCGTGGCGCACCCGCGAGGGGGCAGAGACCGTCGAGGAGGGCTGGCTCACCTACGACGAGCTCGCACAGCGGCTGCCTGCCTACGCCAAGCAGCATGGCTTCACGCACATCGAGCTCATGCCCCTCTGCGAGTATCCCTCCGACGAGTCCTGGGGCTATCAGGGCTACGGCTTCTTCGCGCCCACCGCGCGGTACGGGGACGTGGCCGGGCTCAAGGCGCTCGTCGATGCCTGTCACCAGGAGGGCGTCGGCGTGCTGCTCGACTTTGCGGCCGTGCACTTCGCGGTGAACGACTACGGCCTCGGCACTTTCGACGGCACGGCGCTCTACGAGTTCCCCTCGGCGGACGTGGGCTACAACGAGTGGGGGAGCAAGAACTTCAACCACTCGCACCCCATCGTTCGGAGCTTCCTGCAGTCCTCCGTGCACTACTGGCTCGCCGAGTACCACATGGACGGCGTGCGCGTGGACGCGGTCAGCAACCTCATCTACTGGCAGGGCGACCCCGGGCGCGGCGTCAACGCCGGCGCGGTGCAGTTCCTGCAGAACCTGAACGACGGCATCCACCGCCTGGAGCCCACGGCCATCATGGCCGCGGAGGACTCCACCAACTATCCCGGCGTCACGCATCCCACGCACAAGGGCGGCCTCGGTTTCGACTACAAGTGGGACATGGGCTGGATGAACGACACGCTCGACTACTTCCGGCTGCCGCCCATCGCACGCCAGGGCGCCTACCACAAGCTCACGTTCTCGATGATGTACTTCTACGACGAGCGCTACCTGCTGCCGTTCTCCCACGACGAGACCGTGCGCGGCAAGGCGACCATCGTGCAGAAGATGAACGGCCAGTACGAGGGCAAGTTCTCGCAGGCCAGGGCGCTCTATGCCTACATGTACGCGCACCCGGGCAAGAAGCTCGACTTCATGGGCAACGAGCTCGGCCAGATGCGCGAGTGGGACGAGAAACGCGAACAGGACTGGATGCTCCTGAGCTACCCGGTGCACGACGCGTTCCGCACGTTCCGGGACGAGCTGTCGAGGCTGTACGACGACGCGCCGGCGCTGAGCCAGCAGGACTACCAGCCGCACGGCTTCGAGTGGGTGGACTGCAGCGCCGAGACGCCCTGCTGCTACGCGTTCGAGCGACGCGCACAGGGCCAGCGAATCCTCTGCGCGTTCAACTTCGGCGACCTGCCCCGCGCCTACGAGCTCGCGCCCGAGGGCGTCGGGACGCTCGAGGAGCTGCTCGACACCGACTGGCAGAGGTTCGGCGGCGCGACGGCGTGCGCGCCGGTCGCGCTCGAGCCCGAAAAGGACCGCGTGACGCTCGAGCTGGCGCCCTTCTCGGCGCAGTTCTGGCTCGTGAACGAGAAGGCTCCCGAGGAGTAGCGGCCCCGCGCTACCCGCAGCAGACCGTCTCCACGAAGTCGGCTACATCGTCGAAGACCAGCCGGCGGTCCCTCTCATTGAGGATCTCATGGCGCATGCCCTCATAGAGCTTGCCGGTCACGTTCGCGTAGCCACGGTCGCGCAGGAACTGCTGCGACTCCCGCCACTTCTCGGCGCCGCCGATTACGGGGTCGTCCGCCCCGGCGATGAAGAGGATCGGTAGGTCGGGGTTCTCCCGGGTCCAGCCCTCCGCGTCGAACGCGTGCGTGATGAGGAGCATCAGGTTCTTGTAGCCGTTGAGCGTGAAGCCGAAGCCGTCGAGGGGGTTCGCGACGTAGGCGAGGACGTTCTCCTCGTTCGCAGAGAGCCACCGGAGCTCGTGGTCGCCAGGGAGCCCCTTGTTGTAGGGGCCGAACACCAGGCCCCGCACGAGGCCGGACTTGGCGCGGTCCCCCTTCACGGCCGTCACGGTCGCGACCGCGGCCAGCCCCAGGCCCGTGGCGGCGTTGTTGAACGGCGCGCCGCACAGCACGAGGCCCTGGATGTCCCTGTCGTGCTCCTTGAGGAACACGCGCGCCACGAGCGAGCCCATCGAGTGGCCGAAGAGCACGAGCGGCTCGTCGGGCCAGCGGCGCCTCAGCACGGCTTGCACGGCCACGACGTCGTCGACGATGGCCTGGGCGGAGTCGTCGTAGAAGTAGCCGAGGTCGTCGGGGCTCCGAACGCTCTGGCCGTGGCCGCGGTGGTCGTGGATCACGCTCGCGAAGCCGCGCTCGGCGAGGAACTCCATCAGCGGGAGGTAGCGCTCCTTGTGCTCCTCCATGCCGTGCGAGAACTGCACGAGCCCGCGCACGGGGCCCCGTGGCTCGACGACGATGCAGCTCAGCTCCAGCCCATCGAAGGGGGAGACGACGGAGAACTCCTCGGTGCGCATGGGGCTCCTCTCGGGTTCGTATCGGAATCGCTGAATACATCCTAGACAAAACGAGCCGGCGCCATGGGGACGCCGGCTCGAACAATCTATGACGTGCACCCTACAGCACGAAGTACATGGCCACGACCACCGCGCACACCAGGAGCAGCACGCCCCAAACGGCGTTGGCCATGCGGATCCCGTCCAACGATGACATCTTGTCGGCGACCTTCTTGACCGGGGGCGCCGGGTCGACGATCAGGGCCGGCATCGAGAACGCGATCTCGCCGGAGGCCGGCTCCTCAATGGGCAGCTCCCCGCCACACGTGGGGCAATAGCCGGTGTCGTTCGAGACTTCGCGGTGGCAATTTGGGCAGCGCATCGGGTCTCCTTCCGCTCGTCACTCTCGGGGCATCAGGTTGCTTATAGCTACCATACACGATGTCTTCACAATTGTGCGACGGATTGGGAAAAGGAGGGCGTCCTCTCGCGAACCCGTCTCTCACAATGGCCAAGGTGTTCCATGCACAACGCTGGGCTGTCGAGGGTTCTTCGCTGCATCGCGGTTGTGTGTCTTATACAGAGCTTTGCCCAGCAACGGCCGAACGATGCGGGGGGATCCGTGAGCGGTAGAACCGATCTGTCGATGAGAGAGCAACTGGGGCGGCTGGCCCGGTCCGCCGGGTTCTGCAAGGTCCTGCTCGTGTGTTGCGCGCTCATCTGGGGCTCCTCGTTCTTCCTGATGAAGGACGTGATGGACCTCGTGCCGCCGTTCTGGCTGCTCGCCATCCGCTTCACGATGGCCGTGGCCCTCATGCTCGTCGTGTTCTGGAAGCAGTTCAGCTCTCACCTGGACCGGCGGACCATCTCGGTGGGCCTCGTGATCGGGTTCCTCGAATGGGCGGGCTACGCGGTGCAGACGCTCGGGCTCACGCTGACCACTCCGGGCAAGAACGCGTTTCTCACCGGCACCTACTGCGTGATGGTGCCGTTCTGCGCGTGGCTCCTCGGGATGGGGCGCCCGAAGCGCTACGACGTCGTGGCGGCGTTCGTGTGTTTGGCCGGGCTTGGGCTCGTCGCGCTCGACAACGGGTTCCCGCTCAACGCCGGGGACCTGCTCACGTTGCTCGGCGCGGTGTTCTATGCGCTGCAGCTGGTGGTGGTGGCCAAGGAGGGCCAGGAGCTCGACGTCTGGGCGATAACCGCCTGGCAGTTCATCGTGATGGCGCTCGCGTCTTTGGTCTGCGGACTGGTCTGGGAGCAGCCGCCGGCGATCTCGACGCTCCTGGAGCCGAACGTGTTCTGGCCGTTCGTGTACTTCGGCGTGGTCTGCTCGTTCTTCTGCCTCACGGTGCTCAATTACGCGTTCACCAAGGTGGACCCCACCGAGGGCGGCATCCTCTCGTCCCTCGAGTCGCCGAGCGGCGTGCTCTTCAGCGTGCTGGCCGGCCGTGAGGTCCTGACCGGGCGTCTGGTGTCCGGGTTCGCGCTGATCTTCCTGGCGGTGCTCATCTCGAACGCCTACCCAGCGTGGCAGGAACGGTGGCAGGCGAGAAAGGCGCGAAGATGACGATGGCGAACCTGGCTGCCGCGCTGTTCGATTTCGACGGCGTGGTGGCGGACACCGAGCCCCTGGTCTCTGCTCAGGACCTCGAGGCGTTCCGAACCTTTGGCATCGAGCCCACCTGGGACGAGCTCTACTCGTTCGTGGGCACGGACGGCTACGGGCCGGCGCGCGCCGTGTTCGAGAGGTACGGCGTGGACGCGACGTTCGACGACCTGCGGAGCCCGGAGCGCCACGCGGACCGCATCGAGGTGTACCTGGACCCGTCGCTCGACGCAATGCCGGGGATCCGCGAGTTCATCGCCGGCCTACGGGAGCGCGGGCTGAAGACGGCGCTCGTGTCGACGTCGCCGGCGCGGCACCTGCTCGCCGGGCTCAACCGGCTGGGGATGACGAGCTGCTTCGACGCGATCGTCTCGGGCGACCTCACCGAGCGGCACAAGCCGGACCCGGAGCCGTACGCGCGGGCGTGCGAGCTGCTCGGCGTGGTGCCGGGGGAGTGCGTGGCCTTCGACGACTCGCCGTCGGGCATCGCGAGCGCCAAGGCGGCCGGCTGCTACGTGGTGGGGTTCACCGGGTCGGTGGTGCGCCAGGACACCTCCGAGGCCGACGAGACGCTCGCGTCCTTTGAGGGCCTCGTGCTGTAGCGCGCCGCTCGCCGGACCTGTGCCGCCGATCCCGGCCTCGAGTGCAGGATTCTGGTTCGACGGGTTATAAGGCATCGTGTTGCATATCTGTGCTCAGGAGGCGATGTCTTATGGCGAAGAAGATCATCCTGGACTGCGACCCCGGCCACGACGACGCCGTGGCGATGTTGCTCGCCCACGCGAACCCCGAGATCGAGCTGCTCGGCGTCACGACCATCGGCGGCAACCAGACCCTCGACAAGGTGACGCACAACGCGCAGTGCCTGGCCACGGAGTACGGCATGGAGGGCGTGCCCATTCACGCGGGCTGCGACCGACCGCTGCTGCGCCCGGTGAACCCTGCGGCGAAGGAGCACGGCGAGAGCGGCCTGGACGGCGTGGTGCTGCCCGAGCCGGCCCCGCTCTCGGAGGGCCACGCGGTGGACTTCATCATCGACACCATCATGGAGAACGAGCCGGGCACCGTCACGCTCGTGCCGACCGGGCCCCTCACCAACATCGCGATGGCCGTGCGCAAGGAGCCGCGCATCGTGGACCGGGTGAAGGAGGTCGTGCTCATGGGCGGCGGCGTGCACGTGGGCAACCGCGGCCCGGTGGCCGAGTTCAACATCTGGACGGACCCAGAGGCGGCGAAGATCGTCTTCAACGAGCCGTGGCCGATCACGATGGTGGGGCTCGACCTGACGCACCAGGCGCTCGCGACCGATGAGGTGGCGAAGAAGATCGCCGATCTGGGCGGCCCTGTGGCCGACTTCGTGCTCGGGCTCTTCACGTTCTTCCGCAAGGCGTACCAGGACTCGCAGGGCTTCGAGTTCCCGCCGGTGCATGACCCGTGCACGGTGGCGTACCTGATCGACCCCGACATCGTGAAGTGCGTGAAAGTGCCCATCGACGTCGAGACGGCGCCCGGCATCACGAACGGCATGACGGTGGCGGACTTCAACGCGCCCATCGACGAGACGGTGCACACGCAGGCCGCGATGGAGCTGGACTTCGACGGCTTCTGGAGCCTCGTGGTCGACGCTATCGACCGCGTGCAGAAGAGCGGCAAGGGCGCGCCGGCGCCGCAGCGCTAGGGCACGCGGTCAGTGGGGCCGTTTCCCCGCAAGGTTATGCGGGGAAACGGCCCCTTGCAGATGGGTGTCACGACAAAACCCCATGTCATCGTCCTGCCGACCCCCGGGGCGTCGTCGTTTCCGCGCAAAGAGGCCACCAATCTTGCGGGGAAACGGCTCCCCACAGGAGCGATGGCCCCGCTGGGCCCACGTTCAACACCCGTCGCGCCTGAGCGTGCGCGCCAGGGCGAGCAGCTCGCCGACGGACTCCGGGGTCGTCGCCCAGCTGCACACGAAACGGATCACGCGCCGTCCGTCCGGCATCTGTAGGAACGTCTCGCAGCCGCAGGCCTCCGCGAAGGCGTCGCCCACGGCGTCGGGCACGACGAAGAACTGCTGGTTGGACGGGCTCGCGAGGTATGGCTCGTAGCCCAGCTCCAACATGCCGTCGCGCAGGCGCAGCGCCTGCTCGTCCGCGTGACGCGCGAGCCGCCAATAGAGCCCGTCCTCGAAGGCGGCCGAGAACTGCACGCCGAGCAGGCGCCCTTTGGCCATCAGGCCGCCGCGCTCCTTTTGCAGGTACGGGAAGTCGCGGCGCAGCTCCGGGTCGCGGACCACAACGGCGTCGCCAAAGAGCATCCCGTTCTTGGTGCCCCCAATGGTGAAGGCGTCCGCGCGGCCGGCAAGGTGCTCGAGCGTCAGGTCGTTGGCCGGTGACTCGAGCGCCGCGCCGAGCCGCGCGCCGTCCACGTAGACCTTGCAGTCGTGCTCCGCTGCCCAGTCGCAGATGGCATCGAACCTCTCGGCGGTCCAGACGCCGCCGAACTCCGTCGAGTCCGTGATGTAGAGCAGCCGGGGGCGCGTCATGTGGCGACCGGTCCCCGTCTGGAACCGCCACACGCGCTCGCACTCCTCGGGCGACAGGAACCCGTCGGCGTCCCGCGTCGCCAGCGTCGTGCGCCCGCAGGCGCCGATGGCGCCCGTCTCGTGCGTGGCGATGTGCGCGTCCGGCGTGCAGATCACGCCCTCGTAGTCGCGCAGCATGCCCGCCACGCAGATGAGGTTCGCGCTCGTGCCGCCGATGCAGAACTCCACCATCGCGTCGGGCTGTCCGCACGCCTCGCGGATCAACTGTCGGGCGCGCTCGCAGTGAGGGTCGCCCTCGGTGTAGCCCACGGTCTGCTCGTCGTTGGTGGCGACGAGCGCGGCGAGGATCTCGGGCGCCGCGCCCTCGGAGTAGTCGTTCTGGAAGCTGCGCATCGAATGCCCTTCTCGAACCCGTGGGAGACAGTGCCTTCCTTTTTCTCACGCCGTCTTTTCGGGTTCGTGTCACAGGACACCCCGGAAACCGCAGCGATCCATTGCCGTCCTACAATCGCCGCCAACCTTGAAGACCGTCGAGGAGGCATTTATGGCGCAGGAGAAGAAGGACATCGACTGGGGCAGCCTGACGTTCGCGTACCAGCCCACGGACTACAGCTACGTCTGCAACTGGAAGGACGGCGAGTGGGACGAGGGCGGCCTCACCGCCGACCACACCGTCACGCTGTCCGAGTGCGCCGGCATCCTGCATTACTGCCAGGAGTGCTTCGAGGGCCTCAAGGCCTACACCACCGATGACGGCAGCATCGTGTGCTTCCGCCCAGACCTCAACGCCAAGCGCATGCACGATTCCGCCGAGCGCCTCGTGATGCCGCCGTTCCCCGAGGACAAGTTCGTGGACGCGGTCAAGCAGGTCGTGGCCGCCAATGCCGCGTGGGTGCCGCCGTACGGCTCCGGCGCCACGCTCTACGTGCGCCCGATGATGTTCGCGACGGGAGAGGTCATTGGCGTCGCGCCAGCTTCGGCCTATCAGTTCCGCATCCTCGTGACGCCGGTGGGCCCGTACTTCAAGGGCGGCGTGAAGCCGATCACGATCCGCGTCTCGCCGTACGACCGCGCCGCTCCCCATGGCACGGGCAACATCAAGGCCGGCCTCAACTACGCGATGAGCCTGTTCGCCGGCGAGGAGGCCCACGCGCTGGGGTATGCCGAGAACCTCTACTTGGACAGCCAGTCCCGCACCTACGTGGAGGAGACCGGCGGCGCGAACGTGCTCTTCGTCGACGAGAACGGGACCCTCGTGGTCCCGCAGAGCGCCACGGACTCGATCCTGCCCTCCATCACGCGCCGCTCGCTCGTGCAGGTGGCCGAGGGCCTTGGCATGACGGTGGAGGAGCGACCGGTCATGTGGGCCGAGGTGCTCGAGGGCCGCTTCACCGAGTGCGGCCTCTGCGGCACGGCGGCCGTGATCAGCCCGGTGGGCAAGATCGTGGACGGCGACGACACGGTGACGTTCCCGGCCGGCGAGACGGAGATCGGCCCTGTGATGTCCAAGCTCCGCAACACCCTCACCGACATGCAGGCGGGCACGATTCCCGCGCCCGAGGGCTGGGTCGTGACGGTGGTGCCGGCGGAGTAACGGGCGAGGCCGGACCGTTCCCACCACCCAACCCGGCTTCCGAGCGGCGCAAATGGTCGGCTCAGAGAGGGTTGAGGGGTGAGCTTTGGGAGCACCTCCACCCAACCCTCGATTCAGAGCCCTCAACGGGGGCTCCCAGGCAGGGTTGGGTGGAGGTGCTTTCGTCTTTCACCACCCAAACCCCGCCTTGGGTCGCTAAAACGGCTCCCGGGAGGCGGTTTGGGTGGCGGTGCTCGGGCTTCTCGGCGGCGCGGCTATACTGAAGCGACTGAAGCTCACGCAAGGAGGCGCCATGCAGGCCAAGAAACCCGAGGGAACCGAGGACCTTTTCGGCGCGCGGATGCGCGCGTGGCAGGCGATGCAGGCCACGGCCGCCGACGTCTTCGGGCGCTACGGGTTCTCGGCCATCGAGACGCCGGCAATGGAGCAGGTCGACGTCTTTGTGCACGGTATCGGCCAGTCCACCGACGTGGTGCGCAAGGAGATGTTCCGAGTGTTCTCGGGGCAGAACTTCGCCAACGTGCTCGAGGCCGGCACGGACGCCAAGCTCAAGCCGGGCAAGCGTCTGGCGCTGCGCCCGGAGGGCACGGCCGGCTTCGTGCGCGCCGCCGTGGAGAACACCTTCGTGCCGCAGGGCGGGGCGCCGGTGAAGATGTGGTACGCAGGCCCGATGTTCCGTGGCGAGCGAGTGCAGAAGGGGCGGCTGCGCCAGTTCCATCAGGTGGGCGCGGAGGTGCTCGGCGCGCCGGATCCGGCACTCGACGCCGAGGTCATCATCATGCTGATGGACTTCTACGAGGAGCTGGGTCTCGACCGCTCCAAGATGCGCCTGCTCATCAACTCGATGGGCGACCCGGCGTGCCGCCCGGCCTACCGCGATGCCGTTGCGACCTTTATCCGGGAGCACGCCGACGAGATGTGCGAGGAGTGCCTCGTGCGCGCGGACACCAACCCGCTGCGCGCCTTCGACTGCAAGAACGACGCCTGCCGCGCCGTGATGGCCGACGCGCCGCTCATCACCGACGCGCTCTGCGACGAGTGCGCCGAACACTACGCCAAGGTCAAGCAGTACCTGGACGAGGCGGGCATCGCCTACGAGGAGGACCCGACGCTCGTGCGCGGGCTCGACTACTACACGCGCACGGTGTTCGAGGTGCAGGTCACCGAGGGCATGGGTGCGCAGAGCGCCATCGGCGGCGGCGGCCGCTACGACGGCCTGATGGAGCTGGAGGGCGGCAAGCCCACGCCGGGCATCGGATTTGCGGTGGGCTTCGAGCGCATCATGCTGGCCCTCGAGGCGCAGGGCGTGAACCTGGCGGGGCCGGAGCCCACCTGTGTGTACGTGGTGTCGGCGGCGCCGGAGTGCCGCGACGCTGTGTTCCGGGCGTGCCTGGGCCTGCGCCGCGCGGGCGTGACGGCCGAGGCGGACTACCAGGGCCGCTCGATGAAGAGCCAGATGAAGCAGGCCGACAAGCACCACGCGCGCCTCTGCGTGATCATCGGGCCGGACGAGCTGGCGGCCGGGGAGGCCACGGTGCGCGACATGCGCACCCACGAGCAGCGCTCGGTGCCGCTGGAGAACCTGGCCTGTGACGTGCGCGACCTCGTGAACGACGACGCCTTCGCGCAAGCCGACTTCCCGGCCTGACCTGCAAAAGGGGACGGAGCACTTTCGCAGGTGGTTTGATAATCGATTTCCATAGAGCCGTCGGGTTCGCATCACGCATCGTATGACCTGCAAATAACGCTCTGTCCCCATTTTCACAATGACGGAGGGCGAGCCATGAGGTTCCACGCGGTGGGCAAGGACGGCGGCGCGCCGGTCGCGGGCGCCCCTTACGTCATGCTGCTGTCGCCCGAGCTCTGCGGCTGGTGGGCCATGGCGGCCTTCTCGGCACAGCTGGGCGCCCAGGGCTACAACACGGTGGTCTGCACCTGGGACGGCTTTGGCGAGGCGGCCGACGAGCCGTTCCCGGGCATCGGCGAGGAGGCCAAGCGGGTCTGCGAATGGGTCGAGAAGAATGTGCCAGATGGCCTGCGCGCGCTGGTCGGCTGCGGTATGGGCGGTCAGGTGGCCGTCGAGGCCCTCTGTGAGGACTCGCGCTGCGCGAGGGCGCTGATGGTCGGCGACGTCCTCTGCGAGAAGGTGCCGGGCACGGCCGGCTCGGCCAAGCTCACGGCGCTGGCGTTCATGATGATGGGGGCACCGGCGGCCATGGTCATCACCGCCGCCATGAACTATGACCAGATTCAAAACGTGATGCGCGAACGGCTGCCCAGGGTGAAGAAGCGCCGCCGCTACCTGGCATCGCAGATGGACGGCCTCGGCATCCCGCGCGCCCTCGCCCAGCAGTTCGCCGAGTCGGTCGCCGTGACCCCGCGCAAGACCGCCTCGGCCATGACGGACGCGGTGCAGGAGTGGCGCATCCCTCGGGACATCTCGGCCATCCGGTGCCCGGTGTTGGTGACCGCGAGCGGCCTCGAGACGCGTCCGTACCGCGATAGCGCCAAGGCCCTGCATGCCGCCATCAAGCAAAGCAAACTTCAGGTGGCGCGGGACCTTGGCCGCAACGAGCTGTACCTGCGGTACCCACAGCGCGGCGCCGAGGAGTTCCTGACGTTCCTCGGGGGCGCCGGGCTCCGCTAGCTAGAGCTGGACGCTTCAGAGAGAGCCATTTGTCCACGGTTGGACGCTTCGGTCAGAGGCATGTGTCCTTGCCACGAGAGCTGCCAGTCGCCCCACGGGAACGCATGGAGCCTTGGGGTTCGGAAATCGTGGGAAACCTGATGTGTGTCGGAGGGGGGACCGCAGATACCATTAGTGAGATCGAGCGGTCCGGGTTTGGAGGCGATGTCGGTGACGAACGTCTTTGCGCGTGCCTGGGCCTCCGGCCTGCGGAAGGTGCTCACGTGGGGCTGGGGGGTTGAGATGGCACTCCTTGTGCTGGCGCTGCTCAACTCTCTGGAGCCGTCCGAGTGGGTCGCCTACGGGTCCGATCCCTGGTGGGTGCTCTACTTCGTGCTTGTGGTGGTGACGATCTTTATTGCAACGGTGCCCGGGCTCGTGATTGTCCTTTGGTGTGTGGCCCGCTCGGTCAAGAGGCGCAGCGATTGGCACTCGTTGCGGGCTTGGACGTCTGTGGTCGGATGCGTCGCTCTGTGCGTTCTGACGTTGCTCGCATGCGCGCAGGTGGCGAAGTGTGGGGGAGCGTTGGCCGGCATAGACGGCGACAGCCTGGGCGCGTGGTTCAGATTTCTCGGCCCAGGGCTCGACATGGCGGTTCCTGACAAGACCGTGTTCTACGTCGTCCCGCTTACGGCGGCCTCTGTCCTCGTCACCGAGGGCGTGGGCTACGGGGGCGCCCTCTTGACGGCGTGCGCGGGCGGCGGTCGCCCGTAGCGTGAGTCGGCCTCCAAACCAGAGGGCCGCCCGTCCCCGTGGACCGGCGGCCCTCGCTGACACCCCTCTGAGGCGTCCGGTTTCAACGGTGCGCTACAGACCCTTGATGGCGTCCTTGAGGTTCAGCTTGTCGAGGGCGGCCACATCGGCATCCTCGATCGCAAAGCCCAGCTCCAGGTTCTGCTGCAGGTGCGCGGGCACCACGGTCTTGGGGATCACGGCGAAGCCCTTCTGCAGCAGGTAGCGCAGACACAGTTGCGCGGTGCTCACCTGGTACTTCGTGGCCATGGCCGCAAGGTCGTCGTTCTTGAGCACGTTGCCGTGCCCGAGCGGGCAGAACGCCTGCAGCTGGATGCCCTTGTCGGAGCAGTACTCCATCAGGTCCCAGGGCATGTTGCCGATGTAGGCGCAGGTCTGCAGCACCGCCGGAACGGTGGCGCCGTCGGCGAGCAGGTGCTCCATGTCGTCGACGCTGAACTGCGAGAGGCCGATGGACCGCGTCCAGCCGGTCTTCACGGCGTCCTCGAGAGCCAGCCACACGGCGCGGTTCTCGTCGTAGAAGTGGCCGCACGTGTCGGGGTCCTCGTCCATGTACTTCCAGGGGCGCGGCGCGTGGATCAGCACGAGGTCCGCGTAGGGCATCTGGAGCTTGTCGAGGGACAGGTGGATCGAGTTGTACGCCAGCACCTGCTGCTTGAAGTCCGCGTCCACCTTGGTGGTCACGAAGACGTCGCCGCGCTCCAGGCGCAGCTGGTCCAGCGCATGGCGCACGCCGTTGCCCACGCCGGCCTCGTTCTCGTAGACCTGCGCGGTGTCGAAGAGCCGGTAGCCGTCCTTGGCCGCCTGCTCCACGAGGGCCGGGCAATCGCCGTCGGGGGTGAGCCAGGTGCCGTAGCCGATGGCCGGCATCTCACGGCCGGAGTTGAGCGTGAAGGTCAGGCTGGACAGGTTGTCCGTCTGGGTGACGGGCTCGTTGCACTTCATGGATGCCTCCCGGAAGTTGGGGTCACAGAGCGGGACGCCGCTCGTGGCTCTTATATCCATGCTCGTTGCCGGGACTCGCGGAATGGTCGGCGCCCGGGTTGGCTACACTCTCGGCACACGGCGAGGAGGCGCAGATGGCGAGAAAACCGTACCGAGTGCTCGAGGCGGACGACGTGCACGTGGAGGTCGCAGTGCGGCCGCCGCAGACGGCCGGGCGCCTGTTGGCCGAGATGGGGCTCTCGCGGCCGGGGCGCGCTGCAGTGTTCGCCGGCCGACGGCTGAGCCGCGAAGGGCGCCCGCTGGCCCATGGCGACCGTCTGGCGAGCGGGGACGTGGTGACGCTTGAGCTGGAGGCCGCGGACGCCCCGTTCCCGGACTGCGAGGCCGCGACCGTGCTGTGGGAGGACCCGCTCGGGCTCGCGCTCGTGGCCGAGAAGCCGCAAGGGCTGCTCGTGCACGGCGACGGCTCGGGCGCCGAGACGCTCACGGACCGCGTGCAGGCGCACCTGGCCGACGAGGGCCGCGTGCGCGTGGCGCAGGCGGTTCAGCGGCTCGACGTGGGGACGAGCGGGTGCGTGCTGTTCTCGCTGGCGCCGGAGTTCCAGCCGTTGTGGGACGAGGCGGTGGCCGGCGCCGATGTCGAGAAGCGCTACCTGGCCGTGCTGGCCGGGACGCTGCCCGGTGACGTGACCGTGACGGAGCCCATCGGCCGCGACCGGCACGATGCCCACCGCATGCGGGTGTCCGCGACGGGCAAGCCGGCGGAGACCCGCTTCGCGGTGGTCGAGACGCGCACGGTGCCGGGGATCGGCCCGGTGACACTTGTCGAGGCCCAGATTCTCAGCGGGCGCCGGCATCAGATCCGCGTGCACGCGGCGCATCTGGGCACGCCGGTAGTGGGGGACGAGTGGTACGACGGGTCGATGTGGGACGACGGGCTCCTGCTCCATGCCTGGCGCGAGACGTTCGCGCACCCGCTGACGGGCGAGCGCGTCACGGTGGAGTCGCCGGTTCCGCCGCGCATCGCCGCTCTGTTCCCGGACGCTTGCGTCAAAGCCAATTGTCCACGCTCCAGTCCGCGATAGCGTGGGCAAACGGCTCTCTTCCAAGCGTCCAACCGTGGACAAACGGCTCTGACCGAAGCGTCCAACCGTGGACAAACGGCTCTGACCGAAGCGTCCAACCGTGGACAAATGGCTCTCTCCGAAGCGTCCACGGCGGGTTGGTGCCGGCTTGTCAGCGGCCGCTCGCCATCGTGCATGTCTAATTGCGCCGGCGTCTGCGGGACCGGTCCCTTCTTCGGCGCTGTCGCGGTGTCCGCTAGACTCTCCATGAACCAACGCGACCACGTCCTCAAGGAGCCCTCATGCCCAACACCATGCGCGGCGTGTACACCAACCTCACCGAGATCCGCCGCAAGGTCTTCCGCGAGGTGGCCCGCGTGGCCTACACGCACCAGGAGGACCTCGACACCAGCTGGGTTGAGGAGCTGCCGTACCAAATCATCCCGGGCGAGTCCGCCACGTACCGCGAGTCGATCTTCCTCGAGCGCGCCATCGTCGCCGCGCGCATCCGCCTCGCCATGGGCCTCAACCTGCTGCCGGTGGACCAGCCCAGCAGCGTGTCCGAGGGCATCCGGGAGGCCGAGCACCCCGAGCGCTACTACGAGCCGCCCCTGATCAACGTGATCAAGTTCGCCTGCCACGCGTGCCCCGAGGACTCCTACATCGTTACCGACCAGTGCCAGGGCTGCCTTGCGCACCCGTGCCGCGAGATCTGCCCCAAGGGCGCCATCACGTTCGTCAACCATCGGGCCCACATCGACCAGGACAAGTGCATCAAGTGCGGTCGCTGCAAGGACGTGTGCCCCTATACCGCGATCCTCCATCGCGCCCGTCCCTGCGCGGCGGCCTGTGGCATGCACTGCATCGGCTCGGACGAGTACGGCCACGCGGACATCGACTACAGCCGCTGCGTCTCCTGCGGCCAGTGCCTCGTGAACTGCCCCTTCGGCGCCATCGCCGACAAGAGCCAGATCTTCCAGGTGATCAAGGCCATCCAGAGCGGCGCCGAGGTCATCGCTGCCGTGGCTCCGGCGTTCGTCGGCCAGTACGGCGGCCGCGGCGACGTGGGCAAGCTGCGCGAGGCGTTCACGATGCTCGGCTTCGCGGGCGTCGAGGAGGTCGCCATCGGCGCGGACCTGTGCACGGTGCAGGAGTCCGAGGACTTCCTGGAGGAGGTGCCCGACAAGCTCCCGTTCATGGCCACGTCCTGCTGCCCCGCCTGGGCCATGATGGCCAAGAAGGACTTCCCGGACCACGCGAAGTGCATCAGCATGGCCCTCACGCCGATGACGCTCACGGCCCGCTACCTGCGGCAGCTGCACCCGGAGGCGAAGATCGTCTTCGTGGGGCCCTGCTCGGCCAAGAAGCTCGAGGCCATGCGCGAGTCCGTGCGCTCGGAGGTGGACTTCGTGCTCACCTTCGAGGAGGTCTACGCGATGATGGAGGCGCTCGAGATCGACTACACCAAGTTGCCGAAGCCCGCGGACAACGACTTCTCGCGCGCGAGCGCCGACGGGCGCGGGTTCGCCGTGGCGGGCGGCGTCGCGAACGCCGTGGTCAACGCCATCCACAAGACGCACCCGGACCGTGAGGTGAACGTCGCGAGCGCCGAGGGGCTCGACAACTGCCGCGCGCTGCTCCGCGACGCGACCAAGGGAAAGTACCCCGGCTACCTGCTCGAGGGCATGGCGTGCCCCGGCGGTTGCGTTGCCGGCCCGGGCACGCTCAAGGGCATCAAGCAGAGCCAGGCGCAGGTCAAGGCCTACATGAAGCGCTCGCCGCTCAAGAACGCCACGGAGGACGGCCTCTGTGCGATCATCCCCGAGCTGATGGCCATGGGCGACGACGAGCCGGGCCAGTCCGCGCAGGAGAGGATGCCGGCGCCGAAGCGCGCAGCGGCGCCGGAGGTGCTGACCGAGACGGACTCGATCGACGTCGTGGACGAGCCGGCCGAGTGACGGCGCACGGCGATGGAACTCCAAGACCCGCTCCGGGCCACGCAGTGTTGCGGCCCGGAGCGGGTTCTGTCATGCACGGCCGAGAAAGGGCCGCTTATGCCGTAGTCGGCGGAGGCCTCGACGAGGGTTTGTCGTGTGCGCGTGTAGACCGTGATGGATTGCGGTCTTGAGAGGCTGCAGCCCATCACTCGAGAGTGCCGAGTGGCGTGCCGGCCACTAGCCAAAGTGGATGGGGAAGAAACCGACGAGATTATCCTCTGCGTCGTAAACGGGGAGCTGCTTAGTGGTGGGGTTGTCGATGACTTCGAGAACCTCGTCATAGATGAAGAACGCTAGCAACGCTGCGGCCACGACGCGGTGCATTATCGTAAAGTGTTTCATGATTCGCTCCAATTCCAGCTGTGACGGTTCTGGATGACACCCACTTGGGTGTGGCCGTCGGATAGGAAAACCGGAATCTCCTCAAGGTCGCAGAACATGGCGTACTTGTAGAAGTAGCCGTCCTGACCGTCGATGTTTTGGCACCAGACCAGGTCGGGAATTGCTGCGTTGGCTTCCTCTGCGGACATTTGAACCCCCGCCAGCTCCTCGTTATTCAGGTGTCCGTAGGTCAGCCCCATTGCGTTGCGTGGATACTGGGCGAGGGGGTCGTCGAGCCTCTGTGGAATGACGGCCCACGTGACGGCGACGGCGAGTGACGCGCTCGCGAACGCGGTTCCCAAAACCGCAAGTAAGGTCTTCTTCATAAGCACCTCCCTTCTTCACGACTGATGGTAAACTGAAGTCCAAGAATTAAACCGTTCAAGTTACGCACAATGCAGCCGCTGCTGGGAGCCCCATATTCCGTGCGAGTATTGGACGGTTTGCACGGGAGTCCATGGTTGGCCTTGGCATACTCTGAAAGCACGTGTCGGTCGAGCCGCATCGACCAAGGGCATTCTTGGCAGGGACGTAAACGATGGCGTTGGCCTATTTCGCTGATGACGAGCTGTACACGCGCACCCTTTTGCAGCGGGTCCTCGTGCGCGCCGGTTACGATGTGCGAGGCTTTGCTTCGGGCGAGGCGCTGTTGTCTGCCATGACGGAATCGTCCTGTCAAATCGTGCTACTGGACGTCCTCATGCCGGGGCTGGACGGGTTGGCAACCCTTGAGCGCATTCGAGCGATATCGGACGTGCCGGTCATCCTGCTCACAGCTTGCAACGGCGACGACGCCTATTGTGAGGCGCTGGCGCAGGGCGCCGACGACTACGTGACCAAGCCCTTCAAACCGGCGCTGTTGCTGGCCAAGATGAGCGCTTTGCTGCGCCGGCCAGCCATGGACTCGCGGGGGTGCGGCGTTGACGCGCTCATTCTGGCCAATCTGTCCTATGACCCCAAGGTGCGTGAGCTGCGAGTCGACGGTCGCGTGGTGCCCCTTTCACCCCTAGAGCAGAATCTGATGGGCTTTTACGTGTCCCGCCCTTGGCAGGCCGTCTCCAAAGAGGAGCTGATGGCCAGCATTTGGGGCGCCCCGGGTATCCAGGACATGCGCGCTGTCGAAGAGGCCAACCGACGCCTGCGCCGGAAACTGGCTGCCGCTGGTTCTCGGGCTCTCAATGAGACGGTCTGGGGCTATGGGTACCGCTTCCGGGCTCAAGAGGGGTGAGCCGTGTTGCGCAGCAAGCGTCCTTTTGGGCAGAGGTCAGTGTGTGCCGCGCTCTTGATGGCAGGCACCACCTTTGTGCTGCTTCTTGTGGCTCAAGCTCTGTCGGCCGTACAGGCCAGAGGTCTCATTAGTCGAGCCGACGAGGCTATCTCGGAGCACCTCCAGCTTGATGGCTCGCAGGCCGGTGTGGACGACCGTGTTGGGGAGCTCCTGGTACGTGCGGACCCCGTGGAGGCCCTGTGGGTCGCTCCCGCCTCTCTCTCGGTTGCAGAGCGGGCGCTGCTCGGTTTTTGCGAGCGAGAGGGAGCGCCTCCCGTGGATTCGGGAGCTACGGTGATTTCAGAGGGCGGCGTCTCTCTTCTCGTGAGAGCTGTGAACGAGGGGGCTCTGTGCCGGGACGTGCCCGGCGATGCGACGGTCCTGGTCTTCGTGGACGTGACGCTCCCCCTCACAGCGAACGAGGCAGCCCGCCACCAACTGCTCACCGCCCTCTGCGTGGTCGGTCCCATGGCAGGGCTGGCCATCTGGCTGGGGGTACGGTCGGCATCGATAGCGCGTCAACGTTCTCGGGAGTTCTTCGCCAACGCGGCGCACGAGCTGAGGACGCCCCTCGTGGCGATTCAAGGCTATGCGGCCGGACTGCAGACCGGCACGTTTTCTCAGGGCGAGGCGGTGGCTGTGATCTCTGAGGAGTCGGAGCGAATGGGTGCGTTGGTGGACAACATCTTGTCTCTTTCGAAGGTGGAGGCGCATGAGGTCGTCGTCAGGGTCGCGCCCTGTGATGCGTGCGGAGAGGCTGCCGACGCGCTTGATACGCTGCGACCGGAGGCGCAGCGGCGGAGCGTGGACCTCCGTCTGACCGCTCGCAGCCGGCTCGTTTTTGAGACCGACTGCGAATTGATGAGGTCGATGCTTCTGAACATCGTCAGCAACGCCGTAAGGCACGCCGTGGGAAGAATCGAGATGACGGTCGGCGAGGAAGACGGCGGGGTTCTGTTCTGCGTTTGGAACGACGGGGAGCCCCCGTCCGATGAAGCCTTAGCACGAGCCTTCGACCGCTTCTACTCGAGTCGGGACGGTCACACCGGCATTGGCATGGCGCTGGTCAAAGAGTATGCGGAACTGCTCGGAGGCACGGTGGATTTCCGACGCGAGCGGGGGCTGACGGCCTGTCGCCTATGGTTGCCGAAGCGCTGATGGTCGCACCGAGCGTTTCTCAGCTATCCCTTGAATAGAAACCCGTGGATGTCCCGTCAAATCTCGACGGCGTCTCGGCGGCCCGTCCCTTCTCGGGTACCGACCCCTCAGCACATGCCAACCAACGGCGGACACCCGCCAGAGAGGGGTCACTATGGCAGACGCAACGACCACCGCGCCCGAGCCCGAGACCTGGGATCAGGTCCCCGAGAAGGCCACCCGTGCCTACACGTGGCACGGCCCCGACGGCCAGACCATCGATTTCGAGGGCACCGCCGAGATGGTCGACATCTATGACGACAAGGGCGAGCTGATGTGCCACCAGTTCTGCCTGTCCTACGTCTCGGACGACCAGGACAAGAGCGACCGCCCGGTCACGTTCCTCTGGAACGGCGGCCCCGGCGGCTCCAGCTCCATGGTCTGCATCGGCGGCCAGGGCCCCTTCCGCGTCCCGACCGAGGGCACCAAGCACCTCAAGAACACGTGCCCGGTGGAGGACAACCCCTACACGCTGCTGCAGGTGTCCGACCTCGTCTTCATCGACGCCCCCGGCACCGGCTACAGCCACGTGGCCAAGGGCTATGACCCCAAGAAGGTCTGGGGCGTCGACGGCGACGGCGACGCCATGAGCCGCACCGTCATCGCATGGCTCAACGAGCGCGACGCTTGGGACCGCCCGCACTACCTCTACGGCGAGTCCTATGGCACCACGCGCGCGGCCGTCGTCTATCGCCTGCTCGGCGAGCGCGGCGTGGGCGTCGACGGCGTGGTGGAGCAGTCCACGATCCTTGACTACGCCGTGATGCTGCCGGGCAACGACGACTACTACGCCGGCATGTTCCCGGTCATGGCCGCCACCGCCCAGACCTTTGGCATGGCCGGCCAGGGCGTGGACCCCGAGGCGTGGTTCGGTCAGGCCATGGACTTCGTCAACGACACCTACATCTCGGCCATCACCAAGGGCGCCAACCTGCCCGAGGAGGAGATGCGCGCCGTGGCCGAGCAGATGAGCCACTTCATCGGCATGCCGGTGGACTGGATCCTTGCCCGCAAGCTCCGCATCGACCTCTACGAGTGGCGCGCGCACAACCAGCAGGCCAAGGGCCTCACGAGCGGCCGCTACGACACCCGCTTCACCGAGCAGGCCTACCAGCCGATCCAGGGCGAGCTGGGCTTCTTCCAGGCGGAGGACCCGTCCTACGACGCGATCCAGGTGGTGTACAACGAGGTCTACCAGAAGCTCCTGCGCGAGATGGGCTTCAAGGGCTACCCCAACTACTACGGCCTCAACATCCAGGTGAACGAGGACTGGAACTGGAACCACGACATGCCCGGCATCGGCACCGCGCCCATGCCCAACGTGGCCTTCGACATCGCCACGGCCCTGCGCCGCAACCCGACGAGCAACATCATCTTCCTCGGCGGCCGCCACGACGGCGCCACGCCCTACTGGAACGTCATCCATGACATGGCCAAGATGTACCTGCCCGACGCCCTTGCCCAGCGCGTGCACTGGCACGAGTCGAGCAACGGCCACATGCTGTACGCCGACACCGCGGCCCTCGAGGACACCACCCCGGTGCTCAAGGCCTTCTACGACCTGCGCCACCAGGCCTAGCTGAGGCGTGACATAAACTGAGAAATGAGCCAGTGCCCGGCGGGTTCTGGCTCATTTCTCATTTGATAGAAGGGGACAGCCATGGTTCTGCGGTGGGCGCTGGTGGTCGTCGTCTCGTACCTCTTGGGGTCGATCCTGATGGGCGACATCGTGGCCCGATTCGTGGTGCATGCGGACGTGCGCCAGACGGGCACGGGCAATCCGGGAACGGCCAACATGACCTCGCAGTTCGGCATCGGCCCGGGCATCCTGACGCTCGCCGGGGACGTGCTCAAGACCTGTGCCGCCGTCTGGCTCGCCTGGCTGTGGCTGCCGGGCGTTGCCTTTCCCACCGTCGCCATGGTGGCGGGCACGGTGGCCACCGTCGGCCATATCTTCCCGGTCTGGGCCGGTTTCAAAGGCGGCAAGGGCGTCGCCTGCATGATCGCGACCATCGTGCTCGCGCGGCCGCTCGTGGCCCTCGTGGCACTCGTCGTGGGGCTCGTGTTTCTGTTGGCGACGCGCTACCTCTGCATTGCCGGCGTCGCGATTCCGCTCGCGTTCCTCTGCGGCGTGCTCGTCACGGGATGCGAGACGGCGGTGTGGGTCTTCGCGCTCGTCCAGCTGGGTCTCGCCGTGTACGCGCACGGGCCGTTCCTGGCGCACATCAAGGACGGCACGGTCCCTCGGACAGACCTCATCGGCAAGTTCACCAAGCGCCTGTAGGCCCAGTGGGGGATACTGGAGCCTCCGTCCCCGCCGAGAAGGAGCCCCTCATGGAAGTCCGCCCCGCCGTCGAATCGGACGTGCCCGCGCTGCTCGAGCTGCTCGACCAGGTCAACGCGCTCCATCACGAGGGCAGGCCGGACCTGTTCGCTCGGGGCGTCAAGTACCGCGCCTCCCAGCTCGCCGACCTGTTGGCGGACGGGTCGCGGCTGACCCTTGTGGCCGTGGACGACGAGGGCACGGTGCTCGGGCACGTGATGGCCGAGAAGCGCGAGGTGCCGGAGGGGGAGGGCTGTCTGGTGCCGCTCAGGACCCTGTACGTGGACGACCTCTGCGTGAGCGACGCGGCCCGTGGGCACGGTGCCGGCACGGCGCTGATGCGGGCCTGCGAGGACTGGGCGCGCGAGAACGGCTGCCACAACGTGACGCTCCACGCGTGGACACTCAACCCGGGCGCGATCGAGTTCTACGAGCGCCTGGGCTACCGCACGCGCTGCCTGGACATGGAAGTGGTTCTCTAGCCGATGTGCATTTGGGGACAGTCCCTAAATGCACACGACCTCAGGTGCTTCTCAGCCAGCCCTTCGTCGGCAGGTGCTTGCCGATGTGTCCCACGACCAGCTTGCGGCGCTCGGCGTCGAACAGGAAGTACACCCGGAGGGCCCCGTCCGCGTAGCGGCTCGGGTTGCCGATCTTCACGTGGTTGGTCATCAGCACGTCCTCGCCGTTGTACCGGAACGTGCGGGCTCGTCGGCACTCCTCGATGGCCAGCGTCTCCGGGCTCTCATTGGCCGCGTACTCGAAGCCGCTGCGCTCCTTGAAGTCGCGGCTGATCTGCACGTCCTCCTCGAGGAACTTGAGGGGCCACAGGTGGTCGTGCATCGCGAGCAGCCCCGCCCAGTAGCGGTCGAGGTCCGGGCCGTGGTACTTGTCGGCCGAGAGCAGCGCGCTCGGCAGGAACTCCACGCGGTCCTGGAGCATGGCGAACAGGTCCACTTCCTCGCGCAGCGACGTCGGGATCGTGCGGATCGCGTCCAGGGGCCCCTCCACAGGGCCGAGGTCAACGTCGCGCGGCTGGGACCGCACCGCGTCCAGCTCCGCTTGTAGGCGCCGAGCCCGGTTCTCGGCGTCGGACAACTGACGCGCCCAGGCGGCCTCCGTTAGCTCGCGGGCTCGACGCTCGCGCTCCAACGCGTCGTGTGGCGCCGACAGCTCCGCCACCCGCTGCTCGAGGACCCGGTTCGCCTCCTGCAGGTGGCGAACCTGCGCTCCCAGGTCGCGCTGCGCCGCTTCCGCCGCGCGGGCGGTGCCGAGCAGCGCGTTCCGTTCCTTGGTTCGGGCCCGTCTCACGGCGTCCTGGAGCTCCTCGAGGGACTCCTGCTGGTAGCGGCCGATCTCCTCGGCCACCCTGATGGCCACCTGCTGTTCGACGAGCCGGTCCGCCTGTGCCAGCCGCTCCTCGGCGTCCCTGCGGAGCAACCGCTCGCGCTCGATCGTCGCCTGGAGCTCGGCCACGGACGTGCGAAGGCGCCCCTCGCGGCTGTCGCGGTACCAGTCCTCGACGGCGCCCAGCAGCGGGTCCGGCTCGTCCGGTTCCTCGGGCGCCTCGTCGAGCGGCTTCACCGTGTCGGGGACCTCGACCTTCAGCAGCTCCCGAGCGGCGCGCGGCACCAGCGGCACGGCGCGCGGCAGCGACCAGCCGAGCGGCAGCGGCGCGACGAGCTCGACAGGCTCGTGGTCGACCGGCGGCTCCCGGTGGAGCGGCCGCCACTCGGGCTCGTGCATCGCGTCTCCTCTCGGGTCTCGGAACGGGGCCTTTCAGTGTAGGGGAAGAAAAACAGGGGAGCCGGACCCGGTCAACCGGCCACGCGGTAGTGCCCCACGATCGCGCCCCAGTTCCTCAGGATGTCCTCCTCATAGGACAGCTGGAACGGGTGCGCGTGATGGATCACGAGCGGCACGCCGTCCTGGTCGCGGACGTCGCTCACAACGCCCACATGGTCCTCCCACACCACGATGTCGCCGCCGTGCCACTGCGCGATGTCCGCAGGGTCCAAGGTCAGCGCTGCGGCATGCCGTTGCAGCCAGACGTGCTGGTTCGCGACCCGTCGGAAGTCGATCGCGGGGTCCGGCCGTGGGTTCCCGTACGCCTCGGGTGCGGCGGCCATGTCTTGCTCGATGAGGGCCTGGAGGTCGTACCCGGCGGCGAGCAGCGCTCGAGCGGTGACGTCCGTGCACACGCCTTGGCCGGCCGGGGGCCAGCCGCCCTCCACGTACGACCCGTCGTATGCGGGCCGGGCGGCCACTGCGGCGCGGGCGCCTGAGAGGATCTGCGCCTGGTCGTCGATGCCGTCACCGTTCTCGTCGTGCGCGCCTGCGAGCGCCTCGATGCCCCAGTCGGCGTCGGTCGTGCGCGCGAGCGGGATGCGGCGCCCGGAGACGGCCAACATGCCGACAAGCGCGGCGGCGCACACGCCTGCCACTGCCCAGCGACGGACACGCCCCATGGCGCACGCCTCCTCGGATGAGACACTCTCGTCTCTTTAGAGTGTCTCATTGTCCCGTGGGACACTTTCGTCTCTTTGGAGTGTCTCACGGCGCAGCAAAAGAGCCGCCCCCGAGGGGGCGGCTCCAGGTTCGTCAGGGTCTGACGGCACCGCTAGTTGATCGAGAGCGACACGTCCTTCAGTTGCGCGGCGCTGACCTCGCTCGGGGCGCCGAGCATCAGGTCCGAGCCGCTCGCCGTCTTCGGGAACGCCATGACGTCGCGGATGGACGGCGCGCCCACCAGGAGCATGCACACACGGTCGAGGCCGAGCGCGAACCCGCCCATCGGGGGCGCGCCAAAAGAGAGCGCCTCGAGCAGGAACCCGAACTGCTCGGCTGCCTTCTCCTCGCTGAAGCCCATGCGCTTGAGCACGCGCATCTGCAGGTCGGCGTTGTGGATACGCAGGCCGCCGCCGCCGGCCTCGAAGCCGTCCATCACGAAGTCGTAGGTGGCCGACCCGACCGCCAAGGGGTTAGTCTCGATGAGGCCCAGGTCGCCCGTCGGCAGCGTGAACGGGTGGTGCTCGGCGGCGTAGCGCTTGTGCTCCTGGTCGTACTTGAAC
The DNA here is from genome assembly GCF_030067705.1 of Kribbibacterium absianum. Classification (GTDB taxonomy): domain Bacteria; phylum Actinomycetota; class Coriobacteriia; order Coriobacteriales; family Atopobiaceae; genus Kribbibacterium; species Kribbibacterium absianum. The sequence goes on from NZ_JASJEX010000001.1 coordinate 90,147, forward strand.
ATCGGGAAGTCGACGACCCACAGGAAGTCGTGCCCCTCGCGCGGGACGTCGAGGGCGTCGGCCATGTGGGTGCGCATGCCGCCGAGGATCTCGTCGGCCTCGAGGCGCGGGGCGGCGGCGAACATAACGAGGTCGCCCGGTTCGACGCCCGCGCGCTCCTTGAGGGCGTCCATCTCGGCGTCCGAGAAGAACTTCACGATGGGGCTGTTCACGGAGCCGTCCTCGCGGAACGCAATCCAGGCGAGGCCCTTGGCGCCGAGCTTCTTGGCCACGTCCTCGAGCTTGTCGATCTGGGCGCGCGGCCAGGCGCCGGCCCCCTTGGCGTTGATGCACTTGACGCAGCTGCCCTCGGTGCTGGCGGCGCTCGCGAACACCTTGAAGTTGCTCGCGCGGAAGATGTCGCTCACATCCATGAGCGTCATGCCGTAGCGGGTGTCGGGCTTGTCGGAGCCATAGGTGTCCATCGCGTCCCAGTAGTTGAGGCGGCGGAGCGGCGCCGGGAAGTCAACGCCCACGGCGGCGAAGGCCTTGCCCAGCACGTGCTCCATCATGCCGATGACGTCGTCCTCGGTCACGAAGGACATCTCGACGTCCACCTGGGTGAACTCCGGCTGGCGGTCGGCGCGCAGGTCCTCGTCGCGGAAGCACTTGGCCACCTGGTAGTAGCGCTCGACGCCGGCCACCATCAAAAGCTGCTTCAGGAGCTGCGGGGACTGCGGCAGCGCGTAGAAGTTGCCCGGCTGGGTGCGCGACGGGACGATGAAGTCGCGGGCGCCCTCGGGGGTGGACTTGCCCAGGGACGGGGTCTCCACCTCGAGGAAGCGCTCGGCGTGCATGGCCTCGCGCATCGCGAAGGTGAAGTCGTTGCGGACCTTGAGGTTGCGCTGGAGCTCCGGGCGACGGAGGTCCAGGTAGCGATAGCGCAGGCGGGTGTCCTCGGCCGTCTCGATGCCGTCCTCGATGGGGAAGGGCGGCGTCTTGGAGCTGTTGAGCACCACGATGTTCGAGACGATGACCTCGATCTCGCCGGTCTCGAGGTTGGGGTTCGCGGTGTCCTCGGGGCGGTGGCGGACGACGCCCGTGACCATGATCGGCCACTCGGGGCGGATCTGCTCGGCGGTGTGGAACGCCTCGCCGCCGGAGTGGTCCGGGTCGAAGGCGAGCTGCGTGACGCCGGTGCGGTCGCGGAGGTCCACAAAGATCAGGCCGCCGTGGTCGCGGCGACGCCAGACCCAACCGGTGAGGACCACCTCCTCGCCGATGTCGGACGCGCGGAGCTGGCCGCAGGTGTGCGTGTGCAGGGAGTAGGTGCGGGTGTCGCTCATGGGAACTGCTGGTTCCTTTCGTCTTTTCCGCCCTCTGCGGGATCGGGCGGGGTTGCCAAGACGGCGCGGGATGCGGAGACAGCGCGTCCCGGCGCGCGACCTTCCATAATAGCCACGCCAAGTTGGGGAGAATGAGCCGGGAGAGGGTCTCTTTCAAACGGAAAGGAAGCCGAAACCATGGCGCGAGCGGCTGTGTTCGATATGGACGGCACGATCCTGGACACCTTGGACGACCTGCAGTTGAGCTTGAACCGCACGCTGCAGGAGTTCGGGCGGGAGCCCTACTCGCTCGCCGAGGTGCGGGCCATGGTGGGCAACGGCGTGCCCCGCCTGATCGAGCTGGCGGTGGGGGAGACGTGCCCGGACGAGGAGCGCGCCCGCGTGCTGGCACGCTTCAAAGAGGTCTACGGCGATCACTGCAACGACCACACGCGGCCATACCCGGGGATCGTCGCGATGGTCGCCCGCCTGCGCGAGCAGGGCGTGCGCGTGGCCGTGGTGTCGAACAAGGTGGACTTCGCGGTGCGCGAGCTGGCCGATCTGCACTTTCCCGGCGTGTTCGACGCGGTGCTCGGCCAGCGCGACGACATCCCGAGAAAACCGGACCCGACCATGGTGTTCCGCGCGCTCGAGACGCTGGGAGTGGCGCCTGAGGACGCCTGCTATGTGGGCGACTCCGAGGTGGACGTGCTGACCGCCGCGAACTCCGGGCTCGAGCCTCTGATCGTGACCTGGGGCTTCCGGAGCCGGGAGTCCCTGATCGAGAACGGCGCGACGGTGCTGGTGGACACGCCGGAGGAGTTGGAGGCGCTCATCCTGGCGTGACGCCCGGGACCTGCACCGCGGTGCAAGGCCAGCGATAAAAGGCCGATTCGGGGCAAGCGGTGCAACGGTTGACCCCGTATCGGCCCCGTTCCGCCACGTGAGCCATCCTCGTGCCGAGAAGCTCCCGATTGTGGGGCAAAGAACTGAACAGTTTGCCCCGTTTCGGCGTGATTGCGCACGGGCATCGCTCGGGTCCGTCTCGTTGCACTGCCGAACGTGCACAGCCCCGGCGCTGGCCGGACCGTCGGTGCGCTCACGGAGAAACCGGTCCTTGTGGGTCTGGGCGATCATGAGTTGGGGTAGCCTTTCAGTCACGCTGCAGCCGTCCGATCGGCCCCAGGCGGTCCGACAACGGTTGCCACTATCCACTTGCGAGGGAAGGAACCGTCATGGGCGTTCGTGCAGAAGAGGCTCTCGATCTGAACGTGGACGGGCTTGCCGACTACCTGCGGTGCAACCACTCCGTGTACATGCAGGCGGGCGACAAGCTGTACTACCTCACCGATGTGAACGACCACTACTGGCGCGCGCAGGACACCTCCGTCCTGAACCACAAGAACCATTACACCGACTGCTCCGACCTCGTTCCCACCGTCTCCGAGTTCCTGGCCCTGCCGTTCGTTGACGGCAAGACCATCGCGGACGCCGGCGAGGTCGTGTTCTATGAGAGCACGAAGCCGCGCTCCGAGGTGGAGGCCGAGGCCGCGGCCGCGGGTGTCGAGCCCGAGGACTGATCGCGCGGGCGACCAATCATGTGAGCACGGAAAAGGGCGGTGCCAAGACTCGGCGCACCGCCCTTTGTTATGAAGATCGATGTGTAAAAAGGGACTGTCCCCAAATGCACGCCAAATGCACGTGCGTGTCAGCGCCTGGGCAGCACGAAGCAGTCGGGGAAGTCGCGTGCCAGCCGCTCGAGGTACTGCGTGTAGTCGGACAGCATCCCGTGGATTGCCGTCGTTACCTCGTGGCGGTTCTCTCCGCCGGACCGGAGGAAGCTCACGATCTGCCGGTGCATGTCGGTGTTGGGACGCGAGTAGCCGTACAGGAGCCCCATGTTGTAGGTGCGCTCGTAGGCGGTGCCAGTCTTCTGGAGGCTCTCCCAGATGTAGCCCTTGCCCGCCGCGTCGTAGAACCGCTTGTTGAACCGGGCGTTGAGGTCGATGAACTCCGCCTCGCGCCCTGGCTCGGAGCACACCTCGTCCATCTGCTTGAGGATCGCCCCCAGGTCGGCGACCGCATGCGGCGACACCGTGCGGGCCAGCTGCGTGACGATGAGCGGCTCCACGGCCACACGCATGAAGAACGACTGGCGCAGCTCGCTCACGCTGATGCGCGAGACGTGCGTCGCGCTCTGGGGCGCCACGTCGACGAGCGACCGGTCCCGCAGGAGCCCCATGGCCTCGTGCACCGGCGTGCGCGACACGTGCAGCGCCTCGGCGATGGACGACTCGCGAATCCACGCCCCGGGCGGCATGTAGAGCATCATGATGTTCCGCGAGAGCACGCGGTACGCATAGGCCGACCCGGACTCCTTCTCCCGTCGCGGCACGACGCGCATGCAATCGGCGGCGCTGACGCCGCCGCGTCCTTCCAGGCGTGTGCGGGGCTCGGCCATGTGCGTCCTCTCCTAGGGGCTCCGCGTCTTTCCATCGTCCTAGAATATCAGTCTCTGGATTTGTTGTGTGGGACAGGGAATTAAGGGTTGTCAGAATGATGAGCCTCTCGACAAAAACCGCGCAGACGGTGCCCGGCTCATGAGCCGCGCCTTCGAGAGGCGCCAGCTGCCGTTGCTCGTCGTGATCGTGCTCTGCGCCCTCATCACCCAGTTCGGAGCGGTCGGGTCCGTGCTCACGGCGGACGTCGCTGCCGCTTTCCCCGGTGCCGGCGACGCGGCGGTGCAGGCCATGCTCCAATGCTCCGTGGTGGGGTCGTTCGCCGGCTCGCTGGCCGTGTCGGCGCTGGCCGGGCGCGTCGCGGCAAAGGCTCGCGTGCTCGGCGGCCTCGCCGGCGAGCTGCTCGGCGGCCTCATGCCGCTCGTGGGCACGGTCTCGCTGCCCCAGCTGTGGGTCGCCGCCTTGCTTGTGGGACTTGGGCAGTCGACGGTGGTCGCCACGCTCGGTGAGCTTTGTCTCGACGGTTTCACGGGCCGCGCCCGGGCCCGGGCCCTCGGCCTCAACTCTGCGGCCAACAACGGTGGCGCGGCCGCGGTGCTCTTTGTGGCGGGCCGGCTCGCCCTCGCTGTGGGCTGGCGCGGGGTCTTCTGGCTCTATCTCCTCGTGGTGCCGGTCCTCGTGACTGCGGCGCTCGTGCTCAAAGCGCCCGTGCCCGAGAAGGCCCCCGAGAGCGCCCCCTTGCCGAAAGGGGACGCCGTCGGCGCTCGCGGCCGCGCGCTCTGCGCGCTCGCTGCGGTTTCGCTGCTCGCGTACGCTGTCGTGCCGTTCAACTTGGCCTTGTACGTGGTCCGTGACGCGGCGATCGGCACCACCGCCGACGCCGGTGCGGCCATGGGCCTCGTGACGCTGGCCGCTGCGCTCTCCTCGCTGGCGCTGCCGTGGCTCACGCGCCGGCTCGGGCTCTTCGTGGCCGTGGTGCCGCCCGTGGCCGGGCTCGTCGGGTGTTTGGTTCTGCTCGGCGCGACCAACATGGGCGCCGTCTTTGCGGCGACCGTCTGCGAGGGCGTCTTCCTCGGTGTGACGCAGGCATCGATGGGTTACCTGATCGGCCGCGTGTGCCCCGGTGCCGCGTACGGGCGTGCCTACGGGCTCGGCAACGCGATGATCTCGCTGGGGCAGATCCTGTGCCTGCCGGTGATCGACGGGCTCGGGGCGCTCGCTGGCGTCGCGGGGTCGCTCGCACGGTTCGGTTTCTGGGTCAGCGCGGGCCTGTTCGGGTGCCTCGTGCTCGCCCAGACGCTATGGGCCTTGTGGGCTCGACGGGACGCACCGAGGACGACGGGGTAGTCCGAGCCCGCAGGTCGGGAAGCGGCGCTCCGGCCGCCCCGCTCGTGCGCGCCGTGGGCGCCGACCGTCGGCGCGGGCCTCCGGCACAGGGAGCCTACAATGGCGCCGTCGTCCACGGCCGAACGGAAGGGAGGCAGCCATGGCCCACATCGTTCTCGCACCGGATTGTGCCGGGAAGGCCCAGATGGCCGACCGGTTCCCCGACGCCGTGGTGAGCGTCGCCCCCGAGGGTTACGAGTGGGAGATGTCGCTGAACCCGGCAGGTGCCCTCACTCGGGGCGAGCGGGACCCCTTCTGGCCGTCCAATTACGTGGGCGTCCTCGTGGAGGCGTGGCGGTCCGGCACCTGGCAGTACGTGCTCGGGGACGCCCGGATGGAAGTGGCACGGGAGTTGGAGCAGTGCGGCGTGCCCTACCTGTGGGTGGACGCCCCGGGCTGCGCGATGGAGGACGGCCTGTCGCCCGCCGTGCGCTACGAGCTGGCCGTCGGTCAAGGGTTGAAGGAGCTGCTGCCGGTCGTGGCGTCGGCGGTGTCCATGAGCCTGTCCCGGCTCACCTACGAGCGGGGCGACGCCCCCGAGACGGACGCGCTCCTCGACCTCTTCGGCGCCGAGCCCGACCAGGGGCTCGTTGTCGCGCTGTCCGTGGTGATGGGGTCGCTGCCTGGCACCTGCGACGTGCAGGCCGTGGGCCTTGCGAACGTGGGCCAGTGGCGCGAGCGCGTCGACGGCATGCGGCAGGCGCGGGAGGCGCTCGAGTCGTTGCTCGGCGCCTCGGGCGACGCCGAGACGAACGGTGCGGCAGAGGGCGACGACGCCGACACCGAGCAGGACGCGCTCGACGAGGCGCTCGACGAGCTGTCCGAGCTTCCCGGCGGGGTGGACGTGAACGCGCTGATCGAGTCACTGATCCGCACCTTCGCAGTGCAGGGCGCCGCCGACCTCTCACTGTCCATGCGACGCTGGAGCGACGTCGAGGAGCCGCTGCGGACGCAGGCCACCGAGCGGTTCTTCCGCGACTACCTGGCGCTCGGTGACGAGCAGGACGCGCTCGCCCAGAGCCTTGACCAGATGGTGCAACCGGTGGGGGAGCTGGCGTCCGCGACCGTGGGGCTCGTCGTCTCCTGGAACGAGGACCCCGGCCTCGACTCGCTGCTCGCGCACTTCTCGGTGCCCAAGGACGGGGAGGCCCACGTGCTGGTGGAGACCGAGCGCTTCGGGGACGCGTGGGTCTTGAACCCCGCCACCGTGCGCGTGTTCACCGAACAGGGCGAGCAGCCGTGGGCGGCGTGGGACGTCGCGGACCGCATGGGCGCGGAGGACGCCCTGGAAGCGACGCTGCGGCGGGTGGTGCCCCGTCTGGAGCAACAGCCGCTGCATTCCAGCTACGAAGGGGCATCGCTCCAGGGCGGCAAGCCGGCGGACGAGTGAGCCAGACACGGTGATGTGAAGCGGGTGCGTGGCTCGGCTCAAGCGCCGGTGTGGGGGCACGTTTTGACAACGGCGGGTACGTCCCTTGAAACGACGAGAGGAGCTGTGCCATGGCCGCCGACCCCACGTACACCGAGAAGACGAACCGAGAGCTGGAGGATCTGCCCGAGGAGGTCGAGGCCGAGAAGAAGGCCAACGAGATGCCCGAGGGCGAGAAGCACGTGGACCGGTCCGTCATGAAGGTGTGTCTGCTGATTGCGGCGGCGGCGATTGTTGTTTTGATGTGCGCCGCCGTCTTCGCGTGAGGCAAGAAGGCGCCCTCGCACGGCGCCGTGCGAGGGCCGCGCACCTCTATGCGCGTGACGCTTCCACTGCCGCGAAGCCTCGCTCGAGGTCGGCGATGATGTCGTCGACGTGCTCCGTGCCGATGGAGAGCCGCACGGTCTGCGGCCGGATGCCGGCGGCGAGCAGCTCGTCCTCCGACAGCTGGCTGTGGGTGGTGCTCGCTGGGTGAATCACGAGGCTCTTGACGTCCGCCACGTTCGCGAGCAGCGAGAACAGCTCGAGGCTCTCGGTGAACAGCCGCGCCTCGTCGGCCGAGCCGTCGATGTCGAACGTGAAGATGCTGGCCCCGCCGTTGGGATAGAACCGCCGGTACAGCTCGCCCTCGCGACCTTCGGCCAGGGACGGATGGTCGACGCGGCCCACGAGCGGGTGCCGGCTCAGGAAGCCCACCACCGCGAGCGCGTTCTCCACCTGGCGCTCCACGCGCAGGGACAGCGTCTCGGTGCCGAGCAGCAGGAGGAACGCGTCGAACGGCGAGAGGCACGCGCCCTGGTCGCGCAGAAGCGTCGCGCGGGCCTTGAGCGCGTAGGCCGCGTTCCCGCCCGCGTCCGAGAAGACCAGCCCGTGATAGCTGGGGTTGGGCTGTGAGAGGCCGGGGAACGCGTCGGACGCGGCTCAGTCGAACGTGCCGCCGTCCACGAGCACGCCGCCCATGGCCGCCCCATGGCCGCCAAGGAACTTCGTGGCGGAGTGCACCACGACGTCCGCGCCGTGCTCGAGAGGCCGGAAGAGCGCCGGTGTGGAGAACGTCGCGTCCACAATCAGCGGCAGGCCGTGACGGTGTGCGATGGCGGACCAGGACTCGATGTCGAGCACCTCGGATCCGGGGTTGCCGAGGGTCTCGGCGTACAGCAGCTTGGTCTCGGGACGGATGGCCGCCTCCACCGCCTCGAGGTCGGTCTGGTCCACGAAGGTGGTCTCGATGCCGAGGTCGCGCAGCGTGTGCGAGAAGAGGTTCGCGGTCCCGCCGTAGAGGTTGGTGGAGGCCACGACGTGGTCGCCGGCGCCCGCGACGTTCTCGATGGCCGCCGTGATCGCGGCGGAGCCGGACGAGAAGGCCACGGCCGCGGTGCCCCCTTCCAGCGCCGCGACGCGGTTCTCGAACGCGGCCACCGTCGGGTTGGTCAGGCGCGAGTAGATGTTGCCGGCCTCGGCGAGCCCGAAACGCGCGGCGGCAGACTCGCTGGTGGGGAAGACGTAGCTGGTGGTGGCGTAGATGGGCACGGCGCGGGCGCCCGTGGACAGGTCCGGGTGCTCCTGGCCGGCGTGGACCTGAATGGTCTCGATGTGCGTGCTCTGGCTCATGGGGTGCTCCTTCTTGGTTTGACGCGTTCAAACAAACGGGGAGTCCCGGGAGCCTCAGGAGGTGCGGCTACGCGCAGGAGCGCCGCGACCGAGGGTCCCGGGAGCAGGGCATTCGCATCGACATCGCGTTCGTCGTGGCGGCCATGGCTGCTCCTCTCGGTCTCGTGCGCGGGCGGGGTGCCATAAGGGATACCCCCGCCGGTAAACACCTAGCAGTGCGGTAGGAATTATCGAAACCGAGAAGAAACGCGCGCCCTCCTCTAAAACCGACGTAGATGAATCGCCGCGCGCGGAGGAGCCATGGCCGAGTCCCACCGCCGGGTGGCAAGCGGGGCGGGCACGCAGCACTGCGGACGTGGCGCGGGGCACATGCGGGCCCGGACTGAAGGGCCTCAGGCATGTCGCAGGATTGCAGGTCTGAGTGACGCTCAGATTGCGGATCTGGATTCGTGCGAGGCAGAAACTGCGATGCGGACGTTCAGATGGCGGTTTTCCCTGCTGCCGAATCGAGAAATGCGATCTGGCTCGGATGTGCAATGTGAGGCCGACCGGGGGCGCACGGTCCTCACGGGTGCCCATCGGTTCACCTTGTCCGCCCACAGCTGGTCATCTTTGCCAGCTCTAGCTGCACAAACGACCGCCCACGCGCTTTTCCCTGTGGATTTGTCTTCCCGCCCCCGGCGTCCCCATAACAAAGGCGATAATCGCTCGTAGGTATGGAAACGGGCGCCGGCGCCGTGCCGCCGTCCGCAGGAGAGGCGAACTAACGGAGGTTCCAGCATGCTCGTCAACGCCAAGCAGATGCTCGACCTGGCCGAGGCCGGCCACTACGCGGTGGGCGCGTTCAACACCAACGACCTCGAGTGGTGCCACGCGATCATGAACGCCGCCGAGGAGACCCAGTCCCCGGTCATCATCCAGTGCTCCATGAGCGCGGCCAAGTACCAGACCGGCTACAAGACCGTCTCCAAGCTCGTGCACGCGATGTACGACGCCCTCGACCTCACGGTGCCCGTCGCCCTGCACCTGGACCACGGCACCTATGACGCCTGCCTCGAGTGCATCGACGCCGGCTTCACCTCCGTGATGTACGACGGCTCCCACGAGGAGTCCTTCGACGTCAACATGAAGAACACCGCCGAGCTCGTGAAGATCTGCCACGCCAAGGGCATCTCCATCGAGGCCGAGGTGGGCGGCATCGGCGGCGTCGAGGACGGCGTCGTGGGCAAGGGCGAGCTGGCCGACCCGGACCAGTGCGCCGCCATCGCCGACCTGGGCGTCGACATGCTCGCCTGCGGCATCGGCAACATCCACGGCCTCTATCCGGACAACTGGGAGGGCCTGGATTTCGGCGTCCTCGCCGCCATCAAGGCCAAGACCGGCGCCATGCCGCTCGTCCTCCACGGCGGCACCGGCATCCCGGCGGACCAGATCGCCAAGGCCATCCAGAACGGCATCGCGAAAATCAACGTGAACACCGAGCTCCAGGTGGCCTTCTCGGACGCCACCTGCGAGTACGTCGAGTCCGGCGCCGCCAAGAAGGGCAAGGGCTACGACCCGCGCAAGTTCCTGGCCCCGGGCGCTGCGGCCATCCAGGCGAAGACCGAGGAGAAGATCCGCGAGTTCGGGAGCGCCGGCCGCGGCTGGAACTAACGGCTCAACCGTTCGCATGGCGGACGATCGGGGGCTTGGGCCGGCTGGCCCGGGCTCCCTTTTTTGAGGATTGTGGAGAACCTCTCATTGAAGGGACAGCAGCTGCGCAGCGGGTTCTGCCGGTATGTGAAGGAGGGAGTTGCCTGAAACGCTGCTGGGGGCACGTTGCTACCATTCTCAGGGGCTTCGGCGCGCGTCGAAGCCGGACCGTGCACCCAACCACGAGAGGTCCTATGAGTAAGCGATTCAAGGCCCCTGCGGCGCTCGCGCTGGTCGGGGCGTTCCTGTGCGCTGTCGCCTTCGGTGCGCCGACGCCGGCCGTCGCGGACACGGCGGCACAGCTGCAGGCCAAGCTCGACACGGCGCAGAACAAGCTCGACTCCCTCTACGAGCAGGCCGAGCAGATCTCCGAGCAGCTCAACGGCACGAAGGTGCAGCTGCAGGAGACCAACGCGAAGATCGACCAGGCGAACTCCGACATCGCCCAGACCGAGAAGGACATCGAGGCCAAGAAGGCGGAGCTGGCCGAGCGCCAGTCGCACCTCTCGGCCAAGGTGGCCCAGGACTACAAGAACGGCACGGTGTCGTTCCTCTCGATCGTCCTCAACGCCACCTCCTTTGACGACTTCGTGAGTCGCATCCACTATGCGGACAAGGTGTCCGAGAAGCAGGCGTCCGACATCGACGCCACCAAGCAGCTGCAGGCGGAGCTCAACGACAAGAGCATCGAGCTCACGGCTCAGAAACAGCAGTTGGAGCAGCAGAAGGCGCAGCAGGAGCAGCTCCAGGCGGACCAGGAGTCGCAGCAGGCGCAGCTCGACGCCCAGGTCTCCGAGACACAGTCCTACGTGAACGGCCTCGACCAGGAGGTCAAGGACAAGCTCGCCGAGGAGCAGGAGGCCGCCCGGGCGCAGCAGGAGGCCGAGGCCAACGCCGCCCGCGAGGCAGCGAACGCCGCGCTGGCGAGCAGCTCGTCGGGCTCCAGCGGCGGTTCTTCCGGCTCCTCCAGCTCGGGGAACGGCTCTTCGACCGCGCCCTCCGGCTCGACTGGCTCCCGTCCTGCCGCAGGCTCCACGCCTTCGGGCTCCAACCCTGGCTCCGGGTTGAGGCCTTCCGGTTCGGGCGGGTCGTCGTCGAGCGTGGCCGGCAGCACGGCCCAGCGTCAGGCGGTCATCGACGCCGCCTGGTCCATGGTCGGCGGCTCCTATATCTACGGCGCCTACGACCCGGCCAACCGCACCTTCGACTGCTCGGGCCTCACGATGTACTGCTTCTCGAAGGCGGGCATCTCGCTCCCGCACCAGTCCGAGGCGCAGAAGGGCTACATCAGGAACTTCGTGCCCCTGTCGCAGCTCCAGCCTGGCGACCTCGTGTGGAAGAGCGGCCACGTGGGCATCTACGTGGGCAACGGCCAGATGATCCACGCGTCCAACCCCACCAGGGGCATCATCGTCGGCCCGATGACGTGGGGCATGGTCGGCGGCGGCTGGCCGGCGTAACCGGCTGCGGTCACGCGCTACAGAACGTCTGCGAGGGCGGTCGCTTCGGCGGCCGCCCTCTTTTGTCGACCGTTGCGCGTCCGACGAAAAGCGAGGGACTTCCGGCGCCTACGTGGGCACAGGTGGTTACCATGGTGCCTATCCGGACTCAAAGGCACGTGAACATCGGGGGTACTCAGTGAAGAAGCCTCTCCGCACGCTGTTCCTGGCGGTCGTCGCCATCCTTCTGGGAGGCGCCCTTCTTGGCGCGCCTCGAATCGCCCTGGCCGACACCTCCACCGAGCTCCAGGGCAAGCTTGCCAGCGCCCGGGCACAGCTCGACGAGCTGTACGGCCAGGCGGAGCAGATCTCCGAGCAGCTCAACGGCACCAAGGTGCAGCTGGACGAGACCACCGGGCTCGTCGAGCAGGCGGAGGCGTCCATCGCGCAGACCGAGCGCCAGATTGCCGAGAAGCAGGCGGAGCTGGCCGAGCGCCAGCAAAGCCTCGCCGCCATGGCCCGGGTGGACTACAAGAACGGCAGCGTGTCGGTGCTGTCGGTCCTGCTCAACGCCAACAGCTTCGAGGACCTGTGGGAGCGCGTGTACTACGCCGACAAGGTCTCGGAGCAGCGTGCCGGCCAGATCGCCGCGACCAAGCAGCTCAAGGCGGAGCTCAACGATAAGAACATCGAACTCACCGGGCAGAAGCAGCAGCTCGAGACCCAGCGTGCGCACCAGGAGTCCCTGCTTGCCGAGCAAGAGGCGCAGCAGGCCTCGCTCGATGCGCAGGTGGCGGAGGCCGAGTCCTACGTGAACGGCTTGGACCAAGAGGTCCAGCAGAAGCTCGCCGAGGAGGCGGCCGCCGAGAAGGCAGCGCAGGAAAAGGCCGCACAGGAAGAGGCGGCGCGCCAGGCTGCCGAGGAACGGGCCGCTGAGAGCGCGACGACGCAAGGCGGCCAGTCCGCAGGGTCGGCGACCAACCCTGCGGGCGCTTCAGAGTCGCGCCCGAGCTCCGGCTCGAACCCCACGAACGAGAGCGCGGGCGGGAGCGCGAACACGACCCCGAAGCCGAACCCGAGCACGCCCGCCACGCCGACGGGCACCACCAAGCCGAGCGGTGGCTCCTCACAGGGAACGACAACGCCCACCTCGGGCGGTACGAGCGCCCAGCGGTCCGCTGTCGTGGCCGCAGCGTACGACATGCTCGGCGGATCCTACGTGTACGGGGCTTACAACCCGGCGAGCCGCACCTTCGACTGCTCGGGCCTCACGATGTACTGCTTCGCGCGAGCGGGCGTCTCGCTGAGCCACTACAGCGAGAGCCAGAGGGGCGCCATCGCGAACTTCAAGCCCGTCTCCCAGCTGCAGAGGGGCGACCTCGTGTGGAAGAGCGGCCACGTGGGGGTCTATGTGGGCGGCATGATGATCCACGCCTCGACGCCGAGCAAGGGCATCGTCCTCAGTAGCTGCGGCTACATGTCGGGCGGCGGCTGGCCTGCCTGACGCGGAGGCAGAATAGGGCGGCACAGGGACGCGACCCCGTGCCGCCAGCGCAGTCAGACGCCGCAGCCCCCGTCGATGTCCGCGGCGGTCGTGCCGTCCAAGAGGTCGGCCAGCGTCTTCGAGTCCAGGTAGTTCGCCGTCACCTGCCCCAGCTCCTGCCACATCGGCAGCGTCGGGCAGCTCTCGGCGCGCGGGCAGAGCGCCCCGGTCGAGCAGTCCAGGCACGCGACCGGGGCCAGCGAGCCGTTCTCGGCCGCGCGCAGGATCGCGCCCACGGTGTAGTCGGCCGGGTCGTGCGCCAGTTGGTAGCCGCCGCCCTTGCCCCGCTGGCTCGTCACGAGCCGCGCTTTGAGCAGCGAGCTCATCACCTGCTCCAGGTACTTGCGGCTGATGCCCTGGCGCTTGGCCACGTCCCCGAGCGACACCCAGCCCTCGTGGCACCCGAGGTCGATCATCACCCGCAGCGCGTAGCGGCCCTTGGTGGAAATCGTGCCGGACATCGCGCCTCAGCCCTCTTCCGTGGTGGTGGGGTCGCTCGCGCCGTTGAGCATCTCCTCCATCGTGCGCCAGGCCAGCTCGGCGCACTTCACGCGGGCCGGCATGTGGGAGATGGAGGAGAGGCACGCGGCCTCGTCGAGGTCCTCCAGCTGCTCGGCCGTGAGCTCCTCGCCGCGCACGAGCTTGCCGAAGCTCTCGGCCAGCTCTCTCGCCTCGTCCGCTGTGGCACCGATGAGCAGGTCGCTCATCATGTCCGCGCTCGCCTTGGACACGGCACAGCCGGCCCCCGTCCAGGACGCGTCCGCGATGGTGCCGTCGTCGGCCAGCTTGAGGTGGAGCGTCAGGTCGTCGCCGCAGCTCGGGTTGATGCCCTCGTGGACGTGCGTCGCGTCCTCCATCTCGTAGTTGTAGTCGGGATGGTTGCAGTGCTCGAGCAGCGCGGGCGTGTACAGGTCAGCAGCTCCCATGGAAGATCCCTCTCACGAACTCGATGCCGTCCACCAGCTGGTCGATGTCGGAACGGTCGTTGTAGAACGCGACGGACGCCCGGTTGGTGCTGTCGCAGCCCAGGTAGGTGAGCAGCGGCTGCGCGCAGTGGTGGCCGGCGCGAATGCAGACGTCCTTGGAGTCCAGGAGGCTCGCGACGTCGTGCGGGTGCACGCCCTCCAGGTTGAACGCGACCACGCCGTGGCGCTTCGTGGCGTCGGTGGGGCCGTACACCGTGACGCCGGGAATCGCGCGGAGGCGGGCGTCCAGCTCCGCGACGAGCGCGTCCTCGCGGGCCTCGATCGCGTCGAGGCCCACCTCGTCGACGTAGTCCAGCGCCACGGCCGTCGCGGCGATGCCGGCGGCGTCCTGGGTGCCGGCCTCGAACTTCTCGGGCACCGGCGCCCAGACGGCCTCGGTCTCGGTGACGGAGTCGATCATCTCGCCGCCGGTCAGGAACGGCGGCATCTTCTCGAGCAGGGCCATCTTGCCCCAGAGCACACCGATGCCGAGGGGCCCGAAGACCTTGTGCGCCGAGAAGGCGAGGAGGTCGCAGCCCAGCTCCTTGACGTCGATCTTGATGTGCGGGGCGGACTGCGCGGCGTCCACGACGCACACGGCGCCCATCTCGTGGGCACGGTCCGCGATGGCGTGCACCGGGTTCTCGACGCCGAGCACGTTGGACACATGGGCGATGGAGACGATCCTCGTCTTCGGGCCGATCTTGGCCTCGATCTCCTCCGGGGTCAGCAGCCCCTCGTCGTTGGGATAGAGGTAGACGAGCTCCGCGCCCTTCTCGGCGCAGACCTGCTGCCAGGGAATCAGGTTCGAGTGGTGCTCCATCACGGAGATGACCACCTGGTCGCCGGGCTTCAACAGCAGGTCGCCGAGCGATCGTGCGGCCAGGTTGAGCGACTCGCTCGTGTTGCGCGTGAAGATGACCTCGCGGGGGTCGTCGGCGCCGATGAACCGCGCCACTGTCGCGCGGGCCTCGTTGATCTCCTCGGTGGCCTCGATCGAGAGGCCGTAGAGACCACGGAGCGGGTTCGCGTTCATCGTCTCGTAGAACACCTTCTGCGCCTCGAGCACGCACTCGGGACGCTGCGCCGTGGCGGCGGAGTCGAGGAACGCGAGGCCCGGGCTGTTGGCCAAAAGCGGGAAGTCCGCCCGGTAGGGGTTCTCGTCGATGTTCGCGGCGACCGCGGGGTCGAGCCCCGGCGCCACGGTCAGAGGGCCGTCGAATAGCTTGCTCACGCAGGGACCTCCTCAAGGTCGTGGCCGGCCAGTTCGGCAGCGGTGGCGGCGCTCTCGGCGGCGTCCGGGCCGAGCGACCATCTCGCCCACTCAACGACCGCGGCGGCGGCCTCGGCGGGCAGCGACGCCGCCGCGTCGTCGACGATGGCCGTGGTCATAAGGCCGGTGGCGTCCTCCTCGGTGAGGCCGCGGCAGGCCAGGTAGAACAGCTGCTCCTCGCTGAGCGAGCCGATCGTGGCGCCATGGTTGCCCGCGACGTCGTCCTCGGAGCAGAGGATCACTGGCAGGGTCTTGTTGACCACCTGGTCGCCGGCGAGCACGACGGTCTCGGCCTCCGAGCCCTCGGCGCCCTTGCAGCCGTGGGCGAGGTCGATGGTGGCGCGGAGCACCTTGGAGCCGTCGCCCGTGATCACGCCGGCGGCGACGATGTCGGTGCGCGTCTTGCGGCCCTCGTGGATGGACTGGTAGCTGACGTCCGTGGCCTCGGCCGCGCGGGTGACGTAGCGGAGGTTGGCATCAAGGGCGGCGTTCCGGCCGAGCAGCTCCACGGCGACGCCCACGGCCGCTTGCTCGCTCCCGAGCACGTACTGGCGCAGGGTGAGCCGGGCGTCCTCGCCGAGGGCGGCGCCGAGGTCGTCCACGTGGCGCTGCCCGGGGCCCTGGGCGACGAGGAGGTCCACCTCGGCCTCGGCGCCATCGGCGAGCACAAGGCGCAGGGCCGAGCCGGTGGTGCCGGCGTCCGTCTCGCGGCCGAGCGCGCACACGAGCACCTGCGCGGAGGCGTCCTCCTCGAGCACGACAGTGGTCTGCGCAACGGTGCCCTGGGCCGCGTCGAGGAACACCAGGACGGGCTCCTCGGCGTAGGACGCGGCGGGGACCGTGACGGTGGCGCGCTGCGTGGCACAGGCGTCGATCCATCCGGTGGCCTGGGTGCCGGCGCCCATGAGGACGCCCTGCGCCTGCTCGGGCACATCGGTGTTCACGAGGGGCTGCCAGCCGTCGGCGTCGACCTGGGCGGCCACATCCGCCGGCACGGGCACGCCCACGGCCGTCTCGTTGATCTTGAGCCAGTTCCAGGTCTGGGCAGGGGCAGCGTTGACGTGCTGCAGCGTTCTCAGGTCGCTCACTAGCCGATCGCCCCTTCCATCTCGAGTGCGGTCATCGTCACTGAGAGATTGTCTCTTTTGGGCGCCGTGGCGGGCACCTCGGCTGGCGCCGAGCTGGCCGCGACGGCTTCGCTCCGCAGGGCGATCGTTCGCTTATCGCTCACTAGCCAATCGCCCCTTCCATCTCGAGCTTGATCAGGTTGTTCATCTCGACCGCGTACTCCAGCGGCAGCTCCTTGCTGATGGGCTCCGCGAAGCCGTTCACGATCATCGCGCGGGCCTCCTGCTCGGGGACGCCGCGGCTCATCAGGTAGAGGATCGTGTCGTCGGAGATGCGGCCGATGGTGGCCTCGTGGCCCACCTGCGCGGTGCGGTTGCGGATGTCCATGGCCGGGATGGTGTCCGAGACGCTCCGGTCGTCGAGCATGAGGCTCTGGCAGCTGACGGTGGCACGGGCGCGGTCGGCGCGCGGGGTCACGGTCACGGAGCTGCGGAACGTGGAGATGCCGCCGCCCTTGGAGATGGACTTGGTGGAGACGCTCGCGCGGGTGTCCGGCGCGGACATGTGCACCTTGCAGCCGGTGTCGAGGTTCTGCGTGGCGCCGGCGAACGTGATGCCGGTGAACTCGCAGGCCGCGCGCTTGCCCACCAGGAGGCTCGACGGGTAGAGGTAGCTCACGTGGCTGCCGAACGAGCCGGAGACCCACTCGATGGTGCCGTCCTCCTCCACGCGGGCGCGCTTGGTGTTGAGGTTGTACATGTTCTTGGACCAGTTCTCGATCGTGGAGTAGCGCAGGCGCGCGCCCTTGCCCACGAAGAGCTCCACGCACCCGGCGTGGAGGTTGGCCACGTTGTACTTGGGTGCCGAACAGCCCTCGATGAAGTGCAGGTCGGCGCCCGGCTCCACGATGATGAGGGTGTGCTCGAACTGGCCCGCTCCCGCCGCGTTGAGGCGGAAGTAGCTCTGCAGCGGGAACGGCACGGTGACGCCGGCCGGCACGTACACAAAGGAGCCGCCGGACCACACCGCGCCATGGAGCGCCGCGAACTTGTGGTCCGTCGGCGGCACGAGCTTCATGAAGTGCTCGCGGATCAGCTCCTCAAAGGGGCCGTGGAGGGCCTCCTCGATGCCGGAGTAGACCACGCCCAGCTCGGCCACTTCCTCGCGCATGTTGTGGTAGACGAGTTCGGAGTCGTACTGGGCGCCGACGCCGGCGAGGCTCGTGCGCTCCGCCTCGGGGATGCCGAGGCGCTCGAAGGTGTCCTTGATGTCCTCGGGCACCTCGTCCCAGGAGTCCACCTGCTCGTGGCCGGAGGTCACGTAGGTGGAGATGTTGGCCATGTCGAGGCCCTCGATGGAGGGGCCCCAGTTGGCGGGCATCGGGGTGTTCTCGTAGATCTGGAGGGAGCGGAGGCGCAGGTCGAGCATCCACTGGGGCTCATCCTTCTTGCGGCTGATCTCCTCGACGATCTGGGGCGACAGCCCGTCCTCGAAGCGCTCGTAGCCCTCCTCGGACTTCACGAAGTCATAGAGCGAGCGGTCGACGTCGGCCACGTTCGTGCGAACGCGCTCGCCACCGGAGGCCTCTGCGGAGGTGAGCTCGCTTTGGTAGGTGGTATCGGACACGGCTACTCCTGACACGCGTTCTCGGCCATGACCGTGGCGTCGGCGGCTTCCGCGACGGCCACGGCCTCCTCGAACTGCTCGAAGCCGTTTGCATCGATGTTCGGGATAAGCGCGGCGTCGCCGTTGGCCACGATGCGGCCGTTCACCATCACATGGGTCTCGTCCACGTCGAGGCGCTCGAGGATGCGCGTGTTGTGCGTGATGACGAGCAGCGCGCCGCCGGTGCGCTCGCGATAGGCGGCGATGCCGCGGGACACGACGCCGAGCGCGTCGACGTCGAGGCCGGAGTCGGTCTCGTCGAGGATGGCGAGCTTGGGCTCGAGGAGGAGCAGCTGGAGCATCTCCACCTTCTTCTTCTCGCCACCGGAGAACCCCACGCCGAGGTCGCGCGTGAGGTAGGCCGGGTCCATCTCCAGCTCCTCGGCGAGCGCGGTCACGTGCTTGCGGAACTGGCGCGCGGTCATCTTGAGGTCCGGGCGCTTCTGGCAGATGGTGCGCAGGAAGCTGTACAGCGGCACGCCGGGAATCTCCACCGGGGCCTGGAACGAGAGGAACATGCCGGCGAGCGAGCGCTTGTCGGCCGAGAGGTCCGTGACGTCCTCGCCGGCGAACTCGATGGTGCCGGAGCCCACGGTGTAGACCGGGTCGCCCATCAGCACATGGCCGAGGGTCGACTTGCCGGCGCCGTTCGGGCCCATGAGCACGTGACAGGTCCCCGGGTCGATCGCGAGGTCGATACCGTGCAGGATGGTCTTGTCGTCCGCGCTTGCCGTGAGGTCGCGGACCGAGAGCAGAGGTTCTGCCATGGGTGGTTCCTTAGCGTCGATGAGATGTGACCTGAACAAAATACCCCTTACGTGAGGGGAAATAGCCGAGACACGAATGTCTGGACAAATCCCCGATCGGCGCTGGCACCGTCCCCCGTTTTCCGCTAGGGTGGCACGCAGTCTCTGAAGTCGGACAGGAGCGTGAGGAGGGCAGACTATGGCAGCCACCGGATTGTTGGTCTTCACCAGCGGGTTCGTGGTCGCGTCATAGCTCGTTCCCTCCTTTGTCTTGCTCGTTGCTGATCCGATAAGGAGCCTTTTTCATGGCTTATGCGGTTTCGTCCGCCCTCCCGCGCGGCGGTGAGGCGCGGCTCTTCTTCTCACGGCTGTTCCAACGTTTGGGCGTGCACTGCAGCTACTTCGTGGGGCTGCTCGGCATTGCCACCTACGAGCTGGGGATGGACGCCTTTGGCATCTCGGCGCTGATGCTGCTGGGGAACCTGTCCATCGTCGTGGGCAATGCGGTCGCAGGCCCAGTGGTGGACCGCTTCGGCCCCAAGGCCACGCTCGTGCGGTCCCTGCTGGTCATGGTGGCGGTGTTCCTGGTGAACGCGCTCGTGCTGTCCACGTTCGCCGTGCTGTGCGTGGTGATGGCGGCCTGGTCGCTGCTGACGGGCGTGCTCAACACGGCGTACAAGACGCTGCCGCCCTACCTGGTGGTTCCGGATCGCTATCAGAGCGCGAACGGCCTCTTGGCATTGGCGGACAACATCGCGCTGGTGGCAGGCCCGCTTCTCGGCGGCGCGGTGACGTTGGTGTTCCCGGTGCGCGCCGTGTTCTTTGTGGCCACGGCGTTCACGCTGGTGGCGTGGGGCGTCGTGCTGAGGATGACGTTGAGCGCGGCGGGGACGGACGTGGGGCCTGGCAAGGCCGACGCGTCCGAGCGGCACGGCCTCGGCTACGTGCTCGAGGGGTTCTCGGTGACGTTCCGCACGCCCGCGCTGCTCGTGATGTTCTGCATGTGCTTCTTCGGCTTCTTCTGCTACGGCGCGTTCGACTCGCTGGAGTCGCTGTTCTACCGCGACGTGCTCAACGTGTCCGTGGACTGGCTCGGGTGGCTGGTCGCGGCGCTTGGCGTGGGGTCCGTGGTGGGGTCCGTCGGCATGATGGCCGCGAAAGGGCGCGCGCAGAGGCTGGTCAGCCTGCACGGCGCGGCGCTGATGCTGCTCGTGACGGGGCTGGGATCGTGGCTCTACGTGGGCACGTCCAACGTGTGGTGCGCCGCGGCCGGCCAGGTGGTGACGGGCTTCGGGTTCGCGTTCCTCGACCCCACCATCACGATGCTCGCGCAGGAGCGCACGGACCTCTCGGTGACCGGTCGCGTGATCTCCACGATCAGCATCGGCGGTCAGTGCGCGGGGATCCTGCCTCTGTTCGTGGCGCCGTTCTTGGCGGAGGCCTTTGGCGTGCAGCCGGTGCTCGTGGGCGCGTCCATCATCAGCACGCTGGTGGGCCTCGGCTTCCTCGTGTGCCTGCCCCGCGGCTTTGGTCACGAGAAGGTCAGCGAATAAGCGGCGTGGACGCTTGAGAGAGAGCCGGTTGTCCACGGTTGGACATTTAGCTCTCTCTCAAGCATCCGTCCCGCCATTGTGCGATGCGAATTAGCGTATGATAAAAACGACGCTAAATGAAGTAGCCAGTCAGAAAGCAGACGCGAAGCTATGTCCAAGCGCCTTTCCTTCAGAGTCCAGCGTACGGCTCAAGAGCTGGGGACGAGCATCGCTACATGGCGCAAGCTGCTCGGCATCCAGTCTGGCGAGCTCGCGGAGCGCGCGGGCGTGAGCCGCTCGACGATTTCTCGTCTGGAGCACGGCGACCCGTCAGTGTCGCTCGGCACGTTCCTCTCGGTGTGCGACGTACTGGACTCGCTGGAAGCGGTTGAGCAGGCCCTCGATCCTATGGAGACCACGCTCGGGCGCGTGCGGGCCGAGCAGGAGCTGCCGCAGCGAGTGAGGAGGTGAGCGATGGTTCCAACGCTGACCATTTGGCTTGATGGCACCGAGGCGCCTCGGCGTGTGGGGCTGTTACGCTCCTCGGTCCGTCGTGGCGAGCTGACCACGACGTTTTCCTATGACGAGTCGTTCCTGGCATGGCCCGGTGCGTTCGCCATCTCGCCGGAACTGTCGCTGCGCACAGGGTCCTGGCATGGCTCCGGGCTTCCCGGGGCACTCTCTGATGCTTCTCCCGACCGTTGGGGTCGGTTGCTTATCAAGCGCGACGCTGCGGATTTGGGCCTGGGCGGTCGCATGCTGGACGACGTGGACTATCTGATGGGAGTGCTGGACGTGAGTCGGCAGGGTGCGCTTCGGCTGGCCTTGCCGGAAGGTCCGGACTTTCTTTCGGCTGGCTCCGGCATTCCGCCGATGGTTGAGCTGACCCGACTCGCAGATGCTGCTCGGCAGGTTTCGGCTGGCGAAGCGAGCCAGGAAGCGGTCAAGGAGCTGCTCGACGCGGGCTCTGGTTCTCTCGGAGGGGCGCGCCCCAAGGCGTCTGTGGTGGACAGTGGCCGGCTCTGGTTGGCCAAGTTCCCGCACGAGGCCGATGAGTGGGACGTGCTGGCCTGGGAAGCGGCGACTTTGGAGTGCGCTCGCGCTGCTGGTATTGGGGTTCCGGCTTCGCGCACGGTGAGGCTGGGTGCCGCGCACGGGCTGTTGACCCTGCGTTTTGACCGACGGGATGGTCTTCTTGACGGTCGGCGCGTACCTTATCTGAGCGGGCTGTCCTTGGTGGGCGGCAAGCCGGGCGACCTTTATGACTATGCAGACGTCGCGGATCGAGTGCGGGCAACCTGCCGAGAGCCGAGCCGGGCTCTGGAGGAACTGTTCCGCCGCGTGTGCTTCTCGGTGGCGGCGAACAACACGGACGACCACCTGCGGAACCTTGGCTTATTGAGAGGAGCAGGGGGCTGGCGGCTGTCGCCGCTCTTTGATGTGAACCCGGACCCGTCGCTTGCCACACGACGGGTGACGGGGGTGTTAGGGGAGACCGAAGCCATGGCATGC
The DNA here is from genome assembly GCF_030067705.1 of Kribbibacterium absianum. Lineage (GTDB taxonomy): Bacteria > Actinomycetota > Coriobacteriia > Coriobacteriales > Atopobiaceae > Kribbibacterium > Kribbibacterium absianum. The sequence goes on from NZ_JASJEX010000001.1 coordinate 111,771, forward strand.
GCTCGGGCCCTGCCGGAGTTCGCGGAATACGTCGGGGTGCTCGGGGAACGCGCGGCGGCCATTGCGCAGCAGACCGGTCGCGCGGTCGCCGGGCTGGTTGGGCAGGCCCGACAGCTGGGCGTCCCGCAAAGCGAGCAGGGCCGTTTCGCTTCTGCGCTGGCTAAAACAAGCGGCGCGGTGTCGGAGGCGTTCGAGTGAGACAAAACCCGTCGGGTTTCGTCGCATCATCGGTACGCCACCGCCACGCGGTCGCGGTGCTCGTGCAGGGACCAGTACTGCTCGGCGATGGCGTCCGGCTTGTAGCGCTCGTTCTCCGGGTCCACCACGCCCGAGACCAGCACCGTGCCCACAAAGATGCCGCGCTGCGCGAGCCGGTCGTGCAAACATTCCGCCGCGCCTCGCAGTGCCGCCTTGTCCAGACAGAGGGCCGTCAACGGCTCAATGGCCTGCCAGTTCTCGGCGAACCCGCCGCCCGTGTAGATCACGCAGCCGTGCTTGGCGGCAAACTCGTCCGTCGCCACGGCCAGCGTCGCCTCGACAGCGCTCGCGACGTCCACCTGGAAGTGCCGGAGGAGATACGGATGCCCGAGGCCGCCCCTGGGAGGCAGGGGCGGCCTGGCCGGGAAGGAAGCGGGGAACTAGAGGGCCATCAGCAAGTCGCCGTGGCTCATGGAGCCGAGTTGCTTCACGGCGTCCGGGTAGTCCGCGTAGTTGGTGACGACCACCGGCGTTGCGAGCGGCAGGTTCTGGAAGCGGATGTAGTCCATGTCGAATTCCATCAGCAGCTGGCCTGCGGTGATGCGCTCGCCGGCCTGAACGTGCGGGGTGAAGCCCTTGCCGCCGAGGTTGACGGTGTCCATGCCCACGTGGATCATGAGCTCGGCGCCGTTGTCGGCCTTGATGCCCATCGCGTGCAGGGTGTCGAAGAGCATCGTGAGCTCACCGTCGCAGGGGGCATAGAGCTTGCCGTCCGTGGGCTCGATCATGACGCCGTCGTCGAGCATGCCGCTGGAGAAGACGTCGTCGGGGCACTCGGAGAGCGGCTTGACCTCGCCGGTGATGGGGGCGATCAGCTGGGCGCTGGCGGTCTGGGAGGCGGGCTCAGCGGCGGCCCTCTCGGCGGAGGCTTCCGCGACCCTCTCGACCTGCTCGTTCTTAGCGACGCGCGGATAGACCACGAAGGCGGAGGCGAAGCCCACGACAATGGCGGTAGCGGCGCTCAGGAGGGCGGGCAGGCAGTTTCGATTCTCCCCAGGAACCTCACTGGTTGTCCGTGTGATGGACGATCCCGGTGGCTGCGCAGCTCTTGGGGTTCGTTGTGGCTTTGAGTATGGGGGCGGCGCCGCGCCTTGCGAAGGACTGAAAAGGACACACTCGCGTTGACCAGCGGTAAATGCTTCTGGCCTGTGGACGCTTGGGAGAGAGCCGTTTGTCCACGCCCAGCGCCGGTGATATGACACTGATGTGTGAAACGGTTGTCTCCCGTAAACCGTGTCCTCGGAGGGGTACATGTCCCCTAGAACGGTTTCACACGTATCGATTTAAGGGAGTGTGCGTCATGGCTGACTTCAAGGAGAAGGTCGAGGAGAAGCTCGACGAGATTCGCGAGCATCACGAGGAGCACAAGGAAGAGCGCGAGGAGGCCCGCGAGGCCCGCGAGGAGGCCCGTGAGGACAAGAAGGCCATCGACGAGGCCGCGAAGGACGTCAAGAAGGTCGTCGACGCCGGCGCCAAGGACGCCAAGAAGATCGTGGACGAGGTCGAGTAACCCCCATCGCACCATCGCTGTCCCGGCGGGGCGGTCGCTTCGGCGGCCGTCCCGCTTTTGCGTGGACGCTTCGGAGAGAGCCGTTTGTCCACGGTTGGACGCTTCGAAGAGAGCCGTTTGTCCACGGTTGGACAGAGGGCTTTGACCGAAGCGTCCACGTGGGACACTGGTGCCTGACCTGTCCGTCCCACCGGGAGGCGCCATGGCCGAGATGTTCGAGAAGCGCGACCGCGACCCGAGAAGCGACTTGCGTTGCGAAGCGGCGGCGCTCGCGTGGCTAGGAGAGGCGACAGCGAACGGCGGCCTGCCCGTGGCTCGTCCACTCGAGGCCACGCGCGACCGCCTGGTCGAGCAGCGCGTGTCGTCGGCGCCGGCCACGGCCGCTCGTGCCGAAGCTGCGGGCCGGGCACTCGCCCGCACGCATGCGGCCGCCGCGCCGTACTGGGGCGCGCCTCCTGCCAACTGGTCCGGCGCGGAGGGTTATTGGATCTCTGGCCAGCTCACGCCCATTGTCCCGGAACAGCCAGCCCCCGAGCCCTGGGGCGCCTGTTACGCCCGCGTGCACATCATGCCGCAGGTGCGCGAGCTGGTCGACGCCCGTGTTTGGGGGACCCGCGAGGCCGCGTTGTTCGCCAAGCTCTGTGACCGCCTGACCGCCGGCGACTTCGACGCACCACAGCCCGGGCTTCTCCAACCGGCCCAGCCCGCGCGCATCCATGGCGACCTCTGGGCCGGCAACCTGCTCTTCTCGGACGTGCCCCAGGGCGCCGTTCTCATCGACCCGATGGCCCGCGGCGGCCACGCCGAGGAGGACCTGGCGATGCTCCAGCTCTTCGGCGCGCCGCACCTCGATCGCATCATCGCGGCCTACGACGAGGTCTCGCCCCTCGGGCCCGGCTGGCGCGACCGCGTCCCGCTCATGCAGCTCCAGCCGCTCCTGCTGCACTGTCGGCTCTTCGGCTCTGGGCACTTTGGCCAGACATTGGCGGTCGCGCGCCGATTCGCGTGACCGGTTGGGTAGGGTAGGGCGTGGCAATGAAGGGAGCCCCGCTTGATCCGACTCGTCCTCACCGACCTCGACAACACCCTCGTCAACACGCCGGTCAGTCCCCGCCTCACGCCGTTCGCGCGCCACGCGATCCATCGGCTGCAGAAGGCCGGCGTGCGCTTCGGCCCTGCCACCGGTCGCATGCCGTGGATGCTCGACCCCATCTTTGGCGATGAGCGCGACCTCTGGGCGACGTCCGTGCAGGGCAACGGCCAGGTGGGCTACCTCGACGGCGAGAAGGTCTTCGAGCACGAGGTGGACTGGCGTACGCTCCGGAGGCTCGGAGAGTTCCTCAAGGACAAGCCGGGCGCCGTGCTCTACGCCATCGACGAGACGGACACCCTGGCGGTGGGCGGCCTCACGCAGGAGGAGCTCAACGGCCAGTACGACATCGCGTTCCGCGGCCCGGTCGTGGTGGACGAGGTGCCCGAGCGCCGCTGGGTCAAGGCCAACGTGCACTGCTTCCGCGCGCCGGGGGCGCCGGACTTCCAGCAGCTCCGCGTCCAAATGGAGGCGCTGTGCCCGGACCTGGACTTCGTCTCGCCCACGCCCGAGCCCATCCTCTGGGACATCACCAACAAGGGCCGCTCCAAAGCCAGCGGCATCCGCGAGCTGCTCGGCGTCATGGGCCTCGAGGAGGACGAAGTGGCCGTGTTCGGCGATTCCGACAACGACATCGAGATGCTCGCGGCCTTCCCGTACTCGGTGGCGGTCGCGAACGCCAAGCCGGGCGTCCTCGAGGCGGCCAACTATGCCGTGGGCTCGGTGGAGGAGGACGGCGCGGCTCGGGCGTTCCTGGAGATCGCGGAGGCCTCCGCCCGTGGCGCGCTCCCCGCTTTCCTGATGTGAAAAAGGGGACGGAGCGTTTTGTCAGGTACTACAAATCTGTATCGCAGGATCGGGGCTCTCGTTGGGTCCCACATGGCGTGGATCGCTCCCTGCTGCGTGGCGATTGGCGTGGCGTTTCCCGAGGTCTTTGCTCCGGTGCGCGCGTGGGTGCCTGCGCTCTTCGCGTTCATCACGTTCCAGGGCGCGCTCAACAACCGCTTCTCGCAGGTCGCCGCTGTGTTCCGGCGCCCGGCCTTCCTGCTGCTCCTGCTCACGATAAGCACCGTTGTCATGCCGGTGGTGGCGTATCTGTTCGCAATGCTGTGCTTTGCCAGCGACCCTGACATCGTCACCGGCGTTGTGCTCGAGTACTCGGTGCCCGTGGCCGTGGTCGCGTACCTGTGGATCGGCATGTACGGCGGCAACCGGCCGCTGGGGCTGTCGGCGATTCTCGTGTCCACCGTGCTCGCGCCGTTCACCATCCCGCTGACGCTCGAGGCCTTGATGGGCGCGCACATCCAGCTCGACGTGCCCGCCATGATGGGGCAGATGGCGTACATGATCGCGATCCCCGCTGTGCTCGGCATGGCGGTCAATGATGCGAGCCACCGGTGGGGCGACGGCTGGGGAGAGCGGCGTCTGTCGCCCGCGCTCGGCCTGGCGGCCAAGATGCTGCTCGTCCTCATCATCACCACCAACTCCACCGAGATGGCCGACTATCTGCGGCATCCCACCTGGGAGACGCTCGCCGTGTCGCTGTTCATCCTCGTGTTCGCCGCGTCCGGCTTTGTCTGGGGCCTGCTGGTGGCGCGTCGCATGCGTCGCCCGGTCGCCGACGTGGTGACGGCAACGTACGTCACGGGCATGCGCAACATCAGCGCCGGCGCGGTCATCGCGGCGCAGTTCTTCCCGGGCGCGACCGTGTTCCCTGTGATGGTGGGCACGATGTTCCAGCAGGTGCTCGCCGGCCTCATGTCGAGGCACTTGGTGCGTCTGGGCGCGGTGCCCGAGGGCGAGTAGCTGCGCCACGGAGCACGTCTCGGCGCCCCTGAGCTTGTGCGGAACCGTTTCCCCGCAGGGTTTTGCGGGCAATCGTCTCCCCGCAAGCAGACGCCGACGCAAAACCGCAGGTGACTGTCCAATTCGAGAGGAACCCTCTGCCGTTTCCCCGCAAATCGCCCCAGACTTTTGCGGAGAACCGTTTCCGCGCAGGCAGCCCGGACGCTTGGGAGAGAGCCTTCCGTCCAGGCGTGGACAAATGGCTCTCTCCCAAGCGTCCACGAAAAAGCGCCCGCCTCCCGAAGGAAGCGGGCGCCCATCAGGCGGTGCGATTTCGTTTAGCGCTTCACCACAAAGCCGTTGAGGCCGGCGTACACGGCGGCGTCGCCCAGCTCGTCCTCGATGCGGAGCAGCTGGTTGTACTTGGCGACACGGTCGGTGCGGGCCGGGGCGCCGGTCTTGATCTGGCCGGCGTTGGTGGCCACGGCGATGTCGGCGATCGTGGTGTCCTCGGTCTCGCCGGAGCGGTGGGACACGATGGTGGCGTACTTGTTGCGCTGGGCCAGGCGGATGGCCTCGAGGGACTCAGTGAGGGAGCCGATCTGGTTCACCTTGACGAGGATCGCGTTCGCGCAGTCGTTGTCGATGCCCTTCTGGAGGCGCTTGACGTTGGTCACGAAGAGGTCGTCGCCCACGAGCTGGACCTTGTCGCCGATGCGCTCGGTGAGCTTCTTCCAGCCGTCCCAGTCCTCCTCGTCCAGGCCGTCCTCGATGGAGATGATCGGGAACTCCTCGACCAGCTCGGCCCAGTAGTCGATCATCTCGTCGGACGTGAGCACGCGGCCCTCGCCCTTGAGGTTGTAGGTCTTGGTCTCGGGGTCGTAGAGCTCGGAGGTCGCCGGGTCCATGGCGATGAAGAAGTCCTTGCCCGGCTCAAAGCCCGCGGCCTCGATGGCCTTGACGATGAACTCCAGCGGCTCCTTGTTGTTCTTGAGGTCGGGAGCGAAGCCGCCCTCGTCGCCCACGCCGGTGCTGTGGCCGGAGTCCTTCAGCAGGCCCTTGAGGGTGTGGTAGACCTGCGTGGACCAGCGGAGGCACTCGGAGAAGGTCGGGGCGCCGGCCGGCACGATCATGAACTCCTGGAAGTCCACGTTGTTGTCGGCGTGCACGCCGCCGTTGAGGATGTTCATCATCGGGGTGGGGAGCACGTGCGCGTTCACGCCGCCGAGGTACTGGTACAGCGGCAGGCCCACGGACTCAGCGGCGGCGCGGGCGACGGCCAGCGAGCAGCCGAGGATGGCGTTGGCGCCGAGGGTGCCCTTGTTGTCGGTGGGGTCCGCGGCGATCAGCGCGGCGTCGATCGCGCGCTGGCAGGTGGCGTCCATGCCGATGATGGCGTCGGCGCACTCGTTGTTCACGTGGTCGACGGCAGCCAGGACGCCCTTGCCCATGTAGCGCTCGTTGTCGCCGTCACGGAGCTCGACGGCCTCGAACTGACCGGTGGAGGCACCCGAGGGAACGATGGCGCGGCCCTGCGAGCCGTCAATCAACGTCACCTCGACCTCGACGGTCGGGTTGCCGCGGGAGTCCAGAACCTCGCGGCCATAGACGTCAATGATCTCACTCATCTGTGAAGCTCCTTTCGTCGAGCCCTCTCTCGCCGGCACCCTTGCGGCCGGCACAGATTCTCAGAGTGCGGCGCGCGAACGCCCCGACCCATATCGCTGCCCATAGTAGGCGAGGAAATGGCGGGAATTCTTCTTCAGCCACAACATCCCAGAACCCTCTGAAATATCCCTTGATTTGACCATCGATGAGTGGACAACTCCGGTGCCCGGCGCTGACGGGCCCGTGGGTGGAGGAACGGCGAGCGCGGGCCCGTCTCCTGACCCAAGCCGGCTCGCCGTGGGGGCCTTCGGGCTACAATCCCTCGGATCGACGAGTCCCCGAGCGCCGGCCCCGCTGGCGCACCGCTATAGAAAGGGCACACATGGACCGGGCACTGGACGTGATCAAGCGAGACGGCCGCCGCGAGGCCTACGACGCGGCCAAGATCGTCTCGGCCATGGAACGGGCCTTCGCCGACGTGGGGGAGACGGTCTCGTCCGAGGAGCTGGAGGCCCTGCTCGCCCGGGTGGAGGACGAGACCGCACAGGCCCCCGAGGTCGAGAGGATCCAGGACGCCGTGGAGCTGGCCCTGATGGAGACCGGCCACTACGCGGTCGCGAAGTCCTACATCCTGTTCCGCCACATGCGCGCCGAGAAGCGCGCCACGCGCGTGGCGCTCGCGGCCACCATCGGCATCCCGGCCCTCGAGCCGGAGCTGCGGCGCATCCAGCGCGACTTCCCCGGTCAGGCCTACGACCTGGGGCTCCTCCTCAACAAGGTCCAGGCTGCCGTGAAGGAGGGCATGACGGCCGACCAGCGTCTCCAGGTGGCCGTCCGCGCGGCCGTGGAGCTGACCACCCAAGAGGCCCCGCGCTGGGAGTACATCGCGGGGCGCCTGTTGGCCGCGTCGCTCCGTCGCGAGCTGGACGCCCGCTGGGCCGAGCTCGGTGTGTCCGGCTACGCCGAGCGCCTCGCGTTCCTCGCGCGGCAGGGGCTCTACGGCCAGTACATCGTGGACGGCTACACACCCGAGGAGCTGGAGGAGGCCCGCACGTTCGTGGACGAGCGGCGCAACGGCCTCTTCAACTACTCCGGCCTCGACCTCTTCAGCCGCCGCTACTGCGTGCGCTCCCACGCGGGCGACCTGCTCGAGGGGCCGCAGGAGGCGTTCCTGGGCATCGCGCTGCACCTGGCGCTGAACGAGCCCAAGGACCGCCTGGCCTGGGTGCGCCGCTTCTACGACATGCTCTCGGAGATGAAGGTCACGATGGCGACGCCGACGCTCTCGAACGCGCGGCGGCCGTTCAGCCAGCTCTCCAGCTGCTTCATCGACACGGTGCCCGACAGCCTCACCGGCATCTACCGGTCCGTCTCCAACTTCGCCCAGGTGTCCAAGTACGGCGGCGGCATGGGCCTCTACCTGGGCAAGGTTCGCGCCACGGGCAGCGCGATCCGAGGCTTCCAGGGCGCGGCCGGCGGCGTGATCCGGTGGATCCGCGTGATCAACGACACCGCCGTCGCCGTCGACCAGCTCGGCGTGCGCCAGGGCGCCGTCGCCGTGTACCTCGACGCCTGGCATCGCGACCTGCCGGAGTTCCTGCAGCTCCGCACCAACAACGGCGACGACCGCATGAAGGCCCACGACGTCTTCCCGGCCGTCTGCTACCCGGACCTCTTCTGGCGCCTGGCCGAGCAGGACCTGGACCAGGAGTGGCACCTGATGGACCCGCACGAGGTCTTCCTGGCCCGCGGCTACCACCTCGAGGACTTCTGGGGCGAGGAGTGGGAGCGCCGCTACTGGGAGTGCGTGAGCGACCCGAAGATCGAGAAGCGCACGATGACGATCAAGGACATCGTCCGTCTCGTGCTCAAGAGCGCGGTGGAGACGGGCACGCCGTTCGCGTTCAACCGCGACGCCGTGAACCGCGCGAACCCCAACCCGCAGGCCGGCGTCATCTACTGCAGCAACCTCTGCACGGAGATCTGCCAGAACACGAGCGCGATCCGCTCGGTGGATCAGCAGACCGTTCAGGTGGACGGCGAGACCGTGGTCGTGACGACCACCGAGCCGGGCGACTTCGTCGTGTGCAACCTGGCGTCGCTCACGCTCGGGCGCCTGGACGTGGAGGACGAGGACGAGATGCGCGACGTCATCCGCTCCGTCGTGCGCGCCCTCGACAACGTGATCGACCTCAACTACCCGGTGCTGCCCTACAGCCACCTCACGACCGAGCGCTACCGGGCCATCGGCCTCGGCGCGTCCGGCTACCACCACATGCTGGCCAAGCGCCGGATCCCGTGGGAGAGCCAGCAGCACCTGGACTTCGCCGACGAGGTCTTCGAGCGGATCAACCGCCTCGCCATCGAGGCGTCCTGCGAGCTGGCCGAGGAGCGCGGCGCGTACCCGCTGTTCGAGGGCAGCGACTGGCAGACCGGCGAGTACTTCTCGAAGCGGCGGTACGAGTCGCCCGAGTGGCAGGCGCTGGCGGCCCGGGTGGCCGAGACGGGCGTCCGCAACGGCTACCTGCTCGCCATCGCGCCCACGAGCTCCACGTCGATCATCAGCGGCACCACCGCCGGCGTCGACCCCGTGATGGGCAAGTTCTTCCTCGAGGAGAAGAAGGGCTCGATGCTTCCGCGCGTGGCGCCGGACCTGTCGCCGGAGACCTTCTGGTCCTACAAGGCCGCCCACGTGATCGACCAGCGCTGGTCCGTGCGCGCGGCCGGCGTGCGCCAGCGGCACATCGACCAGTCGCAGTCCGTGAACCTCTACATCACCAACGACTACACGATGCGCCAGGTGCTGAACCTGTACCTCGAGGCCTGGCACGCCGGCGTGAAGACGCTCTACTACGTGCGCAGCAAGTCCCTGGAAGTGGAGGAGTGCGACTCCTGCTCGGCCTAACCCCCGTCAAAGCCGTTTGTCCACGCTTCAGCCACCTGCAGCGTGGACATTGAGCTTTGACCGAAGCGTCCACCCGATGAGTCGGCGCCCGCCGGGCGTTGACTCATAGATAAGGAGCGATCCCATGACCCTCAGCCTCGGCGATCCCATGGTGCGCAAGGCTCTCTTCAACCCCGAGGGCGACACCGACGTCCTCGCTCGCCGCATGATCGGCGGCAACACCACCAACCTCAACGACTTCAACAACATGAAGTACGGCTGGGTCAGCGACTGGTACCGCCAGGCGATGAACAACTTCTGGATCCCCGAGGAGGTCAACCTCGGCCAGGACGTCAAGGATTACCCGCTCCTGAGCGACGCCGAGCGCACCGCCTACGACAAGATCCTCTCGTTCCTCGTGTTCCTCGACTCGCTCCAGACCGCCAACCTGCCCAACGTCGGCGAGTACGTCACCGCCAACGAGGTCAACCTCTGCCTCACGATCCAGGCCTTCCAGGAGGCGGTGCACTCCCAGAGCTACTCCTACATGCTCGACACCATCTGCAGCCCCGAGAAGCGCACCGAGATCCTCTACCAGTGGAAGACCGACGAGCACTTGCTCGCCCGCAACCAGTTCATCGGCGACCGCTACAACGACTTCGTCGAGCACCGCGACACCCGCAGCTTCGTTCGCGTGCTGATGGCCAACTACATCCTCGAGGGCGTGTACTTCTACTCGGGCTTCTCGTTCTTCTACAACCTCGCGCGCATGGGCAAGATGCCCGGCTCCGCCCAGGAGATCCGCTACATCAACCGCGACGAGAACACCCACCTGTGGCTCTTCCGCAACATCATCCTGGAGCTCAAGCGGGAGGAGCCCCAGCTCTTCGACGACGTCATGGTCGGGGAGCTGCGCGCGATGATCCTCGAGGGCGTGCGCCAGGAGGCGGCGTGGGGCCGTTACGTGATCGGCGACGACATCCCCGGCCTCACCGGCGACATGGTGGAGGGCTACATCCGCTACCTCGGGTCGCTGCGGTGGCACAGCCTGGAGCTGGGCGACGAGCTCTACGGCGAGCTGCTGCCCGAGCCGGAGGACATGCGCTGGGTCTCCCAGTACTCCAACGCGAACCTCGTGAAGACGGACTTCTTCGAGGCGCGGAGCACGGCCTACGCCAAGTCGTCGGCGCTGGTGGACGACCTGTAAGCGGGCTGCAGCAGAAAGACGCTGCAGGGACGGCGGGGAAGGCCTTCTCGGAGGCGTCCGACGGGGTGCTGCAGCGGAAAAACGCTGCAGGGGCGGCCGCCATCGGCCTTGGTGGGGCGACAACTGCATCTGCGCAGCGTTTTTCTGCTGCAACGTCACCACACGAACCGGAACGTGAGCCACGCCTTGTGCGCCTCTGAGAAGCGTTTTCTGTTCACTGGCCCTTCCGGGACGCCCAGCTCTCGTTCCAATCGCCGCACCAGCGATAACGTCCGCTCTGGTGTCCGCGCCAACGCCGGTGTCACCGGGATTGCCGCGATCCCGCTCTCCTCCAAGGCGTTCAGCCGGTTCCGGTCTCGTTCGCCCGTCTCGTCTTCGGGGTGGTTCGAGGCGCTGTCGTACTCGGCCGCCACGCGTTGCTCCTCCCAGAGCAGGTCTGGATGCATGGTCTCGCGGCCGAGAATCGCGCGGCCCTCTTTGCTGAGCACCACCTCGGCATTGAGGTTCGGTCTCGGTAGCCCGGGGCCTCCCATCTCCTGCGGCAGCGAGGCAATCATTGCGAGGCCCGCTTCCCGAGGCGACCAGGCGTTGTCAAAGGCCAGGGCGAGCGCGGTCTGGAGACGGCGCGCCGCCGGCAGTCCTTCTGGAAGCTTGTTGATGTACGCAGCGAGCCGTTCGCGCGAGGTGAGCGCTGCCTCGCGACTCTTGAGGCCCCTCTTGAACTCTGGCCGCTGGTCGTACTTCCCGCAATAGGAGCAGACGAGGAGCGCCAAGTCCAGGACCGGCAGTTTTGCGGCGCGAAGCACCAGATGCAGCTCCGGGCTGCACACGAGCAGCTCGTTGGTCGCTGACCCCGCTCTCCAGAAGGACCCCGCCGGCGGCTTGAACCCGAGCACGTGCGGCGAGAGTCCCTGGACATGGTGCGCGTGCTTTCGCTCCGGCACGAGAAGCGAGAGCCGCTGGCTTGCCGTCGCGCGGGCGGCGAGGGCGGACAACACGGTCACAAACCGCTCGTGCTGGGCGTTCTTCTCGGCTGCCGTGGGCTCTGGCGCACGCTTCTTGCGTGCTATTGGCCTGGGATAGAGGCTTGCGCGGAGCCCCCGGTTCTCGAAGAGCAACCGCGAGAGGGCGGTCTCCTGCATGGGCGCCCAGGCGTTGATCTTGTCGCGCCCCTGTTTGGTGGACTGGCAGCTCCGAAAGGCATCGAGCTCCTCATCGGGGCTCGCGAACGCGTAGAACGTCATGCCGTCGCAATGGTGCAGCGCGTGGGCTGAGAGATGACAGAGGCAGTACATTGACCCTCCTCGATAGGGGAGTCCAAGGTACGTTGGACGGCACTAAACGCTGAATTGCATCTGAAGTTGTGGTGCTGACCGGCGCCCAGCGAGCGGCCAGCGGCAAGGGCTGCAGCAGAAAAACGCTGCGAGACTGCCCGAGATGGGCTCTGTGGCGTTCGAATGGCCAGCCGTGCAGCAGAAAAGCGCTGCGCCATTGGCCGAGAAGCCCGCTCGGGGTCCGACGCGCAGCTCTCTGCAGCAGAAAAACGCTGCATGCCTGCGCCTCGCTCCCCACAAATCCATAATCTTGCATCTTTAAAGGCTGTTGAAGGCATGCTCGGGTAGGGACTCGACAGCCACCGGGACCGGCCTGCGTCAAAGACGCTCGGCGCGGGCGGGTCCCGGTGCATCTCCCTGCGTGTCCCCGGCCCAAGCCCCCTCGTCAAGGCATTTGCATCTTTTGGGCGCGTTACAGCTCGCTCATCGGCCTGGGCTAGTATCGGTACCGCCGCATAAGCAAACTTCTCAGGCAAGGAGGGACGCCTATGGCGCTCAGCCAAGAGGACGTCCAGGCCATCGCCGAGTACGCCCGTATCGCCCTCGAGGGCGACGAGCTGGCTCGGATGACCGACTACCTCAACAGCGCGGTGGAGATGCTCGAGCCCATCCGCGAGTTCGCCGGATCTGCGGATCCCACGTTCCATCCCATCGGAGACCTCGTCAACGTGATGCGCCCGGACCAGGTGCGCGAGAGCCTCGACCTCGAGGAGGCGCTGTACAACGCGGCGTCAACGCAGGGGCGCTACTTCCGCGTGCCGGCGATCCTCCCTGGCACCGCTGAAGGGGGTATGTGATGCCCAACATCGACCAGCTCTCCGCGCGCGCCATCGCCGACGGCGTCCGCAACGGCGTCTGGAGCGCCACCGAGGTCGCCCAGGCCCAGCTGGACGCGACCGTCGCCCGCGACCAGGGCGTGAACGCGTTTCTCGAGATCACCTACGACCTCGCGCTCAAGACGGCCGCCGAGACGGACCGCCTCCGGGCGGCCGGCGCCAAGCTCGGGCCTTTGGCGGGCGTGCCGGTGGCCTTCAAGGACAACCTCAACATGGTTGGCAGCCACACGACCTGTGGCTCACGCATGCTCCAGTACTTCGACTCGCCCTACACGGCCACCTGCGTGCAGCGCCTGATCGACGCCGGCGCGACGCCGCTCGGCAAGACCAACATGGACGAGTTCGCCTTCGGCTCCTCCACAGAGTCCAGCCACTTCGGCCCCACCCACAACCCGTGGGAGACCAACCACGTGCCCGGCGGCTCCTCGGGCGGCTCCGCGGCCGCCGTTGCCGCCGGCGAGGCCACGGTGGCGCTCGGTTCCGACACCGGCGGCTCCATCCGTCAGCCGGCCAGCTTCTGTGGCGTCGTGGGCCTCAAGCCCACCTACGGCGCAGTGAGCCGCTACGGCGTCGTCGCCTTCGGCTCCTCGCTCGACCAGGTGGGCCCGATGGCACGCTCCGTCGAGGACGTCGCCCTCGTGATGAACGCCCTCACCGGGGCCGGCAAGGACCCGCGCGACACCACGAGCCAGGACGTGCCGGTGGACTTCCTCGAGCACCTCGAGGACCCCATCGAGGGTCGCCGGGTGGGCGTCGTGCCGGCGATGATGGAAGCCGAGGGCCTCTCGCCCGAGATGCGCCACGCGATGTACGAGGCCCGGTGCGCCCTTGAGGACCAGGGCGCCGAGCTGGTCGAGGTGGACCTGCCGTCCCTCGCCGCCGCCATCAGCGCCTACTACGTGATCGGCCCCTGCGAGGCCTTCTCGAACCTGGCGCGCTTCGACGGCGTCCGCTACGGCTACCAGGAGCCGGGCTGCGCGACGCTGGCAGAGCAGACCTCGCTCTCCCGCGCCCACGGCTTCGGTGCGGAGGCCAAGCGTCGCCAGCTGCTCGGCGCGTACCTGCTCGCCAGCGGCGTGTACGACGAGTACTACATGCCCGCGCTCGAGGCCCGCACGCTCATCACCGAGGACTACCGCGCGGCCTTCGAGCAGTGCGACGTCCTTCTGATGCCGGTCGTCCCGCGCACCGCCTTCTGGCACGGCGAGATGAGCAACCCGACGGACATGTACCTCTCGGACCTGTTCACCATCTCGAGCAACATCGCCGGCAACGGCTCCATCTCCGTGCCGCTCGGCCTCGGCCGCGACACCAAGATGCCCATCTCGGCGCAGCTCCAGGCGGCGCCGTTCCGTGACCGCACGCTGCTGACCTTTGCGCGCGCCCTCGAGCGCGCCCGCGGGACCGCCGGCTGGGTGGCCCCCGCGTTCGGCGGAAGGGAGGGGCGCCTTTCATGAGGTCGCTCACTGAGGTTCTCAAAGACTGGGAGGCCGTGATCGGCCTCGAGGTCCACACCGAGCTCACGACACTCGAGACCAAGATGTTCTGCGGTTGCCGCCTGTCCCATGGCGACGAGCCCAACCAGGACGTCTGCCCCGTGTGCCTGGGCATGCCCGGTGCGCTGCCGGTGCCCAACAAGGATGCCATCCGGTCGATCGTGAAGGCGGGTCTCGCCACCAACTGCGAGATCATGGAGCGGTCGATGTTCTACCGCAAGCACTATTTCTATCCTGATATGGCCAAGAACTTCCAGACCACCCAGGGCCCCGTGGCGTTCTGCATGCACGGGCACCTCGACCTCGAGGTGACGGGCGAGGGGGCCGCCGAACGGCCGCGCGACTCCAAGAATGTCACCTGGACGGGCGACGCCTACGAGACGGACATCCGCATCCTCCGCATCCACATGGAGGAGGACGCCGCCAAGATGGTCCACGTGGGCGGGGAGGAGGGCCGCATCGCGAGCGCGACCGAGTCGCTCATCGACTACAACCGTTGCGGCACACCGCTCATCGAGCTGGTCACCGAGCCGGACCTCCGCACCCCGGAGGAGGCGCGCCTCTTCATGGAGAAGCTGCGCCGCATCTTCCTGACGCTCGGCATCTCCGACTGCTCGATGGAGAACGGCTCGATGCGTTGCGACGGCAACGTGTCGCTGCGCAAGCGCGGGAGCAAGGAGCTGGGCACCAAGACCGAGCTCAAGAACATCAACTCCTTCAAGTCGCTGCACGACGCCCTGGAGTACGAGATCCGTCGCCAGGCCGACGTGCTCGAGGCCGGCGGCACCGTGGCCCAGGAGACGCGCCACTGGGAGCCCTCCAAGAAGCGCACCGTGGTGATGCGCGTCAAGGAGACCGCGGACGACTATCGCCTGTTCCCGGATCCGGACCTGGCGCCGTTCGACCTTTCCCGCGCGTTCGTGGACGACTGCCGCGCCGAGATGCCCGAGCTGCCGGACGCCAAACGCGACCGCTACGTGAAGAACCTCGGCATCAAGCGTGCCGACGCCGCTCTGATCGCGAGCGACCCCGCCACGGCCGAGTACTTCGAGAAGGCCGTCGATGCGGCCGCTACGGAGGCCGGGCCCAAGGCCGCAGCCACCATCGCGAACCTCGTGGTCAACGAGCTGGCCGCGCTGGTGAAGAACTTCGACGGCGGCTTTGCCGAGAGCCCCGTGAGCGCCGCGCACCTGGCGACGCTGGCGTCGATGCTTGCCAAGGGCGAGGTCAGCTCCACGGCCGGTCGCGAGGTGCTCGCCGCCGTGGCCGAGACGGGCAAGGCGCCCGAGGCCATCGTCGAGGAGCGCGGGCTGCGTCAGGTGACGGACGACGGGGCGCTCGCGCCGATTGTGGCCGAGGTCATGGCGGCCTGCCCCGACCAGGTGCGCCAGTTCCGCGACGGCAACGCCAAGGTGGTCGGGTTCCTCGTGGGCCAGTGCATGAAGCGGGCGAAGGGCCAGGGCAACCCCAAGCGGTTCAACGAGCTGCTGGTGGAGGCCATGAGCGCCGAGCCGGCGGAGGCGAAGAAGCCCGCCGAGCCCAAGGCAGAGCCGAAGACGACCGAGGTCAAGACGGAGCCGAAGACGACCGAGGCCACGGCGCCCGCTCCCGCGAAGAAGGCTCCGGCCAAGAAGTCGACCGCGAAGAAGCCTGCCGCGAAGGCTGCTCCCGCCAAGGTCGAGGACGCGAAGACGGCGGCCGACGTCAAGGCCGCTAACGCCGACAAGGCCGCCGCCGAGACGGTCGAGGCTCCGGCCAAGGAGTCAACGCCGGAGTCGGCCAAGAAGCCCGCGGCTCGCAAGCCCGCCGCCAAGCCCGCCGCGAAGAAGGCCACCACTCGCGCGGCCGCATCCAAGAAGACCGTCGAGAAGGCGACGTCCACGGCCGTCAAGACGCAGAAGGCGCAAGCGCAGGTCGCCTCTGCGGCGGCCGAGGTCAAGGCCGCGAAGGATGTCGAGCCCAGCGGCGAGGCCACCGAGGCGTCGGTGAAGACCCCGGCCAAGAAGACCGCGACGCGCAAGGCCCCTGCCAAGAAGGCCAATGCCGTCGAGGACACCAAGGCGACCGCAGGGGCCAAGAAGACTGCGGCGCCCGCGAAGAAGGCCACGGCGACCAAGACCGCTGCGCGGAAGGCGCCTGCGAAGAAGACCTCCGCGAGCAAGTCGGCCGGCGCAAAGACCTCGACTGCGAAGGCAACCGCTGCGAAGGCAACCGCTGAGTCGGCGGGCGCTGACGAGCCGAAGCGCACGCCCGCGCCCGCGAAGAAGGCCGACGCCACGAAAACGGCTCCCAAGACGACCACGACGGCGCGCAAGCGCTCGTAGGAGCCCGATGGTTTGAAGAGGCGCCCACCTCGTCCTCGGGGTGGGCGTCTCGTTTTGACCGGTGTCGCAACGTGCCGAGGGGGTCCCGGCCTTGCGCGGTGCGAGACCTGCGGCTGTTTGGCTCGTCGTGCGCCGTTCGTCTCGGCGACGTGCCCCGAATCGACGTTCTCGCGCCGATGGGTCGATAGGGTGCAAACTGTTCGATCCTTTGCCGCGTGGGGCTGCTCTTACGGCTCGGAATGCCCCTCTGTGCCCGTTCCTCGCCGATACGGGGTAAACCATTGAGCTCGTTGCCCCGTTTGGGGCATCTCGCGCGAAACCTCCGATTCGGGGCACCCCCCGCGCTCCCGTTGCCTGGCCTGCGAGCCGCGCGCTCGCGTGAAGCCCTCGGTTCAAGGCGCGCCCGGCGTCAAGCCTCTCAGCTGTGCGGGTTTTGTGGGCTCTTTGGCGCGGGGTCGCGGGCCCCGATGGGCAGCGGGTTGCTGTTCGGGCTTCCATGCTGGTCGGTGACAGAACCTGCGGCCCGGTGACAGCTTTTGTCGGATTGATGGGACGCGTCGGGCAGACCCTGTGACGGCTTCTTTGGCAGGGTCGTCCCATGGATATGGTGATCTCACACGAAACAGCATTGCAGGCGGTCCGTCGTGGCGCGGTCGTTGGGGCGGAGGCGCCGTGCCCTGCGCTGCCGGAGAAGATTGGCGTTGAGGCGCTCCGGAGGGCGCGTCGCGCGCTCATCGAGGCCGGCCTTCTCGACCATGGTCAGACGATGCACGTGCTCCTCATGCCCGGTCAGAACCGCTCCCGGTGCCGCGGGGTCCAGACCCATCGCTGGACCGCTGACCGCCCGTTGCCCCTGAGAGAGCTTGGATGGGTGGGGCAGCCCGGCTCGGAGGGTGCCGTCCACCTGTTCATCGTTGACCCGAGGTTGCTCTTCGTTGAGATGGCGGCGTGCCTGTCCGATGTGAGCGCCATCCTCCTGGGATGGGAGCTTTGCGGCCGCTATGGCAAGGTGCTCCCAAACGACCCACGCGTGGGGCTGCGAGGGCGCGGGTTCGCCGCGCGCGATCCGCTCGTCACGCGCAAGGACCTCGAGTTGTTCTTGGCCTCGTTCCCGTCTGGCTTGGCCGGGGCCCGACGCGCACGACGCGCCGTGCGGTTCGTACAGGACCGCGCCCGTTCCCCGATGGAGGCCGCCGTGGCGCTCCTTCTGCTCGCGCCCGCTCGCATGGGCGGGTTCGGTCTGCCAGCCCCCTTGGTGAACGTCAGAATCCCCCTGAGGCCAAGGGCCGGCGCCCTCACGCGGGAGCCCTTCTTCGAGGTCGATCTCTGCTGGCTCGAGCGTCGCGTCGTGGTGGAGTACAACGGGTTCGATTTCCACGACGGGGATCCGTCCAAGAGGGCCGCGGCTCGCGACGCCTTGCGGCGCAACGAGCTCCAGCAGCGCGGTGTCCGTGTGATTCAGCTCACGGGCACGGACGTTATGGATCCCGTGCGGTTCGAGCTCCACGCCCAGAACATCGCGCAGGCCCTGGGATGGCGGTTGCGCCTGGAGGCCAAGGGCTGGGCCGAGAGGTTCCGGGAGCTCCATGCGGCCGTCATGGGCCTTGAATACGTGCCGCCGCTGGACTGCGACGACGCGATCATGTGAGGCGTGCCCCGGATCGGCCTCTTCGCGCGGGCCTCCAAGAAGTGGGTAAACCATCGCACCTTTTGCCTCGGACGCGCTCTTTTGCGGCAGCCGGTGCGGAAGTTTGCCGTGTAGGCGCCGATGCGGGGTCAACAGTTGCGCGATGTGCCCCGCATACGCCGCTACGCGCCAAGCTGCTGATTCGGGGCGCCCCGATCGTCGTCCTCGAGGTCCAGCGCCTTCACCACGGGCGCATAGCCGCCCTGGCCGGACGCGAGCGTCCGCGACACACGGCTCACCGTTGTGGAGGAGGCCCCGGTGGCCTGTTGCACCTGGGTGTACGTCCGGCCTGCGGACAAGAGCCGAGCGACGCGCAGCCGGCGGGCCATCTCCGTCACCTCGCGGGGTGTGCAAAGGTCGCTCAGCAAAGCGATGGCCTCTTGGCGCGTGTTCACGACCGCCATTGCTGCCGCGAGGAGCTTGAGGTCGGAATCGAGCGCTGAGCCTACGTCCGGTTTGTCCATAGATAACCGCCCGTTTCGTGGTTTTGGCTTACTTTAAATCAACAAGGCTGTTGAATATTCGAGAAACCATAGACGGACGGAATCGGTCCTTTGTCGGGGCGCGAGCGCCCTCGCGTTCCCGCGCACGGCTGGGTACGAGAAATGAGAACATCGCACCACCGGCAGGCTGACCGACAAAGGGGGGACGCCATGGCGTTCTTGGGAGAGTGGCTCGTCACGTTCGTCGCGACCATATGCGCGGTGAACCTCGTGCCCGGCATCGTGTCCGTGGGCGGCTGGGTGGGCCCTTTGGCCTGCGCCCTGGTGCTGTCGCTCATCAACATGTCCATCAAGCCCATCCTTCAGGCCATCGGGCTTCCGCTCAGCGTGTTGACGCTCGGGCTCTTCTACCTGATCGTGAACGCGCTTTTGCTGGAGCTCTCCAGCTGGCTCTCGTTCACGGTGCTCGGCGTCGGCATCTTCATCCAGAGCTTCTGGTCCGCGTTCCTCGGCGCGATCATCATCTCGCTCGTGAGCACGATCATCTCGGCCATCACCGGCCTGGGCAAGTAGAGTGCCCGAATCGGAACCACAGGCCCTCTCCTGGCGCGCCCGTGGGCTCGCGCGGCTTTTTGTGCGCTGTGCCGAGGAGGTGCTGCGACTCAAGGAGCTGGGCGGTGACTGGCCGTTGGACGACCCTGCCGCGCCCCGGAGCGGCGTCGGCTTGGCACGTTGTGCGGCGTCCTGCGACTGGTCGTGGTGGCCCCCGACGGGGCTCGTGGACTTCCTGCTGAGCCCGCTCAGTGGGTTGCAGCCCGGTGTGGCTTGGCGCCTCGACGCGCAGTGGCGGGGCGATCGCTCGCTGTCGCCCAAGCGTGTGTTGGCTCGGCTCGGCTCGGTGGCCCGTGCCGAGGGGAACCCCTCGCTCGCGACCGCCGTCGCGTGTCTCGAGAAGGGGCGCATCGGAGCGGCGGCCGGCAGGCTGCTCGAGACGGTCGAGGACCCCGAGGCTCGCGCGGCCCTGGAGGCGGTCGCGCAGGTGGCCACCGAGCTTGCTGCGGACCACGTCACCGTGAGGACCGTGGGCGCGGAGGGCCTGGCCTCGGCGTTCCAGGCGGCGCTGGACGCATGGCCGGTACGGTATGCGGACGCTCCGGTGCTTGCGGCCGGGACGCCGGCTGTTGAGGCAACGACCTCGCCGCTGCCTGCGTCATTCCTGGTGACCCCTTCTCCGGGCACGGAGGCTTGGACGCTGTCGGCGTCGCAGATCGAGTCGTACCTCGAGTGCCCGGGGAAATGGTTCGCGCTCCGCCGTCTCAAGGTTGGCGGCATTGACGCGGACGTCACGCCCCTGCAGGTGGGCACGTTCTCGCACCGCGTCCTGGAGCTGTGGGGCCAGGGGCTGTGGGGCGATAGCGACGCGGTGGCCAGTGTGCTCGAGACGGACGGCGGGGCCGTTCCGGAGCCGTTGGGGTCGTTGCCGCTGGACGAATGCGGTCGCGCGGCGTCCCGGGCATGGCTCGGCCGTTGCTGGGACGCGCACCTGGCCCATCAGGTGCTGTCCTGCCGCAGGGTCCAAGACCAGGCGCTGACCCCGCACACGGTCGGCGAGCTGGAGCGGCTGCTCGGGTCGGTGGGTCCGGACATCGACCGCGCGGCGGCCTTCGTCGCATCGTTTTGCGAGGTCTCGCCCTCGGGTTTCGAGGTGCGCTTCGGCCGGGGAGAGCAAGGCTCCACGCCCCACTATGCCGGCGTGCCGGTCGTGGGGTCCGCGGACCTGCTCTTGCGGGACGCCGACGGGCGCATCCTCGTGGTGGACTACAAGCACCGGAGCGACGTGACCGAGGAGTACGCGGCGTCGGCTGCTGCCCCGCGCCACATCCAGTCGCTCCTCTATGCGTCCGTGCTGGGTCGAGAGCCATTCTGTGGGGACTCGGCTGCTGCGCTGTTCCTTGGCATCGGGGACCCGTGCCACGTGGCGGGCACGAGCGCGGACGCCGTGCTCGCGGAGCTGCCGACCGACGAGGCCGTCGAGGGCGTTCCGGACTTCCCCGAGACGTGCGAGAGGGTCGAGCGCGCGGTCGCCGAGCGCGTGCAAAGCCTCCTGGCGGGCGACGTGGCACCCGACCCGCGTGACGCCGAGGCGTGTCGTTACTGCCCGGCCCTTGAATGCCCGCGCCGACTGGGCTCGCGGCCGTCCGCGACTGCTGACGACCCCGCGTCGGTGCTGCTGCCGCTGGTGCACGTGATGGCCCAGCCGGCCGACACGCGCGCCGGGCTGTACCCGCTCCTGACCGGCCCGCTCTTTGGGCTCTCGGATGCGGACCTGCTCGTGCTCGCGACCGGCACCTGCGAGGAGACCGGGCTCCCTCAGGCGCGACGCTTGGACCGCGGCGTGCTGGCCGGGGAAGCGGGATTGCCAGCAGGGGCGAATCCAAGCCGGTGCGTGCGCCACGCCCTTGCGGTTCTCGGGCCCGTGCTGGGACGCACGGCTCCGGCACCTGTGTCCCGGCGCGTCGCGGACGTGCTGGCGCGGTCCACGTGGCTCGGCGGACTGGACGAGGAGGCCCGCGGGCGCGTCTTGGACGCCCTTGCGGCTCTTGACGCGCACGAAGGGTCCGGCCATGGCGTCGTCACGGCGCCTGCGGCCCTTGCGGCATGGCTTGAGCGCACGCGCGAGACGCGTCCGTAGATTTCGGTTGGAAAACCAAAAAAACCTGACAGTGAGGCCTACCGTTTGGGCAAAGAGTGTCTTAAAATGCTCTGAAGCAGCTGGGCAACCGGTTTTCATTGGCGACCAATTGGCATACGTGGAAGCATGGGAACCGCTAACCCACAGGTGAGCAACCACATATCGAGAAACACCGCTCTGTTATGTTAGGATGCTATACATTCATGTAGAGCTATCCCTAAAAGGAGAGGGGGAGAGATGACGACCGAACAGCTACCGGACGACGCCGGGCAGTCCATGCGTCTCATCGTCGAGGGCACGCGCCTCCTGACCACTAGAATCCCGCTTCTCTTCGAACGGCGCACCGAGGGCATCACCTACCGTCAGTGGGAGGCCCTCAAGGTGATCCTCTCGGCCCGCACGCCCGAGATCTCGCTCTCCGACATCACGTCGTTCATGGGGTACAGCCGCCAGAACGTGAAGAAGCTCGTGGCCGGCCTCGAGAAGGCCGGCTATGTGACCCTTGAGCCGTCGCACATCGATGGTCGCGCGCTCCGGGTAGAGGCCACGCGCAAGGCCCGTTCGGCCGCGCCCGCGCTCGAGGCGGCCGAGCAGCGCATGCTCGGCGAGCTGTTCTCCGGCGTGGAGGACGAGGACCTCTCCACCGCTGGGCGCGCGATGAGCCGGATGATCTCCAACGTGAGCTAGCCCTCCGGCACAGAGAGCCGAGAAGAGCCCCCGCCTGCGGGGGCTTTTTGCTGCCAAGTGAGCAAACAAAAAGTCTGGTTCCTGGGCGCGGAACGACAAGCCCCGCAGTGCGGCGCTCTGCCCGTGTGCCTCTTCCGGCGAACGGTGTCGAGGCATCGTCAAGCGGAGCACCGCCAGATTACGGCGTGCGTCGTATACAAGGAAACATGCAGGTATAAAGACGGACAATTCCTGTATTCAGCACAAATGCCATAACTAAACGCTTAAGGAAAACTGAGATACCGCTGAGCCCCTCATTTTCGACCGGTTGGCCGGGTCGGCGCAAAAGAGCGGAGGTCTTTGGAATACAACCCCTGTCAAGAACAAACGATTTGTTTGTTTCTTTCAACTCCATTTCGATCTCTGTCATGAGTCCCAAAGGAGGTGGCACCGGCCGGAAGGCCCATCGGTCACGACGCGCCCGCGGCGCGCCAGCAGACAGGACGGGCCAGCAGAGACGAAAGACCGTCAAGCATCAGTGTTAGGAAGCGCCATGGAAGAGAAACTGGACAAGTTCTTCCACCTCACCGAGCGTGGAACCACCGTCAAGACCGAATGTCTCGCCGCCCTCACCACCTTCGTCACGGTGGCCTACGTCCTTGCGGTGAACCCGTCCGTCCTTGCCGACACCGGCATGGACCAAGGCGCGCTGTTCACGGCCACGTGCCTCGTCTGCATCATCGGCACGCTGCTGATGGGCTTCATCACCAACTTCCCGTTCTTCCTCGTGCCGTCGATGGGCCTGAACGCGTACTTCGCGTACACCATCGTCATCGGCATGGGCTACACGTGGCAGATGGCCCTGGCCGCGGTCGTGGTCGAAGGCGTCGTGTTCGCCGTCATCTCCCTCACCAAGCTGCGCGACCTGCTCGCCGACGCCATCCCGCTGGCCCTCAAGAAGGCCATCACCGCAGGCATCGGCCTCTTCATCACGATCATCGGTCTCAAGGGCTCCGGCCTCTTGCAGCCCAACGAGAGCACCTACGTCTCGATGATCTCCTTCAACGGCACCGTGCAGAGCGGCACCTTCTCCACGATGGGCATCTGCGCGCTCCTCGCCCTCGTCGGCATCATCGTGACCGCCATCCTCATGGCCAAGAACGTCAAGGGCAACATCCTGATCGGCATCCTCGTCACCTGGGTGCTCGGCATGCTCTGTGAGGCCACGGGCATCTACGTCCCGAACCCCGAGCTTGGGTACTACACGCTGTTCCCGGACTTCTCCAACGGGGTCGCCATCCCGTCCATGGCTCCCATCGCCTTCGCTGCCGACTTCTCCGACTGGGCCACGGTGGGCTTCGTCGCGGTCGTCATCGCCATCCTGTTCGCCTCCATCTTCGACACCCTCGGCACCCTGATCGGCACCGCCACCAAGGCCGGCCTCGCCGACAAGGAGGGCAACATCCCGGGCATCGGCGGCGGCCTGCTCGCCGAAGCCATCACCACCGTCATCGCCGGCTTCCTCGGCTGCAGTCCCACCTGTGTCGCCGTCGAGTCCAACGCCGGCGTCGCCGAGGGCGGCCGCACCGGCCTGACCGCCGTCTTTGGCGCCGTGTTCTTCTTCATCGCGCTCTTCCTGAGCCCGATCTTCCTCGCCATCCCGTCCTTCGCGACCGCTCCCGCGCTCGTCATCGTCGGCTTCCTGATGATCGGCGCCTGCTGTGCGATCAACTGGGACGACCCGTGCGAGGGCGTGCCCGCGTTCGTGACCCTCGTCGCCATGCCGTTCTTCTACAGCATCGCCGAGGGCGTCTTCCTGGGCGTCATCTCCTACACCCTCATCAACGCGTTCGCCGGCGGCGAGAAGGCCAAGAGCATCAGCCCGCTCCTTTGGGTGCTCTGCGTGCTCTTCATCATCAAGTACTTCTTCATCTAACGGCTTCCGGGATCAATGACTCGGGTTCCCCGGCCCCGGGCCCGTCAAGGATCGGGGTCGGGGGACGTCCCAGACCAGGACAACTCTCGCGCTCAATGTCACACAGAAAGGCGCATCAGCAATGAGTGACAAGACCTTCGCCATCAAGGGCAACATCATTTGGAGCAAGGATCCCCAGACCCTCAACATCGTCGACGACGGCTACCTGGTGGTTCAGGACGGCATCTCGCAGGGCGTCTTCGAAGAGCTGCCCGAGCAGTTCGCCGACGTCGAGGTCAAGGACTACTCCGGCAAGCTTGTGATGCCAGGAATGACCGACCTTCACCTGCATGCGCCCCAGTACGCCTTCCGCGGGGTGGGCGGCGACATGGAGCTGCTCGACTGGCTCAACACCTACACGTTCCCCGAGGAGTCCAAGTACGCGGACCTCGAGTACGCGGACAAGGCCTACACCATCTTCGCCGACGACCTGAAGGACAGCCCGACCACCCGCGCCGTCGTGTTCGGCACGCTCCATGTGCCCGCCACCGAGCTCTTGATGGACAAGCTCGAGGAGACCGGCCTCAAGACCATGGTGGGCAAGGTCAACATGGACCGCAACAACAACCCGGAGCTCGACGAGTCCACCGAGGAGTCCATGGCGGCCACGAAGCAGTGGCTCGCCGACGTCAAGGAGAAGGGCTACAAGAACACGCAGCCCATCCTGACGCCGCGGTTCACGCCCAGCTGCACGGACGAGCTGATGGCGTGGATCGGCGACCTCAAGGAGCAGGAGGACCTGCCGCTGCAAAGCCACCTCTCCGAGAACCGCACCGAGGGCGCATGGGTCAAGGAGCTCGCCCCGTGGGCGCCCACCTACGGCGACACCTACAAGCACTTCAAGCAGCTGGACGGCAAGCCGGCCATCATGGCCCACTGCGTGTGGTGCCCGCCCGAGGAGGTCGAGATCCTCAAGGAGACCGGCACGTACGTGGCCCACTGCCCCAACTCCAACGCGTACCTCTCGAGCGGCATCGCCCCTATCCGCCACTATCTGGACGAGGGCATCAACGTGGGCCTCGGCACTGACATCGCCGGCGGGCCCGAGCTCAATATGTTCACGGTGATCGAAGAGGCGCTCAACGATTCCAAGCTGCGCTGGGTCTACGTGGACGAGAGCCTCAAGCCGCTCTCGCTGCCCGAGGGCTTCTATCTGGCCACCGTGGGCGGCGGTTCCTACTTTGGCAAGGTGGGCTCGTTTGACCCGGGCTACGAGGCCGACGTGCTCGTGCTGGACGACTCCGACATCAAGACGCCCATCGACTACGGGACCGAGCAGCGCATCGAGCGCTACGTGTACAACGCGCAGGACGGTGGCAAGGTCGAGGCCAAGTTCGTCGCCGGCGAGCAGATCTTCTAACTGCCCGCGAGGCAGCGTCGCCGAGCGTCTCTCGGGAGGGGTGGCTTGACGGCCCTCCCGTCACGCGAGAGCCGGGTCCCTCGGGGCCCGGCTTTTCGCGACGCAGGCGTCGCGCGCCCGCTGCGGTGGGACACTGGTGCCGTACCCGTTCGTCCCTCCAAGGAGGAGACCATGACAGATGTCGTCGCCCTGACCCAGCAGCTCGTTCGTATCGACAGCTCCGACCCCGGAGCCTACGAGGGCGAGATCGGGGCCTGGCTGCACGGGTGGCTCAAAGAGGCCATCGAGCGTCAGGGGCTCGGCGATGTGGCGACGCTGCGGACCCTCGAGGCGCTCCCCGGGCGCCGCTGCCTGATGGCCACGATCCCCGGCCGTGCCCAGGACGCGCTCGCGCTCGTGTGCCATCAGGACACGGTGACGCTCGGGGACGGCTGGAGCGAGGGCGTGGACCCTGTGGGCGGCGACGTGCGCGACGGTCAGCTCTGGGGTCGCGGCGCCTGCGACATGAAGGGCGGCATGGCCTGTGCGTTGCTCGCCTTCAAGGACGCGCTGGCCGAGACCGGCCGTCGGCGGTGGGAGGCGACGGCCCACGGTGCCTGCGCCTGTGGGCGCGACGAACAGGAACTTGCCGGTGAGGCTGCGTTCGAAGGAGCCGAGCCGTGGCTCCCCGAGCGCCCGCTCAAGCTGATCCTCACCGTGGACGAGGAGGACTTCATGCGCGGCATCGAGGCCGCGATCGACGCCGGCTGGGTGGGGGAGCGCGACTGGCTGCTGGACACCGAGCCCACCGACGGCAAGGTGCGCGTGGCCCATAAGGGACGCCTGTGGTTCGAGTTCCATGCCGAGGGTGTCACGGCCCACGCGAGCACTCCCTGGCGTGGCGCGGACGCCGTGGCCGCGATGGCTCAGGCCATCGTGAGCCTGCGCACGTCGGTGCTGGCATTGCCCGAGCACCACGAGTTGGGGCGCACCACGATCACCTTTGGACAGATCGAGGGGGGCTACCGCCCGTACGTGGTGCCCGACCAGTGCCGCTGCTGGGTGGACGTGCGGCATGTGCCACCGGCATCGTCCCAGCTGCTGAAAGGCCTTGCCGACGAGGCCTGCCGGACCGCGATGGAGGCCGTTCCTGGCACCGACGTGACCTACACGGTGACCGGCGACCGGCCGCCCGTGGAGCGCGACCCGGAGAGCGGGCTGGTCTCGGCCTTGGAGCGCGCCGCGGAGCAGGTGACCGGGGCGGCCGCGCCCATCGACGTGTTCACCGGCTACACGGACACGGCGGTGTGTGCGGGCCTCAACGGGAACCGCGAGATAGCCAGTTACGGCCCAGGCTCGCTGGAGGTGGCGCACAAGCCGGACGAGCACGTGCCGGTGCAGGACCTGCAGCGAGTGGCGGCGGTGTTCAAGCGCCTGGTGCTGGACGTCTGCTTCGATCAGTAGCGGGAGCGGGGGCGCCGGTCCCTGCTGCGCGCACCGTGCCCCATAGGGGGCAGCGAAGGAGGATTCATGGACATTCGAGAGTTCCGCGACTTGGTGACGAGCGGCCGACCGATCGAGCCGGGCACCCCGGCTCAGGCCTTCATGCGCGCGGTGTGCCAAGAGACCACGCGACTGGCCATCGAGCTCAACACCGTTTACCACACGCCCGACGAGGTGCGCCGGATCTTCTCCCAGATCATCGGCGAGCCGGTGGACGACAGCTTCCTGCTCTTCCCGCCGTTCAACGTGGACTTTGGCCGGGACACCCATGTGGGCGCGGGCGTGCTGGTCAACTCCGGCTGCTTCTTCCAAGACCAGGGCGGCATCACGTTGGAGGACGGCGTGCTCATCGGGCAGCGCGTCACCATCGCCACGGTCAACCACCCTATGAACGCGCAGCAACGCGCCAATCTGTTGCCCAAGCCGGTGCGCATCTGCAAGAACGCGTGGATCGGCTCGTGCGCCACCATCTGTCCAGGAGTCACGGTGGGCGAGGGCGCGGTGGTGGCGGCCGGCGCCGTGGTGCCCAAGGACGTGCCGCCCCTGACGGTGGTCGGCGGAGTGCCGGCGAAGACGGTCCGGCAGATTCAGCCGGGGGAGTAGGGAGCACGGTTCGGGTCACGGCCGGCTCGGGGTCGATCGCGCTGCATCCCTTCTGCGGTCGGCTCCGAGCCGGCCGCTATGCCGTCCCCTTCTTTGCCTCATCTATATATGAGTACAGGGTGTACTTGGAGATGCCAAAGAACTCGCACACCTTGGGCCCGCTCTTGGTGACGAGGAACGCGCCGCTCTCGTTCAGGAACCCGATCGCCTTGACCTTGTCCTCCCGGGTCATGAACGCGACCGGCTTGCCCACGAGCCGCACCGACTGCTCGATCAGGTTGTCGAGCAGGTCGCTCACCGAGTTGGGGATCTCCACGGGCTTCTCGCCGCCCTGGTGGTCCGTGATCGAGGCGATGGTCTCGGACGCGGCCAGCAGCAGCGTGATGTCGAAGTTGATGCCGAACACGGCCACCGGCAGCCCGTTCTCGTCCCGGTAGAAGATCGTCGTGGACTTGAGGGTGCGGCCGTCCTCCGTGCGCGTGAGGTACGCGAGCCGGTCCTGGAGCTCCGGTGTGTCGTGCTGGAGCGCCTTGAGCACCACCTCGGAGGGCCCGTCGCTCACGGAGCGGCCGGTCACGTGGCCGTTCTCGAGGGTCACGATGGTGCTCTCATGCTCGGCGGCCGTGAGGTCGTGGACCACCACCTCGCAGTTGCTGCCGAACTCCGCGGCGACGCCCGCTGCGAGGTGCTTGAGGAAGTCCAGGTGCCGCTGTTCCATCGTCAACCGCCTCTGTTCCACGGGCACTGCCCGTGCTCCGTCATTTGTTTGGCAACCATACTATCGAAGAGCGAAACAAAAGGTTTTTTGAAAAACAAACCGTTTGGCGAACGGAGTGATACCGTCGGCCGGGCGGCGGCTGGCCTTTCAGGGCGCGCTTGGACATCGTGTACCAGGCGTGCGACCTCAGATTGGACAGCTGGGGCTCCGCTCACACCTCAAAACGACCGGCCACCGATCGGGAGAGGGGAGCCGGCCGTTCCTATAGCATGATTGGTACTGACAAAAAGTCAGGTTCGCATCCTGAGTGTCTAGGAAACCGGTGGCGTTTCGGCGTCCAGGCGCCGTAGTCCGCGAGAGCGGGCACCTGGCCGGGAGGGCATGAGAGGGCCCTGCGGTTCCCGGGTCTGACAACCGGTCGTAGCTGATCTGCGACGCTATGTGAGGAGGAGCAATGCTTGTCGTAGCAAACGGTCGCCTGATCACGCGCGACCCCGAGAACCCCTACATCGAGGACGGCGCGGTCGCCATCGAGGGCACCCAGGTGGCTGCGGTGGGCACCCGCGAGGAGATCCTCGCCGCCTATCCCGACGCGGAGCTCGTGGACGCGCACAACGGCATCATCATGCCGGGCCTCGTCAACGTCCACACGCACATCTACTCCGGTCTCGCCCGCGGCCTCGCCATCAAGGGCTGCGACCCCCACAACTTCCTCGACAACCTCGAGATGCAGTGGTGGAACATCGACCGTCACCTCACGTTGGACGGCACCCGCGCCTGCGCCTGGGCCACCATCGTGGAGTCCATCCGCAACGGCGTGTCCACCATCTTCGACCACCACGCGAGCTATTGTGAGATCCCAGGCTCGCTGTTCGCGATCAAGGACGTGTGCCAGGAGGCCGGCATCCGCGCCTGCCTGTGCTACGAGGTCTCCGACCGTGACGGCCAGGAGAAGTGCGACCAGGGCATCCAGGAGAACGCGGACTTCGCCAACTGGGTGGCCGAGCAGTCGCCCGAGGACCGGTCCATGATCGCCGCGATGTTCGGCGGCCATGCCACTTTCACGCTCTCCGACGAGACCATGGACAAGATGCGCGAGGCCAACACGCAGGGCGTGGGCTACCACATCCATGTGGCCGAGGGCATGAACGACGTGTACGACTCCATCGAGAACCAGGCGGGCATCCGTCCGGTGGAGCGCCTGCTCAACCACGGCCTCCTCGGCCCCAAGACCATGCTCGGCCACTGCATCCACGTGTCCCCGGCCGAGATGGACATCCTCGCCGAGACGGGCACGATGGTGGAGAACAACCCGGCGTCCAACATGAACAACGCCGTGGGCTGCGCCCCGGTGCTCGAGTTCTTCCGTCGCGGCCTCTTGGTGGGCCTCGGCACCGACGCCTACACACACGACATGATCGAGTCCCTCAAGGACTTCATCATCATCCAGCGCCACAACGCGGCGATGCCCAACGTGGGCTGGGTCGAGGACATGACGATGCTCTTCAAGAACAACCCGATCATCGCCGAGAAGAGCTTCCCGGGCACGAGGCTCGGCATGATCGCCCCGGGGGCCACGGCGGACGTCGTCACCTTCGACTACAACTTCTTCACGCCCTTCTCGGACGAGAACGTCGACGGCCACATCCTCTTCGGCCTCGAGGGCCGCGACTGCCGGAACAACATCATCAACGGCCAGCTGGTCTACAAGGACCGCGAGTTCACGACCTTCGACCTGCCCGAGGTCACCGAGTTCATGCTCCAGGAGTCCAAGAAGCTCTGGGGCGACCTCAACGACCGCGAGTACTAGACCGGGACACCGTAAGGGCCTGCCGTGTGGAGGCGGCTGGCCTGGACCTTTTGAGAGGACACCATGAGCGACATCATGCGCCCCATCGGCTTTGACCACCTGATGACGTGGGTCATGGACGAGTACCGCACGCAGAAGACCATCTTCGGTCAGCAGCGCATCGTCCGCACCGACCCCGACCGTGCGTTCGCCATCTTCGACGAGAAGATCGAGACCCCCTTTGGCCCCGCCGCCGGCCCCAACTCCCAGCTGGCCCAGAACATCATCTCTTGCTACGTGGATGGCGCCCGCTTCTTCGAGCTCAAGACCGTGCAGATCATGGACGGCGAGCAGCTGCGCGAGGCAGTGGCCAAGCCCTGCATCCTCGCGCCGGACGAGTGCTACAACTGCGAGTGGTCCACGGAGCTCACCGTGGAGCAGGCCCAGGCCGAGTACATCAAGGCCTGGATCGCCTGCAAGGTGATCGCCCGCGAGCTGGACCTCGGCGACCCCGACGGCTTCGTGTTCAACATGTCCGTGGGCTACGACTACGACGGCGTCTGCACGCCCAAGATCGACGGGTTCCTCAACGGCATGATGGACGCCACCACCACCGAGGCGTGGCAGAAGTCCATCGCCTGGCTCAAGGACAACGTCGAGCTGTTCGAGAACGTGGACGAGGCCTATATCGACAGCATCTCCCCGCGCGTCTCGAGCTCCGTCACCGAGTCCACGCTCCACGGCTGCCCGCCGGAGGAGATCGAGAAGATCGCCACGCACCTGATCGAGGTCAAGGGCCTCAACACCTACGTCAAGTGCAACCCGACGCTCCTCGGCTATGAGTTCGCCCGCAAGACCCTCGACGAGTGCGGCTTCGACTACATCGCGTTCGACGACCACCACTTCCTCGAGGACCTCCAGTGGGAGGACGCCGTCCCGATGTTCGAGCGGCTGCAGGCCCTCGCGTCCGAGAAGGGCCTCGAGTTCGGCGTCAAGCTCACCAACACCTTCCCGGTGGACGTGACCCGAGGCGAGCTGCCGAGCGAAGAGATGTACATGTCCGGCCGGAGCCTCTACCTGCTGTCCATCTCCCTGGCCGCCCGGATCGCCAAGCAGTTCAACGGCACGCTGCGGATCTCCTACTCCGGCGGCGCCGACGCCCAGAACATCGAGAAGCTGCTCAAGAGCGGCATCTGGCCCATCACGATGGCCACGACGATCCTCAAGCCGGGCGGCTACGAGCGCCTGTCGCAGATCACGGGCATCCTCGCCAACGTGCCGGGCGCGACGTTCGAGGGCGTGAACGTGGAGAAGGTCGAGGCCCTGGCCCTCGCCGCCCGCGAGAGCGACAAGTACGAGCACGCCATCAAGGCACTGCCCGACCGCCACGTGCCCGGCGAGCTGCCGCTGCTCGACTGCTTCACCGCCCCGTGCCGTCACATCTGCCCGATCCACCAGGACATCCCGGGCTATCTGCGCGCCGTGGACGAGGCCCGCTACGAGGACGCCCTCAACATCATCCTCGAGCGCAACGCGCTGCCGTTCATGACCGGCACGCTGTGCCCGCACACCTGCACCAACCCCTGCATGCGCAACTACTACGACCAGCCGGTCCACATCCGCGAGGCCAAGCTCGAGGCCGCCCAGAAGGCCTTCGAGGAGGTGCTGCCCACGCTGGTCGCCAACGAGCCCACCGGCCCCAAGGTCGCAGTCATCGGCGGCGGCCCCGCGGGCCTCGCCGCCGCCTCGTTCCTGAGCCGTGCCGGCGCCGACGTCACCGTCATGGAGCGCACCGGCAAGCTCGGCGGCATCGTGCGCCACGTGATCCCCGGCTTCCGCATCTCCGACGCCGACATCGACCACGACGTGAGCCTCTGCCTGGCCCACGGCGCCAAGGTGGAGACGGGCGTCTCCGTCGAGAGCGCCGCGGCCCTTAAGAACCTCGGCTACGACAAGGTCGTCATCGCCGCCGGCGCCTGGGCGCCCGGCCGCGAGGTGCTGCCGGAGGGCTCCACCATCGACGCCATCGAGTTCCTCGAGATGGCCAAGAAGGACCCGGAGTCCGTGTCCCTCGGCACCGACGTCGTCGTGATCGGCGGCGGCAACACCGCGATGGACGTGGCCCGCGCCGCGACGCGCATCGACGGCGTCAAGAACGTGCGCCTCGTGTACCGTCGCGACGCCGCCAACATGCCGGCCCAGGAGGAGGAGCTCCTCGACGCGCTGGCGGACGGTGTGGAGCTCTGCGCGCTGCTGAGCCCGGTCGCCCTGGCCGACGACGTCCTCACCTGCGACGTCATGGAGCTCGGCGAGCCCGACGCTTCCGGCCGCCGCCGTCCCGTCAAGACCGGCGAGCAGACCACCGTGCCGGCCACCGCGGTCATCCGCGCCGTGGGCGAGCAGCTGGAGCGCAGCCTGTTCGAGAACTCCGGCATCGAGCTCACCGACCGCGGCCTTCCGAAGGTCGACTCCCACCTCATGACCTCCGTCGACGGCGTGTACGTGGTGGGCGACGCCCGCCGCGGCCCCGCGACCATCGTCGAGGGCATCGCGGACGCGCAGGTCGTGGCCGAGGCCATCACCGGGTGCGCCTTCGACGGCAAGGGCGCGAGCAACATCGACCCCGAGTACGGGAAGAACCTCGCCACCCGCGGCGACCTGTGCCTCAGCTGCGACAAGTGCGCCACGAGCCGTTGCCTCGAGTGCCCGACCGTCTGCGAGACCTGCGTCGAGGTGTGCCCGAACCGCGCGAACATCGCGGTGCGCGTGGCCGGCGAGCGCCAGCGCCAGATCGTGCACGTGGACGGCATGTGCAACGAGTGCGGCAACTGCGCCGTGTTCTGCCCGTACCAGGGCGGCCGTCCCTACAAGGACAAGCTCACGGTCTTCTGGAGCGAGGAGGACCTCCACGACTCGGAGAACGAGGGCTTCCTCGCCCTTGAGGACGGGCGCTTCAAGGTCCGCCTCGACGGGGAGATCCGGGTCCACGACATCGACGACCCGGCCTGCGGGTTGCCGGAGGGCGTGCGGCGGCTGATCCAAGCCGTCCGCGACGATTACGGCTACTTGCTCTGCAAGTAGGAAACCGGGACCGTTCACCTCGCAAAAGGTGAACGGTCCCCTTCGTTACGGGGAGTCCCCGCGCTTCATGGAGTATCCAGACGCAGGCGAGCGGGGTTTCGAAGAGAATCAGACATCGTTCAAGTCCGATGTGATTGAGGAGAGACATGCCCGAGAGTTACACCATCACCGTCAACGGGCAGGTGCACGAGACGAGCGAGGACAAGTCGCTGCTGCGGTACCTCCGCAACAACCTCAAGCTCAAGTCCGTCAAGGACGGCTGCTCCGAGGGCGCCTGCGGCACCTGCACGATCATCGTGGACGGCAAGGCCACCCGTGCCTGCACGCTCACCACCAAGCGCGCCGACGGCAAGACCGTCGTCACCACCGAGGGGCTCACGCCCGAGGAGCGGGAGGCCTTCGTCTACGCGTTCGGCGTCAAGGGCGCCGTGCAGTGCGGCTTCTGCACCCCGGGCATGGTCATGAGCGGCAAGGCCCTCATCGACCAGAACCCGGACCCCACCGAGGCCGAGATCAAGAAGGCCATCCGCGGCAACATCTGCCGCTGCACCGGCTACAAGAAGATCATCGAGGGCATCCAGCTTGCCGCCGCCATCCTCCGAGGCGACGAGGTCATCGACGAGGCCTTCGAGAAGGGCGACGAGGGCTTCGGCGTGGGCGACCGCGCGTTCCGGCTCGACGTCCGCGAGAAGGTGCTCGGCACCGGCAAGTACCCCAACGACTTCGACGAGCGCGA
This sequence comes from Kribbibacterium absianum, assembly GCF_030067705.1. Taxonomy (GTDB): domain Bacteria; phylum Actinomycetota; class Coriobacteriia; order Coriobacteriales; family Atopobiaceae; genus Kribbibacterium; species Kribbibacterium absianum. Next base: position 145,335 of record NZ_JASJEX010000001.1, read on the forward strand.
CTTCCCTGGCCTCGTGCACGCGGCGGCCGTGCGCTCGGTGCACCCGCGCGCCGTGGTCAAGAAGATCCACTACAAGGAGGCCATGCAGGTCCCCGGCGTGATCACGGTGCTCACCGCCAAGGACGTCCCGGTGAACAAGGTGGGCCACCTGCAGCAGGACTGGGACGTCATGATCGCCGAGGGCGACACCACCCGCTGCGTGGGGGACGCCATCGCGCTCGTCGTGGCCGAGACGCCCGACGCCGTGCGCATGGCCCGCGACGCGATCCTTGTGGACTACGAGGTGCTCGAGCCGGTGCGCAACTGGGAGGAGGCCGCCGCCGAGGGCGCGCCTGCGATCCACGAGCACGCGCCCAACAACATCTGCCAGCAGCGCCACATCACCCGCGGCGACGCCAAGACCGCGCTCGCCAACTCCGCCTACACGGTCACGGAGACCTTCCACACGCCGTTCACCGAGCACGCGTTCCTCGAGCCGGAGTGCGCCGTGGCGTACCCGGAGGGCGACGGCGTGCACATCGTGACGACGGACCAGGGCGTCTACGACACCCGCCACGAGGTCGCGCACATGTTTGGCTGGGACGACGAGCCCGAGCGCGTCGTGGTGGAGAACGCCCTCGTGGGCGGCGGCTTCGGAGGCAAGGAGGACGTGTCCGTCCAGCACCTCGCGGCCCTCGCCGCGCTCGCCGTGAACCGGCCGGTCAAGTGCCGCCTCACGCGCCAGGAGTCCATCAACTTCCACCCCAAGCGTCACAAGATGGACGCCACCTTCACCGTGGGCTGCGACGAGAACGGCATGCTCACCGGCCTCGACTGCGACGTGTACTTCGACACCGGCGCCTATGCGTCCCTCTGCGGCCCGGTCCTCGAGCGCGCCTGCACCCACGCGCCCGGCCCGTACACCTACCAGAACACCGACATCCGCGGCTACGGCTACTACACCAACAACCCGCCCGCGGGCGCGTTCCGCGGCTTCGGCGTGTGCCAGACGGAGTTCGCCCTCGAGATGTGCCTCGACAAGCTTGCCGAGAAGGCCGGCCTCGACCCGTGGGAGATCCGCTACCGCAACGCCATCGAGCCGGGCAAGGCGCTCCCGAACGGCCAGATCGCCGACTGCTCCACGGCCCTCAAGGAGGCCCTGATCGCGGTCAAGGACGTGTACTACGCGAACAAGGACCACGCCGGCATCGCGTGCGCGATGAAGAACGCCGGCGTCGGCGTCGGCCTGCCGGACAAGGGCCGCGCCCGTATGATCGTGAACGACGGCGTCGTCGAGGTGTACTGCGCCGCCTCCGACATCGGCCAGGGCTGCAAGACGGTCTTCGCCCAGATGGCCTGCCAGTCCACCGGGCTCCCGTTGGAGAAGATCCGCATGATGCCCGTCTCCACCAAGCTGGGTCCCGACTCCGGCACCACCTCCGGCTCGCGACAGACGCTCATCTCGGGCGAGGCCATCCGCATGGTGGGCGCGGACCTGGCCGCCGACCTGGCCACCGTGGGCGGCGACCTCTCCCAGCTCGAGGGCAAGGAGTACTACGAGGAGTTCTTCGACCCCACTGACAAGCTGGGCGCCGACGTTCCCAACCCCAAGAGCCATGTGGCCTACGGCTTCGCCGCGTCCGTGGCCGTGCTCGACGACGAGGGCTGGGTCGCCGAGATCCACCAGGCCCACGACTCCGGCAAGGTCGTGAACCCCATCGCGATCCAGGGGCAGATCGAGGGCGGCGTGCTCATGTCCATGGGCTACGCGCTCACCGAGAAGTTCCCGCTCAAGGACTGCGTGCCCACCGCCAAGTACGGCACCCTCGGCCTCTTCCGCGCGGACAAGATCCCCGAGATCGACGCGATCTACGTGGAGAAGGAGCAGCTGCTGCCGTTCGCCTACGGCTCCAAGGGCGTCGGCGAGATCTCATCGATCCCCACGGCCCAGGCCATCGCGGGGGCCTACTACGCCAAGGACGGCATGTTCCGCACCTCGCTGCCGCTGGCCGACACGCCCTATGCGCCGAAGCCCAAGCCGGCGAAGAAGAAGATGACGCCGGAGGAGATCCAGGCGGCGATCGCCGCCAAGAAGGCCGCCAAGGCCAAGAAGGCCGAGTAAGGACCTGGGCGCCCGACCCGGAGCAGAGGCCGGGCGCCCGCACCCCGCGAGAGGGACGATGGGGTCCGCGAGACTGAAGGGGCCTCAAGAGGAAGACCCTTTCGAGGACAATCGAAGACGACGACCCATCGCGTAAGGGCCGCCAGCCACAGAACCGAGCGCCCACGGTAGCTGGGCGAGGACACGTTGGAGGAAGGTCGATGGAATGAGCAAGTTCAAGGAGGTCGGACGGCCGCTGGCTCGTGTTGACGCCAAAGACAAGGTCACCGGCCGTGCGAAGTATTGTTACGACCTGCTGCCCCAGGACCACCTGGTGGCGAAGATGGTCCTGGCGACCATCGGCAACGGCAAGGTGCTCTCCATCGACACCTCCGAGGCCGAGCGCGTGCCGGGCGTCGTCGGCGTTTTCACCTGCTTCGATCCCGAGCTGCCCAAGACGCCCTTCGGCACGGCCGGTCACCCCTGGTCCTGCGACCCAGGCCACCAGGACATCCAGGACCGTTGGATCCTCACGGACCGCGTCCGCCAGTACGGCGACGTGATCGCGGCCGTCGTGGCGGAGGACACCGTGGCGGCCGACCGCGCCGTGCGCGCCGTGAAGGTGGAGTACGAGGAGTACCCGCTCGAGCTCACGCGCCACGAGGCCGTCGACCATCCAGAGGACTACCCGCCCCTCCATGAGGCGCGTCCCAACAACATCATCGCCCACGTCGACAACCGCACCGAGGTCGCCGGCGGCTACGATACCATCGAGGAGATCCTCGAGGACCCGTCTCTGCACCACACGCACGTCGAGGTCACGACGCCGCGCCAGTCGCAGGCGCACATCGAGCTCTGCCTCTCCTACGCCTACGCCGAGGGCGACCGCATCACCGTCGTGAGTTCCACGCAGCTGCCGCACATCTGCCGGCGCATCGTGGCCCAGGCGCTCGAGCGGCCGTGGGGCGACATCCGCGTGATCAAGCCCTACATCGGCGGTGGCTTCGGCAACAAGCAGGACATCCTCTACGAGCCCCTCAACGCGTGGCTCTGCGAGAAGGTGGGCGGCCGCTGCGTGCTGCTCGAGCTCACGCGCGAGGAGGTCTTCGCCTACACGCGCTCGCGCCAGCCCAAGGAGTGCCACCTGGACGCCGCCTGGGACGACGACATGAACCTCAAGGCGCGCAAGCTGGAGGGCTGGTCCAACCAGGGCGCCTACGCCGCCCACGGGCATGCGCTGATGGCGAACACCGCCAACAGCTTCCGCCAGGAGTACTCGGGCGTCGAGCTGGCGCACCACGGCATCGCGACGACGTTCTACTCCAACGAGACCACGGCCGGCGCCATGCGCGCCTACGGCGTGCCCGAGGGCAACTGGGCGGCCGAGGTGCTCATGAGCGACATCGCCCATGACATGGGCTGGGACGGCTGCGACTTCCGTCTGAAGAACTTCATGAAGCTCGGCTACCGCGACCCCTTCTGGCCGGGGCCCCTCTGCTGCTACTCGCGCGGCATCGAGGAGTGCGTGGCCAAGGGCAAGGAGCTCATCGGCTGGGACGAGAAGCAGAAGGCTTACAAGGACCAGACCGGGCCCATCCGGCACGGCGTGGGCGTCGCGCTCTTCAGCTACAAGACGTCGGTCGCCGGCCTCTCGCTCGAGACCTCCAACGTGCGCATGAACCTCGCCCAGGACGGCTCCGTGATGCTGCAGATGGGCGCGACTGAGATCGGCCAGGGCGCGGACACCGTCTTCTCCCAGATGGCGGCCGAGACCATCGGCATCCCGACGGAGATGGTGCACATCGTCTCGCAGCAGGACACGGACGTGACGCCCTACGACTCCGGCGCCTACGCGTCCCGCCAGAGCTACGTGGCCGGCACCGCGTGCAAGAAGGTGGCCGAGGAGCTGCGGCAGGAGATCCTCGACTACGCGCACTTCCTGTTCCCCAAGCAGCAGATGCCCTACGACCTCCGCGACGGCGTGATCTATGACATCGCCGGCAACGCCGTGACCACGATCGGCGAGGTGGCCATCCAGGCCTACTACCACCCGACCAACGCGAAGCAGATTCAGGCGCAGGACGGCATCAACGTCCAAGAGAACACGTTCGCGATGGGCGCGTGCTTCGTGGACCTCACGGTGGACATCCCGATGGCGACCGTGACCTTGAACAACATCGTGGAGATTCACGACTCCGGCACCGTGCTCAACCCCAAGACCGCCGAGCAACAGGTTCACGGCGGCATCGGGCAGTCCGCTGGCATGGCCCTCTCGGAGGAGCTCCTCACCAACCCCAAGGACGGCTCCATCCGCAACAACAACCTGCTCGACTACAAGATCCCGACGGCCATGGACCTGCCGGACCTCACCGCCGGGTTCGTGGAGACGTACGACCCCACCGGCCCCTACGGCAACAAGGCGCTCGGCGAGTGCCCGTGCATACCGGCCGCCCCGGCGATCCGGGACGCCATCCTCAATGCAACCGGCGTGAAGTTCTACGACGCGCCCATGACCCCTCAGCGGCTGTTCGAGGGATTCAAGAAGGAGGGTTTGATCTAGGCCATGTATGACATCGTTTATTACCACGAGGCCGAGAGCGTGCAGGACGCGGTGAGGGCCCTGACCGAGCATCCCGAGGCTCGCGTCATCGCGGGAGGCACCGACGTCCTGGTCCAGATCCGCGAGGGCCGCTTCGGGCCCTGCGAGCTGGTCTCCATCCACGAGCTGCGCGACGAGCTCTGGGGCGTGACGCTCGACGAGGACGAGACCATCTGCATCGGCCCCATCACCTGGTTCCATGCCGTGAACACCGACCCCATCTGCCAGGAGCGCATCCCGGTGCTGTGCGACGCGTGCGACACCCCGGGTGGCCCGCAGCTGCGCGTGTCCGGCACGGTGGGCGGCAACCTGTGCAACGGCATCACGTCCGCCGACACCGCGTCCACGTTCTTCGCGTTCGGCGCCGAGCTGGTGCTGGAGGGGCCGAACGGCCGCCGCGTGGTGCCCATCGAGAAGTGGTACGCGGGGCCCGGCAAGACCGTGCGCGAGCAGAACGAGGTGCTCGTCCAGATCCGCATCCCCAAGAGCCACTACGAGGGCTTCACCGGCGAGTACATCAAGTACGGCAAGCGTCGCGCGCTCGAGATCGCGACGATGGGCTGCTGCTGTCTGGTGAAGCTGGCCGACGACCACGAGACCATCGAGGACGTGCGCTTCGCGTACGGCGTGGCGGGCCCCAACCCGTGCCGGTCCGAGGCCGCCGAGAACATCGCCCGCGGGAAGACCGTCGCCGAGGCCGCCCCGCTCGTGGGCGAGGCCGCGCTCGAGGACCTGCACCCGCGCGACTCCTGGCGCGCGTCCAAGGACTTCCGCGAGCAACTGATCAAAGAGATGACGAAGCGCGCGCTCGTTGAGGCCGCTGCCAAGGGAGGTTCGACCGCATCATGGAAATGAGGATCCTCAGCTGCACCGTCAATGGCAAGCCGGTCCAGGTGGGCTACGACGTCCGCGAGTGCCTGCTCGACACCCTGCACGACCGGCTCGGCCTCACGTCCGTGAAGCGCGGGTGCGAGGTGGGGGAGTGCGGCGCCTGCACCGTCCTTATCGACGGCGTGGCCACGGACACCTGTCTCTACCTGACCGCCTGGGCCGAGGGAAAGACCATCGAGACCGTGGAGGGGCTGCAGGCCCCGGACGGCACGCTCGACGTGGTGCAGCAGGCCTTTGTGGACGAGTTCGCCGTCCAGTGCGGGTTCTGCATCCCGGGCCTCATCATGTCCGCCGAGGAGATGGTGCGGTCGGGCAAGACCTTCACGCGCGATGAGATCCGCAAGTGCCTGTCCGGCCACCTGTGCCGCTGCACCGGCTACCAGAACATCGTGAACGCGGTCGAGAAGGCGACCAACCTCGTGAACGGCATGGTGGGTGAGGAGGCAAGCGGGACCGAGGAGGTGGCCTGATGGCGCTCATCAACCCGGCGCCGCCCGCCGACTCACTGGCTCCCGAGAGGGCCGGGGCCGCTCGCTTCACGCAGGTCGGCAAACCGGTCACCCGCATCGACGCGGTGGACAAGGTGACGGGGCGCGCCAAGTTCACGTACGACCTACTGCCCACGGACCATCTCGTGGCCAAGGTGGTGCGCTCCACCATCGCGAGCGGCCGCGTGCTCTCCTTCGATCTGGACGAGGCGTTGGCCGAGCCCGGTGTGGTGGCGATCTTCACCTGTCTTGACGAGGGGCTGCCCACCTACCAGTTCGCGAGCCCCGGGCACCCGTGGGTCGTGGACCCGGAGGAGCGCGGCGACATCGAGGACCGCACGCTCATGGACTCCCGCGTGCGCCAGTACGGCGACACCATCGGCGTGCTTGTGGCCGAGGACACCGTGGCGGCCGAGCGCGCCCTGCGCAAGATCAAGGTGGAGTACGAGGAATATCCGGTCGTCTTCACCTACGAGCAGTCCCAGGACCCGGACTACGCGCCGCCCATCCACGAGGAGTGCCCCAACAACGTCCAGGCGGACTGGCTCACCGAGGTGGGCGTCGAGGAGGCCGGCTACTCGTCGATGGAGGAGCTGCTGCACGACCCGCAGTACCACAGCGGCAGCTACCACATGAGGACACCGCGCCAGCAGCAGGCGCACATCGAGCTCTGCCTGTCGTTCTGTTACGAGGAGAACGGCCAGATCGTCTGCGTCACCTCGACGCAGATCCCCCACATCGTGCGCCGCGTGATTGGCCAGGCGCTCGAGATCCCCTGGGGCGACGTGCGCGTGATCAAGCCCTTCGTGGGCGGCGGCTTCGGCAACAAGCAGGACGTCCTGTACGAGCCGCTCAACGCCTGGGTGTGCCACAAGCTCGGCGGCCGCTGCGTGCTGCTCGAGCTCACCCGTGAGGAGGTCTTCGAGCAAACCCGCTCCCGGCAGCCGAAGGACTACTACGGCGAGGCCTGCTGGGACGACGACATGAACCTCGTGGCCCGCAGCTGCGAGGGGTTCTCGAACTCGGGCGGCTACGCGAGCCACGGCCAGGCGATCATCGCCAACGGCCTCGGGTCGTTCCGGTTCATGTACTCGGGGCAGGAGAAGGCCTGCCGCACCCGGGCGCTCACGTTCTACTCCAACCAGGCCACGGCCGGGGCCATGCGCGCCTACGGCGTGCCCGAGGCGACCTGGGCGGCCGAGTGCATGGTGAGCGACATCGCCCACGACATGGGCTGGGACGGCGCGGACTTCCGCGCCAAGAACGCCATCAAGCTGGGCTACGAGGACGTCACCTGGCCCGCCCCGCTCATCTGCCAGTCGAACGGCATCCAAGAGTGCATCGAGCGGGGCCGCGAGCTTATCGGCTGGGACGAGAAGAAACGGCGCTACGCCAACGAGACGGGACCGGTACGCCATGGCGTGGGCATGTCGCTGCTCTGCTACAAGTGCTCCGTCGGCGGCCTCGAGCTCGAGACGGCGAGCGCGCGCATGACGCTCAACCAGGACGGGTCGGTGGTGCTGACGCTCGGCGCGACCGAGATCGGCCAGGGCTGCGACACGGTCATGTGCCAGATGTGCGCCGAGGTGCTGGGCGTCCCGGTGGAGAAGGTGCACATCGTCAGCACCCAGGACACCAACATCAGCCCCTACGGCGCGGGCGCCTACGCCAGCCGCCAGACGTACGTGACCGGCATGACCATCAAGCAGGTGGGCGCCGAGTTCAAGGCGAAGATCCTGGACTACGCGCGCTACCTCAAGCCCTACTACAACGGGCAGGACCTCGACATCGCGGACAGTTGGGTGGTCGACGCGGCCGGGCGTCGGGTGATCAGCCTGGAAGAGCTCTCGACGATCGCCTACTACGACCGCAAGCGCTCCGACCAGATCGAGGCCTCGGGCACCACCGAGGAGGACGTGAACTCCTTCTGCCTCGGCGCCTGCTTCGTAGACGTGACGGTGGACATACCGATGGCCACCGTGACCGTGAACCAGATCGTCCAAGTGCACGACTCCGGGCAGATCATCAACCCCAAGACGGCCGAGCAGCAGGTGCACGGCGGCATCGCGCAGTCGCTCGGCATGGGGCTCTACGAGGAGCTCATCGAGGACCCCGCGACGGGCAAGACCCGCAACGGAAACCTGCTCGACTACAAGATCCCGACGACGATGGACGTGCCGGACCTGACGGCCGAGTTCGTCGAGACCTGGGACCCGACGGGGCCCTTTGGCAACAAGTCGCTCGGCGAGCCGCCATGCATCCCGTGCGCGCCGGCCATCCGCGACGCGGTGCTCGACGCGACCGGGGTGAAGTTCTACGAGGCGCCGATGACGCAGCAGCGCCTCTTCGAAGGCTTCAAGGCCGCCGGGCTCCTGTAGCACCCACCCTCCTGGGGTGCCACGCACCCCAGGAGGTTTCCTCCCGAGGTGCCACGCATCCCAGGAGGTTGCGTGTTGTACGTGTTGCGATTCATGGCGATTTTCCGAAATCTGAAACGCTGTCGAAATAGAGGGACACTACCGGTACCATCAACCCTCACTCCAGGTGTCGGGAGGAGGGACCCATGGGCAGGAAACCTGCGGCGTTGTCCAACAGCGGCGTGTACCACATCGTGTTCAAAGGCGCGAACGCCCAGGACATCTTCTACGGCGACGACGACCGCCTCGAGTTCCTCAGCCGCCTCCAATGGGTCCTTGGCAAGTACAACGCCTCGGCCCTCGCATGGGCGCTCATGGACAACCACGTGCACCTGGTGCTCGACTGCGGGACAACCGATCCGGCACTGCTCCAGCACGACCTCGCGGGCCCCTACGCCCGGTCGTTCAACCTCCGCTACGGGCGCGTGGATCCGTTGTTCGCAGAGCGGCCGTTTCGAGAGGGGGTCGAGGACCAGTCGTACCTGTACGCGGTCGTCCGCTACGTGCACTGGAACCGGGCGGTGGCGGGCCTCGCTGCAGGTCTCGAGGACCGTTGGACGAGCTATCGCGAGGTCCTCGCCGGGGAGGGCATTGTCGACGTCGCGCGCCTCTTGGACGTCTTTGGGTGCGTCGAGGAGTTCGTTCGTTTCCACGAGTCTGGGCTTGGCGGCCACGACGCGCCCTTGGCGCGGTCGGACCAAGGGCTGCTCACCGACGAGCAGCTCATTCGTTACCACGAACGTCGGTGGGGGGGGGGAGAGCTTCGCGACGGCGGTCCGGTGGACGAAAGCCGAGCGGGACGAACGCATTCGCGAGCTGAAGAGGATCGGCGCGCTCAACAAGCAGCTGCAGCGGGTCACGGGGTTGAGCGAGTACAAGGTGAAGTCGGTGCGCCTATAAGACACGCAACCTCCTGAGGTGCGTGGCACCTGGGGAGGAAACCTCCTCGGGTGCGTGGCACCACAGGAGGGAGGGGCAGATGGTTGCGAGTCGTTAGGTGGCTCAGAGAATAACCCGACAAACATCGGGATTATCGGCCTGAAGCGCAAACGATGCCGTTTCCAAGATGATGCCGTTCGTCCCTGCTTTCCTCTCGTTGACCGGACGGATGGTCAGGCGGCCTCACTTTTTGTCTCCAGTGAGATTTCGGAACGACTAAAGTGACGCAGCAAGGGGAGTCCCCTGAGTCCCGACGAGTAGAATTCACCGGACACAGAGGGTCCACAAGCCCAACGCGCGCTTTAGCAGCAAGACAGCACCTCCTGGCTCTTTCAAAGGCACAGAAAGGCGGTCTCTATGGCGGAAATGCTCAGGATGGAGGGGATCAGCAAACAGTTCGGGACGTTCTTCGCCAACCACGATGTCAACCTCGACATCCAAGAGGGCGAGGTCCACACGCTGCTCGGTGAGAACGGCGCGGGGAAGTCCACCCTGATGAACGTGCTGATCGGTCTCTACCAGCCCACTGCGGGCAAGATCCTCTGGCGCGGGAAGGAGGAGCGGATCTCGAGCCCCGCGCGCGCCGTGGAGCTGGGCATCGGCATGGTGCACCAGCACTTCATGCTCATCGAGGCCATGACCGGCTTCGAGAACATCATTCTCGGCTCCAAGGTCAACCCCTCCTTCACCATCCAGGAGTCCAAGGACAAGAAGAAGATCCAAGAGCTCATGGACCGCTACGGCCTCGAGGTGGACCTCGACGTCCCTGTGGGCGAGATGTCCATCGGCATGCAGCAGCGCGTGGAGATCCTCAAGGTCCTCTACCGCGGCGCCGAGCTGCTGATCCTCGACGAGCCCACGGCCGTCCTCACGGACCAGGAGGTGGAGGGCCTCTTCGACATCATGCGCTCCCTCACCAGCGAGGGGAAGTCCGTGATCTTCATCTCCCACAAGATGCGCGAGGTCACAAAGATCTCGGACCGCGTCACGGTGCTCCGCGCCGGTGAGTCCGTTGAGACCCTCAAGATGTCCGAGACCAACGGCCAGGAGCTCTCGGACCTCATGATCGGGCACCGGTTCGTCGAGAGCGTCTACGACAAGGTGGTCGCGGCGGACAAGCCCATGCTCGAGCTCAAGGGCGTCTCGTACCACCCGAACGAGAAGCACGGCGGCCTCAAGGACGTCACGCTCACCGTCAACGCCGGCGAGGTCCTCGGCGTCGCGGGCATCGACGGCAACGGCCAGTCCCAGCTCGCGGCCCTCATCGCCGGCCTCATCGCGCCCGAAGAGGGCGAGGTCTGGCGCAACGGCCAGCGCGTCTCCATCTACAGCCCCGACGACTTCATCGAGAACGGCCTCGCTGACATCCCCGAGGACCGCAACAAGATGGGCCTCGTCGGCGACATGACCGTGGCCCAGAACCTCATCCTCAAGGAGACCACCTCCGACAAGTTCTCCTACGGCCATGGCCTGTGGCTCAAGACGGGCGCCATCCAGGAGTACGCGAACGAGAAGAAGCAAGAGAACGACATCCGCTGCACCTCGGTCAACCAGACGGTGCGCAGTCTGTCCGGCGGCAACCAGCAGAAGGTCATCCTGGCCCGTGAGCTGGAGGGCAACCCGCCGATCCTCATCGCGGTGTACCCCACCCGCGGCCTCGACATCGGTGCCACGAACTTCATCCATGACCGCGTGATCGCCGCCCGAGACGGAGGCTGCGCGGTGATCCTCATCAGCGCGGACTTCGACGAGGTGCTCAAGCTGTCGGACCGCATCGTCGTCCTGTTCGAGGGCCAGGTCATGGGCGAGTACCCCGGGGTCAACCCTCCCATCGACCAGATCTCGCTCGCTATGGCCGGCAAATAGGAGGGCAGGGATATGGCAACAGAAGCAACGGCCCAGGCGCCCAAGGCGCCCAAGGTCAACAAGTTCGGCGTGTTCCAGCGCGACAAGATTATCAGCATCATCGTGCCGATCGTCTCGATCTTCCTGGCGTTCGTCGTCGGCGGCATCGTTGTGCTCTGCCTCGGCAAGAACCCCATCGAGGGCTATGGGTACCTGTTCTCAGGCGCCCTCGGCAACGCCGGGCGCGTCGCCCAATCGCTGCAGTCCGCGTGCCCGCTCATCTTCACGGCCCTCGCGGTGTCGTTCGCGTACAAGTGCGGCGTCTTCAACCTGGGCGGCGAGGGCCAGTTCATCCTCGGCGCCTGCGCGACGATGTTCGTGCTCGAGACCACTGGGGTCGAGGGCGTCCCTGGCATTTTGCTCGGCATCCTCGTCGGCATCATCGCCGGCGGCCTGTGGGGCCTGCTCCCCGGCGTCATGAAGATCACGCGCGGCCTCAACGAGCTCATCACCACGATCATGCTCAACTACGTCGCCACGCTGCTCATGAACTTCATGTACTCCAAGGTGCTGCACGACCCGGACTCCGGCAACCTGCAGACCATGGCCGTGGCGGACAGCGTCGTGCTGCCCAAGATCGACCGCCTGCACATCGGCGTGATCATCGCGATCCTCATGGCCGTCGCCGTCTGGTACGTCATTTATAAGACGAGCTTCGGCTTCAAGATCCGCGCCGTCGGCATCAACCCCACGGCGGCCAAGGTGGCCGGCTTCCCCGTGAAGCGCCTCGTGCTGCTCTCCTTCGTGATCTCCGGCGCCATCGCGGGCTTCGGTGGGTCGGTGGACCTGCTCGGCCGCCAGTACCGCCTGATGACGGGCTTCGGCAGCGGCTTCGGCTTCTCGGGCGTCGCCATCGCCCTCATCGCGCAGCTCAACCCCATCGGCTCCATGGCGGTGGCGCTCTTCTTCGGCATGCTCACCACTGGCGCCTCCTCGATGCAGGTGGGCATCGGCGTGCCGAGCGCCATCCTCGACATCATCCGCGCGCTCATCATCATCTTCGCCGTGGCCGGCATGGCCATGATGAAGCTGCCGACCTTCAAGAACCTGCTCAACCGCCGGCCCATGGACCAGGAGGGCCTCATGCCCCCGACTGACACCAAGGGCGACGACGGGTCGAGCCTCAAGCCGGAGGTGAGCGAGTAATGGAAGCCTTCCTCAGCTCGATGCCAGAGATCCTGGCCACCACCATTCGCATGACGGTGCCGCTGCTCTTCGTGGCGCTCGGCGAGCTCTTCTCGGAGCGTGCCGGCCTCGTGAACATCGGTCTCGACGGCCTGATGACCATCGGCGCCTTCACCGGCTTCGTCGTGGGGTACCAGACGGGCAACCTGTGGCTCGGCGTGCTGTGCGGAGCGGTGGCCGGCATAGCCGTGAACATGATCTACGCGTTCTGCACGGTGAACCTCTGCGTGGACCAGACGGTCATGGGCATGGCGATCAACATCCTTGCCCCCGGCATAGCCACCTTTGCCTACAAGGTGGTCTTCGGTGACGGCTCCACGCTCGTGCAGGGCGTCACGATGGACAAGGTGGCGATCCCGCTGCTCTCGGACATCCCGGTCATCGGCAACGCCATCTTCAACCAGACGCTGCTCGCGTACCTGTGCTACCTGCTCGTGCCGCTGTGCTGGTTCTACTTCGCCCGCACGCGCTCCGGCCTCAACTTCCGGTCCGTGGGCGAGAACCCCCAGGCCGCCGAGACCCTCGGCATCAACGCCGTCCAGATGAAGTACCTGGCGTCCATCGTCTGCGGCGCCCTCGCCGGCATGGGCGGCGCGTTCCTCACCACCTGCTACACGTCCACCTACGCCACCGGCGTCGTGGCCGGCCGCGGCTTCATCGCCCTGGCGGCGGTGATCTTCGGCCGCTGGAGCGCCGTCGGCATCCTCGGGTCCACGCTGCTCTTCGGCTTCTTCGACGCCGTGCAGATCAGCCTGCAGATCGCGGTCCCCGACATCTCCTACCAGTTCTTCGCGATGATCCCGTACGTGTTCACCATCGTCGCCCTGTTCTTCTTCAACGCGCAGAAGGGCGGCCCGAAGGCCAACGGAAAGCCCTACTTCCGAGAAGAACGGTGAGCCTCGTCCACCGGCCGGTCGGACGTGTCGGCTGGTGGACTCCTTCAGTTTGGGTTACCGTTGAGGTAGCTGTCATCTGGCAACATCCGGCGCGGGGTGCCGGTCGTAGAGAGCGGGGCCGCGTCGCGACCCCACGATAGGAGGGAACGGTATGAGCAAGTTCAAGAAGTGGCTCACGATGGGCATGTGCGCGCTGCTCGCATGCTTCGTCGCGGTCGGCCTCGTTGCTTGCGGAGGCTCCGGCGACTCGGGCTCGGGCGACTCCGGCGACGCGGGCGGCTCCGACGGCACCGGCAAGAAGGTCGCGATGATCCTCGACGGCCCCGTCAACGACGGCGGCTGGGGTGCCAGCTGCTATGACGCCATGTGCGCGGCCGCCAAGGACCACGGCTGGACCACCGCCTACAGCGAGTCCGTGGACCAGGCCGACTGGGTCACCGTCATGCAGGACTACGTGGACCAGGGCTACGACCTCGTCATCGCCCCGGGCAACCAGTACACCTCCGCGGTCGAGGACTGCGCCAAGGCCAACCCTGACGCCAAGTTCTGCATCTTCAACGACGACGTCACCGACTACGACAACATCGAGTGCACGATGCCCGACACCGTGCAGATCGGCGAGGTGGCCGGCGTGATGGCGGGCCTGCTCTCCACCACCAACAACATCGGCTTCATCGGCGCCATGGAGCTCGACACCACCCTCAACAAGATCCAGGGCTACACCGAGGCCGCCCAGAAGGTGAACCCGGACGCCAAGGTGACCGTGGCCTACGCCAACAGCTTCTCCGACGCCGCAAAGGGCAAGGAGCTGGCCACCAACATGATCAACTCCAACAACGTCGACGTGATGTTCGGCGACGCCTCCATCGTCGACACCGGCGCGCGCGAGGCCCTCGAGGCCGCCGGCGCCGGCCACTACGACATCGGCCAGCCGGGCAATATCGGCTCCGAGGACAACGCGATCATCGCCGTGTCCGTCGTGACCGACAACGCCAAGATGACCAACCAGGTGCTCGACGACGTCGAGAACGACACCTTCGGCAAGAAGACCATCAAGGGCGACCTGGCGAACGGCTGCGTCTACGCCGGCACCATCTCCACCAAGATCTGCGACCAGGAGACCATCGACAAGTTCAACGAGTACGTCGAGCAGATCAAGAACGGCACCTTCTAAGGGACAGTCCCGTTCAGCTCTACCAGGAAGGGCGGCGCCGCTCACGGAGCGGGCGCCGCCCTTTTGCCTATCTCGAGAGGCCGCCCCGTGCTGTCGCGCGTAGGCTCAAGGGCGGCAGGGGCGTTTCTCGTCGGCTTGTTCTTGTGCCAAAGCCATGGCGAGAACCTGCAGGTGATTTAGGAGATAGGGCACCGGATGCGTTCGCCGTTCAAGTCGCCACAGGACTTTCTGAGTGTCAGCTGTCGTTCGCGGCGCTCTAGCTACCGCCCACCGACAAGGGCGTGGTCCCAAAGAGGTGATTCCGCGTCTCGCTTGCATTCGCAAGGGCGCTTCCTATGATTAAGCTGTCCAAACAAAAAGTTTGGTCGCGGAAGCAACTCATCGGCACGCGCCGGGAAAGGACACTCCATGGAGGAGAGCACGCTTCGTTGGACCCTCAACACGATGCCGGCTTCGGAGGACAAGAACCTTCCGGTGATGTCGCTCGAGAACGTCGCCAAGGCGCGCGCGTTCCACGAGAGCTTCCCGCAGTACGCCGTCACCCCGCTCGCCGACCTTGAGGGGATGGCCGGCAACCTCGGCCTCGCCGGCCTCTACGTGAAGGACGAGAGCTACCGCTTCGGCCTCAACGCGTTCAAGGTGCTCGGCGGCTCCTTCGCCATGGCCCGCTACATCGCGCAGCAGACCGGCAAGGACGTCTCCGAGACGGACTTCGACTACCTGACGTCGGACGAGCTGGCCAACGACTTCGGCCAGGCCACGTTCTTCACCGCCACCGACGGCAACCACGGCCGTGGCGTGGCGTGGGCGGCCCAGAAGCTCGGCCAGAAGGCCGTCGTGCACATGCCCAAGGGCACCGTCGCCACCCGCAAGGAGAACATCGCCAAGCTCGGCGCCGACGTGACCATCGAGGAGCTCAACTACGACGACTGCGTGCGCCTGGCCGCCAAGGAGGCCGACGAGACCGAGCGCGGCGTCATCGTCCAGGACACCGCCTGGGACGGTTACGAGGAGATCCCCTCCTGGATCATGCAGGGCTACGGCACGATGAGCTCCGAGGCCACCGAGCAGCTTCGCGCCCTTGAGGTCAACCGCCCGACGCACGTCTTCGTGCAGGCCGGCGTGGGCTCCCTCGCCAGCTCCGTGGTGGGCTACTTCGTCAACAAGTTCCCCAGCTGCCCGCCCAAGTTCGTGATCATGGAGGCCGGCGCGGCCGACTGCCTCTACCAGGGCGCTGTGGCCGCTGACGGCGACCCGCGCATCGTGGGCGGCGACCTCGAGACCATCATGGCGGGCCTGGCCTGCGGCGAGCCCAACACCATCGGCTGGGACATCCTGCGCAACCACGCGACAGCGTTCCTCAGCTGCCCGGACTGGATGGCCGCCAAGGGCATGCGCATGCTGGCCGCGCCGGTGAAGGGCGACCCGGCGGTGACCTCCGGCGAGTCCGGCGCCATCGGCATGGGCGTCATCGCGACCGTGATGACCGACCCGGCCTACGCCGAGCTCAAGGACGCGCTCGGCCTGGACGAGAGCTCCCAGGTGCTGCTCTTCTCGACCGAGGGCGACACCGACCCCGTGCGCTACCACGAGATCGTGTGGAACGGCGCGTACCCGAGCACGGGCGAGTAGCTAACGCTGCGAGGGGCGCCGGCTGCGGGCCGGGCGTCCCTCGTTATGACGAACCTGCGGCGCTCTCTGGCCGCAGGGGCCCGCACCCGTTGAGGGCGCCCCGGCACGAGGGGCGCGAAGAGTAGGAGGACGCAGTGGCAGAGAAGCAGCTCGACTACGACAAGATCAAGGAGGCCGCCAAGGCGTACGGCCCCGACATGACCGCGTTCCTGCGCGCCATGATCTCCCACCCCAGCGAGAGCTGCGAGGAGAAAGAGGTCGTGGAGTGCATCAAGGCCGAGATGGAGAAGCTCGGCTTCGACGAGGTGGTCGTCGACGGCCTCGGCAACGTCATCGGCTACATGGGCACCGGCGACAAGATCATCGCCATCGACTCCCACATCGACACCGTGGGCATCGGCAACATCGAGAACTGGGAGGCCGACCCCTACAAGGGCTACGAGACCGAGGACCTGATCTACGGTCGCGGCGGCTCCGACCAGGAGGGCGGCATGGCGTCCGCCACCTACGCGGCGAAGATCATGAAGGACATGGGCCTCATCCCCGAGGGCTACAAGATCATGGTCGTGGGCTCCGTGCAGGAGGAAGACTGCGACGGCATGTGCTGGCAGTACATCTACAACATCGACAAGGTCCGTCCTGAGTTCGTGATCTCCACCGAGCCCACCGACGGCGGCATCTACCGCGGGCACCGCGGCCGCATGGAGATCCGCGTGGACGTGCGCGGCACCTCCTGCCACGGCTCCGCCCCCGACCGCGGCGACAACGCCATCTACAAGATGGCCGACATCATCGCCAACGTGCGCGACCTCAACAACAACGGCTGCGACGAGTCCACCGAGATCCGCGGCCTCGTGAAGATGCTCGACCCCAAGTACAACCCGGAGCACTGGGAGGACGCGCGCTTCCTCGGCCGCGGCACCTGCACCGTGTCCCAGATCTACTTCACGAGCCCGAGCCGCTGCGCCGTCGCCGACTCCTGCTCCATCTCCATCGACCGCCGTATGACCGCCGGTGAGACCTACAAGAGCTGCCTCAAGGAGATCGAGGACCTGCCGGCCGTCAAGAAGTACGGCGAGGACGTGACCGTCTCCATGTACATGTACGACCGTCCTTCCTGGACCGGCGAGGTGTACGAGACCGAGGCCTACTTCCCGACGTGGATCAACAAGGCCGACGCCCCGCACGTGAAGGCCATGGTGGAGGCGCACCACAACCTCTTCGGCGACACCCGCATCGGGCCGGACGTGGCCATGGGCCTGCGCAACCGTCCGCTGCTCGACAAGTGGACCTTCTCCACGAACTGCGTGTCGATCCAGGGCCGCTACGGCATCCCGTGCGTGGGCTTCGGCCCCGGCGCCGAGTCCCAGGCCCATGCCCCCAACGAGGTCACCTACAAGCAGGACCTCGTGACCGCGGCCGCGATGTACGTCGCCGGCATCAACCTGTACGAGCCGCCCGCGGCCGGCGAGACCAGCGCGACCGAGTTCCGCGCCGAGCTCACGGACAACGTGATTCGCTAGTTCGCCCGGCACCGACGGCCCGGGGACACAAGGGTCTCCGTTTCAAGGGATAGGTCACTCCGGACCTCACACCCTGGCGCCTCCTTCTCGCGACTTGAGCCGGCTGCCTTCTCGGCGCAGAGTCTCGGGCGCGACGCCCCTCCACGGGCATTCTCTGAACCATGCGAGTAAGTTTGTGCGGTGCTCCGCACCGCTTTGAGAAAGGAAACACATGGACGCCCAGCTCCAGAAGCTCATCGACAAGCTCGACACCCTCGACTTCTCCGACATGTACGAGGGCGACTTCTACCTCACGTGGGAGAAGTCCCAGGACGACATCGAGGCCGTCGTGACCGTGGCCAACGCGCTCCGCAACCTCCGCGAGCGCAACATCTCGCCGCGCATCTTCGACTCGGGCCTCGGCATCTCCGTGTTCCGCGACAACTCCACGCGCACCCGCTTCTCCTTCGCCTCCGCCTGTAACATGCTCGGCCTGGCCGTCCAGGACCTGGACGAGAAGAAGTCCCAGATCGCTCACGGCGAGACCGTGCGCGAGACCGCCACGATGGTGTCCTTCATGGCCGACGTCATCGGCATCCGCGACGACATGTACATCGGCGAGGGCAACAAGTACATGCACGAGTTCATGGACTCCATCATCGAGTCCAAGGGCGACGGCGTGCTCGCCCAGAAGCCGACCCTCGTGAGCCTCCAGTGCGACATCGACCACCCGACGCAGTCCATGGCCGACCTGCTCTACATCGCCGAGAAGTTCGGCGGCCTTGAGAACCTCAAGGGCAAGAAGATCGCCATGTCCTGGGCCTACAGCCCCTCCTATGCGAAGCCGCTGTCCGTGCCGCAGGCCATCGTGGGCCTCATGACCCGCTTCGGCATGGACGTCGTGCTCGCGCACCCCGAGGGCTACGACATCATGCCCGAGGTGGAGCAGGTCGCCGCCAAGAACGCCGCCGCCTCCGGTGGCACCTTCACCAAGACGAACGACATGGCCGAGGCCTTCAAGGACGCCGACATCGTGATCCCGAAGAGCTGGGCGCCGTTCGTCGGCATGGAGGAGCGCACGAAGCTCTACGCCGCCGGCGACTTCGACGGCATCGACGCCCTCGAGCAGCGCCTCCTCGAGCAGAACAAGCAGCACATGGACTGGGTCACCACCCCCGAGCTCATGGGCCTCACCAACAACGCCATCTACATGCACCCGCTGCCCGCCGACATCGAGGGCGTCAGCTGCGAGCACGGCGAGGTCACCAACGACGTCTTCGAGGCGCACCGCGTGGGCATGTACCGCGAGGCCTCCTTCAAGCCGTACGCCATTGCTGCCATGATCTTCCTGGCCAAGTGCAAGGACGTCCAGGGCGCTCTCAAGGCCCTCGACGCGCAGGACAAGCAGCGCCTGATGACCGTCAAGTAAGCTTGGCCCCATAGAACGGTCTGGGAGCCCGTCACGGAACTCCTCCGTGGCGGGCTCCTTTTGTGGCGCTGCACCTGAAAGCCGGCTGCGCCCCTGGGTGCAGAGTCGGCTGGCTCTGAGTACGATGTTGCTCGATGCATGACCGATGAGCAGGGAGGAGGGTCTATGGAGCCCCGGATTCGCGTGATGGTGGGCGGCGAGGACGGCGAGCGGTTCTTCGGCGACGGGCCCTGCAGGCTCCTTGAGGAGCTCGCGCGCCTCGGCAGCCTGTCGGCGGCCGCGCGGTCGCTCGGGATGAGCTACTCCAAGGCCACCCGCATTGTGAACCGCGCCGAGCAGGAACTGGGATTCAAGCTCACGGCGCGCCGTGTGGGCGGCGAGGGCGGCGGTTCCTCCGAGCTCACCCCACAGGGCGCGGAGTTCCTCGACCGTTATCGCGCCTGGCGGCGCTCGGTCGAGCGCGACGCGCAGGCGTCGTTCCGGGCCTGCTTCGCCGGTCTGCAGGGCCAGCCGTTGCCCGCCTGCGTGGTGTTGGCCGCCGGCCGCTCCGAGCGGTTCGGGTCCCAGAAGCTGCTCGCGACGCTCGCTGACGAGCCGGTGCTGTGGCACACCCTCGACGCCGTGCCACGCGACTGCTTCGAGCTGGTCGTGGTCGCAGCCGAGCCGGCGGTCGTCGATGCCGTGTGCCGGTGGGCGGAGGCGCGGAACGCGACGCCGACGATCGCGGCGCCCGCGGGCCCCGACCAGTCCGATTCGATGCGCGCGGGCCTCGACGCGTGCGAGCGGTGCAGCTCGGCGGTGTTCGTGCCCGGCGACCAGGCGCTGCTCAGCGACGAGAGCCTCCGCTCCGTGGCCGCTGCTCTTGCCGAGCACCCCGGCCGCGTCGTTCGGCTCGGCTGGCACGGGGAGGGCCGGAGCCCGGTGGCCTTTCCGTCCGGCACCTACCGCGCCCTCCGCACGGTACAGGGTGACGTGGGTGGCAGCGCCCTGCTCAAGGCCCGCCCGGACCTGGTGGCCGACGCCGTGGTCGTCGAGGCCGGCGACCCGCGCGAGCTGCTCGATTGCGACACCCCCGACGCGCTGGAGGCTATGGCCAACGCGCTCGGGGCCTCCTGACGAAGACAGACTCGGGCGCTCGTTGGGCGCCCGGGCGAACCACAAGGCCCCTCCAGGAAGGGCCCTTGCAAAAGAAAGAGAGACCCATGGCAGAGAACACCGGCGCTGCGGCGCCTCCGGCTGCGGACGCGCCCAAGGCGTCCGTCTTCACGCGGGACGGCTTCCCGCCTCTCGGCGAGCTTGTCCCGAACGCGCTCCAGCATGTGCTGGCCTGCTTCGCCGGCGTGATCACGCCGGCGATGATCCTGTCGGTGATGTGCGGCCTGTCGCAGGAGGAGCAGTCCATCGTGATCCAGATGGCGCTCATCCTCTCCGCCCTCGACACGATCCTCCAGCAGTTCCCGCTCTTCGGGAAGTTCGGCGCGAACCTGCCCATCGTCACCGGCGTGAGCTATGCGTTCCTGATGCCGCTCCAGGCCATCGGCGTCGAGCTCGGCTTCAGCGCGGTGCTCGGCTGCCAGATCGTCGGCGGCATCATGTCGATGATCTTCGGCTTCTGCTACGACAAGGTCTCGCGCATCTTCCCGCCCATCGTCACCGGCACGGTGATCTTCGCCATCGGCGTCAGCCTGTACCCCACGGCCATCAAGTACATGGCCGGCGGCGCGGGCAGCGAGATCTTCGGCTCCGCCGGCGCCTGGGCCGTGGGCCTCTCCACCTTCGCGATCGTGTTCGTGCTGCAGACCTTCGCCAAGGGCGTGTTCAAGATCGGCGCCATCTTCTTCGGCATCATCGCCGGCTGCCTCATCGCGATCCCCTTTGGCTACATCGACCCGTCGGGCATCGCCGGCGCCAGCTGGTTCAGCCTGCCCCGGTTCATGCCGTTCCCGATCGAGTTCGACTTCGCCGCCTGTGTGACCATCGCCATCGTGTACGTGATGGTGGGCGTGCAGCTCATCGGCGACCTCGCGGCCGCCACCTCTGGCTCGATGGACCGCATGCCCACCGACCACGAGTACGGCGGCTCCCTTCGCGCCCAAGGCCTCGTGTCCGTCGTGAGCGCGTTCTTCGGCGGCCTGCCCACGAGCGCCTTCGGCCAGAACGTCGGCATCATCGTGTCCACCAAGGCCATCAACCGCTGGGTGTTCGTCGGCGCGGCGGCCGTCTTCGCGGTTGCCGGTCTCTGCCCCAAGCTCATGGCTGTGCTCATGATGATCCCGGACCCCGTCATCGGCGGCGCCACGATCAGCGTGTTCGGCACCATCACGCTGAACGGCATCCGCATCCTTGTGAAGGACGGCCTCACGCCGCGCTCCTGCACGATCTTCGGCATCTCGGTGGCCTTCGGCCTCGGCATCTACCAGGTCACCGGCTGCCTGGCCGGCTTCCCCGACTGGGTGACCACGATCTTCGCCACGAGCGCCATCACCCCGTGCGCCATCATGGCGATCATCCTCAACACGGTGCTCCCGCCGGAGGAGCCTCAGAACCCGGTCGCGACCGAGATGGTCGAGGCGGCCGAAGAGGCCCTCGAGCGCGAGGACGAGGGGCTGCCCGAGCCGATGGAGCCCGAGATCCTCAAGAAGGGCGAGAAGGCCGGCGGCCCGTTGCCCGTGACCGAGGAGGTCGCCGAGCGCGCCGCCCGGGAGCGCGGCGACGGCGACCGTCGGGCGCCGGGCACCGATACGACCGATGCCGGGTCCGGTCACTAGCGTCACAGTGGGGACAAAGGTGCCAGACGCCTTTGTCCCTCTTCTCGTTTCAGCGCGGGACAAAGGTGCCGGAGCCCTTTGTCCCGTTTCGTTCACGAAGGAGTTGCTCATGCCAGCGAAGCTCATCAAGGGCGGCAGGCTCGTCACGCCGGCCGGCCTCATCAACGGCGACGTCCTGATCGTCGACGACAAGATCGCCCGCATCGCGCCCGAGGGGCTCGCGGAAGGGGAGACCCCGCGCGACGCCGAGGTCTTCGACGCGTCCGGCTGCTACGTCTACCCCGGCTTCATCGACGCGCACACCCACATGCAGTGCTGGACCGGCATGGACTGGACCGCCGACTCCTTCGAGACGGGCACGCGCGCTGCGGCCTGCGGCGGCACCACGACCATCGTGGACTACGCCACGCAGGACCGCGGGATGACGATGCCGGAGGCCCTGGCCGAGTGGCACAAGCGCGCCGACGGCACCTGCACCGCCAACTACGGCTTCCACATGGCCATCGCGGAGTGGAACGGCCAGACCAAGGCGGACATCCCGCTCATGTTCGAGGAGGGCGTCTCGTCCTTCAAGACGTACTTCGCCTACGACCACCTCAAGCTGGACGACGCCCAGACCCTCGACGTGCTCGAGACCATCAAGCCGTACGGCGGCATCCTCTGCGTGCACTGCGAGAACGGCACCGTGGTGAACGAGCTGCAGAGGCGCGTGTTCGACGCCGGCGTCACGGGGCCCGAGGGGCACCCGCTGAGCCGCCCGGACGAGGTGGAGGCGGAGGCCATCGCGCGTCTCGGCTACCTTGCCGAGCTGTCCGGCGCGAGGGTCAACGTCGTGCACGTGTCCACCGAGGAGGGCCTCAAGGCCGCGACCGCGGCGCGCGACCGCGGCGTGGACGTGGCCATCGAGAGCTGCCCGCAGTACATGATCCTCGACGAGAGCCACTACCTGGAGCCCGACTTCCGCGGCGCCAAGTACGTGATGAGCCCGCCGCTCCGCCAGCAGAGCGACCTGTCCGCGCTCTGCGAGGGGGTGCTCGAAGGCGACGTGGACACCATCGCGACCGATCACTGCTCGTTCAACTTCTTCGGACAGAAGGACCGCGGCATCGGCGACTTCCGCAAGATCCCGAACGGCGGCCCGGGCGTGGAGCATCGTCCGGTGCTGATCATGAACCTGTTCGAGGACGAGCTGGGCCCGGAGGACTTCTGCCGCCTGATGTCCGAGAACCCGGCGCGCGTGTTCGGCATGTACCCGCGCAAGGGCGCCCTGGTGGAGGGCGCTGACGCGGACGTGTGCGTGTGGGACCCGGACGTCGAGTGGACCATCTCGATGAAGAACCAGCACCAGGCCGTGGACTACACGCCGTACGAGGGCTACGACGTGCACGGCCAGCCGCGCCAGGTGTTCGTGAACGGCGAGCTGGCGGTGGAGCACGGCGAGCCGACCGGTACGCTGCCCGGCCGTTACGTGCCGCGCGAGGGCGCGCCGGCCACGGTGACCGCGAAGGCGGGCAACTGTCGCTGCATCTGGTAGGGCTGCAGAATCCACGGGGCGTCCGTGCTGGCACGGTGGGTTGGGCGGGGCGAGGCCGTCGGGTCTCGCCCCGCTTTCTCTTCCTCCCTCGTGGCCCTACACTGGGCGCGTCGAATTGAGGGGCCGCGCTGCCCCTCCCGTGGAAGGAGCCGCGAGATGGAGAAGATCTACAACAGCCCGTCCAAGTACATCCAGGGGCCCGGTGCGCTCGGCAGCCTCGGGTCGTTCGTGGCGACGCGCGGCACGAAGGCGCTGGCCATTGCGACCGCCTCCGGCGAGCGGCGCATCGGCGACACCGTGCGCGCCGGCTTCGACGGCGTGGACGCCACGGTGACCTTCGACGCCTTTGGGGGCGAGTGCTCCAAGACCGAGGTCGCGCGGCTGCGTCAGGTGGTGCAGGAGGGCGGCTTCGACGTGGTCTGCGGTATCGGCGGCGGGAAGGCGCTCGACACCGCCAAGGCCGTGGCCTACTACGAGAAGCTGCCGGTGATCATCTGCCCCACCATTGCGAGCTCCGACGCGCCCTGCTCGGCACTGTCCGTGCTCTACACGGACGACGGCGCCTTTGACGAGTACCTTTTCCTGCCGAGCAACCCGGACATGGTGATCATGGATACCACGGTGATCGCCGCCTCGCCGGTGCGGCTCACCGTCTCCGGTATGGGCGACGCGCTCGCCACGTGGTTCGAGGCCAAGGCCTGCGCGGACTCCGACGCCGGCACGTGCGCCGGCGGCAAGTCGACGCTGGCGGCGCTCGCGCTCGCGGAGCTCTGCTACAAGACCCTCATGGCCGACGGCGAGAAGGCGAAGGTCGCCCTCGACGCCGGCGCCTGCACCCTGGCCGTGGAGCGCGTGATCGAGGCGAACACGCTGCTCAGCGGCATCGGCTTCGAGTCGAGCGGCCTCGCCTGCGCGCACGCGGTGCACAACGGCCTCACGAGCCTGCCCGGCACGCATGCCTACTACCACGGCGAGAAGGTGGCCTTCGGCACGCTCGTGCAGCTCGTGCTCGAGGACGCCGACCAGGACCTGCTGGCCGAGGTGCTCGACTTCTGCTGCGCGATCGGCCTGCCGGTGACGCTCGGGCAGATCGGCGCCGGTGACGCGACCGACGAGCAGCTGCTCGCCGTTGCCGAGGCCGCCTGTGCGCCGGACGACACGATGGGCAACATGCCGTTCGAGGTCACGCCGGAGATGGTGGTGAACGCGATCAAGGGCGCGGACGCGCTCGGCCGCGTGTGGCTCGCCGAGGAGTAGCGAAACCTGCGATTGTGCAATTGGGGACGGAGCATTTTGTCAGGTAGTTGTGCACGTGATATCTGGTAGCCGGACATCACCCGTTGGGCCTTGATGCGCGGTTTGGCAGCGGGACGCGGCCGAAGGGTCGCGTCCCGTTGTTCTTGTCGCCAAACTCCCAGGCTTTTTGGGCATAATTAACCCATGCAATTCCCAGAATCTGGAGGAGCCATGCCCACCTGCGTCCCTATCAGCGACCTCAAGAACACGACGGCCTTTGCGGAGACCGTGGCGAATGCGGACGAGCCGGTCATCGTGACCAAGAACGGCCATGAGGTGTTCGTGTGCCTCGACGCCCAGAAGTTTCGAGAGTATCGGCTCGTGCCTAAGGAGGACTACGAAGCAGAGCTCGCGCGCGAAAGGGCACTCGAGGAGCGGGTGGTAGCTCGCGTGAGAGAGAGCATCGCGCAAATCGATGGTGGTCAGATCATCGCCAATGACGAGGCGATGAAGCTCACGAGAGAGCGTTATGGCTGGTAGGGCGGTCTGGTCGCCTGAGGCGCTGCAGGGCTGGTTTGAGGTTCTGGATTACCGGCTGGAGCAGGCTGGCTCCGAATCTACGCGCTCGCTCAGCGACGCCCCCGCCGGTCGCGTCGCTCTCATTGTCCAACAGCCGGAGCTCTATGGCTTTTCCCGCCTGCCTGAGTTGCGCGCCCTGGGCGTTCGCGCGTCGTTCGTCGAGAATTGCGTGATCCTCTATCGGGCAGGCGGAGCCTCGGTGGCCATTCTCTTGGTTGCTGACGCGCGGATTGACTACGCGGCCCACGTGCGCGGCGCGGGGCAGGACTGAGCCAATGTGCAAAAGGGGACTGTCCCCTTTTGCACACGTCCCCTTTTTTCGGAGCACGCCGAGCCTGTTCTTTTGGTTGGCGACGCGTGAATTGACCGTGTGGCCCGCTTGCGTGGAAGAGGCAGAAGCGGCCGATCGGCTCGATTCAAGGGCTCTAGAGCTGCACGGCCCACTCGCCGTACTCGAACCTTCCTGAGCCGTGACGGAGCAGGCCGCAGCCGGCAAGATCTACGAGCGCATCGCGCACCTCGGACAGGAGCTCTGGGCGCACCTCCAGGCCGTGGTGCGCGGGGAGCACGCGTTTGACCGGAAGTCCTGCCACGCGCCGCAGCGACGCAAGATAGGCGAGCGGGTCAGTGGAGGGGAAGTCCGCGCGCAGCGTTCCCAAATACACGAGGTCCCCGGTGAACAGATAGCCACGCTCCGGCTCCCAGAAACACAGATGGCCGGGGGAATGGCCGGGCGTGTGGAGCGCTTGGACGGCGCGGCACCCCAGGTCGATCCAGTCATCGTCGTTGAGCAGCCGGGAAGGCTCGCCCTGGAACACACGGTATCGGTCGATGTCGAAGCCGTTCGGAGCGTCAAGCCCTTCGAGAAGCATCGCCCGGATGCGTTGTTCCGGAAGCGGGAACCTGCCTCGGAGCCAATCCAGCTCCGCCTCGGGAGCGCAAAAGCTCGGGAAGCTGCCAAGGCTGCCGATGTGGTCCCAGTGGACGTGTGTTGTGACGGCCGTTGTGGGCAAATCTGTGAGCCGGGACACGGGCTCCGCGATGTCGAGCACGCCGAGCCCGGTGTCGATGAGGAGCGCCCGATCGCGTCCACGCAGCACATAGGAGTGGGTCTCCTCGGGATGGCCGTACTCGCTGATGACCCACGTGTCGTGGTCAATCGGCTCGACGGTGAACCAGTCTTCTCGGTTCATAGGTGCTTCCCCTCGTTGTATGCGACAAAACCCGAGCGAACCGCGTCACAAGGCTCGGGCGCGTCAAATGAAGCGTAGGCCATCGCAGTCGAGGAGCCCCAGGCCAGCTGGGCCTCTCTGTGGAGCGGTCGTGCATAACCAACGAAACCGCCCGCCGAAATGCTCCGTCTCCATTGTCAGCGGCAATGTGCAAAAGGGGACTGTCCCTTTTTGCACATGCTCTCTTGAATCAAACTGAATTACTTGGAAGTTTCATGGAAGTGGCAGCGCCGTAAGCGTGTCCCTTACATCGCGTTACCGAAACACCCAGGCAACCAGTTGCGAGCATTCTCCCAGCTAGCGGCGCTAGCAGCGGGGCCGGCGCCACGAGCGTGAGGAGGATGCCATGTTCGACACTGGCGACACCGCCTTCATACTGATTTGCGCGTTTCTCGTATTCATCATGACGTTGGGCATCTCGTTCTTTTACGGCGGCATGGTTCGTCGAAAGAACGTGGGCGACACGATGCTGCTCTGCACATCGGTGGCCGGGCTGATCTCCGTGCTCTGGATCGTCGTCGGCTACAGCCTGGTGTTTGGAAGCGGGTTCAGCGTGGACGGCGTCGCGAACGCGGTGCTCGGCGGCCTCGACAAGTGCTTTTTGACGGGCGTCACCATCGACACGGCCTGGGGCACTATCCCCGAGTTCGTGTGGGCGCTCTACCAGGGCATGTTCGCGCTCATCACGGTCGCGATCATCTCCGGTGCCATCGTCGAACGCATGCGCTTCTCGAGCTTTCTCGTCTTCATCGGCGCGTGGATGCTGATCGTGTACTGCCCGCTCGCGCATATGGTGTGGGGCGGCGGCTGGATTGACAGTGTCCTCGGCGCCCACGACTTCGCCGGCGGCGACGTCGTGCACATCAGCTCCGGCGTCTCGGCGCTCGTGCTGGCCATGATCTTGGGCCCGCGCTTCGGCAACGGCCGCCTCAACTACCAGCCGCACAACGTGCCGTTCGTGCTGCTCGGCACGCTGTTCCTGTGGCTCGGCTGGTTCGGCTTCAACGCGGGTTCCGCAGGCGCCGCCAACGGCCAGGCCGGCCTTGCGTTCGCGACCACCAACACCGCCGCAGCCGCCGCGATGCTCGCCTGGATGGCCTGCGAGAAGCTCGCGACCGGCAAGGTCACGCTGTTCGGCGCGTGCTCGGGAGCGGTCGCGGGTCTCGTCGCCGTGACGCCGAGCGCCGGCTATGTGGACGTCTGGGCGTCCCTTGTGATCGGTGCGCTCGTCGCGGTCGTGTGCTACTTCGCCGTGAGCAAGCTCAAGCCGCGCATGGGCTACGACGACGCCCTCGACGCCTTTGGCGTGCACGGCGTCGGCGGCATGGTGGGCACCGTGCTCACCGGCGTGTTCGCGAACCCGGTTCTGGGCGGCTTCGCAGGCCTTCTGTACGGCGACCCGATGCAGGTGGTGCGCCAGCTGGGCTCCGTGCTCTTCGTGGTCGTGTGGGCCGGCGGCCTGACGTTCGTGATTGCCAAGGCCGTGGAGCGCGTGGGTCACGGGCTGCGCGTGAGCCACGACCAGGAGGAGGTGGGCCTCGACATGGCCACCCACGGCGAGCCGAGCTACCCGGCCTATCAGGGCATGGACCTGCACTAATCCGAGACGGGCGAAAGGGACTGTGAGATGAAGCGGATTGAGGCAATCGTCCGACCGGAGCGCACGAGCCGTGTGCGCGACGCGCTGGTGGCGGCCGGGGCGGCGGGCATGACGGTGACGCAGGTGCAGGGCATGGGAAGCCTCCATGGGTTTCTTGAAGAGGGCGTCACGGATGTGACGCAGGTGCTGCCGAAGACGCGGATCGACATCGTCTGCCGCGACGAGGACGTCGAGCGCTTTGTGGAGGCGGTCATCGGCGCGGCGCGCACCGGCGAGCCGGGGGACGGCAAGGTCTTTGTGAGCCCGGTAGAGGAGGCCGTGCGCATCCGTAACGGCAAGCGGGGCGACAACGCGCTCGTGGCGGAGGAGCTCTAGCCCGGACGCTTCGGAGAGAGCCATTTGTCCACGCTCCGACTAGCTGGAGCGTGGACAATTCGCTTTGACCGAAGCGTCCAGAACGTTAGGCTGCCTCCCTCAGAAGCTCAGCGCTCAGGCTCTTTGACACCCCGGTGACCAGCCCGATCTGTCGGCAGGACAGGCCGGCCTCTGCCAGGGACTGGAGCGCTGCGGCGCGCTCGACCCTCGGCAGCCCCATGACCTGAAGAGGCTCGAGGGGGAACAGCGCGAGGCGGGCGCGCTCGAGCACCTCTGCAAGGGGCGCTTGGCGCAGCGACCCCTCGAGCTTGAGGCAGCTCGGGTCCGTCTCGTCCCTCCAGTGCATCGCGAGGAAGTTCTCCAGGGAGCCCGCCATCTCCAAGATCGGGCGCGTGTCGCAGATGAACCCGCCGTTGAGGTACTCGTCGAAGCTGCTCCACCGGTACGAGAGGCCGTCCGTGAGGCCTCCGGCCAAGGGGTTCCGGTGCACGTAGACCACGGTTGCCAGCAGCTGCTCGTCGGACGTGAGCTCCACGCGCTTGAACGGCCCTTGGAACAGGTGGCCTGAGCGTTCGTAGCGTTGGTTGAACTCGAACGCGTACGTGGAGTCGGCCCACTGCATCGCGCGGCTGATGTTAGTGCGGGGCCCCGTCACAACCCAGTGGGAGTGGTTGTCCATCAGAGCCCAGCAAAGGATCGAGCAGTCGCGCTTGGCCATCGCGCCGTGCACGAAATCCAAGTATCGGGCGCGGTCGTCGTCCTTCTCAAAAAGGATGTGCTTGCCGACCCCGCGCGTCATGATGTGCAGGAAAGCGGGGTCGTTCGCGGTGTCGGTTCTGATGCGCATGGCAGCCTCCTTTGATGAGGGTGCCGTGCGTCTGAGATGCGGTTGAGGTCGGACACCCGTGACGAGGGTGCGGACAGTGATTCGACCATTGTGGACAGCGGAGCGCGCGAGGCCCCTGAAACGAAGGGACTTCAGGAACTCTGCAGAAGATGTTCGGGAGCGTGGACAAACGGCTCTCTCCGAAGCGTCCAACCGTGGACAAACGGCTCTCTCCGAAGCGTCCGCGGGCCGACGCACCCCGTTGCCCTTTCGAGGCCCCGTCCCTCGATTTGTGCCGTGCTAGGATGGGCGCGTCCTGAACGTGTTCCCTAAGGAGAGTTTCATGAACAACCAGGCCATCGCCACCAGCAACGCCCCCGCCGCCATCGGCCCCTACAGCCAGGCCATCAAGGCCGAGGGCGTCTCGATCAACGTGAGCGGCCAGCTGCCGATCGACCCGGCCACCGGTGAGTTCGCCGGCGACGACATCGCCTCCCAGACCCGCCAGTCCCTCACCAACGTGCAGAACATCCTGGCCGAGGCCGGCGCCTCGATGGCCGATGTGGTGGAGACGGTCGTCCTTCTCACCGACATCAACGAGTTCGCCGCGATGAACGAGGTCTACGCCGAGTTCTTCTCCGAGCCGTTCCCCGCCCGCGCCGCTTTCGCCGTCGTCGCCCTGCCCAAGGGCGCGAAGGTCGAGATCAAGGCCGTTGCCCGCGTCTAGCTCCGCCGCGTGTGGCGCCTCGGGCTCCGTGGGGGCTCGGGGCGCATTTTCATGTCTCGGTGTCAGCTCATCTGCGGACGTCTGCCCGCGCTCGATGCGCCGGTGCCAGCGTCCATCGTGACCCGCCCGAACAGCAACGATGCCGTGCTCGTCGACGCCAGGGCCCCTACCTCACCCGACCGTTGCGCCGAAGGGGAAGAGCGCGAGCTTGGCCATCTTGAAGATCTGCAGCCCAAAGGGGATGCCCACCACGGTGAGACAGAAGAGGGCGCCGAGCACGACGTAGGCCAGGGCCTCCCAGAGTCCCGCGAGGAAGAACCAGAAGACGTTGGCCACCAGGGAAGGGGCGCCGCCGCCATAGGTGATGGTCTTTCCAAAAGGGGCGAGGGTGAGGGCGGCCATCTTGAAGGCCTGGCGGCCAAGAGGTATCCCGATGATCGTGATGGAGAAGACGAGGCCGGCCACCGCCCAGCCGAGGGCCGTCCAGATTCCTCCGAGCAAGATCCAGACGATGTTGCCGATGGTGTGCATGGAGGTCCTTTCGCGAGTCGCAGACGACCGCCGCCGGCGTCGTGCCCAGCGCACGATTCTGGGCACGACGGCCCTGTCGACGGTGTGGGGCGCGCCCCTCTCTGTAAGGGCGGTGAAATGGCAACTGTAGGCAACGGCGGGGGTCTCCGCAAGAATCCCGTGCCTTATCGCAGGCCTCTTCCGGCCGCGGGTCGGCGGTGCCTGGGCGCGGCCACGCTCGGTGTTCCGTCTGGCGTGGCGCCGTCACAGCGTCCCTGCGTAGAGGTAACACTCCATGACCCCGGTGGCGCGCCCCTTCGTCCCCGGGATATCGATGGTCCTCGCGCCGATGCGGGAGAACCCGCGGCGCTCGTAGAACTGCCACGTGCAGGCGTCGTCGGTGTAGAGGTACAGGTTGCGCCCGCGGGCGCGGTCGCGAAGCGCGTCGAGGAGCGCTGTGCCCACACCGCGCGCTCCGGAATCGGGGTCGGCCGCCAGGAAGAGCAGCTCTCCGTCCACGTCATGACGCTCTCGGTAGGCGGCGAGCATCTCGGCGTTGGCGCGGTCGTAGGCGCTCTCTGTCCCGGTGGCCAGCAGACGTTCTGCAACGCCGTACACCCTCTGGTACAGGCGCTGGCACCACGAGAGTCCGAGCGGCGCCTCATCGTCCAGGCGGGCCAGGAGCGCGCCTAGGAACCGATCGCCCTCGCCGTAGGCTCCCAGCGCGATCGTCGCCTGGGCGAGTTCCTGGTAGAGGAAGCTTCGGGCGTACAGGCGAGCCAGCCACACGTTCGGCACGTACCGGCCGAAGTGCATGCCTGTGCGGGCGAACTCAACGAGCGCGGTGTGGTCCTGCGGGCGCAGGGACGCGATTCGGATAGCCATTGGGTCTCCCTTCCGTCGAGGGCCTTTCTTTCCTCGAGCCTAAAGGGAAGCCGCGGACGATACTATGGGCAAAACACTGATGAGGTGTCGCTTACACGACAGTTGTGGCGCCATCTGTCGAGAGACCAGAGGAGATTCCGTGAACCCCGACGACCGCCGCTCGCGCCGCACCCGGGCCGCGCTTCAGGAGGCCCTTGTGCGCCTTCTGGCCGAGAAGCCGCTGGAGGCCGTGACCGTTCGCGAGCTTGCCGAGGCGGCGGATGTGCACCGGGCGACCTTTTACAGCCATTACCAGGACATCTACGATCTCCATGCACAGGTCCAGAGCGCCCTGGTCGCACAGATTGAGGAGCTGGTCTCGGGTTGGGAACTGTCCTACGGGGAGTTCTACGCGCGGTTGGTGAGGGCGGTCCGCGAGCGTCCGGACCTCTTCCGGCTCGTCCTGACGGGATCCGGCTCACCGGCCACGTCCTCCGAACTGGCGGCCTACCTCGAGCGCCGGTATCTCGAGGTGTGGTGCATGGAAGTGGGCAGGGAGAGGCCGACCCAGGCCATGGCCCTCGCGGCGGCCTTCCAGGTGACAGGTCTGCTCGCCGTGCTCGGCCGTTGGGTTGAGGGCGGGTTCACGGAGCCCGAGGAGGGCATCTCGCGCCTTTTGGCCGGACTTGAGGAGGCCACGGACCGCGTGGTCGAGGAGCGGGGCGCGGCTCTCGAACCTGCGACGGGTTTGGGGCGTCGCTGAGGCGCGGCCGCTGTGGTGCGTCTCGGATTCTCCCATCGCGGATCCCAGATCGGGCCCACGCGAGGGCGCGTGCCCTTTAGCAGTTGTGGAGACGGAGGCACTCGCGGGGCGTCCGGAAATGAAAAGCCATGGATGTGTCCATAACCCGAGGGTCCCGAGGCATCCTCAGGACGGCCGGAACCAGGCTTGGAAGGCCGAATGAGGAGCGAATCGGCATCCACCGATATCAATGGGTGCCGAATGTGGAGGCGCTCCTCCGGCCTCCCCGGTTTTGTTCAGGCGCGTTGCTACCATGGGGACAGATCCGCACTGACGGTTCCCAATCGAGGGGGTCCCATGCCTGTGATTCACACCCGTACCTCCGTGGCGGTCACCGACGAGCAGCGCGAGGCGCTGAAGACCGCGTACGGGCAGGTCATCGAATGCGTGCCCGGCAAGAGCGAGCAGTGGCTCATGTGCCTCTTCGACGACGAGGTGCCGATGTCCATGGCCGGGCGCTTTGAGGAGCCCTGCGCCTATGTGACGGTGGACGTGTTCGCGCGCTCGGACGTCGACCCCGGCGTGTGGCAAGAGATGACCCCGCAGATCTGCGACGTGCTCCAGGGCGTGCTCGGCATCGACCCGGCGCGCGTGTACATCAAGTACGGGCGGAGCGCGGACTTCGGCTGGAACGGCATGAACTTCTAAACGAGCGTGGACAATTCGCTTTGACCGAAGCGTCCACACGACCGAGCGTGGACAAATGGCTTTGACCGAAGCGTCCACAGAGGGGGCAACCATGGCTGAGGAGCACGTGGCCGCGACACCTGAGAAGGCCGCCGCGGCGTCCAAGACGTTCACCTGGCGCGCCGGCGAGCAGGCGCTCCAGTACGATGCGACGGCCGAGACCGTCGAGTGCCTGGCGCGCGACGGCGCGAAGCTGGGCGACATGTTCTGCCTGTCCTTCGTGGTGCCGAGGAACCCGAACGCCCCGCGCCCGGTGACGTTCTGCTACAACGGCGGGCCGGGTTCCTCGAGCGTGCCCATCGACTTCGGCGGGTTCGGCCCGCGCATCTTGGCGGAGAGCCCCGACCTGGCACACCTGTCGACGCCGTGGCCGGTCGTCGACAACCCGCACACGCCGCTGCCGGTCACGGACCTCGTCTTCATGGACGCGCTCGGCACCGGCTACTCCACCGTCGAGAAGGGCAAGGAGGCCGAGGTCTGGTGCGTCGACGGCGACGCCAAGGCCTTCGCCGCCGGCATCGCCGCATGGCTCACGGCGCACGGGCGCTGGGGCTCGCCGGTGTACCTGATGGGGGAGAGCTACGGCACGGTGCGCAACGCGGTGCTCGTGCGCATGCTGCAGGAACAGGGAGTGGGCGTGGCCGGTGTGGTCATGGTGTCCGCGCTCTTCGACTGGTCGCAGACGCTGCCCGGCAACGTGCTGTACTACGCGGGGCTGCTGCCCACCTATGCGGCCTGCGCGCAGTGGTTCGGCCGCGCGGGCCAGGGCGAGGACCCCGATGAGTTCTTTGAGCGCGCGTGCCGATGGGCCGGGGAGCAGCTCGCACCGGCGCTGTTGCTCGGCGACGCCGTGGCGCCGGAGCGCGAGCGGGAACTGGCCGGCCAGATGGCCGAGCTCGTGGGCGTATCGGAGCAGTGGCTGCTCGAGCGGCACCTTCGCGTCGAGCTGGAGGACTTCCGCCAGGAGCTGCTGCGCGACGAGGGCAAGGTGGTCGGGAGGCTCGACATGCGCCACTGGACGTGGCTCGACCAGCCGGTGCAGCTCAACGGTGACCACATCGCCGCAGAGGACCCAGCCGACGATGCGACCAACTCCGCCTGCGTTGCGGCGTTCCGGGCGTTCCTCCAGGAGCTGGGGTACGAGGGCCCGTCCGTGTACCTGGACAACAACTACGAGAAGGTCAACAAGGACTGGAAGTTCGCGCACCAGGCGCCGGGCGTGCTCGACACTGGCATGGCGCCCAACGTTGCCTACGACCTGGCGACCGCGATGCGCCGTGCCCCGCGCATGCGCGTGTGCCTGATCGGCGGCCGCTACGACGCCGCGACCCCCTGGTGGAACGTGGAGCAGACGCTGGCGAACCTCTATCTGCCGACGGAGCTCAAGGCCAACATCGAGGGGCACCTCTACGGGTGCGGCCATATGGCCTACTACGACGCGGACACCAACGCGGCGATGGGCGCGATGCTGCGCGACTGGTATCAAAAGTAAAATGTGAATTTAGGGACAGTCCCTTTTTGCACACGCCCGGTCGTGGAGCGGTGCTTCCGGGAACCGTCTCGGGCTGCGCGCAGAGGGGGAGCGATGCTCAAGAAGGTCGCGATCGCGGCGGGCGTCACCGCCGGGGTCATGGTCGCTGCGGCGAACCTGCTGTACGACGCGCTCCTCGTGCCGGCGAGCCCTCTCTCTGTGCGCAGGTTCTTCGAGAGGGACGCGGTCGCGGCGAGCCGTCCGATGGACACGACGGGGCTCGGACCTGACGCCCAGGCCTGGCAGGAGCACCGTGCCCGCGCGCTGGAGTGGCTCGACGCCGGCACGTTCGAGGAGCTGACCTTGCGCGCCCCAGACGGCCCGGTGCTCTGCGGCCGTCTCTATCCGGCCGACCTGCCCACGCACCGTTGCGCGGTGCTCTGCCATGGGTACGTCGGGAGCCCCGGCAACCTGGCAGGCACGGCGCTGCGGTTTCACGACGAGGGCTGGAACGTCCTGATGCCGTGGATGCGCGGCCACGGGCAGAGCGAAGGCAAGAGCCTCACGGTCGGCGCCAAGGAGAGCCGAGACGTGCTCGGCTGGGTGCGGCGCCTGGTGAATCGGGACGGGGAGGCCGAGGTCCTCGTCTTCGGCAGTTCCATGGGCGGCGCGAGCGTGATGCAGCTAGCGGGCATGGAGCTGCCGAAGAACGTGCGGGCCATCGTCTCGGACTGCGGATTCTCGTCGCTCCGTGAGCTGATGGGCGAGGAATTCGGCCCCGCGATCCTCCCCGAGCTGCCGCTGATCGATGCCACGTGCCGGTTGCGGGGAGGCTTCTCCATCGACGACGTGAACGCGGTCGAGGCGGTGTCCCACGCCAGCGTGCCGATGCTCTTCATCCATGGGGCGGCCGACGAGCTCGTCCCGCCCGCGATGCTCGACGAGGTGTACGAGGCCTGCGCGTCGCCGCGCAAGCGCCGGCTGCTGGTGCCGGACGCGCCGCACGCTCAGTCGGTGACGGCCCATCCCGCGCTTTACTGGCGCGAGATGGACGCGTTCATCGCCGACGCGTGGGACGCGGCATAGGGCGCGCAGCGAGTCACCACCCGTCGGGTTTTGAATCGTCGACAGCATGAGGCCCCGGGCGCTGAGAGGAACGCCCGGGCACTAAAGGAGGAGATCCGACGAGCGAATGCGCGGCGACGGAAAAGGATGCGCACTGATGGAGGAGCTCGTCTGACCAAGCAAAATGTTAACTAGGCTAACCGGTGGCGCAACCCCGCATTTTTCGGAGTGCCCGAGAGGTATGCTTCTCCCACCGAGAGAGGAGTTGTTATGAACTTCATGACCAACGTCATCGCCGTCTACGGCCTTATGTACCTCGTGGGCATCGCGCTGCTTGCGCTCTTGATTTACTGGGTGGTCAAGAAGGCCATCAAGGACGCCTATCACGAGATGGCCGAGGAGCACGCGGAAGCGCACGGGCACGAGCACTGCTGCAACCACGACGAGTGACCTGCAAAAGGGGACGGAGCAATTCTGCAGGTCCGGCAGATGCCGGTAGAAAACCTGCAAAAGCGCTCCGTCCCCATTTGCAGCTACTTGTTGGCCATGATGTCGAGCATGACGGCATCTGCGTCGGCCATGCCCTCGCGCGCCAGGCGCGCCACGTTGCCCATGGCCTCCTCGGGCGTCTCGGCGCCGATGCCGTCGCTCGCGCGGATCACGCGCCCGCTTGCGCCCATAGCTGCGGCGAGGACGGCGGCGTGGCTCGCGACGGCCAGCTTCATGCCGCAGCTGGGCTTCGCGCCGTCGCAGACCATGCCGGCGATGGTGCCGCACATGGTCCGCACCGTCCGGCCGATGCCCTCGGCGTCCGCACCCATCAGGTAGGCCATGCCGCACGCGGCCGCCGTGCTCGCCGCCATGCCGCAGGTGCACATCGCCGTGAGCTTGCCCACCCGGCCGTTGGCCCAGGTGTTCACGAGGTGCCCGAGCGCGAGCGCGCGCAACGTCTGCTCGGCGGTCGCGCCCACCTCGGCGGCGGTCTCGGTGATGGGCAGCACGACGGCGAGCCCCTTGGAGCCCGCGCCGGCGCTGCTCATCACCGTACAGGGCGCGCCGTCCAGGCGGCTCTCAATGCCCGAGGCCACCTTGAGCACGATGCGGTCGCTGAGCCCCTTCCCAAAGACGCCGGTCGCCGCGCCGTCCGCCAGGGTCTGCCCGAT
Organism: Kribbibacterium absianum; assembly: GCF_030067705.1. GTDB lineage: Bacteria > Actinomycetota > Coriobacteriia > Coriobacteriales > Atopobiaceae > Kribbibacterium > Kribbibacterium absianum. The sequence goes on from NZ_JASJEX010000001.1 coordinate 181,911, forward strand.
CCCCACGGGGGACGGGCCCTCGGCCGCCCGGGCGGCCACCGCTTCGTTCATCTCGATCCCGTCGGCGAGAAACGCGAGGTCGGCGACGTCGCAACGCTCCGCGAGCGCGAGAATGCCGGCCAGGTCGAGCGCGACGACCTCCGCCGCCAGCTGCGCGTGCCTCTCCGCCGAGAGGGGCGCGCCGTCGGGGCCGTCGTCTGACGGTGGCAGCGGAGCGTTGTCCACTGCGCGTTCGATCACGCGCGTGTGCGCGCCCGATATCACGGTGCGCGCCACGTGACCGTCCGCGTCGGTGACCTCTGCCGCCGCGTAGACGCCGGGATGATCGGGGTCGATGGTCACGTGCGTCGCGGCCGCGAGCGCCTGCGCCTTGCGCGCGACGTCCGCGTCGATGGCCGAGAAGACCTCGAGCCCCAGCTCCGGCCGCGCGATCAGCGCACCGAGCGCGGCCGCGTGGTCCATGCCCGTCTCGGCGTAGCGCGGGATGCCCACGGAGCGGCCGTTCTTGAAGAGCTGCGGGCTCACGGCGAGCTCGATCGCCACGGGCTCGGACGTCAGGCGGCTGGCGGCGTCGGCCGCCGCGATGGCAGCGCAGGCGGGTTCGGTGCAGCCGAGCGACGGGGCGACGTCGGCGCGGAGCAGAGCAATGATGTCGGCGGGCGTGAGCATGGTGCTCCTTGTCAGCGAGGGAGTGCCCGCCGGGGATGCTGGGCGGACTGTCCAGATTGTAATGGTCGGCTGGGGCCGCGGGGTCGCATTGTCGGCCCGACGCGCTGCCCTGGACGCTTCGGTCAAAGCGATTTGTCCACGCTGCAGCCGAGTGAAGCGTGGACGATCGGCTCTGACCCAAGCGTCCAACCGTGGACAATGGGCTCTGACCCAAGCGTTCACGCAAGGGGTACCCTGCTGAGGGAGAAAAGAGGGGATATGACCGACAAACGCGTGGCTGCATGCATCGCGGCAGGGGAGAGCCTCTGGGCGAACCCGCTCGTGCCGGTGGGCGACGTCAGCGCGGTTCGCCGCGCGGTGATCGCGTTTCAACAGGCGGGGGCGTTCCCGCTCGTCGTCGTCACGGACCGTGACGACAAAGACCTCAAGGCCCACCTGGCCAACCGCGGCATCGTGTTCCTGCGCCACGACGAGCCGGGTCCCCACGAGCTCTTTGACTCCGTCAAGCTCGGGTTCTCGTTCCTTGCCCCCATGTGCGACTACGTGGCCTTCGCGCCGGTCAACACGCCGGTCTTCTCGGTGGACACGGTCCGGCGGCTCGTGGAGGCTTGCGAGCAGACCGCCCAGCCCTCCTATCAGGGCCACTCGGGGCATCCGGTGGTCGTGAGCTCGGAGGCGGTGCCGGAGGTGCTCGCGTACCAAGGGCCGGCTGGCCTGCGCGGCGCGATCCGTTCCCTGTCCGGGCGCCGGTGGGTGGATGTGGACGAGGAGTCAGTCACGGCGACGGTCTTTGACGACGACGTGATCGAGCGAGCCCTTCCCGCGAACGACGCCCAGTTGGTGCGACCCGTCATCAGGATGACCCTCGAGCGGGACGAGGCGTTCTGCGACGAGCGCACAAAGCTCCTGCTCTTCCTCGTTGAGCAGACCGGCAACTTGCGGCGCTCCTGCGACCTCATGGCGCTCTCCTACGCCAAAGGCTGGAGTCTCGTGAACGAGCTGGAGGACGCCGTGGGCTTCGCTGTCGTGAACCGTCGACGGGGCGGCGCCCAGGGCGGGGCGACCCAGCTGACGGACCAGGGCGCGCGCTTCCTGCACGCGTACCTTCGGCTCGAGCGGGGGGTGCTCGAGCACGCCCAGCGGCGTTTCGACGAGGAGCTGGCCGGCATCCTGAGGGGCTGAGGCGGCCGCCCGGCGGGTTCCCGCTTTAGTCCGCTGGGGAGTTCTACGGACGAATAAGTTGCACGGTACAAGCGGTCGACTCACCCTAGACACCGTTAGGTTTTCCAGAACATAACGCTTTGACAAGCCGAGAAAGGGGTTGCCTTGTCGGCCGATCAGCTGCGCCTATTCGCTGTGGTGTGCGTCGCGGGGCGGTCCCGGCGCATGGGGGCGTTCAAGCCTCTGTTGCCAGTGTGCGGGCGACCGATGGTTCAACAATCGATAGCTTCCGCGCTTCTCGGGGGCGCCTCGGGCGTGGTGTGCGTGACCGGCCATCGGGCTGAGGACGTGGAGGCCGTCGTCACGGAGGCCTTCGGGGACCGCGTAATCGTGGCCCGCAACGAGGCCCACGCGACGACGGACATGCTCCGCTCCATCCAGGTGGGCTGCGCGGCGCTGCCGAACTGCGACGCCTTTTATCTGCTGCCCGGCGACATGCCCGTTGTGCGCCCCCGCACGTTCAGGGTGCTCGCGGACGCTTGGGACGAGCGGCGCTCCGGTGTGTGCTTCCCCACGCTGGACGGCCATCGCAAGCACCCGCCGCTGATCGACGCCCGCCTCGCCCCGGCCATCCGTGCCTATCAGGGCGAACAAGGCCTCCGCGGCTTCTGGAACGCCCATCAGGCCCTCTGTCGGGACGTCCCCGTGACCGACCCCGGCACCTGGGTGGACCTCGACACGGCACAGGATTACCTGTCGTGCATAGCAAGGCTCAACCATCGAGCGAAGGAACAGGAGGTAGACGAGTGGAGAACATCAGCCGTCCCGTGGTGAAGAAGGACCACGAGGCAAAGATGTCCGGTCGCGCCGTGTACGTGTGCGACTACCCGGACGAGGGCTTGCTGACCGGCAAGCTCGTTCGGTCCAGCCGTCCCAAGGCCAAGATCCTCGAGGTCCGGGTGCCCACGCTGCCCGAGGGCTACGCGTGGATCGACCGCACCTGCGTGCCCGGCGAGAACCGCGTGCAGATCGTCAAGGACGACACGCCGGTCTTCGCCAACGAGGTCGTCGAGTTCATCGGCGAGACCATCGGCATGGTGGTGGGCCCCGACCCCGCGAAGGTGGCCGAGCTGGCTTCCCAAGTGGATGTGGCTTACGAGGACCTCGAGCCCTGCCTCGACGTTCTCGAGAGCGATGTCGCGTTCTTTGAGTACGAGTTCGGCCACGGGGACCTGGACGCGGCCTTTGCCGATGCCGACAAGGTCTATCAGGAGACCTTCCGCACCGGCGCCCAGGAGCAGGCCTACCTCGAGACCCAGGCCATGGTCGCCGAGCCCGAGGAGAGCGGGCGCATGTTCGTGCACGGCTCGATGCAGTGCGCGTACTACGTCCACGGCGCCGTGATGAAGGCGCTCGGCGTCGGCCCCGACCAGGTCCACGTGTTCCAGGACGTGACCGGCGGCGGTTTCGGTGGCAAGGAGGCCTTCCCGTCGATTCTCGCGTGCCAGGTGGCCGTGGCCGCCCGCACGGTGAACAAGCCGGTGCGCGTCGTGTTCGAACGCCGCGAGGACATGGAGTTCACGTCCAAGCGCCACCCGTCCGTCAACACCTACAAGGTGGCCGTCAAGGACGGCCGCGTGACGGCCATGGACATCGAGGTGGTCTTCGATGCCGGCGCGTACACCACGCTCTCCGCCGTCGTGCTCCAGCGTGGCATCATCGCCGCCCCGGGCGTCTACGACGTGCCGAACGTGCACGTGCACGGCCGCGCGATGAAGACCAACTCGAGCCCGTCCGGCGCGTACCGCGGCTTCGGCGCGCCGCAGACGTTCTTCTCGGTCGAGCTGATGATGGACCACATCGCCCGCGACCTCGGCGTCGACTCTTTGACGTTCAAGGAGTCCATGCTCGTCAAACAGGGCGACAAGACCTCCACGGACGGCCTCTATCACTTCCCAGTGCCGCTACCGCCGGGGCATCGGCATGAGCCTGTACTTCCACGGCGCCGGCTTCACGGGCACGGGCGAGCGCGACACGATCAAGGCCACCGCCAAGCTCCACAAGTACCCGGACGGCACCGTCGAGGTGCTCGCCTCCAACGGCGAGATCGGCCAGGGCCTTCGCACGACGTTCCCCAAGATCGTCGCGAACGAGCTCAACATCCCGCTCGAGAAGGTCTTCTACAACCATCCGGACACGGCGCGCGTGCCCGACTCCGGCCCCACGGTGGCATCGCGCTCGCTGATGACGGTGGGCGAGCTGCTGCGCCACGCGGCCGTCAAGCTCCGCAGCGATTGGAAAGAGGGCGAGGACCAGGTCGTCACCGAGCACTACAAGCAGCCGGATTTCATGATCGACTTCGACATGGCGACCTTCTCGGGCGACGCGTACCCCACCTACGCCTGGGGCGTCAACGCCATCGAGGTGGAGCTGGACACCTACACCGGCCTCGTGAAGATCCTCGGCGCCTACGGCAACTTCGATGTGGGCACGCCGATCGATTGGAACATCGTGATGGGCCAGATGGAGGGCGGGTTCCTTCAGGGCATCGGCTACGCCTCCATCGAGCAGATCGGCTACGACAAGACCGGGCGCATCCGCAACCGCTCCTTCTCGGACTATCTGATCCCGACCGCGATGGACGTGCCGAACATGCAGTGCCTGCTGCACGTCGAGAAGTACCCCTACGGCCCCTACGGCGCCAAGGGCGCGGGCGAGCTGCCGCTGGTGGGCGCCGCGGGCGCGTACGTGGAGGCCATGGAGCAGGCCCTCGGCAACGTCGAGCTGCACCACGCGCCGTTCACTGCAGAGGACGCAATCGCTGAGCTGGGAAAGGAGGCGGAGTAGCGATGGATGAGATCCGCTTCACGTTGAACGGCGAGGCCGTGGCCTACGACGGCAGCGCGGCCGACCGCCTGTTGGACGTCCTGCGCGACGTCTACGACGACCGCTCTGTCAAGTGTGGCTGCAAGGAAGGGGAGTGCGGAGCCTGCGCCGTCCTCATCGACGGCGAGCTGGTCAACTCCTGCATGGTGGCCATGGGCGCCGTGGATGGCTCGGCGGTGGTCACGCTCGAGGGCTACCGCGAGACGGACCGCTTTCGGGCGCTCGACAAGGCATTCGCCGAGGTGACGGCCGTGCAGTGCGGCTACTGCATCCCGGGCATGGTGTTGGCCGCCGAGGCGACGCTGGCCAAGCACCCGCACCCGACGGACGACCAGATCCGCGAGGGCCTGAGCGGCAACCTGTGCCGCTGCACCGGTTACAACGCCATCGCCCAGGCGGTGGCCAACGCCGCAGAGGAGGCGAACGGGCTATGGTAGACGGCTTTGTCCCCACGACGGTGGAAGAGGCTCTGGAGCTCAAGGCCAAGTTTCCTGAGCTGGTGCCCTATGCGGGCGGCACGGACCTGATGGTGGAGAACCGCCCCGAGGTGGACTATCTGTTCCTGAACAGGCTCTGCGACCTCAAGCACGTGACCGAGGACGACGAGCACATCCGGATCGGCTCGGGCGTGACGTTCACCAAGGCCATCGCCGACCCGCTCGTGCCGCAGGTGATGAAGGACGCGCTCGTCAAGATCGCGGCGCCGGCCATCCGCAACGCCGGCACCTTTGGGGGCAACCTCGGCAACGGCAGCGCGAAGGCCGACTCGGTGCTCGTGGAGTACGCGCTCGGCGCGCTGATCCGGGTGGGGTCGGTGGATGGCGACCGCACCGTCCCGGTGCATGAGTTCTACCGGGGGCGCAAGCAGCTCGACCTCGCCCCGAACGAGCTGATCCTCGAGGTGCTGCTGCCCAAGGCCAACCTCGGCCCCTACTACTACGAGAAGGTGGGCGGCCGCCGTGCCCTCGCCATCTCGCGGGTGGCGTTCTGCGGCGTGCTCACGACCGAGGCGAACGCGGACGGCAACGAGGTGATCCGGTCCATCTCGCCCTCCTTCGGCGCGGTGTCCGGCACGGTCCTTCGGTTCCCGGAGTTGGAGAGGCAGTTCGAGGGCCTGACGCGGGAGCAGGCCGCGAAGCAGCGGCTGAGCTTTGTGACCGCCTATGAGGACCACCTGAAGCTGACGGAGGGCCGCGTTTCGGCCGCCTACCGCCGGCAGGTGTGCCTCAACTTGCTGGGCGCGTTCCTGGACGCGGTCGGCATCTAGCGGCTGGACGCTTCGGTCAAAGCCATTTGTCCACGGTTGGACAGTGGGCTTTGACCGAAGCGTCCACAGTGTAAGGATTGATGAGAAAGAGAGAGCCATGTACACCATCACCGTCAACGGCGTGGCGCACACGACGGACAAGGACAAGAAGCTCCTGGACTGGCTCCGCGACGACCTCGGGCTCACTGCCACCAAGAACGGCTGCGCCCAGGGCGTCTGCGGCACCTGCACGGTCATCGTCGACGGCAAGAAGCGCAAGGCCTGCACGCTCAGGACCTCCAAGCTCGACGGCGCCGAGGTGCTCACCCTTGAGGGCATCCCGGCCGCCGAGATGCGCGTCTACGAGCACTGTTTCGCCGAGGCCGGCGCCGTCCAGTGCGGATTCTGCATCCCCGGCATGGTGATCAGCGCGAAGGCCCTGCTCGACGAGAATCTGACGCCCACCCGTGAGGACGTCAAGAAGGCCATCAAGGGCAACCTCTGCCGCTGCACCGGCTACCAGAAGATCGAGGACGCGATCCTGATGGCCGCGGACTACCTCCGCGAGGGCACCGCGTTGCCGGAGCCGCCGAGGACCCTCAAGATGGACGAGCGCGCCTGCCGTTACGATGCCGCCGAAAAGGTCAACGGCACCGGCCTCTACGTGGACGACATCCGCGTGCCCGGCATGGTCTGGGCCAAGAACGTCTTCACGCGCACGCCCCGCGCCCTGGTCAGGAGGATCGACACGCGCAAGGCCGACGCGCACCCGCACTGCGTCGCGGTACTCACGAAGGCGGACGTGCCCTGCGACAAGATCGGCCACATCCAGCAGGATTGGGACGTGATGATCGGCGAGGGCGAGATCTGCCGCTACGTGGGCAACGTCGTCGCGACCGTCGTTGTGGACGACAAGGAGCTGCTCGACGAGGTGGCCGGTCTCGTGGAGGTGGAGCTCGAGGAGCTGCCCCCGGTCACGAGCCCCGAGCAAGGGCTCGCGTGGGGGTCGCCGCGCGTCCACGAGATGGGCAACGTGATGAGCCAGGCGTCGCTCAGGCGCGGTGACGCCGACGAGGCCATCAAGAACTCGGCCCATGTGGTCACGCGCACCTATGTGACGCCCTGGCAGGAGCACGGCTTCATGGAGCCGGAGAGCTGTCTCGCGGTGCCGGACGACACGATCCCCGGCGGCGGGCTGCGGGTGTACACCACGTGCCAGTCGGTCTACGACGTGCAACGCGAGTGCTCCAAGATGCTCCAGGTGGAGCCGGAGCGCGTCCGGTGCATCTCACCGCTCGTGGGCGGAGGCTTCGGCGGCAAGGAGGACATGACCGTCCAGCCCTACGCCTGCCTCGCCGCCTGGGTCACCGGCAAGCCCGTCAACATGACCTACACGCGTCAGGAGTCACTCGACTACCACGTGAAGCGCCATCCGATGACGATGACCTTTACGACCGCCTGTGACGAGGAGGGCCACCTCACGGCGATGAAGGGCACGATCGTGGCCGACACCGGCGCCTACGCGTCGTTGGGCGGGCCCGTGCTCGAGCGCGCCTGCACCCACGCGGCCGGCCCCTACAACTACCAGAACCTCGACATCACCGGCATGTCCGTGTACACCAACAACGTCGTGTCGGGCGCCTTCCGCGGCTTCGGCGTCTCCCAGAGCTGCTTCGCCACCGAGCAGAACATCAACCTGTTGGCCGAGGCCGTGGGCATCGACCCCTGGGAGATGCGCAAACGCAACGTGATCAAGCCCGGCGAGCGGCTGCCGAACGGCCAGATCGCCGAGCCCAACTGCTGCATGGAGCAGTGCCTCGACGCCGTGAAGGACGTCTATTACGACAACCCGCACGCCGGCGTCGCCATCGGCTTCAAGAACTCCGGCACCGGCATGGGCAAGATGGACGTCGGCCGCGTGCTCCTGTCGGTGGAGGAGGGCAAGGTGCACCTGAGGACGTCGGCGGCCGACATGGGTCAAGGCGTGGGACAGGTCTGCCTCACCGAGGTCTGCGCGATGACCGGGCTGCCCCCGGAGGTGTTTGTGGTGGAGCAGCCCGACACGGCGCGCACGCCGGACTCGGGCACCTCGACCGCGTCGCGCCAAACGGTCGTGACCGGAGAGGCCGCCCGCCGTGCGGGCGAGAAGCTCGCCTGCGTGCTGGCGGCTGGCTACACGCTCGACGAGCTGGAGGGCCGCGAGTTCTACGGCGAGTACTCGGCCAAGACCGACGCGCTTGGGACGATTTCCGACAACCCCATCAGTCATGTGAGTTACTCCTACGGAGCCCAGGTGATCGTACTCGACGACGACGGCAAGATCACAAAGGCCGTCAGCGCCTTCGACGTGGGCACGCCGGTGAACATCCAGGCCGTCGAGGGTCAGATCGAGGGCGGGATGGTGATGGGCATCGGATACGGCGTGACCGAGAAGTTCGAGTGCGTGGACGGCATCCCGACGAGCAAGTTCGGCACCATCGGATTCATGCGCGCGGACGCGGCGCCCGAGCTGGAGGTGGTCCTCTGCAGGCCCGAGGCGGGCGACGAGCTGCCCTACTCCCTCGGTGCCAAGGGCTGCGGCGAGCTGTGCATGATCCCGACGGCGCCGGCCGCCGCGCTGGCCTATTACAAGCTGGACGGCGAGTTCCGGACCGAGCTGCCGTTGGCGCACACCCCGTACCGCAAGTAGCGCCCCGCTGTGCGTGGCCAGGCATTCTCGAATCCGTTGCGTAGCTGATGTGCAAATAGGGACTGTCCCTGTTTGCACATTGCATGTTTGATAACGAATGTTACGGACAAAGCATTTGCGGGACCGTCAGATTGTATTCATGCTGTAACAAGCGTTATATCCGCACGAGAAGAACGGAGTTACGGCATGGCTGACGAGAGGGTCGAGGTGGACTACCACCCCATGTGGGAGGCGCTCGGCATGGACCTGCCGGCGCACGACGCGCTGCTCGGCGCGGTGGGCGAGATGTACGGCGACATCTACCTCACACAGGAGAACCGCCCAGAGAGCACCGGGTACCTGGACTTCGTCGCGAGCAACATCCACTCCGGGCGCATCAAGGAGATGGTCGACGCCAAAGGGTCCGGCGATGCCACCAAGGTGATCGGCTCGTTCTGCCTGTACGTGCCGGAGGAGGTCATCACCGCGTGCAACGGCATCTCGGTCGGCCTCTGCTCCGGAGCCGATTGGGCCACCGAGCAGGTCGAGGAGCGCCTGCCGCGCAACACGTGCCCGCTCATCAAGAGCTTCACCGGCTTCAAGCTGGGCAACGTGTGCCCGTACATCGAGTCCTCCGACCTCGTGGTGGGCGAGAACACGTGCGACGGCAAGAAGAAGGCCTACGAGTACTTCGGCACTTTGAAGCCCATGCACGTGATGGACGTCCCGAACGTGCACACCGATGAGGCCCTGGCGATGTGGAAGAGCCAGGTGCGCCAGTTCGCGAAGCGCGTGGAGGAGGAGACGGGCGTCGAGCTCACGGTCGAGAACCTGCGCGCCGCCATCAAACAAGCCAACGACAAGCGCCGCGCGCTGCAGCGCCTCTCTGCGACGAGGGCTGCGGACCCGGTGCCCATCTCGGGCCTGGACTCGCTGCTCACTGTGCAGGCAGCCTTCATGGATGACCCGGCGCGTCTCACCGACGCCGTCAATGCGATGGCCGAGGAGTGCGAGACCCGTGTGGCGGCCGGCGAGGGCGCGGCTCCCCGGGGCGCCAAGCGCATCCTCTACACCGGCACGCCGATGGCCGTGCCCAACTGGAAGCTCTACAACATCATCGAGAAGGCCGGCGGCGTGGTGGTGGGCGAGGAGGCCTGCACCGGCTACCGCTACTACAAGGACCTCGTGGACGAGTCCGGCGAGACCGTGGACGAGCTGCTCGACGCCATCGCCGAGCGCTACTTCAAGATCAACTGTGCGATCTTCTCGCCCAATCCTGGGCGTGTGGAGGACATCGTGCGGCTCGCGAAGGAGCTCAACGCCGACGGGATCATCGACTGCGCGCTGCAGTTCTGCACCCTGTACGAGATGGAGTCGGCGGACGTGCAGGCCGCGGCCGAGGAGGCCGGCATCCCGTGCATGCACATCACCACGGACTATGCCAACGAGGACACCGGCCAGCTGACGACGCGTATCCAGGCCTTCCTCGAGATGCTGCGTCCGCGCCGCTAGCCCTCTGGACGCTTCGGTCAAAGCCGTTTGTCCGGGCCTGGACGCTTCGGTCAAAGCCAAACGTCCACGCTCCAGCCGGGCGCAGCCTGGACGCTTCGGTCAAAGCCAAATGTCCACGCTCCACCGGGGCGGAGCGTGGACAAACGGCTCTCTCCGAAGCGTCCGCGCTTTGGAGGGGACTGTGCGCGGGTAAACCGCCCTAGAGTAAGAGCACCGGCCACAAGTGCACCAGCCGTTCGAGAAGGGATTCCAGCATGCAGATCGATGCCCGCAACGTCACCTGCCCCAAGCCCGTGATCATGACCCTGGAGGCGCTGCGCTCCGTGCCCGCCGGCGGGACGCTCGAGGTGCTCGTCAACGACGAGGTGGCCCTCGGCAACCTCACGCGCCTCGCCAACGACAAGGGCCTCAAGCTCCTCGTGGAGGACGAGGGCGACCACAAGAAGATGGTCATGACCGTCGAGGGGGCGGCCGTGGACGTGTCGGACGCCGAGGCCGAGGCGGCCCAGATCTGCGTGCTCCCGGGCAGCGACCTCTGCGCGACAGTGGTCGCGTTCGACAAGGACGTGATGGGCTCCGGCAACGACGAGCTCGGCCACATCCTCATCAAGGGCCTCATCTATGCCCTCGCCCACGGCGACAAGGTCCCCGAGACGGCGCTCTTCTACAACGGCGGCGCGCGCCTCACCTGCGAGGGCAGTGAGAGCGTCGAGGACATCCAGGAGCTCGAGCGCCGCGGCTGCCGCGTGCTCACCTGTGGCACCTGCCTCGACTTCTACGGCATCCGCGACCAGCTCCAGGTGGGCGGCGTCACCAACCTCTACGAGATCGCGCAGGTCATCACCGGGCAGCCCGGCGTCATGGTGATCTAGGTGCGCTACCTCAACTGCGCCGCGACGTCACGGGACCGCCCTCCCTGCGTGGGGGAGGCCATGATCGCCGCTCTCGAGAGCTTCGGGAGCGGCTCGCGCGGTTACGGCGATGGCGAGCTGAGCGCCGCCCGCACGGTGCTCGCGGCGCGGCAGTCCATCGCGAGGCTGCTGGGCGCTTCGGACCCCTCGCGGGTGGTGTTCTCGGCCAACGTGACCGAGGCGCTCAACCTGGCCCTCTGGGGCGTGCTCAAACCGGGCGACCACGTGGTGGCGACGGCCTGGGACCACAACTCCGTGCTGCGGCCGCTCTACCGGTTGGAGCGTCTCGGCCTCGTCACGCTGGACCTGGTGCCGGCGGACGAGCGCGGCCGGCTGGACTACGACGCGCTCGAGCGCCTCGTGACGCCCGAGACGCGCCTGGTTGTGGCCTCGCAGGTCTCGAACCTCACCGGCAACGTGGCCGACGTGGCGCGGATCGCCCAGGTGGCGCACGGGAACGGCGCGCTGTTGCTGCTGGACGCCGCGCAGTCTGCGGGCGCGATGCCGGTGGACATGGGCGCGCTCGGCGTGGACCTGCTCGCGTTCACGGGGCACAAGGCGCTGCTCGGCCCCACAGGCACGGGCGGCCTCATCGTGGCGCCGGGCGTGGACGTGGAACCGGTGCTCACCGGCGGCACGGGCGTGCACTCCTACGAGCCGGGCCAGCCGGCCGAGTACCCCGAGCGGCTCGAGGCGGGCACGCTCAACCACCACGGCATCGCGGGTCTCGGCGCCGGCGTGGACTGGATCCTCGAGCAGGGCGTCGACCGCCTGCACGCGCACGACCTCTCGCTCGTGCGCCGGTTCGTGGCCGGGTGCCGGCAGGTGGACGGCTGCGTCGTGTACGGGGACTTCCCGGATGACCTGGGGCTACTCGACGGCGCTTCCTTCGACCACGGCCCGGTCGTGTCGATAAACCTCGATGGGTGGGAATCATCCGAATTGGCCGACGCGCTGGGCCAGGACTACGACATCGCCGTGCGCGCCGGCGCCCATTGTGCCCCGCGCATGCACGAGGCCTTGGGCACGCGTGAGACGGGCGCCGTGCGGTTCTCGTTCGGGCCGTTCACGACGGAAGAGGACATCGACGCCGCGCTGGCCGCGCTTGCCGAGCTTGCGGCGCCGGAGGAGGCGTGAGGGCATGGCTCGGAGACCCAAGCGGCCGCGCGCGGTGGCGAGCTTCTCGTCGACGTTCGACGCGATGGCTGCCGAAGGCGCGTGCAAGGACGCGGGCGTGGAGGGCCGGCTGATCCCGACGCCGGTGGCCATCAGCGCCGAGTGCGGCATGGCATGGTCGATGCCGCCCGAGGAGCGGGGCCACTTCGAGTCCGTGATGGCCGAGCGGGCCCTGCGCTTCGCTGCGGTGACGGACCTGGAGCTGTAGCGCATCGACCCCGCACTGGGACGCGGCCCGCCAGGCCGTGTCGTTTCTCGCTCTCTGAAGGAAAGGACCATCATGGCCGACAAGATCAAGCTCACGAAGCTCGCGGAGTGCGCCGGGTGCGGCGCAAAGGTGGGGGCGGGCACACTGGCGTCCCTGCTCAAGGGCATCGACGTGCACGAGGACCCGAACCTGCTCGTCGGCTTCGACACGGCGGACGACGCGGCCGTGTACAAGGTCACCGACGACCTCGCCATCGTCGAGACCCTGGACTTCTTTCCGCCCATCGCCGACGACCCGTACAAGTACGGCGCCATCGCCGCGGCCAACGCGCTCTCCGACGTGTACGCGATGGGCGGCGAGCCCAAGGTGGCGCTCAACATCATGGCGGTACCCGAGGACATGCCCCGCGAGGTCGTGCACGGCATCCTCCGCGGCGGCTACGAGAAGGTCTACGAGGCCGGCGCGTCCATCGTCGGCGGCCACTCGATCTTTGACGAGGAGCCCAAGTACGGCCTCTCGGTGACGGGGTTCGTGGACCCGGCCCGGATGTGGACCAACGACGGCGCGCAGGCAGGCGACGTCCTGGTGTACACGAAGCCGCTCGGTATCGGCGTCGCGGTGACGGCGGCGAAGGCCGAGCTCGCCAGCGACGAGGTGGTCTCGGCGGCGGAGGACGCGATGATGGCCCTCAACCGGTGGCCGGCCGACGTCGCGCAGGGCTTCACGGTCCACGGCGCCACGGACGTCACGGGCTTTGGCGTGATGGGCCACGTGCTCGAGATGGCCAACGGCGCGGACGTCTCAATCGATGTCGACACGGGCGCCTTTGAGCTGCTCTCCGACGACGTGCTCGCCTGGGCGCGCATGGGCCTGCTCCCGGCCGGCATGTACCGCAACCGCCGCTACGCCGAGGCGTACGTGGACGCGGCCGACGTGGACCGGGCGCTCGTGGACGTGCTCTTCTGCCCGGAGACATCCGGCGGCCTGCTGTTCTCGGTGCCGGCCGACGAGGCCGACGCGTTCGTGGCCGCGCTCAAGGCCGACGACCGGGTGTGCTGCGCCGAGGTCGTGGGCACCGTGGCGCCGGCGGACGGAGACGTGCGCATCCGCCTGCACTAGAGGGGGCCGTCAGGAGGCTAGCGGGGGACGTGGCACCGGGCCCACGTCCCCTCGACGAGCGAGACCGCGTAGACCGGCGACGCCACCTGCAGGTCATGGAGCGCGCGGGCGAGGCGCCGGGCCTTCGCGCGGCGCTCGGGCCCGTCTGGCCCGTCCACTTGGTTCACGAGGACTGCCTCCGGTAGCGGGTACTGGCCGCGGGCGAGCTCGGCCTCGATGACGCGGGCGGTCTGCTCGGGGGTGGCGGCCGCTCGGGCCGGGCAGTCCGCGCGCTGGCACCACAGCGCGGCACGGTGCGCGACCTCGACAACGGGGCGCCCCCAGCCGGACGACCCCACCACGAGCAGCGTGCGCGCGTCCTCGGGCACCGCCGGCTCCCATCGCTCGTGGGCCTTGAGCGGCAGGCGCTTCGAGCCGTCTGCCTCGACGAGGACGAGCGGCGCGAGCTCGCACAGGCGCCGCACGCCGAACGAAGGCTCCTGGAGCTTCCCGTGCTCGGCGGGGGCGCCGACGCAGGCGACTCGGCACTGGGCGAGGGAGCCGCGAACTTCCTCGGCCGTGGGGTCCCAGAGCATAGGGAGGTCGCTCGGCGGGAACATGCGGGTCGTGGTCGTCAGAAGGCAGAACTGGGCCGACTCGCCGGCCAGATGCCTCAGCAGCGACGTCTTGCCTCCCGAGCCGATCACCGCCCACAGGCCGCTCTCGACGCCCAGTTCCTCGCTCAGCGATGTGCTCACGTGGCCTCCGTTCGAACCGGCTGCTATTGTCACTCAAGACCAAAGGAGGGGCCAATGCTTGTTGTGATGCGGGGCGCGGGAGACCTGGCGAGCGGGATCGCGGTGCGCCTGGTGCGTGCGGGGCATCGGGTCGTGATGCTGGACGTGCCGGAGCCCACGGCCGTGCGCCGCACGGTGAGCTTCTGCGAGGCGGTTCGCTTGGGCGAGACCCTGGTGGAGGACGTTCCGGGCGTGTTGGCTGCGAGCCCTGAGGAGGCCGCGCGCCTCGCCCGGGCGGGCTCTGAGAGCGACGCCGGCCAGGTGGCGGTGCTCGTCGACCCGGAGGGGCGGAGCATCGGGGAGCTGCGGCCGGACGCGGTGGTGGACGCCATCCTCGCGAAGCGCAACCTGGGAACCAGCCGCGCGATGGCGCCCATCGTCATCGGCGTGGGCCCCGGCTTCACGGCGCCGGTCGACGTGGACGCCGCCGTCGAGACGCAGCGGGGCCACGACCTCGGCCGCGTGATCTACGAGGGGTCCCCGGTGCCCAACACGGGCGTGCCGGGCGACATCGGCGGCTACACCGTGGAGCGCGTCCTGCGCGCGACGGCCACCGGACCCTTCGAGCCGGTGGCGAGGATCGGCGACGTGGTGGAGGCCGGCAACGTGGTGGCCTACGTGGCCGGGGAGCCGGTGGTGACCCAGATCTCCGGCGTGCTCCGTGGCCTCTTGCAGGAGGGGGTGCCCGTCACGCCGGGCTTCAAGGCCGGCGACGTGGACCCCAGGTGCGCGGTCTCAAACTGCTTCACGGTCTCCGACAAGGCCCGGGCCATCGGGGGCGGCGTCCTGGAGGCGCTCGGGCACTTCGCCGGTCGGCTGAACTAGGGGACGCCCCGAACAAGAGATTCGGCTCACTCGAACCCCGTTGCCGGCCTTGGTGGGCGACGGGGTTTGTCGTGGCCCTCGGCGAGGATTCGTGACCGTTCGCCCTGTCCGGCGCTTTAGGTGGCGAAAGGGAGTCCCATACTGTGCCGCGGGCGATATCTTCTGGCGAGAATATCGGTCGAACGATATAGTTTGAAAAAGCTAACGATGCGTTACCAGCGGAAGCGAGGGGCAATGGCAGCCGAGCAGGACACGTTGCAGGACCCGGGGTTCGTGAGTTTCCTGGTGCAGGAGCTCGAGGCCGGACGTTCCCTGCCGGCCGTGTGGGTCCTTGACGTCAAGCGCTCGATGCCCCGTGACCCCGGAGCGGCGATGGTCGCGCTGGCTGACGGCTCGTTCTTGGGGACCGTCGGCGGCGGCACGGTCGAGCGCATGGCCGAGGAGCGCCTGGCCCGTATGGCCGAGGCCGGCGACGGCTGCGGCATCGAGTGGTACACCCACGAGGACACCGCGATGGCCTGTGGCGGCGACGCTCTTCTCGGGTTCACCGTGCTCACGCCGGACCAGCTGCCGTTCCTTCGTGAGCTGCAGGCGGCGCTCGACGCGGCGGCCCCTGTCTGGGTCGTCCAGGACTGGTCGCAGCCGGACGCCCCGACGTTCTCGGTCATGACGTCGGACGACCTGCTCCATGGCGACGAGGCGATCGCGCCGGTGGACAGCTTCGTCTGGCTGCCCGATCGCTCCCTGTTCATCGAGGCCACGGGCGTCGTGCCGCGCGTGCACATCTTCGGCGCGGGGCATGTGGGCCGTGCGTTGAGCCCGGTCCTCGCGTCCGTGGGCTTCGTCCCGCGCATCTACGACGACCGCCCCGCGATGGCCACGCCCGAGGCCTTCCCCGACGCCGAGAGGATCGAGGTGGGCGACTTCTGCGAGCTGGCCGCCAACGCCCCGATCGGCCCTCATGACTACGTGGTCGTCCTCACCCACGGCCATGTCGCGGACATCGACGTGCTCGAGCGGGTGATCCCCAAAGAGCCCGAGTACGTGGGCTGCATCGGGAGCCGCCGGAAGGCCGGGATCGCTCGCCGGACGCTCGTCGAGCGCGGCTGCGACCGCGCGCTCGTGGACGCCGCCTGCTGCCCGATCGGCGACGACATCCTCGCGGTCACGCCGCCGGAGATCGCCGTCTCCATCGCCGCGCAGATGATCCGCCGGCGCGCCTCCCTGCGCCCGACGCAGCCCCATTCCTGAGGGATTCACCGCGCGGGCCTCCGCGTTTGGATCGCAGCACGAGCTTTGACAGAAGGAGAACCCCATGCTCGAGATGAACCGTCGCACGTTCCTGACCGCAGGCGCTGTCGCCGCCACCGGTGTGCTCGCTGGCTGCGGCAACACTGGCACGGCGTCCGAGGACAAAGGGGTGACCGAGGCCACCGCCACGGACGCGGACAAGACCTCCGACAAGAAGCTCATCGTCTTCGCGGCCGCCTCGATGACCGAGTCGCTGGACAAGGCCGGCCAGAAGTTCACCGAGGACAACCCCGGCGTCGAGATCTCCTGCAACTTCGACTCCTCGGGCACCCTCAAGACCCAGATCCAGGAGGGCGCGCAGTGCGACGTGTTCATCTCCGCCGGTCAGAAGCAGATGAACCAGCTCGACGCGCAGGCGAAGTCCGGCAACGACGAGGGCCTCGACCTCATCGACCATGACACCCGCGTCGACCTGCTCGAGAACAAGGTGGTGCTGGCCGTGCCCGAGGGCAACCCCGAGGCCGTGAACTCCTTCGACGACTTCGCCACGAAGCTCAAGGCCGGCGAGATCCTCGTGGCGCTCGGCAACTCCGACGTGCCCGTGGGCCAGTACTCCGACAAGATCCTCGCCTACTACGACATCGACCCGGAGGCCAAGGACATCAAGAGCCACATCACCTACGGATCCAACGTCAAGGAGGTCACGACGCAGGTGGAGCAGGCCACCGTGGCCTGCGGCATCATCTACGCCACCGACGCCTTCTCGGCCGGCCTGGAGCACGTCGCCGAGGCCACCGAGGAGATGTGCGGCAAGGTCGTGTACCCGGCCGCGGTGACCAAGAACGCGCCGGAGCCCGAGCTGGCCACGACCTATCTGGACTTCCTGAAGACCGCGCCCGCCTCCGAGTGCTTCGAGGCCGTGGGCTTCACCCCGCTGTCGGAGTCCTAAGCTCGCTCGTTCCACAGCTGATGTGCAAACGGGGACTGTCCCTGTTTGCACATCAGCTTTTGTAGGTATGGCCGAGGAGGGTCTGTGGACTGGTATCCCCTTTGGAACTCGCTGCGCATCGCGGCCGTCTCGACGGCGGTCGTCTTCCTGCTCGGCATCTGGCTCGCGAACCTCGTGGCCCGGGCGCCGGCGCTCCTCAAGGGCGCGCTCGACGTGGTGCTCACGCTGCCCTTGGTGCTGCCGCCCACCGTCATCGGCTACCTGATCCTTTTGGTCCTCGGCCCCAAGCACCCGGTGGGCGAGTGGTTCCTCCAGACGTTCGACATCCGTCTGGTGATGACCTGGTACTCGGCGATCTTCGCGACCATCGTCGTGAGCTTCCCGCTCATGTACCGGACCGCCCGGGGCGCCTTCGAGGGGTTCGACCAGCGCCTCGCCCAGGCCGGCCAGACCCTGGGCCGCTCCAACACCTGGGTCTTCTGGCGCGTCAAGATGCCCTGCTGCATGCCGGGCATCGTGGCCGGTGCGGTGCTCGCCTTCGCCCGTGCGCTCGGCGAGTACGGCGCCACCTCGATGGTCGCCGGCTACACGCCCGGCTCCACGGCCACCATCTCCACGACGGTGTACCAGCTGTGGCGCATCAACGACGAGGCGGGCGCGATGACCTGGGTGCTCGTGAACGTGGCCATCTCGGCGGTGGTCCTTATCGCGATGAACCTGTTCGAGCGCCGCGCGCGCCAGGGCGCCAGCGCCGAGGTGGGCCTCGGCGCCCTCGGCAGGTGGTGGCGCGACCGCGCGGCCCGCAGGGACGCGGCTGCGGTCGCTGGCGCTGGGAACGGGGGCGGGTCGCTGTGAGCCTCTCCGTGGACGTGCACAAGGACCTCGGGTCCTTCAAGCTGGATGTGTCCTTCGAGCTGCCCCACGCCGACGAGACCCTCGCGCTCCTCGGCCCCTCCGGGTGTGGCAAGTCGCTCACCCTGGGCTGCATCGCCGGCACGGTGAGGCCGGACGCGGGGCGCATCGTGCTCGACGGCACGGTGCTCTTCGACTCCGAGAAGGGCGTCAGCCTGCCGCCCCAGAAGCGCAACGTGGGCTACCTCTTCCAGCAGTACGCGCTGTTCCCCAACATGACGGTGCTTCAGAACGTGATGGTGGGAGCCAAGGGCGACCGCGCCGAGCGCGAGCGCACGGCGCGCTCCTGGATCGACCGGATGCAGGTGACGGGGCTCGAGGGACGCAGCCCCGCCCAGCTCTCCGGCGGACAGCAGCAGCGGGTGGCCCTTGCCCGCATGTTCGCCAGCGAGCCGGCGCTCGTGCTGCTCGACGAGCCCTTCTCGGCCTTGGACGGCCACTTGCGCTGGACGCTCGAGATGGGCCTCTCGGACACCCTGAAGAGCTTCCGCGGCGGTGCGCTCTATGTGAGCCACAACCGTGACGAGGTGTACCGCCTGTGCGACTCCGTGTGCGTGGTCACCGACGGCGCGAACGAGCCCCCCGAGGCCACGCGCCGGTTCTTCGAGTACCCGCGCACGGTGCCGGCCGCCACGATCTCGGGCTGCAAGAACATCTCCGCCGCGACCGTCACGGCCGACGGGCAGCTCGAGTGCCCGGACTGGGGCGTGCGGCTGCGCACGTCGCTGCCGATCGCGGACGGCACCTGCGCGGCCGGTATCCGCGCCCACTACTTCACGGTCGCCGGCCCGGGCGAGGAGGGTAACGTGATCTGTGGCAGGGTGGAGCGTGTGATCGACAACACGTTCTCTATGATCGTGATGGTGCGCACCCTGGGCGGCGCGGCCGTCCGCTACGAGTGCGACAAGGAGCTGTGGCGCGCGCTCGACGACCCCAAGGAGGTCACATTGGTCATCGACCCCAGGTTCGTGATGCCCCTGACGGCGGGTGGGCGCTCGTGATCGATCACCTCGGCAGACAGATCGGCTACCTCAGGCTCTCCGTCACGGACCGCTGCAATTGCCGGTGCACCTACTGCATGCCCGAGCAGGGCGTGAGGTCCATCGGCCACGAGAACGTGATGACGTTCGAGGAGATGGCGGCCGTCGTGGAGGCCGCCGCGTCGCTCGGCGTGCACAAGGTGCGGCTGACGGGCGGGGAGCCGCTCGTGCGCGCCGGCGTGATGGACCTCGTGCGGATGGTCGCGGGAACGCCCGGCGTGGACGAGGTCTGCATGACCACCAACGGCTGTCTCCTGGCGCCGATGGCCGAGGAACTCAAGGCTGCGGGGCTCGACCGCGTGAACGTCTCGCTCGACACGCTCGACCCGGGGCGGTACCGGGCGATCACCCGGTGCGGGCGGCTTGAGGACGCGCTCGCGGGGCTCGACGCGGCCGAGAGGGTCGGGCTCGGCCCCGTGCGGATCAACGCGGTGCTCATGGGCGGCGTCAACGACGAGGACGTGCGACCGCTGGCGGAGCTGGCGCGGGACCGCGACCTGTCGGTGCGGTTCATCGAGCTGATGCCCATCGGCGAGGCGGCCGAGTGGCCGCGTGAGCGCTTCGTGCCGGCGGAGCGGGTGCTGGAAGAGGTGCCCGAGCTGCAGCCGACGGAGGGCGCCCCGGGCGTGGCGGAGCTGTTCTCGGCGCCGGGATGGGTCGGCACGGTGGGGCTCATCCGTCCGGTGTCGCACCGGTTCTGCTCGCAGTGCGACCGCATCCGCGTGACCGCCGACGGCATGCTCAAACCGTGCCTGCACTCGAGCCGCGAGATACCGCTTCGCGGCCTTGTGGGGAACCAATTGGTGGAGGCCATCCGGCAGGGCGTCGCGGCCAAGCCGGAGCGGCACCATCTGGAGGAGCGCGCGAGCGAGAGCCTGCGCGGCATGAACGCGATCGGGGGCTGAGCGTGGCGAAGTTGAGCGATCTGGTGGGCGCGCGAGAGCGGGCCGGGTTCCCGGCCGGGTGCGAGGTCGGGCCGAGGCCCGGCTCGCTGCGCGACGACGACCTGACCCATGTGAACGACGAGGGCCGCGCCCGCATGGTGGACGTGACGGAGAAGGAGAGGACGTCGCGGTCCGCCACGGCGGCTGGGTTCGTCTCGATGGCGCCGTCGACGGTGGAGCTGGTGCGCACGGGCGGCTGCAAGAAGGGCGACGTGCTCGCGGTGGCGCAGGTGGCCGGCGTCATGGCCGCCAAGCGCACGTGGGAGCTGGTGCCGATGTGCCACCCCATCGCGCTGACCGGCGTGGACCTGTCCTTCGACGTGCGCGAGGACGGCGTGGCCATCACGGGCACATGCCGGTGCGTGGGCGAGACGGGCGTCGAGATGGAGGCGCTCACGGCCGTGTCCGTGGCGGCCCTGACCGTGTACGACATGCTCAAGGCGCACCAGCGCGACATGGTGGTTCAGAACGTGAGGCTGCTCGAGAAGTCCGGTGGCCGGAGCGGCCATTTTGTGCGGACGGGCAGCGCGGATGCGAGGGAGGACTGACGGTGGAGGCAGCCGAGTATTTCAAGGACGCGAGCGCCGAGCCCGGTGCGACGGGCACGGTGGAGGCCGTGTGCGTGAGCGTCGAGAAGGGGACGCGCAAGGAGGCGCGGGAGTCCGTGGAGCTGGTCGTGGGCTCTGGCATCGCAGGGGACGCGCACGCGGGCCGGTGGCACCGTCAGGTGAGCCTTCTGGGCGCGGAGTCCGTGGATCTGATGCGCGACAAGGGGCTGCCCCTCGAGGCCGGCGACTTCGCCGAGAACATCCTGACGCGGGGGATCCTCTTGAACCAGCTGCCGGTGGGAACGGTGCTCGAGGTGGGGCCGGCGCTGCTGGCCGTGACGCAGATCGGCAAGAAGTGCCACAACGACTGCGAGATCAAGCGCGTGACCGGCATGTGCGTGATGCCGACGGACGGCATCTTCACGGTGGTGCTGCGCGGCGGGACCGTGCGAGCCGGCGACGCGGTCCGGGTGGTCCCCGTCGGCGACCTCTAACGCCCGGACGCTTCGGAGAGAGCCGTTTGTCCACGCCTGGACGCTTGGGAGAGAGCCGTTTGTCCACGCTTGGACGCTTGGGAGAGAGCCAAATGTCCACGCTGTCGCGGGATGGAGCGTGGACAAATGGCTTTGACCGAAGCGTCCACGATTTCTTGATTGATGAATGAGGAGGGAGCCATGCGCCAGATACCCACCGAGGAAGCCGTCGGGCAGGTGCTCTGCCACGACATGACCCAGATCGTCACCGACCCCGACAAGCCCCGCTTCAAGGGGCCCCGTTTCAAGAAGGGCCACGTGGTGCGGGAGGAGGACGTCCCCGTGCTGCTGTCCATGGGCAAGCGGTCGCTGTACGTCCTCGAGTTGGAGCCGGGCCAGCTGCACGAGAACGACGCGGCCGAGCGCCTCGCCGCCCTTATCGAGGGGCCCGGCGTCCGCCGCAAGAACGACGCGCCGAGCGAGGGCAAGATCGACCTCGTGGCCGATGTGGACGGCTGCCTGCTCGTGGACGGCGAGCGCCTCGTCGCCGTGAACTCCGTGGACGACGTCATGATCGCGACGCGCCAGGGCAACATCGCCATCAAGGCCGGCGACGATGTGGCCGGCACGCGCGTGATCCCGCTCGTGGTGGGGGAGGACGTGCTCGAAAAGGCCGAGGCCGCGGCCGGCGACGAGCCGCTCTTGACGGTGCGGCCGTTCGCGCTCAAGCGTGCCGCGATCATGGCCACGGGCTCGGAGGTGGCGACGGGCCTCATCGAGGACCGCTTCACGCCGGTGATCGCGAAGAAGCTCGAGACCTACGGCATCGAGACCGTGATGACCGCGCAGCCGGGCGACGATGCCGACGCGCTCGTGGCCTGCCTGCACGGGATGCGCGACTCCGGCGACGTGGACCTTATCGTCTGCACGGGCGGCATGTCGGTGGACCCGGACGACAACACCCCCGGGGCCATCAAGGCCAGCGGCGCCCGGGTCGTGACCTATGGGGCGCCGGTGCTCCCGGGCGCGATGATGCTGATGGGCTACTACGAGGGCGTGTTTGGCCCCAGCGACCCGCGAACGGCCCCAGGCCTGCCGGTGGTCGGTCTCCCGGGGTGCGCGATGTACAACGACGCGACGGTGTTCGACCTCGTGCTGCCGCGCATCGCGGCCGGCGTGGAGCTGACCAAGCGGGACTTCGTGACCCTCGGCGAGGGCGGCCTCTGCCTGCGCTGCCCCACCTGCACCTACCCCCACTGTCCCTTCGGAAAATGATGTGCAAACAGGGACAGTCCCCAAATGCACGTTCGACAGATGATGTGCAAACGGGGACTGTCCCCAAATGCACGCGGAGAGGAGCCGCCATGGCCGAACAGTACCGCGCCGTCGTTGTCACCGTGAGCGACCGATGCGCCGCCGGCGAGCGCGAGGACGCTGCCGGGCCGGCCGTGGCCGGGCTCCTTCGCGACAACGGCTACGACGTCCGGGCCATCGAGGTCGTGCCGGACGGCATCGACTCTGTGGCCAGTGCCCTCATCGGTGCCGCCGACTCCGCCGACGACATCGCCCTTGTCGTCACCACCGGCGGCACCGGCTTCGCGCCCCGCGACCTCACGCCGGAGGCCACCGAGCAGGTCTGTGAGCGCAGGTGCCCGGGCATCGGCGAGGCCATGCGCGCGGCGTCGGCGGGCATCACGGACCGCGCGTGGCTCTCGCGCGCCACGGCCGGCATCCGGGGGCGGACGCTGGTCGTCAACCTCCCGGGGAGCCCCACAGCAGCGGTCGAGAACCTCGCGGCGGTGATCGGCCCCATCGGCCATGGGCTCAAGATGCTGCGGGGCGGTCAGGCGGACTGCGCCAGGGAGCAAGGGTAGGCTCCCGGTCTTCCCGAGCCCTGCGAGCTTGGCTCGGATTTGGACGATACAGGCCGCCGCGCCCCGTCACGTCCGCGCGGCCGCAACGGGTAGAGTCCCGCAGGAATGAGTACATCGACGTGCGACGGGGCTCGCCCCGGGCCGCGCTGCGAGAGTGGGTCTCAGGTGGACGTCATCTATGACAAGCGCGGCTGCGCCGCCGCGTTGAAGCGTTGGCCGGGGCTGCGCGCCCGTGTCGCCGAGACGATCAGCGCCCAGGCGGCAGCCGGCTGGTTCAAGTGCAAGGGCGCCACCGGGCGCTTGTGGCACGGCCACAAGCTGCAAGAATGTCGAGTGAACGAGGCGGGCGCCGGCAGCGTGCGCGTGGCGTTCTGGGCACAGGGCGACCGCGCGGAGGTGGTCTACATCACCCCCACGCTCGTGAAGCGCGATTTCACGCGGGAGCTGGAGCGGTTCCTCGCAAGGTAAGGGCGGGGACGCTCGGGGTTCTGAAAGGAGGCGGCGATGACCGGGAGGACCGTCACGCTCGGAGGTGGCTGCTTTTGGGGCACGGAGGGTTTCCTGCGGCAGCTGCCCGGCGTGCTCGACACCGAGGTGGGCTACGCCAACTCCGTCGTGCCGAGCCCCAGCTACGAGCTGGTGTGCACCGGCGCCACCGAGGCCGCAGAGGCCGTGCGCGTGGCCTACGACCCCGCCGTCATCCCGCTGCCGCTGCTGCTCGCGGCGTACTTCTCGTCCATCGACCCTTGCGCCGTGAACCGCCAGGGCAACGACCGCGGCACGCAGTACCGCACCGGCATTTGGTGGGACGACGAGCAGGACCTGCCGGCCGTGGAGCAGGCGCTTCGGCACCTGCAGTTCGAGGTGGGCGCCCCTCTCGCGGTCGAGGCCGGGCCGCTTCAGAGCTTCTATCCCGCCGAGGAGCACCACCAGGACTACCTCGAGAAGCATCCGAGCGGGTACTGCCACGTGGACCTGACGGCGGCGCCGCGGTTCGTGGCCGCGCATGCACGCGACTTCGCGCTGGCACAGGATGCGGCGCGACGGCGGCCCGTCACCGAGACGGACGATGAGCTGGCGGCGCGTATCGGCGATGAGGCCTACCGCGTGACCCGGCGCGCGGGCACGGAGCGCCCACACTCGAGCCCGCTCAACGACGAGTGGCGACGCGGCGTGTACGTGGACGCGGTGTCGGGGGAGCCGCTCTTCCTTTCCAGCGACAAGTTCGATGCCGGCTGCGGCTGGCCGTCGTTCTCACGGCCGATTGGCGACGCGGTGCTCACGGAGGCTGTGGACCGCCAGCTCTGGCAGCCGCGCATCGAGGTGCGGAGCGCCGGAGCGGACAGCCATCTGGGTCACGTCTTTCCCGACGGCCCCGCCGAGACGGGCGGCCTTCGTTACTGCATCAACGGGGCCGCGCTGCGGTTCGTCCCGGAGGAGGAGCTGGAGGCCAACGGCCTCGGGTGGCTCAAGCTCGACGGTGGGACGGGTCGCTAGGGCACGTCCTCACCGTCGTGGACGCTTCGGTCAAAGCCATTTGTCCGGGCCTGGACGCTTCGGTCAAAGCGAATTGTCCACGCTCCATCCCGCGACAGCGTGGACAAACGGCTCTCTCCGAAGCGTCCAACCGTGGACAAACGGCTCTCTCCCAAGCGTCCGCGGTTCGGCACTCGCCGCTAGACCACGTTGCCTGCGCTTTGCTTCCCGTTCTGCGCCATCACGCCCACGAGCGCGTGCGGCCGGTAGGGCTCCTCGAGCCATGCCGCCTCCTCGTCGGTGAGCGACAGCTCCGTGGCCAGAACGGCGGCATCCAGCTGCTCTGGCGTCGTGGCCCCCACCACCGGCGCCGTCACGTTCCGGAGCAGCCACGCGAGCGCTACCGTCGCCATTGGCACGCCGCGCTTCTCGGCAAGGTCGGCCACCCGACCCTCGATGACCGCGTCCTCGTCGGCGGTGGCCCCGTACTTGACGTTGCCGTAGCCGTCGCGCCGGCTCCGCACCGTGTCCCGCGTGCCGGGACGGTGCGCGAGGCGCCCGCCCGCCAGCGGGCTGTACGGCGTCAGCGCGATCTCTTGGTCCTGGCAGAACGGCACCATCTCGCGCTCCGCCTCCCGGTGGATCAGGTTGTAGTGGCCCTGGTACGAGACGAACTCCGGCCAGCCCTGGCTCCGCGCGAGGAAGTTCATCTTGGCCATCTGCCACGCGAACGAGTTGGACAGCCCGATGGCGCGCACCTTGCCGGCGCGCACGGCGTCGGCGAGCCCCTCCATGACCTGCTCCATGGCCGTGTGGTAGTCCCACATGTGGCAGATGTAGAGGTCCACGTGGTCCATACCGAGGCGCTCGAGGCTCCGGTCGAGCCATTGGCGCACGTGCTCGCGGCCGTCGATGCCCGCGTCGATCTCCCACTGCTCCCGAGGCGTGAACTTCGTGGCCACGACCACCGAGTCACGGCTCGTGAGGTCGCGCAGCGCCCGGCCGAGGTACTGCTCGCTCGTGCCCTGCTGATAGACGGGCGCGGTGTCGAAGAACGTGACGCCGGCCTCCAGCGCCCGCTTCACGCTGACGCGGCAGGCCTGCTCGTCCAGGGTCCAGCCATGCTGGCCGAGCGCCGGGTCTCCGAAGCCCATACAACCCAGGCAGATGCGGCTCACCTCGATGCCGGAGGTGCCGAGCGGTGCGTACTCCATGACAAGTCCTTTCGTGAGCGAAGGGCACGATGCCCGTGCGGACAGAGCGGGGCGCCCGAACCTGCGGGCGCCCGACACGCGCCGTCAGGCCGCTTCTGGCTGCTCCGCCAGAGAGGCCCCGTTGGTCTCGATCACTTCGCGGTACCAGTGGAACGAGTCCTTGGGGATGCGCTCGAGGCTCCGGAGGTCGCACTCGTCGCGGTCCACGTAGACAAAACCGTAGCGTTTGGCGTAGCCGTTGTGCGTGCTGACCAGGTCCATGAACGACCAGGGGCAGAAACCGATGAGGTCCACGCCGTCCGACAGGGCCAGCTGCGCCTGCTCGAAGTGCATCTGCAGGTAGTCGATGCGGTACTGGTCGTGCACGCCGCCGTCGGCGGCCACCTCGTCGTGGGTGCCGAGGCCGTTCTCGGTGATGAGGATGGGCATCGCGTAGCGGCTCGCGATGCGGCGGAGCGTCGTGCGGAGCCCCACCGGGTCCACGATCCAGCCGTACGGTGTCTGCGTCAGGTGCGGGTTGGTGCCGGCGCGGTACACGCCCTCCTCGCCGATCATCACCTGCTGGTCGCCGTTCCTCGGGGCGCGGTCGTGGCCGTCGTTCTTGGGCGCCTTGACCGTCGCCGTGGCGTAGTAGTTCACGCCGAGGAAGTCCGGCTTGGCCGCTGCGAGCAGCTCGGCGTCACCGGGCTCCATCTCGGGCGTGCACCCGCGCTCCTCCAGGTAGCGCCACACGAGCGGGTTGTACCGCCCGTAGCAGGCGACGTCCAGATACAGCCAGCAGCGGATGGACTCCCAGTCGTCGGCGGCGATGGCGTCGGCCGGGTCGCAGGTCTCCGGGTAGATGGCCGTGATGTTGGGCGCCGGCCCGATCTTCGCGTCCGGCCAGAGCTGGTGCAGCAGAAGCGTGGCCTTGGCGCTCGCGACGAACATGTGGTGGCACTGCTGGTAGAGCTCGCGCTGCGACGGCGTGCGCCCGGGGTTCATCGCGTTTGGGTGGTTGATCATCACGTTCTGCTCGTTGATGGTGAGCCACATCTTGACGCGGTCCCCAAAGTGCTCGAACAGCACCCGGGCGTAACGCTCGAAGGCGTCCGTGGTGCGCCGGTTCGCCCAGCCGCCGGCCTCGTGGAGCGAGAGCGGCAGGTCGAAGTGGTACATCGTGACGATCGGCTCGATGCCGTGGGCGATGAGGGCGTTCACGAGGCGGTCGTAGAACGCGAGGCCGGCGGGATTGGGGTCGCCGAACGGGTCGGGCATCACGCGGGCCCAGGCCACCGAGAAGCGATAGGCCTTGAGGCCCATGCGCGCCATGAGCTCGACGTCCTCCTCGACGTGGTGGTAGTGGTCGCTCGCAACCTTGAAGTCGGCCTGGCCGCGGGGCTCGTGGAGGTCCTGGACGCTCGGCGCCTTGCCGTCCTGGTCCCAAGCACCCTCCACTTGGTAGGCGCTGGTCGAGGCGCCCCAGAGGAAGCCCTCGGGGAAGGGCGCGAGGTTGGTGTGGAACATGGTGGCTCCTTTGCGGGTGCGCGCTCTTTGAGCGCTCGTGGACGAGATGGGCGGCGGGGCGTCAGGCGCGGGCAGGACGCCCCGCTCCGGTGGTCATGCGCTAGCTGGGGCCATGGCGGTGGGGCTGGGCTCGGCAGCGTCGGCGGCGTGCCGCACGAGGCGCAGGAGGCTCCGCTCGCCGGCCTCCACGGGGCCCTTCTCCAGCAGCTGAACGGAGTCGTAGGCCGGGGTGTTGGTCACGACCACCATCGTCTGCGGGGTGTAGCCGGCGGCACGGATGGCGTCGATGTCGAACTCCACGAGCAGCTGCCCTGCGGTGACGGTGTCGCCCTGCCTCACGTGTCCGG
Organism: Kribbibacterium absianum; assembly: GCF_030067705.1. Taxonomy (GTDB): domain Bacteria; phylum Actinomycetota; class Coriobacteriia; order Coriobacteriales; family Atopobiaceae; genus Kribbibacterium; species Kribbibacterium absianum. The sequence goes on from NZ_JASJEX010000001.1 coordinate 209,602, forward strand.
TGAAGCCCCGGCCGTTGAGCTCGACGGTGTCGACCCCGATGTGGATGAGGGCCTCGGCGCCGTCGGGAGCTGTGATGCCGACGGCATGGTTGGTGGGGAAGAGCGCGGTCACGGTGCCCGAGAACGGGGCCACGACGCGGCCCACGGAGGGGTCGATGGCGGCCCCGTCTCCCATCATGAGAGACGAGAACACGGGGTCGGAGGACTCGGACAGCGGCTTCGCGGTGCCGGTGACGGGGCAGAGGAGCGCCTCGGTGGTCGCGGGCTCGGCGGCGGGCTCTGCAGCCGCGGGCTCTTCGGAGCCCTGCTCGCCCATGCGGGCGGAGAGGGCCAGCGCCACGACAGCCGTCACGGCCATGCCGATGACCATGGCGATCACGATGTTGAGCATGTACTGGAGCGTGTCGTCGCCGATGTAGAGCAGAACGGCGGGGAGGCCGGACGAGCCCGTGGCAAAGCGGTGCGTGTGGGTGAGGCCGGCGTACAGGCCGCCGCAGGCGCCACCGATCATGGAGGAGATGAGCGGCCATTTGAGGGGCAGGTTGACGCCGTAGAGGACGGGCTCGGTGATGCCCATGTAGGCGGTGATGGAACCGGAGGTCGCGAGCTCGCGGGTCTTCGCGTCCTTGGCCCGGAAGGCCACGATCGCGCCGGCGGTCGCCTGGCACATGTTGGACACGAAGCAGCCGGGCCCGAAGATGCTGTCGTAGCCGAGCTGGGACATCTGCATGACGCCGAGCGGGGCGATGCCGTTGTGGATGCCGAACATCACCATGACGGGAAGCAGGCCGCCGATGAGGAGCGCGGGCGCCCAGGCGGCGTTCTCGGCGAGGAAGGTGAACGCCACGGCGAGCCACTGGCCGACGATGTAGCCGATGGGGCCGAGCACGGAGAAGGCCAGCGTGCCCATGACGAGGAAGGTCAACAGCGGCACGAACACGAGGTTGATGGCCTTCGGGATGTGCCGGTCCAGCCACTTCTCCACAAAGGGCTGCACAAAGACGACGAGGATGACCGGGATCACGCTGGACCCGTAGGACGCGAGCGTGAACGGCACCACGCCGAAGAAGCTGACCGGCTCCCCGGCCGTCACGAGGGACGTCCAGTTGGGGTGCAGCATCATGGCAGCGACCCCGGCCGCAAGGATGGGGTTGCACTTGAGCTTCTGGGCCTCGCAGTAGGCGAGCAGGATCGGCAGGAAGTAGAAGACCGCGTCGGCGAAGGTGTTGAGCATGTAGTAGGTCTGCGAGGAGCTGTCGATGACCGAGAAGGTCACGAGGAGCGCCATCACGGCCTTGATCATGCCCGCGCCCGAAAGGGCCGGGATGATGGGTTGGAACGTGCCGGAGACGAAGTCGATCACGGCCTCGAGGGGGCTCGGCTTCTTCTCGGTCTCCGCAGGCCCTGCGGCGCCCTGGGACAGATCTAGGAGCGGCGCCACCTCAGCGAACACGTCCTCCACGTGCGGGCCGATGACCACTTGGGTCTGGCCTGCGGAGTGCAGGACGCGCATCACGCCGTCGATGGCGTTGAGCGCGTCGTCGTCCACGACGCTCTCGTCCGCGAGGCTGAAGCGCAAGCGCGTCTGACAATGGAACGCGTTGGTGACGTTGCCCTTGCCGCCCACCTGGGCGACGATCTGTTGGGCGAGGCTCTGGTACTGGCCGCTCATGTCCCTGCCTTTCCTGGTTGCGAGGCTGCGACGCCCCTGCTCCTGGTCTTGAGGAGGACTCTAGGGGGCGCGGAGGCCCGACACATGCGGATTCGAACTGGTCGGAACAAGGTTTCGCGGCGCGCGTCGTTCTAGGGCCGAGGACGTGGAACTTCGCGAAACGAGGCACGGGGGAGCGGTCGTGCCGCGCGCAGCTCCTCGAGGGAGACCTTGCGCTCGTCCTCCAACTGGCGGGCCCCTTCGATGCGGTAGGCGAGGTTGCGCTCGTAGTCGCGCGCGAAGAGGCACGCGAAGAGCGCGTTCAGGATGTAGTTGATGGACTCCTCGGTGGCGAAGTTGGCCACCTTGGCGTAGAGGTGCTCGTGGCTCGAGATGGTGAACGTGCAGGGAACCGTCTCGCGCAGGTAGTTGTGGCCGGCGCTGGTGAGGCCGATGACCATGACGCGGCGGTTCATGAGCGTCGGGATCTGGCGCAGCGGGTTGGCGTTGGGGTTGTCGCCCGAGTAGGAGATGACGACGGCCAGGTCGTCGGGCCCGAGCGAGCGCGCGGTGATCCCGTACTCGCCGTCAGGGACCGTGTGGGCCTGTTTGCCGATGGACAGCAGCTTGCGACAGAAAAGGTCCGCCACAAAGGAGTTGGGCGCGATGCCGAACACGGCCACGGACGTCGCTCGTTGCAGATAGAGGACGGCACGCTTGAGGGCGCCCCGGTCGAGCAGGGCGAAGGTGTCCGCGATGGCCTCTGCCGACAGGTCGCCGATGGCCTGGATGATCTGTTCGTCCGTGTTCTCGGCCGTGAAGGGGAGGTTGACGTCCACGGCGGTCCGGTTGCGCTCACGGCGCCGCTCTTCCTGCATGAAGGCCCGCAAGAAGTCGCGCCAGCCGGAGAAGCCGAGCGTCTTCGCGAAGCGCACGACGGTGGGCTTGGATGTGAAGGTGGCCTCGGCGATGTCGGCGATGGTGAAGTCGTCCAGGTGGTCGTGGTTCTCGAGCACGAAGTCGCCGATGGCGCGGCGGGCGTCGTCGTGGCGGAGCGCGAGCTCCTCGATGCGGTGGGTGAGGTACATGGCCTCTCCTCGGACTCTGATAAGAATCTGAATTCCGAGGATATCATGAGTCCTGCTGCAGCCGGCACTTGCCCACGCCGTGGACGCTTCGGTCAAAGCCATTTGTCCACGCTCCAGCCCGCGACAGCGCGGGCGGACGGCTCCGACGCGAGCGTCCGGGAGCCCCGCCTCGCACTGCGGACGCTTCGGTCAAAGCGAAATGTCCACGCTCCATCCCGCGACAGCGTGGACAAACGGCTCTCTCCGAAGCGTCCAACCGTGGACAAACGGCTCTCTCCCAAGCGTCCAGGCGCGGACAAGCGGCTCTCTCTCAAGCGTCCGCGCGGCGCCGAGCGTCCGCGTCCGCGCTAGCCGAGGGCCATCTTCACGTGGAAGACCCTCGTCGCCACGAGGTACACGATGATGCCGAGAGCGCACCAGCCCAGGCCGACCCCGATAGCGAACGCGCCGAACGACGCCAGGATCACCGCGATGGCGAGCGCGCCGAAGGCCGGCAGCACGCACAGCCTGAAAGGCCTCGTGCGGTCGTGCCCCTTGACCCAGCAGAACCAGAGGACCGCCACGTCCACCATGAGATAGGTGGCAAGCGCGCCGAAGTTGGTGACCTTGGTCACGGCGTCCATGCCGAGCGGCAGCAGCAGGAAGAGCAGCGCGATGGACACGATGGCCACGAACACGCTGGCGGTCCTTGGCGAGTTCGTCCCCTGGTCGAACTCCGCGAGCCTCTTGGGCATCGCGTTCTCGCGCGCCATGATATAGAGTACGCGGCTCACGGACACCACGGAGCTGAGGCCGGAGAACACGCCCATGGCGAGCGCGAGGCCCACAGCGCACAGCACGCCGAACCACTCGCCCCCCACGGCGCCGGCCACCAGGTAGAACCCGTTGGACGCGTCGTGTGCGAACAGGTTGCCGGACGGGTCCACCAGCTGGGCGAGCAGGCACTCGCCGATGAAGAGGACACCGACCACGAGCACGGTGAGCCACGTGGCGCGCTCGGGGTCCCTGCCCGGGTTCTTGGCCTCTTGCGTGAGGGTCGAGATGGAACCGAATCCCAGGTAGGAGAGGGCGCACACCGACACCGCCGAGAACAGCGCGCCCACGTTGAGGCCCGAGCTGTCGCTGTCGGCCATGAGCGCGGCGGCCTCGTCGGCCATGATGGGGCCGACGGTCACCAGACGGCGCACGACGAAGAACACGAACATCGCCACGATGACCAGCTCGCCCGCGAGCGCGATGCGGTTGACCACCACCGTGGCCTTGAGCTTGCGGAGGCTCACGACGGTGACGAACGCCATGATGAGGAGCGCCCAGCCCCAGACCGGGACCTCGGGCACGTACTGGTTCAACGCCTGACCGGCCAGGATGTACATGAGGTCCGGATACACGAGGTACTGGAGCAGCAGCATCCACCCGCCGACGAAGCCCGCCCCCGTGGAGAGGCCCTTCGCGCAGAACGTGAACACCGAGCCGGAGCTGGGCCAGCGGCGGATGGCGTCGCCAAAGCAAAAGGCGGTGGGGATCAGGCACACAAGGCCGAGGATGTAGGCCTGCGCCGGCGCGCCGCGTGAGATGTCGAAGACCTGGCCGTAGACCGCGAACGGCGACAGCGGCACGAGCATTACCATGCCGTAGAACAGCAGGTCGCCGAGGGTGAGGGTCCGCTGGAAGCCGGCGTTGTCGGCGCCGGTCGCAGGAGTGGGCTTGGCGGTCTGGCTCACGATGCCACCTCTTCTTCTGTGTCCGTCGATTTGTCCTAAGGGCACATACCCCGTTTTGGTGAACGCCCATGGCGAACGGGGCGCACGGTCGCACGAGGCGTGCGCCTAGATGTCCACCGCGCGGACGTAGCGCCCGTCGAAGAGGCGCCCCACCTGGTAGCGGCCGGCGCAGGACTCGTTGGCCAGCCACACGCGCCCGGCGCGCCGGCAGATGCCCTCGCCCATGGGCGGCATGCGGAGCCGGTCGACGAGCGTCCGGCCGTCGAGGAACCCGAGCGGCACCTCCGTCCCCGCCACAAGGATCGTGCCCTCGGGCTCCAGGCAGGCGGCCCCATAGCTCAGCAGGTGGCCCTCGCCGATGCCCGCCGCCTGCGACAGCACGAGACCGCCCTGGCGTCCGGCGCACATGCCCTGGATCGCGCCCGGAATCGACAGGGCGAGGTCGGGCTGCGCCGAGACCCCGTACGGCGCCGACGTGTCGAGCGGGAAGCGCAGCGCAAGCGCGGGGTTCTCCGTGCCGTCAGGGCAGGTGAGGTGGTGCGAGTCCGGGGTCTCGTAGAGGACGGGGCAGTGATACTCGCCCACCCACAGCGCGTCGTCCCAAACCCCGAGGAACGCCGGCATCAGGAACAGGTTCAGGTACCCGTCACCGTCGATGACGTCGCCGTTCTCCGCCGATGCCAGCGCCTCGGCGGAGAACGCGAGGGCGCCGGTGCGTGTGGTCAGGAACGCCCACGGCCCGGCAACGGCGATGCCCGCGCCGTGGCCCGAGTCAATCGTACCGTCCGGGCGCCGCACCTGGAGCGAGACCCACTGGCCGTGGGTCGTGCGCTTGTAGACCGGGCAGTGGCCCTTCCATGACCGGTCGCCCAGGTACCCGCTCACGAGCCACTGGTCCGAGCCCTCGTCGTACAGGACGTCCTGGGGGTCGAACCCCGTGCCGAGTCCCGGCAGCTTGAACTCGCGGGTCGAACGCTCGTAGAACTCCTTGCAGGAGCTCCGCACGTGCGCGCGATAACCGGCGACCGCCGCAGCCCCAGCCGCGGCAACGCCGACGAGTCCGGCGGCCGTTCGCAGGGCCAGCGTGAGCGTGGGGTGGTCTTTGAGCGCCATGGTGCCTCCTTGTACGCGATTCGCAGGTTCCTACCCGTGGCGAGCGCCCCTCCGGCCCCGGACGGGTCGTGGTGCCTCGCAAGAATCACAGCCCCTCTCACGAGGGGTCGACCGGCCCCACATCCGAGTGAGAGGGGCCGCCTATGGCTCGCACTGACTGGGCTCGTACTGATCGGGCCCGCACCGACCGGGCGGACGTCGCGATTGCGGCGCCCGCCGCTTGCTGTTCACTGCTTGAACGGCTTGGCTGGACCCAGGGAGGGGTTTCCATGGTTCCAGACACGCCGCGTCGCGGCTGGCGCATCTCGGAGGTCGAGGCGTTGCTCGGCCTCGCCCGGCGCGACATCCAGCGCTGCTGCTACACCGGCCGCGGCGGCGTCGGGATCCTGGAGCCCGAGGACTCAGCCTGGGGCAGGCGCACCTACAACGTGCGCGACCTCGCCCAGCTGTTCCTGGTGCGCCAGTACCGGCGACAGGGGCTGAGCCTGCCCGAGGTCAAGCAGGTGCTCGACGACCACTGCGCGACCGGTCGCACCGTGCGGGACCTGCTCGCGATCCAGGTAGACCGCCTGACCGACCAGGCCGACGAGGTCCTCGGGCAGCTGCTGCAGGCACAGACCCTGCTCGCGGCCGTCTCAGAGCAGCCCGGGGCTGTGGAGGAAGTGGTCGAGCGCCAGGTCCAGGCGCGCACGGCCTTGCAACCGGGCGCGTCTCGGGGCATTCCAGCCCACGGCCGCCCCTCGTGGATGGCGACCCTTCTGGGCTCTCAGGACCTGCTGGACAGCCCCGGCATGGCGCTGGCGGTGGACCTGTGGTTGGGGCCAGGGGCGACCAGGGCGCTGCGCGAAGCGTGCGCGTCCGTGAATCAAGCGACGGAGGAAAGAGGAGAGAACGATGAAGCGGTTCAATGAGCGGCCGATGAGCCGGCGGGCGTTTGTCGGATGCGCGGGCCTTCTGGCCCTGGGACTGGCGGGCTGCGGAGGGTCCGGCGGCGCGGGCTCGGGCGCCGAGGGCACGCACACGAGCGCCGAGAGCGCCAAGCCGGCGCCCGTCGACGAGGCCCCGAAGACCTCGTCGGATCCCAAGGTGCAGTACATCAAGAACTACAAGGGGCAGAACTGCGCGAACGTGGGCTACGGTGCCCTCAACGGCTGGCGCATGGACCGGCTGGGCGCGGGCTACGTGCGGCTCGTGTTCGTGGAGCCGTCGGGCGTGTTCGTCGATCCCGAGGACGAGGAGCAGCTCAAGGAGTACGTGGTCTTCGACCAGAGCCTGCCTATGAACACGCAGGTGGACTTTGTGATGGAGAAGCGCGAGAACGGCGATGACTACGACAACCTCGTCGATTGGCAGAGCCACAGCGAGGTGGTGCTGGCGGTGAAGAAGGTGGGGGAGCGCGACCCCCAGCCCGTGGACATGACCCAGATCAAGGCGTTCCCCGACAAGTTCACCGCCTATGTGCGCGACTACGTGGGCCGCAACCTGGCCGAGTGCGGGTACGTGGCGCTCAACGGCAACATCATGGACATGTACGGGCCGGGCTACCTCGAGCTGCGGACGGCCACCGAGGACGGCTCGTACGTGGACCCCGAGGACACGGACGCCATCGTGCAGTACGTGGTGGTCTCGCAGGACGTGGCCCCCAACACAGAGTTCACGATGCAGCCCACCACGGCCACGAACGGCGAGGTCTACGACATGGTGAGCTCGCAGTCGCTGGAGGCGGTGACGCTGTCGCTGAGGAGGCTGGCCTAGTACGGGACGAACCGATGGCGGGCGTCCAGTGACGTGTGGGCCAGCAAAACTTCAGTTTACGATAAGCTATTTTGAACACCGGGAGGGGTCGCGGTCTGCGACCCCGCCGCCTGATGGGGAGGAACCATGGAGGACCGAGCGAAGCTGCCGAACGCGGATGACATCGTCAAGCTCTTTGACACGCTCTATGAGAAATGCCTCGACGGCATTCCCGTCGTGAGCCCGCCGGTCTCGGATTTGGTCGCGGACTATCTCGAAAAAGACCCCGACCCCGCGAAGGCCTGTCGGAACATGCACCGGAACCAGGTGATCAAATGCACCACGTCCGGCGTGATCACCGGCTTCGGTGGTCTCATCACCATGCCAGTGACGATTCCGGCCAACCTGGGTTCGGTCCTGTACGTGCAGATGAGAATGATTGCGGCCACGGCCCAGATGGCCGGCTACGACCTCAAGTGCGACCAAACCCAGACGCTCGTGTATGCGTGTCTCGCCGGCGTGTCGATCACCGAGGTGTTCAAAGCGTTCGGCGTGCAGCTGGGCGAGAAGTTGGCCGTGGGGATGATCAAGAAGATACCTGGCACGGTGCTCACGCGCATCAACCAGAGGCTGGGCTTCCGCTTCGTGACCAAGTTCGGACAAAAGGGCATGGTGAACCTGGGGAAGATGGTCCCGGTTGTGGGCGCTGCCGTGAATGGCGGCTTCGACTACGTCGAGACGCAGATCCTCGCCAAACGTGCTCACAAGTGGTTCTTCGAGGGCGACTTTGAGGCGTACGCGACGGATCTTGGGGAGAACGATGGGGTCGAGGACGCACCGGAGGCCGAGTACACGATTCCGTCTGAATAGCTAGCCGTTCCCTCCGGTCTCGTGCCCGTCCGACTCTGCGTTAGCAGTAGTGACGGTTCTCGCGAAGTGCGCCACGAGCTGCTTGATTGGATTCAAGCTTGGGACCTCCCGTACACCTCGTTGTGGGTGCCGGTCCGCACGAGGAGGATCTCGTCGCCGCATCGCCGGTACATGAGCACCCACGTGTCGGCGGGAGGGTTGGGCGCGGAGTCGACATGGATCGACCTGTTGCCGGACAAGGGACCCGAGAGCGAGTGGTCCCCGTACGCGCGGGGCAGTGGCACGGAGTCCGAGGCCAGCAGGTCGGTCACGGCTCGCTTTAGGGCATCCGTATCCCAGTGCCGCTTTTGGCAGGCCTTCACGTCGCGCCGGAAGCGCGGGGTGAACGAGGCTCTGAGCATCCAAGCCCCCTAGATGTCCAGCGCCTCGAAGACGCTCTCGGCGGTCGCGTAGGTGACGTGTTCCGGGTCGGCCTCAATGGCGTCGGCCTGAGCCACGGCCTCCATGGTTTCGGCTGGCACATCGCCATGCACGTCCAGCGGCCTGATCTCCACCCAGGGGCGGTTGTGGCGGAACACGGTCACCGGGACGCCGGTCCTGTTGGCCTCGGCGGTGATGCGCGAGAAGTTGGTCTTTGCGTCGGCCATCCCGACGGTGACGACGGTTCCCATGATTCCTCCTTGGAAAGGGCTCGTTACAGCCTCGATTATAGGGCTGGTTGCCCCATTCTTGGGGCGCCCATTGCGAGCCGTCGACGAGCATGGCGGGTGCAGCGTGCTCGCCTCCGCCGTGGCGGAGGGCTTGGGGCGCACGGGCTGGCATCCCTCCGCCGTCGGGGCGTCCTCCTTTTGAAGGACGCGCTGGTCGAGCGTGGCGGTCCCGGGCGCACGAGCCTCGCCGCCACCGTGCTCAGCAGCTCCTGCTCGCCAAGGACTGACTGCTATCCGGCCGCCCCACTGCATTCCTGAAACCTAGGGACTTTCGCAGGCGCGAATGGGCACATGGTTATCGTCGTTAGCCATTGAATCGGGAGCCCTCATGGCGCAGCCGTTGTTCCAAGCCACCTCCGTCACCGTTGCCTATCGCCGGGGAGGGCGGCCGTTCGCGCCGTTCTCGGGCGTGAACCTCTCGCTCGAGGCTGGGCGCATGTACGACCTCGTGGGGCCGTCCGGCTCGGGCAAGTCGACGCTTCTCGAGGCCTGCGCCCGCACAGTCCCGAGGAGCGCGGGCGAGCTGTTCTTGGCGGGGGAGTCCGAGAGGGACATCCCGCCCGTGCAGTGGCGTCGCCGCGTGTGCCTGGTGCCGCAGGTGGCGACGCTGGTGCCCGGCACCGTGGGCGACAACCTGCGGTGGCCATGGACGCTCAAGGTGAACGCGGGCGCGAAGCCGCCGAGCGACGCGGAGCTGGTGGCGCTCCTCGAGAAGGCCGAGCTGGGTGATGTGCCGCTCGACCGTGACGCCGCCCAGCTCTCCGGCGGCCAGCGGGCGCGCGTGGCGGTGCTGCGCGCGTTCGCGACGTCCCCGCAGGTGCTGCTCCTGGACGAGGTGGACGCCGCGCTCGACGACGAGTCCGCGCTCGCCGTGGGGCGCCTGACGCGCGAGCTGGTGCACGGGGAGACCGCCTGTCTGAGGATCCGCCACCGCCAGGCGGACGGGCTCGCGGACGGCACGTTCACGCTGGCGGACGGGCGTCTGTCCTACGTGGAAGGGAGCCTGCGATGAGCTCCGGCGTCATCCCTATCGGCAACCTGCAGCTCGCCCTTGCCAGCGGGTTCCTGCTCGCGGCGGGCATCGTGTCGTGGCGACTCGCGCTCGGCGAGGGCAAGCGCATCGCCATCGCCGGCGCGCGCGGGTTCCTGCAACTCTTGGCCATGGGCTTTCTGCTCGTGTACCTGTTCCGGTACCAGAGCTGGTGGCTCGTGCTGCTCGTGGTGCTTGGGATGATCGCGGCGGCGACACAGATCGCGCTGGACCGGGTGAGGCACGCGGTGCCGGGGCTCGCGCCCGATGTGTTCGCCTCTATCCTCGTCACGTCGGTGGCCATCACCTTCATCGTCGTGGACGGGATCATCGGTCCGGACCCGTGGTACTCGGCGCGCCAGTTCGTGCCCATCGCGGGCATGGTGATCGGCAACACGATGAGCGCGGTGGCGGTGGCCATCGGCCGGCTGTTCAGCGACCTCGACGCGCGCGAGGAGGAGATCCACACGATGGTCTCGCTCGGTGCGACGCCCCGGGAGGCGGCGTTCCCTTCGATCAAGGCGGCCGTCGGCGCCGGGCTCACGGGGCCCTTGGCGACCCTCAGCGCGGCAGGGCTGGTGCAGATACCCGGCATGATGACCGGCCAGATCCTTGCGGGCGCGGACCCGGTCATGGCCGCGAAGTACCAGGTCGTCGTGCTCCTGATGCTGACGGCGGCCACCGCCGTCTCGGTGGTGACGGTCTGCTACCTGACCTACAGGAAGCGCTTCTCCGACGAGGGCTACTACCTGGGACGGGCGTTAAGGGACTGACGTCTGAGGGACGGATGCGGAGCCTTCCTGTGCAGGGTTGCAGTGTCCGGTTTCGGACGGTACGATCTCTGACGCTTCCCGACCCGACGAAAGGCTCCCCGTGCCCGCGCCCGACTCCATCGAACGCTTTCGCGAGGCCATGAACAACATGGACCGCGTCTACAACCTCATTGCCCGGGCGGATGGCGTGTCGCCCACGGAGTTCTGGCTCATCGCCTACGTGGACGAGGGGGTCACGAGCCAATCGGCCATCGCGCAGGCGCTCGGCGTCAGTCGGCAGACGGTCAACTCCGCCTGCGGCTCGCTCGTGCGCCGCGGACTCGTGACCGTGACCGAGGACGCTCAGAACCGCCGCCTCAAGCGCGTGGGGCTCACGGCCCGGGGAGAGGCGTTCGTGCGCGAGCACGTGCGAGCGCTCGAGGCCATCGAGGAGGGCTTCTGGTCGCGGATCCCGTCCCACCAGCGGGAGACGTTCACCGGCCTGTTGGAGGACTTCTCGACGGCGTTGGAACAAGCCTGGAAGGAGACGGCGCACCCGGAGTAGCTGCGGCGCCGTCCCGCACCCGTCATCCGAGAAAGGCCCTCTATGCAGCTCATTGCCCGCTTCGTGCGGCCGCACCTGCGGCTGCTCGTCGTCACGTTGCTCCTGCTCACCGTCGATGTCGCCTGCGCGCTCTACGTGCCGACGCTGGCGGCCCAGATCATGAACCTCGGCGCGGCCGGCGCGTCGGTGGACGAGGTCGTCGCCACCGGCGCGTGGATGCTCGTCTCGGCCGTCGTGTCCGGTGCGGGCGCCGTCGCCGGCGCCTGGTGCTGCGCGAGGCTCGTCGCGAACGTCGGCCACGACCTGCGCTGTGCCATCTATGAGAAGTCCCTCAAGCTCTCGGTCTACGACTTCCGGCACTTCGGGACGGCCTCCATCACGACGCGCACCATCGCCGACGTCACCAACATCCAGTCCGCGCTGATGATGACCGTGCAGATGATCCTGCCGGTGCCCATCGTGTGCTTCGTCGCGCTGGGGCTCGCGTTCTCGGTCAGCGTCCGGGGCGCCCTCATGCTCCTCGCGGCCGTGGCGGTCGTGCTCGCGGTGGCGCTCTTGGTAATCCGTCAGGCCTCGCCGCTCTTCCGCAGGCTGCAGTACCTGCTGGACCGCATGAGCGCCGTGCTGCTCGAGAACCTCACCGGCGTGCGCGTCGTGCGCGCGTTCAACCGGGAGGACCATGAGCGCGGGAGGCTCGACGTGTCGTTCGAGGACTACGCGCAGACGGCCATCAAGGCCAACCGCCTGTTCGCGAACCTCGACGGCCTGAGCTACTTCGCCACCAACGGCTTCGTCGTGGTCCTGTACTGGATGAGCGGCGCGCAGATCGTGGTGGGTGGCCTCGGCATCGGCGACATCCTCGCCCTCATCGAGTACGCGGTCATGGTCCTGATGTACATCATGATGGCGCAGATGGTGGTGCTGATGCTGCCGCGCGCCCTCGAGTGCTGCCGCCGCGTGGACGAGGTGCTGCAGTACGCGCCGGAGATCTGCGACCTCGTCGCGCCGGGCGAGGGAGCAAAGCCGCTGCTCGGGCCTGCGGCGACCGCAGAGGACGTCCCGGTGCTGGCCTTTGACGACGTGAGCTTCCGCTTCGCCGACGCCGAGGAGGACGCCCTCACCGGGCTCACGTTCGCGTGCCGCGCGGGGGAGACCCTCGCGATCATCGGAGGCACCGGCTCGGGCAAGTCCACTATCGCGAGCCTCATCCTGCGGTTCAACGAGGTGAGCGCTGGCTCGGTCCGCCTGGGCGGCGTGGACGTGCGCGACATGACGCAGCACGAGCTGCGCGAGCACATCGGGTTCGTACAACAGAAGGCGTGGCTGGCCAGCGGGACCATCCGCTCGAACCTGCTCTGGGGCGATTCGGGCGCGAGCGACGAGGACCTGTGGCACGCGCTCGAGGTGGCGCAGGCCGCCGGTTTCGTGCGCGAGCTGCCGGAGGGGCTTGACGCCCGCGTGGCGGCCGGCGGCACGAACTTCTCGGGAGGCCAGCGACAGCGCTTGGCCATCGCCCGGGCGCTCGTGGGGAACCCGGCCCTCTATGTGTTCGACGACAGCTTCTCGGCGCTCGACTTCAAGACCGACGCGGCCCTGCGCCATGCGCTGGCCCAGGAGGTGGCGGACGCCGCGCAGGTGATCGTGGCCCAGCGCGTCTCGACCATCCGGCACGCGGACTCGATCGTCGTCGTGGACGAGGGCCGCATCGTGGGCCAGGGGACCCATGAGGAGCTTATGGACAGTTGCGCGGTGTATCGCGAGATCGTCGCATCCCAGACCAAGGAGGTGAGCGAGTGATGACTGCCGAGAAGGCTGCCGAGAAGAACACTGAGATGACGGCCCCGCGGACCCGGTCCACGGCGAAGCGCTTCCTGCGCGACCTGAGCCGCCAGCGTGCGCGCCTGTGGCTCGTCGTAGGGCTTTTGGCCTGCCACTGCGTGTTCTACGTGCTCGCGCCGGCCCAGAGCGCCATTGTCGTCAACCTCATCTGGGAGGAGGCAAAGGGTTGCATCGCCGCGGGGCGCGCCTTTGCGCTCACGGACGCGCTGACGATGCAGCTGGGCATCCTGACCAGCTACTACGTGATCCAGTGGGCCACGTACTATGTGTCCGCCTATCTGATGGCGTCCGTCGCCGAGACCCTCACGCTCTCCTTCCGCGAGCGCATCGCGGCTAAGCTCAACCGGCTGCCGCTCGCCTTCTTCGACCGCCACAAGGCCGGCGAGGTGCTGGCCCGCGTGACGGCGGACCTCGACCGCATCTCCGAGGCCATGCAGACGGGCCTCTTCCAGCTGATGATGGCACTCGGCTACATCGTGGGCGTGCTCTGGGCGATGCTGTACTACAGCCCGCCGCTCACCTGCGTGTTCCTCGGCTGCATGGGGGTGTGCCTGCTGATCGTGCAGGCGGTGTCCAAGCGGACGTTCGCTGCGGCCGAGCGGCGCCAGGAGACGCTCGCGGACCTCACCGGCCTCGTGGAGGAGTGCTATGCCGGCCGCAACGTGATCCGCGCGTTCAACCACGAGGGCGCGACCATCGCCTCGGTGGGCCGCGACGTGACCGATAACTGCGAGGCGCAGCGGAGGACGGACTTCCTCACCAACTGCATGAACCCGCTGATGCGCACGCTGACCCGCATCGCGCTGGCGCTGATCGCGCTGGCCTGCGGCGTGCAGATGCTCACCGGGCAGATGTCCGTGGGCGTGGCGCAGGCGTTCTTCCAGTACGTGAACATTGGCGCGGAACCGCTCTGCCAGGCCGCGTTCATGGTCAACAACCTGCAGGGCGCGCTCGCGAGCGCCAAGCGCACCTACGAGCTTCTGGACGAGCCGGAGGAGACGCCGGACCCAGTGCCCTGCCTGCCGGCGCCGGCAGGCCCGGGGCGTGTGGCCTTCGAGTCCGTGCGGTTCGGCTACGACCCCGCCACGCCGCTGATGGAGGACGTGAGCTTTGTGGCGGAGCCGGGGCAGAAGGTCGCCATCGTGGGCCCCACGGGCGCCGGCAAGACGACCCTCATCAACCTGCTGATGCGCTTCTACGACGTGCAAGGGGGCCGCATCTGCCTCGACGGGACGCCGACCGAGTCGATGGCGCGCGCCGACCTGCGCGACACGATGGGCATGGTGCTCCAGGACACGTGGCTGTTCGGCGGCACCGTGGCCGAGAACATCGCGTACGGGTGCCCGGGCGCCAGCCGTGAGCAGGTCGAGAGCGCCGCGAAGGCGGCCTGCGTGGACCACTTCATCCGAACTCTGGCCCACGGGTACGACACGGTGCTCGACAACGAGGGCTCGGCGCTGAGCCAGGGGCAGCGACAGCTGCTCACCATCGCGCGCGTGATCCTGCGCGACCCGCAGGTGATCATCCTGGACGAGGCCACGTCGAGCGTGGACACGCGCACCGAGGCGGCGATCGGCCGCGCGATGGACCGGCTGATGCACGGGCGCACGAGCTTCGTGATCGCGCACCGGCTGAGCACCATCCGCGACGCGGACCTGATCCTCTACATGGAGCACGGGACCATTGTGGAGCAGGGCACGCACGAGTCGCTGCTGGCGGCCGACGGCAAGTACGCGGCTCTCTACAACTCGCAGTTCGCCTAGCCCGGACGCTTGGGAGAAAGCCATTTGTCCACGGTTGGACGCTCGGGAGAGAGCCGTTTGTCCACGCTCCGATCGGCTGGAGCGTGGACAAATCGCTTTGACCGAAGCGTCCAGGTCCGGACAAATGGCTTTGACGCAGGCGTCCGCGCCCGTTGCGCTATCGTGGGCTCCCTGATTCCCGAGAGGAGGGGAGCCCCATGCGTTCTTTCATCGCCATCCCGTTGCCCGAGGAGTTCCTCGAGGGCACCGTCGCCGTGCAGCAGGGCCTCGCGCCCGTCATGAACGGTCGCTTCACGCCCCGCGAGAACCTGCACCTGACGCTCGCGTTTCTCGGTGACATCGACGAGCGCGAGACCCGCGCCGCGATGGACGCGATGGACGCGGCCGTGGAGGACGCAGGCGAGGTGCGCCTGGCGCCGGCGAGCCTCGGCTCGTTCGACCGCAAGAAGGACTCCATGTTCTGGCTCGGCCTGGACAAGGACCTCGGGCTGATGACGCTCCAGGCACGTCTGGTCGAGGAGCTCGCGTCGCGCGGCGTCCCCTTCGAGAGGCGCGCCTACCTGCCGCACATCACCCTCGCGCGGAGGGCCTCGATGCGGTCCGGCGAGCTCAAGGGCCTCGCGTTCCCTCTGCCGCAGGCGGCGGAGCAGGTGACGCTTTTCCGCAGCGAGCTCACTCCGGAGGGCAGCAGATGATGAAATTATTTATGTGTATGATTTTAAGGAGAAAAACTAATGGATATAAAAAAGATAATAGAAGAAAAATGCAATATAGTTGTTGATAGTATAAAGTTGATTGGTGAGGGTTATGACAGCAAAGCATACATTGTAAATAATGAATATGTTTTCAAAATCAAATTTAGTGCTAATAAGAAAAAAGGGTATGAAAAAGAAAAAGCAATATATGATTTTCTAAACAAAAAATTAAATACAAATATTAAAATACCAAATATAGAATATTCATATATAAGTGAAGAATTATCTATTTTAGGATATAAAGAAATTAAAGGAACTTTTTTAACACCAGAAATATATTTTGCCTTATCAAAAGAAAAGCAAGAATTATTAAAGCAAGATATTGCTATGTTTTTAAGACAAATGCACGATTTAGATTATAGTGAAATAAGTTCATATACGATAGACAATAAACAAAATGTTTTAGAAGAATATCAATTACTTAAAGAAACAATATATGATAGTCTTACTGATATTGAAAAACAATATGTAGAAGAATTTATGCAAAGATTAAATAGTACAACTATATTTGATGGTAAAAAATGCTTATGCCATAATGATTTTAGTTGTAATCATTTATTACTTGATGATGAAAATAGATTATGTGGTGTAATAGATTTTGGAGATTCTGGAATTATAGATGAATACTGTGATTTCATATATTTGCTAGAAGATAGTGAAGAAGAAATTGGCGTGTCTTTTGGAGAAGATATATTAAGATTATACGGAAATATTGAGATTTCAAAAGCAAAGGAATATCAAGATGTTGTAGAACAATATTATCCAATAGAAACTATTGTATATGGTATTAAAAATAATAGACCTGATTTTATAGAAAAAGGTAGAAAAGAGATTTATATAAGAACTCGCAAAGATGAAAAATTAAGGAAGTGATGATATGGTTAAAAACTATCCGGAAGAAGTAGAAGAACAAGTTGATAAAATAAAGAAAGTTTTATAAATGGTGGTACAAATGGATATATATGATTTAATGAAACAAGTTAATGACGCATTCAATCAAAGATACTGTTTCAGCAGTAAAAGAAAAAATAGTAAGCGGTACGGCTTTACTATTTTAGACAATCCCAGTTTGTCAGTATCTTAAATAGAATATATGTGACAGAAAACATCGTAGAAATACGGTGTTTTCTGTTACCCAAAACCCCACAATTTCATACATAACCACAGGTTAGTACGAATACCTTGTGTGATTTTTTGAAAGGCTTAGAAAGGCAATTTTGCCCGATTTTCGCCCCGAAAAATGACAGAAACAAGGCAGTAAGTATCTGCCCTGTGGTTTTTTTGTTTTCAGGCGGAAAGGAGGATTGATATGCCGAGAATGAGCAAGAAACGGAAACAAGAGTGGGCGTTGTTTCTGAATGAAAGAAATCGCATTACCTACAACGAACTTTGCAGAAAGTGCAGTAATGACTGCAAGCAGAGTTTCCGCTGTATCGTAGTGCTTTGCCCGAAGTATTTATCGAAAAGGAGAACGAAGAACAATGAAGCAGACGGAAAATGAAATGAATGTAAATGTACCTCTTGAAGTTATCAAGGCAAGTGAAATCGAACCGAAAGAAGTGAAATGGCTGTGGTATCCGTATATTCCGTTCGGCAAGGTTACGCTGTTGCAGGGCGATCCGGGCGATGGAAAAAGCAAGTTAATGCTTTCCATTGCCGCCCTACTCTCTAAGGGCGAACCTCTGCCCTTTACTGAAACGGAAGAAACCGAGCCTATGACTATCATCTATCAGACAACGGAAGATGACGCAGACGATACGGTAGTACCCCGATTTAATTCAGCCGGTGGGAATGGAGAAAATCTTATCTTCATCAAGGAAGATGAAAAGTCTTTATCCTTTGGGGATAACCGTATTGCTGAAGCAATCGAAAGGTATCACGCAAAACTTTTAATTCTTGACCCGATGAGTTCCTATATCGGAGAGAACTGTTCAATGAACAATGCCAACGAAACACGAGCAGAGTTTAATCATCTGATTGCGGTTGCGAAGAATACTGGCTGTGCAATCGTGATTATCGCTCATATGAACAAGATGAGAGATACCAATCCACTTTATCGTACCAATGGTTCTATTGATATTGCGGGTGCTGCAAGAAGTATTCTTGCAATCACACGCACACCGAACAAAGAAGCACCAGCGGAAAGATATATGGTGCAAGTGAAATCCAACCTTGCCCCGACAGGCTCTGCAATTCTCTTTGAGGTTGCAGAAAAAGGAGTGGACTTTATCTCTGAAATGGAAATGACAGCAGAAGAAGCGTTCCAATCCCTTGCCCCTAAAATGGGCAGACCGAACGATAAGGAAATCAAGGCAAAAGAATTTCTTTTGGAAATGCTGAAAGACGGAGAAATGCTTTCTTCGGATTGCGAAGAAAGACTTGAAGCCGCAGGGTTCAAGAAATCGACCATCAAAAAGGCAAAGAAGAAAGCAGGAGTTATCTCCAAAAAGAAAGGCTTTCTGTGGTACTGGTCTTTGCCGATGGGCGATATACCGAGAGAATAATGCAGGCTGTCTGATGAGTGGACAGTCTGTTTGTATGATTGAGGTATCATAAGGAGGTCAAGGGGGAACTCCCTTGCCCACGACATCTTTGCAGACGAAGTCTGAAAGTGTCATAGTGGGTTACACACATTCAAAGAATGTTGTGTAATGGCTTCGCCCCTGTCTGGAAAGGAGAGCAAAATGGCAAAAACCAACAAGGCAGATATGAGTTGTGCAAGGGTAAAACAGTACACCGCTTCTGATGTGAGCAAGGCGGAAAGGCACAACGAACGCAAGAATGAAACCTATGAAAATATGAATGTAATTGTGGAACGAATACCCTTTAATGTGCATTTCAAAAAACCGACTGCCCCGACCTATATGGAACAGTTAAAGCAGATGGAAACAGACGGGCAGGTGTCGCTTCGTGGGTTAAGGAAAGACGCAACACTCTTTAATGAGATTGTGATTGATGTGAACACGATGTACTTCGAGCGTAACGGTGGTTATGAATACGCAAAGCAGTTTTATGAAGAAGCCTATCATTTCATCGAAGAAAAATTCGGTGCTGACAATGTTATATCGGCAGTAATGCACGCTGATGAAATCAATGTAGCGGCAACCGAAGAACTTGGAAAAGAGGTTTACCACTATCATCTTCACGCTATGGTTCTGCCTGTGGTGGAGAAAGAAATCTTATGGAGTAAGCGTTGCAAAGACCCCGAACTGCGAGGAACGGTCAAGGCGGTTGTTAATCAGATAAGCCATTCAAAGAAATGGAAATCGGATATTCCGCTGACCGATGAAAAAGGAAATCCATTGCTAAGAAAGAACGGGAAACCGATGTTCCGAGCTTCGTACAGCATACTGCAAGATGAGTTGTTTCACTATATGACGGAACAAGGGTTCAAAGGCTTTCAGCGTGGCGAATACGGAAGTACGGCAGAGCATTTGACTTCCCTGCAATATCAAATCAAACAGGATAAAGAGCGATTGGAGAAGTTGCAGAAGCGTATTCAAAAGGAACAGGTTAAGTATGAGCCTGCCCGTCATATTTCCAAAACCTTAAACGAGATTGACAGTATGGGGCAGAAAACAATCACAGGTAAAATGGCAATCTCCAAAGAGGATTATTCTGAGCTGACTTCCCTTGCCAAAGAGGGCATTACCAGTCGTGCGGAAATCAATAAATTGGAGCAGAGTGCAAATTATTACCGACAGAAATATTTTGACAGTGCAAATGCACTGGAAAGAATGAAAACCAAATACAACGAACTGAAAGAAAAGTGCAGACCTTTTCTTGAAGCGTTGGAGCATTTCCCCGAAGTTGCTAAACTTTTTACCGAAAAAGTGAAGCAACTTGTTTCTTTTAAGGAAGCACAGGAACGAGCCGAAAAAGAAGCAAGGGAAAAAGAAAGACAGGAGCGTATCAAGGCACGAAGAAACAAGCGTGGTATGGAAAGATAACCATTTCCATTGTACTTGCAACTTAATGACTTCTTGATATGTTCAGATGAAACAGGCTGTATTTGTGGGGTGTTCTAAACGGAATGCCCCACAGTCAATTTATGAAAAGGAGAAACGGACGATATGAAAGAAAACACTTTATCCTATACAACACGAATAGGTAAAACCACTTTTATTGTAAATGTGAAGCAATCGGAAAGTGCGAAGAATCCTTTGAATACGGTGTTTCAAGAAATATGCAGACACGAGATGTTGGGAGATTTTTCAGCGGATAAATATTTGAATTTAGAAAACTTACAAAAATCATCTTGACAAACTCGTTCCCGACGGCGCGCGCTACAAAGAGGCCTACTCGGTGCAATTGGGGACGTAGCCTTTTTGCACGTGATTGACGAAGTGATGTGCAAAAGTGCTACGTCCCCTTTTACAGGTGTGCGCCTAGTCCGCGCGGAGGGAGCCCACGAGCGACGCGTCGTCGCAGCGGCGCAGCCCGTACCAGCAGGCGACCGCCGTCACCGCGAGGCACCCGGCCACCGCGCAACAGACCCACGCCCAGGGGAACGAGAGCCGCTCTCCCGTCACCGAGACGGACACGGCCGTGCCGAGTGCGGCCCACACCGGGACCGCGAGCACCAGCCCCAGCACGAGGCCTCGGAGCGCCTGTCCCGCGCACTGGTAGCCCACCAGCTTCGCAAGCCCTCGCTTCGGCAGCCCGGCCGACCGCAGCACCGCGAACTCTCGTTGCCGCAGCGCGAGGCCGTTGGTGAGCGTGTTGAATAGGTTCGCCACCGCGATGAGCGCGAGCACGCCGCTCATCAGGCCGCTGAACAGCTCGATCACCAACGCGAGCGACTGCTTGTTGCTCAGGTCGGCGGTCTGGTCGGTCACGAACACGGTGCCGGTCCTGTCGCCCAGTTCCTGCTGGGCCACGGTGCCGAGCGCGTCGGTCGCAGCCGACGGGTCCGTCGCGTCGAACCCGGCCGTCAGCGTGAGCGAGGGCTCTCCGCAGGCCGCGAGCGCGCTGGCGGGAGCGATGAGCGTCGGCACCCCTTGCGCCGTGACCGTGACCGGGACCTCGTCGGCCAGCGCGGCAACGTCGATGTCGAGCGCCGACGTCTCCCACAGCGCCGATCCGTCCTGCGCCCTGCCGTCCACCACGACCACAGGCCCGTCCTCGCCGGCCCTCACGTCCGTCGCCTCGCTGTCGCCGTACGTGCCCGCGAGCAGCGCCCGTATCGTCCCCGTCCCGCTCAGCACGTCCGAGAGCACGTAGCGCTGCCCGTCGTTGTCCCAGCAGGTCGCGACGCCCACCGCCATCACGCGGCCCGCGCCCGCGGCGTCCAGGTACGGCCCGGCCTCGATGCCCTGTGACCTGGCCCACGCCGTGAACGCCTGGTCGTCCAAGAAACACAGGGACACCGGGGCCAGGACCGGGCCCTCCTCGGCCAGACCGTCTTGCGGCACCGCGTAGGAATGGGTCTCCGAGGCGTTCTGCTGCACCACCAGGGCGTACTTCTCGTCCGCGTTCCCTTCCACCGAGCGCAGCGTGGCGCCCCGCATCGCGTCGGGCACGAGGCCCACGCCCCAGGCCTGCAGCGACCAGCCCTCGAGCCTCACGCCGTCGACGCGCCCCAGCTCGGACATCGCGGAGCGCACCTCCTCGGGCGTGGCAGTGACGTTGTCGGCGGTCACGTCCACCGGGTAGTCGATGTCCGCGCCGCTCGCCTCCACCATGGTGTCGAGCGATGAGGCCACGGTGCCTGCCGTCACGAGCAGCAGCACGGCCAGTGCGAGCGACACGGTGGTCGCCCGGCCCGTGTGCGGGCTCCGCCGGCGGTCGATGACGGCCAGTTTGCCCGGCGCGCCGAGAAGGCGCCCGGCAAGCCCGGTGCGCGCCCACGGCCGCGCGTCCCTCTCGATGCGGACCGGCCGCACGGAGCCCTGGCCCCGCAGCTGGCCCACGATGTCCGCCTTGGACGCCCGACGGGCCGGGAGCCACGCCGCCACAAGGACGGCCAGGAGCGTTGAGACGGCCGCGATGGCGAGCGGCGCCCAGTGGAGCTGCAACGAAAGGCCCACCTCGGTGCCGCTCGCATCGGTCGCGGTTCCGACCAGGCGCTCAACGTGCGGGGCCACGAACTCTAACGCCGCCGCGGACCCGAGCGCCCCGGCGGCGGTGCCGATGGCCACCCCGAGCAGCGCGACCACCACCGCCTCCACGAGCACCGTGTGGCGCAGCTGGCGCGGGGTGGCGCCGACGGAGGCGAGCAGCGCGAACTGCCGCGTGCGGTGGGCGATGGAGATGGAGAACGCGTTGGAGACGAGCGCCATGCACGCGACCACCACCACCGCGCCGAGCGTCGCTGCGATGCCGAGGAACGACTCCTCGGACGCCGTGTCGAGCGAGAAGCCGGCGTAGCGCAGGTAGCCGAGATGGACGGCGTACCCGCAGCCGGGCGCTGCGGCGCCCACGGCTCGGTCGACGTCGGCAAGGCTCGTGACCCGGCCCGCGCGGAGGAAGACCTCGACGCCGCGGGCCGCAACCTCAGCGTTGTCCGTTGCGTCCCCTGAGAAGGGCGCTGGCTCGTCGCCGCCGGCCGTGAACGCGGCCAGGCCCACGCCCGTGGCGCCCACCTGGGCGAGCGAGTCGTACACGCCCACAATGGTGTAGGTGCGCGGCCGAACGTCCACGAGCCTCTCGCTGAGGACCCCGCCGTCCACCGCCGGGTCGTAGTAGCCTGCCGAGGAATCGAGCCGTGTGCCCACGAGGCCCTCGTAATAGGCTCGCTGGTCGGCGTCGGTGACGTCGGACAGGGCGGACGTCGCCGTTGCCTCGCGCTGCCCGAGGCCCAGCGTGACCGTGGACCCCACCGACCAGTCGCGGGCGCCGAGGTTCACCCACCGGTCCGGCACGAGCAGCTCACGGTCGTTCTCGGGCAGCCGCCCCTCGGTGAGCCGCAGCGCCACGAGGCCGGGGTCGCCGCCCATGGCCTGCACGGTGAGGTACTCGTCGAGGGCCTTCTCCTCGGCGTCCGTCTCGGCGAAGCCCACGTCCTGCACCCAGAAGGCGTCCGAGAACGCCGGGTCGTCCACGAGCGCCCGGTACTGCTCGAGGTCCTGCGGCCACACGCTCACCGCCCAGTCGCCCTCCATCGCGACCACGCGGTCCAGCAGGAAGCCGCGCAGGGACCAGTAACAGGCGAGGACGCCGGTGAGCAGCGCGGCCGCCAGCGCGACCCCGGCCACGGAGACGATGGTGCGCGTGCGGTTGGAGCGCAGGGAGCGGAGCGCGAATCGTGTGGTGACCGACATCAGCGGCCCCCGAGCGTGAGGATGTGGCCGTCCTGCAGGCTCACGACGCGGTCCGCGGTGAGCGCGGCCTCCTCGTCGTGCGTGATCATGACGAGCGTCTGGCCCAGCTCGCGGTTCGAGGCGTGCAGCAGCTCGAGCACCTCGCGGCTGTTCTCGCTGTCGAGGTTGCCGGTGGGCTCGTCGGCGAGCACCACGGCGGGGGCGTTCATCAGGGCGCGGCCGATGGCGCAGCGCTGCTGCTGGCCGCCCGAGGGCTGGGAGGGCAGGCGGTCCTCGAGCCCGCGCAGGCCGAGGCGGTCGAGCAGCGAGCCGAGGCGCTCCTGGTTGATCTCGCGGCCGTCGAGCGCCACCGGCAGCGTCAGGTTCTCCACAACGGTCAGCACCGGCACGAGGTTGTAGAACTGATAGATGAGCCCGACCTCCCGACGGCGGAAGATCGCCAGCTCCTCGTCGGAGCGGTCGTACACGGAGGCGCCGTTGAGGAGGACCTCGCCGGACGTGGGGCGGTCCACGCCGCCGAGCGCGTGGAGCAGCGTGGACTTGCCGGACCCCGACGCGCCGACCACGGCGAGGAACTCGCCCTCCCGAACCTCGAGGGTGACGTCGTCCAGGGCGGTGCATGCGTTGGCACCCGTGCCATAGACCTTGGTGAGGTGGCGCGCCTCGAGCACGTTCATGGTTCCTCCTGTCGCTTGGGTGCCCCAAGGATGCGCGTCCGCCCTTGCCGTGCCCTCTCATCCCGGTGACAAACCTGTAATTGGGGACGGAGCACTTTTGCAGCTTTGCTGACGGCGCCTGCAGAACCTGCAGAAATGCTCCGTCCCCTTTTGCAGGTCACACGGCAGTCTTGGGGAAGGCCATCGTGAAGCGGGCGCCGCCCTCTGGGGCGTTGCTCGCCGCGAGCGTGCCCCCTTGCGCCTCTACCAGCGCTTTCGCCAGCGTGAGGCCGATGCCGAAGCCCTCGCCCCAGGGCAGGTCGCGCTGCTCGGTCGCCCCTCCGCGCCAGAAGCGCTCGAAGAGGTGCGCCAGCGCCTCGTCCGAGAAGCCCGGCCCCGTGTCCGTCACCTCGATGGTGGTCGCCAGCGCCGTCTCGCGCCCGCGGACGGTCACCGTGCCGCCGGCCGGCGTGGACTCGAGGCAGTCCTTGAGCAGGTTCTCGAGCGCCTCCGCGCACCACCGCTCGTCGCCGACAAACGCGCAGGCCTCTGGCACGTCCATCACGAGCTGCACGTCCGCCAGGTCGAACGCCAGCGCGAGCGGTGCGGCCGCGCGGCGGGCCAGGGCCTCCGCGCTCACGGTCGCCGCCTCCATCGGGAGCGCCCCCGCGTCGGCCTTCGCGAGCTGCAACAGCGCCGTCACGAGCCAGTTCACACGGTCCACGAGCGACTCCAGCTCGCGGCCGAGCCGCCTCCGTTCCGCCGGGTCCTCCTCGTGCACGAGCGCGTCCGCGAGCAAGGACACCGTGGTGAGCGGCGTCCGCACCTGGTGCGACACGTCGGCGAGCGTCTCGGCCAGCCGGCCTTTCTCCAAGGCCAGCTCCTCGCCGGTCCGCACGAGCCGCGCCACGGCCTTCTCGACCTCGTTCGCTAACACGGCCACGTCGCCCTCTTGGCAGCTCTCGAACGCGAGCCGGCGCCCGGAGTGCAGCACCTCGTCCAGCCGTGTCCCCAGCGCCGCGATCTCTCGGTACCGCTGCGACGCGCAGGCCAGCGCGGCCACAATGAACCCGAGTCCCAGCACGAGGCCGGCCGCGGCGCCGCGCCAGCCGGCCGCGCCATACCCGGCCACACCGGCGACGATGGTCAGCGCGCCGTCCGCCGCCAGCTCCCGCCGCACCGACGCGTTCCGCATCGCCGCCAGCACCGGGCGACCTCCCCAGGGCGCGCTCACGAGCCCATCCGATAGCCGAGCCCGCGCACGGTCACAATCAGCTTTGGGTGCGACGGGTCCTCCTCCACCTTCTCGCGCAGCCGGCGCAGGTACACGTTCAACGAGTTGTCCGAGAGGTACGAGCCGCCGCTCTCCCAGAGCGCCTCTGCCAGCGCCTGGCGCGTGACGAGGCGCCCCTCGGCCCCCATGAGGGCCAGCAGCAGCCGGTACTCGATGGGGGAGAGGAACACCTCGCGCCCGTCGCGGCTCACGCGGGCGCTCGCAGGGTCCAGACGCAGAGGCCCGCACGTCAGCACGTGGGCCGGCGGCCGCGCCTGTCGAAGGGCAGCCTTCACGCGCGCGAGCAGCTCTCGGGGGCGGAAGGGCTTCGCCACGTAGTCCACGGCCCCGAGGTCGAGTCCCGTCACGGTGGAGCACTCGTCGTCCGAGGCCGTGAGGAAGATCACCGGCAGCTCGGGGTTCGCGGCGCGGAGGCCGGCGCAGGTGGCGAAGCCGTTGCCCTGGGCCAGCGACACGTCGAGGAGCGCCAGGTCACAGCCCTGCTCCGCGAGCGCCAGGGCCTCGTTCTGGCCCGCGCAGGACGCGACGTCGTACCCTTCCGACCGCAGGAGCGACGAGAGCGCCGACACGATGGCGGCATCGTCCTCCACCAGCAGAATGCGCATGGGACCTCCTCACCAGTCTTTCAGCTCCCATGCTAAAGGCGTCGGGCCCGGCGCGCGCATTGCGCTTCCGTAATAAAAGGGCCCTTGGGCGCGCCGCGCCCAAGGGCGATCGTTCTTCTCTGTCCGCGCGCGCTCGGCCGGAGCCCCTAGCCCCTCGGCACCTCGAGCAGCTTCTGCTTCAGCTCCCGCTCCATCTCGCGCAGCTCCTTCTCGGCCTCCGCGCGCTTCTGGCGCCCCTCCTGCTGGATCTGCATGACCTCGTCGAAGGTCTGAATCAGCGACTCGTTCGTGGCCTTGAGCGTCTCGAGATCCACGATGCCGCGCTCGGACTCGCGCGCCACCTCGGTGGTGGACGTCTTAAGCAGCTCGGCGTTCTTGCGCAGCAGCTCGTTGGTGGTGTCCGTCACCGTGCGCTGCGCCTTGACGGCCGCCTCGGCGTTCGCGATGCCCAGGGCCAGCACCATCTGGCTCTTCCACAGCGGGATGGTGTTCACCAACGTGGTCTGGATCTTCTCGATCATCAGGATCTCGTTGTTCTGCACCATGCGGATCTGCGGGGCCGTCTGCATCGAGATGGTGCGGGAGAGGTCGAGGTCCGAGAGCTTCTTCTCAAAGCGGTCGATCTGGCTCTCGAGCTTCTGCACCGCCTCGGCGTCCTCGGTGCGGCCGCTCGTGGCGGCCTTCGCGCGCAGTTCCTTGAGCTCGCCGTTCTTGACCTCCTCCACGCGCTGCTTGCCCGCGAGGATGTACATCGTGAGCTCTTTGAAGTAGGTCATGTTGAGGTCGTAGAGCTTGTCCAGCGTCGCCGAGTCCTTCATCAGCTGCATCTGGTTGTCTTTGAGCGCGTCCACGACCTTCTCGATGTTGGCCTCGGCCTTGTCGTAGCGCGTCTTGATCGTCGCGAGCTTGTTGCCCCGCTTCTTGAAGAATCCGAAGAGGCCCTTCTCCTCCTCGGCGTCGAGGTTGCGGAGCTCGGTCACCACGCCGGTGATCATGTCGCCCACCTCGCCGAGGTCCTGGGTCCTGACCTTCTCGAGGGTCGCCTGCGAGAAGTCCGCC
This sequence comes from Kribbibacterium absianum, assembly GCF_030067705.1. Lineage (GTDB taxonomy): Bacteria > Actinomycetota > Coriobacteriia > Coriobacteriales > Atopobiaceae > Kribbibacterium > Kribbibacterium absianum. The sequence goes on from NZ_JASJEX010000001.1 coordinate 236,069, forward strand.
ATCTTCTTCTGCGCGCCGGCGCCGTACTGCATGATCTGCGTCGAGTTGGAGATGTCGATCTGCTTGGAGAACGCGTCCACCTGCTTGCGCTCCTCGACGGAGAGGGAGTCGTCCAGCTGGGGCGCCTGCGCCTTCTCGGCCACGGTCACGGTGACGGTCTCCTCCTCCTGGCCGAGGCTGGGGGAGAGCGTCAGGCTCGGGCTCGGCGCGGCCTCGAAGTCCGTAAGGTCGTCGATGGTGATCTCGTTGTCCTCAGCCATGCAAAGTCCTTTCCCGGGCGGGCAGGCGCCGTGGTCGTGGTCGTGCGGTCGGTGGGTCTATTTGAGAGTATCAGGCGCGTCGGCGCCGTCGGGCGACGGCGCCGCGAAGGGGTCGTCGAGCAGCCCCTCCTGCGCGAGCACGGTGTGGAGCACCGCGATGTCGCTCGAGACGTCCCAGCTCATGTCGCGGAAGAGGTCGTCCAGGAGGTTCTCGAAGGCGTGGTTCAGGGTGTCGAGGGTCTTCTCGATCTCGCGCTTGGAGTTCGTGATGTTCTCGCCCTGCACCGGTTGCGCCTCGAGGTCCGCGTAGGCGTCGAGGAGCTTCACCGTCATCGGCAGGTAGTAGTTCATGAGCTGCTGGAGGTCGCCGATGACCTGGGGGTTCTCGGTCGCGTGGTCGATGATCTTGCCCACCACGGTCTCGATGGCCACGATCTTCGCGCTGACTGCCTCGTCCTCGATGTCCTCGTCCGCTTCCCGGAGCTGTGCAAGGTACGCGTCGCCTTTCTCCTGGAGCGCCCGGGCCTCGGGCGAGAGCTGTCGCTCGGGCTCCGGCTTCGGTTGCGCCTTCGCCGCGCGCTCGACGGTCTCGACGCGCACGTCCTCGGCCGCCACCTCGCGCACGGTCCAGCCGTTCGCCGCCGCCATGTTCGCGCGCCGCGCGTTCTGCTTGCGGGCCCGCGCCTCGCGATACCGCTGGTACGCCGCGTCCGTGAGGATCAGCGTGGCCTGGGCGTCGTCGAGGCGCCCCTCTCGGAAGAGGCCGCGGTCGAGCATCGACCGGACGTTGGAGAGCGCCTCGCCCTCTGAGGTCCCCGTGGCCGAGGCGAGCGATGCGATGGGCACCATCTCGTCCGAGCCGATCGTGCGCTTGTACCGCTTGAACTGCTGGGCGGTCTTGCGCCGCTTGATCCCGTTCCGCAGCAGGGTGATGCAGAAGAACAGCAGCACCACCGAAAAGACGAGGGGCACCACCATGCCGATGCTGACGAAGGCCGCCGTCGCGAGGGCCATGTCGAAGGTCAGGATGGCGCCGGTGACGGCCATCACGGTGCCGGTGCCGGAGAGCGCGGCGGGGCTTCCGAAACGCTTCTCCACTCGCGCGAGCTCCTGGCGTCGCTGGGCCTCGGACGCGTAGGACGCGACCGCCTCCGTTGCGGACTTCACCGCCGAGCTGGCGGCCTGGCCCACGTTCTGGGCGAGGTTCTGGGCGGCAGGGGAGGCCGACGCCTGCTTCATGGCCTCACCGGCCTGCGAGAGCCCCTGTGAGATGCCCTGGGCCGCCAGGTCGAGGCTCGCCGCCACCGTGCTCGACAGGTCCTGGAACTGCTGGGAGTCGATAGCGCCCTGCACGGCGTCGCGCACCTGGTTGCCGATGTTGGGCGTGCGGGGGTTGTGTGGCCGCTGGTCGGGCTGCCTGCGCTCGGCGCCCCCGTTGTCGCGGCGGGGGTTCTTGGGCGAGTCGTTGTCGGACGTGGCCATGGACCCTCCGCTCCGGGGACGCTCCTTTTAGCAACGCTTGGATTCTACTCCATGGGGTCCCGGGCGGTCCCGTCCGCAAGATAGAACATATGTATCGTCGCTGAATAATGCAAAAGATGCAACGAGTGCCTGTGTCGCACCAGTGCGGTAAAGCGTCGCTGGAGTCCCTGATTACCTGCGAAAACATCAGGTCGCATTCATCGAGGGACTTTGTTCAATACAAGCGGAGAATTCCGGTTGCGCGCTTGCATGGGACCTTATGTTCTGGATACAGTAACAATGACGAAACATAACGGGGCGCACCTGTGACGGTGCCGGACGGAAGGAGACGCTTATGTCCGAGGAACTCAAGGTCCTTTCGATGGTGTGGGGCGACGGGCAGCCGTTCCATGCCCAGCGGCGTGAGGCCCGACAGGCCCGTGCGAGCCGTATCCAGGCGTTCCTGAGGCTGGCGTTCGGGCGCTTGGCGTAAGGCTGCGAAAGCGGCGGTCATTTCTCGCCGGTGAGAGGAGCGGGCGCGTCCCTTGCGGGGGATGCGCCCGCTTTCGTTCTGCTGGGAGGGCGCCCCGGATGAGGGAGGGCGCCCCGGATGAGCCTCCTCGCGCGGCTCGCACGATACTGGGCAAAGGTTTGCACGGTTTACCCCGCATCGTCCAAATCCCGGCAGAAACGCCGCGCCGCGCCGAGAAACGCTCGATGCTGAGGCAAAGTCTCAAACAGTTGACCCCGTATCGGCGCCTTCGCGCGAGAGCGCCGATACGGGGCAGACCCTACTGCCCCGTCTCCGCCTTCCAGGCCGTCGCGTACTCGCCGAGCATGTCCTTCACGTGCACGCCGATCTGGATGAAGTCCGTCACGTCGAGGTTCGCAAGGCTCGCGCGCACCGACCAGTCCGGCCCGTCGAACCCGGCACCGTTCATCAGCACGATGCCGGTGTCGCGCGCGAGGCGGATCACGATGTCGAGGGAGCTGTAGTTCTCCTTGAGCCATGCCTCGAAGTCCGCGCCGTAGAGCCGCCGCGCCCAGAGGCCGAGGTCGATGAGCGAATAGTAATTGGCGCGGAGAGGGTTCTCCGGCAGCTTCCAGCCGAGGCTCTTCCACAGGTAGCCGTTGCGGTCGGCGAGGATCTCCTGCATCCGGTGCTGGTAGACCTTGTCTGCGTCGAGCAGCCCGTGGAGCGCGAAGAGCGACATCTGCACCTGCTGCGGCGTCGAGAGGCCGGCCGTGCCGTTGAGGGCCACGAGGCGCGAGTCCGCCACCATGCGGTCGATGAACGCGACGTCCTCGATGTGGTCGGTGAGGCAGGCGTAGCGCTTCTCGAGCACGGCCTTCCTGTCGTCCGGCAGCGCCTTGATGAGGCGGTCGAACACGTTGGTGCCGTGCTGGATCGCGACGATGGCCAAGCGGCAGCCGGTGGCGCCGAAGTACTTGGAGAACGAGTAACAGCAGGCGGTGTTCTCGGGCAGGTCGACGAGGATGGAGCGGTAGTCCTCGACAAAGGTGCCGTAGACGTCGTCCGCGATGATCATGAGGTTCGGGTTCTTCTCGAGCACGATCTGCGCGAGGCGCTTCTGGGAGTCCTCGGCCATCGCGACGCTCGGCGGGTTGCTCGGGTTCACGACGCAGAGCAGCTTGACGGACGGGTCGGCGAGCTTCTGGAGCTCCTCTTCCGGGTACTGCCAGGCGTGGAGGCCGTCGGCGTCCACCTGGCTCGCCTGGATGGTGACCACATCAAGGTCGTAGTCGTTCAGCAGCGGGATGTTGAGGTACGGCGTGAAGATGGGCGTCATCAGCGCGATCTTGTCGCCGGGCTGGATCAGGAAGTTGCACTTGAGCGAGTAGAACAGGTAGCACATCGAGGCCGTGGTGCCCTCCGTGGCGAAGAGGTCGAAGTCGCTGCCGTCGAGCGTGCCGCCGGCCATTGAGAGGTCCACCCAGCTCTGGCAGATCCGCTGCGTGTTGTCGAGGATGCGCTCGGGCATCGGGTACTCGCAGCCGTTGATGCCCTGGGCCCACTCAAAGGCGACGGAGTCGAGGTTGTAGCCGTGTTGCTGCAGGTAGACGACGCAGTCGCTGAGGAACTCCTCTCCGGCCTCGCCCTTCTTGCGGTCGAGGAAGTCCAGGAAGCGCTGGCCGATCCCTTGCTTCTGCGGCATGCCCGCCAGGTCGAAGTCCGGCTCGTTCATCGAGCGCTTGGCCTCCTCGATGCCGAAGGAGCCGAGCAGGTAGTAGGCCTCGCGCGGGGTGGTGCTGATCCAGTTGGGGTTGCCGCGGCCGGCGTTGAGCAGCGTGTGCGCGGAGGCCTTGCAGTCCTCGCGGGCGTAGCCGAGCAGCAGGTTCTTGACCTCGAACGGCGACATCTGGGCGAGGGAGCTCTCGAAGGCCTTCTCTTCGGACGTGAGCCGGACGGTCTTCTCGGCCTTCTGCACCTGCGCGGGCGTGGCCTGCGGGTTCTTGTCAGACATAGGTCCCCTTTCCTGGGCGGATTGCAGGTCCTATTCCCTGGATTCGGGGCGGCCGCCCGGTCGCGCCCCGGCTCACGGAAGGGACACCGCGCCCGTGGACGCTTCGGTCAAAGCCGTTTGTCCGGACCTGGACGCTTCGGTCAAAGCGAAATGTCCACGCTCCATCCCGCGACAGCGTGGACAAACGGCCCTCTCCCGAGCGTCCAACCGTGGACAAAGGGCTCTCTCCGAAGCGTCCGCGTGGTAGGGTGAGGGCTCGCGAGAGGGAGGGGCCGATGGCTGACATCACCACCGTTCTGTTCGACCTGGACGGCACGCTGCTGCCCATGGATCAAGAAACCTTCGTCCACGCCTATCTCGGTCTGTTGGCGCAGAAGATGGCCCCCTTGGGCTACGACCCCAAGCAGCTCGTCAAGGCCATCTGGTCGGGCGTGGGCGCCATGGCGGCCAACGACGGCTCGCGCACCAACGAGGACGCCTTCTGGGACGATTTCGCGGCTCGCCTGGGCGCCGCGCGCCTCAACGACAAGCCGGTCTTCGAGGACTTCTACGCCCACGAGTTCCAACAGGCCCAGCCCAGCTGCGGCTACGACGAGCGCGCGGCCGAGACCGTCGCGCTGGCCCAGAATCTGGGCTTCCGCGTGGCGCTCGCCACGAACCCCATCTTCCCGGCGGTGGCGACCTTGAGCCGCGTGCGCTGGGCCGGCATGGACCCGGACACGTTCGAGCTCGTCACCACCTACGAGGACAGCCGCACCTGCAAGCCCAACCCGGCGTACTTCTCGGAGGTGGCCGAGCGCCTCGGCGTCGCGCCCGAGCACTGCCTCATGGTGGGCAACGACCTCACCGAAGACACCGCGGCCGCCCAGGTGGGCATGGGGGTGTTCATCCTCACGGACAGCCTGATCGCCCCCGAGGGGACGGACCTCGAGGCCTGGGAGCACGGCGGCTTCCCCGAGCTGCAGGCCTACCTGCGCGGCATCGCCGCCCGCTAGGGGCCGGCGAGACCGCTGTGACCCGCCCTCCGTTGGGGCGTGCGGGTGGACGGGTACCGTTCCGTCGTACGCCGCGACCCCCGGAGGCCCCATGCGCATCCTCAACATCACCGCCCAAAAGCCCGACTCCACCGGGAGCGGCGTCTACCTCGCGCAGACGGTGCGCTGCCAGCAGGAGGCCGGCCACGAGACGGCCGTGATCTGCGGCGTCGCCGAGACCGACCCGCTGGACGCGATCGACAGCCGCGCCGCCGTGTACCCTGTGCGCTTCGAGACCCCCGAGCTACCGTTCCCTGTGTGCGGCATGAGCGACGTGATGCCGTACCCCGCGACGCGCTACCGCGACCTGACGCCGACCATGCGCGAGCAGTTCGAGGCGGCCTTCTCGGCGGCGCTGGCGCGCGCGGTGGAGGAGTTCGAGCCGGACGTCGTGCTCTGCCACCACCTGTACCTGCTGACGGCCCTCGTGCGCGAGCAGGTCCGAGACGTGCCCGTGGCGGCGGTGTGCCACTCCACCGACCTGCGGCAATGGGCGCAGCACGGGCTGGAGCGGGAGCGCATCGCGCGGGCCATGCGCGAGCTGGACCTCGTGCTCTGCCTCACGGAGGGTCAGGCGGAGCAGGTCGTCGAGACCTATGGCGTCGAGCCCCGGCGCATCCTCGTGGTGGGCGCGGGCTTCGATGCGCATCGCTTCTGTCGCGACGACTCCGTGCCCCGTGAGGCCGGCTCGCTGCTCTACGTGGGCAAGATCTGCCGCGCGAAGGGCGTGCCGTCGCTGCTGCGGGCGATGTCGCTGCTTGCCGAGCAGGGCAACGCGCCGTCGGTGCTCCGGCTGGCCGGCGGCTGGGGCGTGGCCGAGGAGGAGCGCGCGGAGGCCGAGGCCCTGGCCGAGCAGTGCCCGGTGCCGGTGGAGTTCCTCGGTCGCCTGACCCCCGACGACGTGGCCGAACAGTACCGCCGCGCCGAGGTCTTTGCGCTGCCCAGCTTCTTCGAGGGCATGCCGTTGGTGCTGGTCGAGGCGATGGCCTGCGGCTGCAAGGCGGTGTGCACCGACCTTGCGGGCGTGCGCCCGTGGATCGAGGCGCAGGTTCCGGGCGCGCCGGTGCAGTGGGTGGGCCTGCCGCCCATGGCGGACGTGGACAAACCGGAGCCGGGCGCCCTTCCGGCGTTCGAGGAGCGCCTGGCCGCAGCCATCGCCGTGTCGCTGGCGGCGACCGCGCCGACGGCGGACCTCTCGCCTGCGGCCTGGGAGCAGGTCTCCCGGCGCATCGCGGACGCCCTGGCGCAGCCGGCGGCAGCGCCGGCATGATGCAACCAAACCTTATGTTATGAGACCGAACACAGAGACATAGGCACTGGTACGCCCAATCGAATTCCATGCACCGTAATAAGACCGTTCACGGTCGAATCGCGACCGTTCGGCCTGATGCCACCGTGCCAGCCGAGTCGGGCCCCGCAGCTCGGGCACTAAGAGCACCGCGACCGAGGACTTGGGCCTCGGTCGTTCCCTTTTGCGCCCAGTCGCCGGGCGCTCTGTAGGCATGGGCCGGAGTGCGATAGCCGGCCCCGAGGAGCGGAGGCCGCCGTGAGCACGTTGAACCAACCCGATGCGCACCACCAAGAACGGGAGGCAGGGCCAGAGGTCCCGCCTCCCGTTCCCGACACCCGGCCAGAAACGGCGACGACCGCCGTCCCCGCGCCGTCCCTTGGGTCCCTCAAGCGGACCCTCGTGCTGATGTGCCTCGTCTATGCGCTCGGCATGCTCTGCTTCCAGGCGTTCAACTACGTGTACCAGGCCATCGGCACGGCCATCGACGCCGGCCCTCTGGCCTCGATGATCACGGCCCTGCCCGGCTCCCTGCTCGGCATCTTCTGCTTCATCTACGGCGGCCTCGGCGATTTCGTGTCGCTCCGCAAGATGTTCGTGGCCGGCATGGTGCTCCTGTTGGTGGGCTCCCTGGGCGGGTTCTTCCTCCACTTCGACAACGTGTGGATGGTCGTCGTCATGCGCGCGATACAGACGGCCGGCGGCCAGATGTCCGGTTCGATCTATTTGATCCTCTGTGCCCGCTACCTGGAGGGCCGGGACCGCGTGAAGTACTTCGGCATCTTCAACGCGGTGTACGCTGCGGCCGCCATCGTCGGCCTTGTCTGCGGCGGCGTGCTCGTGACCGTGGGCTGGGCGTGGCTGTTCATGATCCCGGTGCTGTCCGTGTTCTGCGTTCCGAGCATCCTGCGCGGCCTGCCCGACGGCGAGTCCGGCCCCTCCCAGCACGTGGACGTGCCCGGCTTCGTGATCTTTGGCATCGGCATCAGCCTGCTCACGTTCTTCTTCGGCGCGTACCAGTGGTGGGTGCTCGCCGCGGCTGCGGTGGCCTTCGTTGCGTTCGCCGTCTACATCCACAAGGCCGAGCAGCCCTTCATCACGCCGGCGTTCTTCAAGAACAGCCGCTGGCTCATGGCCGTGTGCCTGCTCGTGATCTTCTACTTCTACAACCACGTGATCGCGCCCACCTATCGGTCCCTCGGCGCCGGTCTCTGCGGCATGGACTCGGCCCAGGTGTCGCTCCTCTTGATCCCGGCCTACGTGGTCTGGATCATCGTGGCGACCAACTCGGGCGCCATCTACACCAAGCTTGGCCGCAAGCCCACGGCGCTCCTGTCCGCCGGCCTGCTGCTGGCCGGCTTCTGGGTCACCGCGTTCGTCGTGGACAAGGGGCAACTGGCCATCGCTCTCGCGTCCTGCGTGATCTTCGGCGGCACGGGGCTCGTGTACTCGCCGTACTTCGACACCGTGGTGGGCACCGTCTCGCCGGAGGAGAGCGGCCGCGCCGTCGGCATGAACGACCTCGCCATCAACGTGTCCGCGTCCATCGGTGTCGCGGTCTTCACGCCGATGATGTCGGTGACCGCCGCCACGCCGGCCAACAACTTCCTCGGCGTGGCCGGCGCCGCCGTGGCCAGCTCCAACCTGTTCCTGATCTACGGCCTGGTGGCTCTCGTGGGCATGGTGTTCTATCTGTTCGCGTACAAGCACATCACAACGTCGACGGAGCCGGTGCCGGGGGAGCGGCCGTTGGAGTAGGCGTCAGGACTGAGGCCGACGGAGCAGGCCGCTCGGGCGGCCGCTTTGCAAGGGACACTTTGGAACGGGTACCGAGCCCTCATGCGACCGGGAAGGAGACGAGGCCATGGCAGGTGTCAGCGCATTCGGACGTGCCTTGGTCGTCGCGCGCTGCCACTCTGGGGCGGCGCGCCCATGAGAGCCGTCGACCCCAGGCCGTCCGCGCTCCCTGCGCCCCGCCGCTCGCGTGTGGAACGAGCCGTGCCCGCGGCGGCGCTCCTGCTCGTCGTGCTCTTTGTCCTGTGCTTCTCGGCGTTGCCGCTCGTGGCGATGGTGGCCCAGAGCCTCGACGGCGGGCTGGTCGCGGCGGGGGAGCGCTACGCCTCGGTGCTCGCGAACAGCGCCACCGAGATTTGGAACAGCTGCTTCTCGGGCGCCATGGCAGCGGTCCTCGCCACAGGCCTTGCGCTCGCGGTGTCGCTCTGCATCACGTTCGGCGCGCCGCGCCTGCGGAGGCCGTTGCAGGTGGCCGTGCTGCTCTCGATGGCGAGCCCGCCGTTCGTGGCGTCACTGGCGTACATCCAGCTGTTCGGCAAGCGCGGCCTCGTCACCCACGGGCTGCTCGGGCTCTCGGTGAGCCCCTACGGCTGGCAGGGCGTCGTGGTCATGCAGGCGCTCTTCTTCTGCGCGCTCGACGTGCTGCTGCTGACGGCCGTGCTCTCTCGCATCGACCCGGCGCTGATGCAGGCGGCGCGCGGCCTCGGCGCCCGGCCCGGGCGCGTCCTGCGCACCGTGGTGCTGCCGGTGGCCGGCCCCGCGATTCTCGTATGCCTGCTGCTCACGTTCATCCGCTCCATCTCGGACTACGGCACGCCGGTGGTCATCGGCGGCGCGTTCAACACGGTGGCCACGCAGATCTACGTGCAGCTGGTGGGCTACTCGGACCTGTCGGCGGTGGCCGTGCTCAACATGGTGCTCCTCGCGGTGTCGGGGCTCGTGTTCTTTGCCCAGAAGCGGCTCGACGCCCGGACCGCGCGCCTCGTCGAGGGCACGCACGGCGGCCGCGCCGACGCCCCCGCCTGGCGCATGGCCGGCCCTGTCTCGACGGCCCTGCACGTCGTGGCCGTCACCTTTGGCGCCTTCATCGTGGTGCTCTACCTCACGGTCGTCCGCTCGGCCTTCGTGCGCGGCGTCGGCGCCGGCGCGCCCTTCACGCTCGAGAACTTCGAGCACCTGGCCGCCTACGACCTCGCGCCCTTGGGGCGGAGCCTGCTCTACGGCATCCTGGCCGCCGCCCTCGCGACGGTGCTCGGTGCGGTGGCCGCGTACTTCACCGCGCGCAAGCGGGTCGCGGGCTCGCGCGTGCTGTCCTTCTGCCTTTCGATGCCCTACATGCTGCCGGGCACGTGCCTTGGCCTTGGGTTCATCCTGGCCTTCAACGGCGCCTGGGGCGTCAAGCTCACCGGCGGCGCGCTGATCCTCGTCCTCGTGCTGGCCACCAAGCAGTTGGCCATCTCCGCCGACGCCTTCTCCAGCTCGATGGCCCAGGTGAGCCGCGAGCTGGACATGGCCGCGCGCGGGCTCGGCGCCGGCGAGGCGCGCATGTTCCGCGACGTGATCTGGCCCAACGTGCGCGAGGCTGCGGCGGTGAGCCTCGTCAACGGGTTCTCGTCGGCCATGATGAGCTACGGCGCGCTGCTGTTCCTCGTGGCGCCCTCCACCAAGACGGCCGTGGTGCAGCTCTTCGACGCGCTCTCGGGCGGCAAGTACGGCAACGCGGCGGCGGTGGCCGTCGTGCTGATGGCGGTGACGCTCGTGGGCGATGTGCTCGCGTCGCGCATCTCCTCTCGAGCCCCCCGGCCGGGCGCGCCCGTTCCCGCCGGCACCGGCACCGAGGCGCCGTCGGCCGACCTGGGCGTCGCCGGCCCCACCACTGACAAGGAGGCCCGCTGATGTTCCTCGAGCTTCGCGGCCTGACCAAGCGCTACGGCGACACCTGCGCCGTCGACCGTCTGGACCTGGACGTCGAGGAGGGCACGATCTGCTGCCTGCTCGGCCCCTCCGGTTGCGGCAAGACCACCACGCTCCGCATGGTGGGCGGCTACCTTGAGCCCACCGCGGGATCGGTGGCGCTGGACGGGCGCGACATCACCGGGCTGTCACCGGAGGACCGCCCAGTGTCCACGGTGTTCCAGAGCTATGCCCTGTTCCCGCACCTCACGGTGGTCGAGAACGTGGCCTATGGCCTGGCCTGCCGCAAGGTGCCGGCGCCCGAGCGGCGCCGGCAGGCCCTCGAGATGCTCGCGGCGGTGCACTTGGAGGGCCACGCCGACTCCTCGATCCAAGAGCTGTCCGGTGGCCAGCAACAGCGGGTGGCACTGGCGCGCTCGCTGGTGCTCCGCCCGCAGCTCCTCCTCTTGGACGAGCCGCTCTCCAACCTGGACGCCGCGCTCCGGCTGCAGATGCGCGACGAGATCCGCCGCATCCAGCGCTCCTTTGGCATCACGACGCTCTTCGTCACGCACGACCAAGAGGAGGCCATGGCCATCGGGGACACGGTGGCCCTCATGGACGGCGGCCGCCTGCGCCAGCACGCGACGCCGGAGGAGGCGTACCTGCGACCGGCCGACGCCTGGTGCGCGTCGTTCCTCGGCCATGTGAACGAGCTGGACGGCGCCGCTGGCCCGGTCCGTTTCCGCGAGCAGGACGCCGTGCCCGCAGCCGACGGCCGCAGGTCCGGCACGGTGACAGAGGCCACGTTCCTCGGCGCCCAACGGCTCTACCGGATTGACGTGGGCGGCCAAGAGGTCCTCATGCGTTGCCGCGACACCGACGTGTTCCCCGTGGGCACCGAGGTGCGCTTCAACATAGTTCGAACCATCACGTGGTAAGGAGAGGCAATGTCCCACACCCAGAAGCAACCCGCCCTGTCGCGCCGCTCGTTCCTTCTCGGGGGCGCGGCCGTCGTGGCGGGCGGCATGCTCGCCGGCTGCGGCTCCAACAAGACCGAGGGCTCGGGCACGGACACCTCCGGCGACGGCAACGCCGAGGTGGACAAGGGCATCTTCGAGGGGCTCGACACGTCGAAGACCCTGAACATCGTCACCACCAACGAGAGCTACACGGCGCTCTTCGACAAGTTCACCGAGGCCAGCGGCATGAAGTACGAGATCCTGTCGATGAGCTCGGGCGAGGTGCTGTCGAAGATCAAGGCCGAGGGCGGCGCGCCGAGCGCCGACCTGTGGTTCGGCGGCGGCATCGACTCCTTCATGAGCGCGGCGGACGCCGGCTACCTGGAGCCGGTGGACTTCGAGGACGCCGACAAGTTCGCCACCGGCTTCAAGAGCGACGACAACCTGTGGTTCTCGAAGGGCGTCACCGTGGTGGGCTTCATCGTGAACGAGGACGTGCTCAAGGACGCCGGCGCGACCGCGCCGAAGGCCTGGACGGACCTGCCCGACAGCCAGTACGCGGACGAGATCGTCATGAGCTCGCCCGCCGTCTCGGGCACCAACTACGCGGCCGTGGCCGGCATCCTGCAGGACATGGGCGAGGACGCGGGCTGGAAGCTCCTCGAGGGCATCAACGCCAACGTGCCCTTCTACACCAAGCGCGGCAGCGACCCGTCCACACGGGTGAGCCAGGGCGAGTTCGGCGTCGGCATCACCTACATCGACCAGACGCTCGACGACCTGCTCAACGACTCCGTGAAGATCGTCCACCCGTCGGACAAGATGCCCTACATCCCCGACGGCGTCGCCGCCTTCAAGGGCGCGGACAACACTGCCGGCGCCGCGGCATTCATCAAGTGGCTGTTCTCCAACGACGACATGCTGGTGGAGCTGGCCAAGCTGGACAAGAAGAACACCATCAAGCTCTGCATCCCGAGCTTGGAGGGCGTGGAGCTGGACTACACCGACGAGGACCTGATGTCCGAGGACATCTCCGAGTTCGGGGCCATGCGCGAGGACGTGCTGGCCAAGTGGGACCAGGTCACGGGCGGCAAGGAGATCAAGGAGTCCTAGCCCCGTCGCAGACTTGAGGGCCGTCGACCTCGTGCAGGTCAGCGGCCCTCTTTCTGCTCTTATATCGCCGACAGGCAATCTGTACAACATAGACTCTGGTAGATGTCGTCAAAAGGATGCAGGTTGCCCAAAACCGCTCACCGGTCGAACGACGCCGTTCAACATCGACTGACGCGACTCTGCAAATCAGGGGAGAGGGACCGCGCTCAGCCTGTCCTCCGGCGACCGGGGCGCGGCTCCAGGTCGTTGCTTTTTGCGCCGATAGGCCACTGGTTGCCTGATACGCGGCTCGGAGACACTCCGGAGGCAGCGCACGCGGGCAGCGCTCGCAGCGGCCTCCCTTCAACGATGGGAGATGCGGATGGTGGGAAGCAGGATTCGCGCGTGGGTCGAGGCTCGGGCGCGTCGGGTGCCGGCGTTCCTTTCGGAGGTGGACGCCGCGTGCGAGCACCTGGCAGCCCCGCACGTGATCGGCCCGGACCCTGTATCTGCCGCAGAGCCCGTCGGGCGCCCGCGCCACCTTGCGTCCCTCATCAACGTCCCGGAACTTCAAACTGAAGACAGTTAAGAAAATACCGTCCGCCGATTATCAGCGCTCTGTGCGTTGCGTCGAGCAAAAGCAGGGGAGAAGCGTAGCCAACCCTCCCGCGCGCAGGAGGGCGTAGGCACAGTTGGTCATGGTCCATGCGCAGGGGTCGCGTCCACGGGCGCGGGCCTGCGCACGAGTGTCTGGAGGTTGCAGTGGCACAGAAGAAAATGATCCTGGACCTCGACGTGGGCGTGGACGACACCCTCGCCATCGCGTACGCCTGCGGGAGCCCCGAGGTGGACCTCATCGGCATCACGTGCACCTACGGCAACGTGCTCGTGGAGCAGAGCGCCAAGAACGCCCTCGACGTGCTGCACCTGTTCGGCCGCGACGACGTGCCCGTCTTTCTCGGCGAGCCGCACGCCATCGAGAAGGACGGCTTCGAGGTCATGGAGATCTCGGCCTTCATCCACGGCAAGAACGGCATCGGCGAGGTGGTGCTCGAGGACTCCGGCCGCGAGCCCGAGGCCACGCCGGCCGTGGACTTCATCATCGACGCCGTGCACACCTATGGCGAGGACCTCGTCTACGTGCCCACCGGCCCCGAGACCAATATGGCCGTCGCGCTGCAAAAGGACCCCACCATCGCGGACGAGCTCGGCGCCGAGGTCCTCATGGGCGGCGCCCTCACCGTGCCCGGCAACGTGAGCCCCTGCTGCGAGGCCAACATCAACCAGGACCCGGACGCCGCGAACCTCGTGTTCCGCTCCGGCATCCCCGCGACGATGGTGGGCCTCGACGTCACGCTCCAGACGCTCCTCACCTACGAGGACACCAAGAAGTGGCGCGAGTGCGGCACCGTCGCCGGCGAGAAGCTCGCCGACATCACCGACTACTACATCAAGGCCTACGAGACCACCGCGCCGTACCTCGGCGGTTGCGGCCTGCACGACCCGCTCGCCGTGGGCGTGGCCATCGACCCGTCGCTCGTCACGATCCTGCCGATCAACCTGATGGTGGACACGGAGGGGCCGACGCGCGGCCGGACCATCGGCAACCCGGACCTGCTCAACGACCCGTACAAGTCGATGGGCGCCTGTGTCGAGGTCGACGCGCCGCGCTTTCTCGATGAGTTCATGAACCGCATCACCGGCCTCGTGGCCGGTTGCAAGTAGGAGGCCCCGATGGCAACCACCGACACTCCGGCGCCCAGGATCGAGCCGGCGCCCGACATAAAGCCGTCCTTGGTGCTGCTGCTCTGCATCTTCATCCTCGGCAACCTGTGCAACCAGGGCTTCACGCTCGTGTTCCAGCAGATCGGCACGCAGCTCGGCGCCCCTGAGCAGGCGTCGCTGATCACCGCGCTCCCGGGCATCGTGCTCGGCATCGTGTGCTTCATCTACGGGTCGCTCGGTGACTTCGTGAGCCTCAAGCGGATGTTCGCGGTGGGCATCGCGCTCTTGCTCGCGGGCTCGCTGCTCGGCTTCTTCTGCAACTTCGGCAACATCTGGATGGTCATCGTCGCCCGTTGCATCCAGACGGCGGGCGGCCAGGTGGCCGGCTCCGTCTATCTCGTGCTCGTGGCGCGCTACCTGGAGGGCGCCGAGAAGGTCACGTTCTTCGGCATCTTCACGGCCGGCTTCCAGCTGTCCACCGCCATCGGCGTGCTGGCCGCCGGCTTCCTCGCGTCGCTCAACTGGACGATCCTCTTCCTGATCCCGGCCGTCAGCGTGTTCTTCATCCCGACGATCCTCTCGCACGTGCCCGACGAGGCCTACGGCGAGGTCCATGTGGACGTGCCGGGCTTCGCCATCGTGGCCGTCGCGCTCGCGCTGCTCACGATCTTCTTCACCTACATGAACTGGTGGCTGCTCCTCGGCGCCGTGGTGTTCTTCGTGCTGTTCTGGGTCTACATCGGGCGCGCGAAGCAGCCGTTCATCACCCACGAGTTCTTCCACAACACCCGCTGGCTGATGTCCATCGGCATCTTCTTCATCCTGTACTTCTTCAACTACTCCATCGCCGGCACCTGCAACGCCCTCGGCGCCCAGGTCTACGGCATGACGAGCGGCGACGTGTCGTTGATGCTGCTCGCGGCCTACATCGTCGCGACGGTCATGGCCGTCAGCTCCGGCTCCATCGACGCCAAGCTCGGCCACAAGGCCACGATCATCATGTCCATCGTGTTCATGATCTGCGGGTTCGCGCTCGCGGCCGCGTGCGCCACGGCCGGGCCCGTGGCCATCGGGATCGCCATGGCCATCGTGTACGCGGGCATCGGCCTCTTCTACTCGCCGGTGGTGGACACCGTGGTGGGCACCGTGGCGCCCGACCAGTCCGGCCGCGCCATCGGCATGAACGACCTGGCGCTCAACGTGGCCGGCTCCATCGGCATCGCGATCTTCGGCGGCATGATGGGCATCGCGAACTTCTCGGACCTCGGGCTCGTGCCGGGTCCCGAGTACGCGGGGCCGTTCGTGCGGCTGTTCGTGATCTTCTGCGTCATCGCCGTGGTCGGCCTCGTCTGGTACCTGTTCATCATGAACAAGGTGACGCCGGCCAAGCTGGACGTCGCCGAGGAGTACGGCGACGACAACGACGGCAGGATCTGAGCGTCATCCCGTCATAGCGCCCGATGCCAATGAGCCAGGACCCATCGGGTTCTGGCTCATTGGAACATCTCGAGGTACTGTTCGACGCTTCTCGTCATCTCGCGGCTGAAGCCGCTCTCGTACTTGCGCGCGCAGAAGGCCCGCACCCACGCGTCGTAGCCCTTGATGCCCGCGCGCTCGGCCAGCGCCTCCCGCGCCGTCGTCTCGTCCCACGGCACGTAGCGGTTCTCGCACACCACGGCGCCCAGGGGCACACGTGAGGGCTTCTGCCGCTCCGCTTGCTGCGCGGTCGGGCGTCCGAAGACCACCATTGCCGCCGGGAACACCCACTCGGGAAGGGCGAGCAGCCCGCGCATCTCCTCGCACCGCTCCATCACGTCGCCGATGTAGCAGCTCCCCACGCCGAGCGACCACGCGGCCATGACGGCGTTCTGGGCCGCGATGTTCGCGTCGCTCACCGCCAACAGCAAGTCGCCCACGCCCGGCCGGCGCGCCTCGATGCCCGCGAACCCGTAGGCGCGCAGCCACTTGTCGCAGTCCGCGCAGAACACGAGCACCAACGGCGCCTTCGCGATGAACGGCTGGTGGTCGCAGAGGTCCGCCAGCCGCTCCTTCTCCGCCTGGTCCGTCACGTCGACGATGGTGTACAGCTGCTGGTTCCCGGCCGTCGGGGCCTGGCAGGCGGCTTCGAGGATCAGCCGGCGCTCCTCGGCGGTCACGGGCTCGTCCGAGAAGGCCCGCACGGACTTCCGGGCCCAGAGCTGCTCGAGCACCTCGTTCGCGGCGCCGCTCATGACGCGGGCTCCGCCGCGGCCATCATCTCGGGCCAGCGGTCCTGCAGCTGGTGCATCAGCGTGACGTCCGCCGGCAGCCATGCCAGGTCCGTGAGCTCGTCCCGGCGCACCCAGCGGAGCTCCTGGTGCTCGATGTTCTGGGGCTCGACGCCCTCGGCGAGCCTGCCGACGAAGACGTCCATCGTCAGGTGGAAGTCGTCGTAGTCGAAGTCCACGGTCTCGAGCGGCCACAGCTCGGCCAGGTCCACCTTGAGCTCCTCGCGCAGCTCGCGCCGGCAGGCGTCCTCGGGGGACTCGCCCTCCTCCACCTTGCCGCCCGGCAGTTCCCAGCGGCCGACGAACCGGCCGTCGTACGCGGGCTTCCGGCGCCGCGCGGCCAGCACGGCGCCCTCGGCCACGATCAGCGCGGCGGCCACATGAACGGTGCCCATGGTTGCTCCTCTCTCCAGTGCCTTCAGTCTACGGGCTTTCTCGGCCGGTGAGCCCCAGACGCTGCAGCTCCCAGACGCTGGGGCTGGGAAATGCGCGAAGTCGGGTATCGTGTGGAACCGGGTTTGACTTGGAGCCGTTCTCGAGAAGGGGACCCATGGCCACCTATGTGCTCTCGGACGTCCACGGGCACTACCGCGCCCTCGACGACGCCCTCTCGATCGCCTCGCCGGGCGAGGAGGACCGCGTCGTGGTGCTCGGCGACCTGATGGACCGGGGGCCGCAGTCGCGCGAGGTGGTGCGTCTCGTCCGCTCGCTGCCCAACGCGACGGTGCTCCGCGGCAACCACGAGGACCTCTTCCTCGCGAGCGTGGCCGACCCCGACGACGAACAGGCCTGGTACAACTGGGTCATCAACGGCGGCGGCATGACGGTGGAGTCGTTGATGGACATGCCGCCCGAGGCGTACGAGGACCTTGTCCGCTGGGTCAAGGGGCTGCCCCTGTTCGAGACGGTCACCGTGAACGGGCGCATCCATGTGCTCACGCACGCGGGGATCCTGCCCATCCGCGCGGAGGCTCCGGAGGGGGAGTGGACCGAGCGCGCGCTGCACGAGGAGCTGGCCAAGCAGCCGGCCGAGACGTTCACCTGGGTCCGCGGTGAGTTCTGGGACGCGCCAACGGGGCTCGTGGACGAGAACGGCGCGGGGCCTCTCGTGGTGGCCGGCCACACGCCGGTGACCTATCTGCCGACGCTGACGAGCTCCCTGGACCGCCTGCCCCTGGACGAGAACGGGCGCGGCCGCATCGTGCGCGTGGGCGCGAGCGCCGAGACGGGCGGCGTGGCCGACAAGGTGTGCGTCGACTGCGCGGCGGCCGCCGGGTTCCCGACGGGTCAGGTGGGAATCCTCCGCCTGGACGACGGCGCCGAGTTCTACGCACCCATCAAAGAAAACGAATGATGTGCATTTAGGGACAGTCCCCAAATGCACATCTGCCGTGCGGTGCGTGCATTTAGGGACTGTCCCCGAATGCACGCGCTCACGCCAGGGATGCCACCGCGCGGGCAACGGCGTCGTCACCGGAGAGCGCCACGACCGCCTGCCCGAAGTCCTGCGCCGCCACGAACTGCCCGGCGTCGACCGTCTCCTGCAGGCCGTCCAGCAGAAGGTCGCTCACCGTGTCGGTCGGCGCGCACGGCAGCCGCCGCTCCTCGAGCGCCGCCTCCACCGGCTTCGCAAGGTCGGCCGGCAACTCCCCGCCGAGCTGTGCCGCGAGTGCCTCGGCCACCTCCGCGCACGGCGACGCGGTCATCGCGCACCGGCGGTAGCACGCGAGCGCCCCGGCCTTGTCGTCCTCGGCCTGAAGCACCTGGCCCAGGCGCAGGTACGCGAGCGCCAGCGTGTTGGGCTCCCAGCCGGTCTCGAGCAGGGACCGCAGCGTGGCCTCGGCCATCGGCAGGTCGCCGAGCGCCTCGTAGCAGCGGGCGCACCGCAGCTGCGCCCCGGTGTCCCAGGGGTCGAGCTCCAGCACGCGGAGCGCGCAGGCGAGGGCCTGTTCCACGTCGCCCAGCTGCATCCAGGCGGTCGACAGCCCGAGCAGCCCGGCGTGGAACGTCCCGGGCGCCAGCCGCAGGGCCCGCGTGTCCCCGCTGGCCGCGCGCTCGCGGTTGAACGCCGCGCGCTCGAGCGAGTTGTGGAAGCTGCGCCACACCACGGCGTCCGTGTCCGAGTACCGCGCGTCCGCCTCGCGGATGGGTCGCGCGAGTCGGTCCACGATCCCCTGCGCGTCGCCGCGCTCCATCGCAGTCACGGCGGAGCGCACGGCCTTGTCCAAAGGCGACGCGAAGCGGACGGCTTCCCTCACGGCCTCGACGTCCTCCGGCGCCAGCGTCCCGCAGGCAAGGCCCTCGATGGCCGCCTGCGCGCCCGCGGCGATGCGCGGGTCGTCGTAGCGGGCGACGGCGTCGGCGGCCAGCGCCTTCACGGCGCGCACGCTCTCGAGCGCAGAGGGCGCGAGCGCCTCGCCCACGGCCTCCGCGAACGCTGCCAACGGCCGGTCGCCGCTCGCCGCGAGGTCCTCGGGCACGGTCGCGATGCCCCCGCGGGTCTCGGGGAGCTCCCGGCGCCACGACGGCGAGAGGCGCTCGTCCGCCATCGAGAACAGCGGCGTCACCGGGGCGAGGCCGCCCTCGTGGATCGAGAGCCGCGCGCCCAGTCCCACGACCAACGCCACCGGGTCCAGGGCGCCCGTCAGGTCGAGCGCCAGCAGCTCGGACACGGCCCAGTGGCCGGTGAGCAGGCACCGCCCGTCGGAGTCGATGGCCGAGACCCACACCTCTTTGAGCCTCGGGGCGGCCACGGCGGCATAGCGCGTGAGCAGCAGGGTCTCCGAGCAGGCCGCACGGGCGGCGCGCCAGGCACGTTGGTCGGCGCCGACGGGCGCCGGCTCGTCCGTTGAGGCGTCCCACGCCAGCGGCGCGAGCGCCACGTCGTCCGGCGCGACGATCTCCAGCGCGCAGAGCCCGGCCTCTTCGTTCACCTGGAAGTTGGCCTCGATGCGCCAGGGCGCCTGCAGGGTCTCGATGCCAAGGGCGAGCGCGTGGCGGATGTTCCACTCGCCCGTGACGCCGTTGGTGGGGCTCGTGCCCGAGGCGCGGATCGAGAGGTGCGCCGCCTGCGAGGCGAGCGAGGACTCGCCCAGCTCGACGGCCTGGTACAAGGCGCGCAGCCCGTCGTGGCCCAGGGCAGGGCGCGCGGCCGTCGCGGCCATGCGGGTGCGGTTGAGCGCGGCCTCGCAGGCCAGCACGCAACGGCGCTCCTCGGCCGTGGCCGTGTGGGCATCGGTGTCGACGGGCTCCAGTTGCACGGCGCCGGAGCGGCCGTTCAAACGCGCCACGAGCGCCAGGTCCGGGGGCAGCGAGAAGAGGCCGGCCTGCTCCAGCTGCTCGGCCAGGAAGAGGTCGAGGGGGGAGGGGGCCTCGGCGCCCGTACCGTCGACGCCCGTACCGTCGAAAAGGCCGTCCGCGCGGCCTTCCGCGGTGCGGGTCTGCTCGACGACGTGCCGCAAGAAGACGAGCGGCTCGGGCGCGGCGGCGAGGCCGTCGAGCACGGGCGCGAGCGTCCAGGGCGCCAGGGGTTCCGGCGTCGGCTCCGGCTCCGGCGCCTGCGGCTCCGGCTGCGGCCGTGCTTCCGGCTTCCGAGCCGGCCGCTGCGCCTTCCACGCGGTCCACAGCCCGAACGCGAACAGCCCGACGGCCATGGCGGCAACGCCCGCGCCTTCCGGGTACCCCATGCGCGCGGCCACGTCGCCCGCGGCGAGCGCGAAGGCGCAGAATCCGAGCCCGATCATCGCTTGGCGCGGCACGAGGCCGTCGCGCGTCTTCTCATTGAGGCTGCTGGCGTTCATGACGTCCCCTTCCTCGGCGTCCTGTGCCGGTGCATCCCCTCATTTCCGGGCGCGTGTGTTAAGGCTGCTTGCAATCACTGCGTCCCCATAGGGCTGGAGCTCTTCGCTGTCGGGACCCGCGTCCATCGAGCAGCCGATGCGGTGCGTTCTCTGCGGACGTGCGGGATGCACGAGCCGCGGCGAAGCGAACCGAGTGTCCGATCCCGCCGCACGGGCCCTGCGTTCCTGCTATGCTCCTGTCAATGAACATATGAGCAGGTGCTCATACATTGGTAGAAGAACGCTCACGGAAGGGGCGCCATGGAGCAGAGCGAGCCGCTGTCCCGGGCCGACGAGGTGCAGCTCACCGCCACGTACCTGCAGGACGACGAGGTCATCTACACCGCCACGCAGATCTTCGACGCGCTGTCGGACTACACGCGGTTCCGCATCCTCGGCGCGCTGACGCAGCGGGAGCTGTCCGTCAGCGACCTCGTGGAGCTGTGCGGCGTGAGCCAGAGCGCGATCAGCCACCAGTTGCGCCTGCTGCGCGACCGCGGGCTCGTCTCGACGCGCCGCGAGGGCCAGCGCGCGATCTACACGCTCGCCGACGACCACGTGGCCACGCTCATCCGCGTGGGCCTCGAGCACGCCGGCCACTGGAACCTGGAGGACTAGCCATGGCGGAGCTGCACAGAGGGCAGGCGTGCGGGCTGGAGCACGACCATCAGCACGAGCACGGCGACCACGACCACGACTGCTGCGGCGCCGACCACGAGCACGGCGACCACGGCCACGCGTGCGGGTGCGAGACCTTCTCGGAGCACGCGCTCGCCGGCCGCGCGTCGCTCGTCTTCACGGTGGCCGACCTCGACTGCCCCTCCTGCGCCAAGAGCTGCGAGGACGCGGTGCGTGCCGTTCCGGGCGTCGCGGACGCCGCGCTCACCTATGCCACGGCACGCCTGGCCGTGAGCCTCGAGCCCGGAGCCAACCCCGACGACGTGGGCCGCGCAATCGTCAAGGCCGTCCGCGCCTGCGGCGAGGACCTCGACCTCACCTCCGAGCAGGAGGAGCGCTTCGGCGTCGAGCGGTCCTGGTGGGACGAGCACCGCGCGCAGGTGCTGCTCGGGCTCTCCGGCGCGCTCCTCGCGGTGGGGCTTATCTGCGAGTTTGCCCTGGGCGCGCAGGCAGCGGCCCTGTGGGTCTACACCGCCGGGGCCGTCGCGGGCCTCGTCTTCGTCGCGCCGATGGCGCTCGCGGCGCTACGCCGCCGCACAGCCGACATGAACGTCCTTATGGGCATCGCCGTCCTCGGCGCGCTCGTCATGGGCTTCTACGACCTCCTGAACGGCGCCCTCGACCCCGAGGTGTTCCGCGACGCCGCCATCGTGATCTTCCTGGACCAGGTGGGGGAGTGGCTCGAGAGCTGGTCCATGCGCACCACCCGCACCTCGATCGAGGGTCTCATGGACCTGGCGCCGGAGACGGCCCTCGTGGTGTCCGAGAACGGCGACACGCGCACGGTGCCCCTCTCCGACGTGAGGCCTGGCATGCTCGTCCGCGTGCTGCCCGGCGCTCGCGTGCCGCTGGACGGCACCATCGTGGACGGCGACTCCGCCTTCGACGAGGCGCCCGTCACCGGCGAGTCCGTGCCGCGCGACAAGGGCGCGGGCGCGGAGGTCTTCGGCGGCACGCTCAACACCGTGGCGCCGGTCACCGTGCGCGTGACCAGCTCCGCGGGCGAGGGCACGCTCGCCCGCATCGTCTCGATGGTGCAGGGCGCGCAGGCCGAGAAGGCGCCGTACGAGGGCTTCGTCGACCGCTTCGCCGCCGTGTACACTCCGGCCGTGGTGACCGTCGCCGCGATTCTCGGCATCGGCGTGCCCGTGGCGCTCACGCTCTTTGCCGGCGGCGCCGACTGGGAGGCCTGGATCTGGCGCGCCCTGACGCTGCTCGTGATCGCGTGCCCGTGCGCGCTCGTGATCTCCACGCCGGTGAGCTTTGTCTCGGCCATCACCCGCGCGGCGCGCATGGGCGTCCTGGTCAAGGGCGGCGCGTGCTTTGACAAGGGCTCGCGCGTGGAGGCGGTGGCGTTCGACAAGACCGGCACCCTCACGCAGGGCGAGCCCGAGGTGCAGGGGCTCACGGTGCTGGCCGACGGCTGGACCTCCGGGCGCGTGCTGTCCGTGGCCCGGGCCCTGGAGCGGGAGTCCACGCACCCGTTGGCCGCCGCCGTGTGCGTGGCTGCGGACCAGGCCCAGGCGCCGAGCAGCACGGCCGCCGATGTCCGCGAGGAGCCCGGGGCCGGCGTGGTGGGCGTCGTGGACGGTGCCAGCTGGTGCGTGGGCAAGCCGGAGCTGGCCGAGCGGACCCCGGTGCTCGAGGAGGCCGTGGCGGCCAACGCCGAGAAGGGCGCGACCTCGCTGGTGCTGTGCTCGTCCGCTGACGGCGCGTGGCGGGCCGTGGCCGTGATCGCCGTGGCCGACGCCATCCGCGAGACCACCGCCGGCGCCATCGCCGCGCTGCACAGGATGGGCATCCGTCGCACCGTGATGCTCACGGGCGACGACCAGCGCGTGGCCCGGACTGTGGCCGACCAGGCCGGCGTGTCCGAGCTGTCCGCGCGCCTCTTGCCCGAGGGCAAGGTGGAGCGAGTCAAGGCACTCGAGGCCGAGGGCCTCTCGGTGGCGATGGTGGGCGACGGCATCAACGACGCCCCGGCGCTCGCGGCGGCCGACCTGGGCGTCACGATGGGCGCGGCGTCGAGCGACACCGCGCTCGAGGTGGCGGACGTCGCGCTGCTCGGCGGCGACCTGGAGCAGCTGCCCGGCTTCTTCCGACTGTCGCGGCGGACGATGAACGTGGTGCGCGAGAACATCGCGTTCGCCATCGCCGTGAAGTTCACGGTGCTCGTGTTTGCGGCCATCGGCGTGGCCGGCATGGGAGCGGCGATCTTCGCGGACACGGGCGTCGCGGTGATCGTGATCCTCAACGGCATGCGCCTCATGTCCCGCGCGGAGACGCGGTGGTAGGGGAGCGGCGCGTCACGGCCTGGAGGGTGTGGCGGTGTCGCCGTCCGAAAGCTTGGAGGCCTTCGAGGAATGTGGAGACACCTCCACATCTTGGTCCGCGTTTGACATGTGGCACGCACCCGCGTATTGTTTCTTTGTGCGCTGAGGCGCACCCAACAGTGCGGGGTGGAGCAGTCTGGTAGCTCGTCGGGCTCATAACCCGAAGGTCGTAGGTTCAAATCCTGCCCCCGCGACCAACAAAGACGCAGGTCAGAAGGTCAAGCGGACTTTCTGGCCTGCTTTGTTTTTGCTGGAATCACCTCCCTCCGTGACATTGCCGTGACATTCGTCGGCGTTTCTTCGGCGATGGCATCAGTTTGCGAACCATCGTCAGAGTTATTTGATATGACCGCGAAAGTGCCGGTAGGCGGCTGTTGTCCTGAGAACAGGCTGCCGACGAGGTTGGCGGCCGCCCCGCTCCCTTTCGCCCCGTCGCTAGTTGTGCTCCACGACATATCGCGCAAGCTTCCTTGCCTTGGACAATGGGTGCGCCGGGAAGGCCGCGTCCCACTCGGCGGCCTCCGACTGGTTCATGAGATTGCCGCGGGTGAAGCTCGGATCGTAGGGGTCCGCCCGCCACGGGCCCTCGTAGCCGCGGGCGGCGACCAGCGTGTCCCTCATGCCGGTGGCCACGGCCTCGTCGAAGAAGCCCCGGACGCAGAGCGGTCCTGCGGCCGTCGCGAGGTGCAACATCAGGAAATACTGGACCCCGGACGGCTCCATGGTGGTCTTGACGATGCTCCAGATCACCGGTTCGCCCCCGCGCGTGCGCGTCGCCTTGACCTCCACGAGGCCCTGGTCGTCCCCAAGGCACTCGTGGATCCCGTCGATGACCGCCCGGGCCTCCCCGAAGGGCATCGTCTGCTCCGGGGCCAGCGGGGAGACGGTGACGAGCCCCGTGGAGCCGCCGGTGTCGCCGGCGATCTGGTACAGGAAGGGGAGCGAACCGGGTGGGTCGTCCGGCATCGCTCGGCAGGGCTGGAGCCAGCCGGGCAGCTCGACGGTTCGGCCTGCGGTCTCGACTCGTTGTCCCATGGGGCGCCTTCTCCGCAATTAATAACGTAAGAATGAAAGTAAGAATGTCAGAATGACCGCAACGGGGATATCAGCGGGTTGCTTCGGGCCGGTGCAGGTGGTCACGGAGCCGTCGGCCGGGCGTCCGCGTCGCCTCTCAGTTCTTCTCGCCGCGCGGCTCGAAGTAGGCGCGGAGCACCTCGAGCGCTTCGTCGCGCAGCACGCCGGCCGTCACCTCGGGCGCGTGGTGGGAGTGCTCGAAGACGGTCTCGCTGCAGGGGCTGCCCGGCTCGCCGACGAGCGAGCACAGGTCGATGTCGCTGGCACCGTAGACCAGCCGTCCCACCCGCGACCACACCATCGCGCCGCTGCACATGTAGCAGGGTTCGCAGCTGGAGTACAGCGTGCAGTCGGAGAGGTCTGGCTCGCCGCTCTGCGCGCAGTAGGTGCGGATGAGGCCCGCCTCGGCATGGAAGGTGTAGTCGTGGGCGGTGTAGATTTGGTTCTCGTTGGTGGCGATCACCTCGCCGTCGCGCACGAGCAGGGCGCCAAAAGGCTCGTTGCCGTGGGCCGCGGCGTCGCGGGACAGTTGGATGGCCTGGGCCATGAAGATCTCGTCATCGGTAGTGGGCATGGGTCTTCCTCGGGTGCATCGGGCTTTCAGGTGGCCTCATTGTAGCCGGGGAGACCTTCTGGCCGGGACGGGCCCTTGCGTGCGCCGGTTGAGGCGCGACGCCACAGGCGCGACAGGATCCTCCACTGCGCCCAGCCCAACCGGAGTCGGGCGCAGCGGAGTCGCGAGGTGGGGAAGCCTCGCGGAGGTCCCGGCGGGATGAGTTTGCGTTGCGATTACAACACAAACTCACGGCCACGCATCAAAGCTGGTATTTCCGCAGGTGAAGAATTCAATATCGCAACCGATTTCCGTTTGCGTTGTGATCGCAAAACAAACTGCTGCAGGCACGCCCCATAGCTTTGTAATCGCAAACCAAACCGCCGCGCGCGGGCGGTGCCGCGAGCCGCGAGGGGGTGTGGGGCCGCCCGCTCACCCTATGGAAGTTGAGACCCGGCCCACTGGTTGAAACTTCATGATATAAGAGAGTTGAAAATGCAAGAAGTTTCGACGAGACGAGGATGTCATGACCGCCTTCCTGACCGCTGTTCTCGGCGTGCTCCTGTCCCTGTCCCTCTCTGGGTGCGGTGCGGCCGCACCGACACGGGTCGCTGCCCAAGCGGCCGATACTCAGGCCAACGCCCGTGAGGACATTCAGATCGTGGACTCCGGCTGGTCGGTCTCTGACGGGAACCTCACCTATGGCGCCATCGTACGGAACCCGAATGCAGACTGGCGGTGCGAGCGGGCGACCCTGCACGTCGTCGGCCGGGACGCGGAGGGGCGCAAGGTGTTCGGTTTCCTGGAGGACGCGGAGGCCGTGGGCGCAGGCTCCGAGTGTGCGCTCGGCGACATCGCGTGCGGCGACGCCGCGGACGTCGCCGCGGTGGAGTTCTCCGTGGAGGTCGACGAGTCTGACTGGGCGCCCGCCGACGGCGAGCCCGCTCCGAGCTACGACCTCTCGTCGGTGGAGCGTGTGCCGGCGCCGTCCGGAATGGTGGCGGACGAGCTTCTCGTTGGCACGGTCACGCCGGACGAGGACGGCCCCGTGTGGGTGACGGTGATCGCCCGCGACGGCGCGGGCGCGATCGTGGGCGGGGCGGCCGCCTACGTGGAGCCCGAAGGCGCCGGCAAGGAGACGCGCTTCCAGGCGAACTGCTGGCTCCCGAGGGACGGCGTCGCGTCCTACAAGGCGTACGCGAGTCCGACGGAGCACAACGAGGGATGAGTTCGCGGAGGGCGCGGGCCGCGTTGGCGCTTCGGGTGGTTTGCGACGTGACTCGGGGTCGTGCATGACGGGCCGGTGACCTTCGTCGCCTGTCCCATCGGGTTGAGTATGCGTTGCGATCGCAACGCATACTCCCCGCAGAGCATCAAAGGCGGTATTTTCGCAGATGGAGCGTTCAACATCGCAACCGACTTCCGTTTGTGGCGTGATTACAAACCAAACTGCTGCCTGAGCGCCCCATAGCTTTGTGATCGCAAGCCAAACCGCCGCGCGCTCGTCTTAGCCGCAGCGCGCCCCGGCCTCTGCCCTGCCCTGCGAGCCGAGCCAGAGGGCCACGGCAATGACGGCCGCCACCAGGACTGCCACGAGGACGGCCGGAACCGGCGCGAGGGAAATCGCCGGTATGCCCACGAGAAGACCGCACACGTACGGGACCAGCCATAGGAGCCACACGACGACGCTGAAGCGGCTGAAGGCGCGGCGCGCTTGGGGGCTGCCCTTCCAGCAGGTGAAGGTGGCCCAGACGGCGTGGACCAGCATGAGCACGATGGCCAACGCGCCGGTGGCCGCGTGGATACCCATCTTGCCCGTCGCCTGCGACGAAGCGGCGATGGCGCTCATGATCAGCGTGCCCGTGGTGTCGCAGGCGAGGCCGCACCAGAACAGCACGACGAACCGCGGCCTGAGACGTCCCGCCCGTCTCTCTCCAAAGACTCCGAGGGTGTACAGGACGAGGGCGCAGGTGATCGCGACCGTGGCGATGATCAACAGGGGGCTCAAGGTGCCTTCTTCCAGACGTGGACGGTTCCGATGCAAGTGTAGGAACGCCCGGATGAACTGCAATGGCTGGACGGATTGGACGGCCGCGACCGTCTCGGCCGAGCAGGAGGCGGCTTTCTTGGGGGGGTGTTTCGTGAGCGCTCTCTTTGGCAGGTGAGTCCGGCGCGTGTTGATCTTCGTGCCTCGGTGCCTTTGCCGAAAGGTCGTGGCAGTGCCGCTCACCTGTGGTATAAACGGGGTGGAGGCGTTCTTTCGCTTCTACCGAGTGCCGGGAGGTTCCTCCCGGCTTTTGTTTTCTGGGGGCCTCTTGTCCGAGCCGGCCTTCTACGGCCTCTTTGTGGTGGGAGGGCTCGCGTCGTTCGGCGGGCGCGTGGAGCCGGCGACGGCCCTCTTCTTGGCCGTGGGCGTGATGGGGATCCAGTGCGTGGGGATGCTCTCGTCCATGATCTACCGCTGGACGCTGGAGCGCAAGTGGTCGCTCGGGTGCCTGAAGCTGGCATCGGGGGTGCCGAGGCTTGGGTACTTCCTCGGAATGCTGGCGGTGCCGGTCCTGCAGCTGCTGGTGCGGGCGTCCGTCGCGCTCGCCACCGTGTGGGCCCTCTGCGGGTTCTCTCTGCGGGCGCAGCTGGGGCCGCTGGCCGTGGGCGTGGCCCTCGTCGGCGTCTTCTGGGCCTCGTTGGGCTGTGCGCTCACCGCGCTCATCCGCTCGTACCGGGTGCGTGACTTCGTGGTGTCCCTCGCGCTCACGCCGCTCATGTTCAGCGCGCCCACGCTCTACTCGCTGGACCAGGCGCCGGCCTTCCTGCAGACCCTCTCTTGCGCCAACCCCCTGACCTGGCAGCTGGGTTATCTGCGGGCCTGCGCGGCGGGCGAGGAGCGACCAGAGCTGCTGGCCGTGGCCGCGTCGATGACGCTGGCGATGGCTGTGGTGGGATATCTCAGCACCGGGCGCATGCGCACGGTGTCCAACGAGGGATAGCCGGCGCGGGGCGCGCTGGGCATCGTCGCAGCGGAGATGTGCGCCCGCAACTTTGCGCTGTGATCACAACACAAACCGAAAGCGGTCCGGAGGTTGAAACAACGACCTGCGGTGATGCCGCCTTTGATGCCAGCGTTCGAGTTTGCTTGGCGTTCGCAAACCATCTCATCGGCGTGCATCCGAACGACAACACGGCCACGGTATGGATGCAGGCGAGCGCTCTGATCCGGCTCGTGCGGATGCAGGGGAGCGAAGTGGACGTTGTGGAGCTGTAGACGGCCAAACGTTCGTGGCCCCGCGCGCCCGATCGAACAGCATAGAGCCGCGAGACGAGAAGAGCCCCGATCGACGAGGCCCTTCTCGTCTCGCCAGCTTGAGGCGGAAGCCTAGTAGAAGATGCTCCACGGCTCCGTCATCACCGTGGGCGCGGTGTCCCACAGCGCGAGGGCGTCGGGGCTCACGAACTCGCGGCGCACGGCCACGTCGGCCGCATAGAGCCGGAACCAGTCGCCGCTCATAATCAGGTAGCCGTCCTTGCCGGAGTCTTTGCCCCAGCTGTTCTCGACGCGCCAAGCCACGGGGCGTCCGTCGTCGCCCAGCTGCACGCCCTCGAGCGTCATCGCGTGCGTCATGCCGGACTCCTGGGAGGCGAGCATGGCCGCCTTGTCCATGGTCAGGTCCACGTCGAAGAGGTCGCCCGTGTCCATCGTGTCGAGCGCCAGCGTGCCGGGGTAGTCCTTGAGCTTGGAGGGGAAGTTCTGGCCCACGTCGCAGGCGAAGTAACAGGCCTCGCCGGCCTTGAGCGACGCCACCGCCGCGTCCTCGAGCGCCTCGATCGGCATGTTGAGGAAGCGCATGGGGAGGCCGCCGAGGATGCGGTCGCCCATCTCGACGCCGTAGACCTGCTCGTAGGGGTACTTGTCGAGAGGGTAGTTCACGAGCTCCACGTAATCGTTGAGGTCGAACTTCACGTACTTCTCGGCGAACTCCTGCGGCGTGAGGCCTGGGTCCTTGAGCAGGCGCTTGGCCGGCTTCTCCGGTTCCTCGCCGTCCTTCGCCTTGGGCGCCGGCGTGCCGGCCGGGCCCGTCGTGGGCTCGATGGGTTGCAGCAGAGCCTCGTCCACCGTGGCCTTGGGGCCGACCTCGCACGCGAAGTCGAACGTGGCGGGCGGCTCGGCCAGGCACACGCAGAGCATGCGGTGCACGTCGTCCATCATCT
Organism: Kribbibacterium absianum; assembly: GCF_030067705.1. Lineage (GTDB taxonomy): Bacteria > Actinomycetota > Coriobacteriia > Coriobacteriales > Atopobiaceae > Kribbibacterium > Kribbibacterium absianum. The sequence continues at coordinate 265,014 of NZ_JASJEX010000001.1, forward strand.
CGGCGCGGCGGGCGTCGATGGCGCCGCGAGTCGCGCCTTCGGCCACCATGCGCCGCAGCTCGAGCCCGTCCTTGCGGAGCAGGCGGTTGAGCACCTCCACCATGGCGGTGGTGTTCGACGAGCATGCGGTCTCGGGCATTGCGGACTTGGGCACGAGACCGTACTTGGCGACGAGGTTGGCGCCGTAGTTCCACTGGCCGCCGTCGTCGGCCGGGCCTTCGAAGAGCATGGCCACCGCGCGGTCGTCGAGCGGCTTGCCGGCTGTCTCAACCGCGTGGACGAGGAACGCGTTCGCCCACTCCATCTTCTCGTAGAACTGCAGGTAGGCCTGGGAGAATTCGAAGTCCTCCACGTCGAGGGCCTGGAGCATGCGGGCGCGGCACGAGTTGAGCGTGGCGAAGAGCCAGCAGCGGCCGGACTGCTCCTGGTTGGTCACGGTGGTCGCGGTGCGGAGCTTGACCGCGTAGGTGTCCTGGTAGGCGCGCAGGGCCACCGGGTTGCGCGCGGCCTTGACGATGCCGTCGCTGGTCACGGCGTTGCGGGCCACGCGGTTGGCGCGGGACCGGGAGAAGTCGGCGCACTGCTGGCGCACGACCGCGGGGTCGAGGGCGGCGTCCGGGCGCAGCGTGGACTCCTGCCTAGGGTTGGGTGTCATGGGTCTCCTAACTATCGGGTGACGCAGACGGCGGAAGGCCGCTAATCGTACCGTACCCCTCTTTGAAGGGAGTGGCGCACGCCGTGCGGGCCCCGTGGACGCTTCGGTCAAAGCCGTTTGTCCGGACCTGGACGCTTCGGTCAAAGCCAAATGTCCACGCTCCATCCTGCGACAGCGTGGACGCTTCGGTCAAAGCGAATTGTCCACGCTCCAGCCGGGCGCAGCGTGGACAAACGGCTCTCTCCCAAGCGTCCGCGGTTTCGAGCGCAACCGGCGCGCCCCTCACTATTAACAGCGTGTCAACAGCTGCCATCGGCCCATGCGCCAACAGTTGACACTCAGTCAACATGGCGGTGACCTTCAGCGACCGGGAGAGGGGCCCCTTTGGCCGACGCACGGACACAGCACGCCCGCGAGGACGCGGACGCCCGGTGCGCCCAGATCGTCTCGGCGGCCCGGGCGCTCTACGAGGAGCGGGGGCTGTCGTCCGTCTCTGTGGGCGACATCACCGCCGCAGTGGGCGTGACCCGTTCGCTCTTTTATCATTACTTCCCAAACCAGGGAGCGGTGACCTCCGCGGTCCTCGACGCCTACGTCTCGGAGTACGTCGAGAAGCTCGCCGCTTGGAACGCCAGACGGCGCCCGGGCGACATCGAGCACGCGCTCACCACTGTGGTGGGCCTGCTCCGCCAGGAGATGTTCGAGGACAACCCCTTCCACGAGGCGATCGTCTCGACGGAGAACGCCTCGCTCTACCTGCAGCTGATCCAGCGGGTGGCCGACCACACCGCCACCTACCTCATCGACACCACCGTCCAGGACTACGCGTCCCTGCACCCCGTGGCCATCGACCACCTCTACGAGACGTTCTACCTGCTGATCGTCGGGCTCATCGGTTTGCTCCGAGCCCATCCGGACCTTGATGACGGCGTCGTCGCGGACCTGATCGCGCAGACCCTTCATATGGACAGAAACAGCGAGAGAGAGGACAACCATGCTGTTTAACGTGTACGGGGCCAATGCCGGTTGGCAGTGGCTCGGTCTGATCCTGGTGCTCGTCGCACTGATCGGCCTCAACGAGGTCGCCCGACGCTCCAAGGCCGGCGGCATCTTCATGTTCTTCGGCGTGTGCGGCGCCATGACGGTCTACTGCATCGTCGTCGAGGTGGCCGCGGCCATGGGCGCGGAGTGGGCGCTCAACAACCCCACCCACACGGACATGAACTCCTGGTTCCACTACGCCAAGGTGTACGCGGCCACCATCGGCTGCATCGGCTTCATGATGATCAAGTACTCCTGGACCCCTCTGGGCCGCGCCCACTGGTTCAAGGTGTTCCCGTTCGCCATCGTGGCCATCAATATCCTCATCGCCGTGGTGAGCGACTTCGAGAGCGCCATCAAGGCCTGGGGCACCACCTGGGTCTCCACCGAGGGCGTGGTGCTCTACGGCGGCATGCACAACGTGCTCAACGGCATTGCCGGCCTCATCAACATCGCCTGCATGACCGGCTGGTTCGGCATCTACATCTCCAAGAAGCGCGAGGACATGCTGTGGCCGGACATGATCTGGGTCTACATCCTTGCCTATGACATTTGGAACTTCTGCTACACCTACAACTGCCTGCCGACGCACTCCTGGTACTGCGGCATCGCCCTCTTGCTGGCGCCCACCATCGCCGCGCTTGCCTGGAACAAGGGCGGCTGGATCCAGAACCGCGCGTTCACGCTGTCCATCTGGTGCATGTTCTGCCAGATGGTGCCGATGTTCGTGAACGACTCCGTGTTCGCCGCCGACTCCGTCAACAACCCGAGCGTGAACCTCGCGGTGTCGGTGGTGGCGCTCCTCGTCAACGTGGCCGCGTTCGCGTACATCGTGGTGCGCTCGGTGCGCTACGGCGTGAACCCCTACACCAAGGAGGTCTTCGCCGGCACGTCCAGCTTCACCGCCGCGATGGAGCGCCGCGCCACGGCAGAGTACCTGCTCGAGACCGAGCCGGCCTCCGCGACCGCCTCGGAGAAGGCCGAGATGGTGGCCTACGCGAACCTCCCGATCCCGGCGCAGCCCTCTCCCAAGGACCTGCCGAACGGAGGCGCCGCAGCATAAAACCTGCAACGCGATAGCACTCGTCGAGTTTTGTCGCCCTTGCGGCCGCTGGGAATCGCTTCCCGGCGACCGTTTTGTGCCGTGCAGCCGAGATTGGGGTTCTGAATGTGGCTCAGATTGCAACTCTGAGCGGGACGAGGCGCAGAACTGCCGTCTCGACCCTGAGATGGCGGTTTTGGAGGGCTCGGGGGCTCAGAGTTGCAATCTCGGTCAGAGTCGCAAGGGGATCGCCGCCGAGGGTCGCCATGTGACCTTGCCCTCTCCCGCCAATTCAGGCCAGCTTCAAGAATCGACGCAAATGAATTAGTCTTGTCCCTACCTTTACCAAGAGAAGGGGGGCGGCCGTGCGTCTGACGGAGGAGCAGCAGGCCATTCTCGACGGCAGCGAGGGCGAGGTCATGGCCAAGGTCATGAAGACCCTCGTGATGTACGGGGACATCTACGGCGCCGAGCGCATGGTTCCCGTGACGAGCGAGCTCGGCCACACGGTGATCAGCTTCGGCATCAGCGTGATGGGGCCGGTCTACGACCTCTACGACCAGCTCATCAACGCTGGCGTGGTGTCCAAGCAGGAGTTCACGGCGGACCCGTTGCCCTTGGACCCCAACGTGCCGTCGGGGCCGATCCGCGACATCGTGTTCAAGATCATGTACAAGTACCAGGACCGCTACGAGGACCAGCTCAAGCGGCTCGGCCTCCGGCCCGGCGGCCCGCACGAGGCCTACACGTGCACGAGCTACCTGCCGGAGGTGGGCAACACACCCAAGCAGGGCGACGTCCTCAGCTGGGCGGAGTCGTCGGCGGTCGTGTTCGCCAACTCGGTGCTCGGCGCCCGCTGCAACCGAAACTCCGGCATCATCGAGCTCTTTGGCTCCATTGCCGGCGTGGTGCCCGAGTTCGGCCTGCTCACCGATGACGGCCGCAAGGCGGACTACCTGGTCAAGGTCGAGACCTCCAAGAAGCCCGAGCCGCAGCTCCTGGGCTCCGCCGTGGGCATGCACGTGATGGACAAGGTGCCGTACGTGGTGGGCCTCGACCAGTGGATCGGCACGGAGTTGGACGACGAGGCCGTCACCTACCTCAAGGACTTCGGGGCAGCGACCGCCTCCAACGGCTCCGTGGGCCTTTATCACATCGAGAACCTCACGCCCGAGGCCAAGGAACAGGGTCGCGCGCTGTTGCGCGAGGACGCCGAGGTCTACGTCATCGACGACGCCGAGCTGGAGCGCGTCAAGGCCAGCTACCCGGTCGTTTGGTCCAACCCCAACGCGAGGCCCAAACTCTGCTTCATGGGCTGCCCGCATATGACGTTGAACCAGATCGTGGAGTGGACCGACCGCCTCGAGCGCGAGCTGCAGGCCGCGGGCAGGACCAAGGTGTCCGTTCCCACGGTCTTCACGGCCGCGCCGGGCGTGCTCGAGGAGTTCTCCAAGCTGCCGCAGGCCCTGCGCCTCGAGAACATGGGCGTCACCACCAGCTACATCTGCCCGCTCATGTACATGAACAACCCGCTGGCCAAGGCCATGCCGGTGATCACGTCGTCCAACAAGCTGCGCACTTACACGAGCGCCCGCTACTACACGGACGACCAGATCTGCGACATTCTCTGTGGAAGGAGCGTCTAGATGGCGAGCAGGACCTTTCAAGGCCGGGTGGTGATCCCCGGCACCGTGAGCGCCGAGGCGCTCGTGTCCCGCGGCGGCTTCAACACGCTGGCCAGCTATCAGACGGCGCTGCTCCTGGGCGACAAGCAGGTGAAGTGCGGCGACCAGAACAACCCGGATCTGTACAAGAAGCCGATGGCCGGCCGCGCCATCTGTCTGCCTGAGACCATCGGCTCCACCACGGGCGGCATGGCGTTCTACACGGTCTGCGCTCTCGAGAAGGGCCCGGCGTGCCTCTTGTTCTCGAAGACCATCGACTCGCTGGCCGCGGCCGGCGCGGTGCTCGCCGCCAACTGGACCGAGCACCCGATGCCCGTGGTGGACCAGTTGGGCGACGAGTTCCTCGGCTACGTGCAGGACGGCATGACGGTGACCGTGGGCGAGGACGGCGCCGTCACGTTGAGCGACCCGGAACCGGACGCGACGGGAGGCAAGAAATGAGGCGCGAGCTCGAACCGCTCTTCACGCCCTGGAAGATCGGGAACGTGGAGGTCAAGAACCGCATCGTGATGACGTCCATGGGCGGCACGGACCTTTTGGGATGGATGGAGAACAACCACTTCGACAAGGCCGGTGCCGAGTTCATCCTGCAGGTGGCCGAGAACAACGTGGGCCTCGTGCTGCCGGGCTGCCAGCCGGTGTACAACCCGATGTTCGGCCAGTGGCTGCACCAGAACAAGAGGATGTACCGGGACCTCGCCGCCTGGATGCCGGAGTTCCACAAGACCGGCGCCAAGCTTTTCGTGCAGCTCACGGCCGGGTTCGGGCGCTCGTTCTCGGTAAGCCCGATGATGGAGGCGCTCTACACCAACCCGGTGCTGCGGACGCTCTCCAAGCCCTTCATGGACCTCGACATGATCTGCGCGAGCGCCAGCGCGTCCCCCAACCGGTGGAGCGACAAGGTGCCGAGCCGTGCCCTCACGGCGCAGGAGATCCAGCGCTTCGTCTACTCGTTCGCCCAGAGCGCCAAATTGTTGCAGGAGGCGGGCGTCGACGGCGTCGAGGTGCACGCCGTGCACGAGGGCTACCTGCTCGACCAGTTCACGCTGCCGTATGTGAACCGCCGCCAGGACGAGTACGGCGGGTCGCTCGAGAACCGCTACCGCTTCGCCACCCAGATCGTCCAGGCCATCAAGAGGGAGTGCGGCGACGACTTCCCGGTGTCCCTGCGCTACTCCGTGGTGTCCAAGACCAAGGGCATGCGACAGGGCGCCCTGCCCGGCGAGGACTACGTCGAGGTGGGCCGCGACATGGCGGAGTCCGAGAAGGCCGCGAGGCTGCTGCAGGACGCCGGCTACGACATGCTCAACTGCGACAACGGTACCTACGACGCCTGGTACTGGGCACACCCGCCCATCTACATGCCCGAGAACTGCAACCTCGAGGACGTGGAGCACATCAAGGAGTTCGTGGACATCCCCGTGGTGGCGGCGGGACGCTTGGTGCCGGAGGTCGCTGCAGAGGCCATCGCCGAGGGCAAGCTGGACGGCGCGGGCTTCGCGCGGCAGTTCCTGGCGGACTCGGAGTGGGTCACCAAGCTCACGGAGGGGCGCGACGAGGATATCCGCCCGTGCATCCTGTGCCACAACGGGTGCTTCAACCTGTGCCACTACGAGGGCGTGCCCAACGACCAGGACCTGAGCGACTCGCTGCACATGGCCCGTTGCGCCTTGAACGCGCAGACCATGCAGACGGACAAGCACCACATCAAGAGGGCCGACCGTCCCAAAAAGGTGGCCGTGGTGGGAGGCGGCGTCGGCGGCATGGAGGCGGCGCTGGTCCTGAAGGAGCGCGGGCACGACCCGGTGATCTACGAGGCGAGCGGCGCGCTGGGCGGCACGCTGATCCAGGCGAGCGCGGAGTCTTACAAGGGCAAGCTGCGCGACCTGCTCGCTTGGTACCGGCACCAGGTGGAGAAGGCGCAGATCCCGGTGCACCTGAACGAGCGCGTGACGGACCTGGACGCCCTGATGGCGGACGAAGTGATCGTGGCGACCGGCTCCACGCCGATCCTGCTGCCTGTGCCGGGCGCGGAGAAGATGGTGGAGGCGTGCGAGTTCCTCGACGGCGCGCCGGTGGGGGAGCGCGTGGTCGTGGTGGGCGGCGGCCTGACCGGCTGCGAGATCGCCTACGAGCTGCACCTGCAGGGCAAGCGGCCCATCATCGTGGAGATGAAGAACGACCTGGTGGCGCAGAAGGGCGTCTGCCTGGCCAACAGCTCTTATCTGCGGGAGTACTTCGCGCTGCACCAGGTGCCGGTGTATCTCAACGCGACGCTCAAGGAGGTGTTCGACGGCGAGGTTGTGGTGGAGCAGGACGGGAGGTCGGTCGCGATTCCCTGTGACTCCGTGATCAGCTCCGTGGGGTACCGACCGGCGCCGCTCAAGGGCCCGAAACGCTCGAGGAAGCGGGTGCGCTACGTGGGCGACTGCGCCGGCGTGGGGAACCTGCGCACCGTGGTGTGGGGCGCCTGGGACGAGGCCATGAAGGTCTAGCTCGGACGCTTCGGAGAGAGCCATTTGTCCACGCCTGGACGCTTGGGAGAGAGCCGTTTGTCCACGCCTGGACGCTTGGGAGAGAGCCCTTTGTCCACGCTCTGATCAGCTGGAGCGTGGACAAATCGCTTTGACGGGTGGGCCCGGTGCCGGCGAAGGGCCGCCGCCCGTCAGTGCCCCGGCCCATGGGCGCCCGACGATGCCGCGCCGTGGACGCTTGGGAGAGAGCCGTTTGTCCACGCTCCGCCCGGCTGGAGCGTGGACAGATCGCTTTGACCGAAGCGTCCAACCATGGACAAACGGCTTTGACCGAAGCGTCCGCCCTTCAGGTTTGGAATGTCGCCATGTTTCAGTGCTGATTCAAGTAGTTGCCGCTACCATTAAGAAATGCGCGCCGCTCGGCCGCCTCGCCCGGGAGAGGGAGCACCTGTCATGGACATGGCAACACTCGTGGTGGTCGGTCTGGTCATCGTCTTTGCCCTAGCGTTCGATTTCACCAACGGCTTCCAAGACACCGCGAACGCGATGGCCACCTCGATTGCCACCGGTGCGCTCAAGCCCAAGACGGCCGTGCTCATCGCCGGCGCCATGAACCTTGTGGGCGCGTTCCTCTCCACCGAGGTGGCCCAGACAGTCTCCGGCGGCCTCATCAACGAGCAAGAGGTCTTCATCGGCCCGGAGTTCATCTTCGCGGGTCTTGTCGGCGCCATCATCTGGAACCTCATCACCTGGTACCTGGGGCTCCCGTCCTCTGGCTCCCATGCCCTGTTTGGCGGTCTCGTGGGGGCCGTCATCGTGGGCGCGGGCGTCGAGGGCGTCAACTTTGTCGCCGTCATCGACAAGATCCTGGTCCCGTCGCCACCACGGGGATGTCCACGAACTCCTTGATGTGCTCCACGTCCTCGAGGTTGCAGTTCTCGGGCATGTAGATGGGCGGGTGTGCCCAGTACCAGGCGTCGTAGGTACCGTTGTCGCAGTTGAGCATGTCGTAGCCGGCGTCGAGGAGCACCAGATGGAGAACGGATTCCGGCACGGGCAGACGATCACCGCGTGCCTCGTCGCGCTGTCCCACGGCACCAACGACGCCCAGAAGACCATGGGCATCATCACCCTCACCCTCATCGCCACCGGCGCGCAGCCGAGCGGCACCGGCCCCGAGCTGTGGGTCGTCGCCATTTGCGGCCTCGCCATCGCCATGGGCACCTACATGGGCGGCTGGCGCGTGATCCACACGCTCGGCAAAGGCCTCACCGACCTCAACACGCCGCAGGGGTTTGCGGCCGAGGCCGCGAGCGCCACGGCAGTGCTCGCCAGCTCGCACCTGGGCTTCGCGCTCTCCACCACGCAGGTGTGCTCGGGTTCCGTGATCGGCACCGGCCTCGGGCGCGGCGTGCCCGTGAACTGGGGCGTCGCCAAGCGCATGCTCGTTGCATGGCTCGTGACGTTCCCGGCTGCTGCCGGCATGGGTGCCGTGGCGTGCTGCGCCGCAAAGACGGGTATGGCGGGGACCGTGGTGACGGCGGTGGCGTGCGCGCTGGTCTCGGGCTTTATCTTCTGGCTCTCGCGGAAGAACCCGATCGACGCCACCAACGTCACCGAGGACGACCCACAGGGCAAGCTGCAGCCCAAGCCTCAGTCCGCTGCGGTGCGCTCTGGCACCCCGACCCCACAGATGTAGGAGCAGGTCATGGGAGAGGTGCTGAACCTGATTAATGTGCTCGCGGTGACGGTGGTCGTGGCGGGCGTCATAGGTGGGCTGTACTCATTCGGGCTCAAGCTGCACTTTCGCAGTGTGGAGGGCACCGCGACGGTCGCCACGCACGCGGGCGCGATCGCCTGTTGGGGCGCGTGCGTGGTCATTGCGCTCGTGGCGTTGGCGCTCATGGTGATGGGATAGCACGCTGGGCGTGGGGGTCCTGCGCGGTTTGGTTTGCGACCTCGGCGGTTGGGCGATAAACCTCCTCAGTACTTGCGGCCGCAGGGGCCACTACTGAGGAGGTCAATCATGTTGAAGGTTCTGGGCAAGCTGGTCGGCGCCGCCGTGACCGTGGCGGCGGGCGTGTTCGCGCTGGAGAAGCTGGGCGTCGTGAAGTACAACCCCAACTGGGTCGAGGAGTGCCCGTGCCCCGTGGTGAAGGACCTGGCGTCGCAGTGCCCCGTCTGCTCGGGTTCTGCCGAGAAGACCACCGCCGAGGCCTAGCCCATCGCGTGCAAAAAGGGACAGTCCCCGTTTGCACATCAAACGGCCAATGAGTCAGCACCCGCCGGACGGTGACTCATCGGCCGTACTTTGTACGCGCCGACCGAGACACGGGCGCTTTTCGGGCCTTTTCCATAAAAGCCTTGCTTTAGAGTGCTTCTAGCAACCCAGTTAGAACCTGAATGAGCAAGGAGGGAATGTGGCCGCCGATGCCCTGAATCTGACGCGCCTTTGCCAGCCGGTGCGGTCGTGCGACGCCCTCGAGCGTGCGATTGTGCCGGCCAAGCCGCGCCTGTACGTGCGGGAGCCGTTCGAGGAGGTGCCAAAGAGCCTCGACCAGCTTCACCGGGAGTTCTCTGCTATCACCGAGCGCGAGGTCAAGACCTGGATGCTCTGGGCGCGGAGGCCCGCTCGCGAGGCCTACTACGAGGCGAACTTCCCGGACTACGTTGCAGAGCACCAGGCGGACTTCGAGCGGCGGCACCGCAGCCATGAAGAAGCCCAGGATGCACGTCAGCGCGAGCACGACACGCCACTGCTGGCGCGGTACAAAGCCGAGTGTCAGGTGGCCGAGAAGCGCACCCTCGGCGATCCGGGTCTCATCGAAGGCCTGATTGAGGGGTACGTCGCCAGTCTCGCACTTCCGTTCGAACTGGGCTGTGAGAGTTCTTTCGACCTCACGGAAGGCGAGCTCTACCTGTGCCTCACGTTTCCTGGTCACGAAATCGTGCCGCCCACGTACGAGGTCAGCAAGCGCACCGGTGTTGGGGTTCGCGAGAAGTCGACCCGTCGGGTTCGCAGCGAGTACGTGCAGACCATGCTCGGGGCCATGCTTGCGGTGGTGACAAACGCGTTCGAAGCATCGCCTGCCATCAAAGCGGTGGCGGTTGACATCCGTGCGTGGACGAGGAGCCATAAGACGGGGGAGGGCATCGACTACGCGCTGGCACAGCGGTTCACGCGCGAGGCCCTGCTGGGACAACAGCTTGCGGGGATCGACCCCGACGACTGGTGCGCGGGTCACGGGCTTGTCTCGAATATGACGGTCACCAAGATCCTGCGCCCCATCCAGCCTCTCAAGAAGGAGGTCGACGGTGACGAGTAGGGACGTCGGGCGCGCCCTCGGGACGCTCAGGAATGCCTCGCGCGGCTGTCTGTACCCGCAGGTCGAGGAGGACCCGTGGAAGTACATGCCCACGGCCTACACGTTGCCGTGGGCGATGTCGCTCATGGCCATTGCGCTGCTCGTCTGCGGCTCTGCGTCCCTGGTGCTAGAGCTTGCAGCGTGCGCCATGGCCGTGGGGGCGTTGGTGGTGCGGAGGCGGAGCGGCGTGCCGAGAAAGAACCAGAGGCACCCGCGTTTCACAACGGGCGCTTGTTTCTCGGTCGCGTTCCTGTCGCTCGTCATGGCGATGGGGATTGCCGGCGGTTTGGAGTCCGTTGCCGTCACCGTGGACTGTGATGAGCTGGTCGGTCGAAGCGTGACGGTTCACATGGACGGGGTCACGCGCGATGGCAAGCTGGTTGACGAGGACATCGAGGTCGCGGTCGGCGAGCCTAGCGAGACGCGGCCGGCGAGCGGAACGTACACGTTCAGAGTTGATTCGTCGGAGTTCGACACCGAAGAGGTCTGTTATGTTGCGGAGTCTCCATCGGTGACGGTGGACTTCGACCGGCATATCGGTGCGTCGGTATCGTTGCGGATAGAACGTGACGAAGGCAAGATCCGGCGCGTCGCCGAGGAGAGGGCTGCCGAAGCGGCCGAGGCCAAGGCGAAAGCTGAGGCAGAGGCGAAGGCCAAGGCTCAGAGGGAAGCGGAGGCCAAGGCTCGGGCAGAGGCCGAGGCGAAGGAGAAGGCAGAGGCCGAGGCGAAGGCGCGGGCCGAAGAGGAGGCTCGACGGCAGGCAGAGGCCCAGACGGCCGAACAGGCGGAGGCGGAGGCCAGGGCGAAGGCAGAGGCGGCTGCGGCGGCGGCAACGGCTGAGAAGAACGAGGAGACCGTCTACATCACCAAGACTGGGGAGTGCTATCACCGGGGCACCTGTTCCTCGCTGAGGCAGTCCAAGATCGCCATCTCGAAGGACGATGCCATCGCCCAAGGCTACCAAGCCTGTCAAAAATGCAATCCCTGATGTGCAAAAAGGGACAGTCCCCGTTTGCACATCAAACGGCCAATGAGTCAGCACCCGCCGGGCAGTGACTCATTGGCCGTTCTCTGTGCGGTGTCAGCCCATGGCGAAACAGAGCCAGCAGAGGACGACGCACAACAGAACCATCCCCCCGAGGAACCCCCATGCGAGCGGGCGCCCCCAGTTGCAGGTCCAGCCCACGCCGAAGCGTTCGGGCACGAACACGGCCGGGTCGTCGCGGTTGACGTAGAAGACGCCGAGCTTCCAATGCTCGTCGTTGTCCGCCGGCATGGCGTCCGTTCCCTCCAGGCGCCTGAAGACGCGCGAGCCGTTCTGTCCGTACACGACGGCGAGCACGACGCCGCCGGCACAGGCGAGAATCGTAAGCAGCGTGACGATGATCGCGGCGCTGGCCATCGTGATGGCGCCGAAGCTGGACAACGCCATGAGAACGCCGCACGCGCCCGTGATCACCAGGCCCATGACCAGCAGGAACACGCCCTGAGCGTGGGCGAAGAGGCCGTAGGCGTAGGCGGACGTCTGCGGGCGGTCGGGGTCCACCGCCTTGCGCGACCGCCGGATGGTCCAGAGGGAGAACGCGAAGATGACGCCGAGGAACACCTCCATGATCACGGGGAAGCCGGCCGAGAGGGGCGTTTTGGGCACGTAGTTGGTGACCGTGCCGTCGAAGCCGACGTGCATCGGGATCTGGCCGGGGATCTTGTCGTAGTTGAAGACGACAAGTCCGACCGTCACCAGAACGAGCGGCACGTAGAGCAGGTTCCACCACATCGAGACAGGCCTGGGGACCTCGGGCTCATCGATGACGGCCGTGGATTGCTGGACCGCCGCGTGCCAGCCTTGGCTCGCCTTGAGGGCCTGCACCTTGCGGCGGTAATGCAGCATCAGGCCGAAGCAGCCAACAAGCGGCAGGGCAGCCGCGAGGCAGTAGAGCCAGAGGAAGGCAACGGCGTTCTCGTCGGCGTCCGCCAGAAAGGTGCAGCTCCCGAGTGCGATGAGAGAGCCGACCACCGTGAGGACGACCGCCCCGAGGCAATAGCTGCGACGCCACTGGCGAATGGCCGGGTTCTCGCGCGCGCTGCTCGGAACCGTGACGGCAAAGGCCTCGGTGGCGGGCATGAGCCACGGCGTCGAGGCCATGAGGGCGCCGCAGAGGGCGACGGCACCCACGAGAAGGACAACAATCAGCATTTTCATGGAGGGCTCCTTGGGTTAACGAGAGGGCCAGACGGCGTCCGCCGTCTGTGCGGCCAGGGCGAGGAAGGCGTCCCGGTCGAGGCCGCGGGAGGCCAGGTCGCGGGCGACGGCGTGCAACGACTCCAGCGCGTGGGCCAGGGATGCGGCCTGGTGGGCCGTGCTCTGGTACGAGGAGGGGTCGGCGATGCGCGCACCGGCGCGGCCGCGCATGACCACATAGCCCTCGTCGCGCAGGAGCGCGTAGGCCTTGTTCACGGTGTGCAGGTTCACGCCCAGCTGCTCGCCGAGCGCGCGGACGGACGGCAGCGGGTCGCCGGGCGAGAGCTCGCCGATTGCGACCGCCTGGGTCACTTGTCGGAAGATCTGCTGGTAGATGGGCACGTCGCTCATCTGATCGACGGTGAGTACCATCGGGATTCCTCTCTGTGCTAGAACAACTAGAACAGATGGTACCATACTGCGCCACGTGTTATACGACAACTAGAACATTCTGGTATCGCGTGCAAAAGGGGACAGTCCCCGTTTGCACACCGACAGGTGGGCGCGGGTCAGCTGCCTGCGGAGCCCATGTCGCATTGGTGCGGCGTCCCTGGGTGAACCGTGTTCACAGGGTTCCTTCGCTATCCTGAGGGGCAACCAAACGACAAGGACCGAAGGGATGGCCATGGCCGTGGACGAGAGGGAGCGGGAGCTCCGTGTCATCGAGGTGCGCGAGTCCGTGTTTGCGAGCAACGACCGGGCGGCCGACGAGCTGCGTGCGGCCAATCGCGAGGACGGCCTCTTTCTGCTCAACCTGATGAGCAGCCCCGGCTCGGGCAAGACCACGCTGCTCACGCGCGTGATCGAGCGTCTACAGCCGGAGACGACCATCGGGGTCATGGAGGCGGACATCGACTCTGACGTCGACGCCCGTGCCATCGATGAGGTCGGCGCCGTCGCGGTGCAGCTGCACACCGGCGGCATGTGCCATCTGGACGCGGGCATGACGCGACGTGGCCTTGAAGAGCTGCGCGCGGCCGCCGAGGACGCCGGGCTGTCGCTGGACCTGGCGGTGCTCGAGAACGTCGGCAACCTCGTGTGCCCGGCGGAGTTCGACACGGGGGCGACCAAGAATGTCGCGATCCTCTCGGTGCCCGAGGGCGACGACAAGCCCCTCAAATACCCCCTGATGTTCCAGGTGGTCGACGCGGTGGTCGTCAACAAGATGGACGTGGCGCCCTACTTTGATTTCTCCCTTGAACAGGCCGAGAAGAACGTGCACCTTCGCCACCCGGGCATTCCGCTGTTCCCGGTGTGTGCGAAGACCGGTGACGGTGTCGACGCGTTCTGCGATTGGCTGCGTGACCAGATGAAGCTGGACGCTTGAGTCAAAGCCGTTTGTCCACGCTGCAGCTGACCAGAGCGTGGACAAACGGCTCTCTCCGAAGCGTCCAACCGTGGACAAAGAGCTTTGACCGAAGCGTCCAGAACGAGGCGTCCAGTCCTTAAGGAGGACCTGTGGCAACCATCCCCATGAACGAGACCGTGGTCAAGGGCTCCGGTGTTCCCGTGCCCGGAGGCCCCGCGCCCACGTCCGCCGAGGAGGCCGGCGTCGCGGCGGTGTCGCTCGGCACCTCTCAGTACGGCTCCGCGCGTCCGGCCGGTGCGCCTGCGTGCCCGGTCGACGACCACGGCCGCCTGAGCCCCGCCGCCGGCTTCGACGGTCAGCACGTCCCCTGGGACTACCAGCCGCCGGCGCCCGAGCAGCCCCGCCAGGTCATCATCGACCTCGCGAACCTGATCTCCGACCGCATCGGCCACAAGGTCACGGCCGAGGACCCGGAGTACTACGGCCTCGCCGCCTGCATCACGGACGAGATGGCCGAGGTGGCGCTCCAGATGAAGGTGCGCCAGCCCAAGACCCTCGCGCAGATTGCGGAACTCACCGGAAAGGACCCGGACCATCTGCTCGAGCTGCTCCACGCCATGGGCTACGCGGGCCTCATCGAATGGAACTCCGAGAACGAGGACGGCAAGAACCCCGACCACGAGCGCCGCTACGTGCTGCCGCCCTTCGTGCCCGGCTCGGCCGAGTTCTTCAACATGCGCCGCTCCCAGATCGACGAGCACCCGGAAGTGGCCAAGATGTTCGAGCGCATGACGCAGCTGCCGCTCGAAAAGGTCACCGCGATGGTGCCGCCCGGCGGCGCGGGCATCGGCATGCACGTGATCCCGGTGGAGCGCGCCATCTCGATGGAGAACCAGACCGCGAGCGTGGAGCACATCTCCCACTGGCTCAAGAAGTACGAGGGCAAGTACGCCGCGAGCCCGTGCTCGTGCCGCATGAGCCGCGAGAAGCTCGGCGAGGGCTGCGCGGACGACGCCGAGGACTGGTGCATCGGCGTCGGCGACATGGCCGACTACCTGGTGGAGACCGAGCGCGGCCGGTACGTTACCTACGACGAGGTGCTCGAGATCCTCGAGCGCGCCGAGCAGAACGGCTTCGTGCACCAGATCACGAACATCGACGGCGAGCACAAGATCTTCGCGATCTGCAACTGCAACGTGAACGTCTGCAACGCGCTGCGCACGAGCCAGCTCTTCAACACGCCCAACATGAGCCGGTCGGCGTACACCGCAAAGGTCGAGCGCGACAAGTGCGTGGCCTGCGGCCAGTGCGTCGAGGCCTGTCCGGCCGGTGCGGTGAAACTGGGTCAGAAGCTGTGCTCGGCGGAGACCCACGAGGTGCCGGCGTACCCGCGGCAGCCGCTACCGGACGACACGCCTTGGGGTCGACACATGTGGAGCCCGGACTATCGCGACAGGAACCGAATCGAGAGCCACGAGTCCGGCACGGCGCCCTGCAAGACGGCGTGCCCGGCCCACGTGCCGGTGCAGGGCTACCTCAAGCTGGCGGCGCTCGGCCGCTACGAGGAGGCTCTCGCGCTCATCAAGAAGGAGAACCCGCTGCCGGCGGTCTGCGGCCGCATCTGCAACCGCCGCTGCGAGGACGCCTGCACGCGCAACCGCGTGGACAAGGCCGTGGCCATCGACGAGGTCAAGCGCTTCCTGGCCGAGCGCGACCTCGACCCCGAGACCCGCTACATCCCACCGGCGCGCGTCCCGTCCAACCGCGGCGGCTTCGACCAGAAGATCGCGATTATCGGCGCGGGGCCGGCGGGCCTCTCGTGCGCCTACTACCTGGCCGAGAAGGGCTACCGCCCCGTGGTCTTCGACGCGCACGAGCGCCCCGGCGGCATGCTCGCCTACGGCGTGCCGAGCTTCAAGCTGGACAACGACGTGCTCGAGGCCGAGGTGGCCGTCATGGAGGCCATGGGCGTGGAGCTGCGCCTGGGCGTGCGCGTGGGGGAGGACGTGACCCTCCGGCAGCTGCGCGACGAGGGCTTCCAGGCGTTCTACCTGGCCATTGGCTGCTCTGTCGGCCGCCTGCCCGGCATTCCGGGCGAGGACGCGCAGGGATGCGAGACCGCCGTGGACTTCCTGGCGCGGCTGGCGAACCCCGCCACCGACGCACCCGACCCCGAGCCGCTCGGCCGCGTGGTGGTGGTCGGCGGCGGCAACGTCGCGGTGGACGCGGCGCGCACGGCGGCGCGGCGCGGCGCGAGCGAGGTGTCGCTCTGGTCGCTCGAGTCCGCCGACGAGATGCCCGCGACCGTCGAGGAGGTCGCCGAGGCCGTGGCCGACGGCGTGAGCATCCACAACGGCTGGGGGCCCGTCGAGGTCGCCGTGGACGAGGACGGCCGCGTGGCGGCCGTGACGTTCAAGCGCTGCACGCAGGTCTTCGACGAGACCGGTCGGTTCTCGCCCGTCTACGACGAGGCCGAGAAGACCGGCACGGACGCCGACACCGTGGTCTTCGCCATCGGTCAGGCCACCGACTGGGGCGCGCTGCTCGACGGCGAGGAGCTGGAGCTGGTGCGCGGCCGCGTCGTGGCGGACCCGGTGACCTATCAGACGGCGCAGCCCGACCTCTTTGTGGGAGGCGACGTGCTCACCGGGCCGCGGTTCGCGATCGACGCCATCGCGCAGGGTCACGAGGCGGCCGTCTCGCTGCACCGCTTCGTGCACCCGGGGTCGAGCCTCACGGTGGGGCGCAACCCGCGCCATTACGTGGAGTTCGACAAGGAGGGTGCGGAGCTGCCGAGCTATGACACCGCCGGGCGCCAGGAGCCCGGCCACCGTGCGGACGTCGCCGCGCACCCCTTTGCCGAGGAGCGCGAGACCTTCACCGAGGAGCAGGTGCGCACGGAGACGGCGCGGTGCCTGTCCTGCGGAGCGAGCGTCGTGGACCCCAACAAGTGCATCGGCTGCGGCGTGTGCACCACCAAGTGCGCGTTCGACGCGATCCATCTGCACCGGGACCACCCGGAGGCGAGCCGCATGGTGCGCACAGAGGACAAGCTGAAGGCGATCGGGCCCTACGCGCTCAAGCGCGGCGTCAAGATCGCGAAGAAGAAGCTCACCGGCCGCTAGGGTCGTCCGCAAGCGAAGGAGGCCCGTTGCACGAGCTGGGCGTTGTCTTCTACATCATCGACGCGGTCACCGAGACCGCCGAGGCGAACGGCGTCGGCCACGTCGACAGGGTGTCGCTCGAGGTGGGGGAGGCCACGGGCATCGTGCCCGACCTGTTCCAGGAGGCCTGGCGCTGGGCCGCGGACCGCACGGACCTGCTCCGCGGGGCGGCCCTCTCGAGCGTGTCCGTGCCGGCCATGAACCGGTGTCGCGCGTGCGGGCTCGAGTACCCGGCGTTTCCTGCCGGCCCCACCTGTCCCTCCTGCGGGAGCGGGGACACAGTGCTGGCCGCCGGTGACGACGTCACCATCGTCTCGATCGAGGTCACGTAAAAAGCTGATGTGCAAACGGGGACTGTCCCTGTTTGCACATCAGCTTTTGAAGGTCACGGAGTCGAAGACCGCCCACGTTTCCGATGGCAGCGCGGTGTCCATGCCCGGCGGCCCCTGCACCATCACGGCGAGCCCGGGCCCCTCGCCCTCCTCGGGCGCCGCCACCAGCAGCCACGAGGGAAACGCCTCGCCCAGCGCCGAGCGGGAGTAGAACCAGCGGCAGCCTTGCGCGGTCCATGTCTCCACGCCCGTGCCCAGCTGTTTCGCGACCTCGAGCGCCCGCTCGGCCGACAGGTGCGTCCATGGGCTGAAGGTGTACGTGACGCCCCGCGGGCTTGTCCAAATGGGGTCCCTGCTCAGCCGCACGCTCGAGACCTTCCAGGCCCCGCCCACCTGCCAGGAGAACTCGCCGGCGCCGCGCTGCACGGGGATAGCGCCCGGGCCATAGCCGGCGCCGCTCGGCGCCTCGACGTGCTCCGCGAAGCCGTTGGGCTCCGTCGTTGCGATGGACCGAGTGTCAAAGAGGACGACCGCGAACAGGACCGCGAGCACTGTCGCGAGGATGACCCGCGATGGCCTCAAGCGGCGGTTCTCGTTCATGACGCTCCTCACGCGCTACAAACAGATTGAAATCAGACGTGCCGGAGCGACTATATCAGGCGAGGTTCAGTGCGACCCGTTTGCCTTGAGATGGATCAACGCTCTCCTTCCCGCTTGCCCTAACCTGAAATCAACGCACTCTGCAGCGGGAAGGAGACCCATGAAGATCGACGTGCCCTTGGACGAGAACGGCTTCCTGCCGGACCTCTACGGCAAGTACGCACCGGCGGACGCCACCATTGACGGTGACCCCTGCGTGAGCTTCCCCATAACCGTCGCCGACGTCCCGGAGGGGGCGCAGGCGCTCGCACTCACCCTCGTGGACTGGGACTCGGTCCCGGTCTGCGGCTTTCCGTGGATCCATTGGTGCGCCACGGACATTCCTGTGGTGGGGCTCGTGCCAGAGAACGCGAGCCAGTCCGGTGCGCTCCCGATGACGCAGGGCAGCAACAGCCATGCCGCCACGAGCGACGACCCGGCCCTGACCCAGCGCTACACCGGCCCTTGTCCGCCGGACAAGACCCACGACTACACCCTGCGGGTCTTTGCGCTGGACGCGGCGCTCGGTCTCGAGGAGGGCTACTACCTGAACGAGTTCCGCCACGCGGTGAAAGGCCACGTGCTCGGCTCCGCGCGCCTGGAGTTGCCGAGCCGAGCGTGACGGGCGCCTTACGTTTCTGCACTTTTCATTCAGGGTAGCCGCCACATCGTGGGGTCGGCCTCTCCGTCTTTACCATGGTGCAGCGCGAACGCGCCGTACTCGTGCCGCATTCGCGGGCCCCGGACGCGCGTCCGGGGCCTTTTTCTCACGTTCGGTAAGGAACCCAGTGAAGCACGCTCAGACACCCGAGACCGAGGCGCGCGACGCCGAGGCGGCGGCCAAGCAGGCGCGCGGCCGACACTTCGCGCCCGACGCCGCGGCTCCGCTCACGACCGCCCAGGACGGGCCCGCCGCGGCGGATCGTCTCGCTAAGAAAGCGCACGGCTCCGTCGCAGGGTCGGTCGCCCTGGTGGCGCTCTGCGCCGTGGCCGCCGCGTTCTGTGCGCTCGTCGTGTGGGGCTCGCGAACCTTTCAGGTGTCGTTCGACGCCGTTGTGGCGACGCTCGCCGGCCCTCTGGAGGGCACCGGGTCGGGCATGCTCGAGAGTGCGCTCGCGGCCGTTGTGCCGCCCACGGTCGCAGTGGCGGTGGCCGCTGCGGCGCTCGTCTGGTGGCTCCGCCGGCGGGCCGAGAAGGCCGCCGGGACTCCGGGCCCCGCGTCCGAGCGGGCGCTCAAGCAGGCGCTCTGGACGCGCCGCGGCCTGCTCGGCGGCGCCGCGGCAGTCGTGGCCGGCTCCGCCGTGGCCGGCGACCGTCACTTCCGGGTGCTCGACTATCTCGGTGGCCAGCTGAGCGAGACGGACCTCTACCAGGCGGTCTACGTGGACCCGCGCACCGTGACCATCACGGCGCCGGAGCGGAAGAAGAACCTCCTGTGGATCTACCTGGAGTCCATGGAGACCACCTACGCCTCCACCGAGGCCGGCGGCCGTCAGAACGTCAACTACCTGCCGAACCTCACGCGTCTGGCCGAGGAGAACGTCTCGTTCTCGAACACCGAGAGGCTCGGCGGCTCGCGGCCCGTGAGGGGCACCACCTGGACCATCGGGTCGCTCGTCTCGTCGTCCTCGGGCGTCCCGTTCCGTTTCCCGGTGGAGAACGGCAACGAGACCTACCAGAACGTCGACGGCTTCGCGACCGGGCTCTACGCCATCGGCGACTTCCTGCGCGACCAGGGCTACACGCAGGAGTTCGCCTGCGGGTCGGACGCCTCGTTCGGCGGTCGCCGCAACTACTTCACCACTCACGGCGGCTACGACTTCTACGACCTCTACACCGCCCGCGCCAACGGCGACATCCCCGAGGACTACTACGTGTGGTGGGGCTTCGAGGACGCCCGGCTGTTCCCGATCGCGAAGAAGGAGCTCACGCGCCTGGCCGCTGCTGGCGAGCCGTTCAACTTCACGATGCTCACCGTCGACACCCACCATGTGGACGGCTACGTGTGCGACCTCTGCGGCTCCGCGTACGAGAACACCACGGCGAACGTCGTGGCCTGCTCGGACAGACAGGTGGGCGAGTTCGTTGCGTGGGTGAAGGAGCAGCCCTGGTACGAGGACACGGTCGTCGTGATCGTGGGCGACCACCCGCGCATGGACGCGAACCTCGTGGACGGCGTGGAGTACCTGGACCGCACGGAGTACAACTGCATCCTCAACGGCCCGGCGGCGGACGCCGACGTCCTCACCGGCCGTGAGTTCACACCGATGGACCTGTTCCCCACGGTGCTGACCGCGATGGGCTACTCCATCGACGGCGAGCGGCTCGGCATCGGCACGAACCTCTACTGCGGGGAGCCGACCCTTGCCGAGCAAATGGGCGTGCAGGCGCTGCAGGTGGAGCTCGGCAAGAGGTCCGAGTGGTTCGGCCGCACGTTCTCGCCGGAGCTCCACGAGCAGGGCGTGGCCGTGGAGGAGTCTTGAGTTTTCCTGCCACTGGCATAAAACAACAGCGCGATTGAGAGTTTTCTGCTCAGACGGGGCCTACCATGCAAAAGAAGGGGACTCAACGCAGGGGGCGCCATGGCCGAGCATTTCATCCTGATCCAGGAGCGCAAGGAGGAGCTGACCGTGCGGCCGGCACGGGACTGCCGCACGCCATGGACCGTGCGGGGGTCGGGCATGGAGCTGCGCTTCTGCGAGAAGGCGGAGGCACTCGACGCCCTCGCGTTCCTCGAAGGGCGCTTCCCCGACGACTCCTGGGCGCTGGAAGGGGACGGCAGCTTCACCCTTGTGTGAGAGGAGCGCCCGGCCGTCCCCCTTTCACAGAGGGAGCGCCTCCAGCCCTGCGAGCTCTGCGGTGAGTTCCGCCACCGTCCTAGGGAAGCGGAACTTGGCCAGCTCCGCTTCGGAGAGGAACCGCTTCTCCACCATCGAGTCCAGCAGCTGGACAAAGGGGTCGTAGAACCCGTCCACATTGAGCAGGAAGCAGCGGTCCCGCACGTCCAGCTCCAGGTGCACGCGCACCATGACCTCGGTGATCTCTTCCATCGTGCCCACGCCGCCGGGCAGCGCCACGAAGGCGTCGCCCAGCTCGATCATCTTTGCCTTGCGCTCGGACATCGTCTGGACGTCGTAGAGGCGCGTGAGGTCCATCTGCGCCACGCCCTGCTCGATGAAGAAGTGCGGCTCGACGCCGTAGACCTCGCCGCCGGCCGCGAGGCAGGCGCGCGCCACCAGTCCCATGCAGCCCACGGAGCTGCCGCCGTACACGAGCCTGTTGCCGGACGCGCCGATCCAGGTCCCGAGCGCCGTCGCGGCCTCGGCGAAGGCCGGGTCGGTGCCGTAGTTGGACCCGCAGTACACGACCACGTTCATGGCGCCTCCTCGTGACAGGACAGCGCCGCAGGGCGCGGTCATCTCGTGCCGGTAACGTAAGGCAGGATAACCCGTCCCGCTAGATCTTGAGCATCTCCGTCGCCGTGCTCTCGTACCAGGCCTCGCAGTTGGGCGGGCAGTACTTTTTGGCCGCCGCGGGCGTGATGGTGTAGCCGTACCCGCGCGCGAGCCCCTGCACGTGCTCGCGAATCGCCGTGTCCCAGTCCGGCCAGCTCACGTCGCCCCAGCCCCAGGCGTTGTGCGGCAAGAAGCAGTGTGCGCCCTTGGTGCTCTCCGTGTTCGAGATGGCGGGGCTCCAGCGGGGGTCCACGCCGTTGTCCCAAGCGGCCTCCGCAAAGGTGCCGCCGTGCCCGGCGAGCGGAGAGCCGGCCAGATACGCGTCGATGCGCGGGGCCCACACCGCAACGAAGTCCTCCCGGGACAGCGTCCAATCCACGGCGGGCAACTCCACGTACGTGACGTTCATGTTGGCGGCCGACCCTGCAGCCGCCTCGGCGGCGTTCTCCTCCCGGGCCTTCTGTTGCGCCTCGTCACGGAGCCGCTCCGCCTCGTCGCGGGCCGCCTCGGCTGCCTCCTTGGCCTGCTCGGCGGCGTCGGCCTTCCTCTGCACGGCGACCTCGGCTGCGTCGAGCGTGGCCTGCGCCGCCTCAAGCTGGGTCTCGGCCTCGGTCAGGCGCTCGAGCTCCGAGGCGGTGCGCTCCTCGAGGGAGTTCAGCGCCGCCACCGTGGCAATGAAGTCGTTGAAGTCCTCCGCAGAGACGATGAGGTCCACAAGCCCCACGTTGGCGCTCCGCAGCCGGTAGATGGCGCGGAGCGCGGCCGCTGCCTTGGTCTTCTGTGTGGCAAGCTCCTCGGACGCGGCATCGAGACGGGCCTGGCCGTCCTCTGCCTCCTGCGTTGCCGCGTCAAGTTCGGCCGTCGCATCCTCCCAGGCGGCCTGTGCCTCGCTGTAGGCCTCGGCGCTCTCCTCGAGCCTCTGCTGAGCGGCCGTGACCGCGAACTGCGTCTCATACGTCACGGCGCGTGCAGGAGCGGGCGCTGCCAGTGCGAGGGCGGCGGCGATGCCGGCGGCTGCGATTCCTTGGTGCGCTCTCATGGCTCTCCTCGGCTCGGGTCCGGTGACGGCCGTCAGGGCGGGGAGCGGTAAGGGAGCGATCGATGCCCAACGACAAACGAAGTCCGCCCAGCCTACGTGAAACCGCACGTGGACGCAAAGGTATTCAGCGAACCTGCAGAGAGTGTTCGACCCGCGTTCGGTGCAAGAAATCATAGATGCAATGAGATGTGAGAGAACACCCCGTTGGATGCAGGTTCCTTTGGTTTTATCCTGCGTCCAAACGATATAAAGGGACTGTGAACATCCTCCCCGTAGGTGATTGACGAATGCCCCGATTCGGGCATACTGTCCCGAGTCCAATGCAGCATCTGGTCTGCGAACGCAATCAACGTGTCGGTGAACGGTAGGAGTGCACAGACCGTCGACGCGGGATCAGGAAAGGAAGGCGTCCATGGGCGCAGTGGCAGTGGTCTATTGGAGCGGCAAGGGCAACACCGAGAAGATGGCCCGTCTCATCGCGCGCGGAGCGGGCAACGCCGGCGCGACCGTCGCGATCTTCGAGGCTCAGGACTTCCACGCCTCCATGCTCGACAAGTACGATGCGGTGGCCCTCGGCTGCCCCGCGATGGGCGTCGAGCAGCTGGAGAAGACCACCTTCGAGCCGCTCATGAAGTCCCTGGACGAGCATGTCGCCGGCCGTGGCGTGGCCGTGTTCGGCTCGTTCGGGTTCGGCGTGGGCGAGTGGATCGACACCTGGGAGCAGCGCATGCTGGCCGACGGCGCGAACCTCGTGGCCACGCTCAAGGTGAACGGCGAGCCGGAGGGCAGCCAGGAGGACCGCTGCGTCGCGCTCGGCGAGCAGCTGGCGCGCGTGGCCGAGCAGGAGGGCCTCCGCGAGGCCGTCTAGCCCGTGCGGCCGAGGACGGCATGCGCCGTCCGTTTGATGAACCATCGCTGGTGGGGCGCGGGGCTCAAGGGCTCCGCGCCCGTTTCTCAACGGAGCGGCTCCCCAGGGGGCAGGAACGTCAGGCCGTCCGTCCGGAGTGTCTGCAACCAGCTCAGGTACACGCTCTCGTAGTGGCTCGCGAAGAGTTGCGCCGGGTTTGCCAGGGTGAGCAGCCGAGCGCCGAAGTACAGCTTGTTCACAGGGCTCGACCACGCCCGGCGCGTGGGGATCCTCTCGTCCAGGGACGCCACGAACCGGTTCACGGTCTCCCGATCGCTCGGGCGGTAGGGCACGGGCACTCCGATCGTCAGCTCGAAGTACGAGGCCATCGCGCGGAACCGGGCGTCGAAGCCCTCGTCTCCGTAACCGGGCAGCAGGACGTCGCGCCCGTACCGGCGGTAGCCCCACTTGAAGAGCGGCAGCCGCGGCACGGGGTCGTTGGGGTTGCAGAGGTTGAAGATGCCGCGGAACGCCGGACCCTGTGCGTCCGGCCTGCTCGTCACGGTGGGCGCGGCGACGGTGTAGCAGTACACGTTCTCCCGCCGGCACACCGAGAAGGGCGACCTCGCGAGGCGCACCACGTGGCCGGCCACGTAGTTTGCGATGGACCCTCCCCGCGAGTGGCCGCAGAGCACGAGCTTCACGTCTCGGTCGCGGAGACCCGTGGCGTAGTCCACGAGGTCGCGGAGGATCTCCCTGGCCGCCCGCTCGAACCCGGTGTGGTCCACGCCCTCGAGGGTCCACAGGTCGGCCTCGGTCTGTTCGGCTCTCTCCTCCGCCAGGTCGGCCGGCAGCTTCACGTTGCTGATCCACTCGCTGCCATAGGACCCGCGCACGGCGACGAGCAGGACCGTCGTGGGCCGCTCGCCCGGCCGCGGCGCGAGGTCCTTGCGCGCCATCGCATAGGCGGCCACGTCAACGGTGTCCGTGAGGGCGCCGAGCACCTCGTCCACAGGCCGGCTCCGGTACTGGTAGGAGTGGGTGCGACAGTCCGTGAAACCGAGCGCCGCGAGCGCGTTCTCCATGTCCGCCGGGTCGCCGCCGCGGCTCTTGAAGTGGTAGGACTCGCTCACGGCGACGAACGCGAGCGCGGCGCACGCCCGCGCCAGGTCCGGGTTGTAGACTCTCGGGTCCTGGAAGAACCAGTCGTCGTCCCAGGGCACGTCCACGCGGATGCGACCGGTGCCGGGCGCGAGCAGGCTGAACAGGCCGATCTGCGCTGAGAACGGCCCCCGTTGCCGTGCTCGGTCCGGTGCGTCCGGCAGCACGGGCAACGGGATCGTGCCGACGCCGTCGCGCTGTTGCCGCAGCCGCCGGAGCAGCGTGCCGGCGCCCCACGTGCCCGCGACGACGATGGCCGCCGCTGCGACGGCGCCCGCGACCCTTTTCGCGGCTGGCTTTCCCATTGGACCCTCCTTGAGACGCGGGTCGCCCCCGACGTCTTCGGCGTCGGCCCGGATGCCGGGGCCGTCAGCGTGCCCGGCCTCGGCTTCTCACGCACGTACCCAAATCAGCGGATTTGACGAGACTGGCGCCGACCCGCTTACGCACCGGTCGGACGGGTACCAAGGGAGCGGAACCAAAGCGTCCCCACGCTGTTTTTCTCGGGCGCCTTCCAGATAAGCAACCTTAAGGAGCACGACATGCGCATCAAGAACGCCAAGATCTACCAGCCCGACGGCACCTTCAAGGAGACCGACCTGGTAACCGATGGCGAGTACATCAAGAGCGACGCCAAGGCCGACCACGAGATCGTCGACGGCTTCGAGCTCTTCGCCATCCCGGCCCTGATCGATGTGCACGTCTCCCAGTGCGGCGAGCTCCACTTTGACGAGGGCGGCAACTTCGCCATCGACAAGATCAGCGACCTCGAGGCGCAGAACGGCGTCCTGACCTGGTACGGCGTCACCAAGCTTCCTGCGGCCCACGCCGAGAAGGCCGCCCGCTTCATGGACACCTGGAACACCGAGACCGCGCCCCTGCACCCGGAGTGCGCGGACCTTGCCGGCCTTGTCCTCGAGCGCCCGATCGCGCACATCCAGGACGCCAAGCCCTCTGACGAGTCCTGGAAGGACCTCGCCTACGACGACGCCGACGAGTTCGCGAAGATCGAGGCCGACACCAAGAAGGCGTTCAAGCTGATCGAGGTCGACGCCGCGCAGCCGGGCGCCGACAAGTACATCTCGCTGGTCTCCAAGGAGGCCCAGGTGGCCATCGTCGACACCGACCCCTCCTTTGCCGACGCCGAGAAGGCCTTCAAGGCGGGCGTCGTCATGGCCCAGCGCTACTGGGGCAAGGAGTGCGTCCTCGACCCGAAGCGCCCGACCGTGCTCCAGGCCGTGCTGCAGAACGACGGGAAGTTCCTGCAGCTTCTCGTGGGCGAGGACAACGTGGACAAGCGCAACGTGACCTCCACCTTCGCGGAGTTCCAGGACAAGATCGTGCTGTCCAGCTCCGACGGCAACCTGTACGACGCGATGAAGCGCCTGATCGAGCTGGGCGTGCCCGCGGCCGACGCGATCAACGCCTGCACCGTCACCCCGGCCCTCGCGCTCAAGGTGGCCGACAAGATGGGCACCCTCGAGGACGGCAAGCTGGCCAACATCCTGCTCGTGGACAAGGACTTCCACATCCGTCACGTGATCCATCGCGGCAAGATGGTCATCTAATCGGGCCTCACATAAACTGAGAAATGGGTCACCGTCCGTCGGGCGGTGACCCATTTCTTTGTTGATTGCCAGACAGGCAGAGGGTTGTCGATCTGTCAGCTTGAAAGCAAGTCGGCGCACGAGCTGTGCTGTCCGGCAAAAGCAACCCTGCTACCAGCTGTTTCCCTTCCTCGTGGGCACCAACCTAATACAAAGGGACACGCCCCTGCGACAGAGGAGGCGACATGCGCTGGACAGGGCAGGTTACTCGGCGGGAGACCCGGCGGACCATGGCGCCGCGCGACGACCTGGCGACGTTCGCCGGCCATTCGCCGGCGCTCTTCTCCGAGCGGCATCCGGCGCTGACGCTCGGCGCCAAGGCCGTGCTGCTCGTCATGGCCGGGGTCATCGTGGGCGCGGTTGTGGTCGCCCTCGAGAAGAACCCCATGTTCAATTACCGGACGATGTTCTACCTGAGCTTCCCGTCCGGCTCGCTCGGCATCTGGGTCCTCGCCACCGTCGTGATCGCCTGTGCGTCGCGCACGCCGCGCGGGGCGCTCGTGGGCACGCTCTGCTTCCTGGGCGCCGTGCTGCTCTCGTACTTCGCGATCCGGTACGCGAACTACATGGCGGACCGTTACCGCGTGATCCAATCGATGACCGAGACGCTCGACGGCCGCTACAGCGCCTTCACCATCGCGGACTTCTGGACCGCCGACAAGCTCGCCGCGTTCAACCTCGCCGTGGTGGCGGTGGTCCTCGCGGGCGTCGACGCGTGGGGGCTCAAGAGGTTCCAAGGCCGTTCGGGCTGGTACTGGCTGTTCGCCGCCGCGCCGTTGTTCCTGATCGTCTTCGAGGCCTGGGCGTACTTCGTGCCGATGGCGCTCTACGCCGGCATCAATTTCGCGCCGGCCATCGTGGACACGGTGGGCGCCCTCGTGATCGCGGCGCTCGTCGTGCGCGGGCGCTGGACGGGTCTGGAGACGGCCGTCGCCAAGGCCTGACGTGCTCAGTAGCGCACGCGGAAGGACGTCTCCTGCGTGTCCACCGGCTCGCTCTCCAGGTCCTCGACCCAGAACTTGATGCTCGGGAGCCTCCGGTACGCGTTCGGCATCGCGCTCAGGAACCGCGCGACCTGCTCGGCGGGCCCCTGGACCTCCATCTCCACGGTGCCGTCCGGCTCGTTGCGCGCCCAGCCGGTGAGGCCAAGCCGGTTCGCGAGGTCCTGTGCGGTGTAGCGGAAGCCCACTCCCTGGCATCGGCCGCCCCACCGGATCTTGCGCCGAATCTGCTGGTCGCGGGTCGGTCCCACGGCGCCTCCAGCTTTCATGACAATCCCCCTCACAATCGCCACAAGATTCCTTCAGAATACTCACTCGCCAACCATTGGCCACAGACAACCGAGGGCGCCCCCGCACCATCCGCGCCCGGCTGCGGAGGGTGCCCATGGCGTTTATCGAGTTCCAGGACGTGCGCAAGGTCTACCACATGGGGTCGGTGGACGTCACGGCCGTCGACGGCATGACCTTCTCGGTGGAGAAGGGCGAGCTCTGCGTCATCGTCGGGCCCTCCGGCGCCGGCAAGACCACGGTGCTCAACATGCTCGGCGGCATGGACAAGCCCACGAGCGGCGTGATCCGCCTCGGCGACCGCGTGGTCTCCGACATGGACGACCGGCAGCTCACCTACTACCGGCGCCTCGACATCGGCTTCGTCTTCCAGTTCTACAACCTGGTCCAGAACCTCACGGCCGTCGAGAACGTCGAGCTGGCCGCGCAGATCTGTCCCGACCCACTGCCGGCGGCCGAGGTGCTCGAGCGCGTGGGCCTCGGCCACCGCCTCGACAACTTCCCGGCGCAGCTCTCCGGCGGCGAGCAGCAGCGCGTGGCCATCGCCCGCGCGATCGCCAAGAACCCGCAGCTGTTGCTCTGCGACGAGCCCACCGGCGCCCTTGACTACCAAACGGGCAAGCAGATCCTCGAACTGCTCCAGGACACCTGCCACGAGACGGGCCAGCCTGTCTGCATCGTCACCCACAACCTCGCCTTCACGCAGATCGCGGACCGGGTGATCCACGTGCGAGAGGGCCGCGCCTCAAAGATCGAAGTGAACTCCCACCCGGCCAGTGCCGCCACGGTGGAGTGGTGACCCATGGGGTCGATGTTCTCCAAAGAGGTCCGGCGTTCCATCACGGGGTCGCTCGGGCGCTTCATCGCCATCGTCGTGATCGTGGCCGTGGGCTGCGGGTTCTTCGGCGGCCTCCGGATGACGGGCGTCGGCATGCGCAAGTCCCTCGACCGCTTCTTCGACGGCACCGAGTTCTACGACCTCCAGTTGGTCTCGACGCTCGGCGTCTCGCAGCAGATGGCGGACGAGGTGGCGAGGATCGACGGCGTCACGGCCGTGATGCCGGGCCGCTCGGTCGATGTGATGGCGACCCTCGGCGACGAGCAGAGCGCCGCGAAGATCGTGACGTTCGACGCAGAGGCGGCCGCCGCGTCCCAGCAGGAGGGCGACGCGCGCGTCCTCTCCGGGGACGGCGGGTACGTCAACCGGCTCGTCCTCGAGAGCGGCCGCTGGCCCCAGGCCGACGACGAGTGCGTGATGCTCTACGAGAAGGCCCACCCGGACCGCGAGACGGACGAGGTCACCGTGGTCTCCGGCGCCTCCGACCTCGACGACACCCTTGCGGTCCGGGAGTTCAAGGTCGTGGGCCGCGTCACGAGCCCGGCGTACGTCTCTGCCACCACGCTGGCCACCACGACCCTCGGCAGCGGCACAATCAACCAGGTGCTCTTCGTGCGCGAGGGGGCGTTCGAGCAGGACAGCCCCTACACCGAGCTCTTCGTGAGGGTGGGCGGCGCCGACCAGTACGTGACGGGCACCGACGAGTACCAACAAGCGGTGGACGAGGTCGCGGATCGCATCGAGCTCGAGGTGCCGGAGCTGGCCGTCGCGCGGCAGCAGCAGATCAAGGACGACGCCCAGGCGACGCTCGACGAGAAGCGCGCCGACTACGAGGCCGAGAGGACCGACGCGCTCCGGCAGCTGGACGACGCGAAGGCGGAGCTGGACGACGCCCTGGCCCAGCTCGAGGAGGGCGAGGCGAAGGTCGCTGAGAACGAGGCCACGCTCGCCGAGAGTCGGGCGCGCGTGGACGACGGCTGGGCGCAATGGCGAAGCGGCTCCGACGAAGTGGCCGCGAAGGAGCAGGAGCTCGCGGACGGCCTCAAGCAATGGAAGCGTGGCGCCGACGAGCTGGCCACGAAGAAGAGTCAGCTCGCGGCGCAGAAGTCCCAGATTGCCGAGCAAAAGTCCGCGCTGGAGGCCAACAAGGCCCAGCTGGAGCAGGCAAAGGCCGCCGTGGATGCGTACGACGCCGGTGTGGCACAGGTGGTGGCCGGGGCGCGACAGGTCGTATCGTCGCTCGGCGGGGACGCGGGCACGGTCACGGACGTGACGAGCGCCGTCGCAGCGCTCACGGCGGCACGGGAGCAGCTCGAGGCGTACGGGCAACCGGTGCCCGAGGAGCTGTCGGCGCTCCTCTCGTCCGCCGAGGCGCTGCAAGCGCAAGAGGCCGCCATCGCGCAGGCCCGCGAGGCGACGGCGGACTACGATGCCACGATGGCGCGGATCGAGGACGGCCTTGCGCAGATCTCGGCGGGGGAGCAGCAGGTCGCGGCAGGGGAGCGGCAGCTCACGGCGGCCGAGGAGCAGCTCGCCGCGTCGAAGCGCACCATCGACGACGGTCAGGCCCAGATCGCGGAGACCAAGGCGAAGCTCGCCAGCACGAAGGCCACGCTCACGGAGGGCGAGGCGCAGTTTGCCGACGGCGAGGCCCAGATCGCCCGGGCAAAGCAGGAGCTCGAGGACGGTCGCGCGGAGTACGAGAACGGCCTCGCCACCTATGAGAGCGAGCGACGGGACGCGCTCGGGAAGCTGGCCGACGCCGAGCGACAGCTCGACGACGCGCAGAAGGACATCGACGAGGTGGGCGAGCCGGACATCTACGTGCTCGACCGCACCCAGAACTACGGCGCGGCCAGCTACGTGGCGGACTCCGAGCGCATTGACTCCATCGCCACGGTGTTCCCGTTCTTCTTCTTCGTCGTGGCGGCGCTCGTGACCCTCACCACGATGACGCGCATGGTGGAGGACGACCGCGGCCTTATCGGCACCTACAAGGCCCTCGGCTACTCGACCGCGCGCATCACGTCCAAGTACCTGATCTACGGCGGCGTCGCGAGCGCGGCGGGCGCGGCCCTCGGCATCGTCGCGCTCGGCCAGCTGTTGCCGTGGGTGATCTTCACCGCCTACGCCATCGTCTACAACGTGCCGGCGCGGCCGCTGCCGCTGCCGCTCGAGGCGCCACAGGCCATCGCGGCGGCGGTCCTCGGCATCGGCGTGACGCTTGTGGCGACCCTTGCCGCGTGTCTGTCGACGTTGCGCGAGTCGCCTGCGGCCTTGATGCAGCCCAAGGCGCCGAAGGCGGGCAAGCGCATCCTGCTGGAGCACGTGGGCCCCGTCTGGAGCCGGCTGTCCTTCTCGTGGAAGGTCACGTTCCGCAACATCTTCCGGTACAAGCGCCGCTTCTTCATGACGGTGATCGGCATCGCGGGCTGCACGATGCTCCTGGTCACCGGCTTCGGCGTGCGCGACTCGATCAACGACATCATCGACAACCAGTTCGAGGAGCTGTTCCACTACGACATCAGCGTGTCGATGGCCGACGACGTCACGGCCTCCCAGCTCGATGCCGTCGCGGGTTACCTGGAGTCCACCCCGGGCTTCGACGGCCTCGCCGAGACCAGCTCCCAGATCATGCTCGGCAAGCAGGTCAAGGCCGACGGCAAGACCAAGAACGTGCGGGTACAGGTCATCGTGCCCCAGGACGAGCAGGGCTTCTCGTCGATGGTCACGCTCCGCACGCGCCAAGGGCACGACTCGCTGACGCTGGGCGACGACGGCGCGGTCCTCACCGAGAAGCAGGCCGCCCTGCTCGGCGTCGGGGTGGGCGACACCCTGCAGCTCTGGGCCCAGGACGACGCCGGCAACCCCAAGGGCGAGCCCTACGAGGTCACGATCACGGGCATCGCGGAGAACTACGTGGGCAGCTACCTGTACCTAGGCACCGGCGCCTACCAGCGGGCGTTCGGGCACGAGCCCAAGGTTCGCTACCTCTATGCGGACGTGAGCACCGCTGACCAGACGGCCATCGCGGAGCACCTGCACGAGATGGACGCCGTGGACACGGTGGTCTTCAACACCGAGAGCATCGCGAGCTACCGGGAGATGCTGTCGTCCGTGGACCTCGTGATGGTGGTGCTCATCCTCTTCGCGGCGATCCTCGCGTTCGTGGTGCTCTACAACCTGGCGAACATCAACATCTCCGAGCGTGTGCGCGAGATTGCGAGCCTCAAGGTGCTCGGCTTCACGCGCCGCGAGGTGGACGAGTACGTGTTCCGCGAGATCATCCTCATCGTGGTGATCGGCGCGCTCGCGGGGCTCGTGCTGGGCTATGTCTTCGAGCAGTACGTGATCGTGACGGCCGAGATGGACTCCGTGATGTTCGGGCGCCTGATCCACTGGCCGAGCTACCTCTACAGCTTCGGTCTGACGCTCGGGTTCTGCCTGCTCGTGCTGCTGTTCATGCGGCGCAAGCTGGACGGCGTGGACATGGTGGAGTCCCTCAAGTCTGTCGAGTGAGAAAACGGGGCCGGGCGCCGTCTGTCGGCCTGCCAGAGCAGGCTCGCAGGGGAGGAGCGCCCGGCTCCGTCTGTCGAACGGTGCCGTGCGAGCGTTGTCACTTCGACTTGACGCCGCTCGCGATCTGGTCGGGGACCGGGAGGTTCTCGCGGCGGTCGTCGCCCCAGAAGCAGCAGCTCACCATCGCGGGCCCGACGTGCGAGCCGATGGTGGGCCCGATGTTGGACTCCAGGACGAGCGCCTCGCCGCAGCCCTTCTCGATGAGGTCCTGCAGCGTGCGGGCGTCGTGCTGGCAGTCCGCGTTGCCGATGGCCACCATGAAGGTGCTCGGGTCGTGGTGCTTGAGGTAGTTCTCGGCCAGACGGCGGAGGCCCTTCTTGCGGCCGCGCGCCACGCCGGCGAACGTGAGCTTGCCGTCCAGGTCCACGGACAGCAGCGGCTTGATGTTGAGCGCGGTGCCGATGGACGCGACGCCGCTCGGGATGCGGCCGCCGTGCGCGAGCGCCTTGAGGTCGTCCACCATGAACAGCGTGTGGATGAAGAAGTGGGCCTCGCTCGCCCAGTCCGCCAGCTGCTTGGCGGTGAGGCCATTGTCGCGCTGGCGGACGGCCTCCCAGGCCAGCAGGTTAAGGGGCGTGGAGGGCAGCTTGGTGTCCACGATGTAGAACTCGGCGTGCCGGCCCTTCTTTCCCAGGTCCTCGCGCACGCGCTCGAGGGCCGTGAGCGCGCCCTCGTAGCAACCGGAGATGCCGGAGTCGAACGCCAGGTACACGGTGGGGACGCCGCTCTCGATGGCCGCGCGGAAGGCCGTCTCGAACTCCAACTGCGAGGGTTGGCTCGTCATCGGCTGGGCGCCCTTGCGCATGGCCTCGTAGAAGTCATGGGCGCTCCTGCTCTCGAACATATCGTCGACGCCCGAGAGGCCGCCCTCGGGGTCGTCGGCCTCGGTGTACGAGAAGTGCAGCACGGTGACGTCGTTGGCATCGCAGAAGGACTTGGGCAGCTCGGCCGGCGAGTCGATGATCAGGTTGCACTGGCGCTGGGTCATGGGCGCTCCTTCGTGTCAGCGGCACGGACGGGCACCATGGTAGGGCATGGCCTTAAACCTGCATGAATCACCCACACAAGCGAGAACGTCGGCACGGCGCCCGAGCCGTTCGAGCGGCGGGGCCTAGCGGACGCGGTCCTCCCAGGTGCGAACCGTCTCGCGCATCAGGAACCGCTTGAAGGGGGCGAGGTCGCCGGTCCTGTCGAACTCCTCGAGCGCCGCGTAGTAGCGGTCGGCGTCGTCGTCGAAGATGATGATCGGCGGGTGCCCGCCCTCCATCAGCACGAGGTTCATCAGGTCGCGGGCCGTCCGTCCGGTGCCCTCGGCAAAGGGATGGATCGACACGAGGTTGTTGTGCAGGTACGCGGCCACCGTCAGCGCGCGCAGCGGCGTCAGCTCCGGCAGCTCTGCGTCGACCTCGGCGAGCAGGTCCCTCGTCAGCCGTGGGCACTGGTCGGGCGCCGCGCCGACCTCGTAGGTCCCGCGCACGATGTAGTCGGACAGCTTGTACTTGCCGGGCCGCTCGTCGTCGGCCAGGAGCTTCTTGCTGTAGGTGAGGTAGGTCAGCGTGCGATGCAGGGTGAGGAGCAGGTCCTCGGTGAGCGGCCGGCGCTCCTTGATCACGCCGAGCATCCACCCAAAGGCCGCCCGCTGGTCGATCAGCGAGACGAGGCTCCGCACGTCGCCGGTGTAGGCGGTGACGGCGTCCTCCTCGTAGACCTCGCGGGCCTCCTCGTAGGTGAGGTCGGCTCCCTCGATGCGCGCCGAGTGGTAGGCGAACTCCATCGCGAAGTCGTCGACCTCCTCGTCTTTGGTCTCGTCGTCCAAGCACGCCCACCAGTCCAGCACGGCGTCGTACGTCTCCAGTGCCATGGCGCCTCCCGCCTCGTGTCCGTTCTTTCCTATAGTGCCCGTTCGGAGAGCTGCGCGACCGGTTCGGCCGGCCACCGAAGGCCCTTTGCATGGGGAGTCGCCTTGATGTATGGGGTCGTCCTTCGCCGCAGCTCCCGCACCGTAAGCGGGCCTCGGCGGCTGCGGAGTTCTTGCGCAATTGGCGTTCGCGCGGCGCTGTCCGCAGATACTTGACGGATGCCATGGAGCCTGCTCGCAAGGAGGACACGCGTGGCTCTCACTCGAAGGACCTTTCTCGGCGCCTCGGCGTTGACCGCCGCGGCGCTCCTCACCGCTTGTTCGCACGAGGAGGCGCCCGCGCCCCCAGAGGACAAGGGCGCCCCGGACGATCCGGACGTTGACACCTCGGCCTACGCGGCGCTGGCTCTCGACATGGACTCGTGGTCCTACGACGAGGGCCATGACGTCTACTACCAGCTCTCGGTCCCCTATTGTCTCAATCCGGTCGCCAAGGCCTACCAGTGCCTGTCGATCTATGTCCCGGGCCCCTATTTCAACGCCACCGAGAAGGGCGGCCTCTACTCCTGCCGCGTCAACACGACCGGCACGGTGGGCTCCTACACCGCGCTCACTGCACCGGTGCTGTTCCCGATCAACTGCCCCAACTACTCGGCGCAGCAGGGCCAGACCACCTATTCCTACGAGGGCCTCAGCCCCTATCTGCAGGCCGGCTGCGTGTACGTCTACGCGGGGTGCCGCGGGCGCGCGAGCGGATACGACTCCAACGGCAGCGGCTACTACGCCGGTGGCTTCCCGTGGATGATCGCAGACCTCAAGGCCGCGATCCGCTACGTCCGCTACAACGCGTCGAGCCTTCCCATCGACGAGGACCAGCTCGTGGTCCTCGGTCTGGGCGCCGGCGGCTGTCTGGCCTCTGTGCTCGGGACGAGCGGCGACGCCCCCGCCTTCGACGACTACCTCGACTCGGTCGGCGCCGCGCGGTGGAACGCCACGGGCGCGGCCGTCTCGGATGCCCCGAGCGGCGTCGCGCTCTGGAACCCGCAGGCGGGTCTGCAGACCATCGACTCCTCCTATGAGTGGATGTACGGCCAGTACGTCTCGACGGACAGTCGTGCCGATGGCACCTGGACGCAGGCGCTCTCCCGCGACCTCGCGGCCACATGGCCCGGCTGGCTCAACAGCCTCGCGCTCACGGACCCGGAGGGCGCTCGGCTCGACCTGGCGGAGACCTCCGGCGCCGTCTGCGCCGACGGCGGCTTCTACACCGCGCTCGTGGGGCAGCTCGAGGACGCCGCGAAGGCCTTCTTCGAGCGCACGACCTTCCCGGTCACGATAACCACCCAGAACGTCGCCGGCGGGGCCTTCCCGGGCGGCGATGCGAGCGCGCAGGCCGCGACCGTGATCGAGGAGCAGCAGGGCCAGGGGCAGACACCGGCGAGCGCCACGTCGCAGAGCTTCTCGTCCGCCGAGGAGTACGTGGCGTCCCTCAACGGCGCCAATCCGTGGCTCACCTACACGGCCTCCAGCTCCAACGTGCGCGTCTCGAACCTGGCCGGCTATGTGCAGATGTGCGCGGCGCCGACGCTGCCCTGCACCGGCTTTGACTCCGTGGCGTGCAACACGGTGCAGAACCAGACCTTTGGCGTGGAGGACCAGACCACGCTGCACTTCAGCCGCCAGATCTGGGACGTGCTGAACGCGAACATGTTCGACTACAAGGGCCTTGCCGGCTGGCAGTCCAGCTACGTGGGCGCGTGGGGCGTCGACCTGCAGGTGAAGAACGAGATGGGGGAGACCGTCGAGAGCCGCGCGCTCGCATCGGACCCGTTCTCGTACCTCGAGGCGGACTCCGCGCTGGCCGGCACCGGCACCGTCGCACCACACTGGCGCGTGAACATGGGGCTCTCGCAATCGCAGGCGCCGCTTTCCAACGGGTACGCTCTGGCCTGCGCGCTCCGGAACAACGACGCCGTGGCTGATGTCCTGTTCACCGGCGTGTGGGGCGCGGGCTACGACCTCTCCGAGCGGAGCGGTGAGCCCGAGACCAACCTGCTCTCGTGGGTCGCCGGCTTCGCGGGGCGCACAGACGAGACGGGCGGGCCCGGCGCATAGTGACGTACCTAGGGGTCATCCGGCTTGCGTTCTTCACGTTCCCGCTGCTCGCGCTGCTCATCACGCTTCCGTACCTGGTGCGGCAGTATCGCCGCGTGGGGGCCGTGCAGGTGTGGCGGTCGGCGCTCGTGTACAGCCTGGCGCTGTACCTTCTCTGTGTGGTGTTCCTCGTGCTGCTGCCGCTGCCGGCGGACCGTACCGCAGATTACGGGATCGAGCCGCAGCTCCAGCCCTTCGACTGGGTGCTTGTGGCGATGCGCTCCGGCGTCCGCGTGAGCCTCGAGCACCCGCGCACGTGGCTCGTCGCCCTCAAGAACCCCAACGTGTACGGTGCGGTCTTCAATGTGCTGATGCTCGTTCCCTGGGGCTTCTACCTGCGGTACCTCTTCAAGCGGAGGTGGTGGCAGGCGCTGTTCGCGGGTTTCTTCCTGTCGCTGTCCTTCGAGCTCACGCAGCTCACCGGCGACTGGGGCCTCTACGCGCACCCGTACCGGCATTTCGACGTGGACGACCTCATCGGGAACACCACGGGCACGATGGTGGGCTTCTGGCTCACGTGCCTGATCCAGCCGCTGCTGCCGAGCCTTGAGAGAGCGGACGAGCGCTCGTGGGCGCGCAATCTCAGGTACCCGTCGCTCCTGCGCCGCGCGGTGGCTTTCGTGGTGGACTGTGGGCTTGCAGCGTGCGCGGCGGTCTTCGTGGCGTCCGTCTGGGTCCGCGGCACCGACGGCGTGGTCGACGACGCCGCGCTGGTCTTCGGCTGGTTCTGCGGAACGGGGCTTGTCGGCGTCCTCGTGCCCACGCTGACGGGCGCGGGCACGCCGGGGGAGCTGCTCTGCAAGCTGCGCGTGCGCGGTCGCGACGGTGGGAGAGCAGGCCGCGGGCGCATCCTCCTGCGCCAGGCCCTCCTCTGGTGGGGCGCCCTCTGGCTCGTGCCGGCTGCCGCTGTGCTCGCTCCGAGCAGTCTCTACGTTGGGCATGCTGCGGCAATGCGAACGATGGCGGAGATGGTCGCTGGTCTCTGGGGTTTCACCGTTATCGTGCGCGCGGCGGTCGCCGCCGGTGGCCGGCGCCCCTACGTGGGAGTGCCGGGGTTGCTCAGCGGCACGCGGGTCCTCTCGGAGGCGCAGGTGGACGCCGAAGCGGCGCGGTAAGGGTCGCTGGCGCCCAACCTGTGCGGCGCGCGGGTCTCCGTGGTTGAGCTGTGCCCCGCACAAGTCGCCCGGATCGGAGAGGCCGACAGGTGCTGCGCACAGGTCCGCCTTCTCGGCCTGCGCGCCTTCTGCGGCGCACAGCTTGTCTCTCTTGTCCCGTGCACCGCACAGGTTTCGTTTTCCGATCGGCGCAACCTGTGCGGCGCGCGGGTCCATGCGGTCGAACCGTGTGATGCACAGATCACGTTGCCGGATTCGCGCAACCTGTGCGGCACTTGTGTAGAATTCGCGGGCATCGTGCTATGGCCGATATTCAAACATGCAAGCAAACCATCTGCTAGGCCTTCCGTGATAGATACGGGCGTGGGAAATCTGACCACGCGCCGGTCAGATTCGGGAGACCGAAGGGCCAGCGGCCCGGTCCAGGATGGGCGCCCCCAAAGAAAGGAGGGGCCCGTGAGGATCTTGCTCTCCCATTGGACCGCGCTCACGCTGTACCGCCGAGGCTGGGTGTTGGAGGGCTCGCCTCCCGCCGAGCCAATCGACCCGTGCGACGCCTGGAAAGGCGCGCCTGGAGGGAAGGCCTCCAATCGCGCGTTGACCCAGGTGCTGGCGTCGTGCGGCTGCTGCCCGCCAATCCACACGCTGGTTCCCGCGTCGGGTCACCGGTCGGGAGCCCACGGTTTCGCGTCCCACTGCCTGCCGCGCGGCGTCGTCGACGCCCGTGCGACTCGCGTGCGCCTCCCCGCCTCCGAGCAGCTCAAGGATGCGGAGACCTACGTAGTGTCGCCGGAGCTGCTGTTTCTCGAACTCGCCCGCTTGCTGGGGGAGGTGGGCGCGGCGCTTCTCGGCATGGAGCTCTGCGGTCGATACCTGCGGGCCGATCCCCAGGACCCTCGGGAGCAGGTGGCAAGGGCCGGGTTCGCCTCCCGTCGGGAGCCGTTGATGGCGCCGGGGGAAGCGGGCGGTTTTCTGGGCAAGCAGCCGCGGTACGTGGAGGGAGCCCGCCACGCAATCGATGGGCTCGCGCATGTTGGGGCCGGAGCCCGCTCTCCCATGGAGAGCGCGGTCTTTCTCGGGATGACGCTGCCGGCGCGGCTCGGCGGGTTCGCCATCGAGAAACCCCAGATCAACGTGAAGATGGAGCTGGAGCATCGCGAGGGGCGCGTGCTGGCGGACGACCTCCTGGAATGGGACTACGGATGGAGCGAGCCGCCGCTCATGGACATCGAGTACCAGAGCCGGCTGTTCCACGGCACAGCGCCGCGAGCCCGCGACGACCGGCGCCGGAACGAGCTGGCGTCCGACGGGGTCGTCTCGCTCGCTTGGGGGCCGGCCGACGTCATGGACCCCGTCGCCTTCGAGACGAACTGCCTCAATGTCGCACGGCTTCGCGGCCGGCCGTTTCGCACCGAGCTTCGCGATTTCGAGCAACGCTACCGCCGGCTCCACTCGCTGCTCTTTGGTTCGGGCGCAGACGTCGGATGACGCGTGCCGCCTGTCGGGAAGGCTGGACCCGTGCTGTGCATGGGTCGCGTTCTCCTACGGACCCAACTTGTGGCATGCACAGGTCTGTACGACTGAACTGTGCCGTGCACAGGTGGCTCAGATCGGAGACGCCGAGTGGTGCCCTGCACAGGTTCGCCTTCTCGGTTTGCGCGCGTCACGCATCGCACAAGATGCCTCTCTCGTCTCATGCCGCGCACAGGTCGCGTTTTCCGATCCGCTCAACCTGTGCGGCGCACGGAACCGCCGCCTCAACCTGTGCGCTGCAGAGGTTGCCCACCGGCCGGGAGACAAGCTCTCCGCGCTTCTGGGATCTCTCTGTGGGCGGGCCGCAGGCCAGGTGCCCGGCCCATCAAACTGGGCACAATCTGACCTTGAGAACCGCCCCCACGCGGCCGCCCGGCCGCAGAAGGAGAGACAAGCAATGAGCGAGGTCTACATCTTCGGCCACAAGCACCCGGACAACGACTCGATCCTCTCGGCCGTCATGCTGAGCCAGCTGTACAACCAGCTGGACGACGGCAACCACTACGTGCCCAAGCGCCTCGGCGGCATGCCCGAGGAGAGCGCCGCGATCCTCAAGAGCTGGGACATCCCGTTCCCCGAGTACCTGGACGAGATCCCCGCGCCCGCAGATGGCGAGGAGCCGCAGAAGGTGATCCTCGTGGACCACAACGAGGAGATCCAGTCCGTGCACGGCCTCGCGAACGCCGACGTCATCGGCGTGGTGGACCACCACCGCATCGCGAACTTCTCCACCACCAAGCCCATCGCGTTCATCACGCTGCCCTGGGGCTCGACGGCCACCATCGTCCTCTACCTGTTCCACTGCTACGACATCCAGCCCACGGTGGCGCAGCTGTCGTGCCTGCTCAGCGCGATGATGACCGACATGGTGATGATGAAGTCGCCCACGACCACCGACATCGACCGCCAGCTCATCCAGAACATCGGCGAGATCCTCGGCCTCGACCCGGTGGACTTCGGCATGAACATCTTCACCAACCGGGCCACGGACAAGTACGAGCCGGAGCAGATGGTGGCGCACGACATCAAGGCGTTCATGATCAACGGCAAGCGCGTGTTCATCGGCCAGTACGAGACCGTTGACAAGTCCATCGCGCTCGACCGCCTGCCGGAGCTCCGCGAGGCCATGGAGGACTTCCGCCGAGCGAAGAACGCTGACACGGTGGTGCTCGCGGTGACCGACATCATGGAAGAGGGATCCCAGATCCTCATGACCGGCGACAAGTCCGTGCCGGAGCGCGGCCTCGGCATCAAGGACGTCTACGAGGGCGTCTGGATGCCGGGCGTGCTGTCCCGCAAGAAGCAGATCGCGGCGCCGATCCTCGCAGCCGCCGAGCACTAACCGCCGCGGCTGAGACGCGCTAAAGAGACAGGATCGTCTCATCCGGCCTTGGTGAGACAGTTCTGTCTCTTTGAAGTGTCTCACCGGGGCGCGGTAAACTGAAAGCTTGGTAAATTCAGCCGGAATGAGAGGGTGACATGGCTCAGAACCAAACCGACAAGCCCACCGCCACCACTGTGGCCGGCCAGGAGGTGCGGCCCGACGCCCAGGCCGCGCCCATCATCGCCGAGCCGCAGGCCTTGAAGCGCGCCGAGAAGCACCGCCGCCGCCAGAAGATCACGAGCAACGGCACGATCTCTGCCGCCGTCATGGTGCTCGCCGCCGTTATCGCCATCATCGTGGCGAACGGTCCCGCCTACGAGGCGGTCCACCACTTCCTCGCGGAGCCGCTCGGTATCGTGATCGGCCCGTTCGTGGGACAGCTCTCCATCGAGATGTTCGTCAACGACTTCCTGATGGCGATCTTCTTCCTGCTCGTGGGCATCGAGCTCAAGTTCGAGATGACCGTCGGCGAGCTTCGCAAGCCGCGTCAGGCCGCGCTCCCCATGCTCGCGGCCGTCGGCGGCGTCGTGGTGCCGGCCGTCATCTACATTGCGCTGAACCACGGCGGCAACGGCATCCACGGGTGGGCCATCCCGATGGCCACCGACATCGCCTTCGCCCTCGGCGTGATGTCGCTGCTTGGCGACCGCGTGGCGCCGGCCACCAAGGTGTTCTTCTCGACGCTGGCCATTGCCGACGACATCCTCGCCATCATCGTGATCGCGCTCTTCTACGGGCACGCGCCGTCGGTGCCGTGGCTGCTCGCGAGCGCCGGCTGCCTCGTGGTGCTCTTCGTCTTGAACCGCAGACAGGTCTACACGTGCCGCCACTATGTGGTGGTGGGCCTTGTGCTGTGGTTCTGCATGTTCAACAGCGGCATCCACGCCACGCTCGCGGGCGTGCTGCTCGCGCTCTTCCTGCCGGCCAAGAGTGACATCAACCTCGGCCGTCTGACCCCGTGGCTCAAGCGCAAGAGCGGCCAGCTCTACGAGAACTACGACGAGGACATGGCGGTCCTCGGACAGCACGAGTTCATGCACACGGCCGGCGAGATCGAGAAGGTCATGCACCACGTGACCCCGCCGCTGGAGCGCATGGAGAAGGCGATCAACGTCCCGGTGAACTTCTTGATCCTGCCGATCTTCGCCTTCTGCAACGCGCAGGTGCGCCTCGTGGGCGTGGACCTCGGTGCCGTGTTCGTGGACCCGGTCACCTTGGGCTCGCTCTGCGGCGCGGTGCTCGGCAAGCCCATCGGCATCATCGGCGTCACGGCCCTTCTCGTGGCCATCAAGTTCGCCAAGCTGCCCCGCGGCATGGACTGGCACCAGGTCGTGGGCGTTGGCATCATGGGCGGCCTCGGCTTCACGATGTCCATCCTGATCGCCGGCCTGGCGTTCACGGACCCGACCGAGGTACTGGCCGCGAAGGTCGCGATCCTGTCCGGCTCGGTGATCGCGGCGGTCATCGGGTGCGTGTACATCCTTCTCACTGGGCGAAAGGCGCCCAAGGACCCGAAGCCGGCGGCTCACGCAAAGGCGGCGTAGGCGCCGCAGCCTGTGACAGATTGAGGGACAAGGGGCGGCCACCCGCGCTGACGGGCGGCCGCTCCGTTCTTTGTCGCGGGCGCGTTACTCGATGTCCGTGAAGAGCTCGCCGGGCTCGTCGCCCGCGTCCAGGAACTTCTTGCGCGTGACGAAGTTCCAGACCATGACCACGGCAGTGGCAAAGAACTTGACGATGAGATAGCTGATGCCGAGGCCGCTCTGGCCTGCCCACATGATGAGCGAGTTGAGGCCAAGGCCGATCACGGAGAGCACCACGAAGATCGCGAACTCTTTGCGGCGGCTCATGCCCTGTTTGTGGCGGAACACGTAGCGCATCGACGCGAGGTAGTTGAACACCGTGGACACCGTGAAGCTGATCACGGAGCTGAGCAGGTACCACACGCCGCAGACCTCGGTGAGCAGCACCATGACCCCGTAGTCGATGCAGAACGCGACGACGCCCACCACGCCGAACTTCATCACCTGCGCCGCCAGCTTTTGCAGCGCGCCGTGGCTCTTCTCAGTCATGTCAGTCCACGATCCCGTAGCGGCGCCCCCACCCGTGGGCGGCGAGCGTCGAGTTCACCTGGTCGCAGAACTGCACGCGGTTCATCGGCATAGGGGGTAGGAGCGAGACCACCTCGAGCAGGTCTTCGTCGAGGTCGTGGGCCTGCGCCAGCACCAGCGCGTCCAGCCGGTCCGCGCGCTTGTCGTGGGCGAACAGCGCGTCCACCAGTCGTTGCAGGTCGCCGTGGCTCTCGGCCGGCGCCGAATCCATCGTCATCGGGGCTCCTCTCGTCCGTGCCAGCCTAGCGCAAGGGTTCGCGCCGCGCGGAGGGGGGAGCGTCGCCGCACCGTCTTATCGGATCCGCACAGTGCCGTCCTTCTGCCAGGTCGCGGTGCGCACGCCGTAGACCAGGTCCGCGTCGATGCCGGCCTGTGCGACCGCCGGGGGCTCCAGCTCGCTCGCGTCAAGCTTCTCGGCCAGCTCCTGTGCGCCCTCCTTGGACGAGAAGAACGCGCACTCGAGGTCCGCGCCCTCGGTGTCCTCACCGGCCGCCTCGAGCGTGGCCTTGACGGCCTTGGCGTCGGTGGTGAACGCGGGCGCCGCGACGCCGAGGTCGCGGCAGAGCGCGAGGACGTCCTTCTTGTCGAGGTAACCGGCGATGAACTGGGAGTTCCTCTTCTTGCCGGACGGTTGGCCGACGAACTCGACGACGTAGCGAGCAGAAGGCATGGCGGGCTCCTCGGTCTCGGACCTGCAAAACGGGACGTAGCCCTTTTACACCTGTTGGGGCCGCGTGGACAAATGGCTCTGACCGAAGCGTCCAGACGCCGTGCGAGGCCGGTCGCGCTGCGGGCGGGCCGAACCCCCAGGGTGCTTCGATAATCCGCTTTCTTCGCGAGTGCCGCGCGTCCTCACTCGCTTTGGGGCAGGATAGAACGTGGTGCGCCGCTGTGCGCCCATCGCTGACTTAGCTCGCCGGGGGTCGCCCGGCTCATGTCCCAGGAGGATGAACACCATGACAGACAAGCGGCGCCGCGCGCTGCTGCTGATCGACGCCGAGAACATCAACGGCACGTCGATCCCTCACGCGCTCTGGGAGGCGGAAGGCATCGCCGACGAGGTGGAGGCCCGCGCGTTCGGCCGTGCGTCCGCGCTGATCGGCCGGCAGGAGCTGCTCGACCGTCTCGGCATCTCGCAAACGCAGTGCCAGGAGGCGTCGCCCGGCAAGAACAGCACGGACATCCGCATCGCCATAGAGGCCACGGACGCCATCTGGGGCGGCGACTACGACGCCATCTGCATCATGAGCGACGACACGGACTTCTGCCATGTGGCCGAGCGGGCCCGCAAGTCCGGCGTGGAGTCCGTGCTGATGCATGCGAAGCCCGTGAACGAGACGGTCACCGAGGCGTTCGACCGCTGCCCGCGGCTCCTCAACATGGACTCCTTCGAGGCCGTGCGGCCGCTCATCGGAGACCGCCGGCCAGAGGACCTCTACAGCGACTGCGCGCGCCTCGCCGCGGCGATGGGCGCGGGGCGCATCGCGGTCGAGGAGACCGAGATGGACGCCGCGAAGCGCGTGGCGCACGACACGGTGGTGAACGCCGGCGGCTCGGCGAGCGAGTCGCAGCTGCGCTCGGCGCTCAAGCGGAACCGCATCTATCGGCGCGAGGCCGGTTATGACCGCATCGAGGACCTGGTGGAGGCCACCGAGGGGCTCGTACCGGACGGCTCCGGCGGTGCCCGGCTGGCGACGGACGTGGA
This sequence comes from Kribbibacterium absianum, assembly GCF_030067705.1. GTDB lineage: Bacteria > Actinomycetota > Coriobacteriia > Coriobacteriales > Atopobiaceae > Kribbibacterium > Kribbibacterium absianum. The sequence goes on from NZ_JASJEX010000001.1 coordinate 308,637, forward strand.
GATGGCAGGGGAGGCCGTGGCGGTCGCCGAGGCCGCCGCGCTGGCCGCTGACGAGAGCGCCGCACCCGAGGCCGAGCCCGCGGTCGTGGAACCGCAGGCTCCCGAGGAGGCCGCCGAGCCCGAGCATGAGCCGGAGTCTGAGCCGCCTGCGGAGCCGGTGACCGAGGAGGACGCCAAGCTGGCCGCCAAGGACGCCGTGCTCGAGGCGGGCGGGTCCATCTCGCTCGGGCTTCTCGGCGACGCGCTCAAGAGCCGCGGCGTGGACTACCGCGCGGCAGGGTTCAAGCGCCTCAAGGACCTGGCGGAGGAGCTGGATGGGGCGACGCTGTCCGGCACCGGCGGCGGCACGGTGCTGAGCCTGCCCGGCGCGGGCAAGTCGACGCCCGAGAAGGACGAGGTCAAGGGCGAGCTCAAAGCGCCGAAGCCGACCGAGAAGGCTTCCGAGAAGCCCAAGGCCAAGACTCCGATGCGCGCTCGCGCGGACAAAAAGCTCGAGGCCTCCGAGCAGCCGGAGCGGCCGTCCGAGAGCGTCGAGAAGCCGGTCGACGAGAAGCCCCGGCGCACGCGCACGCGCCGCGGCGGACGCGGTCGGGGCGCCAAGAGCGAGGGCGCAAAGCCCGAGACCACCCATGAGCCCAGGCCGGCGGAGAGCGAGAATCCGGAGCCGACCGAGCCCGGTCACGCCGAGAAGCACGGGCCGGCGCCCGTCTCGCCCACGACGGTGCGCCCGACGCCGGAGGACGCCCAGCGCGAGGCCAAGCGGATCCTCTCGGAGGCGGGGGCACCGGTGCGGCTCACGAAGCTCGGCTCGGCCCTCAAGGCCGCCGGCATCAACTATCGGGAGGCGGGGTTCCCCACCCTGTCGAAGCTGGTGAAGTCCATCCCGGGCGCCGTTGTGACGGGCAAGTCGCCCCTGACGGAGGCCTCGCTGGAAGGGTGATGTGAATTTCGGGACAGTCCCTTTTTTCACGCCGCTAGGCGCGGGGATCCTCGCTTCACATTGCGTTTCCGAACGTGCGCAGGCCCCGGAACCGCCATCTGAGCTCTCAGATGGCGGTTTCGGGGCCTGTTCGTATTCAGAGGTGCAATCTCAACGGGCGCCTGATCCCGACGAGCCCGCTCACACCTCGTACGCGCCGCACGCGCGGATCCTCTCGAGGAGCGCGTCGCAGTCGCGGGTGAAGTGGAACCCCTGCCAGCCCGCCTTCTCGGCCCCCTGGCAGTTGAGCTCGGAGTCGTCCACAAAGAGGCACGTCTCGGGGGCCACGGAGAACGTCTCGCAGAATCGCTGGTAGATAGCGGGGTCCGGCTTCATGAGCTTCTCCTCGGCGCTCGTGAGGATGCCGCTCATCACGGGGCAGAGCGGGATGCGCGGCTCGAACTCGTTGCGGAAGCGGATCGACACGTTCGAGAGGAGCCACACGCGGTAGCCCGCGTCCACCAGGCGGAAGCCGAGGTCGTTGGTCTGCGTCAGGATCCGCTGTTGCGCCGGGAACGTCGCGAAGGCCTGGTCACAGGCGTCCCACAGGCGCTCCGGCAGGGAGGCGTGCGCCACCGTCAGCATCGTGTCGCAGCTGATGACGCCCGCGTCCAAGAGCGGCCAGGTGCTGCTGCAGAAGAGCGCGTCGCAGACGAGCCGCGCGTCGGGCTCGTTGCCGGTGTAGGTGAGCGCGTACTGCATCGGCTCCCAGGCGAGCAGCACACCGCCCATGTCGAAGACCACGTTCTGAATCGGGCGGCTCTCGGGCATCCGGGCTCCTCTCGCCAGTGATGGGACGATCTTGTCTCTTTGAACTGTCTCACCGCACCAGTGTCCCACTTTTGGTTTCCGGACGGGAAAGGCGGGGCGCCGTTCACGGATGGACATTTCTGAATATGAACTCAAAGGACTACCATTACGCAACCCGGAAGCCCCAAAGAGAGAGGAGCGCCATGGACCCACAGTACGACGTGGTGGTCGTCGGCGCAGGCAACGGAGGCCTCATGTGCGCGGCGCAGTGCGCCAAAAACGGCCTCAAGACGCTGGTGCTCGAGAAGCACAACCTGCCGGGCGGGTGCGCCACGACGTTCGTCCGCGGCCGCTACGAGTTCGAGGCGTCGCTGCACGAGCTCTGCTCCGTGGGCACCGCCGAGAAGCCCGACGAGGTCTACCGGCTCTTTGAGAAGGTCGGCGCCGACCCGGACTGGCGCTACGAGCACACGATGTTCCGCGCCGTCTGCACCGCGCCGGACGGCTACGACGTGACGCTCTCCGGCACCGGCGACGACCCGTGGGACACGTTCGCCCAGTGCGTCGAGGACGCCGTCCCCGGCTCCAAGGAGGGCGTGCTCGCGATCCGCGACCTCGTCGAGCATGACAAGGACGCGGTGGCCTACATCACCAAGATGAAGGGCAAGCTCAACCCCCTCCGCATGATCACGCAGTACGCGGACTTCATGCGCATGGCCGCTTACTCGGCCGAGGACGTGATGGTGGCCCTCGGGCTACCGGCCAAGGCCCGGAACATCCTCTGCACCTACTGGGGCTACCTCGGCGTCCCCACCGACGAGCTCAAGGCCTTCCACTACTTCAACATGGTGGACGGCTACGTCACGGACGGCGCCGCGTTCCCGCGCCTCAAGAGCCACGGTCTGTCCGAAGGCCTCGCGAAGGTCATCCTCGACAACGGCGGCGACATCTTCTACAACACCGAGGTCGACGGCTTTGTCTATGACGGCAACGGGGCCGTCTGCGGGGTCACCGCGGGCGGGAAGGAGTACCGGGCCCGTCGCATCGTCTCGAACATCCTGGCCAACAACGTGTGGAACCTCTCGCCGGCCAAGAACGTGCCCGACAAGGCCCGCCAGCTGGCCAACGCGCGCTCCTTTGGCATCAGCGTCTTCACCATCTACCTGGGCCTCGACATCTCTAAGGACGAACTGGGCCTCGGCAACTACACGACGTTCATCCAGAAGAGCCCCCGCGCCCGCGACCAGTACGACCTGCGCTCCAACAAGGGCTTCTATATCGTCAACTGCCTGAACGAGATCTTCGACGAGGCCACGCCCGAGGGCACGTGCCAGCTGTTCTTCACGGCGCAGCTGGATGGCTCGGACATCCCCGACGACCTCACGCCCGAGGAGTACAAGGACTGGAAGAACAAGCTGGCCCAGAGCTACATCGCCGACGCCGAGAAGGTCCTCGGCGTGGACATCTCCTCACACGTCGAGGAGGTCGTGGTCGCGACGCCGGTCACGTTCGCCCGCTACCTCGGCACTCCGACGGGCACCATCTACGCCTATCGCACCGCCGGGTGGGACTCGGTCATGGCTCGCATGAGCGCGCAGTTCACGGACAACACGGTGCAGTCCCTCTCGTTCGTGGGCGGCCAGACCGCGCGCGGCGACGGCTACAGCTGCGCCTTCATCTCCGGCGACACCACTGCCGAGCGCATCACCAACCAACTGCGAGCGGAGGACGCCGCCGCGGAGGCGGTCGCGTCCGGAAAGGCGGGTGAGTAAGGATGGCCAAGCCCAACATCCGCTCCCTGGACGCGATGGCGTTCACCTCGATGGCCGGCGAGCGCGAGCGTCATATCGAGGAGGCCTCCACGGCCATCCCGCCCAAACCGTCCAGCTACAAGGCCAACCGCATGGCCGCCGCGCTGCACCCGTCCGTGCAGCACGTCAAGATCGCGCAGGTGATCGACCGTGGCCCTCGGTTCAGGAGCTTCGTCCTCGAGGCCGATGAGGACCGTGGCACCGAGGGCCTTGCCTGGTTCGACGCCGGCCAGTACCTCTCCGTCGAGGTGCCGCTGCCCGAGGGCGCCGTCACGCGCCCGTTCTCGATCTGCTCGAGCCCCCTTGACGCCAAGAACGGCCAGTACCAACTGACGCTCGAGCGCGTGCCGGGCGGCCGCGTGAGCGACTTCGTGTGGGACACCTGGGCAGAGGGCACGAAGCTGGACGTCTCGATGCCCTGTGGCGAGTTCACCTACGAGCCGATCCGCGACGCCAAGCAGGTCGTGGCGCTCGTGGGCGGCAGCTCCATCACGCCCATCTACTCGCTGGCCAAGGCCGTGGCCGAGGGCACCGAGCACATCGAGTCGCTCACCATCCTCTATGGCACGAACACCTGGGACGAGGCCGTCCTCGAGGCGGAGCTTCAGGAGCTGGCCGACAGCTGCGACGCGGTCACGCTGGTCAACGTGCTGGCCGACGAGGAGCGCGACGGCTGCGAGCACGGCTTCATCACGCTCGACCTCGTGAGGAAGCACGCGCCCGAGGGCGACGTGAGCTACTTCATCTGCGGGCCCCAGGCGATGCGGCTTGCCATCGACGCCTGGATCGACGACCTTGGCGTGCGTCGCAAGTTCATCCGTCGCGAGGTGTTCGGCGAGTACCGCGACCCCGAGAAGGATCCCGGCTACCCCGCGCCCGCGGCCACGGAGTTCAAGCTGACGGTGCGGGTCTGTGGCGAGGAGCACGAGCTCACTTGCAATGCCCACGACACGCTGCTGAACTGGATGGAGAGGCAGGGCATCCACGCGCCCGCGCGTTGCCGCTCCGGCGAGTGCGGCTGGTGCCACTCGAGGCTCGTCTCCGGCGACGTGTACGTGCCAGAGCGCACGGACGGCCGCCGTGAGGCCGACAAGAAGTACGGCTACGTGCACCCGTGCGCGACGTTCCCGCTCTCGGACGTCGTGCTCGAGGTCCCGCCCTTCGCGAACTAGGCCCCAGGCGCGCTGGGACATGGCCCGCCCGGGTTCTGTCCCAGCGCGCGCCTCCTCTGCGGGGTGGTGCTAGGCTGAGCGCTGAATCCCTGCGTATCACCGAGAGGACCTCACCATGCCGCACCTTCCCGAGACCTCCGTCACCCCCGAGCAGGAGGCCGCCTGGGCCGAGCGCTTCGGGCGCGACCGTGCCAACCTCGTCGCGAAGAACGCCGTCAGCTCGGTCGGCATCCGAGCGGCCGCGCGCGTGCCGGAGGGCGTCGCCGAGAGCGCCCTCGGCTTCGACGTCGAGGTGCCACAGGGCGACCGCACCGACCAGCAGCGCTCGGGCCGGTGCTGGATGTTCGCGAGCCTCAACACCCTCCGCCAGCACGTCATCGCTCGCCTCAACCTCAAGACCTTCGAGCTCTCCCAGGCCTACCCGCTCTTCTATGACAAGCTCGAGAAGTCCAACTGGTTCCTGCTCAACGTCATCGACACCGTGGGGGAGCCTCTGGACGGGCGTCTCGTCCAGTACCTCCTCCAGGACCCGGTGGGGGACGGCGGCCAGTGGGACATGTTCCGCTCGCTGATCGAGAAGTACGGCGTCGTGCCCAAGGAGGCCATGCCCGAGACTGCTTGCTCCCGCAACACGCGCGAGATGGACAAGTACCTGACCCGCTACCTGCGTGGATGTGCCTGCCGTTTGCGTGGGCGCGCCGCCGAGGGCGCGACCCGCGAGGAGCTCCTGCAGATCCGTACAACGATGCTGGCCGATGTCCGCTCGCTGCTGGCGACCTGCCTCGGCGAGCCGCCCCGGACCTTTGAGGTGCGCCTGCGTGACAAGGACGACAACCTCGTCTGCCACGGCTCCTTCACGCCGCACGACTTCTTCGCAGACGTCGTGCAGGTGGACGTCAAGCGGCTCATCTCCTGCGTCTCCGCCAACACGGCCGACAAGCCCTTCAACCGGTCGCTCACGGTCTCCCGCCTCGGCAACGTCGCCGAGGACGGCCAGGTGCGTTACCTCAACCTGCCGATCGAGCGCCTCAAGGAGCTGGCGCTCGCGCAGCTCACCGACGGGCGCCCGGTGTGGTTCGGCTGCGACGTGGACCAGTCCTACGTGCGCGACGAGGGCCTCATGGCCACCGAGTGCCTCGCCATCGACCAGCTCTTCGGCTTCGCCGTGGAGGGCTGCCTCGACCGGGCCGAGCGTCTCGACTACGGCGAGTCGGCGATGACCCACGCGATGGTGCTCGAGGGCGCCCGCTTGGACGAGGACGGAAAGCCGGTGCTCTGGAAGGTCGAGAACTCCTGGGGCAAGGACCACGGCCGCGACGGCTTCGACACCATCACGGACGACTGGTTCGACCAGTACGTGTACCAGGTGGTCGTGGACGAGGCGTACCTGACGCCGGAGGAGCTCGCCGCGTACCGTTCCGACCCGATCGAGCTCGCTCCTTGGGACCCGCTCGGCAGCCTGGCCTAAGCCCGCGAGAGACCACCCGCCCGAGAAGGACCCTCATGCCCGCTGCCGACCCGTCAGCCCCGCAGTTCCCGAGCCAGGCCCCGCTCGCTGCCGCCCGCGTCCTCCAAGCCTTGGAGACGCGGGGCTGGGAGGCGTGGCTCGTCGGAGGCTGGGTGCGCGACCGGCTGCTTGGAGAGGACCCTCACGACGTGGACGTCACGACGGACGCGCCGTGGCCCGAGGCCAAGGCGGCGCTCGAGGCCGCAGGGATTCGGGTCGTCGAGACGGGCACCAAGCATGGGACGGTGACCGCCGTCGTGGGCCGCGTGCCCGTCGAGGTCACCACCTATCGGGTGGACGGCGCCTATTCCGACGGGCGCCACCCGGACTCCGTGACGTTCGTGCGCTCGGTCGAGGAGGACCTGGCCCGGCGCGACCTCACCTTCAACGCGATGGCCTGGCACCCGGAGCGTGGCCTGCTCGACCCGTTCGGGGGCGCGAGGGACCTCACGGCAGGTGTGGTGCGCGCGGTGGGCGATCCCGACACGCGCTTCTCGGAGGACGCGCTCCGCGTGCTGCGGGCGGTGCGGTTCGCGGCTCGTCTCGGCTTCGGCATCGAGCCGGCGACCCAGGCCGCGCTGGATCGCCGGGCGCCCGGGCTCGCACGGGTGAGCTCCGAGCGCATCGGCGCCGAGCTGCGCGGCATCCTGCGGTCCGGCCGTTCGGGGTGGGTGCTCCGCGAGCAGCGGGCCGCGCTCTTCTCGGCGGTGCCGGAGCTCGCGCCGATGGACGGCTTCCCCCAGGCCACGCCCTACCACTGTTACGACGTGCTCCATCACGTGGCGCGCGTGTGCGACTACGTGCAGGTATTCTCGGGAGGGGTCGTGCCAGAGCCGCTCGCGTGGGCAGCCCTCTTCCACGATGTGGGCAAGCCCGACACCTTGAGCATCGGCGAGGACGGCGTCGCGCACTTCTACGGACACCCGTCGCGTGGGCGTCAGGTCACGGAGCGGGTGCTGCGGCGCCTTGCGGTGCCAACGTCCGTCGCGGTGCCGGCGCTCGCCCTCGTGCGCCTTCACGACCGCCCCACGGTGCCGGAGCGGACGTCCGTGCTCAAGCTCCTCCGCAGCCTCGACCAGATGGCGCCGGGCCAGGCCGCAGGCCTGTTCTTTCAGCTCATGGCCCTCCGACGCGCCGACGCGGCGGCCAAGGCGCCGGCGTACCGCGATTACGCCGTGGAGCTGGATCGGGTGGAGGCCGAGGGCCGCTCGCTTGTGGCCGAGCGGGCGCCGCTCCGTGCACGGGACCTCGCGGTGAGCGGCCGCGACGTGATGGAGGTGCTTGACCTGCCGCCCGGCCCTGGTGTCGGGGCGCAGCTCGAGCGCCTGCTCGACGCCGTCAACCGTGGGGAGGTGCCCAACGAGCGCGGCGCGCTCCTGAGGCTTCTGGAATCCTAAAGCGGCGGCCGCGTGGCCGAAAGGTTGCCTTTGTTGCCCAAGCGTCCGGGACAGTCCCGCAATTGGCGGCGCGGACTGCCGTGAGCGGCAGCCGAGGCGCACGGTGCTGCCGTCTGCGGCGCAAATCCAGCACTTCACCGAAATGCTCGTTAAGAGTATAACTAGGTGCAAGCGGCATCCACGTCATTTGTCCCGAGTGGCCACCCCTCGTCATCGGCCCTTGGGACCTGCAGGAGAGTTGGCCTATGGACCTTCGCTACACCCTCGAGGAAGAGATGCGCTTGGAGCGCAATCGGGAGCGCGCCGTGTCGCTCGTGAGCGGCGTTGGCGCGACCGAGCCGCGCGGCCTCTGCCTCACGCTCGGGCGCGTGGTGGTGGATCCGGTCTCTGGCGACGTGGTGCCCTACGAGGGCTCGCTCGGGCTCGAGTCCCTGTTTCGGCGGTGGCTCGAGCTCTTCCCCGACGATGGGCTCACTATGGTGGACGGGCGCCTCGTGGGTGCTCGCTGCGAGCTGGCCTGCCGCGAGGGCGCGACGGTGCGCCTAAGCTCCACGCTCGGTCCTGGCGGGCAGCTCGAGGTCAGCGCAGGCCCTTCGGAGAGCGTGCTCGACCTCCTCTTCGCCGTCGAGACCTTTGACGAGCGGTTCCGCCGCACCTGCGACGCAATCGGCGTCGAGTGGCAGATGGTGGCCCTTGGCCTCGACCCGGTGCCCACGAGCCCGCGCGACGTGCGCCTCGTGCCGGAGGGGCGGTTCCAGCTGTGGGACGAGTACCTCTCGCGCACGGGCCGGTACGCGCAGGACATGATGCGGCTCTCGGCCTCCACGCACGTGTCATTGGGCTACGACGAGGACGAGCCCCTTGCCGACCAGTTCCGTCTGGCCGTCGCGCTCGGGCCGCTCGTCTCCTTCCTGTGCGACAACGTGAGCTCCTGGCGCGGCCTTTCGGCGGACGACACGCCCCGCATGGCGCGCTCGCGCGTGTGGGAGCACGTGGACCCGCAGCGCTGCGCTGTGGTGCCGGGCACCTTCAAGCCAGGCTTCTCGGCCGAGACCTACGTGGACTGGGTCGCGAGCGTGCCGGCCGTGATGTTCACGCCGGACGACGGCGAGCCCTTCTCCACCGGAAGCGCCACGGGGCGTGACGTGATGGCCCTTCGCGACCTCTCGGAGGGCGAGCTCCTGCGGCTGATGACGGGCGTGTTCCCCACGGTGCGCCTGAGCGGCCAGATGCAGATTCGCGACGCCGACTCGATGCCCCCGTGGCTCGCTGCGGCCTTGGCCGCCTTCCTCAAGGGCATCTTCTTTGACGAGGACGCCTTCCACCGGGCCTACGACCTGCTCGTGCGCGGTCGCACCGACGAGGAGGTCGGCCGTGCCTATGCGGTGCTCCGGAGCGACGGCTGGGGCGCGAGCGTCTACGGGATCCCGGTGTCCACGCTCGTGCAGCGTCTGGTGCAGCTGGCCGAGAACGGCCTCCAGGACCCGCAGGAGCGCACGGTCTTCCACGCGCTGTCGAGCCTGTGGCAGGCGCACCTCGTGCCGAAGGACCTCTACGCGCCGGCCGGGAACCGCGTGGCCGTCTGCGCGTAACCGCCGGGGTCGGTGCGCGCACGTTCAACGATGGCGCGACCGCAGCCGCCGCGATGGCGAGCGGTCACTCGCTGGGCGGGAACGCGGTGACCTCGGTGCCCGGGTACTTGGGGCCCTCTTGCGTGTCGCGGAAGTAGGGCGACAACGGGTCCACGATCAGGCGGTTCGCGGAAGGCAGCACCGCGGCCTCGAAGTGCGTCACCTCGTAGGGAAGGGCGTCGCCGTCGATCTGCATCGGCACCGGCTGCGAGGCCCGGACCCTCACCTCGCGGCACTGGAAACGCTCGACCTGCGGGCGCCCCAGATTCTCGCCGTGGCGGTCCACGATGCCGGCCGCGAGCGTGCGCAGGAGGCCGACGGCGTCCGGCGCCTCGAGCAGGATCACGTCGAGCAGGCCGTCGTCGACGCGACAGTCCGGCACGATCTCGATCTCGCCCTGGATCATGGCGGTGTTCGCGATGATGCACGCGATCGCGTCGCGCCGCACGTGCTCGCCGTCCATGTCCAGGTCGAACGTCACCACCGGCGGGTTGGGGTTGTCGAAGGCCGCTACCAGGTACGCGGCCTGGCCCATCGCCTTCTTGTTGGGGACCGCGGCGCGCATCAGGGTGGCGTCGAAGCCGGTCCCGCTCATGAGCGTGAAGCCGTCCACGTGGGTCTGCCCGTCCGGGTCCTGCCAGCTGACCTGCCCGATGTCGCTCCACATCGTGGCGCCCACGCGGCAGGCGCGGGCAATGGCGGCCGGCTCGGGCGCGTTCCCGAGGTCCGAGACAAAGAGGTTGGCAGTGCCGGAGGGAAAGACGCAGACGGGCGTCTCGGACCCACGGAGCGCCCAGAGCAGCGACCCCACGGTCCCGTCGCCGCCAGAGACCACCACGAGGTCCCAGTCGTCCACGTCGGCGACGGCCTCGTCCGGGTCCCACGGGTCCGGGAGCACGCGCAGCTGCACCTCGTCGCCGGGGTGGGCAAGGGCCCGTATGAACATGAAGACGGCGTCCGAGCCGAACCCCGCCTTCTCGTTGTGGAGCACCAGGGCGCGCATGGGCCTCCCAATCGCCGTGTGGCCGGCCTCGCGCAGGTGGGGCCGGCTATAGTGGACAAGCTCCGGGCACGCGTCCGGAAGCACCCATGATAACGCCGCCCCCGAGAGGAGCGGCCGCTGCGAGGAGGGAGCCTCGTTGCTCGTCGACACCTACGAGGGCCTGATCGCCTTTTGCGAGCGCGCGTCCACGTCGCCGGTGCTGGCCGTTGACACCGAGTTCTTGCGGGAGCGCACCTTCTATCCCAAGCTCTGTCTCGTCCAGGTGGGCACCGAGGACGAGCAGGCCGCGGTCGACGTGCTCTCCATCCGCGATCTGGAGCCGCTCGAGCGCCTGCTGTTCAACGACGTGGCCACCAAGGTGCTCCATGCGTGCACCCAGGACGTCGAGGTGCTGCTCCATCGGTTCGGCCAGGTGCTGAGGCCGGTGTTCGACACGCAGCTCGCCGCGGCCTTCCTCGGCCATCGCATGCAGATGGGCTATGGCGCGCTCGTCGCGGCGTACACGGGCGTGCATCTGGACAAGGCCGACACGCTGACGGACTGGTCGCGTCGCCCGCTCGACGCGAGCCAGCTCGTGTACGCCGAGGAGGACGTGCGCTACCTGCCGGGCATCTACCGCCAGATGATGGACGAGCTCGTGCGCCTGGACCGGCTCACGTGGGTGCTCCCTGAGATGGCCGACCTCGTGGCCCATGCTGCCCATGCCGTGGATCCCGTGGATGCCTACGAGCACGTGAAGCGTGCCGGGACGCTGAGCCGTCCCCAGCTGGCCGTCTGCCGCGAGCTGGCCGCGTGGCGCGAGAAGGCCGCGATGCGCAAGGACATTCCCCGCAAGTGGGTCATCAGCGACGAGGTCCTCATCGAGCTCTGCCGCCGCGCCCCGAAGACGCCGGATCGGCTGCGCAAGGTCCGGGGGACGCAGGCGCTTTCCGAGACGGACGTGGAGGGCGCGCTGCTCGCCATCAAACGCGGCCGCGCCTGCCCGCCGACGGCGCTGCCCACGCTCGCCCGCGCGTCCAAAGCGCCCGTGGACGGCGCGTCGGTGCAGGACCAGGAGAGCGTCGTGGACCTCATGTACGCGATGGTGCGCCTGCTGGCGGACCGCGCGAAGGTGGCCCCCCAGCTGGTGGCCAAGCGGGACGACCTTGTGGACTTCATCCACGACCCTGCGGGCTCGCGGCTGTCCGAGGGCTGGCGTCGGACCCTGGTGGGGGAGGAACTGGAGCGGCTCTTGCGCGGGGAGGCAGGGCTCACGGTGCGGAACGGGCGTCTCGAAGTGATCTGAGGCCCGACGGCTCCAGTGCCGTCTTGCTTGGCAACGATGCGGGGGCGTGGCGCAGGGCCAGCCGCAGCGCTGCGCCCCATGGCGGGTTGGTGCAGCCGGCGACCCCTCTTGTCGAACACCTGTACCTTAGTTTACACTGGCCTCTCAAGCGGCCCGGCGGCGGACGACCCTGTGGCGCTCCGCGCCGGCCATGGAAGAAAGGCGTTGCGCCTCATGCCCATGTACTACTACCCGATGGGTTTCAACGCGAGCTATCTGCTGCTCGTCGTGGTCTCGCTGGCCCTCGGTCTCGGCACCCAGGCCTACATCAAGAGCACCTACCGCCGCTGGTCCTCCGTGCGGCTCCCCGACGGCAAGACCGGCGCCGAGGTGGCGCGCGCGATGCTCGCCTACGACGACGTGGACGGCGTCGGCATCCTGCCCACGCACACGAGCGGCCTCGACGACCATTACGACCCCCGCGACAACTCCCTGCACCTCTCCGACAACAACCTCCAGGGCGGCAGCGTCGCGTCCGCTGCCGTGGCATGCCACGAGGCCGGCCACGCGGTGCAGACGGCCAAGGGCTACGTCCCGGGCAAGATCCGCACCGCCCTCGTGCCGGTGGTGAACTTCGCGAGCAACGCCTGGATGGTCGTCTTCATGATCGGTGTCTTCATGAGCCTGGGCGGCCTGGTGGAGCTGGCCATCGTCCTCTTCGCGTTCTCCGTGCTGTTCCAGCTGGTCACGCTGCCCGTGGAGTTCGACGCCTCGCGCCGCGCCATCGCGTACCTCAAGGCCGCCGGTTACGACAAGATCACCCTCCAGGGGGCTCGCAAGGTCCTGACGGCCGCGGCGCTCACGTACGTCGCCGCGGCGCTCGTCTCGTGCCTGCAGCTGCTCTACCTGCTCGGTCAGAACAACCGCGACTAAGGGGAGCCGAATGGGCGAGGTGGTCGAGGAGGTCTGGGACGCGCACGGCGTGTCGGACGAGGAGCGCGCGCTGTCCGTCACCGAGGCCGTGGGGTGCGCCAATCGCGCGCTCTCCGGCATCGGCGCCGTGACGGTGCTCGGCGAGGTGTCCGGCTTTCGCGGCCCGAACGCCCGGAGCGGCCACTGCTACTTCTCGCTCAAGGACGAGGACTCGTCGCTCGACGTGATCGTGTGGCGGTGGACGGCGGAGAAGCTCCGCTTCGAGCTGCGCGACGGTCTGCAGCTGCTCGTCACGGGCGCCTTCGATGTCTACAAGAGCGGCAAGATGAGCTTCAAGGCGACGGCGGTGCGGCTCGCCGGCGAAGGGCTGCTGCGGCAGAAGATCGACGAGCTGGCCCGTCGGCTCCAAGCCGAAGGCCTCATGAACCCGCAGCTCAAGCGGCCGGTCCCGGCGTTCTGCCAGCGGGTGTGCGTCGTGACGTCGCTCTCGGGCTCCGTGATCGAGGACGTGCGCCGCACCCTCGCGCGCCGCAACCCGCTCGTGGCCATCGACGTGATCGGCGCCCCGGTGCAGGGCACAGACGCGCCGCCGGTCATCGTCAAGGCCCTCCGCGCCGCTGAGCGGACCGCCCCCGACGCGATCCTGCTCGTGCGCGGCGGCGGCTCCCTCGAGGACCTCATGCCCTTCAACGACGAGGCGGTGGCCCGCGCGGTCGCTGACATCACGACCCGCGTCCCGGTGGTCACGGGCATCGGCCACGAGCCGGACACCTCCATCGCCGACATGGTCGCGTCGCGGCGCGCGTCGACCCCGACTGCGGCCGCCGAGGGGGTGGCGCCCACGTTCGAGGAACTCCTGTCGGTCACGCGACAGCGTGCCCAACGCTTGGTGGGGAGCCTCCTCTACCGGACGGAGCAGCTGGGCACCGGAACGGAGAACCAGTCCCAGCGACTCAGCGCCGCGATGGGCGCGCGACTGGCCGCAACGCGCCAGACCGTGGAGGTGCTCGGGGCGTCCACGGTGCTCAAGGACCCGACGAGCTTCGTGACGAGGCGCCTGGAGACGCTCGAGCTCTCGGCTGAACGGCTCGATGGGGCCATGGGCGCGTACCTGCGGCGGAGGCGAGAGACGCTCGGGCCGCTCGGCGTTCGCCTGGCCAACGGAGGCGCCCGCATCTGCTCGGGACCGGCTCAGACGGTCCAGGCGCAGGGCGCGCGGCTCGTCACGGCGGGCCCTGCGGCGGTGCAGCGGTTCGAGGCACAGCTCGGCAGACAGGCGGCGGCGCTCGACGCGCTGTCGCCCCTCAAAGTGCTCGGCCGCGGCTATGGCATTCTGGAGTCCGAGGAAGGGCACGTCATCGACAGCGTGGCCGCGGCGCAGGCGGGAGAGCATGTGTCGGTCCGGCTCAAGGACGGCCGGGTGCTCGCGCAGGTGACGGGGACGGCGCCGGCGAGGACGGAGTAGACGAACGGCGGGGAGCCGCCGAGGGAGGTCGAAGATGACAGAGAGGCCCGTTGCGGAGATGAGCTTCCGCGAGGCGTCGGTGGAGCTGGAGCAGATCGTGCGCTCCCTCGAGGGCGGCGACCTGGAGCTGGAGCAGGCCCTCGCGCAGTACCAGCGCGGCGTCGAGCTGCTCACCGCGCTGCGCTCGCGTCTTGCCGACGCCGAGCAACAGGTGCGCGTGCTCATGGACGCCTCGGCGGAGGAGTCCTGAGCGTCCATCGGGAGGGGAGCGGGCGCCGGAGGCGCCCTGAGAGAAAGGCGTGATGCGATGGAAGGCTGCGTTTTCTGCGGGATCGCGAACCACGAGATCCCATCGACGGTGGTGTACGAGGACGACCAGGTCATCGCGTTCCGCGACCTGGAGCCCGTGGCGAAGACCCACGTGCTCGTGGTGCCGAAGGAGCACTACGCGAACCTGATCGACGACGTGCCGGCCGACACACTGGCCGCGATGGCCAACGCCGTGAAGCGCGTGGCCGAGGCCGACGGCATCGAGGGCTCCGGCTTCCGCGTGATCGCCAACACGGGCGACGACGCGGGCCAGACGGTGCACCACCTGCACTGGCACGTGCTCGGGGGCGAGCCCCTCGGTGCCGGCCTGCTTCCCGAGGGGCGGTAGCCATGGCGGAGATACTGACGCGCGACGAGGTCGTCGAGCGCGCCGGCGAGCTGCACCTGTCCGGGTACAACTGCGCGCAGGCCGTGGCCTGTGCCCTGGCCGAGGCGCTCGGCCTCGACATCCCCGAGGAGCAGCTCTTCGCTGCGACGGAGGGTCTCGGGCTCGGCATGGGCGGCATGCTCGGCACCTGCGGGGCCATCAGCGGCGCCTGCGTGGTGGCCGGGCTGGCCGGGTCCTCCCGGAACTTGGAGCACCCGGACTCCAAGAAGGGGACCTATGCCGTGTGCCGCGAGCTCACCCAACGCTACGAGGACGCGGTGGGCTCCGTCACCTGCGGCGTGATCAAAGGCCGGACGGGCGGCCCGGTGTTGCTCCCGTGCCATCCCTGCGTTCTGACCGGCGCCGGGATCGGCTACGACGTGCTGGTGGACAACGCCCGATTCTTGGCTGGAGCCGGCACGGATTTGTTCCGGTTGGCTTACGATTGAAAGGCTGGGGCTCAGCGACCCGCCCAGCGTCAACATCTTCGAGGAGGACCATCCATGAACGTGCTCGTCATCAACGCCGGCAGCTCGTCGCTCAAGTACCAGCTGCTCAACACCGAGGCCGGCCAGGTCTACGCCAAGGGCAACGCAGAGCGCATCGGCATCGACGACTCGTTCATCGGCCACCAGGAGGGCGACGGCGAGAAGGAGAAGCTCGTCGTCGAGCTCCCGGACCACCGCACCGCCATCAAGCACATCTTCGAGATCCTCGAGAAGGTCGACGTGCCGGTCGATGGCATCGGTCACCGCGTGGTGCAGGGCGGCTGGTATTTCCCGGAGAGCGCCGTCGTCACCGACGAGACGCTCGCCGAGGTCCGCGAGGTGGCTCCGCTCGCCCCGCTGCACAACTACGCCGAGGCCGACGTCATCGAGATCTGCCGCGACCTCTACCCGGACCTGGGCAACGTGATCGTCCCGGACACCGCGTTCCACTACAACATGCCGGAGCACGCCTGGCGCTACGCGCTGCCGCGCGACGTGGCCGACGGCCTCCACATCCGCAAGTACGGCGCCCATGGGACGAGCCACCGCTACATCTGGAAGGCTGCCTCGGAGTTCACCAACGGCGCGTGCCACAAGCTCGTGTCCTGCCACCTCGGCTCCGGCGCGTCCCTCTGCGCTATCGACGGGGGCAAGTCCATGGACACCACGATGGGCCTCACCCCGCTCGACGGCCTCATCATGGGCACCCGCACTGGCACCGTGGACCCGGCGACGGTCTTCTACCTCCAGCGCGTGGGTGGTTACACCGTGGACGAGGTCGACACGATGATGAACAAGCAGTCCGGCCTGCTCGCGCTCTCCGGCGTCTCGAGCGACTCCCGCGACATCGAGGAGGCCGCCGAGGCCGGCGACAAGAACTGCCAGATGGCCATGGACATGTTCTGCTACCGCTGCGCGCAGCTGATCCTCGAGATGGCGCAGTCCATGGAGGGCTGGGACACGATGGCCTTCTCGGCCGGCATCGGCGAGAACTCCGACGTCATCCGTGCCGGGGTGTGCGAGAAGCTCGCGTGGATGGGCGTCAAGATCGACCCGGAGCTCAACAAGGTCCGCTCCGGCGACGTGCGCCGCATCTCCACGCCGGACTCCAAGATCGACGTGCTCGTGGTGCCCACGAACGAGGAGCTCATGATCGCCCTCGACGTCGAGGACCTGCTCGGCGACAAGTAGGGGGCTTGAGCGACAACGCTGAGGTGGGGCGCCCCCGGTGGGGCGCCCCTTTGCTGTCGGCTGGGCCGTTCCGCGCGGGACGCCCTCGAGGGTGAAAATGGGAAGATAATCCCCCGGAAGACGAACCGACCAAAGAACGAGGAGAGTGGCCATCCATGGCGAGCAAGAAGGACAAGCTCGACGACATCGTCCTGATGGGCGACCCCGTTCTCAAGCAGGTGTGCGAGCCGGTGGGCGAGGTCACCGACGAGGTGCGCGAGCTGGCCGAGCGCATGACCGAGGACATGTACGCGGCCGAGGGCTGCGGCCTCGCTGCGCCGCAGGTGGGCGTGCCCATCCGCATGATCGTGGTCGACTGCGAGTACGGCGGCGGCACGCGGAAGAACCCGTACGTGCTCATCGACCCGGAGATCGTGGAGCTGGGCGACGAGACCGAGGTGGGGTCGGAAGGGTGCCTCTCGTTCCCGGGCGTGTCCGTGGACGTGGAGCGCCCGAAGCGCGTCGTGGTCCATGCCCGCAACCTTGAGGGCGACCTCATGCGCTACGAGGCGGACGGCTCGCTCCTGGCGCGGTGTCTGCAGCACGAGATCGACCACCTCAACGGCGTGGTCATGCTCGACCACCTCGGCCCCATCGCCAAGATGCGGGCGACGCAGCAGGTGCGGCAGGCCATCGCTGCGGGAGTCCAGCCGGGCGAGACGGACTAGGGGCACCTGCGCCGTCGGGGGCACTGCGTGGCGTCCCGAGTGGTGCGTGGCGTCGTTTGAGGCATCGGTGAGAGGAGGCGCGCATGCGCGTCGTGTTCATGGGCACGCCGGACTTCGCCGTGCCGTCGCTGCAAGCGCTCGACGAGGCGTACGAGGTGGTCGCGGTGGTCACGCGGCCGGACGCCGTGCGCGGCCGCGGCAAGAAGCTCGAGCCGTCGCCGGTGAAGAGGCGCGCCGAGGCCCTCGGCCTCCTGGTGATCGAGACCAAGCGCATGACGCCGGAGGTCGTCGACCGGCTGCGCGCCCTGCAGCCGGACATCCTCTGCGTCGCCGCCTTTGGATGCATCCTGCCGGACGCGGTGCTCGACCTCGCGCCGCTCGGCTGCGTGAACGTGCACGCGTCGCTGCTTCCTCGCTGGCGCGGGGCAGCGCCGGTGCCGCGCGCCGTGCTGGCAGGGGACGCCGAGGTGGGCGTCTCGATCATGGAGGTGGTGCCGGAGCTGGACGCTGGCCGCTACTGTCTCGTGGGCTCGGTGCCCGCAGAGGGCAAGACGGCGTCCCAGCTTCTGGGCGAGCTGTCGTGCATAGGGGCCGAGCTCCTGGTGCAGGCAGTGCGCGACATCGCCGACGGCACCGTTGCGTGGGCCGAGCAGGACGAGTCCCGCGTGACTTACGCCGACAAGATCTCCAAGGCCGAGATGCGCCTGGACCCGGAGGACACGTTCCTGGCGAACCTCCGGCGCGTGCTCGCCTCGTCGGATGCTGCACCCGCGCGGCTCTCCGTGGCCGGCAAGGGCATGCGCGTGCTGGCCGCCCAGGCAGCTGAGGGCTGTGCCGCGCCAGGCACCGTCTCCGTGGACCACGGCCGGGTCACGCTCGGCTGCTCGGACGGCACGCTCGAGCTGCTCGAGGTCAAGCCCGACGGCAAGCGCGCCATGACCGCGAGGGAATGGGCCGCTGGCGTCCAGGGCACCGTGCTGCCCTGGCAGAAGCTGTGAGGGAGCGCGATGGCCAAAGCGACGCCGGCGAGACGGGCGGCCCTCAAGGTGCTGGGACAGGTGCGCCAGCGGGACGCCTACGCCCGTGAGGTCCTGCGCGCGTCACCGGCTGTGGGCGCACTCGAGCCGCGCGACCGTGCGTTCGCGGCGCGGCTGGTGCTGGGCGTCACGGCGGCGCGGGGAACCCTCGACCGACTGCTCGACCGACACGTGCGCAAACCCGGCTCCCTTGAGCCCCGCGTGCGTGACGCGATGCGCATCGCGGCCTTCGAGCTGCTCTATCTGGAGACCCCGGAACGCGCCGCCGTCTCACAGGGCGTCGAGTTGGTGCGGTCCGTCTCGCCCCGCGCCGTGAACCTTTCCAACGCGGTGCTCCGCAAGGTCGCCGAGGACCGTTACTCCCTGAAGCGCACGCGGCTCGCGCTGAACCGCGTCGCGGGCACGGGCGAGGAGCCCGTGGAGGGTCGCTCCCTCGCGGCGATGGCTTCCTCTGTGGGAGCAATGCCGCAATGGCTCGCGGCTCGAGTCGCCGAGGAGCGCGGGCCCGCCGCTTTGGCCACGGTCGCGCTCGGCGAGCTCGAGCCGGCGCCGCTGTGGGTCGCGGGCGACAAGGAACGCCTGGCTGAGGCCGGGTGCGAGCCGGTGCCGGTGGCGGTGCCCGGTGCGTTCCTCGTCGAACGTCCGGGCGCGCTCGCGGCGAGCGGCCTCGTGGGCGACGGCGACGTCGTGGTCAGCGACCTGGCGGCTCAGACCGTGGCGCTCATGGCGGTGCCCGAGAACGGCGGGGCGCTGTTAGAGGTGGGGTCCGGGCGGGGGACGAAGACGCTGCTCGTGCAGCGCGACCTCGCCAGGCTTGGCTGGTCGGCCCGGCACGTGGCGGTCGAGGTCTCGGAGTCCAAGGCGCGCGTCGCGCGTGAGCGCCTCGACAAGGCCGCGGCGCAGGTGGAGGTGCTCGTGCGGGACGGTCGGGAGCTCGGCGGCCTCGGCCGGTTCACGACGGTGCTCGTGGACGCGCCCTGCTCGGGCACGGGGACCATGCGCAGGCACCCGGAGACCGTGTGGTCGCTGAAGCCCGAGGACGTGGCGCTCAGCAACCCCGATGGGCTGCCCGCCCTGCAGCTGGCGTTGCTCGAGGCGGCCGCGTCCTGCGTGGCGCCGGGCGGCGTGCTCGTGTACGCCACCTGTTCGATCCTCAAGGCCGAGAACGAGGACGTCGTCGCTACCTTCCTGGCGTCGGACGAGGGCTCGGGCTTCTCAGTGGCGCCCGCCGTTGAGGCGCCTGCCGTGCAGGGCGACGCGGTGGCCTGGGTGACCGACCATCAGACCGAACAAGGGGCGTTCCGCACGCTGCCCCAGGCGGCCGGATGCGACGGCCACTACTGCGTTCGATTGGTGCGCGAGCCATGAGCGGGCGGTACGACGCGCTCGTGGTCGCCGGCTCGCCGGAGTGCGACCCGGCGCTCGTGGCCGAGATGGCGCCTCGCTGCGGGTCGGTCGTGGCCGTGGACCGCGGCGCCGACGCGTGTGCGACCGCCGGCGTGCTCCCGGACCTGTTCGTGGGCGACGGCGACACGGTGGGGGAGCGGGGCGCCGTGTGGGTCGCGGACGCGCCGGCGGTGCGCCTCGACCCCGAGAAGGACGACACGGACCTCTCCGTCGCGCTCGACCGGGTGAGGGCGCTGTGCGGCGCGTCCGCGCGGGTCGCTCTCCTGGGCGCCTTGGGTGGGAGGCTCGACCATCTGCTCGGGGTTCTCGGCGTGTGCCGCACCCATGCGGGCCTGGCGATCGACCTTATCGACCGAACGACAAAGGCGCAGCTCATAAGCCCTGAGGGTCGTGCGAGCGTGGCGGTGCCTGGCGCGGGCACGTCCTTCTCGGTCATTCCTCTCGCCGACGACACCGTGGTGAGCGAGCGCGGCGCCCACTGGAACCTCGACCATGCGCACCTGGACGCGCTCCAGGACCTCGGCGTCTCGAACCGCGTCGCGACAGACGAGGTGACCGTGACCTGCCACGCAGGGTGCGCCCTCGTCATCTGCCACGAGCGGTCGGCGCCTCTTGCCCGCTGACCTTTGTCAACGCGCATAGCGGCGTCCTTTTACGCAAATTCATTACTATGCCCGGGCAGCGCGCCGCGAGTGGCGGCTCCCTAGGTTTCGTCTCGCTCATCGTCTCTGAATCGTCGGTGAATGGGACCTCGAGCTTTGTTATAAAGGAGCGACCTGTCCGCACCCTCGAACCCGTGTGATGGAGGCGCTTCCGATGGACCTCAAGGGATCCCAGATCGTCATCGAGACGATCATCGAGCAGGGCACAAAGGTCGTCTTCGGGTATCCCGGCGGCACGGTGCTCGACATCTACGACGCCGTGTACCAAGCCGAGGCCGATGACCGCCTGGTCCACGTGCTCACCGCCGACGAACAGGGCGCCGCCTACGCGGCCGACGGCTATGCCCGCGCGACCGGCGAGGTGGGCGTGGCCATCGCCACGTCGGGGCCCGGCTCCACCAACCTGGTGACCGGTGTCGCCACCGCGCAGCTGGACTCGATCCCGGTGGTCTTCATCACCGGCAACGTGTCCACGAGCCTCATCGGCAAGGACTCCTTCCAAGAGGTAGACATCACCGGCATCACGGAGCCCATCACCAAGCACAACTTCCTCGTGACGGACCCGAGCAAGCTGGCCGACACCATCCGGGAGGCCTTCCGCATCGCGAAGTCCGGGCGCCCCGGCCCTGTGCTCGTGGACATCCCCAAGAACATCCAGCAGACGGTGCTGCCCTTTGAGCCCGGTCCCGTGGTGGAGCCTTTCGAGAGCCCTCGGTGCAAACAGCGTAAGCTCGACAAGGCCGCCGCGCTCATAGCCGAGGCCGAGCGCCCCTACATCTACATCGGCGGAGGCGCCGTGGCCGCCGGTGCGGGTCCGAAGATCCTCGAGCTGGCCGAGCGCATGGACGCCGCCGTCGGCTCCTCGCTGATGGGCATGTCGGAGGTTCCGACGGGCCACCCGCGCTTCCTCGGCATGGAGGGCATGCACGGCACCTACACCGCCACCAAGGCCCTCGACGCCTGTGACCTGCTCCTCACGCTCGGTGCGCGCTTCTCGGACCGTGCCACCGGCGACACCGACGCCTACTGCACGGACGCGCGGATCATCCATGTGGACATCGACCGCGCCGAGGTGGACAAGAACATCGAGGTGGACCTCGGCATCGGCGGCACGCTGACGGAGGCCGTGGACGGCCTGCTCGAGCGTGTGGCGCCGGCAGAGCACCCCGCCTGGTGGGACCGCATCCACGAGCTCCAGGCCGCCTACGACGCGCAGGTCCAGGCCAACTATCCGGCCGGCGTCCTGACCCCCGACAAGGTCATCGCCGAGGTCGCCAAGCACACGGACGCCGCCACGCCCATCGTCACGGACGTGGGCCAGCACCAGATGTGGGTCGCCCAGTACTACCCGTTCGAGCAACACCGCACGTTCATCTCGTCCGGCGGCCTTGGCACGATGGGCTACGGCCTCGGCGCGGCCATCGGCGCCGCCTGTGGCACCGGCCAGCGCACGGTTCTGTTCACCGGCGACGGCTCCTTTGGCATGGACCTCAACGAGCTCGCCACCGTGGCCACCTGGAACCTGCCCATCGTCGTCGTGGTCATGAACAACGGCGTGCTCGGCATGGTGCGCCAGTGGCAGCACATCTTCTACGACGAGCGCTACTCGTCCACCACGCTCCGGCGCGCCACGGACTTCCCCAAGCTGGCCGAGGCCTTCGGCGTGCGCGGCTTGGCCGTCCGCACCCTGGACGAGCTGGCGCCTGTCATGGCGGAGGCCTTCTCGAGCCTCTCGCCGGTGGTGGTGGACGTCGCCATCGACAAGGACGAGTTCGTGCTGCCCATGCTCCCGCCGGGCGGCACCTTC
The DNA here is from genome assembly GCF_030067705.1 of Kribbibacterium absianum. Classification (GTDB taxonomy): domain Bacteria; phylum Actinomycetota; class Coriobacteriia; order Coriobacteriales; family Atopobiaceae; genus Kribbibacterium; species Kribbibacterium absianum. The sequence goes on from NZ_JASJEX010000001.1 coordinate 330,545, forward strand.
GAGCAGCTGATCGTGGACAAGGAGGGGCTGTGAGCACCCAGACCGTCGAGACCTACGACATCGCCATCCTCGTCGACAACCTGTCCGGTGTGCTGTCCCGCGTCGCGGGCATGTTCACGCGCCGCGGGTTCAACATCCACTCGCTCACGGTGTCGCCCACCGAGCATCCCGAGCTGTCGCGCATCACCGTGAGCGGGGAGGGCTCCGAGGCCGAGCGCCGGCGCATCCTGAAGCAGCTGCGCAAGCTCTACAACGTCAAAGAGGTCAAGCTCATGAAGCGCGACAAGTCCATCAAGCGCGAGCTGGCCCTCATCAAGCTGAGGAACAACCAGGAGACACGTCCGGAGATCATGAGCGCGGTGGACATCTTCCGCTGCCGCATCGTGGACTTCTCTCCCAACACCCTCTGCGTGGAGATCACCGGCGAGTCGTCCAAGATCGACGCCTTTCTCACCATCGTGCGCCCCTACGGCGTTCTTGAGATCTGCCGCACCGGCATCGTCGCGCTCGACCGCGGCTGCCGGTACCTGAACCCGGACGTCGCGACCGTCGCGCCGCAGGAGACCGAGGAAAAGGTCGCCGCCGCCGGGGAGATCCCGTCGATAGTCCTGTAGTTTTGTAACCCTTGTCGGCCGCGTGCTGCCCGGTCGACACCGGCCGCCCGTCTCGACGAACGTAAGGAGAACCATGGATTCCAAGGTTTACTACAGCCAGGACTGCGACCTGTCGCGCCTCGACGGCAAGAAGGTCGCCATCATCGGCTACGGCTCCCAGGGCCACGCCCACGCGCTCAACCTCAAGGACTCCGGCGTCGACGTCGTCGTGGGCCTCTACGAGGGCTCCAAGTCCGCCGACAAGGCCCGGGCGCAGGGGCTCGAGGTGCTGCCCGTCGCCGACGCCGTCAAGGCGGCGGACGTCGTGATGATGCTGATCCCGGACGAGCGCCAGACGGCCGTCTACGAGTCCGAGGTCGCCCCGAACCTCCGCGAGGGCATGACGCTCGCGTTCGCCCACGGCTTCAACATCCATTTCGGGTGCATCGTGCCGCCCAAGGACGTCAACGTGATCATGATCGCCCCCAAGGGCCCGGGCCACACCGTGCGCTCGGAGTTCGAGGCCGGCAAGGGCGTGCCGTGCCTCATCGCCGTTGAGCAGGACGCCACCGGCGACGCCTGGGACACCGGCCTCGCCTATGCGGCCGGCATCGGCGGCGCCCGCGCCGGCGTGCTCGAGACCACGTTCCGCACCGAGACCGAGACGGACCTCTTCGGCGAGCAGGCCGTGCTGTGCGGCGGCGTCGTGGCCCTCATGCAGGCCGGCTTCGAGACGCTCGTCGAGGCGGGCTACGACCCGGTCAACGCCTACTTCGAGTGCATCCACGAGATGAAGCTCATCGTGGACCTCATCTACCAGAGCGGCTTCGCCGGCATGCGCTACTCGATCTCCAACACGGCCGAGTACGGCGACTACATCTCCGGCCCCAAGGTCGTCACCGACGAGACCAAGGACGCGATGCGCCAGATCCTCAGGAACATCCAGGACGGCTCGTTCGCCAAGGACTTCCTGACCGAGATGAGCGACGCCGGCCAGCAGGTGCACTTCCGCGCTATGCGCAAGCTCGCCTCGGAGCACCCGAGCGAGAAGGTGGGCGAGGAGGTCCGCGCCCTCTACAGCTGGTCCGACGAGGACAAGCTCATCAACAACTAGCACCGGTCCCGCATGCCGAGCCGTCCTGCCCCTTCTGCGCTCCGGCGCAGCCCCGAGGGGGTGGGGCGCCCCGGCACCGGCGATGAGAAAGGCACCCATGAGAAGCGACGTCATGAAGCGCGGCGTCAAGCAGGCGCCCGCGCGCTCCCTGCTCCATGCCCTCGGCCTCACGCAGGAGGAGATCGACCGCCCGATCGTGGGCATCGTCTCGTCCCAGAACGACATCGTGCCCGGGCACATGAACCTGGACAAGGTCGTCGAGGCCGTCAAGCTGGGCGTCGCGATGGCCGGGGGCACGCCCATCGTCTTCCCGGCCATCGCGGTGTGCGACGGCATCGCGATGGGCCATAACGGCATGCGCTACTCGCTCGTGACGCGCGACCTCATCGCCGACTCCACGGAGGCCATGGCGCTCGCCCATGCGTTCGACGCCCTCGTGATGGTCCCCAACTGCGACAAGAACGTGCCCGGCCTCCTCATGGCCGCCGCCCGCGTCAACGTGCCGACGATCTTCGTGTCCGGCGGGCCCATGCTCGCCGGTCGCATCGACGGCCACAAGACGTCGCTCTCCTCGATGTTCGAGGCCGTGGGCGCCTTCGAGGCCGGGGCGATCGACGAGGCCAAGCTGGCCGAGTACGAGGAGAAGACCTGTCCCAGCTGCGGTTCCTGCTCGGGCATGTACACGGCCAACTCCCACAACTGCCTCTCGGAGGCCCTCGGCATGGCGCTCGCCGGCAACGGCACGATCCCTGCGGTGCACTCCGCGCGCATCGAGCTGGCCAAGCGCGCCGGCATGCAGGTGATGGAGCTCGTGCGCCGGGACATCAAGCCGCTCGACATCATGACCGCTGACGCCTTTGAGAACGCCCTCGCCTGCGACATGGCGCTCGGCTGCTCCACCAACTCGATGCTCCACCTGCCCGCCATCGCGCACGAGTGCGGCGTCGACATCGACCTCGAGAAGGTCAACGAGATCTCCTCCCGCACGCCGAACCTCTGCCACCTTGCGCCCTCCGGGCCCACCTACATGGAGGACCTCAACGAGGCGGGGGGCGTCCACGCCGTGCTCAAGGAGCTCGCCGACGATGGCCTGCTCCACACCGACGTGATGACGGTCACCGGGCGGACGCTCGGCGAGAACCTTGTCGGCCACGACAACCTCGACGAGACCGTCATCCGTCCCGTGGACGACCCGTACTCCGAGACGGGCGGCATCGCGGTGCTCTGGGGCAACCTGGCACCGAACGGCTGCGTCGTGAAGCGCGCGGCCGTGGCGCCGGAGATGCTCGTGCACGAGGGGCCGGCCAAGGTGTTCGACTCCGAGGAGGAGGCCATCGAGGGGATCTTCGGCGGTGCCGTGCGCGAGGGCGACGTCGTGGTGATCCGCTACGAGGGCCCGGCCGGCGGCCCCGGCATGCGCGAGATGCTCTCGCCGACGAGCGCGATCCAGGGCATGGGCCTTGGTGGGTCCGTGGCCTTGGTGACCGACGGGCGTTTCTCGGGCGCGACGCGCGGCGCCGCCATCGGGCACGTGTCGCCCGAGGCCGTGAGCGGGGGGCTCATCGCCTATGTGCAGGACGGCGACCGCATCGCGATCGACATACCCGGGCACCGCATCGAGCTGCTCGTGGACGAGGACGAGGTGGCGCGCCGCGCGGAGACGATGCCCATCAAGCACAAGGACGACGTGTCGGGCGTGCTCAAGCGCTATGCGGCACAGGTGTCCGGCGCGGACAAGGGGGCGATCGTCAACCGATGAACGGGGGAGGGCTGGCACGGGACCTCAAGCGTTGCTGGAACCGGTTCGCGGTGTTCCGCGGGCTGGCGGCCGACCCGGTCTTCGCGCGCTTCATCGAGCTGTTGACGGACCCGTGCCCAGACGCGGCCGGCGCCTTCGCGGCGTCGCTCTATGCCACCGGCACCGACCGGTGGGACCAGTACCTCCGCGGCCTCGTCTTCTCGGAGGAGACGCCGCTCGTGCGGTTGACTGCCGAGGGCGAGGCGGTGCCGCCGCTGATGAGCGAGGCCGCGGACTGGGAGATGGGCGTCCTCGAGGCGATGGGCGCCCTGAGCCCTGAGGACCTCGGCTTGTCAACGCCGCCCGGCTGGGAGTGCGGGGCGAGCGGCCAGAGCTGGCTGCTCGAGTACCGCGAGCATCTGGCGTCCATGGAGCGTCACGGGTTCGGGATCTACGCCCGGCACCGGGCGTTCCGACTGGCCGGGCCGGAGGAGGACCCGCGGCTCGCGCCGGTCTCGCACCCGGACGCGGTGTCCGTGGCGAACCTCTATGGCTACGAGCGCCAGCGCGCCGCCGTGGTGGAGAACACCCGGATGCTCCTCGCCGGGCTGCCCGCTGCGAACGTGCTGCTGTACGGCGACGCCGGCACGGGGAAGTCGGCCACCGTCAAGGCGACCGCCAACCTGCTGGCGCCGGAGGGCCTGCGGCTCGTCGAGCTGACGCGCACGCAGCTGCACCTGCTGCCGCGGCTCCTGGACGAGCTGGCGCACAACCCGTTGCGGTTCGTCGTGTTCATCGACGACCTGTCGTTCCAGGACTCCGACGAGGACTTCTCGGCGCTCAAGGCGGTCCTCGAGGGCGGCGTGTCCGCGCGAGCCGCCAACACGGCCATCTACGCGACGAGCAATCGGCGCCATCTGGTGCGCGAGACGTTCTCGTCGCGCGAGGGGGATGAGATCCATCGTCAGGACACGATGCAGGAGACCCTGTCGCTCTCCGAGCGCTTCGGCCTGAGGGTGCGCTACGACCGGCCGGGGCGCGACGACTACCTCGCCATCGTGAAGGGGCTCGCCGGCGAGCGCGGCCTGGAGCTGCCGGAGGGTCAGCTGGCCCTCGAGGCGGAGCGCTTCGCGACGCGAGCCGGCGGACGGAGCGCCCGTGCCGCGCGCCAACTCGTCGACCGCCTCTACGTCGATGTGCATTTAGGGACAAATGCACGTTGCATGATTGATGTGCAAGCAGGGACAGTCCCCGTTTGCACGTTGTAGGTTTGATATCGCAGGGAGGGAGCACGAACCATGCTCACGCTCGACAAGGTCTACCACGCCGCGTTCGTGCTCAAGGACATCGCCCGCAAGACCGACCTCATTCCCGCGCCGACCCTCTCGGCCACCAACGAGGTCTTCCTCAAGACCGAGAACCTGCAGAACACGGGTTCGTTCAAGTTGCGGGGCGCCTCCTACAAGATGAGCCAGCTCACCGACGAGGAGCGCGCCCGTGGCGTCGTGGCCTGCTCGGCCGGCAACCACGCGCAGGGCGTGGCCCTCGCAGCCTCCCGCAATGGCATCGACGCGGTGATCTGTCTGCCCGACGGCGCGCCCATCTCGAAGGTCGAGGCCACCAAGGGCTACGGCGCCACGGTGGAGCTGGTGCCCGGCGTGTACGACGATGCCTACGCGCGCGCCTGCCAGATCGTCGAGGAGGAGGGGCGCACGTTCATCCACCCCTTCAACGACGAGCAGGTCATCGCCGGCCAGGGGACCATCGGCCTCGAGGTGCTCGACCAGCTGCCCGACGTGGACGCGGTCGTCGTGCCCATCGGTGGCGGCGGCCTGGCCAGCGGCGTGGCCTTCGCGCTGAAGTCCCTGAACCCGGACGTCAAGGTGTACGGGGTGCAGGCGGAGGGCGCGCCCTCGATGGCGCGGTCGCTCGCCGCAGAGGGCCCCGTGTGCCTCGACGAGGCCAAGACCATCGCCGACGGGATCCAGGTCAAAGAGCCGGGCGACCTCACGTACCAGCTGGTGCGCGACTATGTGGACGACGTCGTCACGGTGAGCGACGACGAGGTCGCCACCGCGATCCTCACGCTCATCGAGAGGCACAAGCTCATCGCCGAGGGGGCGGGCGCGGTGCCTGTGGCTGCGGTGCTGTTCGACAAGATCCCGGTGCGCGGCAAGAAGGTCGTGTGCCTCGTGTCCGGCGGCAACATCGACGTGACGATCCTCTCCAAGGTGATCGAGCGCGGCTTGCTCAAGAGCGGGCGCCTGGACACCCTGGCGATCCAGCTCACCGACAAGCCGGGTCAGCTGCGCGACGTCTCCGGCCTCATCGCGAGGCTCGGCGCCAACGTCACCGGCGTGCGCTATGAGAAGGCGAGCGAGGGCAGCTCGATCACGGACTGCGTGCTCCGCATCGACCTGGAGACGCGCGACGCCGACCACATCGCGCAGATCCACGACGCGCTCGCGGCCGCAGGTTACCAGCTGCTCTAGCGTCGGCTGACCCGCACGGGCGCTGGCCTCAGTGCCCGCAGGTGCCGCAATCGCCGCCGGAGCAGCCGCCGCAGCTGGACGACGATTCGCTGCTCGTGGTCTTGGTCTCGCCGCTGTCGCGCATGTCCGTGTTGTAGAACCCGGACCCTACGAACGTGATCGCGCTGCCGCTGATCACCCGCTCGCACACCGTGCCGTCCGCAGGGCAGCAGATCTCCGGCCGCTCGCTCATCGGGTGCTCGACCTCGAAGACCTTGCCGCAGGCGGGGCAGCGGTAGTCGTAACGTGCCATGGGTGGCTCCTCTCTTCGTCGGGGACGCTTGTCCCGGACAAAAGAAGCCCCGTCGGCCAAGCGCGGGGTATCCTACCCCGGGCTTTGGTACGTTCTGTGGAGAACCCCGAAGACCCCGGACCGCCCGCAACCACAAGGAGGGCCCCATGTTCTTTCCGGCCGCCATCTTCGACTGCGACGACACCCTGCTCGACTCCATGTGGATGTGGCGCCGCCTGGTGCCGGAGGTGCTCGCCCGCTACACCGACGAGGACATGACGGACTTCTGCGCCCGTCACGAGACGACGCCCATGGTGGTGGGCATGAGCGAGTTCGTCGAGGAGCACGGCCCCCAGGTCACCGTCGACGAGCTGTGCGAGGACATGATCGCGTCCGCCCAGCGCCACTACGAGACGGACATCCACGCGTTCCCCGGCGCCGCCGCGTTCGTAGAGCAATGCCGCGACGCCGGCATCCGCCTCGCGGTCGCCAGTTGCACGGAGCCGGCCCCTCTGCGCGCCGGCCTCGATGCCAACGGCCTCACGGGCTACTTCGATGTCATCGTGAGCGCGGGGGAGGGCTTCACCGGCAAGGACGAGCCGGCGATCTTCTTTGCCACCGCCGAGAGGCTCGGCGCGTCGCCGGCCGAGACGGTCGTGTTCGAGGACTCGCCGAGGGCGGCCGCCACGGCCAAGGCGGCCGGCTTCCCCGTGGTCGGCGTCGCGTGGACCCCCGAGCAGGCCGACGCCCTGGCGAGCGTTGCCGACCTCGTCATCACCGGCGGCTGGCCGTCGGTGACCCTCGACCAGGTCCAAGAGGCGCTCGTCTGATCAACGCTTTGTGGAATGCCGCGCGCGAGCGGCACCACATCTTGCGAAGCGGGCACCTGCCGTCGTAGGATTACCAGCGCATGTGACCCCGGATTCCTCTGCTCCCCAGGGCGCTGTGCTATATTTGGAAAGCTGTTGCAAGGATGCGTGCGCGACGCGCGCCGCGTTACGCCCGCGTTATGGAGGAAGACGATGTCCAAGGTTTGTGAGATTTGCGGCAAGCACCCGGTGGCCGGCCACTCGATCAGCCACTCGCACCGCGTGACCCACCGCAAGTTCCGTCCCAACATTCAGCGTGTGACCATCGTGCAGAACGGCCACGCCCGCAAGATGAATGTGTGCACCCGCTGCCTCAAGAAGGGCAACCTGCAGCGCTCCAAGTAGGGATCACTTCAGCGTGCTGTGAACGAGCCGCCTCCGGGCGGCTTTTTTCGTGACGCGGAGCGCTCGGTCCAGCACCGCTGCTAGGGTCCACAGCTGACTCTTTTCGGCTCTGCGGGACGCGATCAATCTCTCGCCGCCGCGCCCAATCTGCGACCGGACCCTTGAGCGTGCGCTCCGCGCGCTGTTCGCGTCGTACGGGCTGACGGCCAAGGGTCTTCGCGGGACCGGGCTCCGTAAGGGAGGCGCGCTTCACGTGGCCTTTTCTGAGGCTTGACCGGCCGCGCTCGTTTTCCCTTAGACTGGCCTCCCGAAGACCGAGTTCCTCGAGGCCCCGTCCCTTCGGTGCCGAGCTGTCCAGGAGGCCCCATGTCGGCACGGCACAGGCGAGTCCACGCCCCCAACCCTGAGCGCACCGTGCGTTTGACAGCCATGGCCTACGTGGTCTGGCACTCGATCGGCACGGTCGCGATGCTCTCCCTGCTCGTGCTCACCACGCTTTCGCTGGCCGAGGCCTACGGCTCCGGACAGGCTCCGGCGTCCGTGGGGTTCTTCGGGCTGCAGGTGCCGCCGATTCTCGCCCTCGGGCTGCTCTTCCTGCTGACGGGCGCCCTCGTGGCCGCCGGGTACCTGTTTGGCATCGGAGCGTACCGCCAGCGGTGGCGCTCCGAGTCGTCCGAGAAGCTGCTTGTTCGACTCGGCAGCGGCATCTCGGCGCTCTATCTTGTGGGGCTGCTCTGGGCGTTCACCCAGGCCGACTCGGTGCTCTTCGCCTACTACGGCCTCTCGGCGTTCCTCGCTGTCTCCGTGGGTTGGCAGGTGCGGGAGCTCGCGAGACCGGGCTCGACGCTTCTTGGCCGTCTGCCCGGCGAGCAGGGCGCCGCGGCCCGTCAGCGCATAGCAGAGGCGAGCAAGGCCTTTGTCGAGGACTACGAGGTGGAGCAGGTCTCTCCGGGTCTCCAGCGCATCATCACCGGTTACTGCCAGCTCATGGTGGTGTGGGGGTCCATGGAGATCGTGATGGCGCTCACGTACCTTTCCAAGGTCACGCGGCTCTGGGCAGAGGGTGCGGACTTCTTCGGCGTGATGGGCTCAGGGATCATCACCGGGTTCGTTGTCTTGGCCGGTGGCGTCTATGCGCTCGCCTGCGGCGTGGTGAACGTCCGAGGGCGCACGAACGACCGCGCGATGCGCTGGGGCGTCTGGCTCTGTTTCGGCGGCCTGATCATGGCCGCGGCGTGCCTCACGTTGGGAATCATCGTCTTGGTGGCAGGTGCGCCCGACGGGGTGGAACAGGTCTTCTGCGCAACGATCAGCACGGCGCTCATGGCCGCGTCGTTCTTCCGGACCCGCGAGCGCGCCAGTTGGGCCGACGCGTGGCGCGACGCCGCGTGACGTGCCACACTGAGCAGGTTGACGGCGGGAGCCGGGCGCTCCCGCTCCCAGAAGGAGGGGTCCCATGTCGAACGATCAGAAAGTGATGAAGGTCGCGAGCCTCGTGCTGCTCGCGTGGTCGTTGGCGGTCCTCGTGTTCGACGTGATCGCCATCGTCACGGTGGCCAGCGGCGGCTGGGGCGTCGGTGGCTTCCTGCTCGTGATCCTGTACACCTTCGAGGGGCTCTTCGGCTTCTGGGTGGGCATGAAGGGCGTGAAGGGCGCCAACACGCCGAGCAAAGCCGGCACGTTCAACGTCGGCGCGCTGATCCTTGCGCTCGTGGAGGTCTTCTGCCTGATCTTCACGCTGGTCACCGGGACCGACGTTGCGGGACGGGCGTTGGCGGACGACGTCCCGATGGTGGTGCTCGAGTGCATCGCCCTGGCGGCATGCCTTGCCGGCTGGTTCGCGGGCCGCAGGGTGCTGACGGCGGCGCTGGACAAGTAGCTCTGCGAGGACTGGGCGGATGTGAGGGGTCGCGGAGACGCGGCCCCTTTTGTGTGGGGCTCGCGGGAGCCGTGCGTGGCACAGGTTGAGCCTGCCGAGCCATGCGTGGCACAGGTTGCGTCATTCTGAGCCAGCCGAGCTGTGCGCTGCACAGGTCGGTTATCCCGGGTCGCGCGAGTTGTGCGCTGCACGGCTCCCGGCATTCGTGGTGTGCGCCGCACAGGTCGCAGCTGCCTGAGACAGGCGAGTCATGTGCCGCACAGGCCTTTCTTCTTGCTCCATGCGCGGCACAGGTTGCGTCAGGCTGAGCCTGCCGAGCCGTGCGCGTCACAGGTCTGGCGCTGCGGCCCATGCGCCCTGTGCGCAGCGCAGGTTGGGGTCGGCTGAGGCCGGCGAGGGGTGAGCTGCATGGGTCTGCAATTCCGGGTCGCGCGAGGTGTGCGCCGCACAGATCTCTCTTCTCGTTCTATGCGCTGCACAGGTCGCAGCTCCAAGAGTCCGGCGAGTCCTGCGCGACATACGTCCGATACCCCGGGTCGCGCGGCCTGTGCGCTGCACAGGTCTCTCTTCTCGTTCTATGCGTCGCACAGGTTAGCGCCCCCGACGCTTCCCGCATCGCCTGATCGAGCTTTTTCGTCGCGAGGGGTTGCGGCACCGGTGAGTTCTGGTAATCTCTTTTCTCGTCGCCGATGGCGGCACCTAAACGGGCGATTAGCGCAGCGGTAGCGCACATCCTTCACACGGATGGGGTCACAAGTTCGAATCTTGTATCGCCCACCAGAGAATGCGAGGCCGGGAGCATGAGCTTCCGGCCTCTTTGTTTGTCTCACATGGCACATTTCAGATCCGCTCAGATTGCGCTTCTCAGCGCCGCCGCTATCGAAACTGGCATCTGGGCGGTTCAGATTGCACATTCCTGGCTTCGTCGGCTCAGAGTTGCAATGTGGATGCCCGGCTCGTCCCCAACATGAACCCGTCCCGCCCGTGTTTCCATCCGACCCCGCTTTACCAGCCCGGCGCAAGAGCGCGGATCGCAGAGGCTATCCTTCCTTTCACGACTCTCTAGTGCGAGGAGGCCCTGTGCTGCCTGGAACGCCCCGAGGATTCCGCGACGTGCTGCCGCAAGAGGCGCTCGCCCGCGAGCAGATCGCCGACGCCGTCCGCGCCGTCTTCTCGGCCGCCGGCTATGAGCCCGTCGAGACCCCGCTCCTGGAGTCCCGAGAGGTGCTCGAGCGCGCGGGAGCGCCCAAGGGCCATCCGTTCCAGCTCATCGACGGCGACGACCGCCTCCTCATGCTCCGCCCCGACCTCACGCTGCCCATTGCGCGCATGGTGGCCCAGCGGTTCGGCTCGCTCAGCTTCCCGCTTCGCCTCCGCTACCAGGCGCCGGTGGTCCGCGAGCAGGCGTCCCTGCGCGGCGCCGAGCGCCAGTTCACGCAGCTTGGTGTGGAGCTCATCGGTGGCGACGAGGTCTCCGGCGAGGCGGAGGTGATGGCGCTTCTCGGCCACACGCTCGAGACGCTCGGCGTGAAGGGCTGGCGCATCGTGTGCGGCTCCGTGCGTCCGCTCGCGGCTCTGCTGGAGGCCGTCGATGTTGGCCAGGCGCTCAAGCTGGCCGTGCTTGACGCCGTCCATGGAAGCGACTTCGTGCTTCTCGACCAGCTCGTGGACCAGGCCGCCCTCACGCCGGAGCAGGACCGCGCGCTCCGGGACGTGCCACGCCTGCACGGCGGCCCGGATGCGCTCGACCGGCTGGAGTCCCTGCTCGCCAATGCGGGCGTGGACCCGGTGGCCGCCGGCGTGCCGGAGCTGCGCGCCATCTGCTCCACCGCGGCGCGGCATCTCGGCCCCGGGCGCCTGGCGTTCGACTTCTCAATCATCAACTCCTTTGATTACTACACCGGCCTCGTGTTCAAGGCCTACGCGCCCGGCGTGCCCTGGTCGGTCGCGTCGGGCGGCCGCTACGACGCGGTCCTCGAGAACATGGAGCTGCCGTCCCTCGGCGCCTGCGGGTTCGCGCTCAGCCTCGAGCGGCTGCAAGAGGCGATCGAGGCACAGGACGGCCGGCCGGGCCGCCGGCTGCGGATCGCCGTTCCCAAGGGCTCGCTCTTCAGGCCCACGGTGGAGCTGCTCGAGAAGGCCGGCCTCCCGGTCGACGAGCTCCTCAACCTCGGCCGGCGCCTCATCGTGTCGGAGGGGGACGTCGAATACCTGATCGTCCGTGCCACCGACGCCCCCGCGTTTGTCGCCTTTGGCGGTGCGGACTGCGGCATCTGCGGCGCCGACTCGCTCTTCGAGGCGAACCTCGACCTCGTCCAGCTCGAGGACCTCGGGTATGGCTCCTGCCATTTCGTGGTCGCCGAACCCCGTGCCAACGCGGGCATGGCCGAGGAGAACCTGGCCCGCCGCGGCTCCGTCCGCGTTGCCACCAAGTACCCGCGCATCACGCAGGCCTATTACGACCGCATCGGCTGCGGTGTCGACATCCTCGCGCTGCACGGCAACATCGAGCTTGGCCCCATCGTCGGCATGGCGGACCGTATCGTCGACATCACGGCCACGGGCACCACGCTCCGCGAGAACGACCTCGTGGTGGTGGACGACGACGTGATGGAATGCACGGCCCGCTTCTTCGCCGGGACCGCGTCGTTCCGCACCGACCCGCGCGTGCGTCAGCTGGCCGAGAAGTTGCGCGCGCTCAGGGAGTCCGGCGCTGTCGACACCGATCCCATCCCAGGCAGCAACCAGGAGGTTCAAGCATGAGGACCGTCACACTCGCCCCGGGCCAGCAGCTGACCAGCGAGGCGCTGCACCGCTCCGGCGCGCTGCCGCGTTCCGTGATGGACGCCGCCGAGGACATCGTCGACGCCGTCCGGGAGGGCGGCGACGAGGCGGTCCGCTCGTTCTGCCTCAAGTTCGACGGCGTGGCGCCGGCGGACTTCCGGGTGCCCCAGCAGGTCATCGACGACGCGCTGACGCAGGTGGACCCCGCGTTCCTTGCGGCCGTCGAGCAGGCTCACCGACAGGTGGAGGACTTCCACAAGCGCCAGGTGCGCCAGTCGTGGTTTCACACGCGCGAGGACGGCACGCTCCTCGGCCAGAAGTTCGAGCCCCTCGCCGCCGTGGGCGTGTACGTGCCGAGCGGCCGCGCGCAGTACCCGTCCACGGTGCTCATGAACGTCGTGCCGGCCAAGGTGGCCGGCGTGGAGAAGGTCGTGATGGTCACGCCGCCGCAACGGGACGGCTCCCTGAGCGCCTACACGTTGGCTGCCGCGGCCGTTGCCGGTGTGGACGAGGTCTACGCGGTGGGGGGCGCCCAGGCCGTCGCCGCGTTGGCGTACGGCACCGAGACCATCCCCAAGGTGCAGAAGATCACCGGCCCCGGCAACGCCTATGTGGCCGCCGCCAAGCGCTACGTGATGGGCGAGGTGGGCATCGACATGATCGCCGGCCCGTCTGAGGTCTGTGTCCTGGCCGACGGGTCCGCGGACCCGGCGGTGGTGGCCGCGGACCTCATGGCCCAGGCCGAGCACGACCCGATGGCCGCCTGCTATCTCGTGACCTGCGACCCGGAGCTGCCGGGGTACGTGAGCGCCGCCCTCGACCTGCTCCTCCCGCAAAGCCCGCGCGAGGACATCACGCGCCGGTCCCTCGACGAGCAGGGGCTCGTCGTCCAGTGCGCGACGCTCGCGGATGCTGTGGCGGCGGTCAACGCGATCGCGCCCGAGCACCTCGAACTCCACTGCGACGACGCGCTCGCCCTGCTCGGCGCCATCACATGCGCCGGCGCGATCTTTGTGGGACCCTGGAGCTCCGAGCCGCTCGGCGACTACGTCGCCGGCCCCAACCACACGCTGCCCACCGGTGGCACTGCGGTCTTCTCGAGCCCCCTCGGCGTCGATGACTTCGTGAAGCACTCCTCGGTGATCTGCTACACGCCCGAGGGACTGCTTGCGGACGCGGAGGCCACGCAGACGATGGCGCAGGCGGAGGGCCTGTGGGCCCATGCGCTGTCCGTGGGGCTCCGTCGCGCGAAGGCCGAACGGCCGGACGATCCCATCGAGGTCGCATGCGCGGACGCGACGCGCACGGCGTGGCCCGCGCCCCTGAGCGAGCCGGGGCGCCCGGCCCTCGACTTCTCGGCCAAAGGGGAGGCCTAGATGGCGGGCCTCTCGGAGCGCATGCGCCAGATGGTGCGGCCGGAGCTCAAGGACTTCGAGCCCTATGACCCCGCCTTCGTGCCCTGCGACATCAACCTTTCCGCGAACGAGAACACCTGGCCGGCGCCTGCGGGGCTCAGCGCCGCGGTGCGCGAGGCGCTGGCGACGGTGCCGCTCAACCGGTACCCGGACCCGCTCGCCAACGAGCTCCGGGACGCCATCGCCGCATGGCACGGCGTCGAGCGCGAGAACGTCCTGGTGGGCGACGGGGGAGACGAGCTGCTCTTCCTGTTGTTCCTCGCCTTCGGCGGCCCCGGGCGCGTGCTCGTGGACTGCCCGCCGAGCTTCACGGTGTACGGGCTCTATGCCTCGATGGTGGGCACCACGGTGGAGCAGGTGTGGCGCGACCCCGAGACGATGCTGCCGGACCTGGAGGCCCTGGTGGACGCCGGCCGCCGCGCGGACCTGGTGGCCGTCACGTCCCCCAACAACCCCACCGGCGATGCTATCGCGCGCGGGGACATCGAGCGGCTCCTGGACGCGTGCCCGGGTCTCGTCTTGGTGGACGAGGCCTACGGCGAGTTCTCCGAGGCCGGCACCGCGTTGCCACTGCTCCGCACGCACGACAACGTCGTGGTGCTCCACACGCTGTCCAAGGCGTTTGGCATGGCGGGCGTGCGCCTCGGGTACCTGCTCGGGCCCGCCGACGTCATCGACGCGCTCTCCGCCGTGCGCCAGCCCTACTCGGTGGGCGTGCTGCCGCAGGCGGCGGCACTGGCGGCCGTCGAGCACCGGGACGACGCGCTCGCCCAGGTCGCCGCCATCCGAGAGGAGCGCGAGCGCCTGCGCGCGGGGCTTCTCGGCCTCGGCCTCACCGTGTGGCCGAGCGACGCGAACTTCCTGCTCGTCCGCGTGCCGGGCGCCCACGAGGTCCGCGCCCGTCTTGCGACCGACTTCTCGATCCTCGTCCGTGACTTCTCCCAAGCGCCGGGCCTCGCCGACTGCCTGCGCATCACCGTGGGCACGCCCGCAGAGGACGACGCCGTGATTCGGGCCCTCGCGGCCCTCGTCGGAAAGGAGTGCCCATGACCACCGGAGCGCGGAGCGCCTCCATCGAGCGCGCCACCAAGGAGACCCAAATCTCCGTCACGCTGGGGCTGGACGGCACCGGTCGCACGGACATTCGGACCGGCGTGGGGTTCTTCGACCACATGCTCGACGCCTTCGGGCGCCATGGGCTGTTCGACCTCATCGTCCGGTGCGACGGCGACCTTGAGGTGGACGCGCACCACACGGTGGAGGACGTCGGCATCGTGCTCGGGCAGTGCTTCCGTGAGGCGCTCGGCGACAAGGCCGGCATCACGCGCTTCTCCTCGCTCGCGATGCCCATGGACGAGGCGCTCGTCCTCGCCGCTGTGGACGTCTCCGGGCGCGGCGAGCTCTTCTGGGACGTGCCCATCGGCCCTGAGCGCGTCGGGCAGTTCGACTGCGAGCTGGGCCACGAGTTCTTCGCCGGGCTGGCACGGGACGCCGGCGTGACCCTGCACCTGCGCAAGATCGCCGGCGAGAACGCGCACCACATCCTCGAGGGCACGTTCAAGGCCGCAGGCCGTGCGCTGCGCCTCGCCTGCCAGCCGGACCCGCGGGTGGTGGGCGTGCCGTCCACGAAGGGGAGCCTCTGATGGCGATCGTCGTCGTTGACTATCACAAGGGCAACCTGTCGAGCGTCGCCCGCGGTCTCGTCCGCGCCGGCGGAGAGGCCCTCGTCTCGGACCGGCCGGAGGCCATCGCCGCTGCTGACGCCGTCGTGCTCCCGGGGGTGGGCTCCTTCGCCGATGCGATGGCGTACATCGACGAATCCGGGCAGGGCGACGCCGTTCTCGACGTGATCGCCGCTGGACGCCCCTTCCTTGGCATCTGCCTGGGGCTCCAGCTGCTCTTCGACCGCGGCAACGAGGGGGCGGGCGACGACGGCCGCGAGTGGGTCGAGGGCCTCGGCGTCCTCTCGGGATCCTGCACACGCCTGGAGTCGGCGCGCCTCAAGGTCCCCCATGTGGGCTGGGACTCGCTCGACGTCACGCCGCTCGGCCGTCGGTGCCCGTTGCTCGACGGCGTGCCCGAGGGCACCAACATGTACTTCACGCACTCCTACGCCGTGGCGGACGACGCGGACCCGTCGGTCGTGGCCGCTCGCACCTACTACGCGCGGAGCTTCCCGTCGGTGGTGTGGCACGGCAGCGTCTTTGGCACCCAGTTCCATCCCGAGAAGAGCTCCGGCACCGGCGCCCGTGTGCTGGAGAACTTCGTCCGCATCACGCAGGGGGCCGCATGATCCTCTTTCCCGCCGTCGACCTGCTCGCGGGCCGGGTGGTTCGACTCGAACGGGGCGACCGCTCGCGCGTGACCGTCTACAGCGACGACCCCGCGGCCGTTGCCGAGCAGTTCCGCGACGCCGGCGCCCAGTGGGTGCATGTGGTGGACCTGTCGTCCGCGTTCGAGGAGGACGGCGCTGCCCGCGCGGCGAACGACGCCGCCATTCGGGCCATCGCGTCCGTGCCCGGTCTCTCGCTCGACGTCGGCGGCGGCGTGCGGTCGCTCGAGCGTGTCGAGACGCTGCTCGACCTCGGCGTGGAGCGCGTCGCGATGGGCACGCCGCTCGTCAAGGACCGCGCGCTGGCGCGTGCCGCCGCCGCCGAGTACGGCCCCCATCTCGTGGCCGACGTGGCCGCGCGCGACGGGGTCGTGCGCGTGAACGGCTGGCGCGAGGGCACCGACCTTTGGTTGACGGAGCTGCTCGGCGAGCTTGCCGAGATGGGCTTCGAGCACGTCGTGTACACGGACATCGCGCGGGACGGCATGCAGGCCGGCGTGGACGGGGCGGCGTACCGCGCGGCGTCCCGGGCGGCCGGATTCCCGGTCGTGGCATCTGGCGGCGTCTCCACGATCGAGGACGTGCGCGCGCTCGCCGCGCTCGGGCCGGCCGTGATCGAGGGCGTCATCACCGGCCGGGCCCTCTACGAGGGCACGCTCGACCTTCGAGAGGCGCTCGCGGTGCTCGGTGGGACACCGGTGCCGGACGCGTTTGTCCCAGCGAGCGGGACGCCGGTGTCGGACGCCAGTGTCCCTGGGAAGGAGCAGCCATGCTGACCAAACGCGTGATCCCGTGCCTCGACGTCAAGGAGGGGCGCGTCGTCAAGGGCGTCAACTTCGTGGGCCTCGTGGACGCCGGCGACCCGGTGGAGCTGGCCGGGGCCTATGACCGCGAGGGGGCCGACGAGGTGGTGTTCCTCGACATCACGGCCACCTCCGACAACCGCGACACGACCATCGCAATGGCCTCCGAGGCGTCGCGGCGCCTGCGCATCCCCTACACGGTGGGCGGGGGCTTCCGCGACCTGGCCGGCATGGTGGCGATGGTGGCCGCAGGCGCCGACAAGGTGTCGGTCAACTCCGCGGCCGTCAGGGACCCCGAGCTGCTCACCGTCGCCGCGCGGGCCTTTGGCAGCCAGGCCGTCGTGTGCGCGATCGACGCCAAGCAGACCGGCCCTAACGCATGGGAGGTCTACACCGCGGGCGGGCGCACCCCCACCGGCATCGACGCAGTACGGTGGGCCGAGGAGGCCGCGCGCCGCGGTGCGGGCGAGATCCTCCTCACGTCGATGGACCGCGACGGCACCAAGGAGGGCTTCGACATCCCGCTCACGCGTGCCGTCTCCCGTGCGGTGCCGATCCCCGTGATCGCGTCCGGCGGCGTGGGCACGCTCGAGCATTTTGCCGAGGGGGTGCTCGACGGCGAGGCCGACGCGGTGCTCGCCGCGAGCGTGTTCCACTTCGGCACCTACTCCATCAGACAGGTGAAGGAATACATGGCGAGCCAGGGCATCCCGGTGCGCCTGGACTTCTAGGGGCGACTATGAAAGATGATTCCCGGGCGTTCGACGCGCCCGGCAGCTACGCGGGCGTGCAGGTCGCCGTCGTCGACGTCGCGCAGGTGAGGCTCGACCCGCAAGGCCTTGTGCCCGCAGTGGTCCAGGCGGCCGAGACGGGCGAGGTGCTCATGGTGGCCTGGATGAACGAGGAGTCGCTCAAGCGCACGCTCGAGACCGGCACCACGTGGTTCTGGAGCCGCTCGCGCCAGGAGCTGTGGAACAAGGGCGCCACGAGCGGCAATGTGCAGACGGTGCGCCGGGTGCTCATCGATTGCGACGGGGACACGCTCGTCGTGCTGGTCGACTCGCCTGGCCCCGCGTGCCACACGGGGCACCGGAGCTGCTTTTATCGGGAACTCTCGCCGACGGCGTCGCTCGACGTGGTCGAGTCCGCGCCAACGGCGACAAAGGAGGGCTAGCCATGGGGGAGCGCACCGCGAACGTCGAGCCGGGGGATATCGGACAGACCATGCGCGCGTTGGCCGAGGTGATCCATCAGCGCTGGGACGCGGACCCGGAGGCGAGCTACACCGCGCGCCTGCTCACCGGCCCGGAGGACAAGCGCCTCAAGAAGGTGGGGGAGGAGGCCGTCGAGGTGATCATGGCCGCCAAGGACGGCGACCACGACCACGTGCGTTACGAGGCGGCCGACCTCGTCTACCACTTGCTCGTGGTCTGCGAGGCCCAAGGGGTGAGCGTCGAGGAGCTCGCCGGGGAATTGAACGCCCGCATGCACTGACGGCGCCGAGACGCGTCGCATCGGCCGGTCGGGCCCGCTACAGCGGACGCGTCACCCACTCGCCGTCGAGGAACATGTCCTGCTCGGTGTAGCCGCAGGTCCTGGCATAGGCGTGCGCGCGGGACAGATCCGTGCCCACGTCCTCGGGGCGGTGCGCGTCGCTCCCGAACGCGACCGACACGCCCGCTCGCCCGAACGCCTCGAGGAGCGGACGGCACGGGTAGAAGTCGCCCACGCTCTTACGGAGGCCTGCGGTCGACACCTCGACGCGCCGGCTCGTGTCCCGCGCGCATGCCGCCATCTGCGAGAACAGCGGGTGCAGGTCAATGGTGGGTGCGAGCCCCTCGTTCCTGAACCGGAACGGCAGGTCCGGGTGCGCCATCACGTCGAAGTCGGCGCTGCTTTCGCACGCGCGGCACCAGGCGTCCACATAGGCGCGCCAGACGCCGTCGGGGCCGTTGTCCTCCCACACGTGCCGGTCGCCCGGGTCGTCGATCCATCCGTCGAGCACCCAGTGCACCGACCCGAGCCTCACGGCGCAGCCCTCTGCCCAGCGCGTGACGTTCTCCTCGCAACCGGGGTACCAGTCGCACTCGGCCCCGAACGCCACGCTGACCCGCGACCCCTCCGCTGCGTCAAGGCACTCGGAACGCCAGGCCTCGCGGTCCCGCTCGAGCACCGAGCACTCCCCGGGGGCGTCCATAGAGGCGGGCAGCGTCAGGTGGTCGGTCAGCGTCAATGCGACAAGGCCGGCCCGCTCGGCCGCTGCGACCATTTCGCACGGGCTCGCGACCCCGTCCGAAAAGCGCGTGTGCGTGTGCCCGTCCGCGAGAAACGCCATGGACCCTCCGTTTTCAACGTACGTGGAACTCTCGGCCAGACAACGGACAGGATGCCAAAAGAAGGGGACAAAGCCCAGATCCTAGGGTGTGTCCTGCAGAACGCACGTGCATGCTCGGGGTTTGAGTCCCCACATACATCTTTCATAGGACATACCATTTGCCGTCTGCCGAGGCGCCGTCACGGTCTCAATCGGCAACCGGTGCCGTTCGCCGACAATCATATCAGTCAGTGACGGTTTCAGGACGCCTATTCCTACCATAAGGAAAGCTCTAACAGAGAGGCGGAGCAGAACCGCCGAAGAGACAGGAGAGAGTGTATGAGCAAGCAAGGCATGACCCGCCGCACCTTCCTCGGTGTTACCGGCACCGCTGCAGCGGCCGTCGGCCTCGGCCTGGTCGGCTGTGGCGGCAGCGGCGACTCGGGCAGCGGCACGTCGGACGGCTCCTCCGAGCCGAGCGCCGACGCCAAGCTGACCGCAGGCCTCGCGTACCAGAACCAGGGCAACCTGGACCCCCTGAGCACCTCCAGCGCGACCGGCATGGCCGCCAACTGGTGCGTCGCCGAGGGCTTCTACGAGTTCGACTACGCGAAGATGGAGCCCTTCAAGGCCCTCGCGGCAGATGACGACCCCACCAAGGTCTCTGACACCGAGTACAGCGTCAAGCTGCGCTCCGACGCCAAGTTCTCCGACGGCACCGCCGTCACCCCGGACGACGTCATCGCCTCCTGGAAGCGCGCCGCCGGCAAGGACGAGAACTACGCCGGCAACATCTATGAGCCGATGCTCTCGTTCATCGACGACGTCGTGGCCGACGGCGAGGACGGCGTGACCTTCAAGCTCAGCGTCGCCTTCGACCCGGAGATCATGAAGAAGCGCCTCTGCATCATCAAGATCTGCCCGGCCTCCATGTCCAAGGACGACCTCACCAAGCTCCCGATCGGTACCGGCCCCTGGAAGTACGACTCCTCCGACGAGCAGTCGATCAAGCTCTCCGTCAACGAGTATTACAACGGCGACAAGCCGGCCAAGAACCCGGTCGAGTTCTCCGTGCTCGTCGACAACGACCCGCGCGTGACCGCGATGACCGGCGGCACCACGATGGTGTGCGAGGCCGTGCCGTCCGACCAGATCGAGAACTTCGAGGCCAACGGCATCACGGTGGACAAGGTCCAGGGCTTCAACCTGCCGTTCTTCATGTTCAACCTCAAGAAGAAGCCGTTCGACGACGTGCGTGTGCGCCAGGCCTTCTTCTACGCCGTCGACGTCGAGAAGCTGATCGAGAACGCCCTCGACGGCCTCGCCACCGCCGCCACGTGCTACCTGCCCGAGAACTTCCCCGGCTACCACAAGGCCTCGACCGTCTACACCTATGACGTCGACAAGGCCAAGAGCCTGCTCGAGGAGGCCGGCGCCACCGGCACGAGCCTCACCCTCCAGACCACCGACACCGCGTGGATCACGGACATCGCCGCCCAGATCCAGCAGGACCTCATCAACGCCGGCCTGGACGTGAAGCTCAACTCCCAGAAGTCGTCCGACCTCTACGCCAACCAGGCCACCCCGGACGCCTCCGGCGTCTGCCCGTACGACGTGGTGCTCGCCTCCGGCGACCCCTCCGTCTTTGGCAACGACCCCGACCTGCTCATGAGCTGGTTCTACGGCGACGGCATCTGGACCCAGAGCCGCTACGGCTGGCAGGGCCAGGAGAAGTGCACCGAGCTGCAGGCCCTCATGGCCAAGGCCGTCACCCAGTCCGGCGACGAGCAGCAGGACACCTGGAACCAGTGCTACGACCTCATCGCCGAGCAGGTGCCCCTGTACCCGCTGCTACACCGCGTGACCCCGACCGGCGTCTGGGCCGACAAGATCGACGGCTTCCAGGCCATCGGCTGCACCGGCATCGACTTCGTGGGCTGCACCGCCAAGTAGCTCCCTTTTGCTCCGCCGCAGGGGAGCGGAGGCTCCCCTGCACACGGTAATCCGGGCGTGGGCAAGGCTGGCACACGCACGACGTGCCAGCCTTGCCCACGTTTGTTGTGAACGTCGTACCTGAAAGCACTTGGAAAACAGGAAAGGAGCGGCAACCGTGAACAACCTTCTCAGGCTCATAGGGCGGCGCCTCATCGCGCTCCCCATCATGGTGCTTGGTGTCACGTTCCTGGTCTTCTTCGTGATGTCGTTCTCGCCCATCGACCCCGCCTATGGCGCCCTGGGCGAAGGCGCGACCCAGGAGGCCGTACAGCTCTACCGCGAGAAGCACGGACTGGACCAGCCGTGGATCGTCCAGTACGGCGACTTCCTCGGCGGCATGGTCCAGGGCAACCTGGGCGAGTACGGCGTGGCCCAGAAGAGCGTCGCCGCCCGTGTGGCCACCGCGTTCCCGGTGACGATGCAGCTCACGTTCTTCGGCCTCATCATCGGCGTGATCATCGCGTTCGTCCTGGGCGTCGTGGCCGCCGTCTACCGTGACCGGTGGCCGGACCAGCTCATCCGCATCGTCTCGATCGCCTGCATCGCCACGCCGTCCTTCTGGCTGGCCGTGCTGCTGATCCTCGTCTTCACGTTCAACCTCAAGCTGTTCCCGGCCTCGGGCGAGCTGCCCCCGTTCCTCACCGGCGGCTGGTGGGCCCGCATGTTCCTGCCGGCGCTCGCGCTCTCGGTGCCGCTGGCCGGCCAGCTCACCCGCGTGATCCGCACCTCGATGACCGAGGAGCTGGACCGGGACTACGTCCGCACGGCCATCGGCGCCGGCGTCCCGCGGCCCACGGTCATCGTGCAGAACGTGCTCCGCAACGCGATGATCACCCCGGTCACCGTACTCGGCCTGCGCATCGGCTACCTGATGGGCGGCGCGGTGGTCATCGAGGTCATCTTCAACCTGCCGGGCATGGGCATGGCGATCCTCGACGGCGTGACCTCCAACTACCCGACGCTGGTCCAGGGCGTGACGCTCGTCGTGGCCCTTGCCTTCATCGTGATCAACATTGTGGTGGACATGCTCTACATCCTTATCAACCCGCGAATCAGGAGCGTGTAGCCATGGCTGAGACTGCTGAGAAGAAGTCCGGCGGCGTCGGCCTTGCTCGCCGCTGGAAGGCCATGAGCATCGGCTCGCGGATCTCCATCGTCGTGCTGATCGTCGTGGCGCTCGTCGCCATCCTTGCCGAGGTGCTGGCACCGTACAGCCCCTATGAGATCTTCAAGGCCCGCCAGGCGCCGAGCGGGGAGTTCCTCTTCGGCACCGACGAGAAGGGCCGCGACATCCTGTCGCGCATGATGTATGGCGCGCGCTTCTCGCTCGCGATCGGCTTCGGCGCCGTGGGCCTCGCGCTCGTGTGCGGCTCGATCATCGGCTCCATCGCGGCCGTCAGCCGCAAGTGGCTGTCCGAGGTCATCATGCGCTGCATGGACATCATCATGGCGTTCCCCGGCATCGCGCTGGCCGCCGTGTTCGTGTCCGTCTTCGGCAACTCCGTCGGGTCCATCGTGCTCGCGATCGGCTTCATCTACATCCCGCAGGTGTCCCGTATCGTGCGCGCCAACGTCGTGGCCGAGTACGGCGAGGACTACGTCCGCGCGGTGGTCGTGTCCGGCGCCAAGGCGCCGTGGATCCTCTTCAAGCACGTGATGCGCAACTGCATCGCGCCGATCCTCGTGTACGTGATCGTGCTCGTGGCCGACGCCATCATCCTCGAGGCGTCCCTGTCGTTCATCTCCGCCGGCATCCAGGAGCCCACGCCCACGTGGGGCAACATCCTCTCCGACGCCCGTTCCGGCGTCCTCGCCGGCCGCTGGTGGCAGGCGCTCTTCCCCGGCCTCGCCATCATGATCACGGTGCTCTGCCTCAACATCTTCTCCGAGGGCATCACGGACGCCATGGTGGCCGCCCCGAACGCCCCGGTGAATGACGACGGCAAGCACGCCCGCAAGGAGGACCGCCTCCTGTTCGACCCCGTCGCCGCCTACGAGGAGCAGAAGGGCGCCCTCGACGCGTCGCTCGAGGCCCTCGAGAAGGTGGAGGCCAAGCGCGGCGACCGGCACGTGCCCGACTACTCGGTCAAGCCGATCCTCGAGGTCAAGGACCTCTGCATCAAGTTCCCGCGCCACGGCGACGTCAACGTCGTGGACCACGTGAACTACGCGGTGCGCCCGCACCAGACGATGGGCCTCGTCGGTGAGTCCGGCTGCGGCAAGTCCATCACCGCCCTCACGATCATGGGCCTGCTCGATTCCCGTGCGATCGTCTCCGGCCAGATCCTCTACCAGGGCAAGGACCTGCTCAAGATGACGCCGAAGGAGCGCAACGACCTCCGCGGCCACGAGATCGCGATGATCTACCAGGACGCCCTGTCCTCGCTCAACCCGTCGATGCTCATCAAGAACCAGATGAAGCAGCTGACGGACCGCGGTGGCACCCGCTCCGCCGAGGAGCTCCTCGAGCTCGTGGGCCTCGACCCGGCCCGCACCCTCGAGAGCTACCCGCACGAGCTGTCCGGCGGCCAGCGCCAGCGCGTGCTCATCGCCATGGCCCTGACCCGCGACCCGAAGGTCATCATCGCCGACGAGCCCACCACGGCCCTCGACGTGACCGTGCAGAAGCAGGTCATCAAGCTTCTGAACGACCTTCAGGCCAAGCTCGGCTTCGCGATGGTGTTCGTGAGCCACGACCTCGCCCTCGTGGCCGAGGTGGCACACTACATCACCGTGATGTACGCCGGCCAGGTGGTGGAGCAGGCCCCGACCATGGAGCTGCTCATGCACCCGACCCACGAGTACACCCGCGGCCTGCTCGGCGCCGTGCTCTCCATCGAGGGCGGTGCGGGACGTCTGCACCAGGTGCCCGGCGTGGTCCCGAGCCCGAAGGACTTCAACCAGGGCGACCGCTTCGCCCCGCGCTCCAGCCACCCCACGGTGGGCCTCGACGTGCGCCCGGTGCTCAAGCAGATTCCGGGCACGCAGCACTTCGTGGCGGAGCTCCCGGACGAGGAGCTCGCGAAAGCCGGCCTGCCGTCCAAGGTCGCCCAGGCCGCGAACCGTTCCACCGTGTCCACGCCTTCGACTGACGGAAAGGGGGCCAAGTGACCATGAGCGACGCTCAGAGCCAGAACCCCACCACGCCCGGTCCCGGCGCCATCGACGGCGTCACGCCGATCATCTTCCTCGACGACGTGAAGGTCACGTTCAAGACCCGCACCGGCTCCCTGTTGCACCCGAACCTCGTGCACGCCGTCAAGGGCGTCACGATGCGCGTGATGCCCGGCCAGACGCTCGGCATCGTCGGCGAGTCCGGCTGCGGCAAGTCGACCACGGCCAACGTCATGTGCGGCCTCCAGCCGCCCACCTCCGGCAAGGTCTACTTCAAGGGCAAGGACGTCACGAAGCGCACCGCCGAGGACCGCATGCACATCGGCCGCGTGCTCTCCGTGGTGTTCCAGGACCCGGCGACGGCGCTCAACGCGCGCATGTCGGTCCACGACCAGCTGCTCGACCCGATGCTCGTCCACAAGGTGGGCACGCCTGCGGAGCGCGAGGACCGCATCCAAGAGCTCATCGGCCTCGTCGGCCTTCCGAGCTCCGCGCTCGACGCGCTTCCCGGCCAGCTCTCCGGCGGCCAGCGCCAGCGTGTGGCCATCGCCCGCGCGCTGTCCATCGGTCCGGACTGCATCATCGCCGACGAGCCCACCTCGGCGCTCGACGTGTCGGTGCGCGCCCAGATCCTGAACCTGCTCACCGACCTCAAGCGGCAGCTCGGCCTGGCCATGGTCTTCATCAGCCACGACATCCAGACCGTCCGCTACATCTCCGACGAGATTTGCGTCATGAACGGTGGCCAGATCGTCGAGCACGGGCCCGCGAAGCAGGTGTTCGAGCACCCGCGCGACCCGTACACCCAGCTGCTTCTGGGCGCGGCGCCCTCGCTGCTGCACCCGAAGTTGGGGAAGGCGTCCTAGGCGCCCCCTCCTGTCCCGGCGCGGCCCCTCCGCTCAAGGGGCCGCGCCACTCTGAGGGCCGATGAGGCCCCACATCCCGGTGGCGTCCTCGGGGGAGGCGCCGCCCTGACACGAAAGGCTCCATACTTATGAGCGAGCGTTTTTCGATCAAAGGCGTCGTGCCTCCCGTCGTGGTCCCGATGACCGAGGACGGCGAGATCGACGTCCCCGCCTACGAGAAGCACCTCAACCGCATGATTGACGCCGGGATCGACGGCCTGTTCTTCCTCGGCAGCTCCGGCGAGGTCGCGTTCTCCACCGACGAGCGTCGCCGCCAGATCATCGAGCTTGGCATGCGCATCAACGCCGGCCGCCTTCCGGTGATCGCCGGCTGCATCGACATGCAGACCAACCGCGTCATCGAGCACGCGAAGGCCATGGAGCAGCTCGGCGTCGACGCGATCGTCGCCACCGCGCCCTTCTACGCGATCCCCGGCCCCACGACGGTGGCCAACCATTTCCGCGCGATCAAGGAGGCCGTGGACCTGCCGCTCTTCGCCTACGACATCCCGGTCTGCGTGAACACGAAGCTGGGCTGGCAGGAGCTGGCCGAGCTTGGCGCCGAGGGGACGCTCGACGGCGTCAAGGACTCCTCCGGCGACGATGTGAGCTTCCGCTTCCTCGTGCTCGAGAACGAGCGCCGCGGCCACCCGCTCACGCTGCTGACCGGCCACGAGGTCGTCGTGGACGGTGCCTACCTGGCGGGTGCCGACGGCTCGGTGCCCGGCCTCGCCAACATCGACCCAGTCTCCTATGTGGAGATGTGGAACGCGTTCCAGCGCGGTGACTGGGCGAGCGTCAAGGCGATCCAGGACCGTCTGGCGAACCTCATGCTGATCACCCAGGTCACCCGTGGCGCTGCGGGCTACGGCGCCGGCGTCGGGGCCTTCAAGACCGCCCTCTGGGTCATGG
Source organism: Kribbibacterium absianum (assembly GCF_030067705.1). Lineage (GTDB taxonomy): Bacteria > Actinomycetota > Coriobacteriia > Coriobacteriales > Atopobiaceae > Kribbibacterium > Kribbibacterium absianum. The sequence goes on from NZ_JASJEX010000001.1 coordinate 356,420, forward strand.
GGGTTTTCAACACCAACCAGATGCCGGCCCCGGTGGACCGCCTGACCGACGAGAACGTCGAGGCCATCCGCCGCGTGCTTATGGACGCCGGGCTGGTCTAAGCCGTGCGCGGACGCCCCCCCGATGCGGGGGCGTCCCCTTCTATCCAGGAACACCCCGACCTGCGCCCGGCGTGGCGCAGGTCGCGCCACAAGGAGGGCGCTTATGGACCGAGTCACCGTCGTCGCCGTTGACATCGGCGGCACGAAGATCGCCACCGGCCTCGTCACCCTTGGCGACGGCGAGCCGCCGCGCGTCGAGTCCGTCGAGAAGGTCCCCACCGAGCCGCTGCGCGGCGGCCCGGTGATCCGCGACGTCGTGGTGGAGCAGGTGCAGGCCGCCATCGCGCGCTCGCCGCACCCGGTCGCAGGGGTGGGCATCTCCACGGGCGGGGTCGTGAACCCGTCCACCGGGGACATCACCTATGCCAACGAGATGATGCCGGGCTGGACCGGTACCACGCTCGGGTCGGACGTCACCGCCGCCACAGGGCTTCCCTGCAAGGTGCTCAACGACGTCCACGCCCACGCGCTCGGCGAGGCGCGCTGGGGCGGCGGCAAGGCGTACGGCTCGGTCGTCGTCGTGGCGGTGGGCACCGGCATCAGCGGCGCCGTCGTTGAGAACGGCAAGCTCCGTCTCGGCAGGCACGACATGGCCTCGAACGTGGGGCACATGGCGTGCCCGCAGGCCGCCGGGCTGCCCTGTACCTGCGGAGGCGAGGGGCACCTCGAGATGGTCGCCGCAGGTCCCGCTATCGCGGAGGAGTACGAGCGCCTGTCCGGAGAGAAGAAGGGCGGCGCGGAGATCTCGGCGCTCGCCGAGCAGGGCGACGAGAGCGCCGTCGCGGCCGAGGTGCGCTCTGCCGAGGCGCTCGGCACGGTGCTCGGCTCGGTCGCCAACTTCCAGGACCCCGAGGCGTTCATTCTGTCCGGTTCCGTGGCGGAGTGCGGCCCCGTGTGGCAGGATGCCCTGCGCCGCGCCTATAGGGCCTGCGCGATGCAGCCGGTGCGCGAGCTGCCCATCGAGAACGGCCAGCTCGGCGGCGACGCGCCCCTGATCGGCGCGGCCGAGAACTTCGTCTGCTACGGCTACGGGGAGTGAGCGTCCCGGAAAGCCGACGACTGCCTCGCCAAGCGGGCGAGGGGAGAGGGAGGGCACGATGCCCGTCAAACCGATCGTCCAGGCCCTGAAGGGCGCGCTTATCGCGTCCGTCCAGGCGTACCCCGGGGAGCCGCTGCGCCACCCGGAGACCATGGCCCAGATGGCCCGAGCGTGCGAGCTGGGCGGTGCCGGTGCCATCCGGTGCCAGGGCCTCTCGGACATCTCCGCCATCAAGGGACGCTGCGAGATTCCCGTGATCGGCCTCTGGAAGGAGGGCCACGAGGGCGTCTACATCACCCCGACGCTTCGCCATGCCCGCGCCTGCTCGTTGGCCGGCGCCGACGTGGTCGCGCTTGACGCCACGGACCGTCCGCGCCCCGACGGCCTCACGTTCGAGGAGACCGTCGCCGCGCTGCGGCAGGACGGCATCGCGACGATGGCCGACTGCTCCTGCATCGAGGACATCCGCCGCGCCGTCGCATGCGGGTGCGACGTCGTGTCCACGACGCTCTCGCACGCTGGCGCCGCCATTGACCGGGGCGCGAACGACGGCCCGGACCTCGATCTCATCCGTCAGGCCGTGTCCGAGTTCCCGGACGTGCCCGTGGTCTGCGAGGGCTCGGTGCACTGCCCGGCCGACGCCAGGGCCGCGATGGACGCGGGCGCCTGGGCCGTGGTGGTGGGCACCGCGATCACGCACCCCACCTCGATCACAAGCTGGTACGTCGAGGCCGTGCACTAATCTCCCCAGGTGCCACGCACCCTGGGAGGAAACCTCCTGTGGTGCCACGCACCTGGGGAGGAAACCTCCTGGGGTGCGTGGCACCCCGGGAGGAGCCATGGAGAGGAGCCCTGGCCGAGATTGGCCGGGGCTCCTCTTGTCGTCCTGATTGCGCGGCCTGCTACATCTCGACGGGGCCGGCCTTCGCGCGGGTCCGCTCGTACGCCTCCACACAGGCGTCCGCCAGCACGTCCATGGCGTCCACGAGCCAGGTCGGCGCGTCATCGAGGGTCGCGTAGATCACCGAGAGCTCCGTGCACCCGAGCACGACGGCGTCGCAGCCCTGACCGCGAAGGCGCTCCGCCACGCCGAGCATCACGTCCGGGTCGAAGGGCCGGTTGCGCTTCACGGTGTCGTAGATCAGGGAGGTCACGATGGCGCGCTCCTCCTCGCTCGGCACCACCGTCTCGAGCCCCGCCTGCTCGAAGTAGCCCTGGAACACGCCCGACTGGGTGGTGCCCTCGGTGGCCATGAGGCCAACGCGCGCGCCAGGGCCCGCGAGTGCCGCGACCCGCCGGGCCGTGAGCTCCATGATGTTGAGCACCGGCACCTCCACGGCCGCCGCGATGGCGTCGTGGAAGTAATGGGCCGTGTTGCAGGGGATGGCGATGTAGTCGGCACCCGCGTCCTCGAGCCATCGCGCCACCTTGACCATCTCGGGCAACGGGTCGGGCTCGCTTGGGTCGAGGATGAAGGCCGTGCGGTCGGGGATCTGAGGGTCGTTGAAGACGATCATCGGGATGTTGTCCTGGTCGCACTGGGCCGGGGTCCGCGAGATGACCGCTTCCATGAAGGCGGCCGTCGCCATCGGCCCCACGCCGCCGAGCACGCCGAGCACGGGCTTGTTCATCTAATCCCCCCTCGCCACAGGGTGTTTGCGTGGATCGCGTCGAGCCGCTTTGACAGGAACAGCCCCATGGCCGAACATCGATTATCCCCATTCCGATGGGTGATCGTGCGTGGATTCCATGGGCTCAGGGGAGACGGAGGGCTCAGGCCCTACCCTAGTTTGAAGCCCGCATCTGACGCGCCCCTTGCGGTCGCCTCCGTGCACGTGTCCTGTTCCCGTACCCGAAAGGATGATGCCACGGTGTCCAGCCCCCGGGTTATCAAGTTTTCCTCGCTCCTCACGGCTGCGCTCGTCGCGGCCGCTTTGTTGGTCGGTCATCCCGCGACGGCTCACGCCGCCAGTTCCACCGAGCTTCAGGCCCAGCTTGACGCGGCGCTCGTGAAGGTCGAGGACCTGCGTCAACAGACGTCGGCCGCCTTCGACCAGCTCGAGTCCCTCCAGGGCCAGGTGGAGGACACCAAGGCCCAGATCGCGGAGACCGAGTCCAAGATCCAAGAGACCCAGGCCGAGCTCACGGACGCCCGCGGCACCCTCGCCGAGCGCGTGTCGGCCAACTACAAGACCGGCGGCGTCTCCTTCGTGGAGATCCTCCTCGGGTCCACCTCCTTTGAGGACTTCGTGAGCCGCATCGGCTACGCGAACCGCTTCGCAGAGTCGGACGCCGAGTTCATCGACCGCGTCAAGACCCTCGAGGCGCAGCTCAACGAGAGCAAGGGCGCGCTCGAGCTCCAGCAGCAACAGCAGGAGGAGCTCGTGGACCAGGCGCAGGCCAAGGCGACGCAGGTGCAAGCGAGCCAGCAAGAGTACGAGGCCTACGTCGACAGCCTGTCGGCCGAGGTGCAGGAGGCGCTCAAGAAGGAAGAGGAGGAGCGCCGGGCCGAGGAGCAGCGCAAGGCCGAGGAGGCCGCAGCCGCTGCCGCAGCGCAGCAGGCCGCCGAGGCGAGCTCGAGCGCGAGCTCCAATGGCGGTGGCTCCCCGTCCTCGTCGGGTGGCTCATCGGCGGGCTCCTCTAGCAGCGGTTCCGCCTCGTCCGGCGGCTCCGGCTCGTCCTCGGGCGGCTCGGGTTCCTCCGGCTCCTCCTCGGGTTCCGGCTCGTCCTCCTCGGGTGGTTCCTCGAGCGGTTCCAGCGCCGGCTACGGCTCCGGCATCTCTGCGGTGATCGCCGCCGCCAAGTCCCAGCTGGGCGTCTCGTACTCGTACTCCGGCAGCGCGATCGCCAACCAGGAGTTCGACTGCTCCGGCCTCGTGTGGTGGGCCTACCAGCAGGGCGGCTACTCGATTCCGCGCGGCCAGCGCATGAGCAACGGCCGCGGCAACTCGATGATCGGCTGGGTGCTCGACCGCGGTGGCTGGACCACCAACCAGGCGAACCTCAAGGCCGGCGACCTCATGTTCTGGGGCTCGGGCGTCAACAGCACGACCCACGTGGGCATGTGCATCGGCAACGGCCAGATGATCCACTCCAACTACGGTGGCGTGGAGATCACGAGCGTCTACTACAGCAGCGGCTCCTTCGTCGGTGGCGGCCCCATCGTCTAGCTGCTTTGGTGAGATCGACCGAGCGCGGCCGGGCTTTCGCTAGAGTGATCGGCGAAGGCCCGGCCCTTTTTCTGCGCGGCGCCGCCGCGCCTGTCCTTTGAGGAGTGTTCTTCCGTGGCTCAAACCACCCAGCGTCCCGCTTTTGTCCCGGTCCTGCTCGGCACGGAGATCGCCGGCTACGGCATGGCCCGCGCCTTCTATGAGGAGTTCGGCGTGACGAGCGAGGTGTGGGGCACGTTCCCGCTCACGCCCACCCGGGCCTCGAAGTTCATCAACGTCCACGTGGACGAGCACCTGCTCGAGGGGGACCGCCTCCTCGATGTCCTGAACGGTGCGGCCGGCTCCTACGGCGACGCAGTGCCGGTCGTCGTGCCGTGCGGCGACGACTACGCCGTGGAGCTTTCCCGCGTGATGGACCGGCTCGACCCCGTCTACCGCGTGGTCTGCGCGTCGGGCGGCGTCGTCGAAGCGATGAACGACAAGGAGCGCTTCTACCAGCGCTGCGAGGAGCGCGGCGTGCCGTACCCGCAGACCGTCGTGCTCAACGACACCGAGGTGCCGGAGCTGCCCTTCGGGTTCCCGGTGGCCCTCAAGCCCTCCGACGCCCCGGCCTGGCGCGAGCACCCCTTTGAGGGCCAGAAGAAGGCCTTCGTGCTCGACAACCGCGAGGACCTCGAGGAGACCGTGCGCCGCGCCTACGCGGCGGGATACCCCGGCGCGCTCATCGTCCAAGACTTCATCCCGGGCGGTGACGAGAACATGCGCGTGCTCAACGGCTATGTGCGCGGCGACGGCACCGTGTCGCTCATGTCCCTCGGCCACCCGTTGCTCGAGGACTGCGCGCCGATGCGCATCGGCAACTACGCGGCGATCCTCTCCTATGGGGACGACGCCGTGTACGACACGGTCCAAAGCCTGATGGAGGGCTCCGGGTACCGCGGCTTCTTCAACATCGACATGAAGTACGACCCGCGCGACGACAGCTTCAAGCTGTTCGAGCTCAACCCCCGCGCCGGCCGCAGCAGCTTCTTCACGACCCTCGCCGGCGACAACCTGGCCCGCTACGCCGTGGACGACGTTCTCGACGGCGGCCTGCTCGAGCCCACGCGCGGCACCGAGGAGGTGCTCTGGCTCGGGGTGCCGATGACCGTGGTCAAGCGGTACGCCGCGGACACCCCCGAGAAGCGCCGCGCGCTGGAGCTGCACAAGGCCGGGAAGTCAGGCACGACGCTCTTCGGCTGCGGCGACAACAGCCCCGAGCGTCTGTGGAACATGGCCAAGCTCTGGGTTCACTACGTGGTGGACTTCAACCAGTACTTCGGGAAGAAGGACCTCTCATGACGGACGCGCTGAGCGGGCTCAAGGCGGCCCTTGCCAAGAGGAGCGGCACGAACGCGGAGGACTGGTACCCCGTGTTCAAGGCGCGCCAGGGCATGTTCGTGGCCTTCGACCAGATGCGCCGTGCCCGTGAGGCCGCCGGGCTGCCGCAGGGGCGTGTCGTCACGCAGCTCTTCACCTGCTGCACGGCGGTGGACCCCATCGTCGCGGCCGGCCTCGCGCCGGTCTACGGAGACCTGTCGCCAAGGACCCTGGCGCTTGACCCGGAGCGCATGCCGCTGGACGACCGCACCTGCGGTGTGGTCATCCAGCACACCTACGGCATCCAGGACCCGGTGCTCGACGCCCGGTCCGCGCTGGTGGCGCGCCAGGCGGGGGCGCTGGCCCTCGAGGACTGCGCCCATTGCGCAGGGCGCCTGTCCCGCGACGAGCAGGGCGCCCCGGTCGCGGACCTGTCGTTCCATTCCTTCGGCGTCGAGAAGATGCTGCCCACGCATTTTGGGGGCGCCGTGTGGGTCAACCCGGCGATGGCCGACCGGGAGCTCCGCGCGGCCATCGTGGCCGCGCTCTCCGGGTTGGCGGAAGTGGCCCCCCGGCGCGCCCGTGCGGCCAGGGCCTACCGCAACCAGATCCGGGTGATCGGACACCTGCCCGCCGGGATGGGGAAGGCGCTCCGCGAGAGGCTCGAGGGGGCCGGACGCTTCGAGCCTGCCATCTCGGCCGTGGAGCTGGCCGGGGGCCTCGGATCGACGGCCGCTCTGCCCGACGCCTGGGTGGCAGAGAAGGCGCGCGCCGCGCTTGAGGGCTCGGACGCCGCCGATCGCCAGCGCGAGCGTGCCGTGGGCGTGTATCGGGAGCTCTTCTCGGGGTCCGCGGTGGCGCCGGGCGACGAGGCATGGGTCGCCATCGGCGGGACGGAGCCGCCCCAGCCGCTGCTGCGCTTCGGGTTCTTCCGAACCGATGCGGAGGCTGCCGACGCGGCGGTGCAGCGGGTGCGCGCGGCCGGCTTCTACGCGGTGCCGTGGTATCGCCCGGTGCTGTTCCCCGGCGTCACGGACCCTGCGGCCTACGGGCTTGCCGACGGCGTGGAGAAGGCGCTCGGGTCGCTGCCGGTGACGTGTGCGGCGTCACGGGGAGCGGTGGCGCTGCCGACGGATCTGTCGCCCGACCAGGTGCGCGCTTGCGCCGGAGCCGCGCGCGGATAGCAAGGAACGCCCGCCGGCCCTGAGGCGTCGACGGGCGTTCTTCATGGGCGGCCATATCTCGGGAGGCAGGCGCTCGGTGGGGCTTAACGGCTGCGGAGCTTCTTCCGCATGTTCTGCAGGCCGGTCAGGGCGCGGTAGAAGCCCTTCTTCACCGGGATGTCGCGGTCGGGGGCCACGCGCGTGGCCTCTTTCGCGAACTTGGTCTTGAAGGTGTTGAGGCCGCGGAGCGCCGGCTGGAAGTTGCTGCCGATGCCCATCAGGTCGAACGCCTCCACACCGAGCCCGTTGAGCTCGAGCATCTCCGCGAAGATGAGCTTCTCGGTGCCGAGCGTGCGCATCGCGTCGTTGGCCATCGCGCCGTAGAGGTGCGTCGCGCGGGGCGCGTTGAGGATGTCGATCGCCCAGTGCTTGAGGCGCCCCTCGTCGTCGCGCGCGGCGAACAGGCGCGCGTGCTCGGGCCCGAGGATCTCCAAGAGCGACCGGTAGTCCTCCTTGGGGGCCGGCGCGAACCCGTCGCGCTCGCCCGTCTCGACCATCACGTCGTAGTACTCGGAGAAGTCCCGGGTCGCCTGCTCGGTCTCGTCAGCGGTGGCGAGCGGGCACTCGCGGAGGCTCTTGCGCACGTCGCGGCGCCCGCGGGTCTTGAAGCGGGACAGGATCTGCTCCTCGTCGCCCGTCGTGTCCACCACGACGGTCGTGTCGTAGGGGAGGGTCGAGAGCACGGCATGGGTGCTCTCGTAGGGCTCGCTCACGGCGCAGCGGATGAACGCCACCTTCTTGTCGGTGCTGCGAACGTGGTCCACGAGCGCCTTGATGGCGGCCTGCTCCTGGGCGTAGGTGGGCTCCTGGGCCCACGCGGGCCCGTGGTGGGCGCGCAGGTAGTGGTAGCCGTGGGTCTCGTAGTCCATGAAGGCGGCGACGGCAACCGGCTCGCCGTCCTCCTCGATGAGGACGTAGCCCCAGGGCTCGCGGCCGGGGATCGTGGCCTCGTAGGCCTGCCACACGGGAAGCTGTTCCACGGGGAGGGCGATGCCCAGCGCGTCGGCGGCCTCTCGGTAGCCCTGCTCGTCCACAGATCGAACCGTTGTCATGCATGCTCCTGACTCGAATGAACCCGGACAGCCATTTTCACACCGAGGCCCTAAGGGCCGGGTGCGGCGATTCTGTCTCCACCGGGTGGACAAGAAGACCCCAGACGACCTTCAAACGCCCTCGGGTATCGTGGGGGCATGGAACCTTTGAACCCCCAGGGCGGAAGAGCCCCCCATCCCACGCTGCGCGAGCAGGTGTCCCAGGTGCCGCAGCTCCCGGGCTGCTACCTCTGGAAGGACGCGACCGGCCACGTGCTCTACGTGGGCAAGGCCAAGAACCTCCGCGCCCGCATGCGCCAGTACATCAACGGAGACGACGAGCGCGCCAAGGTGCCCCTCATGATGCGCGAGGTGGCGGGCTTCGACTACCTCGTGGTGGACAACGAGCACGAGGCCCTCGTGCTCGAGATCAACCTGATCCAGCAGCACCACCCGCCCTACAACGTCGCGCTGATGGACGACAAGAGCTACCCGTTCATCGCCGTGACCGAGAGCGACGTGTTCCCGGCCATCAAGTACACGCGCGAGCGGCACAAGAAGGGCACCCGGTACTTCGGGCCCTACACCGACGCCCGCTCGGCCCGCGAGGCCATCGACACCGTGCGCAAGGTGTGCCCGCTCTGCGTGGCCACCTGCGCCGAGTGGAAGCGCGCCAAGCGCATGCTCGACGCCGCCGCGCCCGAGGACCGACCGACCGTGATCGAGAAGCTCGCGGAGCAGGGGAGGCCCTGCTTCGACGCGCACGTGGGCCGCGGCCCCGGCGTGTGCATCGGCGCCATCCGACCCGAGGACTACGCGGACCACGTGGCCACGGCCGAGGGCTTCCTGACCGGCCACCGCAAGGACCTCGCGAACCTCTTGGCCGCCGAGGTGCAGGAGGCCGCGGCAGACCTGGACTTCGAACGCGCCGGCCGGTACCAGCGGCGCCTCCAGGCCATCGAGTCCCTCGACAAGAAGCAGCAGGTGCGCTTCGCCGGCGACGCCGACTGCGACCTCGTGGGCGTGTGGCGCGAGGAGACCATCGCCGGCGCCTGCATCTTCGCCGTGCGGGAGGGGCGCATGGTGCGCTCGGTGGACTTCATCCTCGACAAGGGCATGGACGTCGAGGAGCCCGAGGTGGTCCGCGCGTTCCTCCAGCGGTACTACGGCAAGACCTCCGAGGTGCCCCCGCAGGTGGAGGTGCCGTGCCCGCTGCCGGACACCGAGGCGATCGAGGGGTGGCTCTCGGAGAAGCGCGGGGGCCGGGTGCGCGTCCACGTGCCCAAGCGCGGCGAGCGCAAGAGCCTGCTCGACACCGCCACGCGCAACGCCCGCCACGCCCTGATGCGCTACGAGCTGCGCACCGGCTACGAGGACAAGCGCGTGAACCGGGCGCTGCTCGAGCTGGAGAGCGCGCTCGCCCTCGACGACCCCCCGCTCCGCATCGAGTGCTTCGACGTCTCCACCATCCACGGCCAGCACACGGTGGCGTCGATGGTGGTCTTCACCAACGGGCGCCCGGACAAGTCCCAGTACCGTCGGTTCAAGGTCCGGGCGGACCTGTCGGAGGCCAACGACTTCGTGTCGATGGCCGAGGTGCTCGGGCGCCGGTACGCGCCCGAGCGCATGGCCGACGAGCGGTTCGGCTCGCGCCCGGACCTGCTCATCCTCGACGGCGGCAAGCCGCAGCTCACGGCCGCGATGAACGAGCTCGAGGACCTCGGCCTCGACATCCCGGTCTGTGGCCTCGCGAAGTCCGACGAGGAGCTCTTCGTGCCCTGGGATGACACGCCCGTGGTGCTGCCGAGCGGCTCGGCGTCGCTCTACCTGGTGAAACGGGTGCGCGACGAGGCCCACCGCTTCGCGATCGCCTATCACCGCGAGCTGCGCGGCAAGGCGATGACGGTGTCGGTCCTCGACGAGGTGCCGGGCGTGGGGCCCAAGCGCAAGAAGGCGCTGCTCAAGGCGTTCGGCTCCCTCAAGCGGCTGCGGGCGGCCACGCCGGACGAGATAGCGGCGGTGGAGGGGGTCCCCGAGGACGTGGCCCGGGGCGTCTACGAGACGCTGCGCGCCTGGGACCAGGAGCTCGGCCGTGCGCCGGACGACGGGGGCGTGCGGTCCTTCGCGGAGGAAGCGGCCACCATCGATGGGTGAGGAGCACCCCGGGCGCCCCGTCTCACGGTTACACTGGCGGGGAGTGAAAGGGGTGCCCATGAGCGATCCGAGCACAGAGGCGCGGGTGCGGCCCGACGTCCCGGACGTCGTCATCATCACGGGCATGAGCGGCGCCGGCCGCACCGAGGCCATGCACACCTTCGAGGACCTCGGCTACTACGTGATCGACAACCTGCCGCCGTCGATGCTCCTCCAGCTCGCGCGCATCGTGGGCATCGACTCCGGCGTGGGGCGCCACCTCGCGGTCGTGTGCGACCTCCGCAGCCAGGGGCTCTTCGACGAGTTCGGCGACGAGGTGCAGAAGCTCCGCGACCACGAGCTCACCTGCTCCGTGCTCTTCCTGGACTCCGACGACGAGACCCTCGCCCAGCGCTACACGCTCTCGCGCCGCCGGCCCCCGATCGCCCAGGAGGGCGAGGCCACCATCGACGCGATCCGCCGGGAGCGCGAGCAGCTGAAGGCGGTCCGGGCGGCCGCCGACCGGGTGATCGACACGTCCGCCATCTCGCCCAAGGAGCTCCGCCGGCGCCTGCGCGGCTCCTACTCGGAGCTCACCGAGCAGGAGCAGATGGAGGTGCGCGTCTTCTCCTTTGGCTACAAGTACGGCATGCCCGCCGAGGCGGACCTGATGATCGACGTCCGCTTCCTGCCGAACCCCTACTGGGACCCGGAGATGCGCGAGCTCACCGGCCTCGACGAGCGGGTCTCGTCCTTCGTGCTGAACCACCCGCAGACCCAGGCGTTCCTCGACGCGTGGTTCACGCTCCTCGACGCGGTGATGCCCGGCTACGTGGCCGAGGGCAAGGCGCAGCTCTCCATCGCCGTGGGCTGCACCGGCGGCCAGCACCGCTCGGTGGCGCTCGCCCAAGCGACGGCGGAGCACCTGCGTGCGCAGGGCTTCCGCGTGACGCTGGCCCATCGCGACCTGTTCCGGGCCGCCAAACGCTAGGGGGCGCCGGTGTCGTTCACTGCGGAGGTCAAGGACGAGCTGGCCCGCGTCTCGGGAGCGGGCCGGGCGAGCGAGGCGGCGGAGCTCTCCGCCCTCGTGCGAGTGTGCGGGACGCTGTCGTTCCATGGTTCCGGTTCGTACGCGGTGCGCGTGACCACCGAGACGGGCGCCGTCGCGCGCACGGTGATCAGCCTGTCCCACCAGGTCTTCGACCTCGACACGCAGCTCACGGTGCGGCGGAGCGTGCTCCATAAGACCAGGAACTACCTGATCGAGGTCCCCGAGCAGGAGGGCCTCGAGCGGGCCCTGGTGGCGATGCGGATCCTCGTGCCGGGCAAGGGGCTCGTCACGGGCATACCCCCGGAGCTCGTGGCCACGGAGCAGGACCGCTCGGCGTTCCTCCGGGGCGCGTTCATGGCCGGAGGCTTCATCGCGGACCCCCGCGGCGACTTCCACTTGGAGATGGCCGTCACGAGCGAGGCCCTTGCCCAAGGGCTCGTCGCCCTGTGCCACGACGTGGGCGTGTCCGCGCGGCTCAACCGGCGCCGCGGGGCCTTCGCGATCTACATCAAGAGCTTCGACGACATCGAGCGGCTGCTCCTCGTCATGGGCGCAAGCAAGACCGCCAAGGCGGTGCGCGCCGTGCGCCAGGTGAAGTCCGTGAAGAACGACGTCAACCGCAGCGTGAACGCCGAGATGGCCAACGCCCGACGGGCGAGCGGCGCCGCGGCCGAGCAGCTCGCCCTCATCGACAGGGTGGAGGCGGGCCCCGGCCTCGACTCGCTGCCCGCCACCGTGCGACAGTTCTGCGAGCTGCGCCGCGAGCACCCGGACCTGTCGTTGACGGACCTCGGCCGCGTCGCCTACCCGCCGCTCTCGAAGTCTGCGGTGTACCACCGGTTGCTCCGTTTGCAGAAGGCGGCAGAGGACTGGGAGGCCCGGCGCGCGTGACGTGCCTCGGCGGGGGCCAACGGCCGGCGCGCGCCGCACGTTCGCGGGCCGGGAAGCGCGTCGTTCGAATATTCACGCGCTTCTATGCGAGGAGTATCCCGCGTTTTATCAAAGGACATGACCATTCTCGTCTGGTCAACTAAAGGTGCTAGCTGCAGATTACATGCAGCATGCGCTTTCAGCCCCCTTTGTCGAGCATGAGCGTTAGTATGCGGGGTGAAAAACCTAAGGCATCAGGGACGCCTGTGCGGAACGGCCGTGCGGGGACTTGTGTCGAGGAGAGGAGAAACGCATGGCAGTTAAGGTCGCGCTCAATGGTTTCGGCCGCATTGGTCGTCTGGTCTTCCGCCAGATGTTCGGCCACGAGGGCACCGAGATCGTCGCTATCAACGACCTCACCAGCCCGGATATGCTGGCCTACCTCCTGAAGTACGATTCCACGCAGGGCAACTACGCCCGCAACCACGAGGTGACCGCCGGTGAGGACTCCATCACCGTCGACGGCACCACCATCAAGATCTACAAGGAGCCGGACGCCAAGAACCTCCCCTGGGGCGAGCTCGACGTCGACGTCGTCCTCGAGTGCACCGGCTTCTACACCTCCAAGGCCAAGGCCCAGGCGCACATCGACGCCGGCGCCAAGAAGGTCGTCATCTCCGCTCCGGCCGGCAACGACCTGCCGACCATCGTCTACAACGTCAACCAGGAGACGCTGACCGCCGACGACAACATCATCTCCGCGGCCTCCTGCACCACCAACTGCCTCGCCCCGATGGCCAAGGGCCTGAACGACTTCGCCCCGATCGTCTCCGGCATCATGACCACCATCCACGCCTACACCGGCGACCAGATGATCCTCGACGGCCCGCAGCGCAAGGGCAACAAGCGCCGCAGCCGCGCCGCCGCGATCAACATCGTCCCGAACAGCACCGGCGCCGCCAAGGCCATCGGCCTGGTCCTCCCGGAGCTCAACGGCAAGCTCATCGGCGCCGCCCAGCGCGTGCCCGTGCCGACCGGCTCCATCACCAACCTCTACGCCGTCGTTGACAAGACCGTCACCGTGGACGAGGTCAACGCCGCGATGAAGGCCTACGCCGAGACCATCCCCGAGACCTACGCCTACAACGAGGACGACATCGTCTCCACCGACATCATCGGCGAGACCCACGGCTCGATCTTCGACGCCACCCAGACCATGGTCCAGGACCTCGGCGACGGCCGCAGCCTCGTGCAGTGCACCGCGTGGTACGACAACGAGAACTCCTACGCCTCCCAGATGGTCCGCACCATCAAGTACTTCGAGAAGTTCGTCGCCTAACCTGAGACGTCCGCTTCTCGTACACGCGTGAGCGAGGGCGCGGACGTTGGCCGACCGGCCGCGTCCGCGCCCTTTTCTTGCTCGATGGAACCAGCAACGCAACATTCCCAAAAGGAGGGAACGATGGCGTTTTCCAAGAAGACGGTCCGCGACATCGACGTCGACGGCAAGACCGTCCTCGAGCGCGTCGACTTCAACGTGCCCCTGGACGAGGACGGCAACGTGACGGACGACACCCGCGTCCGCGCCGCCATCCCCACGATCCAGTACCTCGTTGACCATGGCGCCAAGGTCGTGCTGATGAGCCACCTCGGCCGTCCCAAGGGCGACGGCCCGGAGCCCAAGCTCTCCCTCAAGCCGGCCGCGGACAAGCTCCGCGAGCTCACCGGGCTTGACGTGACCTTCGTGCCCGACACCTACGGCGACGAGGCCAAGGCGGCCGTCGAGGCCATGAAGCCCGGCCAGGTGGTCGTGCTCGAGAACGTCCGCTTCGACAAGCGCGAGAAGAAGAACGACCCGGAGATCGCGAAGAAGCTCGCGGACCTCGGCGACGTCTTCGTGCTCGACGCCTTCGGCACCGCGCACCGCGCGCAGGGCTCCGTCGTGGGCCCGGCCGAGTACCTCCCGGCCGTGGCCGGCGAGCTGCTCGAGAAGGAGGTCGACACCCTGACCTCGATCTTCTCCGACCCCGAGCGCCCGCTCGTCGCCATCGTCGGCGGCTCCAAGGTCTCCTCGAAGATCGGCGTGCTCGACCACCTGCTCGACTCCGTCGACACGCTCATCATCGGCGGCGGCATGGCCTACACGTTCTTTCTGGCCAAGGGCTACTCCGTGGGCACCTCCCTGCAGGAGCCCGAGTGGGTCGACCGCGCCAAGGAGATGATGGACAAGGCCGAGAAGAACGGCGTCAAGCTCCTGCTCCCGGTGGACAACGTCGTGGCCGACCACTTCGGGCCGGACGCGGTGGGCGTCGTCGTCGCCTCCGACTCGATCCCCGACGACATGATGGGCATGGACATCGGCCCCGAGACCGCGAAGCTCTACGCCGACGCGATCGCCGGCGCCAAGACCGTGTTCTGGAACGGCCCCATGGGCGTCTTCGAGTTCGACCAGTTCTCCGACGGCACCAAGGCCGTCGCCGAGGCCGTGGCCGACAACGAGGACTGCACGTCGATCATCGGCGGCGGCGACTCCGTCGCGGCCGTCAACAAGTTCGGTCTTGCCGACAAGATGAGCTGGATTTCCACCGGCGGTGGCGCGTCCATGGAGCTCGTCGAGGGCAAGCCGCTGCCCGGAGTGGAGGCGCTGCTCGATGCCTAACAACCGCACCCGCCTGATCGCTGGCAACTGGAAGATGAACGAGACCTACAGCGAGGGCGTCACCCTGGCCCAGGACCTCGCCAACGCGCTGTCCGACGGCGCCGAGGGCGTCGAGGTCGTCGTGTGCCCGCCGTTCGTGGACCTGAAGGGCGTCGCGTCCGTCATCGAGTTCGACAAGGCCCCGTTCGGCCTGGGCGCCCAGGACGTGTACTGGGAGCCCAAGGGCGCGTACACGGGCGCCATCAGCACCGACATGCTCAAGTCCGTGGGCTGCACCTACTGCATCATCGGCCACTCCGAGCGCCGTGAGTACTTCCATGAGACGGACGCCGACATCAACAAGAAGATGATCGCGCTGCTGGCCGCCGGCCTCAAGCCGATCAGCTGCTGCGGCGAGTCCCTCGAGGTGCGCGAGGCGGGCCAGCAGGTGGACTTCGTCGTGGGCCAGGTCAAGGAGGACCTCGCCGGCGTCGAGCTGGCCACCGGTGACGAGCTCGTGATCGCCTACGAGCCCATTTGGGCCATCGGCACCGGCAAGACCGCCACGCCTGAGGACGCCCAGGAGGTCTGCGGCGCGATCCGCGCCTGCCTCGTGGAGCTGTACGGCGAGGACATCGCCGGCCGCGTCCGCATCCTGTACGGCGGGTCCGCGAAGCCCGGCAACGTGGCCGGCTTCCTGGCCGAGGAGGACGTGGACGGCGCGCTCGTGGGCGGCGCCTCCCTCGTCGCCTCCGACTTCGCCGCCATGGTGGAGAAGGCCGCCGAGTAATGCCGCGCCGGAGGAGGATGCCGCCCGCGCTGCTCGTCCTTTTCGAAGGGCTGGGCGTCGCGCCCGCGTCACCCTCCAACGGCGTCTCCCAGGCCCGCTTCCCGTACCTTGGGTCGCTTGGCCTGGTGTACCCGCACCGCACCATCGAGGCCGCCGGCCCCGCTCTTGGCCTTGCCGAGGGCGAGCCGGCGGCCTTTGCCGGTGGCATACGGGCGATCCTCTCGGGCGCGCCTCTGGACGACGACGGCGCCGACCCGCTGGGGCTCTTCCGCGCGCTCGACGAGGCCGGGCTCCGCACCTTGTTCGTGAGCGGGCAGAACGCGGACGCCGAGCCGTTCGCAGAGGCGCTCGATGCGGCCGGTCTCGCCGGGTGCGAGCAGGTGCCGGGCGACGCGCTGTCCGTCTCGGCGCGCGTGGCGTTGGCGGCCGCCCGGCGTGACGCCGACATCGTGGTCGCGGTGCTCGACGACGTCGAGCAGGCTCGCGCGTTCGGCTCGCCGGCACGCGTGGCGGAGGCCTGCGAGCGCGTGGACGACGCGGTGTCCCGCATGACGCCTGCCTTCATGGCGACGGGTGGCTTCGCGCTCGTGACGGCCACGCACGGGGGAGGGGAGGCCGCCGACCCGGTGTCCGCCACGGACGCCCCGGTGTGGCTCTTCGTCGCGCATCCGGACGCCCGCACCTCGGACGTGGAGGAGGGGAGCCTCGTGGACGTCGCGCCGACGTTTCTGGGGCTGCTCGGTGTCCCTGCGCCTCGCTCGATGATGGGCACTCCGTTGGCGCAGGTGCCCGGGCACTGAACCTCCCACCATATGTGGTATGGTCTCTCATCGACTGTGAATCCTCAGCGGGCGTTCGTGCGCCCGGAGCCAAAGGAGCGTGCCCTGTGGGTGCCCTGAACATCGTCCTGGTCGTCATCTGGGCCGTCTCGGCCGTTGCCAGCATCCTTCTGATCCTCATGCACTCGGGCAAGGGCACCGGCGTGAGCGACATGATCGCGAGCTCCATGTACAACTCCAACGCCGGCTCCGGCGTGTGGGAGAAGAACCTGGACCGCCTGACGGTGATCAGCACCTGCGTCTTCATCGTGACGCTCTTCGTTTTCATGCTGACGTTCCCCCAGGGCACCCTGGCGTAGGGTTCGGGGCACCGAACGATCGCACGACCGGACGGCCTCGCGGTGGCGGGGCCGTTTTTCGTGCGTCGAGAAGGCGCGGCCGCCGTTAAGCGGGGCTGCATCTTCGCGGTTTTATGCATCCATTGTGACCACAACCGGTGGTGTCCCGCGCTTCAGGCGAATCAAGCCGGTGCGTTTGGGCACCACCTCTGCGACCAGAGGAATCGACATGGCAGGCGCTCCGTTTCGTGGCCATTTGGCCTTCCTGCGCCGTGATGGTGCGCGGCCGACCATTCGCGGTGATGCCAACGAGACCGTCCGCGACGTCCGGTGCGCCTGGCTCTGCAGTCGGTTCCTTGCGGATACGGTGTCGAGGAGCATCAATGATGTACGGGGTTGCAGTGTTGAACCCATAGGAGCAGTGAACTGGGGCCTCGGGGGCGGCGCGCCTCGGCACTGAAACAAACCTGCGGTCTGCCTAGGTCGGAGGTGTCCGTCCGGTTGCCCTAGCCCGGCCTCCTCGGTCGCTCGCTACACGAGGTGATTCGCCCGAGGGCGCCGATCTCCACGAGCCGGGTGCTATGATTACCCCTACGTGCTGTTCGCCGTCGGCCCTCCTGGGGCCCGGTGGGCGGCCAGGTTGGCCAGCGAGGTGCCCCGGGGCCGGTGGTTGGGCTTCGGCCGAATCGTCGCATGGCCCCAGCGGCTCCAGACAAGGGACTCGTCCGCATCCGTGGCGGGCGGGCTTCGAGCGCGTCACGGAACAAGGAGCGTTCATGGCACGATTCCTCACGTACGTCGCCAAGAGGGTCATCAACTACGCGGTGATGATCTTCGTGGCGACCTCCCTCACGTTCTTCTTGGCGTCGGCGTTCATGAGCCCACGCTCCAATTACGAGTCGCGCACCCCGCGGCCGCCGCAGGAGTCCATCGAGCAGTCGCTGACCGCCAACAACCTCAACGACAAGACCCCGATCATGGAGCGCTACACCACCTGGCTCAAGGGGATCGTCACAGAGTTCGACTGGGGCAACTCGCCCACGGGCACCTCCGTGAACAGCGAGATCTCGCAGCGCATCGGCGCGTCGGTGAAGCTGATGCTCCTCTCAACGGTGCTGTCCATCGTGATCGGCGTCGGTCTCGGCGTCTATACGGCCCAGAGACAGTACCAATGGCAGGACCGCCTGTGGGGCGGCGTCGCGGCGCTCTTCCTGACGGTCCCGACGGTCGTGCTCGCGATCCTCATTGTGTTTTTCGCCATCGAGATCAACTCGGCGAGCGGCATGCGCATCTTCTACGTCACGGGCCTGTCGTCCTACACGGGGGACAACGTGCTTCTGGCGTTCCTGGACTTCCTGCAGCACATCCTGCTGCCCACCATCGTGCTGACCATCATCAGCGCCGTCGGCTACCACGTGAATCAGCGAACGTACCTGCTCGATGAGATGCACGCGGACTATGTGCGCACCGCCCGCGCCAAGGGCCTCACCAAGAAGCAGGCCATCCGCAAGCACGCCCTGCGCGCCTCGCTGATCCCGACCTCGGTGAACGTGGCCTTCTCCATCGCCGGCATCTTCACGGGCGCGGTCATGACCGAGAAGATCTTCGCGATCCACGGGCTCGGCGAGTACTTCATCAACTGCATCAACAACAACGACATCTACGGCTCGGTGGCGGTCGCGGCCTTCTCGGGCGTCTGCACGTTGGTCGGCGCGCTGCTGGCGGACCTCTTCGCCGCTGCGCTCGACCCGCGCATCAAGATGAGCTGAGGGGGCCTGCGATGACTGACAAGAGCCAGAACCCGGATCTCCAAGACCCCGGGAAACTCACCCAGGAGACCGTCGACCACGCGCAGCGGCTGCACGAGGCCGAGACGGGCGCCGACGCCAACTGGGACACGATGGCCCGGGACGACGCCTCGCGCGACGAGAGCATCGAGCCCGCGACCGTGATTGACGGCACTCCGGTGGGCGAGGGGCCGGCCGGGCGCCGTCCCACCAACGCCGAGCTTG
This sequence comes from Kribbibacterium absianum, assembly GCF_030067705.1. Lineage (GTDB taxonomy): Bacteria > Actinomycetota > Coriobacteriia > Coriobacteriales > Atopobiaceae > Kribbibacterium > Kribbibacterium absianum. The sequence continues at coordinate 374,954 of NZ_JASJEX010000001.1, forward strand.
AGCTTGAGTCCCAGCGCCTCGAGCACACGGAGGTCAAGCGCATCTCCTACGCCGGCCTCATCGCGCGCCGGTTCTTCCGCCAGAAGAGCGCCGTCGCTGGGCTCACCATCTTGGCCGTGCTGGCGCTCCTTGCCATCTTCGGGCCGATGATCAGCCCGTACGACTACACGGACCCGGACTTCGCGGCCCTCTCCGTGGCGCCGAGCGCCGAGCACTGGTTCGGCACCGACTCCGGCGGCCTCGACCTCTTCGCCTGTGTGGTCCACGGCCTCGGCCGCTCGTTGGTGATCGGCATCTCCTATGCCCTCATCACCACGGTGCTCGCCGCCATCATCGGCACGGCCATCGCCTATGCGCGCGGCATCTGGGAGAAGATCGGCATGTGGTGCCTCGACATGCTGCTCGTGATCCCGTCCTTCCTTCTTGTGGCCATGATCGTGCGCGCCACGAGCGGCGGCACCGGGTGGCTCATGCTGATCTTTGGGCTCTCGGCCTTCGGCTGGATCGGGTACGCCCGTACGTTGCGCACGATGGCCCTGTCGCTCCGCGAGCGGGACTACGTCAAGGCGGCCAAGTACATGGGCGTTTCGCCGTTCACGATCATCGTGCGGCACCTGATCCCCAACCTCGGGTCCATCCTCATCATCGACACGGTGCTCGGCGTCATCAGCGGCATCAACTCCGAGACGGCCTACAGCTTCCTCGGCCTCGGCATCAAGGTGCCGGACACCTCGCTCGGCTACATCCTGAGCCAGGGCTCGAGCGCCATGCTCACCGCGCCGTGGGTGGTGCTCATCCCGTCCATCGTCCTGATCGTCCTGTGCGTCTCCATGCAGCTCATCGGCGACGGCCTCCGCGACGCCTTCGACCCCTACTCACGTGCCGCCGGCAACGTGGAGGAGGAGGCCGAGGACGCCACCCCCGGTCCCGAGAAGCTCGCCGAGCACGATATCTAGGAGCGTTGCATGTCTTCGAACACCCAGAACACTGAGGCCGCGCTCACGGTGCCTGTGGACGATGTCCTGCGCTACGAGCTGCTCGAGTCGAACGGCCCCAAGAACGCGCCCACCGGCGACCCGGTGATGTCGGTGCGCGACCTCAACGTCTCGTTCAACACCGAGGCGGGCACCGTGCATGCGGTGCGCGGCGTGAACTTCGACCTGTGGGGCGGCCGCACCCTCGGTATCGTCGGCGAGTCGGGCTCCGGCAAGTCCGTCACCGCGCTGTCCCTGATCGGGCTGCTCGACGACAACGCCCACGTGAAAGGCTCCATCAAGCTCCGGGGCACAGAGCTGATCGGCCTCACCGACGAGGAGATGAGCCAGTACCGCGGCGCGAACATCTCGATGATCTTCCAGGACCCGCTCTCGGCGCTGACCCCGATGTTCTCGATCGGCGACCAGTTGGCGGAGGCCCTCAAGATCCACGACCCCGAGATGTCCAAGGCCGACGTCCGCGCCCGGTGCATCGAGCTCCTCGAGCTGGTCGGCATCCCGGAGGCCGAGGACCGTCTCGACTCCTACCCCCACGAGTTCTCCGGCGGCATGCGCCAGCGCGTGGTCATCGCCATCGCGATCGCGAACAACCCCGACATCATCATCGCCGACGAGCCCACGACCGCTCTGGACGTGACCATCCAGGCGCAGATCCTCGACCTCCTCAAGGTGGCCCAGAAGGAGACCGGCGCCGCCGTCGTGCTCATCACCCACGACCTCGGCGTCGTGGCCGGCATCGCCGACGACATCATGGTCATGTACGCCGGCCGCGCGGTGGAGCGCGCGAGCGTCGACACCCTGTTCGCGCGCCCGGGCCAGCCCTACACGATGGGCCTCTTCGCCGCGGTGCCCAAGCCGCACATGCCGAGCAACACGCGCCTCGTGCCCATCAAGGGCAACCCGCCCTCGCTGGCCGCCATTCCGCCGGGATGCCCCTTCTCGCCCCGCTGCCCGATCGCGGGTCCCGAGTGCTTCAAGACCGAGCCGCACCTGGAGGCGCTCGACCCGGCGGAGGGGCACCTCGTCTCCTGCCTCAAGATGCAGCAGATCCGCGACCAGCACCTCACCTACAAAGAGGTGTATCCGGACCTCGAGCCGCTGACGCCCAAGTGGGCCGAGGTGCCGCGCGACGAGCGCCCGGTGGTGCTCGAGCTCAAGGACGTCACGAAGGTCTTCGAGGTGCAGTCCAAGGGCCTCATCCGGCGCACCAAGGGCATCGTCACCGCGATGGACAAGGTGTCGTTCCAGATCCACGAGGGCGAGACGCTGGCCCTGGTGGGGGAGTCCGGCTCCGGCAAGTCCACGACGCTCATGGAGATCATGGACCTGGCGGTGCCCAAGGAGGGCACCATCACCGTGCTCGGCAAGGACACCAGGGATCTCAAGAGCGCGCGAGAGCGCCGCGAGCTGCGGCGCGACCTCCAGGTGATCTTCCAGGACCCGATGAGCTCGCTCGACCCCCGCATGCCCATCTACGACGTGCTCGCCGAGCCCCTCAGGGCGCAGCACTGGGACAAGAACAAGATCAACCGCCGCATCGGCGAGCTCATGGGCCTCGTGGGCATCAACCCGGACTATGTGGACCGCTTCCCGTCGCAGTTCTCGGGCGGCCAGCGCCAGCGCATCGCCATCGCGCGCTCGCTCGCGACGAACCCCAAGCTGCTGCTGCTCGACGAGCCCATCGCGTCCCTCGACGTCTCCATCCAGGCGGGCATCATCAACCTGCTGGAGGACCTGCAGACCCAGCTCAAGATCTCGTACCTCTTCGTGGCCCACGACCTGGCCGTGATCCGGCACATCTCCGACACGGTGGCGGTGATGCACCTGGGCAAGATCGTGGAGTACGGCGAGACCGAGGAGGTCTTCAACAACCCGCAGGACCCCTACACCAAGGCGCTCCTCTCGGCCATCCCGATCCCGGACCCGCCCGTGGAGCGGACGCGCCTGCGCCTCGTGTACAAGGACGGCGAGCTGGTGCCGGCGAACGAGGTGCACGTCTAGGGCAATCGTATCGACAGGAACGGATACACAAGGCTTTTGCTTGGTACGTGAACGTGCTTGGCAAAGGCCTTGATGTTTCGAAGTCTTTACTTGGTCGGGTGCCCTGTTTTACGCTGTGTAAGGTTGGGCACACCGACCAGAACGGCCGACCGGGCTCCGTCCGGCGGCCGCACGGCACTGAGCAGACGGGAGAGACACATGGCACCAAACAGCTTCACGCGTCGCACGTTCTTTGAGGCCGCCGGCGGTACGGCCGCTGCGGTGGCGGGCCTCGGCCTCGTTGGCTGTGGCGGCTCCGACGGCTCCGACGGCAACGGCGGTGGCACCGGCGGCTCCAGCGACACCGGCACCGAGCCGCCCGAGGGCAGCCCCTGCACGACGGCGCTCGAGGAGCTGCCCCTGCCGGCGAAGGGCCAGGTCTACAACAACCCGCAGGACTACGACAACGTCAAGGACGGCGGCGACTTCGTGCTGCCCGCCGGCGAGATCGGCCCGGCCTGGAACTACTTCTCCGTGGACGGCAACACTTTCACGATGAACAACTTCTGGGGCCTCTACATGCCGGTGAACATGGTGCTGTCCGACGCCACCGCGTCCAAGTTCTCCGCGAACCCGGACTACATCGACTCCTACGAGTCGACCGAGGACTCCGGCAAGCAGGTCATCACCGTCAAGATCAACGAGAAGGCCACGTTCAACGACGGCACGGCCATCGACTGGACCGGGTACGAGACCGTGTGGAAGCTCATGAACGGCCAGGACCCGGACTACCAGCCCGCGGCCACCGACGGCTACGACCAGATCGAGTCCGTCGCGCAGGGCGACGACGCCAAGACCTGCGTCATCACGATGTCCCACCCCATCTATCCCTACGAGCCCATCATCAGCGCGGTCGCGCACCCCAAGATGCTCGACAAGACGCTCTACCAGACCGGCTGGGACAACAACCCCAACTCCGACCTCGGCGCCGGCCCCTTCAAGGTGGAGTCCTGCTCCACGTCGTCCGTGAAGTTCGTCCGCAACGACGCCTGGTGGGGCAAGCCGGCCAAGCTCGACTCCATCACCTACAAGCAGATGGACTCCCAGGCCCTCTTCAACGCCTTCAAGAACGGCGAGGTGGACACCACCGGCGAGGCCGCGTCCGGCTCGGCCGAGATGCTCTCCAACTTCTCCGGCATGCAGGACGCCTACATCCGCCGCGCCGACTCGCTCGCTGTCGCCAACATCGAGATCAACACCACCAAGGCCCCGCTCGATGACATCGACCTCCGCAAGGCCTTCGTCCAGTGCATCGACCAGGACACCATCCGCAAGGTCATCTTCCAGGGCGTGCACTGGGAGGAGGAGTACGTGGGCTCGCTGCTCGTGCCGGTCTGGGCCGACGGCTACGAGAACAACATGCCGGAGGACGTCTGGAAGGACCTCTCCACGGCCGAGGACCACGCCAAGGCCGCCAAGAAGACCCTCGAGGACGCCGGCTGGACGCTCAACGGCGACTACTACGAGAAGGACGGCAAGCCCGCGAAGTTCTCCTTCACCTCGTTCGGCGACTCGACCATGGTGAAGAATCGCTCGCAGGCGATCCAGAAGATGGCGAAGGACGCCGGCATCCAGGTGGACATCGACGCCCAGCCCAGCTCCGAGTTCTCCAACGTGCTGACCAGCGGCTCCTGGGACACCACGCTCTTCGGCTGGTCTTCGAGCACCTCGTGGATCTGGAACGGCCCGCAGATCTACGGCAGCGACTCTGCGTCGAACTTCACCCACGCCGGCTCCGCCGAGCTCGACGCGAAGCTCGCCAAGGTCATTACGATCTCCGACCGCACCGAGCAGCTCAAGGAGTTCAACGCCGCCGAGAAGGAGGCCCTCCAGTCCTACGCCTTCATCCCGGTGTTCGCCGGCCCCGACTGTGTGGTGTGCGACAAGGGCACCGCGAACATCGGCCCGGCGCTGTTCCTGAGCGTTCCGGCCGAGACCATGGGCTGGCAGAAGGACGCCGAGTAGCGACCGTTCCGGGGGGCCGCACCTTCGGGCGCGGGCCCCGTCGGCCGTGAGCAGCCCGCCTTCCGCTGTCTCTTGAATACAAACTGAGGGACTCACTGTGCCCCAGCTTTCCGCATCACTCCGGGAAGCTGGGGTTTTGTTTCGTCGCGAGAAAAAGGGAGGCCGATTCCTTTCAATCTTCTTGCAATTGTCGTGCATATCGTGAATACTGTGGCCTCGTTACCGCAGATTCAAGGACGTTTCAGTTATGAGCGAAAACAATCTTGACCTGCAGGGGCATCACGGGAGGCCGCGCTAGAGGGGCGTCGCACCCGGCTCCAGAGACAGAAGGAGAGAGCATGAGCGACCAGATCAAGATCGGACGCCGCACCTTCCTCAAGGGCAGCGCCGCAGCGTCCGCACTTCTGACGCTTGCCGCGTGCAAGAAGGAGGACGGCTCCGCTGCTGGCGGCGACGCCACCGCGCAGGCCGCGTCCGGCGGCGCCACGGTGAACTACTACATCAACAACCCGGTCTCCATCGACCCGTTCAACGTCCAGGAGGACCAGGGCACGCAGGTCTGCTACCAGCTGTTCGACTCCCTCACGGACTACGACTACAACGCCGGCGAGGTCGTCTGCAAGGCCTGCACCTCCTATGACGCCAACGACGACGCCACCCAGTTCACGTTCCACCTGGTGGAGGGCGCCAAGTTCCACAACGGTGACCCGGTGAACGCCGAGGCCTTCGTCCGCGGCTGGACCCGTCTCGTGGACCCCAAGACCACCGACGCGCCGTCCGACGTCTCCTACCACATCTCGATGGTGAAGGGCTACGACGAGCTCGTCGCCGGCACCACCACCGAGTTCGCCGGCCTGTCCGCTCCCGATGAGAACACCTTCGTCGTCGAGCTCAAAGAGCCGTACGCGGACTTCCCCTACGTCGCCACGCACCCGGCCCTCGCCCCCGTGCCGCAGGCCGCGCTCGACGACTACCAGACCTACTTCCTGAGCCCCATCGGCAACGGCGCCTTCAAGATGGACGGCAAGTGGGAGGACGGCCAGTACATCAACCTCGTCCGCAACGACGACTACTACGGCGACAAGCCCTCCATCGCCGGCATCAACTTCAACATCCAGAAGGACGTCGAGACCGCCTACCGCGAGTTCCAGGCCGGCAACCTCGACTTCTGCGACATCCCGACCGCGCAGATCGACGAGGCCAAGTCCACGTACGGCGAGTCCGAGGACGGCTACACCGTCACCCCGGGCGCCCAGGCCCTGTTCGGCGAGGAGCCGTCCCTCTACTACCTCACGGTGAACAACACCGACGAGACGATGAAGGACATCAACCTCCGTCGCGCCATCTCCCTGGCCATCAACCGCCAGTCCATCTGCGACAACATCTTCATGGGCGTCCGCGCCCCGGCGGACAACATGATCCCGCCGGGAATCGCCGGCTACGAGGAGGGCGTCTGGGAGTACGCGCACTACGACAAGGACGCCGCCGTCAAGCTGCTCGACGAGCACTACCCGGCGGACGCCAACGGCCGCCGCGGCGTGTCCATCACGCTGTCCTTCAACTCCGACGGCTCCCACAAGGAGATCATGGAGCACGTGCAGGCCGACCTCGACGCCGTGGGCCTCGACGTGACCCTCGACTCCTCCGAGTGGGCCGCCTACCTGGACCAGCTCCAGAACCTCGAGTACCAGATCGGTCGTCTCGGCTGGATCGCCGACTACCCGATCATGGACAACTTCCTGTACCCGATGTTCTACACGGGCAACGGCGACAACCGCTCCGGCTTCTCTGACCCTGAGGTCGACGAGGCCCTCTTGGCCGCCCGTCAGACCGTTGACGACGACGAGCGCATCGCCAACCTGCAGGCCGTGAACAAGCAGATCTCCGAGGCCTTCCCGGTTATCCCGCTTTTGTTCTACAAGCACAACTTCGTGGGCGGCGAGCGCATCCAGGAGGCCTACATGGACCCGGCCAAGAAGTGCCACTTCGAGTCCATGACCGTCACGGAGTAGGACGACTGCCCCTGGTGGTCACGTTCACACAAGGCTGCGACTGAGAGCGAGCAACAACGCCTGAAGGCGCCGAGTATAAGTGCTCGGCGCCTTTTTATGCACTTACGTATGGTCTGCGAGACGAAACCGCTGGTGCTGAGCTGCTTTGTTTCTAGGTCTTTCAGCTTCAATGACGTTTCAGTAGCGTCACGTGATGCATCGATTTGAGTATGGCGCAGTCCCCTGCGCGTATACTGCGGCGATATGCCCCCGCCATCAGGGGACTGTGGGGCGCTCCGTGCCCTCTTCGTGTCGGAAACGAACCAAGGGAGTTGGCGTCTATGGGCAAGTACATAGTCAAGCGCCTCCTGCAGTTCATCCCGGTGTTCTTTGGTGTGACGCTCATCCTGTTCGCGGTTCAGAACATCGTCCCCGGCGACCCGATCAAGCTGATCGCCGGCGACAAGGCGCTCCAACCAGAGACCGAGCTGCAACTGCGCATCGCGTACCACCTGGTCAAGACCGACGGCGACGGCCAGGCGGTCGACGCCGAGGGCAACGTGACCAAGAACCTGGACGAGACCGTGCCCACCAGCACGATCGAGCAGTACGTGGACTACATCCTGGGCCTGCTGCAGGGCGACCTTGGGCAGTCCTACACCCGTAAGCTGCCCGTCTCGTCCATCCTGGCGCAGAAGTACCCCTACACGGCCAAGCTGGCGCTCGTGGCCATCGTCGTCGAGGCCATCGTCGGCATCGGCGCGGGCATGGTGAGCGCCATCAAGCGGTACTCGTTCTGGGACGTGCTCGTGACGCTCGTCACGTCGATCCTCGTGGCGATGCCCGCCTTCTGGCTCGGCATGCTGCTCCAGCTGTTCTTCGGCATCTGGCTCAAGAGCTGGACCGGCGGCTCCTTCTTCCTGCCCATCTCCGGCGCCGGCGGGGTCAACTCGCCCTTCATGGACTGGGTCCACTACATCCTTCCGGCCATCACGCTGGCCTCGGTCTCCACGGCCTACGCGGCGCGCATCATGCGCTCCCAGCTGCTCGAGGTCATGAACCAGGACTACATCCGCACGGCCAAGGCCAAGGGGCTCTCGCGCAGCCAGGTGATCGTGCACCACGCGCTCAAGAACGCCCTGATCCCCGTGGTGACCTACATCGGTCTCGACTTCGGCGCGATGCTCTCCGGCGCCATCCTCACCGAGACCGTCTTCAACTGGCCGGGCGTGGGCTATGAGATCTATCGCGCCATCACGCAGCGCGACTGGCCCATCGTGATCGGCGGCGTCACCGTGATCATCGTGGTGGTCATGGTCATCAACCTGATCGTCGACATGAGCTACGCCTTCCTGGATCCGCGCATTCGCTATGGCGCGCCCAAGGAACAGGGTTAAGGGGGCGCCATGGAAAAGAAACAGCGCGAAGAGGACCTGGACCGCGAGGTGCGCCAGGGTCTCAAGAAGATGGAAGACCGCGCCTACGACGTGCACGAGGAGCGGGAGCAGGCCGCAGGCGACGTCGAGGCACCGTACCAGCCGTCCGAGGGCAGCCACCCGTCCGAGGCGGAGCACCACCGCGACTTCCGCGGCTCCTACAACGCCGTCGTGGACGAGGTGGACAAGGACAACGCCACCCGCACGCTCTGGAGCGACGCCTGGGGGCGCCTGAGGAAGAACCGGCTCGCGATCGTCGCCTGCGTCTGGATCCTCGTGATCGCGGTCATCGCGGTCACCGCGGACCTCTGGGTGCAGCAATGGCTCGGCTCGCCGACGGCCATCGACTCGACGCAGATGTCGGCGCTCTCGCGCCTGCCGCCGTCCCCCGAGCACCCGTTCGGCACCGACACCCTCGGCCGCGACGTGCTCTGCCGCGTCATCTACGGCTCGCGCATCTCGCTGACGGTCGGCCTGCTCGCGACCGCGATCTCGACGGTGCTCGGCCTCATCATGGGCGCCCTCGCCGCCTACTACGGCGGCATCTGGGACACGATCATCATGCGGCTCGCCGACATCTTCCTGGCGTTCCCGTACACGCTCTTCGTGATCGTGCTGCTCGCCGTGCTCGGCAACGGCATCCAGAACGTGTTCATCGCGATCGGCATCCTCGGCTGGCCGTCCATCGCGCGCGTGTTCCGCAGCGCGATCCTTTCGGTCAAAGAGAACGATTACGTGGACGCGGCCCGCTCCATGGGCGCGAGCGACGCGCGCATCATCGCCCGCCACATCTTCCCCAACTCCGTGGCCTCGATCGTCGTGTACGCGACGATGAACATCGGCGGCGCGATCCTCACCGAGTCCGCGCTCAGCTACCTCGGCATGGGCGTCACGCCGCCCAACCCCTCCTGGGGCTCCATGATCCAGGACGGCCAGACCTACCTGGCCACCGAGCCGTGGCTCATGCTGATGCCCGGCCTCGCCATTCTGACCACCGTGCTTGCCTTCACGCTGCTGGGCGACGGCCTGCGTGACGCGCTCGACGTCAAGATGAAGGATGCGTAACGCTATGGCGAAGAAGAACAAGGCCGAGGCGACCGACCTCAAGAACCAACCCATCCCCGAGGGCGCGCACCTGCTCGAGGTGGACGACCTCAAGATGTACTTCCACACCCAGGACGGCGTGGTGAAGGCCGTCGACGGCGTGACCTACACGCTCGACCGGGGCGAGACCCTCGGCGTGGTGGGGGAGTCCGGTTCCGGCAAGTCCGTGACCGCGATGACCATCATGGGGCTCATCGACATGCCGCCGGGGCGTATCGAGGGCGGCGATGTGCGCTACCGCGGGCGGTCGCTGCTCGAGATGACCGAGGCAGAGATGCAGGGCATCCGCGGCAACGACATCGCGATGATCTTCCAGGACCCGATGACGTCCCTCAACCCGGTGTACACCGTCGGGCGCCAGCTGGGGGAGGGGCTTCGAATCCATCGCGGCTACTCCAAGAAGCAGGCGCTCGACCGTGCGACCGAGCTGCTCTCGATGGTGGGCATCCCCAACGCTGAGCAGCGCGTGAAGGACTACCCGCACCAGTTCTCGGGCGGCATGCGCCAACGCGCGATGATCGCGATGGCCCTGGCCTGCGACCCGGACATCCTGATCGCCGACGAGCCCACCACCGCCCTGGACGTCACCATCCAGGCCCAGATCATCGAGCTCATGCAGGAGATGCAGAAGAAGAACGGCAACGCGATCATCATGATCACCCACGACCTCGGCGTCGTGGCGGACGTCGCCGACAAGATCATGGTGATGTACGCGGGCAAGCCGGTGGAGTTCGGCACCGCCGACGAGATCTTCTACCATCCGGTCCACCCCTACACCTGGGGCCTCATGCGCTCGATTCCCGAGCAGGTGACGAACGAGAAGAAGCCGCTGACCCCGATCAAGGGCAACCCGCCGTCGCTCGTGAACGTCCCCGAGGGCTGCTCGTTCTCGCCGCGCTGCCCCTATGCGACCGAGCTCTGCCGCGCCGAGAAGCCGCCCGTGTACACGGAGCCCTCGGGTCACTATGCGCGGTGCTTCTACTGCAACGACCCGGAGTTCGTGGCCAAGAACGCGCCCACGACCACGCGCGACGTCGCCGACGGCGAGCCGCAGGCGGCCACGGGAGCCGCGCCGCAGCATGCCGCCGGTGCGGCCGACCCCAAGAAGGAGGCCTAGGCCCATGGCAGACAAGCAACCGCTGCTCCAGGTGGAGCACCTCTGCAAGGAGTTCCCGGTGGACTCCGGCGTGTTCGCGAGCCGCATGGCCAAGAAGGTCTCGGCCGTCGACGACGTGAGCTTCTCCATCGACGTCGGCGAGACGTTCGGCCTTGTGGGCGAGTCGGGATGCGGCAAGTCCACGACCGGTCGCTGCATCATGCGCCTCACGGCCCCCACGGGCGGCAAGGTGATCTTCAACGGCCAGGACGTGGCCCAGCTCAAGAAGAAGGACCTCAAGCACGCGCGGCACGACATGCAGTACATCTTCCAGGACCCCTATGCGAGCCTCAACCCGCGCATGACCATCGGCGAGATCGTCTCGGAGCCGCTCGTGATCCACGGCGAGATGGGCTCCAACGAGGAGCGCATGGACTACGTGCGCAAGCTGCTCGACATCGTGGGCCTCAACCCCGAGCACATCAACCGCTACCCGCACGAGTTCTCCGGCGGCCAGCGCCAGCGCGTGGGCATCGCGCGTGCGTTCGCGCTGCACCCCAAACTCATCATCTGCGACGAGCCCGTCTCGGCCCTCGACGTCTCGATCCAGGCCCAGGTGCTGAACCTTCTGGGCGAGCTGCAGAAGGAGTACGGCACCGCGTACCTCTTCATCGCGCACGACCTGTCCGTGGTCCAGCACATCTCGGACCGGGTGGCCGTGATGTACCTCGGCAACCTGATGGAGCAGTCCGACTGGCGCACCCTCTATTCCGAGCCGTATCACCCGTACACGCAGGCGCTGCTGTCGGCGGTGCCCATCCCGAACCCGGACATCCAGAAGAGCCGGGAGCGCATCATCCTTGCTGGCGACCCGCCGAGCCCCATCGACCCGCCCACCGGGTGTCGCTTTCACACCCGTTGCCCGATCGCGACGGCGGAGTGCTCCCAGAAGAAGCCGCCAATGGAAGAGGTGGCCCCCGGTCACTTCTGCGCCTGCTGGCACGCGGAGCCGTTCCCGATCAAGGGCACCTCGATCAAGCTCTAGGTGCGTGAAGCGTCCGTCCGACGCCCGTCCGGTCCGCCGGGCGGGCGTTTTCTCTCTGTGAGTTCTTCAAGGCAAACTTGCGGGACGACCGGCTTTCATGGCCGCCCCTATGGGTACTCACCGAGCGAGACACCAACCAACATAAGGGGAGACCGTGGCACAGACGTTGGACCAGGGCGCGATCGGGCGCTCGTACACTGTCCTGTCGTTCGAAGGGTTGCCGGAGGCCACCGCCCGACGGCTGGAGTCCATCGGCATGACGCCGGGCGTGGTCATCGACGTGCTCAACAACAAGAGCCATGGCACCGTGATCGTGCGCTTGCGCGAGACGCGCTGGGCAATGGGGCGCACGCTCAGCTCCGGCATCCAGGTGGAGCCGGCGGAGCCTAAGCCGCTCCCTCCCGAGCGCAACCGGTTCGTCCCGGTGGCGGCCTCGTCGGCCGTGGGCGCCCCGGGCGTGTGGCCCGGCTCCCACACCCGCACGGCCGGTGCGGGACAAAGGCCCTCCGGGACGGCCGAGGACCCGGACGCCAGCCAGGGAGAGGGTCGCTAGGATGAATGACTTCGAGCGCCATTTCACCTACGAGTCCATCCCCGAGAAGCCTGGCGAGGAGCTCGGACACCCTGGGATGACCATCGCCTTTGTAGGCAACCCGAACTGCGGCAAGACCACGCTCTTCAACGCTTACACGGGCGCGAACCTCAAGACCGCCAACTGGCCGGGCGTCACCGTCGAGGGCAAGGAGGGCCACACCACCTTCGAGGGCTTCGAGGTGCGCCTCGTGGACCTGCCGGGCACCTACTCGCTCACGAGCTACACGATGGAGGAGGAGGTCGCGCGCTCGTACGTGCTCTCGGGCGATGCCGACGTGATCGTCGACGTCGTGGACGCGAGCTCGCTCGAGCGGTCGCTCTACCTCACGCTGCAGCTCCTGGCGCTCGGGAAGCCGGTCGTCGTCGCGCTCAACATGATGGACGTCGTGCGCAAGCGCGGCATGGAGATCGACATCCACCGTCTAGCCGAGACGCTCGGTTGCCCGGTGATCCCCGTGTCCGCCCGCAAGCGCGAGGGCCTGCAGCCGCTGCTCCATGCGGCCTACCACCACAAGGGCGTGCGCCACGACCCGATCCAGCACGAGCACGCCGTGGACGACGGCATGCCCGAGAAGCACGAGAAGTACGTGATGGTCTACTCGCCGGACCTCGAGCAGAAGATCGACGCGGTCCGCGCGGAGTTCAAGAAGGCGTACCCGGACGTCCGGAACGCCCGCTGGTATGCGACCAAGCTCCTCGAGGGGGACGTCTCGGTGAGGCGCGACTACCCCCTCGAGCTGCCGGTGCTCGAACACAGCTGCGAGGGCCAGTTCATCCGCGAGCGCTACGACTTCATCTCGGAGATCGTCGCGGAGTGCGTGTTCAACCGGAGCGCCCGCGCGGAGACCACCGACAAGGCCGACCGCGTCCTCACCAACAAGTACTGGTCCATCCCGGTGTTCCTCTTGATCATGGGCGGGGTGTTCGCCCTGACCTTCGTGCTCGGCGACGCTGTCAAGGGCGTCTTCGAGGAGTGGCTCGACGCCTTCAACGGCTGGGTGGCCGATGGCCTCGACAAGATCGGTGCGAGCCCCATGGTCGTGAGCCTGGTGTGCGACGGCGCGATCAGCGGGGTGGGCACGGTGCTGACGTTCCTGCCCAACATCGCGATCCTCTTCACGGCCCTCGCGTTCCTCGAGGACTCCGGCTACATGAGCCGCGTGGCCTACGTGATGGACGGAATCATGGGGCGCCTCGGGCTCTCCGGTCGCGCGTTCATCCCGATGATCCTCGGGTTCGGCTGCACGGTGCCGGCCATCATGAGCTCCCGCACGCTGGAGCGCATGGAGGACCGCCGCAAGGTCATGCTCGTGACGCCGTTCATGAGCTGCTCCGCGCGCCTGCCGATTTACGTGCTGTTCGCGGGTCTGTTCTTCGACCAGTGGGCGGGCGTCGTGGCCTTTTCGATGTACGTGCTTGGCATCCTGGTGGCGCTGCTCGTGCTGCTCGTGGTCCGCGGGCGCGACAAGGACCCGGACGCGGGCGGCATGCTGCTGATCGAGCTGCCGGAGTACAAGATGCCCGATGCCCACACGGTGTGGATCTACGTGTGGGAGAAGGTCAAGGACTACGTGACCCGCGCCGGCACGGTGATCTTCGCCGCGTCGGTGATCATGTGGCTCCTCCTCAACTTCGGTACCGCAGGGTACGTGGACGGCGACGTGGCCCAGTCCTTCGGCGCGTGGCTCGGCCGGCTGCTCGTGCCGGTGCTGGCGCCCATCGGCTCCGGCGACTGGCGCCTGGCCGTCGCCCTCCTTGCGGGCATCTCCGCCAAGGAGGTCGTCGTCTCGTCCGTGTCGGTGCTCTTCGGCATCGGTGGCGCGTCCGTGGGCACCGCGGCGCTGCACGAGGCGCTCCTGGCCATCGGCTTTGGCCCCGCCAACGCACTCGCGTTCATGGCGTTCTGCCTCCTCTACGTCCCGTGCATCGCCACCATCGCCACCATCGCCACGGAGAGCAAGTCGCGCAGGTACGCCCTCGGTGCGGTGGTGTTCCAGCTGGTCGTGGCCTGGGTCGTGGCCTTCGCGGTCTATCGTGTCGCGCTGCTCTTCCTCGCGTAGGACGACGGAAGAGGGCGTCCGCGCGCGCCTCCGGCGCGGCGCCACAAACAATTCCAAAAAGTCGGTTGCGCGGGGGTGGCACTGTGGTATTGTTTTCCCCGCACCAATGTCGGAGTGGCGGAATTGGCAGACGCGCTAGCTTGAGGTGCTAGTGCCTGACTCAAAGGGCGTGCGGGTTCAAGTCCCGCCTCCGACACCATGATCTCTCAAAGACCCTTCGGGGTCTTTTTTCTTAGCTTTTGCTAAGGGTGTTACCATATCGATGCTCATCGTGGATACATGAGCGCCCCTTACATTCCCCTCGTTTCTCTCAGGGCTACCATAGTCGCCAGGCTATGCGCTGGGGGAGCGCAGGGGGCTCGGTGAGCCCTCCTCGGCCGAGACCTCCAAAGGAGGCACCGTTGATCCTGGGCAACACCATCACGGCCGGCTCGGGGCAGGAGTGCATCGGCGCGTTCACGAGCCTGGGCGGCGTGTTCAACATCCTGTCGCTCGTCACGGACGCCGTCGCCGGTTACGACATGGACGGCAACATCATCCTCGCCAACGAGAACTTCGCGGACCTATGCGGCCTCAGCCGCCAGCAGCTCATGGGCATCGACGTGCGCTCCTTGCTCCTGCCGCCCTCCGGCGTCCCGTCGCGTCGGTGCGGGTGGCCGTTCCCGATGGACGGGGAGCCCGTCACGCTCTCCTGTCGCCGACCGGCCTCCGGAACGCTCCTGCCGGTCGTGGTGCGCGCCAAGCCGCTGGGGGAGAGCGACTGCTTTGTCCTCACCGCCCGGGCCGCAGAGTCGGTGCAGGTTCCGGTGACGTACGTCCCCGAACGGTCGGAGGTGGCGAACATCCGCGACCTCGCGGCCACGCGCCGCTGTGTGACGACCGCCCCGCTCAACCTGGTGGGGAACGCCGACGCGCGCCTCGCGGCGGACGAGCTGGCCGCGAGCGCCTTTGCCAACGGTGAGTCCTCCCGGCTGCTCCATGAGCTGGTGAGCGCTGCGGGCACCGGCGACCCCTCCGGCGTCCACGACCTGTTGACGGCCGAGCTGCGCTCCGTCGTCGACGCCGACGCCGCTGCCCTCTATCTTGCCGAGGAGGGCGGCTTCGTCCTCAAGAGCTTCTCAGGCGGCGTCCCGCACGGCGCCGTCCCCACGTTCATCGACCGTGAGGGGAGCGTCGCCGAGCTCCCGTTGGAGCAGACCCGCACGGTCGCGTTCGACCGCGCCAAGGCACCGGGCGACGACGACCCCGACTTTGTCTCCGTGGTCGACAAAGCCACCGGGACCGCCCTGCGCTACGGCGTCCGGCAGGTTCCCCCGCTCGCCTCGTTCTTTGTGGTGCCCGTGATATTCGGCACGATGGTGGTCGCCTTCTCGGTGGTGGGCTGGATCGCCCCGCACGCGCTGCACGGTCACGACGCCAAGGTGCTCGACATCCTTTCCTACCATCATGCGACGGAGCTCATGACCGCCGCCGCTTCGGCCCAGTCGCGGTCGTCCGAGCAGATCCAGAACGTCTCGAGCGAGCTGCTCGTCTCCATCGAGGAGAAGGGCCCCCGTGTGCGCGCGGAGGACTACCTGAGCGCCTTCGAGACCCTTGCCGGTGCCGTGGGGTGCGAGGTCATCACGCTCTATTTCAACCAGGGGCGCCGCGTGTTCGAGGCCGAGGTTCCTGGCCAGGGCATCGTCGACTTCCCGTTCACGCGCAGGCAGATGGAGGAGGGGGAGATGGACGACGGCGTCACCCTCGTCTCGCCGGCCAAGGGCGGCGAGCTCGAGGCCTGGCTGAGCGCCCTCGAGACCCCGCGCACCGGCTTCCTCATGGTGGTGGACCGTCTCGCCGGCAGGCCGCGGAACTTCCTCGTGGTCCGGGACGCCGCTCTCGGTCCTGTGGACTCGCTCGAGGCCACGTTGTACAAGCGCTTCGTCCAAGACGTGTACCGGCTCGAGTGCCGGGAGACACAGCAGGCCCAGGAGACCTTCATCTCCCGCACCCTCCAGACCGGCATCGGCAACAACCTGCAGCGGGTCGACGGGCTCACCGCGAAGGCCATCTACAACTCGGCCACGGAGACCGCGTACGTGGGCGGCGACTTCTACGACCTCATCCAGCTGCCCGAGCATCGCGCCTGCATCATCCTCGGCGACGTCGCCGGCAAGGGCGTGCAGGCTGCCTCCGTCTCGGCGGCCGTGCGCACGTCCCTCGGTGCCTACGCTTGGGAGGGCCTGATGCCGGCGCACGCGGTGCGCTCGCTCAACGACTTCTTCCTCGGGTTCTCGAGCCTCGAGACCTTTGCAACGGTGTTCATGGGCGTCATCGACCTGTCCACGGGCCTTCTGACCTATTGTTCCGCCGGGCATCCGCCCGCGCTGCTCCTGCACCCCCAAGATGGCGACATCGAGCTGCTGAGCGAGCAGAGCGGCGTCGTGGGGGCCTTCCGGGAGATGGTCTACCGGGACGGCCGCGTGCGCCTGCGCCCCGGCGACGAGGTGCTGCTCTATACCGACGGGGCCACCGAGGCCCGCAAGCCGGACGGCACGTTCTTCTGCGAGATCGGCCTCCGCGACACGGTGGTGCGCAACATCGACGCGCCGGTCGAGGAGCTGCCGGAGCGCATCCTCAGCACGCTCTTCGATTTCACCGAGAGCCATCTTGACGACGACGTGGCCCTGATGACCGTCCGTTACGACGGCCTGCGCCGTCCCGAGGGGGAGGTGGCCTAGCGTGGGGTTCCAGGAGTCCGAGAGCCGCTTCCGCTCCATCAACCGCGTGCTGTGGGCGATCATGGGGCTCAACCTGGCGGTGGCGGCCGCCAAGTTCTTCTACGGCCTCGCCACCGGGTCGCTCTCCATGCGCACTGACGGCATCGCGAGCGCCTTTGACGCCGTTTCGAACATCGTGGGCATCGCGGGCGTCACGCTCGCGGCGCGCCCGGCCGACAAGGACCATCCCTACGGCCATGCGAAGTTCGAGACCTATGCGAGCGTCGCCATCGGCGCGATGCTCGTCTTCGCGGCCGTCAACGTGTTCTCGGAAGGGTTCCACGCGCTCCTCACCGGCGAGCACCACGTGGTGGTCGATGCCGGCAGCTACGCGGTCATGCTCGGCACCTTGGCCATCAACATCGGGGTGAGCCTGTACGAGCGGCGAGCCGGCAAGCGCCTCAAGAGCGAGGTGCTCGTCGCCGACGCGCGCCACACGCAGTCGGACGCCTACGTGTCCGTGTCGGTCGTGGTCGGACTCGTGTTCGTGCAGCTGGGCTTTCCGGTGGCGGACGCCGTCGCGTCGATCGTGGTGGGCGTGGCCATCGTCTTCAGTGCCATCGAGGTGCTCAAGGCCGCGAACGCGACGCTTTCGGACGAGGCGCGCATTCCGGCCGGGGAACTTCGCGACGTGGCCGAGCGGGTGCCCGGCGTCGCCTCGGTCCACTCGGTGCGCACACGCGGCACGGAGGGAGAGGTCTTCGTCGACCTCCATGTGCTCGTGGACCCGCAGATGACGGTCCTTGAGGCCCATGGGGTCTCCGGAGAGGTGGAGCAGGCGGTCCAGGCCGCGCACCCGGAGGTGGTCGAGGTCATGGTGCATATCGAGCCTGACACCGACTGGGAACGGTTCGAGGGCGAGAGCGCCGATGCCGCCCTTAACGGCACCGGCCGGTGACCCTTCCCCCTTTTTCCAAAGGACATACCTTTTGGTTTGTAGCGTGTTTGTGGTGATTGAGAACAGGCTTAAGGTCTCGTCATTGCACAACTGGTTGCCGTAATTGCGCCTATGCTCGATATATGTAGGGATATCGATATGTGGTGTCTCGATGGCGAGCTGCGAGACGCCGGCCACGAGTCCTTTCATATTCCTTTGGCAGGACATTCTGTGAGCAGGGAGTATCTAAGAACATGAATGGTTTCCTGTGGCCTCGCCACTGAGCGCCCAGAGGGGCGCGGCGCCGAGGCGTCGCGCATCGTTGCTTTTCAGCTGCCGTTTGGGTACAGCACGTTATGGTCGCACTGAACAACAAGAGCTGTGGGATCGGCTCCTAGGGAGTCGCTCGGGGTAAGAGCCGAGCGGCGCAAAGGCCGGGTCGAAGTCTGAGAGGAGGGGCGCCGGTGCTGATCGTGTCCGATTGCATGCTCGTGCCCGTCCGGTCCGACCTCGACCTCACGACGGCGCCCGTTCTTCGCCAGCACCTCGACCGCATCGTTGAGGGCGGCTGCAAGCGGGTGATCCTCGACATGGACGGGGTGGAGTACGTGGACTCCACTGGCATGGCGATGATCCTCGCGGAGTCGCGCGCGATGCGGAACCGCGGGGGTTTGCTTTCTCTGGCGAACGTGTCCGAGAACACGATGCGCGCCCTCTCGATTGGGTGCCTCACCTCCTTCATCCCCTGCACCCAGAAGCCGGAGGCGGTCGGTGCCGTGGCGCCGCTCAAGCCGGGCGTCACGCCGAAGCGACGTCTCACCATCAAGATTGACGCCGGCAACCTCGAGGCCTCCCGCGCGCGGCTGCGCGAGCTGCTCGTCATGTTGCCGCTCACGGACGAAGAGGTCTTCGACATGACCCTCGCCGCCGGCGAGGCCATGGGCAATTGCGTGCTCCACACGCCCGAGGCCTGCGGGTTCCTCACGTTCGCCGTGTTCGACGACCGCCTGGTGATCGAGGCCGTGGACAACGGCCCGGGTTTCTCCATCGCGAGCGACGAGGAGCCGGTCCCGACGCTGGAGCACGGCCGCGGCATCAAGATCATGCGCCTGCTCTGCGACAAGGTGGACATCTTCCGCAAGCCCACCGGCAACGGGACGGTGGCCCGGATGACCAAGCTCTTCTCGAGCCGCGGGTTCGGCCCCGTCGAGGAGGAGTCCTGGGAGGCCAAGATCGCGTAGCCTGAGCCCCGCAGAGTTTGTAAACCCCGCTTGCGCCGCTCGGGTGAGTGCGGTACAGTAGCTCCCGCAAGCGGACATGGCTCAGTTGGTAGAGCACCACCTTGCCAAGGTGGGGGTCGCGGGTTCGAATCCCGTTGTCCGCTCCAGTGTGAACTTCGGCCGGACCATCTCCGGCCTTTTACATTGGCGACGTGGCCAAGTGGTAAGGCAGGGGCCTGCAAAGCCCTTACCCCCAGTTCGAATCTGGGCGTCGCCTCCATGGAACGACTGACCCCCGGTGCGCTGGGGGTCTTTTGTTTTGGGCGGCGGCAGGGCCGGCGGGGACGAGCATGTCGCGGTTCGTTGACATCGTGCCTCTGCGCGGGAAGGCCGAAGACGGTGGAACACGGCGCGGCGGTGCCCGTCGCTGCGCTACCATCTTTGATCGCTGTCCGTCTCGGCGAGGGAGGCCCCATGCGCGTCAACCAAGCGATCCTGCACACCTACGACGCCAAGTCCTGCGTCAAGGTCTTCTCAGAGGCGCCGATGGACCTGTCCCAGGACCACATCAAGCGCTACGTGGGCTCGCAGGCGCGCCGTGCGCTGAGCAACCTCGACGCGCGGCGCGGGGCGTTCGTGCCCGAGAGCGCGTTCGCCCGGGACGTCGCGTCGTTCTTCCGCGGCCAGGTGGGTTTCGTGCCGTTCACGGCGTCCGTGGCCGAGTTCCTGATCGCCCAGATGACGCAGATGGAGCACACGGACTCGTTCGACATGCTGTTCCTCGATTTCGAGGGTGCCAAGGAGAAGCCTGTGAACGACCTCACCGACGAGGAGGTCGAGGTGATGTACGAGGCCCAGGCGCCCCGGTACCTGGCCCTTGTCATCTTGGAGAGCAAGCAGGCGTACATGCACGAGGTGGGGAAGGACGAGCTGGGCCACACCCGTGCGTCGATCGCCCAGCATTACGCGATCATGCCGAACCCCGGCCAGAAGGTGGCGTCGTTCGCGGTGGTGTCCGCCGCAGGCGACGTGCGCTTCTGCGACGAGCCGCGCGAGATCGCCGGCCACAGCGTCGAGCTGCTCCCCGAGAAGCTCCTGCAGTGCACGGACGAACCGTCGAGCAAGGAAGTGGTGACGGAGGTCTGCGGCCTGGTGAACGCGGTGGCCGAGGAGTTCGGTGCCAACGCGGCGGAGGCCGTCGCCCGGGCGAAGGCCTACGTGTCCGAGACGGCCGAGGCGGACGAGGCGCTCGCGCCCGAGCTGCTGGCGCGGGAGGTGTTCGAGACCGACACGCTGCGGGAGCGCTTCGTGGCCGAGGCGGCCGACGAGGGGCTGCCGGACCGCGTGACGGTGGAGCCCGAGGTGGCGCGGCGTGTGGCTGCCAAGCACCGCATCCGCACCGACACGGGCGTGGACATCACGTTCCCGGCCGAGTACGGCAAGAACCCGGACTTCCTCGAGTTCGAGAGCGCGCCGGACGGCAGCATCTCGATCAAGATCAAACAGGTGAACGAGATCCAGAACCGCTGAGTCCCGGTGACGCACACAGGGCACGCAAAGAGAAACGGCCGGGAGGGTTCGCCTCCCGGCCGTCTTGTGTGCAGTGGAACGTGGTGTGCGCCTACGCGTTGGCGGCGGCCACAGCCG
Source organism: Kribbibacterium absianum (assembly GCF_030067705.1). Taxonomy (GTDB): domain Bacteria; phylum Actinomycetota; class Coriobacteriia; order Coriobacteriales; family Atopobiaceae; genus Kribbibacterium; species Kribbibacterium absianum. The sequence continues at coordinate 395,783 of NZ_JASJEX010000001.1, forward strand.
CCATCGCGACCGAGCCGATGTAGTTGATCGGCTGGCAGAACTGCGGCTGGAAGAGCAGGTCCACGCCGGCCAGCTGGTCGATGGTGAAGCCGGCGGCGATGGCGATGGAGACGGCGTTCGCGGCCTGGCCCACGTCCGGCTGCGTGCACATGAACTGGGCGCCGAGCACGCGACGGGTGCCCTTCTCCCAGACGAGGGTGCAGGTGACCGGCGCGGTCGTCAGCAGGAACGCCGGGCGGTAGTCCTCGACGATCGTGACGGCCTGCGCGTCCACGCCCATCTGCTCGGCGTTCTGCAGCGTGAGGCCGGTGCCGGCGATGGAGAGGTCGTAGAGCTGCACGGCGCTGGTGCCCTGGGTGCCGAGGTACGCCTGCGTGGGCTCGAGCATGTTGGCGCCCACGACGAGGCCCTGGCGCACGGCGTTGGTGGCGAGCGGGTTGTAGAAGTCCGTGTGCGTGGGGTTGTAGATCACGGAGCAGGAGTCGCCGGCGGCGAAGACGTCCTGGCTCGGCTCGGACTCCCCGGCGAGCGTGGCGCGCTGGTACTGGTCCACGCGGATGGCGCCGTTGGGCAGGGCCTCGAACTGGCCGGCCCACAGCTCGGTGCGCGGCGAGAAGCCGATGGCGAGGATCGCGTACTCGGTCTCGTGCTCCGCCTGGTCGGTCTTCACGACGACGCCGCCGTCGGTGAGGTGGAAGGACTCCACATTCTCGCCGAGGGCCAGCTTCACGCCGTGCTCGCAGTAGGCCTGCTCCACGGCGGCGGCCACGTCGGCGTCCATCGTGCGGGCGAGGACGTGCTCGGTCATGTCGACGAGCGTCACGGCGACGCCCGCCTCGGAGAGCTGCTCGGCCAGCTCGGCGCCGATGTAGCCGGCGCCGATCACGGTCACGGACTTGGCGCCGGTGCAGAGCTCCTTGATCTGCTTGGCGTGGTCCCAGTTCTTGCAGAGGAGGACGCGCTCGGCCTCCATGGCCTGCTCGAGGCCAGCGAACGGCGGCACGACGGGCTTGGAGCCGGTGGTCACGACGAGCTTGTCGAACGCGAGCTCGTGCTCGACGCCCTCGGGCTCGTCGAGGCCGCGGTACTTCAGGGTCTTGCCCTTGGCGTCCAGCGAGGTGACGTCGGTGCACATGTGCATTGTGGCGCCGAGCTCGGCCAGGGCGGCGGGAGAGCTGTAGAACATCTTGTTGGGGTCGCTCACGTGGTCGCCGACCCAAAGCGCGATGCCGCAGGAGAGGAACGACAGCGTGTCGTTGCGCTCGAAGACGTGCACCTCCCAGTCGGGATGGGCGGTAAGGATGGACTGCGTGGCGAAGGTGCCGGCATGCGTGCAGCCGACAACGGCGACCTTGGTCATAAGGCGCTGCCTTTCTCGAAACTTGTGCAGATGCGTCAAAGAATAGGCGAGGGGTTTGGAGAAAACGGTGACGGCAGGACCCCCTCCAGAGGGCCGAGAGGCTGAAGAGGACCTGGGAAAAGAAAAACGAAAATTCCCGTTGCACGGCGGCGAGGCTTTGCTATAGTAATCCCCGCACCAACCCACGGGGATATAGCTCAGCTGGGAGAGCGCATGACTGGCAGTCATGAGGTCAGGGGTTCGATCCCCCTTATCTCCACCAGAAATGACGGGGCGGCGGCGTTGAGCCGTCGCCCTTTTCTGTACCAGGGCCTATAGCATAACGGTCAATGCAGGGGACTCATAATCCCTTGACTGCAGGTTCGAATCCTGCTGGGCCCACCAGACACCATCTGCCCGAACACTGCTGACCTGCGGGTTCGCAGCGTCCGGGCCTTCTTTTGCGCCTCTGTCGGGCCATGGGAAGAACGCCTCCACCGTTCCTTCATGTGCATAGCCGCCGGCGGGGGACGGTTGTCCCCCGCCTTCTTCATCCTCCGGCGTCTCCGTACTTCTAGTGGGGCGCGTCCCCGCTTTGTTCACAGCTGCGGCGGTCGCGGTATGGTGAGTAGCGTTTGCCGAAGGTCAAAGGGCGAGGCTCGGCGAGAGGGGGCGGCGTGAGCGACAAGGAGCGGGGCCGGAGCGACGATGCCGCCGAGAAGGAGCCTGCCGCGCCGCTGACCGAGCGCGAACTCGAGGCGGCAGAGCAGCCCTTCGAGTCCTTTGTCGGCTTCTACGACGAGCTGGACGAAGAGGGCAAGAAGGCCGCCGAGAAGGGGAGCGCGGCCGCAGCTCCGGACCATCGGGCCCCCGCGCGCCCCCAGCGCTCTCACCTTAAGATCGGCATCGCGGGCGCCGCGCACGTCGCGCCCAAGAAGAGGTCGGCGAAGCAAACGGCCACGTCCGAGAAGGACGCGGAGCCCCAGCCTCGGCCCCAGTCTGCATCCTCGAAGGCCGCCGCGCCCAAGGCGCGCCCTGCGTCCGTCGCCGAGGAGGACGAGGGCGACAAGGCGAAGGCGCGCAAGGGCGCGGTCTTCATGGCCGTCATCCTCGGCGTCTATTTCGCGTGGATCCTCATCACCGGTCAGATGGGCGACTTCGTCGGCGCGCTCGCGAACGCGTCCGTGCCCTGGCTCGTCGGCGCGCTCGCCTGCATGGCCTTCAACACCCTGTGCGGCACGCTGGCGTTCGTGTTCGCCGTCTATATCGACCCATCGAGCCCGGTGGGGGTTCGCGACTGCCTGTCGGTGGAGGCGAGCGGCGTGCTCTTCGGCAACCTGACGCCGATGAGCTCGGGCACGGTGCCGGCGCAGATCTACCGCCTGACCCGCGCCGGCTTGGAGGTGGGCGAGGCGACGGCGCTCCAGCTCACCCGTTTCGTGATGTACCAGGCGGGGGAGGTCGTCGTCGCGGCGGTGCTCCTGCTCCTCAAGTTCCAGTTCTTCGTGGACACCTACGGCAACATCGTGTTCCTCAACCTCGTGGTGTTCGCGATCCAGACCGCGCAGGCCTCCGGCCTGCTCATCGTGTGCCTCTTGCCGCGCTTCGTGATTCGTGTGGGCAACTGGGGGATCAAGTTCGCCTGGCGCCACAACTGGATCGGGGACGCCACCTACGACAAGTACTACCAAATGGTGAACGAGCAGGTCATGCAGTTCTCGGATGCGTTCCGTGCCTCGTTCGAGCACAAGTGGTCGCTGGCCCTCACGTGGCTCGCGACGCTGGGGCAGATGGTGGGGTTCTACTCGGTGCCGTGGTTCGTGCTCAACGCCCTCGGCATGCAGGCCGACTTCCTCACGTGCCTGGCCGCGGCGTCCATGGTGCAGATGATCGGCAACTCGGTGCCGCTGCCCGGTGGCACGGGCGGCAACGAGGCCGGCTTCGCGTTCTTCTTCGGCCCCATTTTCGGCGCGATGGCCACGCCCGGGTTCGTCATCTGGCGTCTCGCCTCCTTCTTCATCCCCACGCTCGTGGCGCTGCCGCTGTCGGCGCTGCGATCCAATCACCACCGCTCCATCTACCAGCGCTGGAACACGTTCGTCCATCGCAGGGGCATGCATGCGACGGTCTCGGTGGGGCGGCCGGCGCAGAAGGGCCAGCGTCTCAAGCGGGGCGCCGGCGTGTCGCTGCTCGTGGGCGACCGGCGCGATTCCATGGAGGGGCGAACCGTGCGACGCGGTCGCAAGAAGGAGACGGTGTTCAAGTCGCGACGGAAGGATCGGTGACGCATCGTCGCCGACGGGCTTCGGGTAGGTACCGGCGGAAGCGCACCCGCTCAAAGGAGCCTCTTCGGATATGACCGACGAGCCCACAAAGGCACACGAGCCCCAGGTGACCGACGACGTCGGTGCCGCCAACGTCGGCGCGGACAAGCCGGGCCCCGTCCAGGTTCCCGCCATGGACAACGAGAAGAAGAACAAGCGCGATGCCGTGATCGGCGCCGTGTTCATGGCCGTCGTGCTGGTGGGGTTCGGGGTCTACGTGGTCGCGACCGGGCAGTCCGAGCAGCTCTGGCACGCGCTGCAGGGCGTTCAGACCGGCTGGGTCGTCGCGGCCTGCGCGATGATGGCGCTGTATCTCGGGTTCGGCACGTTGGCGTTCGCGATCGCGGCGGCATTGGACCCGAAGACGCCGCTCGGTGTCATGGACCTCTGCGCGGTCGAGGCGAGCGGCACCTTTTTCGGCAACTTGACCCCGATGATGATGGGCTCGGTGCCGGCGCAGATCGTCGTGCTCGTCAAGGAGGGGCTCGGCGCTGGCGAGGCCACCGCGCTTCAGCTGACGCGCTTCCTCATGTACCAGGTCGCCGAGGTAGCGCTCTGCGGAGGGCTGCTCGCCGTGAGCTGGGGCTACTTCACCGAGCACTACGGCTCAGTCGTGTGGCTCAACTTCGTGCTCTTTGCGATCAAGTTCGCGCAGTTCGCGGTGACGCTGTGCGTGTGCCTTTTCCCGCACTGGGTCAGGAGGCTTGCGAACCGCCTGCTGGACTGGGTGGAGCAGAAGGGCTTCAAGCGGCTCGCGCCCCATGTGCCGGAGTGGCGCGTTGCGGTGGACTCGCAGGTGGAACAGTTCGCGAGCGCGTTCCGTGGCGCCGTGAGGCACAAGCGGGCCATGGCGGCGATGTTCCTCGCGAGCGCCGCGCAGCTGTCCATCCTGTACGGGAGCCCGTGGTTCATCTTGATGGCGTTCGGGAGACCCACGCCGTTCCTCATCGCGATCACGGCGGGCGCGCTCGTGCAGTTCGTGAGCAACTCGATCCCGTTGCCCGGCGGCACGGGTGGCATCGAGGCCGCCTTCGCGGTGTTCTTCGGGCCGTTGTTCGGAACGGCGGCGACCGCAGCGTACCTCGTGTGGCGCCTCGTGACGTTCTACGGCTACACCGTGCTGTGCGGCGTCGCGACGACGTTCCGCACCAAGAAGGGCGGGAAGTCCGTCAACAAGCGGCTGGGCAGACTGGCCTGAGCCCGAGCTCGCACGAGGCCCGACGCAGAGAGCGCACTCTGTTGTGGGTTAGCGCGCTCAAGCGCAGGGCTGCTCGCAGGCGAGGCACACGCTCGGGGTGACGGCGAGGCCGCCGAGCGCGGTCTCGCGGAGCGCCGCCGGCATCGAGTGCCCCACGGCGGCAAGGGCCGTCACGGCGTCGTCGAACGTGGCCACGCTCTTGACGCCCGACAAGGCCAACTGTGCCGCTGTGAAGGCCGCCGCGACGCCCGCGGCGTTGCGGTCCTGGCACGGGAACTCGACAAGGCCGCCGGCCGGGTCGCACACGAGGCCGAGCATGTTCGCGATGGCGATGGCCGCCGCGTCGAGGCACGTCTCGGGGGAACCGTAGAGCATCTGGCACAGGCCAGCCGCGGCCATGGCGGCAGCGGCTCCGACTTCGGCCTGGCAGCCCCCCTCGGCGCCAGAGACGGTCGCGTTGCCCGAGATGACGGCTCCGACTGCCGCTGCGCACCACAACGCGCCTGAGAGCCGCGACCGGGCGCCCATTGCCTCCGCGCAAGCGATGAGGGCGCCCGGCACGACGCCCGAGGAGCCCGCCGTGGGCGCCGCGACGATCACGCCCATGGAGCTGGAGAGCTCGAGCGTCGCCATCGCATAAGCCGTGGCTCGGGAGAGCGCGGGGCCGAGAAGCGCGCCCTGAAGCGCCGCGCTCTTGTCGGAAACGGCGCGCGCCTGGCCATGCAGGAGGCCGCCCAGCGAGCGGCGGGGCTGCTCGATGGTGGCCCGGACCTCGTGGTCCATGGCGGCGAGCACGCGCCCCATCGCGTCGTCGACAGCCTGCTCGGACCCCTCGAGCGACGTCTCGCGGGCGCGCATCGCGCTGCCGATGGAGCGGTTCTCGGACTGGCAGAGGGCGAGCAGCTCGGCCCCGTTGCGGAAATCGCAGGCAGGCGCCTCGGTGCCCAGGTGTGGCCCTGCGCCCGGGATTGCAATGGCGGTGGCGAAGCTCACGCCGGGGGTGGAGCGCACATAGGCGAGGAGCGGCTCGGGAAGGGCGTCGTCCACCTCCACCACGGTGTAGGCGTCGCCCCCGCGCGCGTTGCGGAACGTGCGGATGGTCGCGATGTTGATGTGCTGGGCTGAGAGGGCCCCGGTGAGCGCTGCGAGCATGCCGGGCTTGTCGTCGTGACGCACGAAGAGCGTGGGGTACTCGCCGGCCACGTCCACGGGCACGCCGTCGATCGCCGAGAGCCGCATGCGGCCTCCGCCGACCGACTCGCCGCGAACGGTGAGCCGCCCACCGTCGGAGAAGGCCATCGCGATGTCGACCGTGTTGGGGTGCTGCCCGACGCCGTCGGGGTTGATTGAGAAGTCGAACGCGAGGCCGGCTTCCCGGGCGAGGGCGAACGAGTCGCGGATCCGCTCGTCGTCCGTGGCCAGGCCGAGCATGCCGGCGACGAGCGCCTTGTCGGTGCCGTGGCCGCGGTACGTGCGCGCGAACGAGTTGTAGAGCGTGAACGTCACGCTCGTCACCGGTGCCGGGGCAAGCTCGCGCGACGCGAGCGCGATACGCAGGGCGCCCGCCGTGTGGGAGCTGGACGGGCCCACCATGACGGGACCGAGGACCTCGAACGCGCTGGGCAACATGGGTGGGTCCTTTCTTGACGAAGGGCGGCGCGTGCGCCCCGTATCGCGGGCGAGCTGCCCCGGATCGCACTTCTCGTGCGAGTGCGCCGATAGTGGGTAAACCAGTGCGGCTTTTGCCCCGAACGTGCTCTGAGCCGACGCCAAGCAGGCTCGATGGCCGGATTGACGCCGATAAGGGGTAAACCATCGAGCCTTTTGCCCCGAATCGGCCGGCTCGCGCGGGCGGGTCGATTCGGGGCAGCCGGGCCCAGGGCGTCACTGGCTAGGCGCGCGCGTCGGCGACCTTCTCGAGCGCGTTGTCGATCCGGGCCAAGGCGTAGGCACGGCCGAGCAGCTCGATGGACACTCCGAGCGGCGGTGACACGAGCGAGCCCGTCTCGGCGGCGCGGACCGCGCCGTAGAACTTGCGCTTGTTGGCCCCGGTCTCCTCCTGCACCCGTGTCAGTGCGTCATCGATGGAGCTGGCGTCGAAGTGCTCGAGGTCGTTGAGCGCGGCCCGGGCGGCACAGAGCCACTGACTGGCATCGTCCTCCTTGAGCAGAGCCTTCTTCATGGCCTTCTCGTCGATCTGAGGCGCCGGGCCCTCGTAGAGGAAGCGCGCCAGCCCCACCACATCCGGGGCAAGCGTCGTGCGCGGCTTCAGCACGCTCGCCAGCGTGCAGAACCACTCCGGACGCGCCTCGAAGCAGCCGCGGTCCTCGAGCCCGGCAGCCAGGAGCTGTGGCGCGAGGACGCGCTCGGCGAACTCCTCGTCGGTCATTGCCTGGAGGTACTGCTGGTTCACCCAGTCGAGCTTCTTGGGGTCGAAGGTGCTCGGATTCTTGGACACGTGGTCCAGCGAGAACTCCCGGGCGAGCACCTCGCGCGGCACGATGGTCGTCTCGCCGTCGAGGGCCCAGCCGAGAAGCGCGAGGTAGTTCACGAACGCCTCGCTGTCATAGCCGGCGTCCCGGTACTCCTCGACGGACGTCGCGCCGTGGCGCTTGGAGAGCTTCTTGCCGTCCGGCCCCAAGATCATCGAGATGTGCGCGAACTCCGGCACCGGGTAGCCGAGCGCCTCGTACACGATGACCTGGCGAGGGGTGTTGGAGAGGTGGTCGTCGCCGCGGATGACGTGGGTGATGCCCATGAGGGCGTCGTCCACGACGGTCGTGAAGTTGTAGGTCGGTGTGCCGTCCGAGCGCACGATCACGAAGTCGTCGAGCTCTTTGGCGTTGAACGTGACCTCGCCGTGCACGGCGTCCTCGACCACGACGTCGCCGCGGTCGCGCGGGACCTTGATGCGGATCACATAGGGCTCGCCAGCATCGATGCGCCGCTGCGCCTCAGCGGGGTCGAGGTCGCGGCACCGACCCTGGTAGCCCTGGAACGAGTCCTTGCGCGCCTTCGCCGCCTCGCGGTCCGCCTCCAGCTGCTCCGGGGTGCAGAAGCAGGCATAGGCCTTGCCCTCGTCCATCAGCTTCTGCGCCGCCTCGCGGTAGATGGCGATGCGCTCCGTCTGCTTGTAGGGGCCGCAGGGGCCGCCGACGCCGGGGCCCTCGTCCCAGTCGAGGCCGAGCCAGCGCATGGCGCGCAGGATGATCTGCTCGTTCTCGTCGGTGGAGCGGGTGGGGTCGGTGTCGTCGATACGGAGGATGAAGGCGCCGCCATTGGCGCGGGCGAAGGCCCAGTTGTAGATCGCGGTGCGCGCGCCGCCCACATGGAGCTTACCGGTGGGGGAGGGAGCGAAGCGGACGCGGACGGGTGTGGAGGTGCTCAAAGCTGCTCCTTTGGTCTGGATCAGTGCGTGCCTATGGTACGACGCGCGGGCGACGGCTGCGGAAAAGGGCGGAGAAGAAGCAGACCGACCCATGAGAGGGCGAGTGTGCGCCGGCGCTTCCTTCTGTGGCGTCGGGGTGTTCGCGGCCAGTCAGAATGGCAATCCAAGCGGAACTGAGAGTTGCGATATGAGCACGACCGGGTCGCGGAACTGCGATTCTCAGGCGTGAGGTTGCAGTTCCGGACCCGGGGAGGCTCAGAGTTGCAATGTGAGCCAGAGCTGCAGGTTGGCCGGCCGCGTCACATCACCCGGGTGGACTCCAGCTGCCGCTCCACCCACTCGTTGAGCCGGACCACCGGCTTGCGCAGGAGCAAACCGAGCAGAAGGGCCGGCAGGATGAACGCCGCCAGCTGCAGCGCGCAGTACAGGTACTGGTGGCCGTAGACCCCGGCTACCGCGCCGCGCAGGCAATTGGTCGAGGGCACGAACGGCAGAAACGGCGCGACCCTCTGGAAGGCCTCGGGGAGCATCTGCACCGGGAACGAGCCGCCGGACCCCGCCACCTGGATCACGAGCAGGAACACCGCGATGGCCTTGCCCACGTCGCCAAACGAGACCGCCAACGCGTAGGTGATGTTGGTGAACACGAGCGAGGCGAGCCAACAGCCGCAGAACATGAGCAACGGGTCCACGCATTGGATCTGCAGGAAGAACAGGTCGCCGGCGCAGAGGAGCGTCGCCTGCAGGAACGCGAGCACGAGCATCACGCCGAGGCGCCCGAAGTAGGCCTGCCAAGGCTTGGCGCCGCCCACGGCCTCAAGCTCCCGCTCGCTCGGTTGAGGCTTGATGAGGACCACGAGGATCGTCGCGCCAACCCAGAGCGCCAGCGTGCTGTAGAACGGCGCCATGGCCGAGCCGTTGTTGGCCACGGGATAGACCGCGTGCCGTTCCAGCTCCACCGGGGCCGAGAGGAACGACGCGAGCTCCTCCGGCTCGCTCGACAGGATTCTCCGAACCTCCTCCATGTCGTTGGACGCGAGCGTCGCGTCGAGCCGGTCGCGGAGGCCCGTGAGCTGCGCGGCCGCGCGGTCCGTGGCGCCGATGGCGTCGGCGAGGGCCTTCTCGATGGTGCCGAGGTCGCCCGAGGCGCTGGACGAGAGCCCCGTGAGGGTGGTCACGGTGCTGTCGAGGCCGTCCGCGATGCCGGTCGCCTTGGCCGCAGCATCGCTGAGGGCGGACGCCACCGCGTCGAGGCCGTCCGCGACCGACGAGTCAAACCCGCCGGCGGCGGAGGAGACCTTGTCTTTTGCGGTCGCCACGGAGCTCTCAAGGGCGGCCTTCGATTCCTGCGCGTTCGAGACGCCCGTGCGGAGGTCGTTCGCGGTGCTTGTGAGGTCGCCCTGCAGCTGTCCGAGCGCCTGCGATGCCTGCGACAGCTCGCTGATGACGCGGTCCAGCGCGGACAAGGCCGAATCCACCTTCGCCAGGGCCTGGGCCAGGGCGGCGGAGCCGAGGCCCGTGGACGGCGAGCCGCTCGCGAGGGCGTCGCGCGCCTTCTGGAGGGCCGCGCGTTGGGTTTGGAAGCCTGCGAGCAGCGAGTCCACGCTCTCCTTGCGCTCGCCGGTGAGCGTCGCGGCCTCGTCCAACTTCGCCGCCGCGTCCGTCGCGGTGTCCGTGCCTTTCGCGAACGCCTCGCCCACGCGGTCGGAGACATCGTCGAGCGAGCCGCTGAGCGACGACAGCGCGCCCTGCACGGCGGATGTCGCGGACCCGAGCGCTCCCTGAGCGTCGTTCACGGAGCCGGCCGCCAGCGACAGCGGCTCCTTGAGGGCGCGAACCGAATCGCCCGAGCCGTGCAGCAGGTCGTCCGCCTGGTTCAGAAGACTGTCGGCTGACGTCACGAGCGCCTGGTACGCCTCGAGCGACGCCTTCGCGCGGCCGAGGCCCTCGATGGACTCGTTCACGGTGCCGACGGCCTTGGTGGCCACGTCGGCCATCGTGTCGCTGTCCAGGTAGTTCCCGAGCGAGGACAGCGTGCTCGCGCCGATGGAGGACACGGTCTCGGCGAAGGTCGTGTCGATCTGCTCGCGGACGGCCGAGCTGGCCTTGTCCGTCACGACGTTCGCGATCGCGTTCTCCTTCTGGTTGTCCCAGTAGATGAGCTTGGCCTTGGTGGCGTCGGGCTCCAGCATGCTCAAGAGGTCGCGCGAGAAGTCCTGGGGGATGACGATCGCCGCGTAGTAGTCGCCGGCCTTGAGGCCCTCCATCGCGTCGTCCTCGCTCGTGATCACCCAGCCGATGGAGTCGTTGGCGCGGAGCGCCGTGGTCACGCGCTCCCCGACGTTGATCGAGACGGGCACGAGGTCGCTCGTGTAGCCCTCGTCGCAGTTCGCCACGGCCACCTTGAGGTTGCCGGTGTTGGCGTAGGGGTCCCAGCTGCCCGCGATGTTGAACCAGGCGTAGAGGGACGGCACGGCGATGAGGCCGATGCAGACGACGAGCGCGATGACGTTGCTCGTCGCGTGCTTGATGTCCGTGACGAAGATCCGCCAGACCTTACGCATGGTCGTCCTCCGTTCGCTGGTCGCCCGGGGCGGCTATGGGCCTGGTGACATCGGCAGGCGTATCGGACGAGGACTGCGGTGCGTCATCCTCGGGGCCGGGCCTCTGGAGGGTTTCCAGGCGCTGCAGTCGGGTGTTGAGGCCGCGCATCTCCGAGGCCGGGGCGAAGGCGCCGAACTCCGCGCGCAGGCGCTCGCCCACCATGGACAGCAGCTGCTGGTGAGGCCGGTCCGTGAGGTTCACCTTCTCGGACACACGGGAGTGGAAGTACTCCACCACCAGCAGGAACACGCACAAGAGCACCACCGACACCACCCAGGCGACGAGCACCGGCAGCTTGGCGTCGGTGGGGACCACGAAGAGCGGTATCAGCAGGAGGCCGAAGCAACAGAGGAGCGCGACGAGCCCCACACGGATGAGCGTCGGGTAGAGCAGCTCGAACCGTTCGGCGCGCTCCACGAACACGCGGCGGTACTCGTCGGAGTCCAGCGCGGCCTTGATCAGCGTGGTGAGGCGGAAGTTGCCCTCGGGGACCGGGTCGCGCTCGCAGGCCATGAGGTCGGTCTCGCGGAGGCGCCGGTCGAAGAGCCCGTTGATGTTGAGCAGGTAGCGCCTGAGCACGACGCCGATGAGCAGCGACGGCAGCACGAAGAGCAGCAGCATGCCGAGGTCGAAGGCGTAGTGGCCGTCGTAGAAGCCGGCGATGGCCTCGCGCATCGCGTTGTTGCCGTAGGTGAACGGCAGCCACGGGTGCAGCGCCTGGAAGAACGCCGGCTGCATCTGGATGGGGTAGAGGCCGCTCGACCCCGGGATCTCGAGGATCACGATGATCACGGCGAGCGCCTTGCCGATGTGCTTGAACGCCACGGCCAGGGCGTAGATCATGTTCACGTAGACGAAGGACTCGACCAGCCCCGCGAACACGAACGCGGCCGGACTGACGCACTGGATGCCGAGGCAGAGGTCGCCCACGCAGGTGACAAGGGCCTGCAGCATGCCCACGAGGTTGAGCAGCATCCAGCGCCCGAAGTAGCCCTGCCAGGGCTTGATGGGGCCTGTGCCCTCCTCGTCCACCTCGAGCTTGTAGATGGACACGAGCACGAAGCCGCCGACGAACAGCGCCAGGTTGGTGTAGAAGGGCGTGACGCCGGAGCCGTAGTTCTCGACAGGGAAGACCGAGCGCTCCTCGATGTCGACGGGGGAGCCCACGATGCTCGCGACGTCCTGGTCGTTGAGGTCGATGATCGAGGACAGCGCCTCGAGGTTGGCGGCCGACGTGATGGCCGACAGGTCGCTCGACAGCCCCCGGAGCAGGGACGCGAGGCCCTGGGCGCTGTCCTTGGTGAGGGCGAGGGCCTCCTCCGCTTGGGAGAGGATGCCCTTGAGTTGGGCGAGGTTTGTGTCGAGCGCCGTGACGAGGCCGGAGAGCGACCCGAGGTCGCCGTCGAGCAGCGCGCCCGCAGAGGAGAGGCCGTCGAGCGAGGAGTCAACCTGGGGCAGGGTGTCTGACCCGACGGAGGACTGGAGCGACGCAAGCGCACTCGCGGCGGCCTGGACCGATTGGTCGGCACCGGCGGCGTCCGACGAGACCTGGCCCGCGGCGTCTTTCACGGCGTCCGACACCGCTTGGAGCCGGTCGATCAACGCCTGCTGCTTGTCCAGGTGCGCCTGAAGGCTCGCGGCCTGCTCGGTGAGCTTGTCCTTGACGTCCGAGCCGACCACCGTCCCGTCCGGCAGCCCGTCGATCGCGCCGTCCAGCTGGCCCTTCGCCGACTGGAGCGTGTCCTGTGCGGTCTGCAGCTTGGCAAGGGCGCCGTCCACGTGCCCCTGGAGCCGCACGAGGTCCCCCGACAGGGTCGAGAGGTCGGAGGCCGTGGTGGAGGCGACCCCTGTGAGGGTGCCGCTCGCCGCGGAGAGGTCCTGCGACAGGGTCGAGATGCCGGCCGTGGCCTTGGCGCGGGCAGTGGCAAGATCGCCGAGCGCGGCCTCCAACGCCCCCTTGCCCGCGTCCGCCGTGGTCGCGAGCCCGTCGAGCGCGGCCCGTCCCTGGTCGATCGCCGCCGACGCCGCCGTGCAGGTGCCCCGGGCGTGGTCGATGGACTCCGGGAGGAGGGCCACCGCGTTCGCGGCCTGGGCCACCTGCGAGGAGAGGGACCCCGAGGCCTCCTCGGCACCGGTCCTCACGTCGCCGGCAACGGTCTGTGCCTTCTCGAGCACCACGGCCGAGACCGTGGAGACGAACTCCTCGTCGATCTGGGACTCCACCGTGTCCGCGCCGGTGTCGGTGACCTTGGGGGCGACCGCGTTGAGCTTCTCGTTCACGTAGTACTCAAGCTGGGGGCGCACGAGGTGCCCGCTGAGCACGCTGGTCAGGTCCTTTGAGAAGTCCTCAGGGATCACGATGGCCGCGTAGTACTCGCCGGACTCGACGCCCTGGAGCGCCTGCCCCTTGTCCACGAAGCGCCAGCCCAGCTGGTCGTTGTCGTGGAGCTTGTCGAGCACGAGGTCGCCGACGTTCACCTCGCCCATGCCCTCGATCCGGGTGCCCGCGTCCTCGCTCGCCACCGCGACAGCGATGCCGGAGGTGTTGTTATAGGGGTCCCAGTTGGCAGCTATGTTGAACCACGCATAGAGCGCCGGGATGAGCGCCACGCCCAGGGTGACGATGACGCCCACGGGGTTCTTGAGGATGCGGACCAGGTCGCGCTTGAAGATGGCAAAGACCGTGCGCACAGGCTTGCCTTTCTCGTTGTCCGGGGTCTCAGTATAAGAAGGGGAGTCTCAGAAGAGGCCTTCCCTTTTGCGCGGGGTCCCTTTCAGGGCGCCGGCAGAGAGGTTCACAATTGTGAACCTCTCTTGTCATAGGGCGCAACACTTTCGGGGATTGACATGCCGCACCGGGAGTCCCTTTACAAGCCGGGAAGGGAGCCGTACGCTCTCACGAGCCGTCAAGAGGCGCACCGAGAGGTGCGCGTAGAGCTGAGGGACCGAGCCCGACGAAGCTCCGGCAACCGCCCGCAAAAGCGCGGGCACGGTGCCAATTCTCGGCGGGGCGTCCAGCCCCGGAAGACGGGGGAATGCGGCGAGGCACGGTCCCCTGACACAGTGAGGGGGCCTTTTTGTGAGGTCCCGAGGCGAGGCGGGGGATCCCGCAGAAGGAGCGACATGGCCGAGGTTAGCTATTTCACCAGCGAGAGCGTGACCGAGGGGCACCCCGACAAGGTGTGTGACCAGGTGAGCGACGCGGTGCTCGACGCGATTCTCGAGAAGGAGGCCCTGCTGCAGTCCCAGGGCTACGTGAGCCCGAGCGGCATGCCGGCGAACGTGGACGAGGTCCGCTGCGCCTGCGAGACGTTCGCCACCACGGGCACGGTCCTTGTGGCCGGCGAGATCCGCACCCAGGCCTATGTGGACGTGCAGGGCATCGTGCGGGACGCGATCCGCGCCATCGGGTACGACGACCCGGCCTACGGTTTTGACGCCGACACCTGCGGCGTCATCAACATGATCCACGACCAGAGCCCCGACATCGCGATGGGCGTTGACGAGAGCTACGCGGCCCAGCGCGGCGAGACCGACGACCCGGACGACCGGATCGGCGCCGGCGACCAGGGCATGATGTTCGGCTACGCCTGCGACGAGACGAGCGCCCTCATGCCGATGCCCATCTACCTCGCCCAGCGCCTCGCCCAGCGCCTCGCCGAGGTGCGCAAGAACGGGACCGTGCCGTACCTCCGCCCGGACGGCAAGACGCAGGTCACCGTGCGCTACGAGGACGGCGCGCCGACTGCCGTCACCGCGGTGGTCATCTCCACCCAGCACGACCCGGACGTGGAGTCCATGGACGTCATCAAACAGGACATGGTCGAGCACGTGATCGGGCCGGTGATGGCGGAGGAGGGCGTCGACTGGGCGGACGCCGACATCTATGTGAACCCGACCGGCCGTTTCGTGATCGGCGGCCCGATGGGCGACACTGGGCTCACGGGGCGCAAGATCATCGTCGACACCTACGGCGGCATGGGCCGTCACGGCGGCGGCGCCTTCTCCGGCAAGGACGCCACGAAGGTGGACCGCTCGGCCGCGTACGCCGCGCGGTGGGTGGCCAAGAACGTCGTCGCGGCCGGCCTCGCCAAGAAGTGCGAGGTGGAGCTGGCCTACGCCATCGGCGTGGCGCACCCGCTCTCCGTGCTCGTCGACACCCACGGGACCGGCGTGGTGCCGGACGCCGTGATCGAGGAGGCCGTGAAGCAGGTGTTCGACCTGCGTCCCGGCGCGATCATCCGCGAGCTGGACCTGCGCCGGCCGATCTTCAAGAAGACTGCGGCGTACGGGCACTTCGGCCGCAACGACCCGGACTTCACCTGGGAGGCCACCAACAAGGCCGACGAGCTGAAGGCGGCGGTCGCGGCCATCGAGGGGTAGCCGCTCACATCTCGTGAGCCGACCCGGCGCCTCTGCCGGGTCGGTGGCCTACCATGGGGGCTCCGTTCCGTCACCGGAGGTCCCGTGGCTCGCTTCGCATCGCTCGTGCTCGACATCCCCACCCGCGCGCTCACCGCGCCCTACGACTACGCGGTGCCCGAGGAGTTGGAGGGCGACGTCGCCGTGGGATGCACGGTGCTCGTCAACTTCTCGGGGCGCCCGGCCGTGGGGTACGTCGTCGCGGTGTCGGATGACGCGCCCGAGGGCGTGGACCCGGAGAAGGTCAAGCCGCTGGAGCAGGTGCTGGCGCCGTCGGCGTTCTGCTCCGCGCAGGCTCGGCTGGGGCTCTGGATGGCCCGCGAGTACGCGGCACCCCTCAACGCGTGCTTCCGTCTGTTGCTCCCCGCGGGCCAGACGGTGAAGGTCACCAAAGGCGACAATGGCTGGTCGCTCGACGGCTCCGTGCCGGACGCCCCCGAGGACCGGTGGGTCGCGCTCACCGAGAAGGGCCGCGACTTCGTGCCCCGCGCGAACGCCCTGCGCCAGCGCGAGGTGCTCGAGGGCCTGGCCGAGGGGCCGCAGCGGCTCGCCGACCTCGCGGCGGTCTCGCCCGGGGCCCGCGGCGCGGTCACGGCGCTCGAGAAGAAGGGCGTCGTGACCGTCTCGTCCAGCCTCAAGACCGGAGCCGTGGACGAGACGAGCCTCTCGAGCGCCCGCGCGCCCCGGCCTCGCGTCCTCACGCAAGGCCAGCGCGACGCCCTTTCCGCCATCGCTCGGGCGCGCGAGGCGGCCGACGGGTCGGTGGTGCTCGTCGACGGCGTGACGGGGTCCGGCAAGACCGAGGTCTACCTCCAGGCCATCGAGGAGACGCTGGCCCAGGGAAGGACGGCCATCGTGCTCGTGCCGGAGATCTCGCTCACCGCCCAAACGGTGGGCCGGTTCCGCGGCCGTTTCGGCGACGAGGTCTCCATCCTCCACTCGCGCCTCTCCACCGGGGAGCGGCGCCAACAATGGGAGCTCGCGCGCACCGGGCACTCCCGCGTCGTGGTGGGCGCGCGCTCGGCCCTGTTCGCCCCGCTCGACAATGTGGGCCTCATCGTCGTGGACGAGGAGCACGAGCAGTCCTACAAGCAGGACCAGGCGCCGCGCTACCATGCGCGCGAGACCGCGGCCGAGCTCGCGAGGCTGCACGGCGCGGCGCTCGTGCTCGGCTCGGCGACGCCGTCCATGGAGTCCCTCGAACGGTGCCGCGAGGGGTCCTGGCGCGGTGTGCCGTGGGTGCGCGCGTCGATGCCGGAGCGACCCGGGTCGGCGGTGCTCCCGGCCGTCTCGGTGGTCGACATGCGCGAGCAGTTCCGCGACAGGAACGGCTCGCCGCTCTCGGCACCGTTGAGAAAGGCGCTGCTCGAGACCCACGCCGCCGGCGAGAAGTCGGTGCTTCTGCTCAACCGCCGCGGGTTCGCCTCGTTCCTCATGTGCCGCGACTGCGGCTGCGTGCCGACGTGCCCCCATTGCTCGACGTCGCTCACCTACCACGAGCGCACCCGGGAGCTGGCCTGCCACACCTGCGGCAGCCGCTGGCCGGCGAGGGCCTACCCGGACCCCGGCACCGTGTGCCCGAGCTGCGGCAGCCGCTACCTCGGGGCCTACGGCATCGGCACGCAGCGGGTGGAGGACGAGCTGCGCGCCCTGTTGCCCGGCGCGCCGATCGTTCGCATGGACGCCGACACCACCAAGGCGAAGGGCGCGCACCAGAAGCTGCTCGAGGAGTTCGACGCGAGCCCCGGTGCGGTCCTTGTCGGCACCCAGATGATCGCGAAGGGCCTCGACTTCCCGGACGTCACGCTGGTGGGCGTCGTGAACGCGGACACGTCGCTCAAACTGCCCGACTTCCGCGCCGCCGAGCGCACCTACGGGCTCTTGGAGCAGGTGGCAGGCCGCGCCGGGCGCGGTGAGAAGCCGGGGCGCGTGCTGATCCAGACCTACTGGCCGACGCACCCGGCCATCACGTCGGTGGCGCAGCACAACCGGGCAGCGTTCGTGAGATACGAGATGGCCATGCGCCGCGAGGCCGACTACCCGCCGTTCACGCGGCTCGGCAACGTGACCGTGTCGAGCACCAACGAGGGGCTCGCGGAGCGCGTCGTGACGCAGGTGGCCGACGAGCTTCGGGCGGCCACCGCGGGGCGCCCCGGCTGGCGCGTGCTCGGCCCGACGGACTGTCTCAAGGCCAAGGCCAAGGACCGCTACCGCCGGCACGTGCTGGTGAAGGCGCCCCTGTCGGCCGACCTCGGCGCGGTGCTCGCCGAGGCCTGCCGGGAGGTCGACTCGCGCGGCACCTCCGTGGCGATCGACGTGGACGCGTGCGACCTCATGTGAAGGGCACCGCGCGGTTTGGCTGAAAGACCGTACGGTGCCCCACAGAGAGCTGTTCTAGAACGGGCGCATCGTGAACGCCGCCTGCCACGTCTCGCCGGGCGCCAGGAGGGTCATGCCGCGCTTCTCGGCGAGAACGTCGCCCTCGTCGGAGCCGGTCGCGCAGCCGGTCCACGGCTCCACGGCCACGAACGGCGCGTCCGGCTGCGCCGACCACACGCCGCAGTACTCGAACCCCGGGAAGTCCAGCGCGACGCCGTGACCGCTCACACGGCTCCGCAACATCGCGCCGTTCCCCGGCACGTCCTTCAGCACCACGGTGTCCGCGCAGAACAGCTCGCGCCGGATCGGCAGCGTGTCGCTCTCGCGCAGCACCGGGCAGGGCTCGTCCCAGTGCAGCAGCTTGTCTGCCCCCAGGCTCGGGCTGTCCCAGCTCCAGGGGAACGAGAAGACCAGCTCATAGTCCTCGAACGTCTCGCCGGCCACGAGCGGCACGTTGAACGCCGGGTGACCGCCCACGACGAACGGCAGCTCGTCCTTGTCGGTGTTCGACACCTCGAAGCGCTGCTCCACGGCGCCGCCCTCGAGCACCGTGTAGGTCATCGACAGGCGGAAGTCGTACGGGTATGCCGCGCGGGTCTCGTCATTGGCCTCGAGAACCATCGTCACAAAGTCCGAGCCGGTCGCGGCCACCGAGAACCGCTGGCCGCGGGCCACCCCGTGCTGGGCCATGTCGGCCGCGCCGTGGGGCGTCTCGCTGTGACAGCCCCGGAGCGACCCCACGATCGGGAACAGGACCGGCGACCTCCTCGGCCACCAGCGCTCGTCGCCCTGCCAGAGGTACTGGATGCCGTCGCGCTCGAGGCTCATCAACTGCGCACCCATTGGATCCACAGCGGCGCTCGTGCCGTCGCGCTCGATGACGACCCATTCGTTCGTAGTGCCCATGTCTCTACCCCCGCTTCTCTCGTGGTTGCGCCCCTCATGGGCCTTTGGAAGGGTTCCGGGGGCGTTGGTACCTGAAGGGTACAATCGCTCCGATCTTAAACGAACCCGGGCGCCCCCCGCGCCCGTTCAGGGGAGGAGCCCGGCATGGATACTGCCGTTCCCGGCACGCTCAAGGTCTCGAATGACGTGATCGCCGACCTGGCCGGCTATGCAGCGATGATGTGCTACGGCGTCGTGGGCATGGCCTACTCGGACGGGCAGGACGTCATCACGCTCTTTGCCACCAACCAGCTCCGCAAGGGCATCGACGTGGACATGGCCGACGGCACGGTTCAGGTGACCCTCCACGTGGTCGTGGAGTCGAACGTCAACATGCGCTCGGTCTCCCAGAACCTCGAGAGCAGCGTCCGCTTCATGCTCAAGCAGGTGGCGGACATCGAGAACGTTGACGTGCGCGTGGTAATCGAGGGCCTCAAGGTCTGCTAGCCGCCCGTTTGACCGATTGATTGACCGGGCCGCGTGGCCCCTCGTAGACCGGAGATGTCCTTTTATGATCGTTACCGTCCTTCGTCATTGCCTCCCCATCGCCGCCCAGGCCGTGGCCGACCGCGCCGACGAGATCAACAAGCTCAACGTGTTCCCGGTGCCCGACGGTGACACCGGCACCAACATGAGCCTCACCCTCCAGACCGTGGTCAAGGAGGTCGAGGCACTGCCCGCCGACGCCGACCTCCAGGCCGTGGCCAAGGCCGTGACCCACGGGTCCCTGATGGGCGCCCGCGGCAACTCCGGCGTCATCACGTCGCAGATTCTCCGCGGTGTCGCCGAGGGCCTGGTGGACTACGGCAAGGACGACCCCATCACGACGGGCCAGCTCTTCAAGGTGCTCCGCCACGCCAAGCACGTGGCCTTCCGCGCCGTGCGCAAGCCGGTGCAGGGCACCATCCTCACCGTGATCGAGGACCTCTCCTACAAGGCCGAGGCCTGCGCCAAGTCCAAGATGACCCTCGACGAGGCGCTCGAGGCCATCGTCACGCAGGCCTACGAGTCCGTGGCGCGCACGCCGGACCTGCTGCCGGTGCTCAAGGAGAACGGCGTCGTGGACTCGGGCGCCTTCGGCTTCGCGGTCTTCGTCGAGGCGTTCGTGAACGCCTACCTTGGGCACGACGGCACCGTGGACTTCAAGACCACGGTCGCGAGCCCGGACGACGCGAAGCAGAAGGCGGCCGCCAAGGTCGCCATCGAGCTCAACGACGACTGGGAGGGCTCCGAGTACCGCTACTGCACCGAGTTCCTGTTCAAGGCGCTCGACGCCGACTTCGACGAGGCGGCCAACCTCGAGTACCTCGCGTCGATGGGCGATTGCGAGCTGCTCGTGGGCTCGAACCCGGACTACAAGATCCATGTGCACACGAACGAGCCCAACAAGGTGCTCGGCCACATGCTCGAGCAGGGCCAGATCTACGAGGTGTTCATCCACAACATGGACATGGAGGCCCAGGACCGCACCGCCGCGATCGCGGAGGACCAGGCGGCCGGCAAGAGCGAGCCCAAGAAGGCGCTCGGCTTCGTGGCCGTCGCCGCCGGCTCCGGTCAGGCCGAGATCCTCAGGTCCCTCGGCGTCGACGTCGTGGTGCAGGGCGGCCAGACGATGAACCCGAGCACGGCCGACATCCTCGCCGCCATCGAGAAGGCGCACGCCCGCCAGGTCATCGTGCTGCCCGACAACAGCAACATCCGCATGGCCGCCGAGGCCGCCGCGAGCGCGTGCGAGGACTCGGAGGTCGCCGTGGTGCCCACGCGCACCGTGCTCCAGGGCTTCGCGGCGATGTTCGTGGTGGAGACCGACCTGCCGATGGCCGACAACGTGGCCGCGATGACCGAGGCCATCGCCGGCATCCGCGACGGCGAGGTCACGTCCGCCGTGCG
Source organism: Kribbibacterium absianum (assembly GCF_030067705.1). GTDB lineage: Bacteria > Actinomycetota > Coriobacteriia > Coriobacteriales > Atopobiaceae > Kribbibacterium > Kribbibacterium absianum. Next base: position 416,272 of record NZ_JASJEX010000001.1, read on the forward strand.
CGACTCCCAGGCCGCCGACGGCTCGCCGATCAAGGCCGGCGACGTGATGGGCATCCAGGACGACGCGATCACCGTGGTGGGCTCGGACGTGATGGACGTGTGCGTCGACCTCCTCGTGCGCATGCAGACCGAGGAGGAGGCCGACACCTGCACGATCCTCGCCGGCGAGGACATGACGGACGAGGACTTCGAGGCTCTCTGCGAGCGCATCGAGGACCGGCTGCCGGACCTCGAGCTGGACCCGCACCGCGGCGAGCAGTCGCTCTACCCGGTGGTGTTCTCGCTGGAATAGGTGCTGGCATCGAAGTGCCGACAGGGGTCGGGCACGGTCCTCGGGACGCGCGGCAATCGCTGCGCGCCGGACCGTGCCCGACCCTTTCTGTGCGCGTCCGGGCTGGCTCGCTCCTGTCGCTCCGCTCGCGTCATGAGAAGGCGGCGGGTAGACTAGAGGCTCGTTGCACCGTCCCGAGAAAGGCGCGCTCGTGGCCGAGAACGTCACCGTGTCCATCGCGTCGAGCCGTCTGGCGCAGACCTGCGCGCTCGGTGGCGATGTGTCGCGGCTGCGCTTCGCAACGGGCGCGCGGCTCGAGGCCCTGCATCGCATGGGCGTTCGCACCGTGCGCGACCTGCTCCTCACCCTTCCGCGAAGGTACCTGGACTTCACGCGCGTCACCACCGTGGCCGGCGCGAACCTCGGCGAGGAAGCCACCGTCGTGGGCCGCGTCGACCGCGTGGAGCTCAAACGGCCGCGCCCGAAGATGTCCATCTCGGAGGTGTTCATCCAGGATGACACCGGCGTGATGCGGGCGTCGTTCTTCAAACAGCCGTGGGTCGCCGAGCAGCTGAAGCCGCAGGACCTCGTGGCGCTCTCCGGCAAGGTGGGGTTCTCGTACGGCTTCAAGGAGATGAGGTCCCCCTTCCACGAGGTCATCGCCAAGGCGGGGGAGACGAGCGGCTACGCGCGCCTCCTGCCGGTGCACCCGCTCTCCGAGGGCCTCTCCGCCGCGTGGATGCGCCGCATCGTGAGCTCTGCCCTCGCGGACATCGCGGACCCGTGCGACTTCCTACCGGCCGGGCTGGCCGCCGCGCACGGTCTCGACCCGCTCGGCCGCGCGCTGCGCTACGCGCACTTCCCCCGCACGTTGGCGGGGGCGGAACAGGCTCGGCGACGGTTGGCCTACGACGAGCTGCTGTGCCTGCAGCTCGCGCTCCGGGGGCGCCACGACCTGGAAGGGGGGTCGCGCACCGGTCGTCCGCACGTGGTCGAAGGCCCGCACCTTGAGGCCCTTCGCGCGTCGCTGCCGTTCTCGCTCACCGAGGAGCAGGCGCAGGCGGTCGGCGAGATCCTCGCGGACATGAGGGAGCCCCGTCCGATGAACCGCCTGCTCCTTGGTGACGTGGGCACCGGCAAGACCGTCGTGGCCGCGTGCGCGATGGCCGCGTGCGCCGACACCGGGACCCAGTGCGCGGTGATGGCGCCCACCTCGGTCCTCGCGAACCAGTACGCGGAAAAGGTGGGCCCGCTTCTTGACGCGGCGGACGTCTCGTGGCGCCTGATCACCGGCAGCACGCCGGCCAAGGAGCGGGCCGCGTTCACCGAGGCCATCCGCGAAGGCGATGTGACCGTGGTCTTCGGCACGAGCGCGATCCTCTCGGCGGACGTCGAGTTCTGTGACCTCACGCTCGTGGTGGTGGACGAGCAGCACCGCTTCGGCGTGGACCAGCGCTCGCGGCTCGCGCAAAAGGGGAGCGTGGCCGACGTGCTGTCGATGACCGCGACGCCCATCCCGCGCACGCTCGCGCTCTCGGTGTACGGCGACGTCGAGGTGAGCCGCATCACCCAGCGCCCCGTGAAGGGCGCCGGCGTGAACACCAAGGTCGTGCCGCCCGAGTCTCTGGACCTGGCGTATGGCGCGATTCGCGAGGAGATCGAGGCCGGCCATCAGGCCTATGTGGTGTGCCCGCTCGTGGAGGACAAGGACGACCCGGCGGGGGTCGAGAACCCCTCTGGCGACGAGCGCAAGCTCAAGAGCGCCGTGGCCGCGCAGCGGGAGCTGTCACGGTCGATCTTTCCGGCGCGCTCGGTCGGCCTGCTCCACGGTCGCATGAGCCCGGCCGAGAAGGACGCGGTGATGAAGCGGTTCCGAAGCGGCGAGACCGACATCCTCGTTTCCACGACGGTGATCGAGGTGGGCGTGGACGTGCCCAACGCGACGGCGATGCTCGTCTACGACGCCGACTGCTTCGGCCTGGCGACGTTGCACCAGCTTCGCGGACGTGTGGGGCGTGGCAGCGTCTCCGGGCGCGTGTTCCTCGAGACGAGCGCCAAGCGCGGGACGCCGGCGCGCAAACGGCTCACGGCCCTGGAACACACCTCGGACGGCTTCGCGTTGGCCGAGATGGACCTGGAGCTGCGACATGAGGGCGACATTCTTGGGTACCGGCAGAGCGGGCTCGCGACGCTCAGGCTCGTGGACCTGGCAGCGGACGCGGACCTCGTGGAGGCCGCGCACAGCGACGCGCAGGCGCTGCTCCGGGAGGACCCGGCGTTGGAGCGACCGGAGCATCGCCCGCTCGCCATAGAGGTGCGCGAGCGGCACGCGCTGTATTTCGAGGAAGGTGGCGGGGCATGAGGGTCGCCGGAGGAGAGTGGCGCGGGCGCCCGCTCAAGGCGCCGGAGGGCCGGGACACCCGGCCGACCATGGACCGGACCCGCGAGGCCATCGGCTCGATGGTCGCCTCGGCGTTCGGGCTGGACCTCTCCCGGTGCTCCGTGCTCGACGCGTTCGCGGGGTCCGGTGCCGTGGGCATCGAGCTCTTGTCCCGCGGCGCCGCCCACGGCACCTTCGTCGAGATGGACAAGCGGGCGCTCGCCGCGCTCAAGGGCAACCTGCAGGCGCTCGGCGCCGATCGAGTAGCCAGCGTGGTCGTGGGCGCCGCCGAGACCCGGGCACGGCGGCGGTTGCCCGGGGCGCCGTTCGACGTCGTGTACCTCGACCCGCCCTACGCGCTCGACCCGGAGCTGTCCATGTCCGTTCTGAGCGCCCTGGACGAGACGTGCCAGCTGGCCGAGGACGTGCTCGTGGTCCACCAGCGCGACGCGGCCGTCGCGCCGCTGGCCGTCGATGGTTTCGAGCCCTACCGCACCAAAAAGCACGGCGCCAGCTGCATCGACCTGCTGCGCCGTGCGGTTCCCCAGGAGGATTGAATGGAAGGCCCGCTCTCTCACGTGGTGGTCCCCGGCACCTATGACCCGGTCACGCGGGGGCACTTGGACGTGATCCGCCGCGCCTGCCGGATCGCGCCGCAGGTCACGGTCGCCGTTGCTGCGTCCAAGAGCAAGCGCGGCTGCGGCACGTGGTTCTCGTTGGAGGAGCGCGTGCAGATGGTGCGCGAGGCCTGGTCCGAGGAGGGCGGCGAGACGCCCATCGAGGTGCGCCCGATGGAGGGGCTGCTCGTCGACTTCTGCCGCGAGGTGGGCGCCCACGCGGTGGTCAAGGGACTCCGTGCGGCGACGGACTTCGAGTACGAGCTGGCGCAGGCGTCGCTCAACGCGCGCATGTCGCCGGGACTGGAGTCCATCTACGTGATGTCCGCGCCAGAGTACGGCTACGTGTCGAGTTCGGTCGTGCGCGAGATCGCCACGCTCGGCGGCGACGTGTCGCTGCTCGTCACGCCGTCCGTGGCGGCCCGTCTCGGCCGGTGAGGGCGAGCCTCTCGGTGTTTCCCTCAGTTGCGGAGGAACGTTTCCCCGCACTGCACGCCCTTACGTTGCGGAGAAACGATTCCCCGCAACAGGCGAGGAGCGCAAAACTGCAGGTGGTGGGTCGATGTGCGTCAGCCGCCCCGTCATTTCCCCGCAATGCGGCCGCTCCTCTTGCGGGGAAACGTCGCCACCACACGGGACGAAGCCCTCATTGTGGCCATACCTTGATTCTGGGGGTTCAGGAAGCTCATAGTCGCAGGTTCTGGCGTTGATAGGCCCTATGAATGGTACGATTCCTCCAACTGCGCCCGCGCAGGGGTCCTGAGGTCCCTTCCCAAGAGGCGCGCGTGTCACCTTGAAAGGAGCCCCCTATGCAGCCGGGTGAGGAGATCGAGAACCTCGTCGCAGAACTTGAGGACCTGATCACGAACGCCAAGTCGTCCTTTGGCGGCGGCGGCACCAAGAAGGTCGTGGACGCCGAGGAGGTCTATCAGATCATCGACGACATCCGTGCCGTCTTCCCGGAGGAGTTCGCCACTGCTCGCCGCATTCTGAAGGAGCAGGACGAGATCCTCGCCCGCGCGGAGCAGCAGGGCGACTCCATCGTCGCCGACGCCCAGCAGCAGGCCATGATCCTCGCGGGCGACCAGGAAGTGGTCCGCCTGGCCCAGAAGCAGGCCGACGACATCCGCGACGCCGCCCAGCAGTACGAGCGTGACACCCGCTACAACGCCGAGGAGTACGCCGAGGACGTCCTCGCGCACCTGGAGGACAACCTGAAGTCCATCGTGGGACAGGTGACGCGCTGCCGTCAGACGCTCTCCGAGAACGCCCAGAACCGCACGAACCAGAGCTGGTAGCGATGGAACTCGAGCCCATCATCGTCTCCGTTGACGACCATCTCTCGGAGGTCGGCGACCTCTGGACCGAGGCCGGGCACCTGGACGTGCCCGGCTACGAGCTGGGCGACCACCAGTTCGAGCTGCCGGAGGGCGTCGACTACGACATCGTGCTCACCAACACGAGCGACGGCATCCTCGCCACGGGTCTCGTGAAGGCCCACGTCGTGGGCACCTGCGACCGATGCCTCGGCGTGGCCGAGTTCGACATCGCGAGCGAGGTGGACGAGTACTTCCTCTTCGAGGTGCCGGAGGAGCAGGCCGATGACGAGGACGACGTGGACTTCACGCTCGTCTCGGAGGACGGCACGATAGACCTGGCGGACGCCGTCAACTCCGCGGTGATCATGGAGACGCCGTTCGTGGTCCATTGCTCCGAGGACTGCAAGGGCCTCTGCCCCCACTGCGGGGCGAACCTGAACGACGGGCCCTGCGGCTGCGAGAACAAGGCCGCCGGCGAGCTGGACCCCACGCACCCGTTCGCCGCGCTGGCCGGCTGGAAGAAGCAGGACTAGCGCGCTCGGTGGGCACATTTTGTGTCGCGGGCAAAAAAGGGGCGCAAGGGCTGGAACAGTCGTGCCGCCGTTGCTACAATCACTGGTTGTGTGTTTGTGAGTCACAAGACCGGGCGCCACGGGTGCCTCAGGTTGGGATTCTGAAAGAGGTTCACCATGGCAGTCCCCAAACAGAAGAAGGGCCGCGGAGCCACCCACAAGCGTCGTTCCGCCAACAGCAAGCTCGCTATGCCCTCTCGTTGCACGTGCCCGCAGTGCGGCGCGGTCAAGCTTCCGCACCGTGTGTGCCCTAACTGCGGCTTCTATCGCGACCGCGAAGTGGTCGCGGTCGACTAAGCGCAGAAGCGCACAAGCGACCTTCGAGCCCCGACCGGCCGAGCCGGCGGGGCTTTTTGCTGGCTTGGGGCAGTGTGTGGGCGCTTCCGCCCAGATTCACGGCTTTGGGTAGGATAGGGAACGAAAAAGCGCAGGTTCCGGGCGGACGCGAAAGGAGCGGCGATGGTCAAGGTGGTCGTTGACGCCATGGGCGGGGACGAGCCCCCCGAGACGGTCCTGAAGGGCATCGAGCTGGCCCTCGAGGCCGACAAGGAGCTGACCGTGGTGGTGGCCGGCGGCGCCGACGTCGTCGAGCCGTTCTGCAAGGAGCACGACCGCACGGAGCCCCTCGTCACGACCGAGGTGATCGCGATGGACGAGCACCCGGCCCAGGCCGTCCGCGCCAAGCGGGACTCCTCGATCGTGCGCGGCTGCAAGGCCGTCGCTGGAGGGGAGGCGGACGCGTTCTTCTCTGCGGGCTCGACCGGCGCCATCCTCACGGCCGCGACCCTCTACGTGAAGCGCCTCAAGGGCGTGAGCCGCCCGTGCCTGGCGGCCGTTCTGCCCGGCCTCGACGGCCATCAGACGGTGGTGGGGGACCTCGGCGCGAACGCCGACTGCCGCCCCGAGATGATCGTGCAGTTCGCCGAGATGTGCGGCGCCCTCGCCAAGGTCGAGGCCGGGTGCTCCCACGAGCCTTCTGTTGGGCTCCTCTCGAACGGAACCGAGGACACGAAGGGCTCCGAGCAGAGCCAGACGTACTTCCGTGCGTTGACCGAGGCCGCAGAGCAGGGCGCCGTCGCCTTCGCCGGCAACTGCGAGGGCAAGGACCTCCTCTGCGGCGACTACGACGTGATCGTCGCCGACGGCTTCACCGGCAACGTGGCGCTCAAGTCGATGGAGGGCACCGCCAAGTACATCGCCGGCCAGCTCAAGGCCGCAGCCAAGCGATCTCCGCTCAACGCGATCGGCGCCCTGCTGATCAAGGGCGAGTTCGCGAGGATCGCCGAGGACCTCTCGGGCGACAAGCACGGCGGCGCGGTGCTGCTCGGCCTTCGCGCGCCGGTCCTCGTGGGCCACGGCAAGACCAGCCCGCAGGCGGTGAAGAACGGCACGCTCGCGGCGGTCCGTTGTGTGAACGAGGGGCTCACGAGCCACGTGGCGGCCGCCTGTGCGCCCACTGGCGCCGAGCAGTAGTGTAGGGACTATCATCGTGGGCTGACGGCCGGGCCGGCCGCCCCCGCACAAGAGACAAGGAACACCATGGACCGCAACGACGTGTACCAGAAGGTCGTCGAGACCGTGGCCGAGACCATGGACGCGGACGTCAACGAGCTCACCGAGGAGACCACCTTCGACTCCCTGTCCGCCGACTCGCTCGACAAGATCGAGCTCGTGACCGCCCTCGAGGACGCCTTCGACGCCTCTTTGGACGACGACCAGCTCGTCGACATCCAGACCATCGCGGACGCCATCGACGCGATCATGGCCGCTGAGTAGCGTGGGCTCCCGTTCGCGCGAGGTCGCCTCGAAGGCCCGGAAGGCCGAGGAGATCCTCGATCACCAGTTCACCGACCGTCACCTCATCGAGGCGGCCATCACCCATCCGTCGGCTGCCGAGGGACTGCCCGTCTCGGCCTCCTACGAGCGGCTCGAGTTCCTCGGTGACGCGATCCTCGGTGCCATCGTGGCCCAGGACCTGTTCCGGAAGTTCCCCGCGAAGGACGAGGGCGAGCTCTCGAGCATCGAGACGGCGCTCGTCGCAGGGGAGACCCTCTCGGACATCGCCCGCGGCCTCGGCGTGGCCGACTGCATCGTCTTCGGCGAGTCCGAGCTGGGCACCGAGGCCCGCGGGCTGCACTCTGCCCTCGAGAACGTCTACGAGGCGCTCGTGGGGGCCCTCTACCTGGATGGCGGCTTCGAGCCCGCGCAGGCCTTCGTTCAGCGCACGCTGTCACCGATGATGAACGGCGACATCCCGCTCCGCCCGGTCAACGCGAAGTCCGCGCTCCAGGAGCTCGTGCAGCGCGACCTTCACTGCGACGTGGAGTACAAGCTCGTCTCGGAGGAGGGGCCGGAGCATGCGCCCACCTTCACGAGCGTCGTGCGGGTACAGGGCGTCCGCGTGGGCCGCGGGTCCGGCCGCTCGAAAAAGGCGAGCGAGGCCGCAGCGGCCCAGCACGCGCTCATGCGCCTGACGGCGGGCACGGGCACGGGTCAGGTGCGCGGCCACGTGCTGGCGCACGATTTCGACGACGAGGGGGCGGCCTTGGACGCCCCGGTGGTGGTGGCGGTCGAGACGGACCCCGCAAAGGAGCCCCGTGTACCTTAAATCCCTCACCTTGAAGGGCTTCAAGTCCTTCGCCGCCCGCACGCACATGGTGTTCGACCCGGGCCTCTCCGTCGTGGTGGGGCCCAATGGTTCCGGCAAGTCCAACGTGAGCGACGCAATCCTCTGGGTCCTCGGCGAGCAGAGCGCCAAGCAGCTCCGCGGCCAGGCCATGGAGGACGTGATCTTCTCGGGCTCCTCGGCGCGCGGCCCTGCGGGCCTTGCCGAGGTGACGCTCGTCCTCGACAACTCCGATGGCACGCTGCCAGTGGACTTCGAGGAGGTGGGCGTCACCCGGCGAATGTACCGCTCCGGCGAGAGCGAGTACCTGATCAACGGCGCGCCGGCCCGCCTGATGGACGTGCAGGACATCCTGCACGACTCGGGCCTTGGCAAGGAGACCCACTCCATCATCAGCCAGGGCAAGCTGGACGCCGTGCTGCAGGCCAAGCCCGAGCAGCGCCGCGAGCTCATCGAGGAGGCGGCCGGCATCTCCAAGCACCGCCGCCGAAAGGAGCGCGCGGCCCGCAAGCTGAAGTCGATGGACGAGAACGTGCGCCGCGCGCGCGACCTCGACCGCGAGATCAAGCGACAGTTGCGCCCGTTGGAGCGCCAGGTGGACAAGGCACAGCGCTACAACGACCTCGAGGCCCGGCGCGGCCTGGCGGCGACCCAGCTAGCCGTGGACGACCTCCGCCGGCTCCAAGCTGAGTGGGAGGCCGTGAAGGCCGAGCGCACCGAGGCCGAGGCCGCGGTCGAGCTTGCCGACTACCGTGCCGAGGACCGCGCCGAGAACCTGGAGAAGCTCCAAGCGCTGCTCGAGCAGAAGGGGCTCTTCGTGGGCGACCTCGGCGAGCAGCGCCGGCGCGTGCAGGACAAGCTCGGGCGCCTGGAGAGCGACATGCGGCTCTTGGAGGAGAAGGGCCGCAACATGGTCTCGAAGCTGTCCGAGACCCGCATGAGCCTCTCCTCGCTGGAACGTCAGCGGCGCGATGCCGCCCAGGAGCTCGAGGCCTCCGAGACCGAGCTCGAAGCGGTGCGCGCACGGCAGGGGACCTTACGCTCGTCTCTGGCGGAGCTCGGTCCCGCAGCTGACGAGGCGGCGACTGCGCTGCGCGCCGTGCGCGAACGGTCCGCCGCCGTGTCGGCCGAGGCTCGTGCCGCGCAGCGGGACCGCGACGACGCGTTTCTTGCCCAGGCCAAGCTTCGGGAGCGCCTGAGCCATGCGGAGGTCGAGGACGACCTGTTCGCGGATCGGATCCGCGCGCTGCAGGAATCGCAGGCCACGGACGCCGAGGCGCTCACCTCGGCGCGCGCCCGTCTCGCTGACGCCGAGCACGGCGTGGCCGATGCCCGCAAGGCGCTCGACGCCGCGTCGAAGGCCGTCGAGGAGGCTTCCCGGTCACAGCGCGAGCACCGTCAGCAGGAGGACGCCGCGACGCGCGCGCTCCGGGAGGCGGAGGCGGAGCTCAAGGCACTGAGGTCGGTGGACGCGTCGGTGGGGCCGAGCGGCGCCCTCGCGAAGGCGTTGCTCAAGCAAGAGGCTGGTCTTGTCCGCGGCACCCTGGCCGACGCCTTGGTGGCCGACCTCGCCAACGCGCCAGAAGGAGCGGACGCGCTCGTGGAGCGGTTGCTCGGCTCGGAGCTGCAGGCTTTGGTGCCGGCCGAGGGAGACGGGCGCGCGCTTGTGGACGCGGCCTGGCGGCGCAGGACCGCCGGTGGCGCCGTGACGATCCTCGACGCTCCCGAGGGGGCAGAGGCCTCTGTCGCGTCTCAAGGGCCGGGTGAGGCGTTGCTGGACCGGCTCCGCTGCGATGACCCGTCGCCGTTGGCGCGGGCGCTCTTTGGCCCTGTGCGGGTGGTGGGGACGGCCGAGGAGGCGGCCGCAGCGGCGCACGCGGCGCCCGGGTTGACCTTCATCACCGAGGACGGGCTCGCGGTGGCCACAGGCGCCTCGACCACGGTGGGTGTCGAGGCCGGCTCGGACGAGGGCGTGCTGGAGCGCAAGCGCCGCGTGACGAACCTCGAGCAGCGCGTGCCCCAGATGGAGGAGGCGCTGGAGTCGGCCCGCGCGGCTTCTCGTGCGGCCAACGACGCCGTGCGTGACGCGCGTGACGCACGCGAGCGGGCGCGGTCGTCGCTGAACCGCCTGAACGCCGAGGTGGACGCGGCGCGTCGTGAGGCCGGGCGTTTGGAGGGGGCGGTGTCGCGCGGCGCGTCCGAGGTGGCGGCGCTCGAGAAGAAGCGCGCCCAGGCCGCCCAGCGCATGGAGGAGGCTCGCCCGCAGCTGGCGGAGCTTCGCGCCAAGGAGGAGAAGGCGGCCAAGCGCTCCCAGGCCCTTGCGGTGGAGGCGGAGGAGCTCGAGGCCGCTCGCAGCGAGGCGGAGCGGACGGAGTCCCAGGCCCGCCAGGCGGCGTCCGCGTGCAAGCTCGAGCTCGCCACGGTGACGGAGCGCCGGCGGCACCTGGAGGTGCGCTGCGAGGAGCTGCGCCGTTCCATTGACACCTTCGACAAGCGCGTCCAGTCCGCCGTGGAGTCGACGCGCGCCCTCGAGGTGCTGCGGCTGCGCGTCGATCCGCTGCACGACCGATACGACGCGCTCCACGAGCGGCTGCTCGAGTGGGCGGCCCGCCTCCGCGACCGCGCGTCGCTCGCCGAGGCGGACTCCCAGGACCTCAAGAAGACGATCAACGACGCCCGCGCCGAGGCCACCGAGGCCAAGCAGGCCCTCGACCGGGCCACCTCCAGGCTCAACGAGAGCAACGTGAAGGCCGGGCGGCTCGAGGAGCGCGTCCGCACCGCCGTGGACGCTGTCCGCGCGTGCGACGCGATGCCCCTGGAAGAGGCCCTCAAGCTCCCGGAGTCGGAGGACCGCGGCGCCCTTGAGCGCGAGGTGGCCAAGCTCGAGCGCGACATCAAGGCCATCGGCCCGGTGAACCAGGTGGCGATGGAGGAGTACCAGCGGCTCAAGGAGCGCGCGGACCACATCGCGGCGTCGCTCGCGGACCTCGAGGGCGCGCGCAAGAGCCTCGACAAGATCCAGAGTGCGATCGACCGGAAGATGCGCGCGGCCTTCGTGGCCACCTTCGATGCGGTGAACGAGAACTTCCGCGAGGTCTTCCAGATGCTCTTCCCGGGCGGCACGGGTCACTTGGAGATGACGGACCCGGATCACCCCGGCGAGACGGGCATCGAGGTCTTCGTGCAGCCCCAGGGCAAGAAGGTCCCGAAGCTCGCGCTCCTCTCGGGAGGCGAGCGCTCGCTCGTCGCCCTCGCGCTGCTCTTCGCGGTGTACCGCACGCGCACGGTGCCGTTCTATGTGTTCGACGAGGTGGAGGCCGCGCTGGACGACTCCAACCTTGATAAGCTTCTGGCGGCGATCGAGCGGCTCAAGGAGGAGACCCAGCTCATCGTCATCTCTCACCAGCGTCGTACGATGGAGCAGGCGGACGTCCTGTGGGGCGTCTCGATGCACGCGGACGGCGTGAGCCAGGTGGTGTCGCAGCGGCTCGACCGCGCGACCGGGAAGGTGGTGGACGTCTAAATGGGCTTCAAGGACCGGTTGAAGAAGGGCCTCAGCCGCTCGCGCGAGGCGCTCAACGAGATCTTCTACTTCGGCGGCGAGGTGGACGAGGACTTCTGGGAGGACCTCGAGGACACTCTCGTGATGGGCGACCTCGGCGCCGAGGTGGCCATGGCCGTGACGGACGACCTGCGCGAGCAGGCGGCCCGCGAGAACCTGCGCACGGACCGGCAGCTGCGCCGGGCGCTCTCGGACCGTCTGGCCGCGGAGTTCGCCCCCATCGAGCGCGACCCGTTCGACGACGTCCCGAGCTGTGTGCTCTTCGTGGGCATCAACGGGGCGGGCAAGACCACGACGGTGGGCAAGCTCGCCAACGCCGCCAAGCAGCAGATGATCCCCACCATCATCGGCGGCGCCGACACGTTTCGCGCGGCCGCCATCGAGCAGCTGGACGTCTGGGCCGACCGTGCCGGCTGCCAGCTTGTGACCCGCGACCGCGGCGCGGACCCGGCCTCCGTGTGCTACGACGTGCTCGACGTGGCCGAGCGCCAGCACGAGCAGCTCGTCCTCATCGACACCGCCGGGCGCCTGCACACCAGCCAGGAGCTGATGCGCGAGCTGGCGAAGGTGGTGTCGGTCACGCGCAAGCGCGCCAACATGCCGGTGAGCGTGGTCCTCGTCGTCGATGCCACCACCGGGCAGAACGGCCTCTCCCAGGCCAAGGAGTTCAACGACGCGCTGGACCTCGACGGCCTGATCGTGACCAAGCTCGACGGCACGGCCAAGGGCGGCATCGCGGTCGCCATCAGCCACGACCTGCGGTTGCCGATCCTCCGCATCGGCGTGGGCGAGACCATCGACGACTTCCAGCGGTTCAGCGCGCACGACTTCTGCGACGCCCTCGTGGGCATCGAGTAGCCACCAGGCCAGAGAGGACCTTCCATGTTCAACAGCCTGTCCGACCGCCTGCAGGGCACCTTCGACAAGCTCCGCGGCAAGGGTCGCCTCACGGAGGACGACATCAACGTCGCGATGCGCGAGATCCGCCTGGCGCTGCTCGAGGCGGACGTCAACTTCAAGGTGGTGAAGCGCTTCGTCGCGAGCTGCAAGGAGCGCTGCATGACGAGCGAGGTGCTCGACTCGCTGACGCCCTCGCAGAACGTCGTGCGCATCGTGCTCGAGGAGCTCACGGAGCTGCTCGGGGGCACGGAGTCCAAGCTCACGATGGCGCAGAACCGCACGCCCAACGTGATCATGCTCGTCGGCCTTCAGGGCTCCGGCAAGACCACGGCCTGCGTCAAGCTGGCGTACCTGCTGCGGAAGCAGGGGCGCAACCCGCTGCTCGCGGCTTGCGACGTGTACCGTCCGGCGGCGGCCGACCAGCTGGAGACGCTCGGCAAGGAGATCGGCGTGCCGGTGTTCCGCGGCGACGGGCAGCACCCGGTGCAGATCGCGAAGGACTCCGTGCAAGAGGCCGTCGACAAACTGTGCGACGTCGTGATCGTGGACACCGCCGGCCGCCTGCAGATCGACGAGTTCATGATGCAGGAGGCCGTGGACATCAAGAGCGCCGTGCGCCCGGACCAGGTGCTCATGGTGGTCGACGCGATGACCGGCCAGGACATCGTGAACGTGGTCACGGAGTTCGCCGAGCGCACGGACTTCGACGGCGTGATCATGTCCAAGCTGGACGGCGACGCCCGAGGCGGCGGCGCGCTCAGCGTGCGCGAGGTCACCGGCAAGCCCATCAAGTTCGTGTCCATGGGCGAGAAGCCCAGCTCGCTCGAGGTGTTCCACCCGGACCGCATGGCGCGGCGCATCCTCGGCATGGGCGACATGTACGGCATCATCGACGCGGCGCAGGAGATGGCCGACGAGGAGCAGGCGCGCAAGGCCGAGAAGATGCTCATGCAGGGCCTCACGATGGACGACATGCTCGACCAGCTCCAGTCCATCCGCAAGATGGGCGGCCTCGGCAAGATCATCTCTATGCTGCCGGGCGGCGACAAGCTTCTGGGCGAGACGCCCGAGGCGGCCGACGAGAAACAGCTCGTGCGCATCGAGGCGATGATCCGGTCCATGACGCAGGAGGAGCGCGACAAGCCGAAGATCATCAACGGCATGCGGCGCCAGCGTATCGCAAGGGGCTCCGGGCACACGGTGCAGGAGGTGAACGCCCTCATCAAACAGTGGGACGAGATGAACAAGATGATGGGCAAGATGCGCTCGATGATGAACTCCGGGAACATGAACCCCAAGCAGATGAAGCGCATGATGAACCAGATGGCGGGTGGCCTGCCGGGGCAGGGCGGCCAGCCGCAGATGGCAGGGAACCGAGCGCAGCGCCGCGCCGCCGCGCGGAAGAAGAACCGGTAGCGGGGCGCTGGCTCGGAAGGGCGGCCGGTCGGTCGGCTTGGCGCCGGGAAACCTCGCATTACGCGCGCAGGATGCGAGAGAATCGGGCGCCGCGCGCCTGGCCGCCGGGAACCCTCGCATCACGCGCGCACAATGCGTGCCTATCGGGCGTTGAGCGGCTCTCTGCCGAGAAGCCCCACATTGCGCATGCACGATGCGAGGGAATCGGGCACAAGAGGCAGTGGCGCCGCGAAACCGCGCATCGCGCCCGCAGGATGCGCGTTAATCCGGCGCGAGAGGCCGCTGTGCCGGAGAACGTCGCAACGTGCGCGCAGGATGCAGGGGAATCGGGCGCGACGGGGTGGCGCGTCCGGAAATCCCGCATTCCGCACGCGGGACAGGCGTCTATCTGGCACGACAGGCTACGGCGTCGGAGAATGCCGCATGACGCGCGCAGGATGCGCGGAAGTCGGGCGTTGTGCGCCTGGGCGCCGCGAAACCTCGCATTACGCGCGTAGGATGCGTCTCTATCGGGCGGTCAGCACCTTTCTGCCGAGAAGACCGGCATTGTGCGCGCAGGATGCCAGGTAATCTGCCGGGGCGCCCGAATCCGTCGTATTGTGCCTGCAGAATGCATACCTACTGGACGGACGGCAGCGGTGACCACGCCTGGGAGGGGAGGGCTGTGAGGGTTCTCATTGACGCCGACGCGTGTCCCGTCACACGCGAGACGCTGGAGATTTGCCGCGACCGAGGAGTGCCCGCGGCGCTCTACGGCAACGGCACGCAGAACCTGGAGCGGCATGTGCGCCCAGGCGACCCTCGCTCGTCGAAGGACGGCAAACGCGGGTTCTGGATCGAGACCGTGACGTGCCAGGGCGGCGCAGACAGCGCAGACTTTGCGATCGTGGAAGACCTCGAACCGGGCGACATCGTGGTGACGCAGGACATAGGGCTCGCTGCGATGGTGCTCGGCAGGGAAGCGCGGGCCATCGGCGTGCGCGGCCGCGTGTACGACAGGGCAACCATCGATATGCAGCTTTTCATCCGTCACGAGGAGAAGAAGGCCCGGCGCAACGGTGAGCGTACCGGGGGTCCGAACAAGTTCTCCAGCGATGATCGCCGACGGTTCCGCAGTGGACTAGAGAGACTCATTGCGGAGGGTCGCCGACAAGCACTCTGAACCACGGGCGCGTGCCCGACGACCGGCGGAGTTGCGAAGAAGTGAGATTGCCGGTTGCATCGCATCGAGCTTCCGCTATAGTCTTAATCCGTTGCGCGAGCGACACACAAGGGCGTTTAGCTCAGGGGGAGAGCGCTTCCCTGACACGGAAGAGGTCACAAGTTCAAATCTTGTAACGCCCACCAGAAATGAGGACGGCCGTCGGGAAACCGGCGGCCGTTTTGTTTATGAGATAGCACGCCTTCCTATTTGGGAAGGTTTTGGTTTCTTCGAGCGAAATCATCCCGTATGGGAAGATTCTTGCCAAACGGAGCAAGAATCTTCCCATACGGGAAGGAGCATCCCATGGCCGAGACGCTTGAATCCCTTGCGCAGCTCGGCGCCGCCGTGCGCAGGCGCCGGAAGGCGCTGGGCTACACCCAGGAAGAGGTGGCCGAGTTCAACCAGGTGAGTCCTCGTTTCGTGGGCGATCTGGAGCGCGGCGTGGCTGGGGGCACGTTCGCGCGTGTGCTCGACGTGTGCAACAGCATCGGCCTCGACCTGCTCGTGCAGGAGAGGGGAGAGGTTCGGTGAGCCTGGAGGTCTGGCGCGAGTTCAAGGGCGAGTTCGAGAAAGTCGGCGCGTTCTCTGATGGTGAGCCTAGCGCTCGTGCGTTCTCCTACGACGAGGGCTACCTGGAGCGCACTAATGCCGTGCCCTTGGCGCCTTGGCTGTCTCTGACCTCGCGCCCTTATGGGCCGCACGACTATGCCTCGCTGTTTGACGGGATGGTTCCGGAAGGTCCCATGCGGGGAGAGCTGTGTGCCCGACATCGCGTTGACCGCTCAGACTATCTGGGGCTCTTGGAGCTGCTCAGCGACGAGTGCATTGGGGCTCTCATGTTTCGCAGTCCGGAGGCTCCGCCCTCTGAGCCGGGTTACCGACAGCTGACTGCGGAGGACGCGGAGGCGTTCCGCCGCGACGAGACGGCCTTCCTTGTTGGAGCCGTAGAGGCCTCGCGACTGTCCCTAAGTGGGGCGCAGGGAAAGACGGGTCTGTTCCTCCCGCAAGAAACTGATCCCGCTGAGGCCGCATTGGCCTGCTGGGCGGTTCCTCTCGGCGCGGCGCCGTCTACGCATGTCGTGAAGGTTGCCGGCTCAGAGCACCCAACCCTTGCTGAGAATGAGTGGCTGTGCCTGGAAGTCGCGCGGCGCTGCGGGTTGAGCGTCGCCCGTGCGTGCCTACCCACTGCTTTTCCCGGGGCCGTGGCGGTGCAAAGGTTCGACCGGACATGGGCAACCGGGCGCTCGACTCCCCTGCGCCTGCACCAGTTGGACTTCTGTCAGGCGCTTCGGCTCTCCTCGTATCTCAAATACGAGGAGAGGCCGGACACCTGCTATGCGAGGTACGTGGGCGAGGTCGTTCGCAAGCAGTCCGCCAATGCTTTGGCGGACACGGTCGAGTTCGCCGGTCGTGCCTTGGTGAACTACCTGCTCGGCAACTGTGACGCGCATCTCAAGAACCATGCGTTTCTGTACTCGGAGGACTGGCAGTCGAAGCGTCTCGCACCGGCCTATGACGTCGTGAGTACGACGGTGCTGGGTTACGACCGGCGACTGGCCATGGACATCGGCGATCATCGGGTGATCGACGAGGTGACGCCGGATGACTTGGGGCTTCTGGCGGGGGACGTCCGGTTGCCGGTGCGGAGGATGAAGGCTGTGGCAGAGAGCATCGCAAGGGAGGGCCGGCGCGCGCTGGACGAGTTCTCCAGTGGGGAAGGTCCTTTGGCGGAGACGGCTTCAGCCATTCTTGCGGACGCTGGGCCGCGCATCGCCGTCCTCGAGCGTTTCACAAAGATTTGAACGTGTGACCCCTTCCGTGTCAGGGAAGCGCCCGCAAGTTCAAATCTTGTAACGCCCACCAGAAATGAGGACGGCCGTCGGGAAACCGGCGGCCGTCCTGTTTTGCACGGCTGCTGCCAAGTGCGTGGCACCTGGCAGCGCGGCACGACAAAACAGCCGCTTCCCTCCGGCATATCGCCTTCTACAGCGCCAGCCGCAGCTGCTCCGGTTGCGCCACCGAGCAGCGCAGGCGCTCCTGTACGGCGCGCTTGCTCTCACAGGGGCGGAAGGGGATGCGGATGCCGCGTTTGCGGCGCGCTTTGAACCGCAGGGCGGCCTCGATCAGTTGCGACGCCTCCTCCTTGTCGAGCACGCGGCGCTCGGCCAGCTTCGCGTAGGACTTGGGGCAGGCGCCCTCGGCCGCCAGGCTCATCACGGTCTCGATCTGCGCGTTGCTGGCCTCGGCCTCGGGCAGGTGCTCGTGGAAGTGTGCTCGGGCAATGGACTTGGCGTAGCGGTTGCGGCGGGCTTCGAATGCGGTCTCCATGAGCGTCCTCCCATCTGGGTTCCGCGAGGGAACGTCTGTATGAGGACAGTATAACAGAGGACAGAACACATGTGCGACGCAGGAAAACATGTTCGCCTATTGTGTTGGGTTCGACAAGAACAGATATGTGCTAGCCAAGCCCGAGTGCCCGCCACGCCACTGCTGCGTGCAGAGCCGCTCCCAAGGGGACCGCCTCATCGCTCGGAAGGAAACGCGCGCTGTGCAATGACTCGCCGCCCCCGACGCCGATGTGATAGAAGGACCCTGCGCCACAGGCGTCAATGAGGGCACCGAAGTCCTCGGTGGTCATCAATGGTTGCTCGATAGCCCTGACGTTGTCGCGTCCGAGAAGTGCCACGGCCGCCCTCTCTGCAAGGTGCGTCTCGGGCTCCGTGTTGACCACGCCCCCATAGCTGGGGCGAAGCTCGAGACTATAGGTGGTGCCAGTTCTCTCGGCGATGGCGTCCAGCGCCCTCTGAAGGTCGGTGCGGAGCCGCTCGCGGCTATCGCGTCCCAGCGTCCGCATGATGCCGGTGAACGTCGCCGCATCGGCGATGACGTTGCGAGCGGTGCCCCCGTTCAGAGTTCCGACGGACACCACCGCGGGCTCGGGCGCGAGCCTCTCGGGAAGCCGTCGCACGGCGAGCGCCATCTCGGCCGCAGCGGCCAGCGCGTCGACACCCTTCTCTGGCTGCGCGGCGTGTGCAGACCTCCCACGCACCGTGACATCGAACATGTCGGAGGCCGCGTAGAACTTGCCGTACCGCACCCCTACGGTCCCGAACGGCAGCGTCGGGTCCACATGCGCCCCAAACACGGCCGTCATGCCGTCGAGCACTCCTGCGTCCGCCAAGCCCTGGGCGCCCCCGTCCCCTTCCTCGTCGGGTTGGAACAGGAAGCGCACGGCGCCGGAAAGGTCGTTTCGGTGGGCCGCGAGCAAGGCTGCAGTTCCGAGCAGCGCCGCTGTGTGCACGTCGTGCCCGCAGGCGTGCATGCGTCCTGGCTCGTGGGAGCGGAACGCGCAGCCGGTCTGCTCGACGATGGGGAGCGCGTCCATGTCCGCACGGATTGCCACTGTGGGTCCGGGATGGGCGCCAGCGAGATCGCCAAGCACTGCAGTGTCGTCGCAGGGGCGCGCGGTGGCGACGCCGTGCGTGGAGAGGAACCCCTCCACAAGGGAGGCGGTGCGCTCCTCGCGGCGCCCGAGTTCCGGGTGCTCGTGGATGTCGTGGCGGAGCCGCGCCAGCTTCGGCGCGATCGCGCGGGCCTCGGTGAGAAAGTCGGGCGCCATGGACACCTCCCTATGAGCCAAAACCCGATGGTTGGCGGCTCAATGTCGGATCGATGAGATGAAGCGCTCCAGACGGTCGAGGCCCTCGCGCAGGTCCTCGTTGCTGTAGCAGTAGGAGAGACGCACGTACCCCTCGGCGCCGAAGCACGAGCCGGGCGTCAGGGCAAGGCCGCCCTCGCGGATGAGCCGCGTGCAGAACTCTTCCGAGCCCATCGGGAACTCCGCCACGGACGGGAACACGTAGAACGCGCCCTGGGGCCGCACGACCGGGAGCCCGATGGCTTCGAGTCGCTCCAGCACGTACGCGCGCCGCGCGCGGTAGGTCTCCACCATGGGGCCTGGGTCGGTGCCAAGCGCCTCGACGCAGGCGCGCTGGAACGGCGCCGGCGTGGACGACACCATGAACTGATGGGCGAGAGCGAGCCTCTGCACCACCTTGCGGTCGCCCAGCAGGTAGCCCATGCGCCAGCCGGTCATCGCCCAGGGCTTCGAGAAGCTCTGGGCCACGAGCACCTGGCCGCGCAAGTCTTGGAACTCCGCCAGCGAGTGCGGCCGCCCCCCATAGGTCAGCTCGCGGTACACGTCGTCGCAGACCGAGAAGATGCCGCGGCCGATAATTGCGTCGTGCACGGCCTGGAGCGACGGGAGGCCGAGAACCGCGCCCGTGGGGTTGTTCGGGGAGTTGAGCACGATGGCCTTCGTGCGCGGCGTGATGACGGCGGCCAGGGCGTCCGGCTCGATCTGGAAGGCAGACGCCGTCGTATCGAGGAACACCGGCGTGGCGCGGCACAGCTTCGCCGCTTCCGCGTAGAGCGGGTAGGCGGGCGTGGGGACGACCAACTCGTCCCCTGGCTCAAGGATTCCAAAGAGGGCGAGGAACAGGGCCTGCGTGGCCCCGACGGTGACGATGACCTCGTCCGGCGCGTAACGAAGCCCATGGTGCTCGCGCTCGTACGCGCTGATCGCCTCGCGGAGGTCCTCGCGCCCGTTGTTGGCGATGTAGTGCGTCTCGCCGCGCTCGAGCGCTGTCTCCGCTGCGGCGACCACCGGTGCGGGCGTGTCGAAGTCCGGCTCGCCGAGCGTGAGCGCCATGCAACCGGGCGTCTCCTTGGCGAGCGCGGAGAAGCGCCGGATCGCGCTGGGGGTGACTCCGCTCAGGGCCGGGTTCATGCGCTCGATCATCAGGCGTCCTCGTCAGAACCCGCTTGTGTACCAAGGATGGAGAACCGATCGTCCACGTCCAAGGTGGCGAAGAGGTCCTCGATGGTCTCGCGGCGCCTGATCTGCTCGGCGCTGCCGTCCGGGTGCAGGAGCAACTCGCCGCAGCGAGGCCGGCCGTTGTAGTTGTAGCCCATGGACCTGCCGTGAGCCCCGGCCGAGTGGATGGCCACGAGGTCGCCCACTTCGGTCTCCGGCAGCGGTCGCTGGACGGCGAACTTGTCGTTGTTCTCGCACAGAGGGCCCACCACGTCGAACAGGCCGTCCGGGGGATCCAGCTCGCTGCCGAGCACGCTGATGTGATGGTGGGCGCCGTACATGGCCGGCCGCATGAGGTCTGCCGCGCTGGCGTCGAGCCCAACGTACTCGCGGAAGGTGTGCTTGTGGCCGACGACGCTCGCCACCAGGTATCCGTGCGGCCCGGTGATGGCACGGCCGAGCTCCGTGTAGATGGCGAGCGGGTGCTCGGGCGACACGAGCTCGTCGTAGGCCATGTGCACCCGGGCACCCACCGAGACGAAGTCCACGGGCCGGTCCTCCAGGCGATAGGGGATGCCGATGCCCCCTGCCAGGTCCACGAAAGCGATGTCGACGCCCGTCTCACGGCGCAGCTCGTTGGCGAGCGAGAAGAGCTCCCGGGCGAGCGCGGGGTAGTAGTCCTCGTCGAGCGAGCAGCTGGCGAGCATCGCGTGGACGCCGAAGCGCGTCGCGCCGAGGTCCCGGAGCAGGGAGAACGCTTGGAACAGTTGGTCGCGGGGCATGCCGAACTTGGAGTCAGCGAGGTCGCCCATGAAGGCGTTGGTGCCGTGGAAGGCGCCCGGGTTGTAGCGACAGCACACCGTCTCGGGAACGCCGGAGGACTCCGCGAGGTTCGTGACCTGCGTGAGGTCGTCGAGGTTGACGATGGCTCCCAGCTCGGCGGCGGCGCGGTACTCGTGCGGCTGTGTCTCGTTGGAGGTGAACATGATGTCGCTGCCCCGTGCGCCGCAACTGGCGGCGAGCACCAGCTCCGGGACCGAGGCGCAGTCGAAGCCGCAGCCGACAGACGCGAGCAACCGCAGGATGGCCGGGGTGGGCGTGGCCTTGACGGCGAAGTACTCGCGGAACCCCGGGTTCCATGCGAAGGCGGCCTGCCATTCGCGGACGGCGTCCGTGATGCCCTGCTCGTCATAGACATAGAACGGCGTGCCCCAGCGCTCGCGCCAGAGTGCGGCCTGGCCGCGGGAGAAGGGGAGCGTGGCGTTCATCGGAGCCTCCTGACGGTGTGCGAGGCGAGCCTCTCTAGGGGGCTCACAGCGTGCGCAGAGCGGACTCGAGGGCCGTCTTCTGCGTCGTCTTGTCGTCTTTGGTCTTGATCACGCGCGCGGGACACCCGGCGACCACGGCGTTCTCGGGCACGTCCTCGATCACGACGGCGCCCGCGGCCACGACGGCCCCGCGACCCACGTGCGCGCCCTCGATCACCACGGCGTTCGCGCCGATGAGCACGTTGTCCTCCACGATCACGGGCGTCGCACTGGCGGGCTCGATCACACCGGCGAGCACCGCGCCCGCTCCCACATGGCAATTGGCACCCACCGTCGCGCGGCCGCCGAGGACCGCCCCCATGTCGATCATCGTGCCCGGACCGATCGTCGCACCGATGTTGATGATCGCGCCCATCATGATCACGGCGCCGTCCCCGATCTGCACGTTCTCGCGGATCAGCGCACCCGGCTCGATGCGGGCGTTCACGTCCTTGAGGTCGAGCAGCGGGATCGCGGAATTGCGCCGGTCGTTCTCGACGACGATGTCCTCGATGGCGTCGGCGTTCTGCGCGAGGATCGGCTGCAGCTCCCGCCAGTCGCCGAAGACGATCTTGTCGCCGGTGCCGAAAACCTGCGCGCTCCCGTAGTCGATGGCCTCGCGCTCCTTCACATAGAGCTTGACCGGCGTGGTCTTCTCGGCGTCGGCGATGTACTGGATGATCTGCTGGGCGTCCACAAGGCTCCGTTCTGGTCTTGGTCGTGCCGCGACGGCTTGGCATGACGCGCGGTTAGTGGGCGATGAGGTCCCTCATACCGTAGAGGCCGGGGCCCTGGCCCGCAAGGAACGCGGCCGCCCGAAGGGCGCCCTGAGCGAACAGCGCGCGGTCGTGGGCCTCGTGCTTGAGCGTGATGGTCTCCGCGCCCGTCGAGACGAGCACCTCATGGACCCCGACCACCGTGCCGATCCTGAGCGAGTGGATGCCGATCTCGTCGTTCGTCCGCTTCCCGTTCTCGTGCCTGCCGACGTTCAAGGTCGCGTTCGGTCGCACCTCTTGGATGGCTCGGGCGATGCCGAGCGCCGTCCCGCTCGGCACGTCGAGCTTCTGGTCGTGGTGTGCCTCCACAATCTCGATTTGGGCATCCGGCAGAGCTGCGGCCACAGTTCGGGCCAGATCCATGAGCAGCGCGACGCCGAGGGACATGTTGGGCGCGAAGAACATCGGCACTGACCTGGCGGCCTGCTCGACAAGCGCACGCTCCTCGGGGGTGTGCCCCGTTGTTGCGATCACGACTGGCAACCCGCGCTCGACGCAGGTCGCGAGCAGCTGCTCGGTGCCTGTGTGGTTCGAGAAGTCGAGCACCACGCCGTCCGCCGGAACGTCGGCGAGCGAGGAGAACTGCAGCGCGTTCGTGCTCCGCTCGTAGGCGCGGTCGACCTTGGCGACCACCCGTGAGCCCGCGAAGCCCTCAAGCCCCGCCAGCACGTGTCCCATGCGTCCGGCTGCTCCGTTGATGATGACGTCCACCGTGCCCCCCTAGCTGATCAGGCCGAGGGCGCGCATCTCGGCGAGCAGGACCTCTCGGTCTGCGCGCTCCATCGGCGTGAGCGGCAACCGCAGGTGGTCCTCACGGTAGCCCATGGCGGCCATCGCGGCCTTGACGGGGATGGGGTTCACCTCGCTGAAGAGCGCGCGAACGAGGGGCTGGTACGTGCACTGGAGCGCTGCGGCGCCGGCCACGTCGCCGTCGAAGAACCTCTGGCACAGGTCGTGCGTCTGAGCGGGCATCGGGTTCGCGAGCACCGAGATCACACCGGCCGCGCCCATCGAGAGGAACGGGACGATCTGGTCGTCGTTGCCGGAGTACACGTCCATCTTGTCGCCCACGAGGCTCATCGTCTCGACCAGCGCGCCGATGTCGCCGTTGGCCTCCTTGATGCCGCGGATCCTGGGGTGCTCGGAGAGTTGGAGATAGGTTCTGGGTTTGATGTCGACGCCGGTGCGGCTTGGGATGTTGTAGAGGATCACGGGCACCGTCGAGGCGTCGGCGATCACGTTGAACATCTCGACCAGGCCACGCTGGGTGGCCTTGTTGTAGTAGGGCGTCACCACAAGGACGCCGTCGCAGCCCACCTCGCAGCAGGCCTTGGTGAGGTGCACCGCGTAGTTGGTGTCGTTGGAGCCGGTGCCGGCGATCACGGGCACGCGGCCGGCCGTGCGCTCCACTGCGTACTTGACCACCGAGATGTGCTCGGCGTCGTCGAGGGTGGAGCCCTCGCCCGTGGTGCCGGCGATGATGAGGGCGTCCGTGCCGGACTCGACCTGCCAGTCGATAAGGCGCCCGAAGGAGTCGTAGTCAACCCCCGCAGGTGTCAATGGGGTGATGAGCGCGGTGCCCGCGCCACGGAACAAGGGATTCTCGGTCATGGTGGGCCCTCCTCTCAAAGCGACAGATAGGGGAATGGTAGGGAGGGTCCGGTGTCTGCAACGTTACGCAAGCGCGGCCGAAAACACGGGTGTAACCATCGCAGGGGCCGGACGGGCTGTGGGCCGCGGCAGGGCACCGGCGGCCGACATCACGGTGGAACAGCTGCCCCGCGAGTTACAGAAACCGTCAAGTTCCATGAAGGCCAGATTTCTTCGATTTGGGGCTTGCGCGACCGGGATTCATCCCGTAGAGTGTTTTCTCGCGTTGCGGGAACAGCAACGCGCGGGACTTTATCGCATTGGGATATCGTCTAATGGCAGGACAGCGGATTCTGGTTCCGTCAATGGGAGTTCGACTCTCTCTATCCCAGCCAGTCCTGCTTACATAATGGCCCGTTCGTCTAGCGGTTCAGGACGCCGCCCTCTCAAGGCGGAGATCACCAGTTCGAATCTGGTACGGGCTACCAAATCTTCCAGCCACCTCCGGGTGGCTTTTTTCTTGCCGTGCAGCTGAGGGCGTGGCTCTGGCGTACGGAATGAGTGCGGCAACGAGTCCGCTGCGGCTTGTCCAACCCATGAAAAAGGGCTCCGAAGAGCCCGTGGGGTCGTGCGTGTCAGATGCCCGCTACCCGTGCACCACCACGACGGTGCCCTGGTTGATCAGGTTGCAGAGCTCGGCGGCCTTGTCGGCGGGAAGGTTCACACACCCGTGGCTGCCGTTGGTCTGATAGATGGTCCCGCCGAAGTTCGAGCGCCACGTGGCGTCGTGGAACCCGATGGCGTTGCCCACGAAGGGCATCCAGTACGAGACGGGCGTCTCGTATTCCGGCTTCTTGGTCTCCGGGTCCGTCTTGCCGATCAGCGTCGAGGAGGGGCTCGTCTTGTTGAAGTAGCTGTCGATGAAGTAGACGCCCGTGGGGGTGTCGTAGCCCATGGAGGAGTTCCCGCTCACGAAGTCGGACTCCCACACCAGCTGGCCGCCCTGGTACATGCGGGCGTGCTGCTCGGCGAGATCGGCGTCGATGTAGGTGTCGCCCCAGTCCTTCCCGTTCGCGTCGGGCAGTTGCTCCGCCGTCTGGTAGGTGGGGACCTGGAGGGTCGTGGTCTGGCCGTTCTCGATGGCGCTCACGAGCTGGTCGGCCAGCTCCGTGGAGTTGATGTTCCAGCCATAGGACCCGCCGGTGACGGTGACCGTCTTGCCGTCCGGCCGCGTGTAGGTGCGCGCGGTGCCGACGGTGTCGAGCTGGTGGGACAGCTCGTTCGCGCCCCAAGACCTGATGGCGTCGGTGTCCAGCGTGGCGGCGAGGTTCTCGTCGAGCGTCACCCAGTCGATGATCTTGCCCGCGTCGATGGTGCCCGCGTCGAGACCGTCGAGCGCCAGCTTCACGTTGGCCTTGAGGTACTCGTTGGCCTCGTCGGCCGCCTTCTGGAGCGCCTTGTCCTCGGAGGTGACGGTGGCTTTCACGAGGTCGGCTTCGCCGAGCGTCACCGACGTCTTGAACTCGTCCACCGCCGCCTTCACGGAGGAGAGCACGGCGTTCGAGTCGAGCTTCGTGCCGGGCTGCTCGGCCTTCACGACGAACGCCTTCGCCCCCTCGTCGTAGCCGATGGTGGCGTTCACCGGATCGGACGCCTTCTCATTGAAGGTGTTGACTGCGGACTCCACGACCTCCTTGAGTCGGTCGGCGTCGTAGGAGGCGCCATGCGCGCTTGTGATGTCGTGTGTGGCGAACACCTCGATGGGCCACGCCCAGGGGTTCGTCTCCTCGATGGCGCTGCGCGTGTACGCGGAGCCGTCGAAGGTGAGCGAGATCTCGGTGCCGGGGATGCTCAGGTCGAGCCCGTCGCCCTCCACCGTGAGGACGTACGCGTTGGTGCGGCCATCGAGGCTCGCAGCGACGTTCGAGACGGTCCGCAGGGACACGTTGCGGCCGAGCAGCGTCGTGTTCGGCATGAACACGGACGAGAAGAACGCAACGCCGGCGACGTACACCACACAGAGGGCGCCGGTGACCCCAATGGCCACCTTGGCGCCCGTGCCGAGTCGCTTGGCGGTCTTCGGCATGGAACACCTCACGTTTCGAAAAGAAAAGAAGAAAGTCACTGCGGTATGGTAGCGCAGCCGGTCAAAGGGGGTCCTTAGGGGGACCTATTCAAGAAAGCATCAGAAGCGCAATGATTATTTGCGGAGTGAGGTCACTGGACGACGAGCGGCTCGCATGGTTCGCATCCCTTACGGACCACCAGCTGCGCCGCTGTCGGGAGGCCGAGCAGGGCGTTTTCATAGCGGAGTCCGAGAAGGTGGTCCGCACCGCGCTCTCCTCGGGTGTGCGCCCGCTGGCGTTCCTGCTCGAGGACACGCGCCTGACTCCGTTGCGGCCGCTTTTGGAGGAGAACCCCGACGTGCCGGCGTTCGTGCTGCCGCGCGAGGAGATCTCCCGGCTCGTGGGCTACCCGCACAACCGGGGCGTGCTGTGCGCGATGGAACGCCCGGAGCAGAGGGCGCCGGAAGAGGTCCTCGAAGGGTGCCGTCGCGTCGCGGTGCTCGAGGGCCTCACGGACACCACGAACGTGGGCGCCGTGTTCCGTTCTGCGGCGGCGCTCGGCTGTGACGCGGTGCTCCTGACGCCCACCTGTGCGGACCCCCTCTCTCGGCGGTGCGTCCGCGTGTCCATGGGCAGTGTGTTCCTCGTGCCGTGGGCCCGCGTCCCGCGGTTCCCGGAGGGTCTCGACGTGCTCGCCCGGGCGGGCTTCGTAACCTGCGCCTGCGCACTGCGCGAGGACGCCCTGCCGCTCGGCGACCCGGCGCTCGCCGCGCCCGAGCGCCTCGCGCTGCTCTTTGGCACGGAGGGGGACGGCCTCAGCCGCGATGCCGTGGAGGGGGCCGACCTCGTTGCGCGGATCCCGATGGCCCACGGCGTTGACTCGCTCAACGTGGCCGCCGCGAGCGCCGTGTTCTTCTGGGAGCTGTGCGCGCGTGGCCGATGAGTGTGTTCGGGTGGAAACCACGTCGGCGACACCCATATCCCTTGTATGGTGGTTCTCGCCGGCCGTCCCTGGGCGGCGGGCGTTGTGGTTTAATGGGCAAACACGTGTTCCAACCCCTCTCATAAGGAGGCAGGAAGCACCCTATGGATGAGAAGAAGAAACGCCAATCGATGATCCTCTACGTGATCATCGCGGTGGTCATCGTCCTGATACTGAGGTCGGTCGTGTACCCCTCGGTGTCGAGCGGCGCCGTCAAGGACGTGGACTACTCCACGTTCCTCGAGATGGTCGACACCAACAAGGTGAAGGAAGTCCAGCTCAACACGAGCACGGACGCGATCCTCTTCACCGATGGCACTGGCCAGGACGCCACCACCTACCGCACGACGCTCTTCCCGGACGACACGACGCTGGTGTCGCGCTTGGAGAAGCACAACGTGCAGTTCTCGGCCAAGATCGAGGACACCTCGAGCGACATCTGGCTCTACATGTTGCTGATCTACGGCCTGCCGATCCTGCTGCTGGTGCTCGGCGGCTGGGCGCTCAACCGACAGCTCAAGAAGCAAGCCGGTGACGACGGCCCGTCGATGAACTTCGGCGGGGGCGGCTTCGGCATGGGGAACATGGGCAAGTCCGGTGCCAAGGTGGTGGCCGGGAAGGAGACCGGCGTCACCTTCAAGGACGTAGCCGGTCAAGATGAGGCCAAAGAGTCCCTCGAGGAGCTCGTCGGGTTCCTCGAGAACCCCAAGAAATACGAGGCCATCGGTGCCAAGCTGCCGCGCGGCGCGTTGCTCGTCGGCCCCCCGGGCACCGGCAAGACGCTCCTCGCCAAGGCTGTGGCCGGTGAGGCCAAGGTGCCGTTCTTCAGCATCTCCGGCTCGGAGTTCGTCGAGATGTTCGTCGGCCGCGGCGCCGCGAAGGTGCGCGACCTCTTCAAGCAGGCCAACGAGAAGGCGCCGTGCATCGTCTTCATCGACGAGATCGACACGGTGGGCAAGAGGCGCGACGCCGGCCTCACCACCAACGACGAGCGCGAGCAGACGCTCAACCAGCTGCTCACCG
This sequence comes from Kribbibacterium absianum, assembly GCF_030067705.1. GTDB lineage: Bacteria > Actinomycetota > Coriobacteriia > Coriobacteriales > Atopobiaceae > Kribbibacterium > Kribbibacterium absianum. Next base: position 443,699 of record NZ_JASJEX010000001.1, read on the forward strand.
AGATGGACGGCTTCGACAACCACAAGGGCATCGTCGTCATCGGCGCCACGAACCGGCCGGACACTCTCGACCCGGCGCTGCTGCGCCCCGGCCGGTTCGACCGTCGCGTGCCGGTGGAGCTTCCGGACCTTGCCGGCCGCAAGGCGATCCTCGCGCTGCACGCGGACGATGTGAAGATGGACGGCGACATCGACCTCGACGTCATCGCCCGCGCCACGCCCGGTGCGTCCGGCGCCGACCTCTCGAACATCATCAACGAGGCCGCGCTCCGCGCCGTCCGTATGGGCCGCAGCCGTGTGACGCAGGAGGACGTCCAGGAAGCCGTCGAGGTGGTCATCGCCGGCGAGAAGCGCAAGAGCACGGTGCTCTCCGAGCGCGAGAAGAAGGTTGTGGCCTATCACGAGATCGGCCACGCCATGGTCGCGGCCGCCCAGAAGGGGCAGGCGCCGGTCTCGAAGATCACGATCGTCCCGCGCACCTCGGGCGCCCTTGGCTACACGATGCAGGTGGAGGAGGACGAGCACTACCTCGTCACCAAGGAAGAGGCGATGCAGCAGATCGCCGTCATGTGCGGCGGCCGCTCGGCCGAGGAGCTGATCTTCAAGGAGGTCACGACGGGCGCCTCGAACGACATCGAGCGTGCCACCAAGCTGGCCCGGAACATGGTCACGCAGTACGGCATGAGCGACAAGTTCGGCATGGTGGCGCTCGGTCAGGTGCAGAACCGCTATCTGGGCGGCGACACGTCGCTCACGTGCTCGGAAGGCACCGCGCAGGAGATCGACGCCGAGGTCATGCGCATCGTGGAGGAGGCGCACCAGAACGCCCTCCAGATCCTGCGCCAGAACCAGTTCAAGCTGCACGAACTGGCTCGCTACCTGCAGGTGAAGGAGACCATCACGGGCGAGGAGTTCATGAACATCTTCACCCGCGACAACGACTACCTGCCGAAGGCGAGCGAGTAGGAGCGTCCCGCGTCGCCGCGGGCGTCCTGTCGAGAGAGGGGCCCGGTTCCGAGCCATACGCTCGGAACCGGGCCCCTCTCCGTTCTTCGACCTGGCCGCCGTGCCGCTAGCTTTCCCGCTCCTTCAAGATGCCCCGGTTGTAGGCGTCCAGCAGCGCCCGCAGGTCCGCGATGCGCGAGCGGATCTCGTCGCCGGTGTCCGAGTCCTCGACAAGGAGGGGCCGGTCGCTCGTCTCGAAGCGGTCGGTGTCGCTCATGATGTCCGCGTTGAGGTCGAGCACGTCCCCGATGGACGTGAACGGGCGGTGCGCCTTGATGCGGAGGCCGTCCTTGTCGGCGATGAGGGTGTAGCCGGCGATGCCGGTGGCCTTGTGGTAGGCGCGGCAGAACCCGCCGTCGATCACGATCACCTTGCCGCCGCTCCGCACAGGGCTCTCGCCGCTCGACGCCTTGACCGGTGTGTGGCCGTTGACGATGTGCCCGTGCTCTGGGTCGCCACCCAGCTCGCGCAGCACCTGTTTGCAGACGGACGGCGAGCGCGTGAGCTCCCAGTAGGGGTCGCGCGGCTCCGTCCAGGTGCTCTTGTCGGCCACGAACGTGCGCTCGAAGGTCTTCATCACGCGACCGGAGAGCGGCGACAGGGGCCCGCACCAGAGGTAGTACATGAGGTCGAGGCTCTCCTGGGTCGGTGCCATCCACGCCCGACGCGCCTCACGGTCCATCCAGTCGAAGAGGTCGCGGCCGGCGCGGGGCTTGCCACGCAGGTGGCAGGTGGTGAAGAGCTCGTCCTCATTCATCGGCACACAGCCGTGGAAGAGCACGTTGCCGTTGTCCACACGGTAGAGGGAGCCCTGCTGGTAGAGGAACCCAACGTGGGCGCGGAGCCGGTCGCTGTCGGCGAAGGCCTTCCCGAGTGAGCGCACCACGCGCTGCTCGTCGTCGGTGAGCCGCAGAGGGTCGTCCGGGTCGAGGGTGGGGAGGTCGCAGGTCACGAGGGGCGCGTCGCCGCTCGGCAGATGCACGACGTCCGCGTCGACGTCCACGAGCGGGAGCAGCAGCCGGCTCTCCATGCCGAAGTCGGGGTTGCGCTCGATCAGTTGCCCTTCCAGTTTGAACAGGATGACCGAGATGGCCTTCTCGGTGGGGGAGACCACGTCGCCCGCGCGATAGGTGCGCTCCGCGAAAAGCGCCAGCTCGCGCAGCGGGATGCCGTAGGAGCTCTCGAGGATCTCCAGCGTGCCGCTGCGGATGTTGTTGCGCACCACGAGCGCCTGGCACGCCTCCGAGCCGGCCGCCGCGCCCATCCACAGGATGTCATGGTTGCCCCACTGCACGTCGACGTTGGGATGCTCGGCCAGCCGGTCGAGGATCTTGTCGGCGTGGGGCCCGCGGTCGTACAAGTCTCCCACGATGTGCAAGCGGTCCACCGCGAGGCGCTTGATCAGGCTGGCGAGCGACTCCACGAAGTCCGGGCCGGACCCGGTGTCCACGATGGTCTCGATGATGCGCTCGTGGTAGGCGGCGCGCTCCTCGGGCTGTCCCGCTTGGTCGCGGAGCAGCTCGTCGATGATGTAGGCGTAGGCCACCGGCATTGACTTGCGCACCTTGGACTGCGTGTACGCGCTCGCGAAGTGCTTCGCCACGCGCACGAGGCGCAGAAGGTTTGCCCGCCACCAGTCGAGCGTGAGGCCGCCCATTTCGTCGGCCACCTTCTCGAGCTTCTCGTCCGGATAGTAGATGAGCGTGCAGAGGTCGTCCTGCTCGTCCTGGGACAGCTCCGAGCCGAAGACCTCGCGCACCCGCTCGCGGATCACGCCGGAGCAGTTGTTGAGGATGTGCTCGAAGGCCTCGTACTCGCCGTGCACGTCGCTCATGAAGTGCTCGGTGGCCTTGGGCAGGCCGAGGATGGCCTCGAGGTTGATGACCTCCGTGAAGACCGACTGCCTCGTGGGGAACTGCTCGGAGAGCAACGCAAGGTAGCGCAGCTCCTGCGGGTCCATGTCCATGTGGTTGCCCCCTCGTCCCTCGCTTCCACATACCCCTCTACCTTGCCATAGGGTGGTATCATCAACGCTTGGACTCTTGACCTGAAGGGGGCTTTCGGCAGATGGCCAACGAGTATAAGAAGACGATGAACCTCCCCAAGACGAAGTTCCCGATGCGCGCCGGCCTGCCTCAAGCAGAGCCCAAGCGCCTCGCGGCGTGGGAGGCGTCGGACGTCTACGAGCTGGCGCGCAAGAAGAACGCCGGCCACGAGAAGTTCATCCTGCACGATGGCCCTCCGTACGCGAACGGCCCCATCCACCTCGGCCACGCGCTCAACAAGATCGTCAAGGACATCATCAACCGCCAGCACATCATGCTCGGCAACGACGTGGTGTACGTGCCCGGCTGGGACTGCCACGGCCAGCCCATCGAGCACAAGGTGGAGCAGCACCTTGGCACCAAGGAGTTCAACGAGACCCCCGTGCCCGAGGTGCGCGAACTGTGCCAGAAGTTCGCGGTGGAGAACATCGACCTGCAGAAACAGGGCTTCCGTCGCCTGGGCGTGCTCGCCGACTGGGCGCACCCGTACCTGACGCTCTCCCACGACCACGACGCTGCGGACATCGAGGTCTTCAAGGCCATCTATGACACCGGCGCCGTCTATCACGGCCGCAAGCCGGTCCATTGGTGCAGCCATTGCCACACGGCCCTCTCCGAGGCCGAGATCGAGTACGCGGACGTCACCGGCCCGTCGCTCTTCGTGGCCTATCGCACGGAGCGCGCACCGGAGGCCCTCGCCGCCACCGGCCTGCCGGTGAACATCGCCGTGTGGACCACCACCCCCTGGACGCTGCCGGCGAACGCCACCGTCGCCCTCAAGCCCGAGGCCACCTACGTCGCGCTCGAGCACGACGGGCAGGCCTACATCGTGATGGACGCCCGCGCGGACGCCGTTGCCGATGCCGCCGGATGGGAGCCAACGCTCGTCACCATCGACGGGGAGCCCTGGAGCGCCACGGCCGAGGAGCTGCTCTCCTGCACGTACCATCAGCCGATCTTCCCCGAGGAGGTGCGACCGGTCATCGAGGCCGACTTCGTCACCACCGACAACGGCACCGGCATCGTGCACGTGGCGCCCGGCCACGGCGCGGACGACTACTACGCCGGCGTGGCCAACGACATCCCCATCGTGATGCCGGTGGACGACGACGGCCGCTTCTACGAGGGCACGGGCTGGGGCTCCGGCGGCCCGTGGTCCGGCATGAGCGTGGACGAGGCCAACCCCAAGATCATCCAGTGGCTCAGCGACCAGGGCACCCTGATCGCTGCGGGCACCATCGAGCACAGCTACCCGCACTGCTGGCGCTGCAAGAACCCCGTGATCTTCCGCGCCACGGAGCAGTGGTTCGTGTCGATGGACAGCACCGGGCTCCGCGAGGAGGCCCTGAAGGCCATCGACGACGACGTGACGTGGTACCCCGGCTGGACCATCAACCGCATCCGCTCCATGGTGGAGGGGCGCCCGGACTGGTGCCTCTCGCGCCAGCGCGTGTGGGGCGTGCCCATCCCGAGCTACACCTGCAGGTCCTGCGGCGCCACGGTGATGAACGACGCGACCCTCGACGCCGTGATCGCCCTCTTCCACGAGAAGGGTTCCGACGCCTGGTTCACGGACGATCCGGCCAGCTACCTTGGGGACGCCTGCGTGTGCCCCGAGTGCGGGGGCCACGACCTCGTGCCCGACAAGGACATCCTCGACGTCTGGTGGGACTCGGGCGTGAGCCACACTGCGGTCCTCAAGGGGCGCTTCGGGCTCCGGTACCCGGCCGATCTCTATGTGGAGGGCTCGGACCAGCACCGCGGGTGGTTCCAGAGCTCGCTGCTCACCTCGGTGGGCGCCTATGGCCGGCCCCCCTACGACGCGGTGCTCACGCTGGGCTTCACGCTCGACGGCCAGGGGCGCAAGATGTCCAAGTCCCTTGGCAACACCGTGGACCCCAACCTCGTGTGCGACCGGCGCGGCGCGGACATCATCCGCCTGTGGGTCACCTCGGTGGACTCCACCGCCGACATGCCCTGCGACGAGCAGATCCTCGACCAGGTGGCCGGGGCCTACCGCAAGATCCGCAACACGATCCGCTTCCTGCTCGGCGAGCTGGAGGGCCAGTTCCAGCCGGGCCGCGACGGGCTGCCGGTGGAGGAGCTCGTGCCGTTCGACCGCGCGATGCTCGCCAAGGCCTGTGCCGTGCACCGTGAGGTCGAGAAGGCCTACGCCGAGTACCGCTTCAACGCCGTGTACCGCGCGCTCTACGACTTCGTGGTGGACGTCTCCAACTTCTACCTGGACGCCACCAAGGACCGCACCTACTGCGACATGCCGGCCGCGATGAGCCGTCGGAGCGCGCAGACGGTGTGGTGCCACATGCTCTCGATGCTGCTGCGGGACTTCCAGCCGATCCTCTCGTACACCTGCGACGAGCTCATGGCCTACGTGCCCGAAGAGCTGACCGACGGCCAGACCTACGCGGCGCTGCTCGACTGGTGGCAGCCTCCGATGTCTGTCGAGGAACAGGACGCGGAGCTTCCGGTCTATGAGGCCCTGTCCCAGGTGCGCGACGCCTTCACGCAAGCCTACGAAGAGGCGTCGACGGCGGGACGCCTCGCGGCCCAGAAGAAGGAGGCGGCGCACGCCCACGTGACGCTGACCCCGCAGCTGGCCGAAGCGCTCGAGCCCGTGGTCGGCAACCTCGCAGAGGCGTTCGTGTGCGCCACCGCCGACTGGGAGCTCGGCGAGGAGCTCGCGGTGGAGGTCTCCCCGGCAGCGGGCGAGATGTGCGAGCGCTGCCGCATCTGGCGCGAGGTGAACGAGAACCACCTCTGCGACCGCTGCCAGGAGGCCGTGGACGCCTACGAGGGGAACCAGTAGCGTGCGGGTGCTCTCCTCTGCCTCGCGCGGCCTGCGCCTCGGGCTCTTCGCTCTCATCGCCGCCGCCTGTGTGGCCTTGGACCAGTGGGCCAAGGCGGCGGCCCTGGAGAACCTCGTGCCGGGCAGGCCGGTGCCGCTCGTCCCGGGCGTCATGGACCTCCTGCTTGTGCGGAACACCGGGGCCGCGTTCTCGTTCGGGGAGGGGGCCGGCTGGCTCTTCGTTCTCGTGTGCGTCGCCGTGGTCGTCGCCCTGGTGGCGTATCTCTGGCGGGCGACCGAGGTGCCGATGTCCCTCGTGGTGTGCGCCGGCCTGGTGGCAGGCGGCGGTGTGGGCAACCTGATCGACCGTGTGAGCCGCGGCTGGGTCTGCGACTTCTTTGCGACCACCTTCATGGACTTCGCCGTGTTCAACGTCGCCGACATCTTCGTCTGCGTGGGCGTCGCCCTCGGGTTGCTCTTCCTCTTCCTGTGGGAGCGCGAGGAGGAGCGCCGTGAGGAGGAGCGCAGCAAGGCCGCTGCGTCCAGCGTGTCGCGCTCCGTCAAAGAACAGGAGCACAAGGCACAGCTCGAGCAGGGGCGCGGGCGTCTCACTTCCAGGAAGAAGGGCGGCCGGTGAGCCCCGTCGAGGGCGTGCGTCTGCTGTCGCTCCTCGTGGACGACGCTGCCGACGGCACCCGCCTCGATGCGTTCCTCGGGGCCCAGGAGGGCACGCCGAGCCGGAGCGCCTGCGCGAGGCTCATCGAAGAGGGCGCGGTCACCATCAACGGCACCCCGGCCAGGAACAAGCGCGAGCCCGTGATGATGGGCGACCGCGTGCACGTGGTGCTCCCGCCCGAGCCGGCGGCGCCCGGCCTGATCGTGGGAACCCCGATCCCTCTGGACGTCCGCTTTGAGGACGAGTACCTGCTCGTCATCGACAAACAGGCCGGCCTCGTCACACACCCGTCCCCCGGTCACGAGACGGACACGCTCGCGAACGCCCTGGTGGCTCGATGCGGGCACGCGCACCTCGGCACGCTGCAAGGGGAGGACCGCCCCGGCATCGTGCACCGGCTCGACCGCGACACCTCCGGCCTCATGGTGGCCGCCAAGGACGACGTCACACAGAAGGCGCTCCAGGACCAGATCAGGATGCGCACGCTCGACCGCCGCTACGTGACGCTCGTGCAGGGGTACGTGGCCCCGGACACCGGCATGATCGACGCCAACATCGCCCGGTCGCCGCGCGACCGTCTGAAGATGTGCGCCACGGACGACCCGATGGCTCGCGGCGCCATCACCACGTTCACCACGCTGGAGCGGTTCGAGGCCGGGCCCCGGGACGAGGGGTACAGCCTCCTCGAGTGCCACCTCTACACCGGGCGGACCCATCAGATCCGCGTCCATATGGCCCACATCCATCATCCGGTGGTGGGCGACCCGCTCTACGGCGCGGGCGACCTGAGGCGCAACCTCGGGCTCGAGAGACAATTCCTCCATTCGTGGCATATAGAGTTCGACCATCCGCGCACGGGGGAGACCGTCTCCCGCGCAAGTCGGCTGCCCGGGGACCTTCGCGACGCGCTCGACTCGCTGGCCGAGCGTTCCTTGGGGCGGACCGAGGCGGGGGAGCGCATCGTCCCCCAGATCGTGTAGACAGCGCCAGACCTCAGGAGGTGCCCGTGGAGATCGCCCACGTCGCCCTGACCCCGATAGTCGTGTTCAACTTCGTCCTGATGGTGTTCTTCTCGGTGGCGTTCTTTTACCAGGTGGTGTACCTGTTCGTCGGCATGCGCCACGCCGAGGTGCGGCTGCCCGACGCGAAGAGGAACCACCGCTACGCCTTTCTCATCGCCGCCCACAACGAGGAGGTGGTGATCGCCCAGCTCGTCCAGTCCATCAAGGACCAGGACTACCCGGCCGAGCTGGTGGACGTCTACGTGGTGGCCGACGCGTGCACCGACGCCACCGCCGAGGTGGCGCGCCGGGCCGGCGCCTTCGTGTACGAGCGCAACGACCTCGCGCGCCGCGGAAAGAGCTGGGCCCTCGACCTCGGGTTCAACAACGTGCTGGAGGAGCGCGGGGACGACTACTACGACGCGTTCATCATCTTCGACGCCGACAACCTGCTCTCGCGCGACTACCTGAAGGTCATGAACAGGGTCGTGGACATGGGCTACCTCGCCGCCACGAGCTATCGCAACTCCAAGAATTTCGGGTCCTCGTGGATCAGCAGCGCCTACGCCATCTGGTTCCTCCGCGAGGCGCGCTTCCTCAACAACGCCCGCATGATCTGCGGCACGAGCTGCGCGATCTCCGGCTCCGGCTGGATGGTCTCCAGCAAGATCGTGAAGTCGATGCGCGGCTGGGACTTCCACACGCTCACCGAGGACATCCAGTTCTCGACGTTCTGCGCGGCCAACGGCATCCGCATCGGGTACGCCCCGGCCGAGTTCTTCGACGAGCAGCCCGTGACGCTCGCGGCCTCCTGGACCCAGCGCATGCGCTGGACCAAGGGTTTCTACGAGGTGTTCTTCTCCTACGGCAAGGACCTCTGCAAAGGGATGGCCCGCGGGCGCTTCGCCAGCTTCGACCTGATGATGACCATCGCGCCGGCCATGATCTTGACGCTGCTCTCGGTGATCGTGAACGCGACGTACCTGTTCGTGGGCTCGCTCTCGCACGGATTCTTGGCGACGGACACCGAGCTGTCGATGTGCGCGGGCTCGCTCGTCGTGGCGTTCGTGTCCATGTACTTCACGTTCTTCCTGCTGGCCGTCATCACGACGGTGTTCGAGCGCAAGCACATCCACTGCGAGCAGAAGTGGCGGCTCGTCACAAACTGCCTCACGTTCCCCATCTTCCAGATGACCTACATTCCGATCACGGTGGTCGCGCTCTTCAAGAAGGTGGAGTGGGTCCCGACGAAGCACGAGTTCGCCCTCTCGGTGGACCAGGTGACGTCCGAGTAGGGCCTCACGGATGCGCGGCATTGAACGCAGGGCCTTGCGGGTGAGGCCCTGCGTTTCCGTGACGCTGCGAGGGCTTCTCCCTTCCCGAGCGTGCCCCGTCCTTGCGCTACCATGGCTTTTCAGTGTCCGCGGCACCCACGAGCAAAGGAGCTTGAGCCCATGGCGACGTTCTTCCCGGGAGAGTCCCACACCTTCTCTGAGTACCTCTTGGTTCCTGGCTACTCTTCCTGCGAGTGCGTCCCCAAGAACGTGTCGCTCCGCGCGCCGCTCGTGAAGTACCGCAAGGGGGAGCAGCCGGCCCTCTCGCTCAACATCCCGATGACCTCGGCCATCATGCAGGCCGTCTCCGGCCCCCGGCTTGCGGTCGCGCTCGCCCAGGAGGGCGGCATCTCGTTCATCTACGGCTCCCAGACGCCGGAGGACGAGGCCGCGATGGTGCGCGAGGTGAAGGACTACAAGGCCGGCGTCGTCACGAGCGACTCCAACCTGCGCCCGGAGATGACGCTCGTGGACGTGCTGGCCCTCAAGGAGCGGTCCGGTCACTCCGCGATGCCCGTGACCGAGGACGGCTCGGCGCACGGGAGGCTCCTCGGGATCGTGACCTCGCGCGACTACCGCCCGAGCCGCGACAGCCGCGACAAGCGCGTCGAGGAGTTCATGACCCCCATCGAGAGCCTCGTCACCGCGCCCGCCACGGCGACCCTCTCGGAGGCCAACGACATCATCTGGGAGAACAAGCTCAACCAGCTGCCCATCGTCAACGACGACGGGACGCTCGTCGGGCTTGTCTTCCGCAAGGACTACGACGCGCACAAGGAGAACCCGCTCGAGCTGCTCGACGCGGACAAGCGCTACCTCGTGGGCGCCGGCATCAACACGCGCGACTACGAGCAGCGCGTGCCGGTGCTGGTGGACGCCGGCGCGGACGTGCTCTGCATCGACTCCTCCGAGGGCTACTCGGAGTGGCAGGCGATCACCCTCCGGTGGATACGCGACCGCTACGGCGACTCCGTCAAGGTCGGCGCGGGCAACGTGGTGGACGGTGACGGTTTCCGCTTCCTCGCGGACGCCGGCGCGGACTTCGTCAAGGTGGGCATCGGCGGCGGCTCCATCTGCATCACGCGCGAGCAGAAGGGCATCGGCCGCGGCCAGGCGAGCGCCCTCATCGACGTGTGCCAGGAGCGCGACAAGTACTTCCGCGAGACGGGCGTCTACATCCCGGTGTGCTCGGACGGCGGCATCGTGTACGACTACCACATGACGCTTGCCCTGGCGATGGGCGCCGACTTCCTCATGCTCGGGCGCTATTTCGCGCGCTTCGACGAGAGCCCCACTGCCCGCGTGAACGTCAACGGCAACTACATGAAAGAGTACTGGGGCGAGGGGTCGGCGCGCGCCCGCAACTGGGCCCGCTACGACCTCGGCGGCGACAAGAAGCTCTCCTTCGTGGAGGGCGTCGACTCCTACGTGCCCTACGCAGGGCCGCTCAAGGAGAACGTCCAGGGCTCGCTCATGAAGGTGCGCTCCACGATGTGCAACTGCGGCGCGCTCGACCTGGCGCAGCTTCGCGACAAGGCGAAGATCACCCGCGTCTCGGCTACCTCGCTCGTGGAGGGCGGCGCCCACGACGTGCTGCTCAAGGACTCCACGAGCACCAGCTCCGTGAACTTCGGGTAGCGGCGAGGCCATTCACGGCCCCGCACCATGACGACACCAGCGAGGGGCGCACCCGCCCCGGTCAGGAGAGACTGTGACCGACACTGAGAGGACCGCGCGCGACATCCCGGCCTACGACGCCCAGGCCATCGAGGCCAAGCAGCAGAGGCTCTGGGAGGAGCGCGACCTCTTCGCCGCGAGCGACGAGAGCGACCGTCCCAAGAAGTACGTGCTCGAGATGTTCCCGTATCCGTCGGGCGACCTGCACATGGGACACGCGCGCAACTACTCCATCGGCGACGCGATGGCGCGCCAGGCGCACATGCGCGGCTTCGACGTGCTGCACCCGATCGGCTTCGACGCCTTCGGCCTTCCCGCCGAGAACGCGGCCATCAAGCACAACACGCAGCCGGCGACGTGGACCTACAAGAACATGGACCAGGCCGTGAGCACGATGAAGCGCATGGGCTTCTCCTACGACTACGACCGCATGGTCCGGACCTGCGACCCCGACTACTATCGGTGGGGCCAGTGGCAGTTCCTCAAGATGTGGGAGAAGGGCCTCGTGGAGCGCCGCGACTCTCCCGTCAACTGGTGCCCGAGCTGCAACACGGTGCTGGCGAACGAGCAGGTCACGGAGGGCAGGTGCTGGCGCTGTGGCTCCGTGCCCGAGCGCAAGAACCTCACCCAGTGGTACCTGAAGATCACCGACTACGCGGAGGAGCTGCTCGACGACATCGACCAGCTGACCGGCTGGCCTGAGCGCGTGAAGCAGATGCAGCGCAACTGGATCGGCAAGTCCGAGGGCGCCGAGATCGACTTCGCGCTGGCCGACGAGGACGGCAACCCCACCGACACGGTGATGACGGTCTTCACCACGCGCCCGGACACGCTCTTCGGCGCGACGTTCTTCCTGCTGGCCCCCGAGTACCCGGGGCTCATGGAGCTGACCACTCCCGAGAACCGCGACGCGGTGCAGGAGGTCATCGACATCGCCGCGGCTACGAGCACCGCCGACCGCGCCAGCTCGGACAGGGAGAAGCACGGCGCCTTCATCGGCCGCTACATGGTGAACCCGGTGAACGGCCGGCTCCTGCCCGTCTACGCTGCGGACTACGTGCTCACGGACTACGGCACCGGCGCCGTGATGGGCGTGCCGTCCGGCGACCAGCGCGACTTCGACTTCGCGCGGAAGTACGGCCTGCCGATCCCGCCGGTGGTCATCGAGGAGGACGACCCCCTGTTCCCGGAGCTCAAGGACCAGACCGAGCTCGTGATGACGGACGTGCCCTGGGACCAGGCCATGGCTGCCGAGGGCGTCCTCGTGCAGTCCGGCCCCTTCACGGGCATGAAGGGCGGGCATAACTCCGAGGCCGTCGATGCCATCATCGATTGGCTCGCCGAGAAGGGCCTCGGGCACAAGGCGGTGAACTACCGCCTGCGCGACTGGCTCATCAGCCGCCAGCGCTATTGGGGCAACCCGATCCCGATGGTGCACTGCGAGCACTGCGGCATCGTGCCGGTGCCCTATGACCAGTTGCCCGTGACGCTGCCGCCCGACCTCGACCTGGCTGCCGGTGAGACCCTCGCCGAGTGCCCCGCGTTCTACGAGACCACCTGCCCGGTGTGCGGGCGTCCGGCGCGCCGCGAGACGGACACGATGGACACGTTCACGTGCTCGAGCTGGTACTACCTGCGCTATTGCGACCCGCACGACGAGGAGCTTCCCTTCTCGCGAGAGCTGGCGGACCGGTGGATGCCGGTGGACAACTACATCGGCGGCATCGAGCACGCGATCCTCCACCTGCTCTACTCGCGCTTCTGGACCAAGGTGATGCGCGACCTCGGGCTGCTTGATTTCGACGAGCCGTTCACGAACCTCCTCTGCCAGGGCATGGTGAAGGACGCGAACGGCGAGACGATGTCCAAGTCCAAGGGCAACGTGGTGCCGCCGTCGAGCGTGATCGGGCCCTACGGCGCCGACACGATGCGCATGGCCGTGCTGTTCATCGCGCCGCCGGAGAAGGACTTCAACTGGGACGAGGAGGCCGTCGCCGGCTGCAACCGTTTCATCAAGCGCGTGTGGCGCACCGTGTGGGAGCTGTCGTTCTCGGCGGACAAGGGGCCCGGCCTCGATGCCGGGTCGCTCGACGGCGCCGGAAAGACGCTGCTCCGCGAGCTGCACCGTCTCGGCATCAAGTGCACGCAGGATTACGACCGGGGGCAGTACAACACGGCGATCTCGGCGCTCATGGAGCTCACGAACGCCGCGAACGCGTACCTCAACGCCGTGCCGCAGGACAGGCGCGACCCGGCGCTCTGCTGGCTCGTGGCCTGGGACATCTGCGCGATGATCAGCCCCGTCTGCCCGCACCTGGCCGATGAGCTTGGTCAGGACGCGCTCGGTGTGGACGGCTCGTTCTACGAGGTGTCCTGGCCGGAGTTCGACCCCGAGCTGGCAAAGGCGGACGAGGTGGAGATCGCCGTCCAGATCAAGGGCAAGGTGCGCGCCCGCGTGAACGTGCCCGCCGGTGCCGACAAGGACTCGATCGAGGCCGCAGCTCGGGAGGCCGTTGCCGACCAGCTGGCAGGCAAGGAGGTCCTGAAGGCCGTCGTTGTGCCCGGGCGCCTCGTGAACTTCGTGGTGAGATAGCACCTGCGTGCAAAACGTGCAAACAGGGACAGTCCCCAAATGCACATGTGCAAACAGGGACTGTCCCCAAATGCACATCGCGGATGGGTGAGAGAAGCGGGTCGGGCGTTCTCTGCCGGTCGGGGACGCTCGACCCGTCGTTCTAGCTGCCGATTTCTCGGCAGGGCGATGCTTGACCTATACTGAACGGACTCGAGTCGACGCAACAGAGGAGGGACGGTGCGCTGCAAGAGCTGCGGACAGGACCTGGGCGACGGCATGCTGCCGGCCCGCTGCCCCTTCTGCGGCGCCAACCTGAGCAACCGTACCGACCGTCGGGGCGCTGGCGGGGCTGCCGAGTCCCGCCAGAGTGTTGAAGGCCTCACCGGGATCGGGAAAGGCAGCCGCAAGGGCCGGGGGGGCAACGTTGGACGCGCGCTGGTCGCCGTGGTGCTCGTCGCCGCGTTCGTCGCAGGGGTTTGGTACCTGCTCGCGAGCCTCACCCAGGGCACGATGACGGTTCCCAACGTGACCGGTTGGCGCCTGGAGCGCGCTCAGCAGGAGCTCGGGTCCGACGGCTTCTCCGTGACCTATTCGGAGCGGCCGACCCTTGACGGGGCCGCCGGCACCGTGGTCTCGCAGACTCCGGCGGCGGGGGAGTTCGTCGACGCCGGCTCTCGCGTCGCGCTCGTCGTCGCCCGCGCTCCCGTGATGCCCGACATCGTGGGCAAGACGCAGGCCGAGGCCGAGGAGGCGCTCACGGCCGAGGGCATCGACTACCAGATCGTCGAGGAGCCGGGCACGGGCGAGCCGGGCCGGGTTCTCTCCGCGACGGTCGGTGCGGGCAAGACGCCCACGGCCGGCTCTGTCGTGCAAGTGGCGGTGGGCGCCGCCCTCACCGTTCCCGAGGTCGTTGGGAAGACCCAGCTCGAGGCTCAGGACGCGCTCGTTCAGGCGGGCCTCGTCGGCACGTTCAAGGACGCGCCGGCCCCGTCCGGCACCGCAGTGGGCAGCGTCCTTTCCACCGACCCCGGCGCCGGGACGACAGTGGAGAAGGGGTCGACCGTCACGGTCTACGTGGCGGCCTCGCGGCACTCGTCGGCCAAGGACACGGCCCAAGCGGTCCTGGGGATCGTCTACGACAACGGGGACCCGAGCGCTGAGAGCATCGGCGAGGCGCTGCGCCCGTACCTCTCTGGTTCCTCCGGCTACGCTGACGCGGCGGCCGAGCGGATTTGGACCGGCCTCGTCAAGGCCGGCGGCTCCGTGCACGCGGGCACGCCCTCCGCGCTCCAGTCGCTGCCCCGTTCGATCGTGTCGAGGTCGGTGAACGTCGCGGACGACGGTGCCTCCGCTTCGGCCACGGTTGCCGTCAAGTGGGCGTGGGACTCCATGGGCCCCGGCTACGAGGGGGTGACGTCCGAGGACACGCACACCGTCACGATGACGTTCGACGAGGACGGGAGACTCGTCTCGTTCCGTGACCCGCAGACGGATGTGCCCCGGTACACGGTGTCCTCGTCCGGTTAGGCGGCGTCGGTGCAGGGGCGGTGGAATGGCCGCCCGACCTTGACACGGCAACGCGTCCGTGGATACTGGTCTTTGTGATATGTGTCGGTTTGGGGAAGTGGGAGCGATTTTCGCCCCGCTTCCTTTTTATTGGGCGACAGGAGGTGCTCGGCTTGGCGAAAGAGGACGTTCGCGCCGCGCTCGTCGCGGCGCTCGAGCCGGCCGCAGCGGAGCGGGGCCTCGACCTTGTGGAAGTGGAGCTGACGGGTGCGACCAAGGCGCCCGTCGTGCGCGTGTACCTTGACACGCTCGGTGACGAGGGAATATCGCTCGACGAGGTGGCAGAGGCGACGGCCTGGGTGTCCGAGGTTGTCGAGGCGTTCGACCCGTTCCCGGGCAGCTACACCCTCGAGGTCTCGTCGCCTGGCCTTGACCGCCCGCTCCGGCGCCCGAGCGACTTCGAGCGGTTCGTGGGCGAGCAGGTCGAGGCACGGGTCAAGGGCCATGAGGGCAAGCGCACCTTCGTCGGCGCGCTCGGGCCCGCCACGGACACAGGCTTTGTGCTCCACACCCACGACGGCGACCTGACGATCGCCTACGAGGACCTGCAATCCTGCCGCCTCGTCCCCACGTTCTAACCCTGGCCGCCGGCCGTACGGCCCCGACAGTGAAAGGAAGCCTCCATGGCATCTGAAATGATGGAAGCGCTGATGGCCCTCTGCCAGGAGAAGCACATCGACGAGCTGTACCTGCTCGACCGGCTCGAGCAGTCCCTGGCCAAGAGCTACGCCGAGGTGCTCCACCTGGAGCACGGCGCGAAGGTCACCATCGACCGCACCACCGGCAACATCTATGTGTACAAGCTCGTGCCGGTGGGCGAGCCGGACCCCGAGACGGGGGAGTACGAGGACTTCGAGGAGGTCGACGTCACCCCCAAGGACACGAGCCGCGTGGCGGCGATGCACGCGAAGAGCGAGATCAACGCCATCGTGCGCAACGCCGCGCGCCAGCAGATCTACGAGGAGTTCCAGGACCGCGTGGGCGACATCATCACCGGCACGGTGCTCCAGACCACCCCGGACTTCACGATCCTCAAGATTCGCGAGGGCGTGGAGGCCGAGCTGCCGCACTTCGACCCCCGGCGCGTCGAGGGCGAGCGCAACGAGACGCCCCGCAACGAGCACTACCGTCACGGCGACCGTATCAAGGCCCTCATCATCGACGTGCGCGATCCGAACGCGCAGACCCCGACCGGCCCGGTGAAGGGCGAGCACTCGCGCCCCTCCATCGTCGTCAGCCGCACCCACCCGGGCCTCATCCGCCGGCTCTTCGAGCTCGAGGTGCCCGAGGTGTACGACGGCGTCGTCGAGGTGGAGTCCATCGCCCGCGAGCCGGGCAACCGCTCCAAGGTGGCCGTGAGCTCCCTTGAGCCGCGCCTCGACCCGGTGGGCGCTTGCGTCGGCCCCAAGGGCTCCCGCGTGCGCACGGTGGTCGCCGAGCTCCGTGGCGAGCGCGTGGACGTCGTGCCCTGGAGCGACGACCCGGCCACCCGCGTGGCCAACGCGCTCTCGCCGGCGAAGGTCACCCGCGTGATCGTCGACCCGGAGCACACCTACGCAACGGTCATCGTGCCGGACGACCAGCTCTCCCTGGCCATCGGCAAGGAGGGCCAGAACGCCCGCCTGGCCGCTCGCCTCACCGGCTACCACATCGACATCAAGAGCGAGTCGCTCGCCCGGGGCATCATCGCGAAGATGGCCGCCAAACAGGCCGAGGCGGACTCCCTGGTGGACGCCGAGGAGGACGCCCGCTGCGCCCACGTGGACGAGAACGGCAACCAGTGCCGCAACCACGCGCGTCCCGGCTCCCGTTTCTGCGGTCAGCATGCCGCCGAGGAGAACGGGGAGACGACGGAGGCCGTGGTCGAGGCCACCGCTGCGCCGGCCGGCACCGGCGCCTTCGAGGACGTCGACATGGACGCCGTCGAGGTCTCGGACGACCCCGACTCGCTGATCTAAGCTGCGTGGCCTGTCTGGGCCGCAAGCTGATTGATAGGAACCGCGCCGCTTGGAAGGTATGGACTACATGGCAAAAACCCGCGTCAGTGAGCTCGCCAAGGAATTCGGCATGACGAGCAAGGAGCTGCTCGGCTACCTGGCCGAGTTCAAGATCCCGGCGAAGTCGGCGTCGTCTTCGCTGGAGGACGTCTACGTCAACGTGGTGAAGAAGAAGCTCGCGCCGATCATGAAGGAGCGCGAGGACGCGATCCGCAAGCAGCAGGAGGAGGAAGAGGCCGCCCGCAAGGCCGCCGAGGAGGCCGAGCGCGCCAAGGCCGAGGCCGAGCGCCTGGCCGCCGAGGAGCGCCGCCGCAAGGAGCGCGAGGAAGAGGAGCGCCGGCGGAAGGCCGAGGAGGAGAAGCGCGCCGCCGAGGAGGCCGCCCGCAAGGCCGAGGAGGAGCGCCGCCGCGCCGAGGAAGAGAAGAACCGCGTCAAGGATACGGCGCCGAAGAGCATCCCGTCGTTCACGTCCCTGCTCGAGCAGATTGCCCAGCAGGAGGAGGTGCTCAAGGAGAAGAAGGAGGCCGAGGCCAAGGCCAAGGAGGAGGCCAAGGCCAAGCGCGAGGAGCGCCGCCAGCAGAAGCGTGCCGGCGCGTCGCAGCGCACCGCGTCGGGCGGCCCGTCGCGCTCCGCCGGCTCCGGCGCCCCCGCCCCGCAGAACGTCGCGCCGTCCCCTGAGAAGGCCGCGGCCGCCGGCAAGCGCGGCAAGAAGCACGGCCACCGTGACGCCGAGGACCGCTTCAGCCGCCTCGAGGGCGAGCACCAGCGCCAGCAGGGCGAGGGCAAGCGCCAGAAGCGCCGCAAGCGCCGCGAGGAGCAGGCCGCCGAGCACGCCAAGGAGGCCGCGATCCAAGAGGCCATCGCCAACGACCAGGACGTCTCGAAGCTCGACGTCGTCAAGGTGCCGCAGGGCGCCACGGTGGCCGAGCTGGCGGAGCTCCTCGACACGCCGGCCAACGACATCATCAAGCGCCTCTTCCTGCTCGGCACGCCGCTCACGATGACCCAGTCGATGAGCGACGACCTGATCGAGCTGGTCGCCGACGACCTTGGCCGCGAGGTCAAGGTCATGACGAAGGAGGAGGAGAACTCCTTCACCTTCTACGACGACCCGAAGGACCTGCTGCCGCGCGCCCCGGTGGTCACCGTCATGGGCCACGTCGACCACGGCAAGACCTCCACGCTCGACGCCATCCGCCACACCGGCGTGGCCGCGGGCGAGGCCGGCGGCATCACGCAGCACATCGGCGCTTCGCAGGTCTCCATCAACGGCCGCACGATCACGTTCGTCGACACGCCCGGCCATGAGACCTTCACCGCCATGCGCGCGCGTGGCGCCAAGGTGACCGACATCGTGGTCCTCGTCGTCGCCGCCGACGACGGCGTGATGCCCCAGACCATCGAGTCCATCAACCACGCCAAGGCCGCCAACGTGCCGATCATCGTCGCGGTCAACAAGATCGACCGCGACGACGCCAACCCCGACCGCGTCCGCCAGGAGCTCACCGAGTACGGTGTGATCCCGGAGGAGTGGGGCGGCGAGAACATGTTCGTCAACATCTCCGCCAAGAAGCACATCGGCATCGACGAGCTGCTCGAGACCATCCTGCTCCAGGCCGACGTCCTCGAGCTCCGGGCCAACCCCAACACGTTCGCGTCCGGCTACGTGCTCGAGGCCAAGCTGGACCGTGGCCGCGGCTCTGTCGCGACGCTGCTCGTGAACCGCGGCACGCTGCACGTGGGCGACGCCCTTGTGGCGGGTATGAGCTACGGCCGCGTCCGCGCCATGCTCGACCAGCACGGTAACACCGTCACCGAGGCCGGCCCCTCGGACGCCGTCGAGATCCTCGGCCTCCAGTCCGTGCCGGCGGCCGGCGACGAGTTCCGCGTGTTCCAGGACGAGCGCGACGCGCGCGACCTGGCCGAGCAGCGTGCCCTCAAGGCCCGCATCGAGGAGCAGAACAAGGTCAAGCACGTCACCCTCGAGAACCTCTTCGACACGATGGAGGACGCCGAGGTCAAGGAGCTCAACCTCGTGGTCAAGGCCGACGTCCAAGGCTCGATCGAGGCCCTCTCCGACGCGCTCGCCAAGATGGACCAGTCCGAGGTGCGCATCAACATCATCCACAGCGCGGTGGGCGCCATCTCCGAGACCGACGTCATCCTCGCCGACGCCTCCAACGCCATCATCATCGGCTTCGGCGTCCGTCCGGAGGCCAAGGCCAAGGCGCTGGCGGAGCGCGACAACGTGCAGATCCGCACCTACTCGGTCATCTACAAGGCCATCGAGGACATCGACGCCGCCCGCATCGGCATGCTCAAGCCCACCGAGGAGGAGCGCGAGACGGGCGTGGCCGAGGTGCGCGACACCTTCAAGGTGCCGAAGGTGGGCATTGCCGCCGGCTGCATGGTCACCGAGGGCGAGATCCATCGCGACGACCAGGTGCGCCTGGTCCGCGACGGCATCGTGGTCTACGAGGGCCGCTTCGCGTCGATGCGCCGCTACAAGGACGACGTCAAGAGCGTCAAGGCCGGCTACGAGTGCGGCCTCGGCCTCGAGAACTTCCAGGATTTCCACGTGGGCGACCGCATCGAGTGCTACGTGATCGTCGAGGTGTCGCGCACCGAGTAACGCGACTACGGGAATAAAGGCTCAGGCGGTCGTTCTCGGACGGGCGCCTGAGCCTTTCTTTTCGAGGAGCTTGAGGAGCAGAACCATGAAGCAGAACCACAACTCCCGCCGCGTCAACGAGCGAGCCCGTGAGGCCCTTGCCAACATCCTTTTGTTCGATGTCAGCGACCCGGCGCTTCACCTGGTCACCGTCACCGGCTGCGAGGTCTCGGTGGACAAGAGCTTCATGCGCGCGTTCATCGCCTGTGAGGCCGACCGCTACGACGAGGTTCTCGAGGCGCTCACCCGCGCCCGGGGCCATATCCGCACCCAGCTGGCCCGCCAGCTTGACTGGCGGCATGTGCCCGAGCTGGACTTCCGCATCGACACCACGACGGACGAGGCCGAGCGCATCGGGCGCGCCCTCGAGAACGTCCCGTCCACGATGAGCGTCGAGAAGGACGAGAACGGCTACCCGGTGCCCGCGCCGGGTGCCGACGAGAGCGACGCGGCGCTCGCTGCCGGCGAGGCCGCAGGGGAGGCGCAGGCCGAGGACCCGTCCCCGGTGGCGGTGTGTGATCCCGGCGACGTCGAGGTGCAGACTTCGCCTAACCTTGATGTGACCGAGGACGACCTTCAGAAGAAGTTCGCCGACAAGGACGATGCGATGGGACATCGCTCCGACCTGTAAGTGAGGTTTCGTGACACGTACCGAGGAAACGGAGGCCGGCCCACGCGCGACGGTGGACGCCGACCTCCGCGGCTTTGACCACGTCCGCGCCGCCATCGAGCCGGCGAAGACGATCGTGCTGTGTGCCCACACGCGGCCTGACGGCGACGCGATCGGCTCGGTGCTCGGGCTCGCCGGCGCCCTGCGCCAGCGGTGGCCCGAGAAGGCCGTCACCTGCCTGTTGGCCGACGACGACCCGGTGCCCCGCATCTACCGGTTCCTTCCGGGGTCCGAGTGCTTCGTGGCGGCGTCGGCGTACCGAGGCGACCCCGACCTCTTCATCGCGCTCGACCTGCCCACCGACACGCGCCTGGCGAACGCCAAAGCGGTGCTCGACCGCTCGCGCGCGGTGGCGGTCATCGACCACCACCCGTCCGACGGGTCGTTCGGCACGTGCGGGTGCGTGCGCACGACGGCCGCGGCGACCGGTGTGCTGGTGTGCAAGTTCGCGCTGTTCCTCGGTGTGGCGATCACCCCTGCGATGGCGAACCAGCTCTTCTGCGCGCTGGTGACGGACACGGGGCGCTTCCAGTACCAGAACGCCGACGCGGAGTGCTTCCGGATCGCCTCGCTGCTCGTGGACGCCGGGGCAGACCCCGCGTGGATCAGCCTCAACGTGTACCAGAACTTCCGCCTCGCGTACCTCCGGCTCGAGGGGCGCGTGATGCAGCGCATACGCACGCTCTTCGGCGACCAGGTGTCGTACAGCTACGCGACCCGTGCGGACCTGGAGCTCACCGGCGCCCGCGACGAGGAGTGCGACGGCCTTATCGACCAGGTGCGCTCCGTCGAGGGCGTGGAGGTGGCGCTGTTCCTCAAGGAAGGCAAGACGCCGGGCGTCGTGCGCGGCAACCTGCGCGCCAAGGGCTCCGTGGACGTGTCGGCCATCGCCCGCGCGGTCGGGGGCGGCGGCCACCGGGCCGCGGCCGGCTTCTCTATCGAGGGCACCATCGACGACGCGTTCGAGATGGTGATGCCGCTTATCGAGCAGGCGCTGGCGGAGCAGGCGGAGGCGTCGAAGGACGACGGCAAATGAGGCGCCGTGAGCCGGTGATGGACGGCCTCATCGCCGTCGACAAGCCAGCGGGCATGACGAGCCACGACGTGGTGGACCGCGTGCGGCGCGGCCTCCACGAGCGGCGCGTCGGTCATGCGGGCACCCTCGACCCGGCGGCGACCGGCGTCCTGCTCGTGGGCGTGGGCCAGGCGACGAAGCTGCTCGGGCGGCTGACGCTCGACGACAAGCGCTACGAGGCGCGCGTGGTGCTCGGGCAGGAGACCGAGACCGACGACGCCGAGGGCGCGGTCACGGGTGGGGCTCCAGCGCCCGAGCGCCTTGCCGACCCCGCTGTCGCCTCGGCCGTGGTGGCCTCGATGGTGGGAGAGCTCGAACAGGTCCCGCCCGCGTTCTCGGCCATCTCGGTGAACGGGCGACGGGCCTACGACGCCGCGCGCGCCGGGGAGGCGGTCGAGCTGCAACCGCGGACCGTCGAGGTGCTCGACGCCCGGCTGATCGACGCGCGGGTCGGGGAGGTTCCCGGCACCGTCGAGTGGGACTGCGCCTTCTCGGTCTCCAAGGGCTGCTACATCCGCGCGCTGGCGCGCGACCTCGGTCGCGAGCTGGGCTGCGGGGGCCATTTGGGTCAGCTGCGGCGCACCTCCTCTGGAGCTGTGGATCTCTCGCGCGCGGTCGCTCTCGAGGAGCTGGCCGAGGGGGGCGTGGAGGCGGCGCGCGGCGCGCTGCTCGACCCGGTCGAGCTGGTCGGGCTCCCGGTGCGAGTCCTCACTGAACACGAGCAACTCATGGCCGCCCAGGGCAAGCGACTCCGGTGGAACGGTGCCGACGGCTCGGTGTCCCTTGTGCGCGACGACAGGCTGTACGGCATCTGGACGGCCGCGCACGGCTCGCTCTCGTGCGACCTGAACCTGGTGCGCGGCGTCGAGGGGGTGCGCCGTGGCTGAGACGGGCACGGCGCGGCTGCAGGAGCTTGCCGAGGGCGCCTTCGGCGGTCGACGTCGGCTTCCGGGACCTCTGGCGCTCGATGGCGACGGTTGGCAGGCGGACGCATGGCCGCTGGACGGCCGCTGGCGCCCGGGCGACCGATGCGACGTGGTCCTCGGGGCCTTCGACGGGGTCCATGGGGGGCACCGTGCCCTGCTTGCCGCGGCACGCGCGCGGGCGAGTGCGCTCGGAGTGCCGCTCGTCGCGATGACGTTCGACCCGGATCCCTCGGCCGTCGTGGGTCGCCCGCAGGAGTCGCTGCTTCCCTGTGAGGATCGGCGCCGCTGGCTCGCCGCCGCGCCGGTGGACGGGATCGTCTCGTTCCGCTTCACCCCGGAGCTGGCGGACCTCGACCATCGCTCGTTCCTCGTCGGTCCCGTGGCCGGCGTGGCCGCCCCCGTGGAGGTGCACGTGGGCGAGGGGTTTCGCCTGGGGCGGGGCGGCGCGGGGACCGTCGAGCGGCTGCAGGAGGACGGCGCGGCACTGGGGTACCGGGTGGTCGCCGAGCCCCTCGCGGTGGTGGGCGGCGCGCCGGTGAGCGCGACGCGCGTCCGCTCCCTCCTCGACGAGGGGGACGTGCTCCAGGCCTCGGCACTTCTCGGCCGACCGCCGGTGGTGCGCGGCACGGTGGTCCACGGCCGGGGCGAGGGCGCGGGTCTCGGCTTCCCGACGGCGAACATCGAGGTGACGCCCGGTAGCGCGTGCCCTCGCTCCGGGGTCTACGCCGGGATCGTGCGCGTGGGGCGCGACGCATGGCCGGCGGCCGTCAACGCCGGGAAGCCGCCCACGTTCACCGACGAGGAGGAGCGCGGCTTTCTGGAGGCGATGCTGCTCGGGTTCTCGGGCGACCTCTATGGGCGAGACGTGGAGGTGGCGCTGCTCGAGCCGTTGCGGGCGAGCCGGCCGTTCACTTCGGTGGAGGGGCTCCAACGGGCGGTCGAGGGCAACATCGAACAGGTGCGCTCCCTCTTGGGCGACCGTCCGGTCCGGTTGCGCGAGGACGGGGCCGCGTCGCCGGCGGTATGCTGAAAGCCCGTCCGTCACCGTCGGAAGGCCCGTCGCCCATGATCAACCCGGAGGACAAGGAGCGCGTCCGCGAGGCCATCGATTTCGTCTCGCTCGTGGGGGAGACCGTCGTCCTCAAAGAGCGCGGCTCGGGGGACTTCTGGGGCTGCTGCCCGTTCCACCAGGAGAAGAGCCCGTCGTTTCACGTGCGGAGCTCGACGGGCCTGTGGTACTGCTTCGGCTGCGGCGAGGGAGGCGACGTCTTCGACTACGTCCAGCGCCGTGACAACCTGAGCTTCCCGGAGGCGCTCCGCGCGCTGGCGGAGCGGGCCGGCATCGAGCTGCAGGAAACGGGCCCCGCGGCACGAGGCCCCAAGCGGAGCCGCCTCGAGTCCTGCCTTGCCGACGCCTGTGCGTTCTACCAGAACCAGCTGCTCCGGGTGCG
Organism: Kribbibacterium absianum; assembly: GCF_030067705.1. GTDB lineage: Bacteria > Actinomycetota > Coriobacteriia > Coriobacteriales > Atopobiaceae > Kribbibacterium > Kribbibacterium absianum. The sequence continues at coordinate 467,173 of NZ_JASJEX010000001.1, forward strand.
TGGCGACGGCCCGGACGCGGCGCGCGCGTACCTGGGCGGCAGAGGGTTCGGCTCGGCGGTCTGCCGTCGGTGGGGGCTCGGTTACGCTCCCGGCCGAGGGGCGCTGGTCTCATACCTGCGGGGTCGTGGGTACACTCGCGACGAGGTTTTGACGGCCGACCTCGCCGTGGACCGCAACGGCCGGCTCCAGGACCGGTTCTACGAGCGCGCGATGTTCCCCATCTGCAACGAGCGGGGCTCGGTGATCGGCATGGGCGGCCGCGTGCTCGGCGACGGCAAGCCCAAGTACCTCAACTCCAAGGACTCGCCGGTGTGGCACAAGTCCAAGAACCTCTTCGCCTACGACCGTGCGAAGGAGGGCATCGTCGCCGCCGGGACCGCCATCGTTGTGGAGGGGTACACCGACGCGATCTCGCTCCATGAGGCCGGGTTCACGAACGTGGTGGCGGTGCTCGGCACGGCGCTCACGGCCGATCACATGAAGCTGCTCGAGCGCCTGCGGCCCGGGCGCATCGTCATGATGCTCGACGGCGACGAGGCGGGCCAGCGCGCGGCCGAGAAGGCGGTGCGGTTCCTCGGAACCGCCGAGGCCGACATGCGGAGCGTCGTGCTCCCGGACAACTTGGACCCGGCCGAGTTCGTCGCGGCCCATGGGGCGGACGCCCTTCGAGAGCGCCTGGACGCGGCGCCTCCGCTCGTGGAGTTCGTGCTCGAGAAGAACCTCGCCGGCCAGCGCCAGGGGAGCCTCGGCGCACGAAACAAGGTCCTCTCGCACCTGGCGCGCGTGATCGCTCCGTTGAGGGACGACCCGTCGTTCCCGGGCTATGTGACGCTCGTGGCCGACCGGCTCGGTCTCGATGCGGGCCGGGTGGCCCGGGAGGCCCGGGCGGCCGAGCCGCTCGGAGATGAGCCGGGGACGGACGGCGCGCCCCAGCCGGCCCCAGCCCCCGACACTTTTCAGAACGACTACGGTGCGGACGAGCCATGGGCCGACACCGACGGCCCCGGGTCGTGGTCGTTTGAGAGCTCGGTTCCTCCGGCCCCGGTCGTGGTGAGCCCGGGACCGGTGCAAAGCCCCGCTTCCACGCGCCGCTCCCAGCTGGAGCGTGAGCTTGTGTGCCTGATGGCGGAGAGCCCGGACCTCATGGGGCCCTTCTCGGAGCGGGTGGCGCAGGTTTCCTGGTCCGACCCGGCACTCCAGGCCATGGCCTGGGCCATGATGATGCAGCCTCCGGGGACGTCGCCGGCGGCGCTCGTGCAGGCGGCCGAGCAAGCGGTGCCCGGAGCGGCGCATGTCCTCTCGGGTGGCTCGGTGGGCAACGCGGGCGAACGGGAGGTGACGCTCCTCTTGGACTCGCTCGAGTTTCTTGCCGCGAAACAGCGCGTGCCCCAGATCCGCTCGCTCCTCAGCGCGTGGCCGGACCGGCCGGACGCCGACCAGCTCTTCCGCGAGGCGGAGGCACTCAAGGCCCGGATCGCCGAGCTTCAGGATTCCTTCTCAAAGCGCGGTTGACCTTTCAAAGGAGGGTTTCCTTCGGGTAGCATAGAAGCATGTGTGCGGCTTGGAAGGAGACTTTTGGCAACCAAGAAGAAGACCCCGACCCTCTCCGACGACCTCGCCCAGGTGCGTGACGGGCTCATCGCGTCCTCCAAAAAGAACAACGGGAGCGTCACCGAGGACGACATCCAGGTGGCCCTGAGCGACATCGAGGTGGACGACGACGAGCTGAGCGACCTCTACGACGCGCTGCGGGCCAAGGGCGTGAAGATCGACGACTCCGGCGCCTCAACTCCCGCGCTGCCGTTCGACGCTGCGGCCGAAGAGGCGGACCTCGGCCCGGAGCCCGGCTCCGACGACGAGGAGCCGATGAGCGAGGACGACGAGGAGGGTCTCTCGGCCGAGGACCGCGAGGCGCGCTCCCTCTCTGTGCCCTCCGCTCCCAAACCCTCCACCAAGCGCAAGCGCCGCACCAAGAAGCGCCGCCAGGACACCTCCACCGTCATGCTGACCGGCGACCCGGTCCGCATGTACCTGAAGGAGATCGGCAAGGTGGACCTGCTGTCTGCCGCCGACGAGGTGCACCTGGCCATGAAGATCGAGGCGGGCACCGAGGCGACCGAGAAGCTCAACGCCTTCCACAACGGCGAGGTGGACCTCACCCGCGCCGAGCAGCGGCGCTTGAACCGTATCGAGCAGATGGGCCTCGAGGCCAAGCAGCAGCTGATCAGCGCCAACCTGCGCCTGGTGGTCTCCATCGCCAAGCGCTACGTGGGTCGCGGCATGCTGTTCCTCGACCTCATCCAGGAGGGCAACCTCGGCCTCATCCGCGCCGTCGAGAAGTTCGACTACACCAAGGGCTTCAAGTTCTCCACCTATGCCACCTGGTGGATCCGCCAGGCCATCACCCGCGCCATCGCCGATCAGGCCCGCACGATCCGCATCCCGGTGCACATGGTCGAGACCATCAACAAGCTCGTCCGCGTGCAGCGCTCGCTGCTCCAGGAGCTCGGCCGCGACCCGACCCCGGAGGAGATCGGCGCCGAGATGGGCATCTCGGCCGACCGCGTGCGCGAGATCCAGAAGATCAGCCAGGAGCCGGTGTCCCTCGAGACCCCGATCGGCGAGGAGGAGGACTCCCAGCTCGGCGACTTCATCGAGGACTCGGGCGCCGTCGCGCCCCCCGAGGCGGCGAGCGACTCGATGCTCCGCGAACAGCTGGACCAGGTGCTCGACGGCCTCGCCGACCGCGAGCGCAAGGTGATCAAGCTGCGCTTCGGCCTGGAGGACGGGCACCCGCGCACCCTGGAGGAGGTGGGCCGGGAGTTCGGCGTCACCCGTGAGCGCATCCGGCAGATCGAGTCCAAGACCCTGGCCAAGCTCCGCCATCCGAGCCGGAGCGGCAAGCTCAAGGACTACATGGACGAATGAGGTCGCCCAAGCCCGACGCAGCCGGCTGACCCCGCGCACGTTCGAAGCCCCGTGCCCTGAGCCCCTTGGGGGGCGTTGGGCGCGGGGCTTTTGCGTGCCTCGTCGCGACGTGGCCAAAGGGAGCAGCCCGATGGCTCAGAGGCCCTGCGTTGCGCGAAAGAGCCGATGGGGGGCAAACACCTGGACGGTTTGCCCCCTATCGACGGTTTTCCGGCCCGAGCCGGCCGGAAGCGCCGGTTTCGTTCGTTTCCGTGGCAAGCATTGCAACGGTTTACCCTATATCGGCTTCGCGGCGCGGCAGTGACGAAACGGGGCACGTTTCGTGGCGTCGTCGGGCTTCGGCTAGTAGGTCATCCCCATTGCCTCGCGAACCTCGTCCAGGGTCTCGTTGGCGATGGCGTTGGCCTTCCGGTTGCCCTCGTGGATGATCTCCTTCACGAGCCCCATGTCCTTCGCGTACTCGGCGCGGCGCTCGCGGATCGGGGCCATGAAGTCGTCCACCACCTGTGTCACGTACTTCTTCAGCTGGCCCGAGCCGCCGTCACCGATCTCGTCGGCGATCTCGTACGGGTCGCGCCCCGTCATCGTCGCCGCCGTCGTGATGAGCGCGGACACGCCGGGGCGGTTCTCGGGGTCGAAGGTGATGTGGCGGTCGCTGTCCGTCTTGGACTTCTTGATGAGCTTGGCGGTCTCCTCGGCGGTCATCGAGAGCGCGATGGCGTTGCCGTAGCTCTTGGACATCTTGCGGCCGTCGAGGCCCGGGAGCAGGGGCGTCTCGGAGAGGAGCCCGACGGGCATCGGGAACACCCTGCCGTAGCGCTCGTTGAAGCGGCGGGCGATGTTGCGGGTCTGCTCGATGTGGGGCAGCTGGTCGCGGCCCACCGGCACGAGCTGCGCCTTGCAGAAGAGGATGTCGCAGGCCTGATGGACCGGATAGGTGAGCAGGAGCCCCGTGAGGGCGTGGCCCGAGGCCTCCTGTTCCGCCTTCACCGTGGGGTTGCGGTGCAGCTCGCTCTCGGACACGAGCGACAGGAAGGGCAGCATCAGCTGGTTCAGCGCCGGGACGGCCGAGTGGGTGAAGATCATCGAGCGCTCAGGGTCGATGCCCACCGCGAGGTAGTCGAGCACCATGTTGTAGGCGTTGTCCTGGATGTGCTCGGTGGTGTCGCGGTCGGTGATCACCTGGTAGTCGGCGATCAGGATGTTCGTGTTGACGCCCATGTCCTGCAGGCGGACGCGCTCCTTGACGGTGCCGAAGTAATGGCCCAGGTGAAGGCGCCCGGTGGGGCGGTCGCCGGAGAGGAGCGTGTAGGCGCCGGGCTCCTTCTCGATGCCGTCCCAGGCCTCGTCGCTCCGGCGCTTGGCTTCTGCGTAGCTCTCCTCGTTGGCCATCGGGCCCTCCCTTATGCTCGGCGCCACGTGGCGCTCTCGTGTCCAGTGCACCATGGTAGTGCACGGGGCTCGAACGGTGCGCCCACCCGTTCCGTCCCTTGATTGTGAAAAGGCCCTGAACGTCAATGGCCGCTCGCCGAAAAGGACGAGCGATCCCACGGGCGCTGGATGGTGCCATCGTTTATATCGGAGGCTCTCGTTTCAGACAGGCCCGGCCCCTGTGGGCCGCTTGTGACGCGTGTGGGCGCGCCCCTGTGCCCGAGTGCCACACCGCGAGACGTCCCCTGCGGCTCTTAGTGGGCGGATGCTGGGATTTCAGCTTGTGGGGACATCAAGTGTGCACTGGACGGCACGCCGCTCGTTGGTCTGTGCTGGCCAGAGAAGGCCACAACATGTAGTGTGTAGTGTACGAATCGACTCCAATGGGTTGTTGATTGAGCGCCTCCGAATTCTGTGATGCCATAAAAGTCAAGGATCGTTTTTCCCTTCCTTTCTCGTCACAGTGGAGAGGCGCTCGCGCGCCCGAGGGGGCGAGCCGGCGCACGGCGAGGATATGAGCGCGGCGCCGAGAGGCCGCGAGGTGCGAAGCGGGGGAGGAAGAGCGCCATGAAGATCATCAAGCGCAACGGCGCGGAGGTCGTGTTCGACGTTCAGAAGATCATCAACGCTATTCAGAAGGCCAACGTCACGGTTCCCGAGGTCGACCGCCTCACCCCGGAGCAGGTGGACGACTGCGGCACCGCGGTCGAGGCCGAGTGCGAGGTCTGCGGCCACACGGTGACCGTGGAAGAGGTCCAGGACATGGTCGAGGACCAGATCATGGCCAAGGGCGCCTTCTCGGTCGCGCGCAACTACATCACCTATCGCTACGTCCAGAGCCTGAAGCGCCAGTCGAACACCACGGACGACCGCGTGCTCTCGCTCATCGAGTGCAACAACGAGGACGTCAAGCAGGAGAACTCCAACAAGAACCCCGCCGTGAACTCCGTGCAGCGCGATTACATGGCGGGCGAGGTCTCCAAGGACCTCGCCATGCGCCTGCTGCTCCCGCAGGAGGTCGTCGAGGCTCATAACGAGGGCATCATCCACTTCCACGACGCCGACTACTATGCGCAGCACATGCACAACTGCGACCTCGTGAACCTCGAGGACATGCTGCAGAACGGCACCGTGATCTCGGGCACCCTGATCGAGAAGCCCCACAGCTTCTCGACGGCCTGCAACATCGCGACCCAGATCATCGCCCAGGTGGCGTCGAGCCAGTACGGCGGCCAGTCGATCTCGCTCACGCACCTGGCGCCGTTCGTGGACGTGTCGCGCCGCCGCATCCGCCTCGAGATCATCCGCGAGCTCACGGAGCTTGGCATCGAGCCCACCGACGAGCGCGTGGGCAGGATCGTCGAGGAGCGCCTGCTCGACGAGATCCGCCGCGGCGTCCAGACCATCCAGTACCAGGTCGTGACCCTCATGACCACGAACGGCCAGGCTCCGTTCGTGACCGTGTTCATGTACCTCAACGAGGCCCGCAGCGAGCAGGAGAAGCACGACCTCGCGCTCATCATCGAGGAGACGCTCCGCCAGCGCTACGAGGGCGTGAAGAACGAGGCCGGCGTGTGGGTCACCCCGGCGTTCCCGAAGCTCATCTACGTGCTCGAGCAGGACAACCTGGAGCCTGGCCAGCCCTACTACTACCTCACGCAGCTTGCGGCGAAGTGCACCGCCAAGCGCATGGTGCCCGACTACATCTCTGAGAAGATGATGCGCGAGCTCAAGCTCTCCAAGGGCGAGGTCCCAGGCGAGGGCGACGTGTACACGTGCATGGGGTGCCGCTCGTTCCTGACGCCGGACCGTTCCGGAAACGGCTACGACAACGTCGCCAACGCCGGCAACTACGAGCCCGACAAGCCCAAGTACTATGGGCGCTTCAACCAGGGCGTCGTGACCATCAATCTGCCGGACGTGGCGCTCAGCTCCCACGGGGACATGGACGAGTTCTGGGAGGTCTTCGACGAGCGCCTCGAGCTCTGCCACCGCGCGCTCCAGTGCCGCCACAACCGCCTCAAGGGGACGCTGTCCGATGCCGCGCCGATCCTCTGGCAGTACGGCGCGCTCGCGCGCCTGCCGAAGGGCACGGCCATCGACCCCTTGCTCTATGGCGGCTACTCCACGATCAGCCTCGGGTACGCCGGCCTCTACGAGTGCGTCAAGTACATGACGGGCAAGTCCCACACCGACCCTGAGGCCGAGCCGTTCGCCCTGCAGGTGATGCAGCACATGAACGACAAGTGCGCCGAGTGGAAGGCCGCGGAGAACATCGACTACTCGCTGTACGGCACGCCGCTGGAGAGCACCACCTACAAGTTCGCGAAGTGCCTGCAGAAGCGCTTCGGCGTGATTCCCGGCATCACGGACAAGGGCTACATCACCAACAGCTACCACGTGCACGTGACCGAGGAGATCGACGCCTTCACCAAGCTCAAGTTCGAGAGCGAGTTCCAGCGGCTGTCCCCGGGCGGCGCCATCTCCTACATCGAGGTCCCGGACATGCAGGACAACCTGGAGGCCGTGATGAGCGTCCTGCGCTTCATCTACGACAACATCATGTACGCGGAGCTCAACACCAAGAGCGACTACTGCCAGAAGTGCGGCTTCGACGGCGAGATCCAGATCGTCGAGGACGACGGCAAGCTCGTGTGGGAGTGCCCGCACTGCGGCAACCGCGACCAGTCCACGCTCAATGTCGCGCGCCGCACCTGCGGCTACATCGGGACGCAGTTCTGGAACCAGGGTCGCACCGAGGAGATCCGCGACCGAGTGCTTCACCTGTAACGCACGGTGACTCGGGCGGGGCGACGGGGGCCACCTCGCCGCCCCGTTTTCTGCAAAAGGGGACGGAGCGTTTTGCAGGTCATTGCACATGTGATGCGGAGGCACGATGAACTACGCAGAGGTCAAGCGATGCGACATCGCCAACGGCGTGGGCGTGCGCACGTCGCTCTTTGTGAGCGGCTGCACCCACCGCTGCCCGGGGTGCTTCAACGAGGTGGCCTGGGACTTCTACGCCGGCGACTCCTTCACGGAGGAGGTCGAACAGCAAATTATCGACTCCCTCGCGCCCGACTATGTCCGAGGCCTCACGGTGCTCGGCGGCGAGCCTCTGGAGCCGAGCAACCAGCGCGCGCTGCTGCCCTTCCTCAAGCGGGTGCGCCGAGTGCGGCCGGAGAAGGACATCTGGATGTACACCGGCGACGTGTACGAGGAGGTCACCGACCCGAGCAGCCCGCGGCACACCGAAGCCACCGACGAGCTGCTCGGTCAGGTGGACGTGCTGGTGGACGGGCCGTTCGTCTCGGAGCTGAGGGACATCACGCTGCGCTTCAAGGGTTCCTCGAACCAGCGGCTCATCGACGTTCCTAAGACGCGCGCGGCCGGTCGCGTGGTGCTCTGGGAGGACGACCCCATGTTCGTGCGCCACACGATGGGGCCGCGCAACGTGAAGGTGCCGGAGCACGGCGAGCGCTAGACCGTGATCTCCACCAGGTTGCCCTCGGGCCCCGCGACGCAGCTCTCGTAGTAACCGTCGCCCGTGATCCGGGGGCCGCTGGTCACCTCGTAGCCCGCGTCGCGCAGGCGCTCGGTGAGCGAGTCAACGGCCTCCTTGCTTCCCACGCTGAAGGCCAGGTGCGCGTAGCCGTGACGCGCCGCCTTGTCGCCGTGGGCGTCGAGCCCCGGCTTGTTCATGAGCTCGAGGCGGGCGCCCTCGCCAAAGGACAGGAAGTACGAGCGGAAACCCGTCCTGATGTTGTGGTAGAGCTCGCCGGAGGTGGCGGCGAAGTACTCCTCAAAGAAGGCCTTCGCGGCCTCGAGGTCCTCGACGTACAGGGCGACGTGCTCGATCTTCATGGGGTGCTCCTTGGTCGGCAGGCGGGGGCGATTCAATTCTGACGACCAACTGAGCGACGGAGGGCGGCAAGTTTGCTCGCCATTGCGCGCGGGTCGTGCGACGCCCTTGTGCTGCGAGAACTTGAGGCGCGCGCACCAGGCGCGCCTGTTTGTCTGCTCGGGCGCGGGATCGACGGTCCCGATTCGCGCGAGCACAGGGACCCGAGCGCTACAGATTGCCCACGAGCACGTGGCGGAGGTGCCTCCGCGCGACGTCGGCCAAACGACGGACGTCGCGCGGAAGGGTCGGGCCTGTGTCCCGCTTCTTCCAGGCCGGGAAGAAGCGCGTCACGTGCAATGTCAGGTCCGGGTCCACGGAGGCGAGCCACGCGGCCAGCGCGCCCATCTCGTCGTCGGAGTCGTTGAAGCCCGGCACCACGAGCGTCGTCACCTCCACGTGGCAACCCGGCTCCTCCGAGAAACGCTCGATGGAGGCCTTGACGGTGGTCAGCTCGCCACCGAGCGAGCGGTAGCCGTCCTCGGAGAAGCACTTGAGGTCCACGTTGACCGCGTCCGTGAGGGGCGCGACGGCGTCGATCACCGCCGGTTCGAAGCACCCGTTGGTGACGAGCACCGTCGCCAGGCCCGCCTCGTGCGCCAAACGCTCGCCGTCGCGCACGTACTCCCAACCGCACAGGGGCTCGTTGTAGGTCCACGCGATGCCACAGGTGGCAGGGTGTTCCCGTTGCACGTCGAGCGCGAGCGAGACCAGCTGAGCCGGCGTGACCTCGCGCCATGGCACCTGCGCGGCGCCGCACTGGGCGATCTCGTGGTTCTGGCACCACGGGCACCGCAGGTTGCAACCGTAGCTGCCCACCGACACCACGAGCGATCCGGGACGCCAGCGGGCGATGGGCTTCTTCTCGATAGGGTCGAGGGCCAGGGAGGTCACGCGGCCGTAGTTCGCGTCGAAGACCGTGGACGTCCCGTGCTCGTCTCGGCATCCGCGAGCACGACAGAAGCCGGTGCCGTCGGCCGGGATGACGCACCGGCGCGGGCAGCTCTTGCAGACGGCGCGTGAGACGTTGTAAAGAGACGAGACTGTCTCATTTCCGGCCGGTGGGACGTTTCTGTCTCTTTGATCTGTCTCACGGGGGCTCATAGGTGCCGCTCCACGCGGAAGCGCTGCAACAGGATCGGTTCGGCGTGCGCGTCGATGGCGCCTTTCTGCGCGGCGATGGCCACCTGCTCCTCGGCCGCGTCCACGCCGGCGAGGTCGGGCAACAGCACGCCGCGGCGGCCGTCCTCCGTCGATACGATCACTCCGTACACACGCGGGTCGAGCTCGTCGAGCGATGCGACGGGCTCCGGGTCTCCCAGCACGTCGACGTCCAGCACAAGGTCGTCGAGCTCGTCAGGTTGCACGGGACGGAACCGCGGGTCACGGGTGCTGGCGCTCTTTGCGTTGGCGACGATCTCGTCCGAGAGGCACGCCTGCGTGGGCGCGAGCGTGCCGATGCATCCCCGTAGCTGGCCGTGCTTCTTCAGGGACACGAAACAGGCGCGCGGCACGTCGAGCAGCGCCCGCACCGGGTGCGGCGTGCGACGCTCGTCGAGCAGGTCGTCCACCTCGTCGCCGGTGAGGGTGTGCCGATCGCGTACCCAGGCCTCGATGGACGCGCGGGCCAGCGCCACCAGGGGGTCCTCGGCGCTGCGGCGCTCGTGGGAGCGGCGCATCATGAGCTCCCGGTACTGCTCGCCAAAGTCGCGGCTCGGGTCGTGGCCGGTGGGGGAGTACGCCGCCACCGCGTAGCCCACGCCGAACGGGCCCTCGTGGCTCAAGAGCTCCGCATCGACGGTGGTGCGATCGAGCGCGCCCGCCATCATCTGGAAGGAGCGGAGGCCGCACTCGGCGGCGCGCTCGGCGAGGTCCTGGTCGATGGCCAACAGCCCGAGGAAGTCCCCGGTGGCGAGCGCGTCCACAACCTGCTTCTCGAACAATGGCGCCTCCGGGGCGAACCCGTAGGGGCCCGACTCCAGGAGCTTGTGGGACAGGTCGCCGCTCGCCACGTAGACGACCGAGCGTCCAAGCTCTTCGGCCGCTCGTGCCACGGCCATGCCCATGCGGTAATGCTCGAGCGGGGAGAGGCCGGAAAGCCCCAGTCGCACGTACTCCGGGCTTGTCGTTCCGGCTTCGGCGCAGGCTCGCTCGATGAAATGGACGGGGATCAGCGTGCCGTGGTCGAGGCTCGGGTCCTGGCGGCCGAGGGTGCCCGTCGCCACACCGGTTGCGACGCCCTGGCGCTCGATCTCGTGGGCGAGGGTCTCGTCGTACCGCACGCGATAGCGCGGCGTGCGCGCTCCGAACTGGGAGAAGTCTCCCTGCGCGCTCGGGCCATCGGAGATCTGGATGTAGTCGGCGTAGAGGGGCGCGTGCGGGCTGCTGACCACCACCGCGTCCGGCCGCAGCGCGGCGATCCGGCGCGCGACCTCCTGGTAGGCCGCCACGGTGTCCGGAATCTCGCGCTCTTTTCCTGGGCTCACTTCCGGGACGATCAGCGGCGGGTGTGGGACGGCGAACGCGGCAACGACAGCCATGGGAGGCCTCCAAAGACGAGACGGCTCAGCCCATCGTAACCCGGCGACGTCGCGGGCTTCTGTGGCGCGCGTCGGGCGACCATTCTTGGGCCTGTGGAATGGATGGTTCTCGGGTCAGGTGCCCGATAACCACGCAAACTGCGCGTCGGATGGGAGGCTTTCTGTGAGGTTGCCCGGTTTCGGTGCATTGCGCGCGCGGGATGCTCACCTATCGGGCACCGGGCTCGAAAGCCTCGCATCATGCGCGCGGAATGCGCCTCTTTCTGTGCGCCGGCCAAGTGCCGCGCATCCTGCGCCAGTCCCATTCCGAGACAACCCGTGACAGGTCGCGCAGGCACGGGGTCCAAGGCCGAATCGCTGTGGTTGTGGAGATTCAGAGGAGTGGTGCAGTCCTGTACGAGGGGCCTCTCACAAAACGCCAGCTAGAAGAGCCGCTGACAGACTCTGCGACAGGGTGACAGATTCTGTCAGAGTCGGGAGACGGATCGGTCAGGGCCCTCCGGCATGCTCCCCTCCATGGCAGTCATCGTCTCCCACGCCGCAGCCCTCGAGGTGCTGCGCCGGGGCGCCCGCCTGGCCCCCGAGCGTTTGAACGGCGCACCGTTGGCAACGAGCGCATCGTCACGCCGCGCTGCCGAACGGAGAGATGAGCTGCAGGCCCTTCGCGCGTTCCTCGTCGAGGTTGGGCTACTGGACGTGGGCTCGCAACTGGACATCTTGGCGGGTCCCAACGAGTGCGGCCCCGCCGTTGCGAGGGTGAGGACGCATCGGTGGACGACGGCGACCGCGCTTCCGATTCGACAGGTGTTCCTGCCGGGGACGGGACGCGTCGACGGGCTCTATGTGGTGGCTCCCGAGCTGCTGTTCGTGGAGCTGTGCGCCGCCGACAAGGTCATGAGAAAAGGCTCCGCTCCTTCGCCGAAGTCAATGGCGCACGTGCGGGCGGCGCTTCTCGGATGGGAGCTGTGCGGGCGCTATGGCAAAGTGCTCCCAGGCGACCGACGCGACGCTTTGGCGGCAAGAGGGTTCGAGAACCGACCGCCTCTGACATCGGTGAATGACATTCGCTCGTTCGCGGACGCCATGGCCCCGGGACTGGCGGGGGTGCGCCGGGCACGTGGGGCCCTCGCCCTCGTCCGCGATGGAGGCCGCTCGCCGATGGAGGCCGCCGTGTTCATCCTGCTGGCCGGGGCGGCGTGTCTCGGAGGGTTCGGGCTGCCGGCTCCTCGCGTGAACTACCGGCTGAAGCTGTCCGCGAGGAACGCCCAGCTCTTGAATGCAGAGTACGTCGAGCTGGACAACTACTGGCCGCGGCCCTTGGACGTGGAGGTGGACGGGTTCGCGGACCATGGGGGCACGACCAGCTAGAGACAGGCGGCTCGGCTCGCGGTGCGCGACAACGAGCTCGCCCGACGGGGCGTGCCAGTGGTCCATCTGACGGGGTCCGAGCTGATGAATCCGGCGCGGTTCCGGCTGAACGCGAGGAACATTGCGGCTCAACTGGGGGTTCGGCTCCGGCTTGAGGTGCCGGGGTGGGAAGAGCGGTTCTGCAGGCTGCACGCGGAGGTGATGAACCTCGAGTACGTGCCGCCAGCAGTCTATGACGAGGAGTACCGACCCTAGAGCATCGCATCCGGCGCGCAGGATGCGACTGAGTCTGGACGAGTGCCCAGCGGCGCCTGAAATGACCGCATTCTGCATGTCGGATGATGCGGAAACTGGGCGGTGGACTTCGGTTGGCTGATAACCGTCCATCCTGCGTGCAGAATGGGCGGCTAGCGGTCGAGCGGCGGCTCCGGGTCCGAAAGACTCGCATCCTGCGTGCGGGATGGGTGGTTTTCAGTCCTGACGCGCACGGGCGCCCGATAGGGTCGCATCCTACGTGCAGAATCGGAGTCTTTCGAGCAAAGCGCCGGGCTCTGCCGGAAAGCACTGCATCCTGCGTGCGGAATCAGCGGTTTCCGGGTCGCTGGTTGTCCGGTGCTCGATAGGCTCGTATTCTGCACGCAGAATGGGCGCCTTTCGGGGTTGGGATTATGCCGCGCCCAAGAAGCCCGGGTTGTGCCTGCAGAATCGTGGGATTCCGGGCCCGCCATCGAGCCGCGCCCGAAAAGCTCGCATCCTACGTGCAGGATGCGAGTCTATCCGCCGCGTTCGGCCACCCGGTGACGTCGCTACACGGCCAGGTACACGCGCATGTAGCGCTCGCCGCGCTCGGTCCAAGAGTCCTTGTGCACGCATACGGCGCTCTTGATGGTCCGGCCGAGCAGCCCCCTGAACACCTTGTAGCTGTGCTGGCGCGGATCGAGCTCGTAGCTGTCGGACTGTCCGTCGGGCGCCTCGATCGCCACTGGCACATAGTCGCCGTCCAGCTCGCCCACACGGACGGTCACCGGGCCGTTGGGCAGCTGCACGTCGTCGCCGGTGAGGTTGAGGTTGGCCACCAGCACCTGGGAGCCCGGGGCCGCTGCCACGCCGTAACGCGCAAGCACGGCCCAGTTCTCCAGTGGCTCCTCCCCGGGCATGTGGAGCGTCACGCCCTCGTAGCCGTGGAGCGGCGCCTCAGTGCGCTCGGCGTCGATGCTCACGTGGTAGCCCATCTTGAGGAGCTCTCGCACCGGGGCCTCGAGCGAGCTCGTGAATCCCACAAGCTGGTGCTGGTAGTAGAGCGCGTAGACCGGGCGCCGCTCGTCGAAGGGCTTCTCGGCGGCCTTGAGCCGTGCGCGGGCCTGCTCGGTGAGGGGCTCGGCCACGAGGTTGAAGCGCTCGCCGGCGGCGATGCCTTCGAGGGGCTGGCCGTTGAGCACGAAGACGGACGCGAGGTTGCTTCCGGAAAGGTCGATGTCTTTGGGGTCCATGGGGTTCCTTCCTGACGGGCGGCCGCGGCTCCGACCGGCTCGAGGCCGCCGCTTCTGCGTGGCTCGTACCCGCACGGCGAGCTTCGGAGAGGGGCGCGGCCAAGGCCCCGCGAATTGCCACGCCGGCGCCCTCGTCTCGCCGGCAGAGGGTGCGATCGGTGCTGGCGGGCGCAATTGCGTGTGAGAATGACGCGTCATGGTATGCGCATAATCTTTTGATGTACGTCCATTCGATGCGGTAGTCGGTGTAAACCGCAACCGTTTGCGCCTGACTACCGACCGTCTGGGACATCAGCGACCGAACTCTGAAACACCCAATAAGGTCGATGTTATCTTCGTGGTGCAACGACAGCTCGCGTAACGAGGAGGCGTCATGTTCCGTCGCGAGGAGAACGTCGGCCGCTACCACGACCTGTGCGAGCGTTTCGAGGAGCGCTTCGGCGAGCCGTTCTGGATGCCCAGCGGCCTGGGCCTCTACGTTGAGGACGGCATCTACGCCATCAAGCACGCGTTGGAGCGAGGTGTGAAGCGCAACGGCTACGAGGCCTTCGACCTCGAGCCACCCGCGCAGACAGTGGGATAGGCACGGGCACAAGGAAGGTTTCCCGAAGGGCGCTCAGGCGCCCTTCTTCTTGTCGAGGTGCTGCTTAAGGATCGCAAGCGCGTGCGCGTACCCCTCAAGACCCTCGCCGATCACCGTGTCGATGCAGGCATCGCGCACATAGCTCACCTGACGGAACGCCTCGCGGGCAGGCACATCGGAGATGTGCACCTCCACCGTGGGGACGCCCACAGCCTTCAGGGCGTCGAGCAGCGCGATGCTCGTGTGCGTGTAGGCGGCGGGGTTGAACACGATGCCATCGTAGGTGCCGAGGGCTTGCTGGATCCGGTCCACAAGCACGCCCTCATGGTTGCTCTGGAAGCAGGCGACTTTGGAGAAGCCGAGGTCACGGCCGGCCCTCTCGACAAGATGTACGAGATCGTCGTAGGTCTCGCGGCCGTAGATGTCCGGCTCACGGACGCCGAGCAGGTTGAGGTTGGGGCCGTTGAGCACGAGCGCCGTCGGTCCCGTCGTCGTGGTGCGGTTCGCACCCTTGTCGTTGGTCAAAGCGCCGGGGCTCTCCAAGAGCTGGCGCAGCTTGTCGAGGCCGTCGTCCCCTTGGGGTGCGGAAGACGCGTCCGCGCCGCCGTAGCGATGCGTGCTGTGCAGGTGGTCCACGTTGCGCACGCCCGAGGCCGTCATTTGCGTGATCGCCTTGGCGGTCTTGCGCTCGAGGGGGAGGTCGGTGCGCGACGAGAACTCGCGGCCGATCGCATCGACGATGGCAGGGCCGAACACGACCTCGACCCCGGAGGCGCCACGACGTCGGACGCCCAGCACGCCGTGGAGGGTCTCAAGCCGGTCGGTGTCCACACGTGAGGGGTCTTTCAGCACGAGGCGCAGCCGCGTCATGCATACGGCGTTGCCGGTCACGTTGTCGGCACCGCCGCAGGCCTCGAGCACGTCTGCCGCCGTGATCGCCGGATCCATCCCCCTCACCTCCTCACCGGGCCAATGTACAGCCTTCCCTACACCTTTGCATGAAAAAGCGGTTCACCTGTGCGGCAATTGTCCAGCAGGCTCCCTTGGCCAGCGAACGGGCTTGAAAACCCTTTCAGGCATGTCTTTTGGACGTTCGCCGAGGATAATGACCGGTCGCAACGAGTGACCGGACCGCAGTTGCGAAGAAATCGGCCACCGGTGAAGCGCTCACAGCCCAAGGAGCTCCTTCACGAGAATCGCATCACCTTCGGCCGATCCCGTGCAGCGGATCTCGAGGTCCGCCCAGTCCCGGTAGAGTGGCATCCGCTGTTTGGCCAGACGTTCGACGCCGGACGCCTCGGTGAGCGGCCGGCCGGCGGTGGACAGCTCCTCAAGGGGGCGGTCGAGGAACACGACGGTGCCGTTCTGCCGCATCAGGTCGCGATTGATGGGACGCGTCACGACGCCGCCGCCGGTGGCGACCACGAGGCCGCTCTGTTTGCCGTAGCGCTCGAGGATCTTGGTCTCGAGGCTTCGGAAGGCGTCCTCGCCCTGCTCGGTGATGACCTGAGCCGGAGAGAGGCCCACCTCCAGCTCGAAGGCGTCGTCGAGGTCCACGAAGGGCCGCTGGCACATCCGGGCCATGCGGCGCGCGGCACCGGTCTTGCCGCATCCGGGCATGCCGATGAAGAACACGTTGCGCTTCTGCTTGTGCAAGGTGGCCACGATGCGGTCGATGAGGCCGTCAGGAAGGTCGCGCCCTTGGAAGAGCTCGCTCGAGCGGTAGGCCTGGGCAACGAGCATCGCGAGCCCCCCCTCGGCTGGGACGCCGAGCTCCTCGGCCATCATCACGAGCTGCGTTCGCTCGGGGTTGTAGATCAGGTCGATGACGCCCATAAGCTGCGGGAACGCGGCGAGCGCGTCCTTAGGCAGGGGGCTCGCCGGGCAGGCGGGGAACATGCCGACCGGTGTCGTGTTGACGATGAGCGCGGCGTCCGGGTGACGCTCCGCAAGGCCGTCGTAGGTCCCGGGGCCGCTGCGTGAGACGAGGACGACGTCGCAACCGACAGCGCTCAGCACGAAGGTGACGGCCCTCGACGCGCCGCCGGTGCCGAGGACGAGGGCGCAACGGCCCCGGAGGACCTCGGCGGCCGAAGCGCCGAGCCGCAGCTCACAGAACCGCCCGAGCAGATAATCGAAGCCCCAGACGTCGGTGTTCTCGGCAAGGACGCGGCCGTCCGCGAGGCGCACGAGCGTGTTGGCGGCGCCGGACTCCTCGACGGCGGGGGAGCGCAGGTCGGCCAGCTGTGCGGCGAGCCGCTTGTAGGGGATCGTGACGTTCAGACCCTGCCATGTGCCTTGACTCACGAACGCCGGCACCTCGTCCTCGGGGATGTCATGGAGGGCATAGGGCGCGCTGCCGAGCAACGCGTGGATCGCCGGCGACCACGAGTGCCCGAGCGGGTGGCCGAGCAGCCCGAACGGGGCGTCTCCCTCTGCGGCCCGGGAAAGCTCGACGGCATCCCGCGCCTGCTCTTGGTCGGCTAGCTCACAGGCGACCGCGTCCGCTGCGGGCGCGATGTCCTCGCCGGGATCCTGTCGCCAGACCAGCGATTCCTTGTAGCCGTCCGTGGCGTTGGCGTCGGCGCAGAGGCTCTCCTCGTCGAGCGCCATCTAGAGCACCTCCGTGTAGGTGCCGAGGTAGCGGAACTCCTGGCACACGTCCTCGAGGCCGCCCATCATGCGCGCGAACTCGGGCGCGGCGGCCGGGCACTCCATGTCGAAGTAGAAGAGGTACTCGAAGTCGCGGTCGGGGAGCGGCCGGCTCTCCAGCTTCACGAGGTTGATGTCGTAGCTGTAGAAGCGCGCCAGCACCTTGTAGAGCGCGCCGGGCTCGTTGGCGACGACCACCATGAGGCTCGTGCGGTCGGCGCCCGGGAAGATCTGGAGCTTCTTGGAGATGCACGCGAAGCGCGTGTAGTTGTTGTCGAGGTCCTGCACGGAGCGCCTCACGATGACGAGGCCGTAGGTGTCCGCTGCGGCATGGCTTCCAAGGGCCGCGGCGCCCGGGTTGTCGGACTCCATGACCATCTTGGCGGCGACGGCGGTGTTCTCGACCACATGGAGCGTGACGCCCTCGAGGGAGGCGAGGAAGTCCGCGCTCTGGTCGAGCGCCTGCTGGTGCGAGTAGATGTCGGTGATCTGCTCGAGCGTCGTCCCGGGCTTCGCGATCAGGTGGTGGTTCACCTTGAGGCGAACGGTGCGGACGATCGAGAAGTTGAAGTCCCGCATCAGGTCGTAGACCTGGTTCACGGAGCCGGCGGTGGAGTTGTCGAGCGGCAGCACGCCGTAGTCGCAGAAGCCCTGGTCGACGGCCTTGAAGACCGCTTCGAAAGTGCCGAAGTAGGTGAGCTGCGGATGCTTGAAGAGGCGGTCGGCGGCGATCTGCGAGAACGCGCCCTCCACGCCCTGGCATGCGACGAACGCGCTCTGGGGGAAGAGCTCCGGCGTCTCCGCGCGTGCGGCCTCGATCCGGCCCATCAGCTCGCTCGGGTTCATGGCCTGCGACTGGTTGGCCCGCGAGACCTCGAAGAGCAGGTTGAAGAGCACTGCGGTGTAGTCCCGCAGGTGCTCGGGGGCCTCGTCCATGACCTGGACGAGCTTGTTGCGCTCGCGGGTGCGGTCGAGAATCGGAAGGCCGTGCTCGGCCTTGTAGGCCGCGACCTCGTCGGTCAGCGCCATGCGGTCCTTGAAGAGCGCCAGGATCTGTTCGTCCACGGCGTCGATGCGGTCGCGGATCTCGGAAAGCTCAGCCACGGGTCCCCCTGTCTTCTGCGTTTGCTGAAAGCCAGTGTACCCGACAAAAGCAAGAGCGCCGGGGTCTCCGGTGCTTGCGGGATGCGGCGCTTTCCGACTGTGCGCCCGATATGGCAGCATCCCGCCTGCGTGATACGAGACAACCGGGCTCGGAGGACTTTGGGGTCCGATAAGCTCGCATCCAGCGCGCAGGACCGGGGGTTCTCGGCCGCCTGCCCGATAACGAGGCATCCCGCGGGCAGGATGCAGGGAAACCGGGCTGGTAGGCCTTTGGCGCCCGATAGGCCCGCATTATGCGCGCAGGATGAGGGGAAACCGGGCACCAATACTCTGGGCGCCCGATAGGCCGCCATCCTGCACGCGGGATGAGGGGAAACCCGGCAGCAGAACTCTGGGAGCCCGATAGGCCCACATTATGCGCGCAGAATGCGACGAAGTCCGGCCGCAAGCCCGATAACCCCGCATCCCGCGTGCAGGATGCGGGGTTTCTTGGCCGGGTGGCCGACAAGGCCGGACAGATTCCTCGCAGGACGTCGAGGTATGACAGACGGGCGCGGCCGGCATCCTAGGTCAATGAGCGGCGTGTCGCGGGAAAACGGTCAGGCACGTTCTGACACTGGTCGACCGAGGGCCTGACGTCTCATCGGGTGCCCGACCCTTCCTGTCATTGGGGTGCGTAGGTGAGCAAGGCGTCCAAAAGGACGAGCGCGGTCACGGCCTCCACCACGGGCACGGCGCGCGGTGCGATGCACGGGTCGTGGCGCCCCTTGACGCGGAGCTCGACGGCCTCGCCGGTCGCGAGGTCCACGGACTCCTGCGGCAACCCGATGGAGGCGGTGGGCTTCACGGCGACCGAGAAGAGGATCGGCGCACCGGTGGTGAGGCCGCCGACCAGGCCGCCGGCATCGTTCTTGGCGGGCACCGGTGCGCCGTCGGGACCGGGGACCCACGGGTCGTTGTGCTGGGAGCCGCAGAGCCCCGCCACCTGCGACCCGCGCCCGAACTCGAGGGCCTTCACGGCCGGGATGCCGAACAGCGCACGGGCGAGCAGGTTCTCGACGCCGTCGAACATCGGCGAGCCCACCCCAACCGGCATGCCTGTCGCGACACACTCGACACGGCCGCCGACGGAGTCCTGGCCTTTGCGGGCGTCCTCGATGACGGCCTGCATGGCCGCGGCAGCCTCCGGCGAGATGGCGGGGAAGCTGCGGCCCGCGAGCGCGTCGATCTGCGAGGCGAGTGTGGCAGTTTGTTCGGCAGGCGAACCGAGCGCGGCGAAGGGCTCGTCCACCGCCGCGCCGACCTGCGCGAGATGTGCTGCCACAGAGACGCCCCTGTCCTCGAGCATCTGGAGCGCGATGCCGCCGGCCACGCACAGCGGCGCCGTGAGACGCCCCGAGAAGTGGCCGCCCCCCGCGACGTCCTGGGACCCGTGCCAGCGGGCCTCGGCCGGCCAGTCCGCGTGGCTCGGGCGTGGAACCCTCACGAGGGCGGCATAGTCCTGGCTGCGGGTGTTGGTGTTGCGGATGAGCGCGCAGAGCGGCGCCCCGCACGTTTCGCCACGTGGGTTGAGGCCGCTCACGAACTCGGGGACGTCCGGCTCCTTGCGCGTGGTCGCCCAGGGCCCCTGACCGGGCGCGCGGCGCTCCATGAAGCGTTGGAGTCGTCCGAGGTCCGGCGCGAAGCCGCTCGGCAGCCCCTCCACCACGCACCCGATGGCGGGGGAGTGGGACTGGCCGAAGACCGTCACGCGCAGGGTCCGTCCAAAGCTGCTGCTCATCGGTCCACCTCCTCCACAACGCCGCCCAAGGCACGGTAGTCGTCCCAAAAGCCCGGGTAGCTCTTCGAGACGCACTCGGCGCCGCGGATGGTCACCGGGCAGCTGCACCGGGTGGCCGCGACTGCCGCCATCATCGCGATCCTGTGGTCGTTGCAGGCGTCCACAACGCCCCCGGCAAGGCCCTCCACTCCCGAGAACTGGAGGTCGTCGCCCTCCTCGCGCACGCAGGCCCCGAGTGCGCCGAGGCCGGCACGCACGGTCGCCAGGCGGTCGGACTCCTTGATGCGCAAGCGAGAGGCCCCGGTGATGCGGCCATCGCCGGGCGCGAGCGCCATGACGGCCGCAAGCGGTGGCACGAGGTCGGGGACCGCGTCCACGTCGATGCTGCGTGCCACGAGCGACCCGTCCGGTGCGGCCGCGCACTGTCCGCGCCCCCTCGTCACACGGCATCCCAGGAGCGCAAGGGCGCCGAGCACCTGACGGTCCCCCTGGGGGGACGACAGGTCGAGGCCCTCGACCGTGACGCTCGACCCCAATGCCCCGGCGCAGAGCCAGAAGGCCGCCGCGGACCAGTCCCCCTCGACGACAACGGGGTGCTCGGGCGCCACCGGGCCCGTCCCCGCGACGTCGAAGCACAGGTACGGGGCCTCACCCTTGCGGGCCCGAGTGACGCACACCGCCACACCGAAGCGCCGGAGCGCACGCACGGTCAGGTCCACGTAGGCCTTGGACGAGACGGGCTCCGCCACGGCGATGCGAGAGGGGGCGCCCAGGAGCTGTGCCGCGAACAACAGCCCGGAGACGAACTGCGAGCTCACGTCCCCCGGCAGGCAGAAGCAGCCGGCCTGCAGCCGGCCGGTCACGACGATGGCGTCCTCGCCCTGCTCGACGGCGGCGCCGTGCTTCTCGAGGGCCGCCACGAGGGGGCCGAGCGGCCGTTGCAGCAGGCGCCCGGCGCCAACGAACCGCGCCGTGACACCGAGGGCTGGGGTCACCGGGAGCAGGAAGCGCAGCGTGGAGCCGGACTCACCGCAATCGAGGGTGACCTCGGAGGCGCAGGAGGACCGCCGGTCGATGGGCACCACCGCCCAGGCGTCCCCGTCCCAGGAGAGGCTTGCTCCCAACGCGCGCAGGCAGCGGACCGTAGCCTCGATGTCGGCGTTGGTGCCGGCGCAGAGGACCGTGCTCGGCCGGTCTGCCAGCGCCGCCTCGATGAGTGCCCGGTGCGCCTGGGACTTGCTCGGCGGCGCGACCACGGAGCCGAGCAAAAGGTTGGGTGTGATGCGCAGGTCCATCGGTTCCTCCTCGGTCGAGGGCGCTCAGGCGAGCCCGTCCAGGACGAGCGAGCGGAACTCCCGCTCGTCCATTGGGACGACCTCGCAGCGGCCGATCCGGCGGGGCACGACGACGTTGAGCACGGAGCCGTGGCGCTTCTTGTCCGCGCGGGAGAGGGCGAGGAAGTCGTCGGCGGGGACGCTCGGCTCTGTCGGAAGGCCCTGGTTGGCCACGCACGCGACGATGGCGTCGGCGTCCTCCGGGGACAGCAGCCCGCGCTTCGCGGCACCGCGCGCGACGATGCAGAGGCCCTCGGCAACGCAGGTGCCGTGGCCGAGCGAGAAGCTCGCCGCGGCCTCGATCGCGTGGCCGGCGGTGTGCCCGAGGTTGAGGGTCTGGCGCAGGCCGCGCTCCTGCTCGTCGGCGTTCACGACGTCGCGCTTGATCGTGACGTTTGCGGCCACGACCTCTTGGAGCAGGTCGAGGTCCAGGGGGCGCTGGCCGAGGCACCGTCCCTGCAGCAGTGCGAACAGCTCCGGGCTCGCGAGCACCGCGTGCTTCACCACCTCGCCGAGGCTGTCCGTGAAGAGCTCCGGCGGAACGGTCTCGAGGCACTCGGCGTCCGCAACCACGAGCTCTGGCTGCCAGAAGGCGCCGACGAGGTTCTTGCCCTGGGGAAGGTCGACGGCCGTTTTGCCGCCCACAGAGGAGTCGACCATAGCGAGCAACGAGGTGGGCACCTGGAGCACCTTGACGCCGCGCATGTAGAGCGCCGCCGCCAGCCCTCCCATGTCGCCCGCGACGCCTCCGCCGAGGGCGACCACCACCGAGTCGCGCGTGCAGCCGGCCACGGCCATGGCCTGGAGGATCCCGTCAAGCGTCGAGAGGGTCTTGGACTGCTCGCCGGCCGGAAAGGCGCAGGAGCCCACCGCGTAGCCGGCCTCCTTGAGCGAGCCGGTGACGACGTCCCCGTAGAGCGGCCCCACGTTGGTGTCCGTGACGACGAACGCGACGTCGCCTCCGCAGGTCTCGCGCGCGAGGCGCCCGACGTCGGCGAGGACGCCCCTCCCGACGAGCACGTCGTAGGAGCGGGAGGGCGTGTCGACGGGCACGACGGCGGTCTCGGCCATGGCTATGCCTCCTTAGGGTGCGGCAGGTCCGCGCGCCGTTTGAGGTCCGTGCCCTCCTGGAGCAGCCTCTCGAGCCGCTCCGCGTCGGCGTCCTGGAGGGCGTCGCGGTACTCCGACAAGTGCCCGATGACGAGCTCGAGCTCCGCGACGAGGTTGTCGCGGTTCTCGAGGAAGAGCTCCGTCCACATCGGGGCGTTGAGGTCGGCCACGCGCGTGAGGTCGCGCCAGGACCCCGCCGAGTAACCCCTGTGCTCCTGGGCGGCCGGGCTCTTGACGTAGGCGTTGCTCACCACGTGCGCGAGTTGCGACGTGTGGGCGATGAGGCGGTCGTGCTCCTCGGGTGTCGTCACGCTGAACCGACCGAAACCCACGGGACGCAAGAGGCCGACGAGGCGGCTCAGCAGCTCGAGCCGGTCGAGGTCCTTCAGGTCCGGAGACGGGCAGAGCACCATCGGGGCGCCCTGGAACATGTCCGCACGGGAGCGGGCGTAGCCCGAGTGCTGGGTGCCGGCCATCGGGTGCGCGCCGACGAACGTCCATGGGCGCCCCGCGGCGATCTCCCAGCACTGGTCGCACACCGTGCGCTTGACCCCGCAGGCGTCGATGACGAGCGCGCCGGGCGACACGAGGTGGGCACGGTCGCGCAGCCACTGCACCGAGTGCTCGGGGTAGGTGGTGAGGACCACCAGCTCGCAGGTGGGGAGCACGTCGTCCGTGAGCTCGCCGTCGACCACGTCGATGCGGGCGAGGTCGAGGATGTCGCGGGTGCGGTTCCAGGCGAAGACCTCAAAGCCGGCCTCGTGCCAAGCGCGCGCGAACGACCCGCCGATAAGGCCGAGGCCCACCACGCCGATGCGGCCGGGGATGCAGGTGGCCGTCTCCGGCGTGCGGCCCGCAGGGGCTCCCGCGGCGCTCACTCGTCCTCCATCGTGACCGCCTCGCGCACCAGGGAGATCCGGCGCATCGCGTTCTTGAACTGAGCGGGCGTCAGCGCCTGGGCGCCGTCGGACCAGGCGTGCTCCGGCGAGCTGTGCACCTCGATCTCGAGGCCGTCGGCACCGGCGGCCGTGGCCGCGAGGGCGGCGGACACCACGTAGCGGGTGTAACCGGTGGCGTGGCTCGGGTCGCCGACCACGGGCAGGTGGGAGAGGTGCTTGGCGACGGCGATTGCGTTGGTGTCCAGGGTGTTCCTCGTGCGCGTCTCAAAGGTGCGGATGCCGCGCTCGCAGAGGATCACGTTGCCGTTGCCGCCGGCCATCACGTACTCGGCGGCCATGAGCCACTCGTCGATGGTGGCGGCGAGGCCGCGCTTGAGCAGGATCGGCTTGTCGAGCTTGCCGAGCTCTTTGAGCAGCGTGGAGTTCTGCATGTTGCGGGCGCCCACCTGGAGCACCGAGATGTCGTTGTCGAGGAACGCGGGGATGTCGCGCGCGTCCATGACCTCGGAGACCGTGGGCATCTCGTTCTCGACGCCGGCGTCGTGCAGGAGCTGCAGGCCTTTCACGCCCATGCCCTGGTTGGCATAGGGGCTCGTGCGCGGCTTGAACGCGCCGCCGCGGAGCATCGTGGCACCGGCGGCCTTGACCTCGCGAGCGATGGCGAACAGGTTGTCCCCCTCGATGGAGCAGGGGCCGGCCATCACATGGAACGTGCCGCCGCCCACGAGGACGCCGTGGCCGCAGTCCACCACGGTGTCGTCCGGATGGAACTTGCGGTTTGCCTTCTTGAAGGGCTCCGAGACGCGCGTGACGCGCTCGATGATGTCCATGGACTCCAGCAGGAACGGGTCCACGGCCGTGGTGTCGCCGACGAGGCCGACGACGGTCTCCTCGGAGCCTTGGGAGACGTTGGCCTGGAGGCCGCGTCCCTCGAGCCACTTCACGAAATGGTCGAGCTGCTCCTGGGTTGCGCTTTGCTTGACGATGGCGATCATCACGGGGCCTCCTGGTCGCGCGTCTTCATGGTGGTTTCAAGGGTGCGATTCTACTACAGGGTCGTTGCGATCCCACGGCGGTGCGCCCGATCCGTCGCGGCCCCGCTGGCGCCAGTGTGTGGTTTCTGTGGACGCGCGCTCGTGAAGTTCGCAGGTTGATTAATCGCGTGCTCCATCGCCGCAGGTGGCGGCCGATTGTTGAAAACCCTGGCAAGACTCTGTGACACCGGGTCAGATTGGTGTCCGTGATCGGCCAGCGCCCCTTGGCACCGTTCGTCGGCAGGAAGCCGAGGAACGGGGGAGCGGGATGGCGGCGCGTCGAGTTGCACGGGTCTGGGGTCGGGCGGCGGCCTGGGCCCTCTTCGCGGGGATGCTCGTGGCGGTCGCGTGCCTCTTGCTCCCGTCCTGGAGGGAACAGGGGAGCAAGGCCGCCGTGGCGAGGGCGGCCGTCGCGGGCACCGCAGGGGCGTCGGGGCGCGACTGGAGCGCGGTGAGGCGCGAGATGCCCGACGCCGTCGCGTGGCTCGCGGTCGAGGGCACCGACATCGACCTGCCGGTGGTGACGCCGACGGAGGGCGACCCGGCCGACTTCTTCGTGACCCATGACGCACGGCGCGCACCCTCGTGGCGGGGCGCCGCGTTCCTCGACGTGCGGTGCGAGCCGTCCGGTGGCCAGCTCCTGGTCTTCGGCCATCACTTGGGGGCCGGCGGCGGACAGTTCTCGGACCTCCGCTCGGCTTTCGAGGCGGAGGTGTTCTCGGGAATCGGGGGCGCCCTGTGGGAGACGCCGGACGGCGCACGTCGCTTCGCCCCGGTCTGCGCGTTGCGGGTGCCCTCGAGCTACGAGCCTCTCGGGCTCGACGAGACGGCCGGCGACCCCGTGGGCGAATGCCTGGAAAGGCTCCTGAGCGACGCGCGCGTGACCTCGCCGGACGCCTATGAGCGCTGCGAGCGCGCGGACGCCGTCCTCGTTCTCTGCACCTGCGCGAGCGTTCGGTCGGGCCAGCCGTGGCGCACCCTCGTCGTCTTTGCCTCGAGGGCGCTCTGAGATGGGCGCGACCATGGCGAGCTGGGCCGCGTTGGCCGGCTGTGCGCTGCTCTGGGGCTGGGCGGCCCGCACCCTCGCACCGGACTGCCTGGCGTTGATCGACGAGGGCGCATGGAGTGCAGCCGCGCCCTGTCTGGCTGCGCTGGGTCTCGGAGCGCTGCTCCTGGTGGGTTCGCTGCTAGCTCGGCTGAGAGCGCATGGAGGGCCTCGCAACAGACGTGGCATTCGAGGAGGGCCTCGCCTGTGGTGCGCCGCGCTGCTCGGAGCCCAAGCGGTCTGCGTGGCCGTCGCTGTCACCGGGACGGCGATGGGCTGGACGTGCTGGGTCGTTGAGAGCGGATCGATGGAGCCATCCGTTCCGACGGGCGCGCTCGCGGTGTGCCGTCCTGTCGCGGCATCCGAGGAGTGGGTGGGGGAGGTGGTCGCGTTCGAGGCCGGCGCGGTGACCGTGATCCACCGCGTGGTGGCCCAGGAGGAGAACGGTGCCCTGCGCACGCAAGGGGACGCCAACGACACGTCGGACGGGACGCCGGTGGGACTGTCCGCCGTGCGCGGGATCGTGGTCGCAGTGGCACCCGGCGTGGGGGCCGCCTGGGAGCAGTGCGAGGCGCACCCAGAGATGCTGGCGGCCGGGGCGATCGCCCTGGAGGGGTGCTTGGTGTGGGGATGCGCGTCACGTGAGGACGCGTGGAGAGAGGCGCGGGGGCGCCTTGAGAGAAAGGAACGTGTGCCATGTCGAAGAAGATGAGCGCGAGGGCCAAGCGGGTCTCCCGCAGGTTGACGAGGGCGTTCCGGGGCAGTGCGCCGGCAGCGGCTGCCGTGGGGCTCTGCCTGGCGGGCGTGTTGGGCGCCGGCAGCGCGCTGGCGTACCTCACCGACAACGACGCCGTCACGAACAAGTTCAACGTGGCCGCCGACCTCAAGGTCCAGGTCGACGAGCCCGAGTGGGACAAGCTGCCGGACACCGACAAGGACGGCGTCCCGGACGTGGTGGAGCAGATGACGCCCACCCAGACCGTGGCGAAGGACCCGTACGTGAAGAACGGCTCCACCACCGACGCCTGGTGCTTTGCCCGGGTGGGCGTGCCCACGAAGTCGGTGAAGCACGTGATAGACAACGGGACCACCAAGACCAGCGAGATCGAGCTGTTCAGCTACACGCTCAACCCCGGCTGGGCGGAGGTGGGCACGGGCGTGAAGGTGAACGACGTCACGTGGCACACCTATCGCTACGACAAGGAGGCCGTGAGCGCCGGCGCCAAGACCGGCAGCGCCATCTTCTCAAGCGTGACGCTGGCGAACGTGGTCGAGGGCCAGCTCTCCGACGCGCCGCTCTCTATCGAGATCGAGGGCTACGGCATCCAGAAGCAGGGCTTCGCGAGCTGCGCCGACGCCTATGCTGCCTACAAGCTGCAGAACCCCAGCTCCAACTGGGCGTAGGCGGGGCGCTGAGGTGCAACGGACCCGTTGCCTCGCGTCGGCGGGCCCGTTGCACAGGGAGGTGGGTGACATGACATCAACGACGCGCAGGGGCTTCCTTGCGGCTGGCGTCGTTGCGCTCGGCGCGACGGCCTGGAGCCTTGGCGCTGCCTTCGCCGCGACGACCGGGCACGTCTCCGAGGCTCGCGCGCAGGTGGACACGGTCGACATCCGCGCCGTCGCCCAGGGCGTCCCTGCGGGGACAGACACGGTCTTCGACGACGCCACGGCGCCCTCCAACGTGCTCGTGGAGAACCTCGGGGCCACCTGCTGGGTGCGGGGGCGCACCTGGCTGTCCGAAGAAGGGCGCGAGCCCGTGTCCTCCGAGTACCGTCCGCCGGTGGGCGCCCCCTGGTGGCGCGCGGCGGACGGCTGGACCTACCTCGTGGAGCCTCTCGGCGACGGCGCTTCCGTGGTGTGGTCGGAAGAGGCCTATGAGCCCTTGGAGTGGCGGGGCGGACAGCGGCGCGAGCTGGTCCTCGACGTGGAGTTCGAGGCCGTGCAGGCCGAGCACTTCGTCCAGGACCTCGCGGCCGATGCCCCGTGGGGCGACGTCGAGCCAGAGACCTGCGTGCACGCTCGGGCAGGAGCCGCCGAGGGGACGACAGGCAGCCTTGAGGACGAGGCCGCGGGCACGGGAGACAGGCTGGACGCGGACGACAACGCCGGCGAGGCGGGGAAGGAGGGAGACCATGACCAGCGAGCGGCGTCCTAGGCGGGTCCACGGTGCGATCGCGGCCGGACTCTGCCTGGCGCTCGCGTCGCCTCTGGCGGTGCCGCTCGGGACGGCCAGCGCGGCCGAGGCCTTGGGAGACGATGCCATCGTGGTGCAGCCGGCAGAAGGAACCACCGAGGGGATCGAACACGGCGAGACCGACGGCGCCGACACTGCGGCGGCCAAGAGCGACGCCGCGGAGGAAGGAGACAGCGCAACCGCCGGCAGCCGCAGGGGCGCGAGCGGCACCGACACCGCCGCCCGATGGCGAGACGGTGCCGCGGAGGCCCCGCCGAGCCCGCAGACCGACACCGGGAGGCAGACCCTCGAGGCGCTGGCCGTGTCCTACGGGGGCGCGGGCGTCTTCGACCCGTCCGCGGCGGACCTCTTCGAGGGTCTGGCTCCGGACGTGCCCGGCGACTCCCGGGAGCGCACGGTCACCGTGACGAACTCGTCGGGGAGGCCCTGCGAGGTGCTCCTGGCCTGCTCGGTCTCCGAGCAGGGAGAGCGGGCAGAGGGGCTGCTCCGGGAGCTGGACCTCACGGTGGTCGTCAACGACTCGACGGTCCATGAGGGGAAGGCCTCGGAGGTGTCGGGGCTCGCGGGCTCTCATCTGGAACTCGGCACCCTCGGGGTCGGTCAACAGCTGTCTGTGACGGTGGAGCTGTCCCTGCCGACGTCGGTGGGCAACGGCCTCGCCCTCTCGGACGCGGGCGTGAGCGTGTCGCTCGAGGCCCGGGACATCGAGGAGGCCGAGGCGCCCACGCCCGCTGCGGGCGGCATGGTTTCCGGAGGTCTCTACCAGATGGGCTCGGGCGTGGGGCTCGTCGCCGGGTGCCTCGCGGCGGTGGCGGCGGGCGTCGGCGCCTGGGCCACCAAGCGCCGGAGCCGGGAGGAAGGGAGGCGCAATGACTGACGACAGGCACGCGACGGTGACACGCAGGCAGGCGCTCGCACTGGCGGCGGCCTCGGTGGGGAGCCTCATCACGGCTACCCCGGCCCTGGCTCATCTGACCGACGACGATTCGGCCACGAACTCGTTCGTTGCCGCCAACAATGTGATCGAGGTCCAGGAGGAGTTCGATCCCAAACCGGACCCTTCCGGCAGCGTCAGAAAAGTGGCCCGGGCCCGGAACACCGGCAACTGCGATTGCTGGGTACGCGGCCTGGTGGCGGTCTCCTCCACCGAGGACGTCACCGCCGTCGAGTACAACGGGGCCGCTTGGGACCGAAACGACGATGGCTGGTGGTACTACGGGCACCCGTTGGCGCCGGGCGCGCTCTCGGACCCGCTCATGACCGGCGCCAAGGCCACAACGGGCTCCACGATCACCGTGTGCTTGGAGTCCTGTTCCACTGCCTTCGGGGACGAGCCGGTGTCCGCCTTCGCCCGTGTGGGAAAGGAGCTCTGACATGGCGAACTGGACCGCGAAGAAGGTGGCGAGGCCCAGCGACGCGCCCGCCTCGGGCTGCTATCTGAACAAGCTGCCGAACCAACGGATCACGGACGTGCGGCTCGGCGCAGGCATCGGACGGGCTGAGTGCACGCCCGCGAACGGGGGGTTCCGAAATCAGGACGGGAGGGCCTGGATCCTCCACTACACCGGCGACGGCTCCCGACCCTGGTCCGTGCCGGGCGCGTTCTCCTGGCGGATGTCGAAGTTCGCCCGGTCCACGGACGGGCGTTGGTGCGACGCGCGGGTGACGCTCGACGCCTCGGGCGACGGGAAGTACTACGGCGTGGCGTCGGCCGGCGTGAAGCCGCTCTTCTTCATCCAATGGCAGGGCGCGACCGTCGACGGGAGCGCGTGCGCGCGCACGGGGGACATCGGCGACTTCTGTGGCTACGGCTTCGACACGGCGACCGGAAAGCGGGTGGGCACCTTCCAGCCCGGCATTAAGGTGAAGGTGCACGTGGACCTGCTGAAACAGGGGACCGACGAGCCCTTCCCGATGCCGACAGAGGGCATGGCGGTCATGTTCGTGGACATCGACCAGTTCTGGGGCGCCGGGTACCAGAGCTATCGAGAGTCCATCCGACTGGGATCCGGGGTCGGACGCACCTTCTATGTCTCCACCAAGACCAAGCTGAACGTGTCCGGCCACCCGTCCGTCGCGTCCGGCGCGGTCGAGTGCTGCGAGGAGAACGGCTGGCTCTGCTCGCCAACGGAGACCGACGAGTCGACCTGGGACTCGTCCGTGGTCTTCTACGTGACCGAGCCCTCCTACGAGTTCGAGTGGACCGGCTTCGGGTGCGGTACCGGCTGGAGGCAGGAGTACGTGACGTACCCGGACACCGAGCGGTACCCGCGCATTGGGAAGTTGGTGGGCTCGGTGGCCGGCAAGGAGAAGATGGCAGAGACAGCCCCTGCCAGGCGGGGCGACATCGTCGACTGGGTGCTCGACGTCTCCTACCCCTATGTGGTGGGGGCGGCGGCCGCGAAGACCCTGCGGGTGTCGGACACCTTCGATTCCCGGCTCGACGTCTCGCAGGCGAGGGTCGTCGTGGTGAAGCTTAAGGACGAGGCCGCCGGCGTCCCCAAGGACATCGACGTGACCGGCTCCTGGATGGCCACCTGGGAGCGGCAGACGCTCCGGCTGGAGGCGCTGGATCCGGAGGACGTGGATGCCGGGGGAACCTACCGGGTCGTGGTCTCCGGCACCGCAGTGAGGCGGGGCTGCGCTCTGGACGACGTCGTGAACACGGGCACCGTCGTTGTGGAGAGCGCCGACCCTGGTCAGGGCACGGTCTCCAAGGAGTCCGGGCCCGCAACCCTCACCCTGGGGGTCCGCTTTCGCGTGCTCAAGGTGACGAAGAGGGCCGAGAAGGGCGAATGGGACGCCGCCTTCGGGCGCCCCGCCTTCCCGGTCAAGGTCTCTGGCACTGCGGCGTCGGGCGACGCGGTGGAGAAGTGGGCAGTGCTTGCACCGGAACCCGGCTCGTCAGAGGCCATAGAGGTGGACGTGTCGGGGCTCGAGGGCTCGCTCGAGGTCACCGAGCTTGCGGCCTCCGGGTGGCAGTTCCATTCCCTGACCGGATCCGGTGGGTCCTTCCGCGCCGACGGCCAGGTGGGCTCTTTCGACCTGGACTCCCTCGACGATCCGTCGGACGGCGTGCTGCAGGCCACCTTCACGAACCGGTTCCTGAGGCCGGACGGCCCGCGCCACAGCGCCCATGCGGTGAACGAGGTTCGGTGAGGGTGCCCGGGTGAACAAGAGCGATGGAAAAGGGCCGGCGCCGACACCGTTCGGGCCGGCGCCGGCCCTTTTCCAGCAGCGAGGCGACAACAGCTTGGTCTGGTGTCGTACGGACGAATGTCGGATGCCAGCTCTTTCCGGCGTGGGGACACCCGTCTCTCAACGGGCTCGGCGCTACCGCTCTGTCAGCACGAATCGACCGCCGTCGCGTGCGAGCGTGAAGTCGCGGAGGTCGCCGCACCAGCCCCACGACCCGGAGTCAGGATCGCCGTCCAGCCAGACGTTCAGGGAGCGCAGGACGGGCACACCGGCGACCAGCCGAGGGCAGGCGAGCGTCGCGTAGCGGCGCTCGCCCAGCTCGTCCAGGCTTGCCGTGCAGTGCACGTAGCCCCTCAGGTGCGCGGCTCCGTCCCCGGAGGCTTCCCACACGCCGCGGCCGGCGTTCGCCAGCAAGTCGCCGTACACGCCCCAGTTGAACGTGGCCCCGGGCGACTCGGGAGCGGGGGCGGCGAGGTCCCCGAGATCGATCTCGGAGGCCTCGAGCCAGCCGTTGTGCCCCACGAGCCGGGCCGTCACTTGCCGGGGTCCCACTGTGGCGAACGATTCGACCGCAGCCGTCATGTCCACGGGCTTGCCCCAAAGGAGGAATCGGGTGCTCTCGGTCGCCACAACAGGCACCGAGAGCGTCTCGAGCCCCTCGCCAAGGCGCGAGTCGTTGGCCACCGCCACGCCGCAATAGCGCGCCCCCTCCTCGGAGACCCACTCGTCCGCTTGGATCATGGTGCCCTCGACGACGAGGGTCGACCCGTCAATCGAAAAGGGGCTCTTCCGTGCGTCGCCGTCCCCGTCGAGCCACAGGTCGTCGGAGAAGCCGGCATCCAAGGGTCTCGGGGCCGAGTCGCCCATCCAGGCCAGCTCCTGCGCCGAGAGCTCCTCAACGAAGGGCTCCCCTGTGGCTCGCACAGGGGAGATGGCCGCTGTGACAGCCAGCACGACACAGGAAAGGAGCGCGGAGGCCAAAACCAACGGGGACACGAACTCCCAACGGCGGGGCTCTGGAGCGTCGTGCACCACCGCAAGGGACCCTTCTCGACAGGCGATTCGGTAGCCGCGCATGACGACGGTGTCGGCGGCGGCAAAGCCTGCAATGCCTCCCAGGGTGTTCGCGATGACGTCCAAAACGTCGGCCACCCCCAACCCGAGCACGTACTGCGCCACCTCGAGGCCCAGCGAAAGGCCGAGCAGCGTGGCGAACGACCGTGCGTACGACGACGTGGCATGACGGAGCAGGGCTCCGGCCGGGACAAAGGCGAGAACGTTCAGCCAGAGGATCCAAGGGTTGTCGGACGCCTGCGCGAGGAGCTCCCCGACGTCGAGGTTGACCTCGCGCACGCCAACGCTCTTAAACAAGGCGACCGCGAGCAGACAGCAGCCGTAGAGCGCCAGGTCGGCAGCCGCGAGCCATCGAGGAAGCCGGCCAGCCGTGAGCAGTCCGAGCGACGTCCCGCAGAGAATGGCGATGACCGCGCAGAACAAGCCAATGCTCGGGTCAGAGGCCGCGCTGTACCCGAGCAGCCCCACCATCGCCCCGTAGACCTCGTTGTTGCAGATCCACGAGAGGGCGACGAACACCAGAGCCCCGACGGTCACCGACAGTGCGGCCGATCTCGCTCTCGACATAGGAACCTCCAACCTGGAACAGAAGCCTCTCCACGGCAAGAGGCCCACTGCCGCGACGCCTGCAAGGGTCCGAAGCAAAACAGGCGGCGAACGAGCCACCGCCTCACGGCTCACAGGCGAGCCCCGGGTGCCCGTAGCTCCACTATGCCGGAGGACATGACAGCGGCAGGCAACGACCGGGCAACATCTGTTGAACGGATGCGCTTGTGATTGCGAGCGGCTCCTGATGTCCGCATACGGAGGCGTCCGCGATTGGCCGCATGTCGGCACGTGGTTCCGGGAGTCGAGGCGCCGCAGCCGCGGAGACCATCTTTGTGTCTCCGGTGTCGCCCCGGGGCGAGCCCTTGCAATCCCGTCACGCCCCTCCTACACTCGTCAGCGACCTTTAAGCGCGGTGCGGGACATCGTCAAGGGAACATAACGCGGCCGTCCGGCCGCCTCCCTGGGATGTCCCTGACCGTTGAGGCCAGGGACTTTTTTGGAAGAAGGAAGGAGCCGGATGGGACAGGAACAGCCAAAGGCCACCATCATGGACCAGCAGGCGATGGAGCGTGGCATCCGTCGCATCGCCCATGAGGTGCTGGAGCACAACGAGGGGGCGGAGACCATCGCGCTCGTGGGCGTGGTCCGCCGTGGCGCGACGCTCGCGCGCATGCTCGCCGACCAGATCGAGGAGATCGAGGGCACCCGTCCGCAGGTCGGCCTTCTCGACATCAGCTTCTACCGCGACGACGTGACCCGCTGCATCGCCCCGGTGCTCCACAAGACCGAGATCCCCTTCAACGTGGACGGGCGCGACATCGTGCTCGTGGACGACGTGCTGTACACCGGCCGCACCGTGCGCTCCGCCATGGACGCGATCATGGACTTCGGGCGCCCGGCCACGATCCAGCTGGCCGTGATGGTGGACCGCGGGCACCGCGAGCTGCCGATCCGCGCCGACTACGTGGTCAAGAACGTGCCGAGCTCCCACGAGGAGGACGTGCGTGTGTGTCTGCCGCCGCTGGACGACCACATGGCGGTTGAGATCTGGGAGAAAGAGGGGGCCCTGTGATGCTTTCCGTGCGCAACCTGATCGACACCACGAGCCTCACGGCCGACGACATCACCCAGATCCTCGACACCGCGCGTTCCTTCGACGAGGTGAACAGCCGCTCGATCAAGAAGGTGCCGGCGCTCCGCGGCCGCACGATCGTGAACCTGTTCCTCGAGCCCTCGACGCGCACCCGCAGCTCCTTCGAGCTGGCCGAGAAGCGCCTCTCCGCCGACACCCTCAACATGGGCGGCAAGGAGAGCTCGGTGGTCAAGGGCGAGTCCCTTGCCGACACCATTCAGACCATCAGCGCCATGAACGTGGACGCGTTCGTCTGTCGCGCCAGTTTTGCGGGCACCCCGCACGTCATCACCGAGAACACCGACGCCAAGGTCATCAACGCCGGCGACGGCAAGCACCAGCACCCGACGCAGGCGATGCTCGACCTCTACACGATCCGCGAGCACTTCGGCCACCTCGACGGCCTCAAGGTCGCCATCGTGGGCGACCTGCTCCACAGCCGTGTCGCCGGGTCGCTCGTCCCCGCGCTCAAGACCATGGGCGCCGAGGTGACGCTCGTCGGGCCGCCGACCTTCCAGGTGATCGACCCCGCCTACTACGGCGTCGAGCAGACGTCCTCGATCGACGACGTCATCGAGGAGATGGACGTCGTGTACATGCTCCGCGTGCAGCTGGAGCGCATGGGCGGGGCCGCGATCCCGAGCCGCCGCGAGTACAACCGCCTCTACGGCCTCACCAAGGAGCGCGCCGCCCGGATGAAGCCGGGCTCCATCGTGTGCCATCCCGGCCCGATGAACCGCGGCATGGAGATCATGGGCGAGGTGGCCGACGCGCCCAACTCCAAGATCCTCGACCAAGTGAACGCCGGCGTGTGCACGCGCATGGCC
This sequence comes from Kribbibacterium absianum, assembly GCF_030067705.1. Classification (GTDB taxonomy): domain Bacteria; phylum Actinomycetota; class Coriobacteriia; order Coriobacteriales; family Atopobiaceae; genus Kribbibacterium; species Kribbibacterium absianum. The sequence goes on from NZ_JASJEX010000001.1 coordinate 501,350, forward strand.
GCCCTGTACCTGCTCCTGGGAGGAGACGACAATGATCTTGCTTAAGGGCGCCCATGGCGTCGACCCCCAGGTGGGTCTTGACGAGCCGGTCGACGTGCTGATCGACGGCGGGGCCATCGTGGAGGTGGCGCCGGCGATCGACGCCCCCGAGGGCGCCGAGGTCGTCGACTGTGCGGGCAAGGTGCTCATGCCGGGCCTCGTGGACATGCACGTGCACTTCCGCGAGCCGGGCTTCGAGTACAAGGAGGACATCGAGAGCGGCTGCCGCGCGGCCACCCACGGCGGCTACACCGACGTCGCGACGATGCCCAACACCCAGCCCGTGACCGACAACGGCACTGCCGTCGCCTTCCAGATCGTGACGGCCGAGAAGGTAGGCCTCAACCGCGTGCACCCCATCGGCGCGCTCACGCGCGGCGAGGACGGCGAGGCGCTGGCCGAGATCGGCGACATGACCTTCGCGGGCGCGGCCGGATTCTCCGACGACGGCCACGGCGTGCAGTCCGCCGGCATGATGCGCACCTGCATGGAGTACGTGAGCCAGTTCGACCGCGCCGTGATCGCCCACTGCGAGGACGAGAGCCTCACGGGCAACGGCGTGATCAACGAGGGCCGCGCCTCCACCCGCCTCGGCATGTTCGGCTGGCCGGCGCTCGGCGAGGAGCTCGAGGTCATGCGCGACATCGAGCTCTGCCGCCTCACCGGCTGCCCGCTGCATGTGGCGCACATCTCCACCGCGCGCTCGCTCGACCTCGTCCGCGCCGCCAAGGCCGACGGGCTGCCCGTGACCTGCGAGGTCACGCCGCACCACCTGTTCCTGACCGAGGAGAACATCACCGACTCCTACAACACGAACCTCAAGGTGAACCCGCCCCTGCGCACCCGCGACGACGCTGCGGCGCTCGTGGAGGGCCTCTTGGACGGCTCCATCGACTGCCTGGTGAGCGACCACGCGCCGCACGCGACGCACGAGAAGGACTGCGAGTTCGAGATCGCCTACTTCGGCACGATCGGCCTCGAGACCACCGTGCCGCTGATGATGACGAACCTCGTCGAGAAGGGCCTGCTCAGCTGGCCGCGCTTCGTCGAGGTGGCCGCGGTCGCGCCGCGCCGCGTGCTGCGGCTCGAGCCGGTGAGGCTGGAGGCGGGCTCCGTTGCCGACCTCACGCTGATCGACCCCGAGGCGCCGGTGACCGTGACCCCGGAGTACTTCGAGTCCAAGGCGGAGAACAGCGCGTTTTTGGGCCAGCGCCTGCACGGTGCCGCGAGCGACGTGTTCGTGGCCGGCAAGCGCACCCTGGCCAACGGTGTCGTGCAGTGACCCACCTGTCCTGAGATGTCGTAAACGTGGCTCGGGGCCCTTCGGGGCCCCGTTCCTCTGTGCGGGCTCACCTCCCGCTACACTGGCCTTACCTGTCGGTTCTTACGGAAAGGACCCCTATGCCCCAACCTTCGTTGGCGCGCGTCCACGAGGCCGAAGTGGTCTCGAACGTGCGCGTGGCCGAGGGGCTCTGGCGTCTTGTGGTCAAGTCGCCCGTGCTCGCGGCCAAGCTCTCGCCCGGCCAGTTCATGTCGGTCGCCGTCCCGGGCGAGCCCTTGCAGGTCTCGCGCGCGCCCCTCTCGTATGTGACCTGCGACTTCGACGCCGGCACCGTCGAGACGGTCTACACGGTGGTGGGGCCGGGCACTGAGGCGCTGTCCCGCATGGAGCCCGGCTCCACGACGACCATCTTGGGGCCGGGCGGCCATGGATGGAAGCTGGACGCGTTCACCAAGCGCTGCCTGCTCGTGGCCGGCGGGGTGGGCGTCACGCCCATCGCGAGCGCCGCGCAGGCCCTGGGGCTTCAGGGACTTGCCTACGACGTGGTCGTGGGCGCCCGGACCGGCAACGCCCTCTGGGGCGTGGACCGGTTCCTGACCTACGGTGCGGACCATGTGGTCGTCGTCACCGACGACGGCACGGCGGGCGCCAAGGGCCTCACCACGGACGCGCTCGAGGCCGCGCTCCCCGAGGAGCGCTACGACCTCGTGCTCGTGTGCGGGCCGGAGCCCATGATGAGGAAGTGCGCCGAGCTCTGCGCCGAGTACGAGGTGGCCTGCCAGGTCTCGATGGAGCGGATGATGACCTGCGGGTTCGGCGCCTGCGCCACCTGCGTGGTGCCGACGGTCAACGGCGCGGTGGGCGCGTGCATGGGCGGCCCTGTGATGAACGCTGCGGAGGTGGTCTGGTGAGCGAGGAGATCCTGACGACCGAGGTCGTCGAAGAGGAGCCCCAAGGCCCCTCCATGGCCGTGAACCTGGGCGGCATCGCAATGAAGAACCCCATCAACACGGCCTCCGGCACCTACGGGTTCGGCTGGCAGTTCGAGGGGTTCTATGACGTGTCGCAGCTCGGCGCCATCACGACCAAGGGCTGCGCGGCAGAGCCGTGGCCGGGCAACCCGGCGCCCCGTATGTGCGACGTGTACGGCGGCGTGATGAACTCCGTCGGCCTGCAGAACCCGGGCGTCAAGGGGATGGTGGCCGAGGCAGGGGAGTACCTGGCAAAGCTCGCCGAGAAGGGCACCGCGGTCATCTGCCAGGTTGCCGGCCACTCCGTCGAGGAGTACGTGGCGGCGGTGGAGCAGTTCGAGGAGCTCGCTCCGTGGGCCGCCGGCCTCGAGATCAACATCAGCTGCCCCAACATCGCGCAGGGCGGCATCGCGATGGGCTCCACGCCGGACGGGGCCGCCGAGGTCATCAAGGCCGTGCGCCCGCGCACGGAGAGGCCGCTCCTCGTGAAGATGGCGCCGACGCGCGTCCCCGAGGTCGCCCGCGCCCTTGAGGCCGCCGGCGCCGACGCGCTCTCCGTCATCAACTCGATCCCGGCCATGGCCATCGACGTGGACACGCGCCGCTCGAAGCTGTCGCGACCGACCGGCGGCCTTTCCGGCCCTGCGTGCCACGCCATCGCCGTCCGGATGGTGTGGGAGGCGGCCCAGGCCGTGCAGATTCCCATCAACGGCGTGGGCGGTGTGAGCTCGGGCCGCGACGCGGCTGAGTTCATCCTTGCCGGCGCGACGTCCGTCTCCGTGGGCGCCGCGAACCTGTGGGACCCGACGTGCGCTCCGCGCATCCTCCAGGAGCTCACCGCGTGGGTCGAGAGCCAGGGGGTCGACGACGTGAACGAGCTGATCGGAGCCTTCGAATGCTAGAGGACAGGCGGGCCGAGGCCGCCGACCGCGTGATCGTGGCCCTCGACTGCGACCGCACCGAGGCGGTCGCGCTCGCGCACAAGCTGGCCGGGAAGGCCCGTTGGGTCAAGGTGGGCATGACCCTCTTCTACGCGGAGGGGCCCTCCATCGTCGACTACTTCCGGAGCCAGGGCTTCAAGGTGTTCCTGGACCTCAAGCTGTTCGACATCCCGCACCAAGTGCGGGGGGCGGCCGCGAGCGCGGTCGCGACGGGCGCCGACATCCTGAGCATCCACGGCCTCGGAGGGGCCGACATGGTGCAGGCCGCCCGCGCGGGCGCCGACTCCTGTGACCGCGACGTGGAGCCCCGGGTGATCGCGATCACGGTCCTCACGTCCATGAGCCAGGGCACGCTCGAGACCATCGGTGTGGGGGAGCCGCTCACCGACGAGGTGAAGCGCCTGGCGACGCTCGCGTGCACCAACGGTGCGGACGGTGTGGTGTGCTCGCCGAACGAGGCCGCGATGCTGCGCGAGCTCCTCGGGCCCGACGCCCTGATCGTGACCCCGGGGGTGCGTCCGACGGGGGCGGCGCTCGGCGACCAGTCGCGCGTGGCGACCCCGGCGGGTGCCATCAAGGCCGGTGCGTCGCACCTCGTGGTGGGGCGTCCGATCACGGCGGCCGACGACCCGGTGGCGACGTTCGACGCCATCGTGGACGAGGTGGCCGAGGCGCTGTAACGGAACCGAACCGACCCCGGCCTGCCTTGCCGCTCCCTGAGGCGGCCGGGCAGGCCGGGGCTCTAGACACGAAAGAGAGAACCATGGCAGAGCGACTTTCCGACGAGCAGATCGTCGACATCCTGGAGGAGACCGGCGCCGTGCGCCACGGGCACTTCGTGCTCACGAGCGGGCGCCATTCCGACACGTACGTCCAGTGCGCGCGCCTGATGGAGAGCCCCACGCTCACTGTGCAGCTGGCCGAGGAGGCCGCCGCGCGCCTGCCCGAGGAGGTCCGCGACGCCGTGACCCTGGTGGCGAGCCCGGCCGTCGGCGGCATCACCTTCGGCTTCGCGATGGGCTACGCGCTCGGCCGCGACTTCATCTTCTCCGAGCGCGTCGAGGGCGCGATGACCTTCCGCCGCTCCTTCGAGGTGCCCCAGGGCGCCAAGGTGCTCGTCTGTGAGGACGTCGTCACCACCGGTGGCTCCGTCAAGGAGGTCTGCGACCTCGTGGAGGCGGCCGGCGGCGAGGTCGTCGGCGTCGTGTCGCTCATCGACCGAGGGAGCGGTCGCGCCTTCGACGCGCCGTTCTACCCGCTGCTGTCGTTCCCCGTGGCAAGCTGGGCGCCGGAAGAGTGCCAGCTCTGCAAGAACGGCGGCGCGCCGGAGTCGCTCGGCTCGCGCAGGATCGCAAGGTAGCCGCTAAATCAGCGAATTGTCTTGCAAAGCAGCGTGCGAATCGCCACACTGGTGCTCGTTCTGCCCAAAGAACGCACGAGGGTCCCCGGCTTAGGGCGCCCTTTTGACGTCAAATTGGTTAGGAGTTTTCCATGGCACTTCCCCAGCTCTCCGAAGAGCAGCGCGCCGAGAACCTGAAGAAGGCCGCCGAGGCTCGTCACGCCCGCGCCGAGCTGCGCGAGAAGATCAAGAACGGGGAGGTCTCCCTCGAGGACGTGCTGAACTCCGAGGACGCGGCCGCCGCGCGCATGCCGGTCCGCGCCCTCATCGAGTCCCTGCCGGGCTACGGCAAGGCGAAGGCCGCCAAGATCATGGAGGAGCTCGACATCTCCCCGAAGCGCCGCGTCCAGGGCCTCGGCGCCCGCCAGCGCGAGCGTCTGCTCGAGATCCTCTCCAAGTAGCGCGGCTTTCTGTGACACCGCGTCTCTTTGTCGTCTCTGGGCCGTCGGGCGTGGGCAAGGGCACCCTCGTGGAGCGTCTCCGCGAGCGGCGTCCGGACCTGGGCCTGACGGTCTCTGCCACCACGCGGGACCCGCGCCCCGGCGAGGTGCCCGACGTGTCGTACCACTTCCTGTCGAACGAGGAGTTCGACCGGCTCGTGGACGAGGGCGCGTTCGTCGAGTGGGCTCAGTACGGCAGCAACCGCTACGGCACGCTCCGCTCCGAGGTTCAGAAGAACCTCGAGGTGGGGCATTCCGTGGTTCTCGAGATCGACGTCCGAGGGGGCCTCAACGTCAAGCGCCTGTTCCCCGACGCCGCGGTGCTCGTCTTCATCGAGCCCCCGTCGCGCGAGGAGCTTGAGCACCGCCTGCGCCACCGGGGCACCGAGGACGAGGAGAGGATCCAGGTGCGCCTGGCGCAGGTGGCACGGGAGTACGAGGCGGCCAAGGCCTACGACGCCGCCATTGTGAACGACGACCTGGAGCGTGCGACCGCCGAGCTGGCGGAGCTCGTCCAGGCCGAGGAATCGAAGTGAGGTTTCATGTCCATCACCAAGCCGCAAATCGACGACCTGCTCGCCAAGACCGAGGAGAACCCGTTCCTCCTGTGCTCGATCGCGTCCAAGCGCGCCTGTGACATCAACAACATGCTCCGCGGCCAGCACCTCCGCGTGGCCGCCGTGCAGGACGTGGACGACATCACGACCGTTGTCAGCGGCAAGGACCCGATCTCCATCGCGATGAACGAGCTGGAGGACGGCACCCTGGGCTACGACGCCGCCGAGTTCGACGTCGAGATCGCCGACGGCGACGTCAACAACTGATGGCGTCCCGCGTCTGCCTCGTCCACTACCACGAGATCGGGCTCAAGGGGAAGAACCGCAAGACCTTTGAGGACCAGCTCTGCACGAACCTGCGCCTCGCGCTGCGCGACCTTCCCGTCGCGCACGTGGGGCGCATTTCCGGCCATCTGCTGGTGACGTTCTCGACGGCCGAGGCCCCTCTCGTTGCCGCCCCGCTGATTCGGCAGGTGCCGGGCGTCGCACGTGTGTCGGTCGCGTTCCGCTGCGAGCGCGACCCCGAGCAGTTCTGCGCCGCCGCCGTCGAGGCGCTCGCTGAGGCCGAGCCGTTCTCCACGTTCAAGGTGCATGCCAAGCGCTCGAACACCGACTATGAGCTCCACACGATGGATCTCAACAGACTGGTGGGCACTGCGCTCTGCCATGCGTTCCCCGAGAAGAAGGTGGATGTCCACGAACCGGACGCCACCGTGCACGTGCTCGTGAACCAGGGCAACGTGTACGTGTACTGCGCGAGCGAGCCGGGCGTGGGCGGCCTCCCCGTCGGGACCGCAGCCAAGTGCGTGAGCCTCTTCAGCAGCGGCTTCGACTCGCCGGTCGCGACCTGGATGATGGGACGACGGGGCGCGGTGATGGTGCCCGTGCACTTCTCGGGGCGTCCGCAGACAAGCGACGCCTCGGAGTGGACGTGCCAGGACATCGTGCGCGCGCTGCAGCCGGAGGGCGCGATCGGGCGTCTCTATGTGGTGCCGTTCGGTGACTGCCAGCGGGAGATCGCCCTCGCGGTCCCGCAATCCCTTCGCGTGATCATGTACCGCCGCCTCATGTACGACGTGGCCCAACGCATAGCGCGGGTCGAGGGCGCGAAGGCGCTCGTCACGGGCGAGTCGCTGGGTCAGGTGGCCTCACAGACCCTCGAGAACATCACGGCCACGAGCGAGGTGGTCGAGGGGTTGCCGGTGCTCCGGCCGCTCATCGGCTCCGACAAGCAGGAGATCATGGCCCGTGCCAAGGCCATCGGCACGTACGAGCTCTCGGCTCAGACGGTCCCGGACTGCTGCACGCTCTTCATGCCGCGCCGTCCTGAGACGCACGCGCGCCTCGCCGACGTGCACACGGCCTGGGAGGCCTTCGACCACGAGGCCATGGCCGAACGCCTCTTGGACGAGGTGGAGTGGGTGGATTTCCCAGGCTGCGCCGCGTACCGGCCGCCGAAGCGGTGGCGGCCGCGTCACGAAGAGCTCGCGCCGCTGTAGTCTCTGCTCTCGGCGTCCCTTCTGTGGAGGCCAGGTGGATTCTTCCCTGAACGTCAGGAAACGACCCGTCGGCAGCGCCGGCGGGTCGTTTCGCATTTGAACGCTTTCCCTGCGCCGATGGCACGCGCTGACAGACGCTGCGACGGCCGGCCAGAACGTGTCGGACTCTGAGGACGGAAGGACCAGACTCTGGCGCAGCCGTCCGGTATCCTCGGCCGCTACGGCAGAGAGGGGGAGCCATGGCGCAGCGGAAGGGTGCCGAGCCGAAGCGCGCGGCAGCGGGGACGAGGCGGCGGACGCGGGCGCCGCGTTGGGCGCGGAGGCTCGGGCTCGAGCCGAAGGGGGCCGTGGCCGTCGCTGCCGCAGTGGTGCTGTGCGCGGTCGGAGCCGTGGGGGCCTGGAGGCTCGTCACCCCGTCGGAGGTGGTTGTGGAACGGGGGAGCCAAAGCGAGGCGACCGAGACGGTGGCCGACGGCGCGACAGCGGGCGACGAGACGAGCGCGCCGGAACAAGCGCGGGACCGGACATCCGAGGCGGCCGCCGAGCCCGAGCCATCGACGACCGCATCGGTGCAGGTGCACGTGGACGGGGCGGTCGCGAGCCCGGGCCTCTATGTGCTGGAAGGGGAGGACCTGCGTGTCAATGACGCGGTTGCCGCCGCCGGCGGCCTGACCGGCGACGCCGACACGAGCGTCGTCAACCTGGCCGAGCCGATCTCCGACGGCTGCAAGGTGCATGTGCCCGTCGCCGGCGAGGCGCCCACGGCAGCCCAGGGAACGACGACGACGGCAACGACGACGTCGGGCCCGGCGCCGGTCGCGCTCGTGAACATCAACACCGCCGGCGTGGACGATCTCTGCACTCTCTCCGGGGTCGGGGAGGCCACAGCCCGGGCAATCATCGAGGACCGCGAGGCGAACGGCCCCTTCACCTCCAAAGAGGACCTCATGCGGGTCTCGGGCATCGGCGAGAAGAAGTTCGCCAAGGTGGAGGGCGACATCTGTGTCTGAGGGCCAGACCTTCCCCGAGCGCCCAGCACTGCCCCTCGCCTTTCTCCTCTTTGTGGCGCTGTTCGCGGGGGCGCGAGCGGTGCTCTGGGGAGGCGACGGCGCGCTGCCGTGGACCTTGGCGGTCGCGATGCCCGGCGTGATCCTCTCCGCGGCACGATGGCGGCGTGGGCGGCGCGCCTTCGGGCTCGTGCTCGCATCGGCAGCGCTCGGAGTGGGGGCGGCGCTGGGCTGGGCGACGTCGTGCTCGCTCTCGGCCGCCACCGACACGCTGGCCCACACGCCCGTCTCGACCCTGCGGTTCCGGACGGAGGGCGCGTCGGCCCCGGGCACCTATTCGTGGCGCACCACCGCCGCCGCGTACCAGGAGGGCCGCCGGCTCGGCACGGTGTGGCTCGCGACCGACCATGCCCTCGAGGAGGGAGCGACGGTCACCGGCATCGGGACGTTCGCAGCAGTCTCGGACGACGAGTTCGGGCGCAGCGCGCGTGCCCGGGGCATGCTCGGCACGGTGAGGCTGGCCCGCGTGTCGACCGACGGCGCGAACGGGCTCGCTGGGGCGCTCACGGCCGCGAGACGGTCATTGCTTGGCGTCCTGGACCTCGAAGACCCGGGCCATGCCCTGGCTGCTGGCATGGTGTTGGGAGACAAGACGGCGCTCAAAAGTCTTGGCGTGGCAGACGACTTCTCGGGAGCCGGGATGGCACACCTCACCGCCGTCTCGGGGACTCATGTGGCGCTCGTGACGGGGCTTCTGGCCGGCATCGTGGGGCGCCTCAAGATGGCGCGTGAGGCCAAAGGCGCTCTCACGTTGTCCGTGGCCGCGCTGTACGTGCTGCTCTGCGGGGCGCCGGTCTCCGCCCTCCGCGCCTGGGGCATGAGCGCGGCGGCGTTCGGCTCGTCGCTCGTGGTGCGGCGCGCGAGCCCCCTCACAGCGCTCGGCGTCGTCGGGCTGCTCATCGTGGCCTGGGACCCGTGCGTGACGGGCGACCTCGGGTTCTCGCTCTCTGCGAGCTGTGTGACGGCCCTGTGCCTCGTGGGGCCGTGGGCGCAGGGCTGGGTCGAGCGGCTCCTGCCGGCCCCGACGTTCCGACGAGTGCCCACCCCCTGGCGTCGGCGGGTGGTCTCCCTGTGGCGGGAGGTCTGTTCGAGCGCGGCCTCCTCCCTTGCGTGCTCAGTCGCCAGCGCGCCACTCTGTGCGGGCGCGTTCGGGTCGCTCGCCGTCCTCGGCCCGGTCGCGAACGTGCTCGCTGCGCCGTTCATCGGCCCGTTCATGACGCTCGCGCTCGCCGCCCTGGCGCTGGGACGCGTGCCGGTGGTAGGGGAGTCGCTGCTGGGCGCCCTCTCCGTGCTCGGGCGTCTGCTGTGTACGATCGCCTCGACCGTGGCGTCGTCGCCGCTGGCGACCGTGGCGGTGTCGCTTGCCGAGCCATGGCCGCTCGTCCTCACCGCGTTGCTGCTTGTCGCCGTCTGGACCTGGTGGCCCAGACCGAACGGGCTCCTGCGACGCCGGTTCACCGTGCTCTGGATAGCGGGCGCGGCTGGTGTGATGGCAGGAGTGGCGCTGCTCGCCGCCGTGCTGGCGCCACCGTCGGTGACCGTGCTCGACGTGGGGCAGGGAGACGCCATCCTCATTCGTGACGGCCTGCACGCGGTTCTCGTGGACACCGGGCCGGACGAGGCCGTCGCGTCAGCGGTGGCACGGGCCGGCATCCGATCAGTGGACGCCGTCGTGCTCACGCACCAGCACGACGACCATGTGGACGGTTTGGCCGCGCTCCCCGGGTGTTGCGCGGTCGGGTCGCTTGTGGTCGGCAGCGGCGTCGCCGAGAACCTGACCGGCGACGTTCGGATGGCCCGCGACCGGCTTGGGGCCGAGCTGGTCGAGCTGTCCGCAGGGGACACGGTGGCAGTGGGCTCGTGGACGTTGCGCGTGGTGTGGCCCCAGGGGCCTCGCGACGGCTCCGAGAACGAGGACTCGCTCTGCCTGACACTCGAGCGGAACGGCCGCGTGTGGGGCCTCCTCACCGGGGATGCGGAGTCCGACAGCTTGGCCGAGTTCATCGGTAAGCTCCCGGCCCTTGCCTTCCTCAAGGTGGGGCACCACGGCTCGTCCGTCGCAGTCACCCCCGAGCAGGCCGCGGCGCTCGCACCGACCGTCGCGGTGGCGTCGGCGGGCGAGGGCAACCCGTACGGCCATCCAGCGGGGGAGTGCGTCACGGCCCTTGAGTCGGCAGGGTCTGTCTTCCTCTGCACCAAGGACGTGGGCGACGTGTGCGTCCTCCCTGACGGGCCTGCGGTGCGGGTGCGCACCGCAGGAGGAGCCATGCCCTATGATTGACCCCACGTGACCGCCGAGGACAGGAGGGCCATGGCGGACCGCCTGCTGCCTGCGTATCTTGCCGTGGGGAAGAACGACGCGAAGCGTGCCCGCGCCTGCGCCCACCTCAAGCGGCACGTGGATCCGTCCCTCGTGGACTTCAACCTGGACGAGCTGCGCAACGCCCGCGATGTCGAGCCGGCGACGCTCGTCGGGTCGTGCCGACAGATGCCCTTCGGCGAGGGGCCCCGCGTTGTGATCGTCCACGACGCGGACAAGCTCCCGGCCGAGACGACGAAGGCGTTCCTCGACTATCTGGAGAGCCCGAACCCGGACGCGGTGGTGCTGCTCGACTGCCCGACGCTCGCGAAGAACACGCGGCTCTACAAGGCCGTCGCACGGCTCGGCGCAAAGGCCGTCATCGACTGCGAGCCCGTCAAGGGCTTCAAACTCCCCCCGGTGGTGCTCGCGATGGCGGAGGGCAGGGGTCTGCGGCTCGGCCCCGGGGCGGCCGACGAGCTGGTGTCCCGGCTCGGTGAGTCGGAGGCCCTCATCGACTCCGTGTTGGCGGGGCTCGCGGAGACGCACGGACCGGGGGCGTTCTTGAGCCGCGAGGACATTGTCGCGAACGTCCGCCGGGTGGAGGACGTCAAGCCGTGGCATGTGGCCGACGCCGTCTGCGCTCGCGATTCGGCCCGCGCGCTGGAGCTGCTCGGCGACCTCGGTGGCACGTCCGTGGTCGCGGTCCTGTCGATGACGGTGGCGCGGCTCGAAGAGTTGCTCTGCTTCAGCTGCGCGGGACCAGCCGCCGCTGGGGTGCTGGGTGGCCCGCAATGGCGCTTCAAGAACCACGCGCGGTGGGCACGCGGCTTCTCGGAGGCGGAGCTCGTGCACGGCATCGAGGACGCGGCAGAGGTGGAGCGAGCCGTCAAGGGCGCCGGTCGGGGGGCGCTCGCCGACGCCGACGCGGCCATGCGCCTGTGGGTCGTGTCGCTCTGCGTGCCGGGTGCTCCGCGCGTGAGCGAGCTGGCATGAGACGCCGCGCCACAAAGAAAGGCCCGGGGACCCCGGGCCTTGTGGGTGCGTCTGATTGTCGCAGAGGGGCTACTCGCCCATCTTGTTGACCATCTTCTGGACGCCGCTCTTGCGGTTGGCGGCCTGGTTCTTCGGGATGATGCCCTTGGTGACGGCCTTGTCCATGAGACGGCAGGCGTAGTTGGCCTTCTGCTGCGCGAGCTCCTGGTCGCCAGCGGCCACAGCCTCGCGGACACGGCGGACGGCGGTCTTCAGCTGGGACTTGTAGGCCCGGTTGCGCATGCGCGCCTTCTCAGCGGTCTTGATGCGCTTCTTCTGCGACTTGATGTTTGCCACGTGCGGATCCTTCCATATGCGTACTGTGTGAGGCCCCTCGGCTGAGACACGGATGGGCAACTGCGTCAGTTTAGCACAGAGAATCAAACGCCTGTCCCCTGCGCAGGATATCCGCAGGAAGGGAGCGCCCTCACGCCTCGCTGGTGCCCTCGCCGTGGCGGCGGGCCCAGAAGAGGATCATCGTCACGAAGACCGCGACGAGCAGCGCCAGCGCTCCGACCGCGACGACGGCGTCGGTGCTCATGAAGCCCGCGGTGCCCATAGCCACGCCCCTCCGTCCGCGAACACGATCGGCCACTAAGCTCCCCTAATTTGATGGAAGGCCCCGACCCCGTCAAGGACCTGCGCCGGCCAGAGACCGCCCGTGAGCCATCCCGGGACGGGGTACACTGGCTGACATGACTACGACTGACACCTCTCACATCCGGAACTTCTCGATCGTCGCGCACATCGACCACGGGAAGTCCACCATCTCCGACCGCATCCTCGAGCTGACCCACACGGTCGAGGAGCGCGACATGCGCTCGCAGCTCCTCGACACGATGGACATCGAACAGGAGCGCGGCATCACGATCAAGTCCAACGCCGTGCGCGTGATGTACGACGCGGACGACGGCGAGACCTACCAGTTCAACCTCATCGACACGCCGGGGCACGTGGACTTCACCTACGAGGTCTCGCGCTCTCTCGCCGCCTGCGAGGGCGCGGTGCTCGTCGTGGACGCCACCCAGGGCGTCGAGGCCCAGACGGTCTCGAACGCGAACCTGGCGATGAACGCGAACCTGGAGATCGTGCCGGCCATCAACAAGATCGACCTGCCGAGCGCGCACCCGGACGAGGTGCGCGAGGAGATCGAGGAGGAGCTCGCCATCCCGGCCGAAGACGCCGTGTGCGTCTCGGGCAAGACCGGCGAGGGCATCCACGACCTGCTCGAGTCGATCGTCTTCCTCGTGCCGCCCCCGGAGGGCGACGCGCGGGCGCCGCTCAAGGCGCTGATCCTGGACTCGTACTTCGACGAGTACCGCGGCGTGGTGGCGATGGTGCGCGTCTTCGACGGCTCCATCAAGAAGGGCGACCGCCTGCACATGATGCAGGGCGACGAGGACTTCCTCGTGGACGCCGTGGCGGTGAAGCGGCCGGCCGAGGTGCCCGTGCGAGAGCTTGCGGTGGGAGAGGTCGGCGTCGTGGTGACCGGCCTCAAGGACCCCGCTGCCGTGCGCGTGGGCGACACGCTCACCTACGCCGACCGTCCCTGCGCAGAGGCGCTCCCCGGGTACCGCGAGGCCAAGCCGATGGTCTACACCGGCATCTTCCCGATCGACAACAAGGAGTACGAGAACCTCCGCGACGCGCTCGAGAAGCTCCGCGTGAACGACCCGTCGCTCGTGTGGGACCCCGAGACCTCCGTCGCCCTTGGCTTCGGCTTCCGCGTCGGGTTCCTCGGCCTTCTCCACATGGAGGTGGTCAAGGAGCGGCTGGAGCGCGAGTTCGGCCTCGACCTCATCGCCACGAGCCCGTCGGTGGACTACCACGTGTACCTCACGGACGGCGACATGGTGGACATCCGCAGCCCGCAGGACCTGCCCGACCCGAGCTCCATCGACCACATCGAGGAGCCGTACCTGAAGGCGAAGGTCATCGTGCCCCCGGAGTTCACGGGCGCCGTGATGCAGCTCGCGGTGGAGCACCGCGGCGAGATGGCGGACATGGTCTACCTCTCCGACAAGTCCGTGGAGATGCACTTCGAGATCCCGCTGGCCGAGCTCATCCTCGACTTCTTCGACCAGCTGAAGAGCCGGACCAAAGGCTACGCGTCGCTCGACTACGAGTTCGACGAGTACCGCCCGAGCGACCTCGTGAAGCTCGACATCCTGCTCTCCGGCGACGACGTGGACGCGCTCTCGTTCATCGTGCACAAGGACAAGGCCTACCCGCTCGCGCGCGGCCTCTGCGACAAGCTCAAGGAGATGATCCCGCGCCAGCAGTTCGAGGTGCCGATCCAAGGCGCCATCGGCTCGAAGATCATCGCCCGCTCCACCGTGAAGGCGGTGCGCAAGGACGTGCTGGCCAAGTGCTACGGCGGCGACATCACGCGCAAGCGCAAGCTCCTCGAGAAGCAGAAGGAGGGCAAGAAGCGCATGAAGTCCATCGGGCGCGTGGAGGTGCCGCAGGAAGCGTTCCTCGCCGTGCTGAAGGTGGACGAGTGACGGCGGAAGAGCTGCTCGAGCAGTACGGACCCGAGTGCGGCCTGACCTGCAAAAGGGGACGGAGCACTTTTGCAGGTGCTTCGACGCCTGATGACGTGCGCGCCGCACTGGCGCACAGCCCCTTCCTGATGGCGCCGATGGCCGGCGTCTCCGACCAGGCGTACCGCCTGATGGCGCAGGCCGGCGGCGCTGCCTTGGGCTACAGCGAGATGGTGTCCTGCGCGGGCATCCATTACGGCGGCGAGAAGACCTGGGGGCTCGTGGACCCGGACCCGGCCGAGCCGGACCTTGCGGTGCAGCTCTTTGGCAGCGACCCCGAGCTTTTCGCCGAGGCGGCCGAGAAGGTCCAGGCGCGGCTCGGCGAGCGTCTCGCCCTCATCGACGTGAACATGGCGTGTCCGGTGCCCAAGGTGACCAAGAAGGGGGAGGGCTCTGCGCTGCTGGACTCTCCTGTGTTGGCCGCCGAGATCGTGCAAGCGTGCGTCGAGCACTGCGACGTACCCGTGACGGTGAAGACACGACGCGCGCGGCGCCCGGACGGACAGGGCTCCGCGGGCGACCAGGTGGTGGACCTCGCAAAGGCCGTGGAGGCCGCCGGCGCCTCGGCAATCGGCGTGCACGGCCGGTACGCGTCGCAGTTCTATCGCGGCGAGTCGGACGACGGCCCGGTCACGAAGATCGCGGCCGAGCTGTCCATTCCGGTCATTGCCACTGGCGACGCGCTGACGCCAGAGCGCTGCGTCGAGCTGCTCGGCACTGGCGCCGCTGGCGTGTTCGTGGCCCGGGGGACCTACGGGAACCCGTGGATCTTCTCGGACGCGCTCGCGCTGCTGCGCGGCGAGCCGGTGCCGGAGCATACGGCGCACGAGCGGATCGCCGCGTTCAAGCTGCATGTGAGGCTCCTCGAGGCGACGGGGGCGCACCTAGCGCGGGCACGCTCGCTCGCGGGCTGGTACCTGCGTGGATTGCCGAACGCAGCGTCGTGGCGCGAGCGCGCGATGCACTGCTCGTCGGTGGATGAGTACTGCGCGCTGGCGGACGCCGCAGGGCCGCCGCTCTCGACTGATCACAGAGTCACGCGCCCCCGTTCTGCAGATCCGAGGCCCGCGGGCCGGCAAAAGTGCCGAGAGGTCCCTCGTTCTGCACTTTTGGCGGGACAAACCACAGAACGAGGGACAGCGGCGACCGAAGGGAGGCCGCATGGCTGAGAAGGACTTCCGAGCGCTCTATCTCCACGTCCCCTTCTGCGCGAGCAAGTGCGCCTATTGCGACTTCGAGTCGGCCCCGTGCGACCGGCGCGACCCGCTGTTGAGCGAGTACGCGGTATCGGTCGCCGGTATGGTCGAGCGGGTCCGGAGCGCCGGGCTGCTCGGCGCCCTCGAGACCGCCTACATCGGCGGCGGCACGCCGACGCTTCTGGCGGACGGGGACCTCGTGCGGCTCGTCAAGATCTCGGGGCCGGTGGGCGAGCTGTCGTTCGAGGCCAACCCCGAGTCCCTGACCGCCGAGAAGCTCGTGGCCGCCCGTGAGGCCGGGGCGACGCGTGTCTCGATCGGCGTTCAATCGCTCAACGACCGCGAGCTGCGCGCGCTCGGACGCGTCCACACCGCCGAGACGGCGATCGAGGCGCTGCGTCTTGCCGCAGTGTCCGGCCTCGACGTGTCGTGCGACCTCATGGGCGCGATCCCGTTGCAGACCCCGGAGAGCCTTAGGTCCTCCGTGCGCGGAGTGCTCGGCTGCGGCGTCGGGCACGTGAGCGTCTACCCGCTCCAGGTGGAGGAGGGGACGCCGTTCGGCCGGGCGGTGGACGAGGGCCGCATGGAGCTCCCGAGCACGGACCGGGAGGCCGATGCGATGGAGGAGGCCGAGGCGCTCCTGCGGGCGGCCGGCTTCCAGCGCTACGAGGTGGCGAGCTACGCGCTCCCCGGGAGGGACTGCCGTCACAACGGGCACTACTGGGACGGCTCGGCGTACCTTGGGCTCGGCACCGGTGCGGCGTCGATGGCGCACCGCGCGCTGTACGAGCGGTTCCGCGAGCTGGCCCCGGGCCTTCCGGCGATGCCCGACGGCAATGAGCGCGCGCGGTTCTCGTGCACGTCGACCGCGCCGGCCGTCGCGTCCGCGCATGGGGCGCTCGAGCCGCTCGCCTGGGACGTCGAGTTCCTCACTGCCGGCGAGGCCGCCGCGGAGGACCTCATGCTCGCCGCCCGCACGAGCAAGGGAATCCCGGGCGAACAGGTGGCCCGCGCCGGCCGCCTCCTCGGGCGCGAGCGCGTGCTCGGCGCACTGCGCGGGCTCGAGCGCGACGGGCTTCTCGCCCGCGTGGATGACGCGTGGCGCCCCACTGAACGCGGGTGGCTTCTCGGCAACGTCGTCTTCGGGCGGTTGTGGAGCCTGGCCTCTGAATAACACTGCTAGGCGGTGGGAATTCTCCTCAGCGGTCATTCACCGACGGAAAGGAGCGCCCATGGCGTCCATCTACGATTTCACTGTCGAGAAGCCCGACGGCACGGAGGTCTCGCTCTCCGAGTTCCAGGGCAAGCCGATGCTCATCGTCAACACTGCCACTGGCTGTGGCTTCACCCCGCAGTACGAGGATCTCAAGAACCTGTACAACACCTACTCCGGACAGGGCCTCGAGATCATCGACATCCCGTGCGACCAGTTCGGGCACCAGGCGCCCGGCACCGACGAGGAGATCCACACCTTCTGCACCGCGAACTTCGGCACCCCCTACGAGCAGTACAAGAAGTCCGAGGTGAACGGCGACGGGCAGCTGCCGCTCTACGCCTTCTTGAAGGAGCAGCAGGGCTTCGAGGGTTTCACGGGGGAGAAGGCCGACTTCATGGACGGCTACCTCAAGGAGAACGTGGACCCGAACTACGCGGACAACGACGACATCAAGTGGAACTTCACCAAGTTCCTCGTCTCCAAGGACGGCGACGTGGTGGCGCGCTTCGAGCCCACCGTTGACATGGCCGTCGTGGAAGAGGCCGTGAAGGAGCAACTGTAACGCCCCGGGTGGGACACTTCAAAAAGACGAGAGCGTCTCACTGCGCGGTTGACGAGGGTCGCCTTGAGGGGCGGCCCTCTTTTCATGGGGACAAACCCCTGTTCTTGACCGGGATTACCGGCTCTCCTATCGTATTTGGGTTACTGAGAGCACCCGGCGACAGGAGCCCCACCCGCATGTCTTCGATGACCGAGAAGGACTACTACGCCATCTTGGGCGTCCCCGAGAACGCGAGCACCGACGAGATCCGCAAGGCGTTCCAGCAAAAGGCACGCAAGCTGCACCCGGACGTCAACAAGGCGCCCGACGCCGAGGAGAGGTTCAAGGAGGTCTCCGAGGCCTACGCCGTCCTATCGGACGAGGACAAGCGGCGCCGCTACGACGCGATGCGCTCTGGCAACGTGTTCGCGCAGAGCTCCCCAACGGGGCCGGCCGGCGGCTATGGCTACGGCGGGTACGGCTCGCCGTTCGGCGGACCGGTGGGCTGGGGCGGGTTCTCGACCCAACGGCGAACGCGGGCAGCAGCGTTCAACCCCCGGGCGGGCCAGGACGTCGTGTACCAGCTGGACCTTGATCCCAAGACCGCTGCGGCCGGTTGCCGCCGGGGCGTCACCTATCAACGCTACGTGAGCTGCGACGCCTGCCACGGCACCGGCTCCACCGAGGTGGACCACGCCAAAGCCTGCCCGACCTGTCACGGCACCGGCACCATCGATGTGGACCTGTCGCAGGTCTTCGGCGGCCTGGGCTTCGGCGCGATGCGCATGCAGTGCCCCGAGTGCGAGGGCACCGGCAAGGTGGTCGCCGACCCCTGCGACCGCTGTCACGGGTCCGGGCGCGTGCTGTCCGGGTCGGAGGCGGTCGTGGACATCCCCGCCAACTCCCACGACGGCACCGAGGTGCGCATCAAGGGCATGGGCAACGCGGGCACCAACGGCGCGCCGGCGGGCGACCTCGTCGTGCGCGTGGGCGTGCCAGCGGAACGTTTGAGCCCGGAGAGCGCGATGGGCTTCCAGGTGATCGGCTTCATCATCCCGTTCGTGTTCTTCGGCTGGTTCTTCAACGTGCTCGACGTGCTCGTGCCGCTCATGGCCATCCCGGTGGTCCTCGGCGCGGTGTTCATCGTCCGGGGCGGCCTCGGTAAGCACAACAGGGTCTGGTGGAAGAACGCCGGGCGCTACGTGGTCAACGGGCTCTCCAACGGCTTTTTGCTGGCCCTGTTCCTCGGCCTGCTGTTCAGCTGCGCGCAGAGCGCCGGCCGGACCGCGATGTACTACGGACCCGGCTGGTAGCGGGGAGGGTGCCGGCGGGCCGGCAGGGCGCCCCGGAGAAACCCACGGGGCGAACTTGTTTCTGACGTGAACGTTTCGGAGCGGGCCAGAAACTAACGGATGGGCAGCATCCGTTGGGGCATAGTGTCTCGCGACAAACTGCAGAGCGCGACGGGGGAGACGCCCCGCTGGAATGGAGGCTCGTCCATGGCGGAGGCCAAACGCGACTACTACGAGGTGCTCGGCGTCGATCGGGACGCGGACGCGAAGACCATCAAGCGGGCGTTCCTCAAGAAGGCGCGGGTGATGCACCCGGACGTCTCGGACGACCCGGACGCCGAGGCCCAGTTCAAAGAGATCAACGAGGCGTACACGGTCCTCTCCGACGACGCCAAGCGTGCCAACTACGACCGCTACGGCGACCCCAACGGGCCGGGCGGCTTCGGCGGGGCCGGCATGGACGACTTCTTCGGCGGCTTCGATATGAGCGACCTGTTCTCCGAGTTCTTCGGCGGAGGGCGGGGTGCGTCGCGACCGCGCACGCGCGGCCGCGACATGACCATCTCGATGCGCATCAGCCTCCAAGAAGCGGCAACGGGCGTCGAGCGCACCATCACCTACGACCGCCTTGCACCCTGCGAGGACTGCGGCGGCACCGGCTCGGCGGACGGCTCCGAACCCGAGACGTGCCCTGACTGCGGGGGGTCCGGCGTTGTCACCAGCTGGCAGCACACGATCCTTGGCCGCATGCAGACGCAGACCGCCTGCCCCACCTGTCACGGCACCGGCCAGGTGGTAGGGACACCGTGCGAGACCTGTGACGGGCAGGGGCGCGCACCGTCCCGCGAGAAGGTCACGGTGCAGATCCCCGCCGGCGTGCGCAGTGGCCAGTCGCTCGTGATCCAGGGGGCCGGGGAGGCCGGCGTGCGCGGCGAGGCCGCAGGAGACCTCGTCGTGACCGTCGAGGTGGAGCAGAGCGACCAGTTCGTGCGGCAAGGGGACGACCTGGCGTGCGCCATCGACGTGGACGCGTTCGAGGCGATGCTCGGCGCCGCCGTCGACGTGCCGGGCGTGATGCCCGACGAGACGGTGACGGTCGAGGTGCCGGCGGGGACGCAGCCGCAGGCTCAGATCGTCGTCCCGGGCAAGGGCATGCCGAGGCTCGGAAGCCCGGACCGCCGCGGCCGCCTGGTCTGCGTCGTGAACCTCGTGGTGCCGCGTGACCTCAGCGACGAGCAGCAGGCGGCGCTGACGGCGCTCGCCCGGGAGCGCGGGTGCCGCGTGGCCGGGTCCGACGAGACGCTCGAGGGCAGGATCGACGAGGTGTTCTCCGAGGACAAGGGCCTGGTTGAGGAGGCCGAGGCGCCGAGCGGACAGGCGGCGACGCACGAGGCTGCGGACGACCGTCCGGCGAAGAAGCCGCGGCCGACGAAGAAGCGCCCCTTCGGCAAGCGACGGAAGAAGAAGTGAGCGCTCCTGCGGGGGGTCCCGCCGCGGGGGCGGGGGCGTCGGCCGGTCGCGCTCCCCGCGTGGCGCTCGTGAACCTGGGCTGCCGCGTGAACCGGGTCGAACTCGACGCCATCGCCGCTTCCCTGCAGAAGGCCGGCTGCGAGCTGGTTCCGGAGCCGGACGCCGAGGCGGTGGTGGTCAACACGTGCGCCGTCACGGGCGAGGCCGAGGCCAAGGCGCGCAAGGCCGTGCGTCGGGCGGCCGCATTGCCGCAGGCGCCGGTGGTGGTGGCCACCGGGTGCGTGGCGAACCTGTTCGTCGACGAGTTGGCCGAGCTCGGCGATCGCGTCGTTGTGGAGCCGATCAAGGGGCTCGTGCCGGCACGCGTGCTGGGCGAGCTGGGCTGGTCCGAAGGGTCGGGCACGGCGACGGCCGGGGGCACGCCGACGGGCCGCACGCGCCCGGGCGTCAAGATCCAGGACGGTTGTGACAACCGGTGCACCTACTGCATCGTGTGGAAGGCCCGCGGGGCCGCACGGTCGCTGCCGCGAAACGAGGCGCTCGCGCAGGTGCTGGCCGAGGTCGACGCCGGCGCCCACGAGGTGGTGCTCACCGGGATCAACCTGGGGCGTTACTCGGACGGCGGCTTTGGGCTCGCGGAGCTGCTCGACGAGCTTCTCGAGCGCACGGACGGCGTGCGCTACCGCCTCAGTTCCATCGAGCCTCCCGAGGTCACACCGGCGCTGCTCAGCGTGATGGGGCAGAGCGGCGGCATGGCGGCACCGTTTTTGCACCTGCCGGTCCAGAGCGGCTCTGCCGGCGTGCTCAAGCGCATGGGGCGCCTGTACACGCCTGCGGAGTACCTCCGCGTCGTCGATGCGGCGCGGGAGGCGGTGCCGGGAATCGCGGTGGCCTGCGACATCATCGCCGGCTTCCCGGGCGAGACGGACGAGGAGCACGTCGAGTCGGTGGCCCTCTGCCGGCGCGCCGCGTTCGCGAACATGCACGTGTTCCGCTACTCACGGCGCCCGGGGACACCTGCGGCGGCCTCGCCGGACCAGGTGGACCCGCGCGTGATCGCCGCGCGCGCCTCCGAGCTACGCGGCCTCGCACGGGACATGCGCCGGACGTACGTGGCAGCGCGCGTGGGCCAGCCGGAGCTGGTCCTCGTGGAGGGCGGCGGGAAGGGCGTCACCGGCGGCCTCGTGGAGTGCCTGGTGCCGGACGGCATCCGAGAAGGGTCGCTCGTCTCGGTCACGCCGCACGCGGCCCTTCCCGGCTCCCTCCTCGACGCCCGGTGAGACACTCTAAAGAGACGAAAGTGTCTCATCCCGTTCGGTGGGACAGGCCAAAGAGACGAGATCGTCCCACCGCGCTGGGCTAGGATGAACAGCGAAACCTGTCGTCCCGGTGAGGAGGCCTCATTGGAGCCGTCCCGCGTGCGCCTGACCGTCCCAGACTCGGTGGACATGACCCTGCTTCTCGGCCCCGCCGACTCGCTGCTCCGTCGCCTCGAGGAAGCGACCACCGCCGCCGTGACGGTGCGCGGGAACGCCGTGGGCCTCACGGGCGAGCCGGCCGAGGTCAACCGCATGGTGGGCGTGTTCTCGCGCATGATCGAGGACGTGACCCGCGGGAACCCGCCCACGACGGCCGACGTGGAGCTCCTGCTCGAGCAGTCGGCCCTGGGCGACGTGCCGCCGTCCTCGCTCGCGGACGACGTCCTTCTCACCTACCGCGGCCGTGCGATCCGACCGAAGACCGCAGGTCAGGCTGCGTACATCCACGCGATCCGCGCCCACACCGTCACGTTCGCCATCGGCCCTGCGGGCACGGGCAAGACGTACCTGGCCATGGCCATGGCCGTTGCGGCCCTGAAGCGTCGGGACGTGGGTCGCATCGTGCTGGCGCGGCCGGTGGTCGAGGCGGGCGAGTCGCTCGGCTATCTGCCGGGCACCCTCGAGGAGAAGCTCGACCCCTACGTGCGGCCGCTCTACGACGCGCTCTTCGACATGACGGACATGGAGAAGGGCAACGCGCTCATCGAGCAGGGCGTCATCGAGATCGCGCCGCTCGCCTTCATGCGCGGGCGCACGTTCAACGACGCGTTCGTGATCCTGGACGAGGCCCAGAACACGACGCCGGAGCAGATGAAGATGTTCCTCACACGCCTCGGTTTCGGTTCCACCTTCGTGGTCACGGGCGACCTCACGCAGCACGACCTGGGCGGCCGCAACGGCCTGGCGCAAGCACGCGAGGTGCTCGGCGGCATCGACGACATCGCGTTCTGCGACCTGTCCCGCGCCGATATCGTGCGCCACACGCTGGTGGGCAAGATCGTTGATGCTTACGAGAACTTCGCGCCCCAGGAGGTGTAGCGGTGCCGGTGCTGGACGTTGACCTCATGGTCGCCGAGGACCTGACCGAGCCGTTCGCGCTCGACGCGGCCGAGCTTGAGCGGCTTGGGCTGCTGGTGCTGGGCCACGAGGGCGTCGAGCGACCATGCTCGGTCTCCGTGAGCGTGGTGACGGACGATGCGATTGCCGAGATCAACGAGCAGTGGCGCGAGCAGGCACGGCCGACGGACGTCGTGTCGCTGGAGTGCGAGCGGCCTGACGACCCGGACCTGGCGCCGGGCGAGCCCTGCGAGCTGGGGGACATCATCCTGGCGCCGGCGTACATCGCGGTCCAGGCCAAGCGTTTCGGCACGACGCCGGCCGACGAGACGCGCCTGCTCGCCATCCACGGCCTCCTGCACCTCTTGGGCTACGACCACATCGAGGAGGCGGACGCCGTGGTCATGGAGTCGCTGGAGGACGCCCTTTTGGCCGAGGCGACGGCCGGGCGTCTGGACGCCGTGGCAACGACGCGCCACGAGGAGCTGCAGATGCAGGCGGGCGAGGGGAGCGACGGCGCATGATTCCCGGCTCCGACCGCAACCACCCCACGCTGATCAAGAGCTTCCTGTTCGCGATGCAGGGCTTCGCGTTCGCGTTCCGCACCGAGCGCAACATCAAGATCATGCTGGGCGGCATGGTCTTCGCCGTGGTCATGGGGCTCGTGTGCCAGTGCAACGCGGCAGAGTGGGGCGTGGTGCTCCTCGGCTGCGGCGCCGTGCTCTCGGCGGAGCTGATGAACACGTCGATCGAGACCGTCGTGGACCTCGTGTCGCCGGAGTACCACGAGCTTGCCGGCCGGGCGAAGGACATCGCCGCGGCCGCAGTCTACACGCTGTGCGTCCTGGTGGGCATTATGGGCGTGGTGGTGTTCGCGGGGGCCGCCCTGCGCGCCTACGCCTAGTCGGGATGAGACAAAGCAAAGAGACAGAACTGTCTCAAAACGAGACCGGGCCTGTCCGACGGCCGCCGAACAGGCCCGGTGAGACGATCTCGTCTCTTTGATCTGTCTCACTCGCTGGGCTGGTCCGCCTTGTGGGCGCACAGCATCTGCTCGAACATCGACGTGCTCTCGCGGAAATCGGCCGGAAGGACCACGGTGGACGACTTCCCGCTCTTGGAGAAGCTCTCCATCATGTCGGTCCACTGGGTGTAGAGGAACAGCTCGTTGGCCTCGGCCGTCGTCACGCCGGCCTCCTTGATCGTCGCCAGCGAGTCCTTGATGCCCTCGGCGATGGCCTTGCGCTGCTCGGCGATGCCGCGACCGGCCTGGCGCATGGCGTCGGCCTTGGCCTCGGCCTCGGTGACGGTGCGGATCCGCTCGGCGTCGGCCAGCGACTGCGCCGCCACCTTCTTGCGCTCGGCAGCGTTGATGTCGTTCATGGCCGCCTCGACGTCCTTGGGCAGCCCGATGGACTGGATCAGCGTGCCGACCACTTCGAAGCCGTAGCGGATCATGTGGTCGGAGACCTTCTTGCGGACGTCATCGGCGATGGCGTCCTTCTCATCAAAGACGGAGTCCAGGTCGAACTGCGGGATCGTGGAGCGCAACGCGTCCACGATGTAGGACTGCATCTGCTCCTCGGGGTTGGTGAGGGAATAGTAGCTGCGGTAGACGCCGGAGTCCTGCACCGTGGCGCCCTGCTCCTCCGAGACCTTGTACTGCACCGCGACCTCGACCTTGATGGTCACGTTGTCGCGGGTCTTGGCGGAGAGCGTGAACACGTCCTGCTGGATGCGGAGGTCCACTATCTTCGCGATGGTCTCGATCATGGGGATCTTCACGTGGAAGCCGGGGCCCTCCATGCGCGCGAACTTGCCGAAGCGCTCGATGATCGCCACGGACTGCTGGCTCACCGTGTAGGCGCCGGTGATGATCACGACGAGGACCACAAGGACGACCAAAACCCAGCTCAGAGTACTGATGATTGCCATATCCGCCTTCCTGGAGAGTCGCTCATAGCTGCATGATTGATGTTACAGCATCCGGGCGCCCTTCATGGGCGGCCCACCGCGCGTGCCGCGAAAGGCCGGCAGGTCGCGGAGACCAGCAGGCCGCCCTGTTCCCAGTGTGTTAACGGGAGTGCATCAACATGCCAGGTTTATGCAGCACGGTTAGTATTCTCTGCACGCCAGCGTCACGCCGAGAAGGATCGCTCGGCACACCGACACGCACAAGAGGAGGCCGCCATGACGATGAACGCATCGAACCACGCAACCGAGCTCCGCGGCCTCCGACGCCAGCTCTCGACGCTGAGCCAGCAGGCCAACGACTGGCGCGCCCACAACCAGGGCGCTGTCGGCGCGGATCCCTACGCGGACCAGATCAGCCGCCTGCGCGACCGCATCGCCCGCACGGAGGCGCGCGCGTTCTAGCAGCGCCGACGTCCCCGATGTGGGACAGATCAAAGAGACGAGATCGTCTCATCCAGGAGAACCATCCTCAAAGGCCGTCCGGGAACCCAAGCCCGGGCGGCCTTTTCCCTCGGGACTCCCAGCTCCGTCGAAGAACGTCCAGTCACCAACCGTGAACTGTCCCAAGCGGTCGGGGCGCACCGGCTCTGCCAGCCGCCGGGTTTCCATCCACTCGTCGGTGACCTCCACCAGGAACTGTGCACCGCTCTGCTCCACCAGATAGAACTGCTTGTTCCGGTTGTCGATGGCCCGCGCGACCTCGAGGCTCCCACCCCAGAAAGACCACGGCGCAAGGACGGTCATGGCCGTGTCCAATAGGCTCTCCGCCTTGGGTAGCTTCTGCACCGAGGCCAGCGAGTGAATCTCCGCCCTCGGGAACCGCTCGGTCACGGCCTGTCGCTTCCTCTCCCAGCGATGCCTCCCGTCGTAGGCGGCGAGGTCGATTGGCGCTCGCGTCACAGACAGGTCCAGGGCGGTTCCGTCGTCCAGCAGCTCATCGAGGCTCATGTCGAGTAGCCCGGCCATCACCTTGAGGTTCTCGATGTCCGGAATGCCTTTGCCCGTCTCCCACTTGGTCACGGCCTGCCGGGACACGCCGAGCATCTGCGCCATCTGCGCCTGCGTCAGCCCCGCGTCCTTGCGTGCGGCTCGGATCTTCTCGCCCAAAGTCATGGCTCGCCCCTTCGTGTCCGCTGCCCAACTCCATAAAGCGGGACGAACCTCGCGCACGTCAAGCAACGCACCGTGGCATCGGCGGTTTTGCCAGCTTGTCGCTTTGTGTGGGCTTCGTGCCGCCGGGGCGCCCGGGCGTAGGCTTCCGTCCGGAAGAGAAAGGAAGCCGTGGACGACACCGCGTTCTACCAGGTCTCTACGCTCAACAGCTTGATGCTCGGGAACTTCGACGGCGTCGTCAGCGTCGAGGAGCTGCTCCGACATGCTAGCTGGGGCGTCGGCACGTTCGAGGGCCTCGACGGTGAGGCCGTCCTCTGTGACGGGCACGTCTACGACGGGCGCGCCGACGGCAGCTGCACCGAGCAGGACCCATCGGCGCTGCTCCCGTTCTGCGCTGCCGCAGACTTCACTGGCGAGGCGGAGCGCTTCTCCATCCACGACTGCTGCAGCCTTGCGGCGGTCGAAGAGGCCCTGGACGCCGCCCGGGACGATGGCAACGACAATCTCTGGCACCTCGTGGCGCTGCACGGCCTCTTCCCGCAGGTTCGCTGGCGCAGCTGCCCCAAGCAGGAGAAGCCCTACCCCACGATGGAGGCGTGCGCCCGCGAGCAGCGGGAGTTCGAGGCCCACGCCCAGGCCGGCTGGGTCATCGGCGTGCGCGTCCCGCCGTACATGGCCGGCGTCAACATGCCTGGCTGGCACCTGCACTTTCTCTCGGAGGACCGACGCCGGGGCGGCCACCTGCTGGACCTGGCGGTGCAGGTCGCCGCGGGGCGGCTGCAGAGCTACCACGAGTTCCAGCTGGTGGTGCCCGTCTCGCCCGAGTTCGGTTCCGAGGACCTGACGCAGGACCTGAGCGCGGCCACCCAGCGCGTGGAGGGGCAGTAGGGGGACGCCGCGTGGTGCCTCCGCCCACGGCTCCGCTCTTTGCATGGGCTTCGAGCGCGTCCTTCTCGGCTCGGTATACTGGATGAATCTGTGCCGACACCGCCCGGAAGGAGCCCCATGGCTAACGACCCGCAGGAACTCTTTGGCCTCCGACTGGGCCATGTGGGCATCAACGCGTCGGATAATGACGAGGCCGTGGCCATCGCCGAGCGCTTCACCGACCTGCTCGGGCTGCCGGGGCGCGAGACCCCCATCAGCATCTTCCCGAACGAGCTGGTGGAGGTCATGCGCGAGGGCGGTCGCGGCGAGAAGGGCCACATCGGGCTGCACGTGGACGCGGACAAGATGGCCGACGCCGAGGCCTGGTTCGCCGAGCGCGGCTTCCCGGTGGAGGAGTCGTCGCGGCGCCTGATGCCGGACGGCACGACGCGCCTCGTGTACTTCCAGGAGCCCATCGGCGGCTTCGCGATCCATCTGACGCAGGAGTAGGAACCATCACTGTGCAAAAAGGGACTGTCCCTTTTTGCACATCAAGGAGTACAGCGCTTTGATCCTTTTGCTTGACAAACTGTCCAAGTCCTTCGGCGGCCACGAGCTGTTCCGCGACGCGACGATGCAGCTCAACGCCGGCGAGTCCTGGGCGCTCGTGGGGCCCAACGGCGCCGGCAAGACCACGATGCTCAAGTGCGTGATGGGCCTCGAGTCCCCGGACTCGGGCACCATCGCCACGGCCAAGGGCGCCACGATCGGCTACCTCGAGCAGGAGCACGAGCCCGCCGGAGACCGCTCGGCCATCGACGAGGTCATGGCAGCGGCCCACGAGATCCAGGAACTGGGCGAGCGCCTGACGGACCTCGAGCACGAGATGTCCACCGAGACCGACCCGGACAAGCTCGAGCGCGCGATGGAGCAGTACAGCCGCGCCCGCGACCGCTTCGAGTCCGCCGGCGGCTACGAGCTCGAGAGCCGCGCCCGCCAGATCCTCGCGGGCCTCGGCTTCCCGGTGGAGGACTTCGACAAGCCCGCCTGCGAGTTCTCCGGCGGCTGGCAGATGCGCATCTCGCTCGCGAAGCTGCTCCTCCGGCACCCGGACATCCTGCTCCTCGACGAGCCCACGAACCACCTGGACCTCGAGTCCGTGCAGTGGTTCGAGGGGTTCCTCTCCAGTTACGACGGCGTCGTCCTCATCGTGTCCCACGACCGATCGTTCATGGACGCCTGCGTGGACCACGTGGCGGCGCTCGAGAACCGCGCGCTGCGCACCTACACCGGCAACTACAGCGACTACCTGCGCCAGCGCGAGGCCAACCTCGAGCAGCTCCGCGCCAAGCGTGCCGCGCAGGAGCGTGACATCGCGCACATGCAGGTCTTCGTCGACAAGTTCCGCTACAAGCCCACCAAGGCCAAGGCGGCCCAGGAGCGCATGGCGCGCATCGAGGAGATCAAAAAGGAGCTGGTCGTCCTTCCGGAGCAGACCAAGAAGGTGCACTTCCGCTTCCCGGAGCCGCCCCGCACCGGCGACGAAGTGATCCACGTGGACCACGTGCGCAAGGCCTTCGATGACAACGTGGTCTACGAGGACGCGGACCTCAAGCTCTACCGCGGCGACCACGTGGTGCTCGTCGGCCCCAACGGCGCGGGCAAGTCCACGCTCATGAAGCTCATCTGCGGCAAGCTGGCGCCGGACGCGGGCTCCGTCAAGCTCGGCAAGGACGTGGAGCTGGCCTACTACGCGCAGCACCAGCTGGACGAGCTCAACGCCGCGAACACGGTCATGAAGGAGATGGACGAGGCCGCCGTCGGCTGGACCACCTCCGAGGAGCGCAAGCTCTTGGGCGCGTTCCTGTTCCACGGCGACGACGTCGAGAAGCGCGTGCAGATGCTCTCGGGCGGTGAGAAGGCCCGTCTCGCGCTGGCCAAGATGCTCGTGGCGCCAGAGCCGCTCCTCTGCTTGGACGAGCCGGCGAACCACCTGGACATCGACTCGGTGGACGTGCTCGAGGAGGCCTTGAGGGAGTTCAAGGGCACCATCGTGCTGATCAGCCACGACGAGCACCTGGTCCGCGCCGTGGCCACCAAGGTGGTGGACGTCCGCGACGGGAACGTCACCGTGTACGACGGCGATTACGACTACTTCCTGTTCAAGCGCGCCGAGCTGGCGGCCCGCGCGGCGGAGGAGGCGGCTGCCGGAGCGGACGCGTCGGCACCGCAGGCCGGGTCGCGCAACGTCGTCGCCATTGGCGAGAAGGCCCCCAGGGCCGAAAAGACCGGGGGAGCGAAGTCGACCGGGCGCAACGTCAAGACCAAGGAGCAGCGCCGTGCCGAGGCGGAGGCGAGGAACGCCCGCAACCGGCGCCTCGCCAAGGAGCGGAAGCGGCTGAAGGAGGTGGAGCGCGAGCTCGAGTGCGGCCAGGCCCGCTACGACGAGCTCATGGAGCTCATGGCATCGGAGGAGCTGTACGCCGACGCCGACAAGTTCGACGCCGCGATGAAGGAGTACAACCAGCTCAAGGGGGCGCTCCCCACGCTGGAGGAGGAGTGGCTGTCGCTCACTGAGACCCTGGAGGCCGACGATGCGTAGCCACGCCGGGTGGTCGCGGCTGCTCCAGGGGCTCGCCTATGTGTTCCGCGTGCTGGCCGTGCTCACGTCGTTGCTCGTGCTCGCGCTGTGCCTGGGATCGGCCGTGAGCCTCGGCGTGCTCGATTGGGTGGTCAAGCTGGACGCGACGATCCCGTCGGGTCTCTCGGGGGTCCTCGTGTACGCCACGCCGCTGGGTGGCGCGTTCCGCGGCGACTTCTTCATCGCGGCCCTCGTGCTCTTCGTCTGCGACTGGGCCTGCTGCCGCCTCAGCGCCGCGCTGCGATGAGACACTTTAGAGAGACAGGATCGTCTCACTCGCGCGGATGAGACACTTCTGTCTCTTTGGACTGTTCGGACCTGAGAGGAGCCCCGTGAGCCTCACGCCCACGTACTTCGTCAACATCGCCGTGTCCGTGGCCGTGGTCATGTGGGCCGCGACGCTCCATGAGGTCGCCCACGGCTACGTCGCGTACCGGTGCGGCGACCCCACGGCCAAGAACGCGGGGCGCCTGACCCTCAACCCGCTCAAGCACCTCGACCTCTTCGGCTCGGTGATACTCCCGCTCGTGATGGCGCTGCTCGGCGGCCCGGTCTTCGGCTACGCGAAGCCGGTGCCGTACAACCCCAACAACCTCAGGCACCGTCGGCGCGACGAGGTGCTCGTCGCGATGGCCGGCCCGGCGTCGAACCTCCTGCAGGCGCTCCTCGGGATGGTCGTCTGGCGCATCTGGCTCCAGGCGGACCCGGCGTTCCTGCTCGCCAGCTCGGGGGCCGGCTACTGGGTCTGCGACGTCCTCACCCTCTACGTGTGGGTCAACCTGATCCTCTGCTTCTTCAACCTGATCCCGCTGCCGCCGCTCGACGGCAGCCACCTCATCGCGTTCTTCCTGCATGGCCGTGCCCTCGACGGCTACTACAAACTGTCCCAGTACTCGATGCCGCTCCTCATCGTCCTGCTCTACCTGCTCCCGGACTTCCTGCACGTCGACCCGCTCGGCGTCTACTTCAACGCGACGGCCGGCAGCCTCTACGACCTGATGATGTACACCAACCTCCCGTGGGGGCTGAGCTGAGCCATGGGCTACCGCGTGACGGCCGGGCGCTTCTCGGGACCCTTTGAGCTGCTCTTGACCCTGGTGAGCCGCCAGAAGGTGGACATCGGCGCCATCTCCGTGAGCGACATCGCCGACCAGTACCTGGCCGAGATGGACCAGCTCGGCGACCTCGACCTCGAGGTGGCGAGCGACTTTTTGCTGGTGGCGGCCACGCTCTTGGAGATCAAGGCCGCCTCGCTCGTGCCGGACGGCCGGCGCGCGCACCAGGAGGTCGACGACGAGGACGACCCTTTGGAGGGGCTCACCGCCGAGCAGGCGCGCGACGTTCTCGTGGCGCGCCTCGTCGCCTACAAGCAGTTCCGCAACGCTGGGGCGGCGCTCGGGGCCCGCATGGAGGCCGAGAGCCACATGCACCCCAGAACGGCCGGGCCCGACCCGGAGTTCCTCGGGCTCATGCCGGATTTCCTCCGGTCCGTCACGCTCTCCGGACTGGCGGTCCTCTGCGCGAACCTGGACTCCCGTCGCACCCAGATGCTGCTCGACGCAGAGCATGTCGCGCCCAGGCGGCTCCCAGTGGCCCTGACGGTCGCGTCGGTGGACCGCATGACCAGGGCGCGCCCGACGCTCACCTTCGACGAGCTCCTCCAAGGCTCCCGCGACCCCGAGCAGGTCGTGGTGACGTTCCTGGCGGTGCTCGAGCTGGTGAAGCGGGGGAGCGTGGTGGTGCGGCAGGAGGAGCCGTTCGGCACGCTGGACGTGGCACGCGTGGCCGGAGCCGCGGCCTATGAGCTGTCCGAGGCCGCGGAGGCGGCGGACTTCGAATGAGCGGGACGGGCGCATGCGACGCGTGCGCCCCGGTGACCGGGTGGGACAAAGGTGCCGGGCACGTGCGTCCCACCGCTGAGGGAGGTTGAGATGGCTGATCTGGACCGACTGCCGGCGGGATCGGTGAAGGCGGCGCTCGAGGCGCTTCTGCTGGTGTCGAGCGACCCCGTGCCGGCGACGGAGCTGGCGAAGGCCCTCGGCATCGCGCCGGGCGAGGCGGTCGAGGCGCTCAGCGACCTCTCCGCCGAGTACGAGGACGCCGGCCGCGGGTTCCAGCTGCGCCAGGTCGCCGGCGGGTGGCGGCTCTACACGCACCCGGCCTACCACGACCAGGTCGAGTCCTATGTCCTCTCCTGGGACACCCGTAAGCTCTCGCAGGCGGCGCTGGAGACGCTCGCCGTCATCGCCTACCACCAGCCGGTGACCCGCGAGGGCGTGAAGGCCGTGCGCGGCGTGAACTCCGAGGGGGTCGTCGCGTCGCTCGTGGACAAGGGGCTCGTCCGCGAGCTCGGGCGGTCGAAGGAGGCCAACGGCGCGGTCCTCTACGGGACCACCACCGCGTTCCTCGAGCACTTCGGCCTGCGGTCGCTCAAGGACCTGCCGCCGCTCGAGGACTTCGCTCCGGACGAGGAGGCGCGGGAGTTCATCCGCGAGCGGCTGTCCGGACGGGCGCCGATGCCAGCAGAGGGCGTGCCCGACGAGGCCGACCCCGCCGCCGTCCGCGCCGAACGCGCGGAGCGCCTCGTGGCCGAGGCCGACCTGCTCGAGGAGGCCGAGCGCTACTTGGGCGACGGCCCGGAGGAGCTCGACGAGGCGACAAGGCCCGCCATTGACGCCGCCACCGACGAGGAGGAGCAGTGACGGGCGCCGCGCCGGAGCCCGGCCTCGTGCCGATGCGCCTGCAGAAGTTCCTCGCCCGGGCCGGCGTCGCCTCGCGGCGGGGGTCCGAGAACCTGATGACGGCCGGCAGGGTCACCGTCAACGGCCAGACCGTCACACAGCTGGGCGCTAAGGTGGACCCGAGCGCCGATGTGGTCGCGGTCGACGGGCGTCCGGTCGCGTGGCCGAGCGCGCCGTTCAGCTGCCTGCTCTACAAGCCGGCCGGCGTGCTGACCACGATGGACGACCCCTATGGTCGCCGCACCGTCGCATCGCTCGTCCCCACCGATGAGCACCCAGGCCTCTTTCCGGTTGGGCGCCTCGACCAGGACACCACAGGGCTCTTGCTGTTCACCACCGACGGCGAGCTCGCGCAGCGGTTGCTCCATCCCCGCTACGAGAAGGAGAAGCGCTACACGGCCCTGGTGGAGGGGCGCACGAGCGACGCGGAGCTGCAGCCGCTGCGGTCGGGCGCCCTTCTGGACGACGGCCCCTGCGCGCCCGCCCGCTGCTCTGTGCTGAAACCCGGGAGCGCCCGTGCACGAGCCGTCGCTCCCAACGGCGTCCCCTATACTGAGTCGGTTGTCGAGCTGGCGGTTCACGAGGGCCGCAAGCACATCGTCAAGCGAATGCTCGCGTCGATCGGGCACCCGGTGGTGCGCCTGCACCGCCATGGGTTCGGCCCCTTGGAGCTCTCCGGCCTCGAGCCGGGCCGGTGGCGCGAGCTCACGGACGCCGAGGGACGCGCCCTCCGCGAGGCCACGGGCCTGGACGGGGGCGCACGGGGAAAGGACACGCGATGATCGTCGCCATCGACGGCCCGGCGGGGTCCGGCAAGTCCACGGTCGCGCGGGCGCTCGCCGCGCGCGAGGGCCTCACCTATCTCGACACCGGCGCGATGTACCGCGCCGTGACGCTCGCGTGCCTCGAGCGGGGCGTGGACCCGGCGGACGCCGACGCCGTGGCGGAGGTCGCCAAAGCAGTGCGCGTCTCGTTCGCGCCCGGTGACGGCGGCGCCGCACCGCGTGTGCTGCTCGACATCCAGGACGTGACGGAGGCCATCCGCACCGCGGAGGTGGACCGTGCGGTGAGCGCGGTCTCCGCCGTGCCGGCCGTGCGCGAGGCCATGGTGGCCCAGCAGCGACGGATCGCCGAAGGACACGACGTGGTGGCAGAGGGCCGAGACATTGGGACCGTCGTGTTCCCGAAGGCCGAGGTCAAGGTGTTCCTCTCGGCCGACCCCGAGGCCCGCGCGTGGCGCCGCGCCATCGAGCGCGAGGGCGGCGACCCCACCGCGCCGGACGCGAAGGTCCACGACAAGAAGGCCTACAAGCGGGTGCTCGCGGACATCAAGAGCCGGGACGCCCAGGACTCCGCGCGGGACACGAGCCCGCTCAAGCCCGCTGA
The DNA here is from genome assembly GCF_030067705.1 of Kribbibacterium absianum. GTDB lineage: Bacteria > Actinomycetota > Coriobacteriia > Coriobacteriales > Atopobiaceae > Kribbibacterium > Kribbibacterium absianum. The sequence goes on from NZ_JASJEX010000001.1 coordinate 534,234, forward strand.
CGACGCCGTGCGGCTCGACTCCACCAAGCTCACAAAGGACGAGACCCTCGACGCCATCGCCGCCCTCGTCGACCAGCGGCGTGGACGCTCGGGAGAGAGCCGATCGTCCACGGTTGGACGCTCGGGAGAGAGCCAGTCGTCCAACCCTGGACAAAAGGCTCTCTCTGAAGCGTCCGGGGGCAAGAAGGGCAAGACGGCCAAGAGGCCGAAGAAGGCCGACGAGCCCATGCGCGCCTTCCATTGCGACTTTGACGACTACTTCGACCACGGCATCGACCAGTGGCCGCTGCCGAGCCGCGCCTGGCACAACTTCATGTGCGGCGTGGTCTACGGCTTCACCAAGCTCTACTGGCCATGGGTGTTCGAGGGCGGCGAGGAGTTCATGGAGGAGCTCGCGCGGCGCGACAAGGGCACCGTCATCGTGCAGAACCACGTCTCGATGGTCGAGCCGGTCATCACGGTGGTCTGGGGCTGGCGCCACGGCGTGCACATCCGCCCGGTCTACAAGAAGGAGTTCGAGAAGAACGACCTCCTCACCTGGGTCTTCAGTCGCACCGGCGCGATCCCGGTGAACCGCGGCACCGCCGATCTCAAGATGGCCCGGCGCTGCCAGCGTGCGATCCAGCGCGGCGAGTCGGTCCTCATCTACCCCGAGGGCACGCGCATCCGCGAGGACGACAAGAAGGCGCCGATCCATGGCGGCTTCGCCCTCATCGCGCAGATGGCCAGGACCGACGTGACGCCGATGGCCGTCATCGGCGTCCGCGCGGTCACGCCCGACAACAAGCTCCCGGCGCGCCCGCACCACGTGTGGTTCAAGGTCGGTCGCCCCATCTCCTTCGGCGAGCTGGGCGTCAAGGGGCGCCGCCAGCAACTGGACGCGATGGAGCAGCGCGCGATGGACCGCGTGTGGCGCCTGCGCGCCCAATTGCGCGCCGAGCATCCGGGGGAGTGGTAGCGTGGCGCTGCGCGATACGCGGCCGGCGGTCGAGGTCGCCGAGCAGGCCGGTGCCTGCTTCGGCGTCGAGCGGGCGCTGGCGCTCGTGGACCGCGTGCTCGCGGAGCATGACGGCTCGACCGGCGTTCACACGCTCGGCCCGCTGATCCACAACCCCGCCGTGGTGGACGGCCTCGCCGAGCAGGGCGTGTCCGTCGTTGGGGAGCGGGACCTTGGGTCGCTCCCGGGAGGCGACCTGGTGGTGCTGCGCACTCACGGTGTGGTCCCGTCCGTTGTCGACGAGGCGCGCGCGGCCGGCCTCGAGGTGGCCGACGCCACGTGCCCCTACGTCAAGAAGGTTCACCACGCCGCTCGGCGGCTCGCTGACGAGGGCTACCAAGTGGTGGTCGTGGGCGAGCAGGGGCACCCCGAGGTGGAGGGGATCCTCGGCCACGCGCCCAGCGCCTGGGTGATCGGCTGCGCGGAGGACCTCGACGGCCGCGACGTGCCCAAGCGCGTGGGGGTCGTGGTGCAGACGACGCAGTCCAAGGCGAACCTCGACGCGGTCATCGCGCGGCTCAGCTCGCTGGCCGAGGAGGTGCGGCTCTTCAACACCATCTGCGAGGCAACGTCCGAGCGTCAGGCCGCAGCGGCCGCTCTTGCCCGGCGCGCCGACGTCATGGTGGTGCTGGGAGGGCGGAACTCCGCCAACACGACGCGGCTCGCCCAGATTTGCTCGACCTTCGCGCCCACGCACCACATCGAGGGCGCCGACGAGCTCGACCCCGCCTGGTTGGCCGGCGCGGCGCTCGTCGGTGTCACCGCCGGCGCGTCCACCCCGGCCTCGCAGATCGCCGACCTGGTGGCCGCCATCGAGTCTGTGGCAGACCCCTCATGACGGGTGAGACACTTCAAAGAGACGACTTCGTCTCATCGTCTCCTTACCTTGACCCACCGGCGCGGGCGGACTACGCGCCGAGCGCGGCGCCCGGCACGCAGGGGGCGGTCGTCCAATCGGTCGCCGAGGGAAGCCCGGCGTGGCAGGCGGGGCTCGAGCCTGGCATGGTGGTGCGCGCCGTCAACGGCGTGCCGCTCGACGACATCATCACGTGGCGCTGGGAGGCCGACGAGGGTCGCTGCACGCTGGACGTCGAGGTTCCCGGCGAAGACGGTCTCTTCGAGGCGGAGCTGTACCGCGACCCGGGCGAGGACTGGGGCCTCCAGTTCACCGACGTGCTCTTCGACGGCATCCGCACCTGCCGGAACGCCTGCGTGCTCTGCTTCATGTCGATGCTGCCCAAGGGCCTCCGCGACTCGCTCTATCTGCGCGACGACGACTACCGCCTGAGCTTCCTTCAGGGCAACTTCGTGACGCTCACCAATGTGGACGACAAGGACCTCGCTCGGGTCATCGACTACCGCATGGAGCCGATGAACGTCTCGATCCACGCGGTGTCGCACGAGGCGCGCCGGAAGATGATGGGGAAGCACGAGGCGCGCGGCCTCGAGGTGCTCGAGGCCCTCTGCGACGCCGGCCTCGAGGTGCACGGCCAAGTGGTGCTGTGCCCCGGCCTGAACGACGGCGACGAGCTCGTCCGCACCCTCGACTTCGTCGAGCAGCATCCCGCGATCACATCGCTCGCCATCGTCCCGCTCGGCTACACCAAGCATTCAAGGTTCGACCGGAGCTACTCGGACGACCCCGCTGCCGCCCGCCGCGTCGTGGAGCAGCTGAAGCCGTATCAAGAGCGGAGCCGCGCGACAACCGGGTCCACGCGCTTCCAGCTCTCGGACGAGTTCTACGTGGCCGCCCAGCTGCCGGTGCCCCCGGCCGACCACTACGACGGTTTCCCGCAGTACTACGACGGCATCGGGATGCTCCGCTCGTTCCTCGACGAAACGGATCGGGTGGTGCTCGAGCGCGCACCGGAGCTCTCTGCGGTGGCCAACGCGCTCGAGGCGCGGGGCGAGCGGGTCCTCATCGTCTGCGGGCACGCGGCCCTCGGCGTCTACGAGCGGTTCTGCGCCGGCGCCCCCTTGCGGGGCGTCGCGGCACCCTTCCCGGTGCGCAACGACTACTTCGGCGGCGACGTCAACGTGACCGGCCTCATTGTGGCCGAGGATCTGCTCGCGCAGCTGCCCGAGGACCTCGCGGGCACCTTTGTCGTGCTCCCGGACCTCATGCTCAACTTCGACCGCATGACCCTCGACGGCTCCACGGAGCGCGATGTCCTCGACGCGATCGCGGCCCGCGGGGGCACGGGCGCGTTCCTCACCACGCTGCCAGGGCCCCTTGTCGACGGCCTTGCCGAACGCTTCTGCCAGAACGGGTAGACACCCTGAGATATGTGCCGGCCCCCTCGAGCCCGGCAAAGAAGGAGGCGCCATGCCAAAACCCATCGTCGCCGTCGTCGGACGCCCCAATGTGGGCAAGTCCACATTGGTGAACCGCCTGGCCGAGGCACGCGAGGCCATCGTCCACGAGAGCCGCGGCGTGACGCGCGACCGCTCCTACCACGAGGCCGACTGGAACGGCCGCGAGTTCGTGATCATCGACACCGGCGGCATCGAGTCCGAGAAGAGCGACGACGTCTTCGCGCCCCGCATCCGCCAGCAGGCCCTTGCCGCGGCCAACGAGGCCGACGTGATCCTCTTCGTCGTGGACGGCCGCACCGGCGCCACCGAGGAGGACGAGGAGGTGGCCCGGATCCTGCGCAGAACCGACAAGCCGGTGTTCCTGCTCGTCAACAAGCTCGACAACCCGGAGCGCGAGGAGGCCGTCTGGGACTTCTGGTCGCTCGGCGTCGGCGAGCCGCGCGCGCTCTCCGCCCTCCACGGGCACGGCACGGGCGACCTGCTCGACGAGGTCGTCGCCTGCTTCCCTGAGGAGGTCGACGAGTCCGCCCTCTATCCCGAGGGCGTCTGCAACCTGGCCATCATCGGGCGTCCGAACGTCGGCAAGTCGTCGCTGGTGAACCGCATCTGCGGCGACGAGCGGTCCATCGTCAGCGACGTGGCCGGCACCACGCGCGACGCCGTCGACGTGATGGTGGAGCACGACGGCGAGCTGTTCCGTATCGTGGACACCGCCGGCATGCGCAAGCGCTCGGCCGTGACCGAGGACGTCGAGTACTACTCGATGGTCCGCGGCCTGCGCGCCATCGACCAAGCGGACCTCTGCCTGCTCGTCCTCGACTCCTCGGAGGGCATGACGGAGCAGGACCAGAAGATCGCGACGATGGCCATCGAGCGCGGCTGCGGCCTCGTGGTGCTGCTCAACAAGTGGGACCTGCTCAAGAACCAGGAGCAGGCCCGGGAGGACTGCCTCATGTCCGTGGACCGGCGCCTGGACTTCGCGCCCTGGGCGCCGCGCCTGCGCATCTCGGCGCTCACCGGGCGCTCGGTGGACAAGATCTGGGACCTCGTGGCCCAGGTGCGCGCGAACCGGTGCCGCCAGGTGCCCACGAGCGAGGTGAACAACCTGCTCCAGCGCCTCCGCGAGACCGGCCACACCGCGATCGAGGGTAAGAAGCGCCTACGGCTCATGTACGGCACGCAGACCGCCACCGCGCCTCCCGTCTTCGCGCTGTTCTGCAACCACCCCGAGGTGGCCGACGACAACTACCGCCGCTACCTCGAGAACCGCTTCCGCGAGGCCTTCGACTTCGAGGGCACGCCGATTCGTCTGAGATTCCGTCGAAAGGACGCGTGAGCGCCATGATCTCCTCGATGCTCCTGCCCGTGCTGCTGGCCCTTCTGCTCGCCAGCTACTGCATAGCCGGCATCCCCTTTGGCCTGGTCTTCTCCAAGCTCGCCGGCGTCGACGTGCGCGAGAAGGGCTCCGGCAACATCGGCGCCACCAACGTGACCCGCACGATGGGCACCGGTATGGGCGTGCTCACGATGCTCTGCGACATCGCCAAGGGCTGGGTCTGCACGTTCTTTGGCTCCGCGATCCTCGCGCGGCTCGTGTTCGAGGGCGACCCCGCGCCCGTGGCGCCCACCGGAGCCTTCGGTTGGACCGTCGCGTGCATCTACCTGGCCTGTATCTGCGGCCACGTGTTCTCGCCGTACCTGCACTTCAGGGGCGGCAAGGGCATCGCGGTGGGCTTTGGCGCGGCATTGGGCTTCTCGTGGCCCATCGCGCTCGGCCTGCTCGTGGTCTGGGCGCTCTGCGCGGTGCCCTCGCGCTACGTGTCCGCCGGCTCGACGTGCGCCGCCGTGTGCCTGCCGTTCCTTGCGTTCTTCATCTACTACCCGGCGAGCTTCGCGTTCGTGGCGCCGTTCGTGCTCGTGGCCGTCATCGTCGTGTGGGCGCACCGCGAGAACCTGGGGCGCCTGCGCGCCGGCACCGAGCGCCCCTTCTCGTTCAAGAGGGAGGACGAGGCGGCTCCCGAGGCCCAGTCCTACCACGAGGAGCAGGGCGAGGTCATTGCCGACCGTGCGGGCGCGCCCGACGAGACTCCGGTGGACGACGGCCGCACGGACGCCGCCCCGCGCACCGTGGAGAACGCCCGCAGCGAGGAGCAGGTGGAGCTCGCCGACATGGAGGCCGAGTCCCGCCGCGCCGTGGCCGAGGACAAGGCGCGCGAGGACGCCCCCGACGTGACGGACGTCGAGGACGCGCTGCAGGAGGCCGCGGAGGCCGAGAAACCCGCCGTCGTGTTCGGCGACGAGCCGTACGTGAGCAAGCTGGTCCGCCGCGACGACGACAACTGATGTGCATTTAGGGACAGTCCCCAAATGCACAAATGCACGTGGCGAGAGGAGAGGGAGCGCGCCATGGAACACGACGCGAAGGTGTGTGACAAGGCGGCCGTGATCGGCCTCGGATCCTGGGGCACGGCGGTGTCCGGCCTCGTGGCCCGGCACGCCGAGCAGGTCGTTGGCTGGGTCTACGAGCGCGAGGTCGCCGAGGGGGTCAACGCGAACCACCGCAACCCGCTCTACCTCACCGGCTACAGCCTCCCCGAGAACGTCGTCGCCACGAACAGCCTGACAGACGCGGTGACCGGGGCGCGGGCGATCGTGGTCGTGGTCCCGAGCGCGTTCCTCCGGGCAACGGTGCGCCAGATGGCGCCCTCCGTGGCGGCCGACACGCCGGTGCTCGTCCTCACCAAGGGCATCGAGCCGGGCACCGGCCTCCTGATGACCGATATCGTGGCCGAGGAGCTTGGCAACCCGGCGCGCGTCGCGTGCCTCTCCGGCCCCAACCACGCCGAGGAGATCTGCCAGGGCAAGCCGGCGGCCGCCGTCATCGCCAGCGCGGACCAGACGGTGGCCGAGACGTTCCGCGCCCTCTTCATCGACCAGCACTTCCGTGCCTACGTCTCGAGCGACGTCACCGGCGTCGAGGTCTGTGCGGCCGTGAAGAACGTGATCGCCATCGCCTGCGGCATCGCGCGCGGCCTCGAGCTCGGCGACAACGCGCTCTCCGTGCTCATGACCCGTGGCCTTGCCGAGGTGGCGCGCATCGCCTGCGCGATGGGCGGTGACCCCATGACCTGCATGGGCCTTGCCGGCATGGGCGACCTGGTCACCACCTGCATGTCCCCCCATTCGCGCAACGGCTCGTTCGGCGCGGCGCTCGTGGCCGGCGAGACCCTCGACGAGTACCAGGCGCGCACCCACATGGTGGTGGAGGGAGCCGTCGCGGCCCTCTCCGCGCACGAGATCTGCGAGCGCCTCGGCGTCGAGGCGCCGGTCGTGGACGCGGTGTGGTCGGTGCTCTATAACGGCAGCTCCGTGCGCGACGAGATGCGCCGCATGCTCGACCGCCTGCCCTACGAGGAGTTCTACGGCCTTGCCGGCGCCTTCCGGGGCTAACATCGGTTCGGCGGAAAGAAGGGAGCTGCCCATGAGGCACAGGACCGTCAAGGTCGCGCCGTCGATCCTCTCGGCGGACATTCTCAGGCTGGGTGACGAGCTGGCGACCATCGGCACCGCCGACCTCGTCCATATCGACGTGATGGACGGGTCGTTCGTGCCGAACCTCACGTTCGGGCCGAACGTCGTGCGCGCCTGCAAGGCAGCCAGCAGCATCCCGACCGACGTGCACCTCATGATCGAGAACCCCGACGAGGCGGTGGGCCTCTACCTCAAGGCCGGCGCGGACCTCGTGTGCTTCCATTGGGAGGCCGCGCGCCACGCGCACCGCATCGTGTCACAGATCCACGAGGGGGGCGCCCGCGCCGCTGTCGCGCTCAACCCCGGCACTCCGGTGGGCTGTCTCGAGGCCATCATCGAGGAGCTCGACATGGTGCTCCTGATGAGCGTCGACCCCGGGTTCGGCGGCCAGCGCTTCATCCCGAGCACCATCGACAAGCTCCAACGGCTCGTCGACCTGTGCGACCGTCACGGCGTGAGCCCGTGGATCGAGGTGGACGGGGGCGTCTCCGCCACCAATGCCGCCGAAGTGGTCGCGGCGGGCGCGAACGTGCTCGTGGCTGGCAGCGCGGTCTTCGGTGCCCCCGACCGTGAGGCGGCCATCACGTCGATTCGCAAGGCCGGACACCTCGGTCTCGGGAGGGACGTCTAGTGTCCCGGCCTGTGTATCTGGATTACGCTGCGTCCGCGCCGCTGCGCCCGGAGGCGGTCGCGGCCGAGGGCGCCTATCGGGCGCTTCCCTGCGCGGCCGCGAACCCCAACTCGCTCCACACGCTCGGGCGCCAAGCGGCGACGGAGCTCGAGCGGGCCCGGCGCAGCGTGGCCCGGTCGCTCGGCGGGGGCTTCCGGCCGGCGGACGTCGTCTTCACGGGCGGTGGGACCGAGGCGGACAACCTGGCCGTCATCGGGATGGCGGAGGGCGCCCGCGAGAGGGACCGCGGGCGCACCCGCGTCGTGCTCTCGGCAATCGAGCACGACGCGGTGCTCGACCTCGTCGCGCCGCTGAAGCAACGCGGTTTCGCGGTGAGCCTGGGATCGCCAGGACGCGATGGGCGCGTGACCGGCGACGCGGTGGCGGAGTTGCTCGACCCGGACGTCGCCCTTGTGAGCGTGATGGCCGCCAACAACGAGACCGGAGCCGTTCAGCCGGTGCGCGAGCTCGGGGACGCGGCCCACCGGGCCGGCGCCCTGTTCCACGTGGACGCGATTCAGGCGTTCGGGCGCGTCCCGCTGGACCTGGCCTCCGCCGACGCCGTGTCCGTGGCCGGCCACAAGATCGGGGCACCGGTGGGCACCGCGTTCCTCGCGCTCCGAGCCCGCGCGCCCTTCTGGCCTCAGGCCTTTGGCGGCGGTCAGGAGCGCGGAGTGCGTCCGGGGACGCAGGACGTGGCTGGAGCCGTGGCCCTGGCCGCGGCCGTGCAGACGGTGTGCCAGCATCTTGAGGCAACGAGGGCCACGGTCGCGGAGCGCGCCCGGCGCCTCGAGGACCGGCTCTGCTCCGTGGAGGGCGTCGAGCCGAGCGTGACCCTTCCGTGGGAGCACCGCCTGCCGGGCATCGTGAGCGTGCTCGTGGACGGGCTCGAGAGCGAGGGGCTCGTGCTCGCGCTCGACCAGGCAGGATACGAGGTCTCGGCCGGCTCTGCCTGCTCGTCCGGGTCACTCGAGCCGAGCCACGTGCTGACGGCCATGGGGATCCCGCGCGACCGCGCGTTCGGCTCCCTTCGCATCTCGTTCGACGAGCGGGTGCCCGAGGAGGACCTCGAGCGGTTCTCCGAGGCCTTCGCGGAGGTCGTGACGCGCCTGCGCAGCCGGGAGCGGCGCTAAGATGCGCGTCGTTGCGGGAATGTCCGGCGGGGTGGACTCGTCGGCGGCCGTGGAGCTGCTGCGCGAACAGGGGCACGAGGTCATCGGCTGCACGCTGGTGATGGCGCGCGGCGACGGTGCGCCGGCCTCCCCATCCGAAGCGGCGCTCGACCGGGCGGCAGAGACCTGCCGCAAGCTCGGCATCCCGCATTTGATCAGAGACGTCACAGGAGACTTCGAGCGCTGGGTCACCGGCCCCTTCTTCGATGAGTACCTAGCCGGCCGCACCCCGAGCCCGTGCGTCGCCTGCAACCGGCACGTGAAGGTGGCTGCGCTGCTCGACGTTGCGGATCAGGTGGGCGCGGAGATGGTCGCGACGGGTCACTACGCGCGCAAAGCGATCGGCATGGATGGCGTGGCTCGCATCGCCCGCGGGACCGATGCCAAGAAGGACCAGAGCTACTTCCTCTGCCAACTGACGCCGGAACAGGTGGCGCGCATGGTCTTGCCGCTCGCCCCCTACGAGAAGCCCCGAGTGCGCCAGCTGGCCGCCGTGGCCTCCCTCCCAGCTGCGGCTGTCGAGGACTCCCAAGGCGTGTGCTTCGCGCCCAAGGGGGACTACCGCGCCTTCCTCCGAGAGCGCTCGCCCGAGGCCTTCGAGCCGGGCGACTTCGTCGACGAGGAGGGCGAGGTCCTCGGCCGCCACGGGGGCGTAGCCGGGTTCACGGTGGGCCAGCGCAAGGGCATCGGCCTCGCCGGCGGCCCATGGTTTGTGAAGGCCATTGACGCGCCGAGCCGCACGATCGTCCTCACCAGAGGCGCGCCGGAGCCTCCGCGCTCTTTCACAGTGCGCTGCGAGCACGTGGAGCTGGGCCCCGCCGTCACGGTGCAGACACGGTACCGGGCGCCCGACCTTGCTGCCACCTACCACCAGGAGGGCGACCTCGTGGTGGTGACGCCGCAGGAGCCGGGGTGCCTTGCTGCCCCCGGTCAGACCTGTGCCTTCTACCTGGGCGACACCGTGGTCGGGGGCGGCACGGTCGTGGACCTGCGCTACTGATGGCACAGAGCGACCGACCTCAAGGGCTGATCGATGGCTGAAAGGACACGGAAACCGTGAAGGTTCAAGTGATGGTAGAAGGTTTGTTCTCGCTGTTCCCGGCCACCGATGCCGAGCCGTGGGACCGCGTTGGGCTCTCCGTCGGCGACCCTCAAGCCGCCATTGAGGGTGTGGCCTGCTGCCTCGACCCGACGCCGGATGCCATCCGCAGAGCCCGCGAGTCGGGCTGCAACGTGCTCGTGACCCACCATCCGGCCTTCCTTGACCCACCGGCCGTCGTGGGCCCGCACGCCACGCTGGCGTCGCGGACCGTGTGGGAGGCCGTCAGGCTCGGGGTGTCCCTCGTTGCGATGCACACCAACCTGGACCGATCCGAGCCGGCCCTCCGGCTCCCGGCGGCGCTCACCGGCCTTCCGTACCTGCGGCCGCTCGACGTGGACGGGTACGGAGCGGTGCTCGACGGGAATGGCCTCACAGCGGCTGAGGTCGCCGAGCGCTTCGCGGCCACCTATGGCGCGCCGGCGCAGGTCTGGCACGGGCGGCAGCGGTCCGGGGACGTCGCGTTCTGCTCGGGTTCTCTCGGCGGCATCGGTGACGGCGCGCTCCGTGCGGGCTGCTCGACCATCGTGGGTGGGGAGCTTTCCTACCATCGTTGCCTCGACCTCGTCGCACGGGGCGCGGCCGTTATACTGTTGGGCCACGATGCGTCGGAGCAGCCCTACGCCGAGCTGCTGGCCGAGTCCGTCGAGGAGCTCGAGCCGGCCGCACCCGTCTCGGTGCTGCGCCAGCCGCTGCCATGGACGGTGGTGGGGGTCGGCGCGGAGAGCACCGACGGTGCCGGGACGTGGCTGTGACCGGCACCGACAGACCGCAGAGCAGGGAGGTTCCGCCCATGGACGAGGCTCAGGCGTTGCTGAGGCTCCAAGAGATCGACCTCGAGACGATCCGCATCACGAACGATGCCAAGAAGCTTCCCCAGCACGCGAAGATCGCCGCGGCCCAAGCGGCGCTCAAGAAGGTGCAGGGAGAGCTGGTGAAGATCGTCGGCCAGCGCAAGGACCTCCAGATGGACATCGAGGGGTTCGACCGGCTGCGCGGCGACGCCGAGCGCCTTGAGCAGCAGGCCAGCCAGGACTTCCAGACCTCTGCGGACGCGCGCGCCGTCGCGGACCTCGAGAGCCGGCTCAACGCCGTCACCAAGCGCATCGAGAAGATCGACTACCAGCAGAACCAAGCGCTCGAGCAGCTCATCACCGTCGAGCGAGCCGAGAAGAACGCCAACGCGCTCCAGGCCCGCCTGCAGAACGAGCTCGCGCAGCTGCTCGGGTCCCTCAAGCAGGAGCTGCTCGACAGTCAGAACCGTCTCACCGCGCTCAAACGGGAGCGCGAGGAGGTGGCCGCGCTCGTCTCGCCGGAGATGCAGGCCCGTTACAACCGCGCCAACGAGCGGTTCAAAGGCCGGGCCGTCGAGACCCTGACCGGCAACAAGCCGTCCTCTTGCCGCGTGGCATTGCAGCCGGCCCAGTACGCCGACCTCAAGCGCCGCAAGCTCCCGGTGGACGAGTGCCCCTACTGCCACCGCATCCTGATCACGGACTGGCACTGACGATGACCTTGGAAGCGAACCGCCAGGGGGCGCCGGGGGCGACCCGCCCCGGTGCCCCTGGCTCAGAACAAGCCAGGCGCGCGCCGCATGTGCTCCTCGGCGTGACGGGGTGCATCGCCGCATACAAGGCCGCCGAAGTCGTCCGCGGGCTACAGAAGGCCGGCTGCGAGGTGCGCGTCGCCATGACGCGCGCGGCCGAGCGGTTCATCGGCCCCGTCACGTTCGAGGCCCTCACCGGCCAGCCCGTGCTCCGGGACCTGTTCGACGACCCGGTGAGCCCCATCCCGCACATCGAGCGCGCCGAGTGGGCCGACCTCGTCGCGGTCGTGCCATGCACCGCCTCGGTCATGGCCAAGGCTGCCGCCGGCATCGCCGACGACGCGCTCACCTCGACGCTCCTGGCTGCGCAGGGCCCCGTGCTGCTCGCGCCGGCCATGAACGTGCACATGTGGAAGAACCCGGCGACGCAGGCCAACGTGCGGACGCTGCGCTCGCGGGGCGTCGAGGTCGTCACGCCCGACAGTGGGCGGCTCGCCTGCGGCGACGTGGGGGAGGGAAAGCTCCCGCCGGTGGAGCGCTTGGTGGAAGCCATTGCCGCTGCGGCCCGTCGCGCCGCGTGGCCCCAACCGTTGGCCGGCAGGCGCGTGGTCGTGACGGCCGGCCCCACCCATGAGGCCGTCGACCCGGTGCGCTACCTGGCGAACGCCTCCTCCGGGAAGATGGGCGTCGCGCTGGCGCGCGCGGCCCGCGACCTCGGCGCCGCCGTGACGCTCGTTCTCGGGCCTGTCGCGCTCGACGCGCCTTTCGGCGTGGCCGTCGAGCCCGTCACGAGCGCCGCCGAGATGGCTGAGCGCACCCTCGCCGCCGCCGCTGGCGCCGACCTCGTCGTTTGTGCGGCGGCCGTCGCCGACTACACCCCGGCCGCGCCCGCGGACCACAAGCTCAAGAAGGCGGCCGAGCATCTGGACGCAATTCCAGTGGTGGAGACCCGGGACATCCTTGCGGCGGTGTCCGCGCTCCCCGGGGAGCGCGTGGTCGTGGGCTTCGCCGCCGAGACGGATGACCTTCTCGGCCACGCCCGTGCCAAGCTCGCCTCCAAGGGCTGCGACCTGGTCGTGGCCAACGACGTCTCCCGTCCGGGCATCGGTTTCGGATCTGACGAGAACGCCGTCACGCTCATCACGGCCGACGGCGAGCGCGCAGTCCCGACCGCCCCCAAGGACGACATCGCCCGTGCGGTCATCGACGCCGCCTGCGACCTCATGACATCCGCACCCAACCGCTCGGAGGCTTGATGCCCTATTTCGGATCCCACCTCTCTTCCACCGGCGGCTACACCGCGATGGGGGAGACCTCGCTCGAGATGGGCGAGGACACCTTCGCGTTCTTCCCGCGGCCTCCCCGCGGCGGCCGCATGCGCAAGCTCGACCCCGAGGACATGAACGGCCTCGTCGACCTGCTGGCCGAGCACCACTTCGGCCCCCTCGTCGCCCACGCGCCCTACGTCTACAACCTCTCCTCCAACAAAGAGGAGAACGTCCGCCGCACGCGCGACAACCTGCTCGGCGACATCGAGCGCCTCGACCTCATCCCCGGCTGCCTCTACAACATCCACCCGGGCGCCCATGTGGGCCAGGGCGTTGAGGCCGGCGTCCAGCTCATCGCTGACGGTCTCAACGAGGTCCTCCGGCCGGACCAGAGCACCGTCGTCCTCCTCGAGACCATGGCCGGCAAGGGCACCGAGCTCGGCGCCCGCTTCGAGGAACTCGCGATGGTGGTCGAGCGCGTGGAGCTGGACCAGCTCCTGGGCGTGTGCCTCGACAGCTGTCATGTGAGCGACGGCGGCTACGACGTCGCCGCGGACCTCGACGCCGTGCTCGACGAGTTCGACGCCACCGTGGGCCTCGAGCGCCTCCGCGCGATCCATCTGAACGACTCCAAGAACCCCTGCGGCTCCCACAAGGACCGCCACGAGCGCATCGGCGCGGGCTCGCTCGCGCTCGCCACGTTCCAGGCGTTCGTCACGAACCCCCGCCTCCAGCACCTGCCGATGATCCTCGAGACGCCCAACGAGCGCGAGGGCTATGTCTTCGAGGTGTCGCTGCTGAGGAGCCTTAGCGCGGGCATGCCCCTCGACGAGGCCCAGGCGCTCCTCGACGAGCACGAGGCCAAACTGGCAGAGGAACAGGCCGGTCGCGAGGCCGGCGGAGCGGCGGGAGCCCCCGAGAGGGACGGCGAATAGACGTGGGCATCCTGATCGGCCTGGAGCAGGCGAGCCACGAGTGGCCCAACAAGGCCGTGCTCAAGGACCAGACCGCCGGGCTCTTCGAGGGCGACCGCATCGGCGTGGTCGGCAAGAACGGCGACGGCAAGACCACGCTGCTCGAGCTCCTCTCCAAACGGCTCGAGCCGGACGCAGGCACCGTCACCTGGCGGAACCACCTCGCGGTGGGCGTGCTGGAGCAGGCGGACCCGCTGAACGACGACGACACCGTGGGGCGCGCGGTCTTCGGCGACGTGCCCACCTACACCTGGGCGAGCGACCCCAAGACCCGCGGCCTCGTGAACGCCCTGATCGGCGACATCGACCTCGAGGCCCGGGTGGGCTCGCTCTCCGGCGGCCAGCGGCGCCGCGCCGACCTCGCGCGCGTGCTCGCCGGCGACTGGGACGTGCTGCTCCTGGACGAGCCCACCAACCATCTGGACATGGCCGCCATCGCGTGGCTCGCGGACCACCTCGGCCATCGCTGGGCGGCGGGCGAGGGCGCGCTCCTCTGCGTGACCCACGACCGCTGGTTCCTCGACAACGTGTGCACCTCGATGTGGGAAGTGCACGACGGACAGATCGAGCCGTTCGAGGGCGGCTACTCCGCGTACATCCAGCAGCGTGTGGAGCGTGACCGACTCGCAGCCGTGGCAGAGGAGCGCCGCCAGTCCATCCTCCGCAAGGAGCTCGCGTGGCTGTCGCGCGGCGCCCAGGCCCGCTCCACCAAGCCCAAGTTCCGCGTGAAGGAGGCCCAGGCCCTCATCGCCGATGTGCCGCCGATGCGCAACCCCCTGGAGCTGCGGCGGCTCGCCGTCGCACGACTCGGCAAGCAGGTCTTCGAGCTGAAGGACGTCGGCGTGAACTATGGCGACGGGCCTGTGCTTCAGGGCATCGACTGGCTGATCGGCCCGGGCGAGCGCATCGGCATCCTCGGCGAGAACGGCGCGGGCAAGTCCACGCTCCTCAAGCTCTTCCGCGGGACGCTCGAGCCCACCTCGGGCACCGTCAAGCGGGGCGCGTCCGTGAAGCTCGGCGTCATGGACCAGCACCTGGACTCGCTGGCGGACAAGGGGGACTGGCGCGTCAAGGACCTGCTCGCCACCTACAAGACGAGCTACGTCATCGGCGGCAAGGAGTACACCCCGAGCGCGCTGCTCGAGAGCCTCGGGTTCGACACCCGCGAGACGATGACCTACATCAAGGACCTGTCGGGCGGCCAACAGCGCCGGCTGGCCCTCATGTGCGTGCTGCTCGACGAGCCCAACGTGCTCGTCCTCGACGAGCCGGGCAACGACCTCGACACCGACATGCTCGCGGTGATGGAGGACCTCCTCGACGGCTGGCCCGGGACGCTGCTCCTTGTGACCCATGACCGGTCGTTGATGGAACGGGTGACCGACGACCAGTTCGCGATCATCGACGGCCGGCTGGTGCACATGCCCGGCGGGCCCGAGCAGTTCCTAAAGGTGCTGGCAGAGCGCACGCGGGAGCCCGAGGCCCCGACCGCCGAAGCGCCCGCCAGGAACGTCCGCGCCGACGGCCTCACCAACCAAGAGCGGCGCGAGCTGCGGAAGCGCTTCGACTCGCTCGACCGACGGCTGCAAAAGAGCCCGACGGAGCCGGAACGGCTTCGCCAGGCCATGCGCGACGCGAACCCGTCCGACTTCGCCGCCCTGACCAAGCTGCAGGCACAGCTCACGTCCGCCGAGGAGGAGCGCGCGGCTTGGGAGGACGAGTGGCTGGAGCTGGCCGAGAAGCTCGGGCTGGAGTGAGCCCATGGAGGAATTGGCGCGGCGTTTCTTCCCGCCCTACCGGCGCTATCTGATCTGGGGTCCTGTCACCAAGTGCCTGGAGGTGGGCTTCGACCTGCTCACGCCGCTCGTCATCGCGTGGATGATCGACTCCGGGGTCAACGCGGGCGACACGGACGTGATCTGGCAGGGGGTCGGCCTCCTTGCGGGCATGGCGTTCCTCGGCTTCGGCGTCACGCTCATCTGCCAAAAGATGGCTTCGCTGGCGAGCCAGGGCGTCGGGACCGACATCCGCGCCGCCCTCATCGAGAAGATGGGCACCTTCTCGGCCGCCGAGCTCGACCGTTTCGGCGCCCCGACGCTCGTGACGCGCACCACCAACGACGTCAACCAGCTGCAGCTCGCCATCTCGATGCTCATCCGCCAGCTGATCCGCTGGCCAGCTCTGGCCGTGGGCTCGGTGGTGTGCGCGCTCGCCATCGACGTGCCGCTCGGCCTCGTGTTCTGCGTGTGCCTGCCGGTGCTCGCGGCGGTGTTCTACCTCGTGATGTCCCGCTCCGTGCCGTTCTTCGCGGGCATGCAGGCCAAGCTCGACGCGATCGGGCGCCTCGTCCGTGAGACGGCGAGCGGCGTGCGCCCCATCCGCGCGTTCAACCGCGAGGCGTTCCAGGAGGCGCGGTTCCGCGAGGCGTCGCAGGAACAGGCCGACATGGCCGTGGGTGCGGGCCGCTTGACCGCGCTGCTCTCTCCGGCGACCTTCCTCGTCATGAACGTGGGCATCGCCTGCGTCCTCTGGCTCGGCGGGGGGTCCGTGACGGCCGGGCGCCTTGAGCAGGGCCAGGTCATGGCGCTCATCGGCTACATGAACCAGCTGCTCGTGTCCATTGCGTACATCGCCAACCTCGTCGTGATCTTCACGCGCGCCGCAGCGAGCGCCGAGCGTGTGGAGGAGGTCCTGGCCTGCGAACCCACCGTGACCGACGCGGGCGTCTGCGAGCAGCCGACCGAGACCGGCGCGCCGGTGCTCGAGATGGAGCGCGTGTCGTTCTCGTTCCCGAACGCGGGGCGGCCGGCCTTGATGGACGTGTCGCTCGTGCTGGAACCGGGCCAGAGCCTCGGCGTGATCGGCGGCACGGGCTCCGGCAAGAGCGCATTGGCCTCGCTCGTGCCGCGCCTGTACGACGCGACGGAGGGCAGCGTGCGCGTGGCCGGCCGCGACGTGCGCGACCTGCCGCTGTCCCAGCTTCGGAGACTCGTGGCCTTTGTGCCCCAGCGGGCGGAGCTGGTGAGCGGCACGGTGCGCGACAACCTCCGCTGGCGCGGCGAGGACGCGACCGACGACGAGCTGTGGGCGGCGCTCGAGGCCGCCCAGGCAGCCGACTTTGTTCGCCGGCTGCCGGAGGGTCTCGACGCGCCCGTCGAGCCCAACGGCCGCAACTTCTCGGGCGGCCAGCGGCAGCGGCTCACCGTGGCGCGCGCGCTCGTGGAGCCGTCTGCCCTCGTGGTGCTCGACGACTCGGCGTCGGCCCTCGATTACGCCACGGACGCTGCGCTCCGGCGGGCGCTCGCGCACCTGCCCGGGTCGCCGGCGCGCCTCGTGATCAGCCAGCGCATCAGTACCGTGAGCTCCTGCGACCAGGTGCTCGTGCTCGACCAGGGACAGGTCATGGGTCTCGGCACGCACGACGAGCTCCTCGCGGGCTGCCCGCTCTACCGTGAGATCGCGGACTCGCAGCTCCGCCAAGAGGAGGCCGCATGACCCCCCGTGAGACAGATCAAAGAGACGAGATCGTCCCACGGGGCCCCCGCACGGGCGCCATCGTTCGTAGGCTCCTTCGGTACGCGCGCCCGCACGCCGGGCTCGTGACGCTCACCGCCCTCTGCGCGCTCGCCGGCGTGGGCCTCTCGCTCTGGGTGCCCGTGCTTATCGGCGACGCCGTGGACGCCCTGGTCGGCGCCGGCGACGTGGACTGGGAGTTCCTCGCCTGGTCGGTGCGCACCATCGCGCTCGTGGCGCTCGGCGTCGCGGCGTTCCAGTGGGCGCAGGGCTACGCGAGCAACCGGCTCTCCTACGAGACGGTCCGCGACCTCCGCAACGCCGCCTACGACAAGCTGCACCGCCTGCCCGTCTCCTACCTCGACACGCACGGTGCCGGCGACCTCATCAGCCGCATCGTGAACGACGCGGACGCCGTGGGCGACGGGATCCTCCAAGGCGTCCAGCAACTGCTCACGGGCATCGTGACCATCGTCGGCACGCTGCTCTTCATGCTCACGGTGTCGCCGGAGATGACCGTTGTGGTCGTCCTGCTCACGCCCATCTCGATGCTCGGGGCCTGGGCCATCGCGCACTTCTCGCAGAAGACGTTCGCCGCGCAGCAACAGATCCAGGGGCGCCTCTCGGCCTATACCGAGGAGCATGTCGGCGTCCAGCGGCTGCTCAACCTTTACGGGCGCCAGGTGGAAGAGCGCGACGGCTTCGGCGCCATCAACGGCGAGCTGTACCAGGTGGGGGAGCGCGCACAGTTCATCGGCTCGCTCACGAACCCCGGGACGAGGTTCGTGAACAACCTCGTGTACGCGGGCGTCGCGGCCGCCGGCTGCTGTTGCGTGGTCACCGGCATTCCTGGGACGCTCACCGTGGGCGGCGTCCAGAGCTTCCTCTCCTATGCGACGCAGTACACGAAGCCGTTCAATGAGATCTCCGGCGTCCTCGCGCAGGTGCAGACCGCGCTGGCCGGGGCGGAGCGGCTCTTTGGGCTCATCGACGCGCCCGAGCAGGAGCCGGACGCCCCGGACGCAAGGGCACTACCGGAACAGGCTCGCGGCGAGGTCGCGTTCCGGGGCGTGACCTTTGGCTACGACCCCAAGAAGCCCGTGCTCCACAATGTCAGCTGGCACGCGAGCCCCGGCGAGCGCATCGCCGTGGTGGGGCCCACCGGCTGCGGCAAGACGACGCTCATCAACCTGTTGCTGCGGTTCTACGACGTGGACGAGGGAGCCGTGCTCGTGGACGGGGCGGACGTGCGGAGCCTCAAGCGGGCGAGCCTGCGGGGCGCTTTCGGCATGGTGCTGCAGGACACGTGGCTCTTCGAGGGGACCGTGCGCGAGAACATCGCCTACGGGTGCCCTGCCGCCACGGACGAGCAGGTGCAGGAGGCGGCGCGGAGGGCGTTCGCCGACGGGTTCATCGAGCAGTTGCCGAACGGCTACGACACCGTGATCGGCGGGGCGTCCACGCAGCTGTCGCAGGGCCAGTGCCAGCTCCTGTGCATCGCGCGGGTGATGCTCCGCGACCCGTCCGTCCTTGTGCTGGACGAGGCGACGAGCTCCATCGACACGCGCACCGAGGTGCTCGTGCAGGCAGCGTTCGATGCGATGGTGGCCGGGCGCACGTCCATCATCGTGGCGCACCGCCTCTCCACGATCCGGCACGCGACCCGCATCCTCGCGATGAAGGACGGCCACATCGTGGAGCAGGGCACGCACGAGGAGCTCCTCGCCGCAGGCGGTCTCTACGCGCAACTCTACCGCGCTCAGTGGGCGCAGGAAGAGGCCGAATCCTCCGCCACGGAGTGAGACAGATCAAAGAGACGGGATCGTCCCACGCGACCGGGGTGAGACAGATCAAAGAGACAAGACTGTCTCACCCGGCAACCGGGTGTCCCTTGTTTATGGAGGTCCCATCAAGGCCTGAAACACGCCTGTAATCTAGGTTCCCACAGACCGCTTCCCGAGGAGACGGAGGAACCCAGATGGCAGACACCCACCGCGCGCGTTCGGATGCCGACCTGTACCACGTCGTGGCGCGAGGAGTCGGGAGGCAGCTCATCTTCGAGGACGACGCGGACCGCGCCGCCTACACCGACCTCCTCTATGGGCAGGCGCGCAAGCGGGGCGCGGAGATCGTCGCCCATGCCCTCGTCGAGAACCACACCGACGCCGTCGTCCAGGTGCCCTACGAACGGCTCGGGGCTTTCATGAAGGTGGTCCTCGGTGCCTATGCACGCTCGTTCAACCGGCGCCACGAGCGAACGGGGCACCTTTTGGAAGGGCCGTTTCACAGCGAGCCCATCAACGATGACACGTACCTCCTCACCGTGGTGCGCTATGTGCACCAGAACCCCCTCAAAGCAGGGCTCGCGGGCGGCCTTCTGTATCCGTGGAGCAGCTACGGGCGCTATCTGGCCGGCGACGGGTCGCCGCTGGTGATGGGGCTCCTCGGGTCCACCGATGCTTTCGTTCGATTCCATGAGGCGCCGGGGACCCTGTGCGACGGGGTGCGCCCGCCTTTGCCACGGGGAACGGCCAGAAACGCCGAGGCGCTGATCGACGCCGCGAGAGAGGCGCTCGGCGCCGACCCATCCACGGTGAAAGGGGTGCCGCGCGAGCAGCGTGACGCGTCGCTGCGCCTGTTGGTCGAGACGGGATTCTCGGTGCGCCAAGTGGAGCTCGTGACCGGAGTCTCGCACGCGACCGTGCAACGCGTGACAAGCAGGGCCGCATGAGACGATCTCGTCTCTTTGATCTGTCCCACCCCGACGGGCATGAGACAGTCCTGTCTCTTTGATCTGTCTCACAAAGAAAGGCCCGGAGCCGTGGCTCCGGGCCTTGATGTTCCACTGGTCGGGACGACTGGATTCGAACCAGCGACCCCTTGACCCCCAGTCAAGTGCGCTACCAAACTGCGCCACGTCCCGTGGATGCAACGAAGGGAACTTTAGCATTGCCCCGTTGCCGGTGCAAGCTCAATCACAAAACGTCGGGCGCGCCCTTCATCGCCGCCTCGAACTCGTCGTAGCTCACGACCTCCGTTCCGAAGCACCGGCGGAAGTACTCGAGCCCCTCGGCCTCGTCGCCGATCAGGAACGTCATCGTCGCGTCCGCCACGCACACGCTCCGATAGTTGAGGAAGAACGCCGAGGCCAGCGTGTGGAGCACGCAGATGTTGGTGTCCCAGCCGATCGCCACCACGGTGTCCACGCCCAACTCGCGCAGGGTCAGGTCGAGGTCGGTCTGGAAGAACGCCGAGTAGCGACGCTTGGGAATCGTGATGTCCTCCGGCTGAGGGCCGAGAGCGGCGGCGGTCTGCGCCTCGGTCGTGCCAGCCAGACCGTGGTCGCCCCACAGCGCCAGCTCCGTGTCCAGGCCGGGACGGTGCGCGTCGTTGCAGTAGATCACCGGGACGCCCGCGTCATGGCAGAGCGCGACGGTCTTCGTGCAGGCGTCGAGGAACGCGGCCTTCGTCTCGTCCTCGGCCGCGTCGGACAGGCCTCCCTCACAGACGTCGATGACGAGCAGGGCGGTGCGGGTGGGGTCGAACGGCATAGGGTTCCTCCAATATCCAGGGGACTTCGCGCATGCGCTATCATAACCCAGCCTTTTAGCCCTCTTTAGATCGGAGGCGCCCATGGGTCGCGCCATCGCGCTCTGCCTGTTCCCTGCGCTCCTCGCCTGCCTTTCCCTCGCGCTCGCGTTCGAGAGCGCCCTCGCCGGCCTCTCCTGGATCGTCGTCGCCGTCATCAGCGCCGCCGGCGTGTGTTTCGCCCTCAGCTGTGTGCGCATGGTGGGCGGCCAGATGATGGGCTCGTTCCGCAAGGAGCTCCAGCGCCGCGGCGGGGCCGAGAAGGACGTCGTGTCCCAGGAGGAGGCCGGCAGCCGCACGAGGAGCGCGCTGGCCCTCGGCGGCGTCGGTGCCGTCCTTCTCGCTGCCGGGTTCCTGCTCGGCGGCGCCCCGCTCGTGAGCATCCTCAGCTTCCTTGCCACCCTCTAGACCGCCCGGGGCACGCGCGGAGGGGCCAAGCGCGTCCACGTGTCGGCCTTGCGGTGGCTACAAAACCGTAAGGCTCCCTGAGAACGCCCCCGCACCCGCTCGCGTACACTGGCTAGTTGTGTCATCGACACCTGTGGCAAGATCCATCCGGCCGAAAGGCTCACAACTTGAACCTCCATCAGTTCCTTGAGGACAAGATTCACGCCGAGGACCCCGACGCCCCGGTGGGGACCTCCAACAATCCCTCCTGGAAGATCCTCACCGTGGCCAACTTCATCACGATGGCCCGCATCGTGCTCACGGTGGTCTTCCTCGTGCTCTTCGTGCAGCAGTTCAACCGCGTCGCGTGCCTCGCGATCTACGCGGTCGCCGCGTCCACGGACTTCCTCGACGGGCAGATCGCGCGGCGCACCCAGACCGTGAGCTGGTTCGGCAAGCTGCTCGACCCGGCGGTGGACCGCTTCCTGCTCTTCACTGGCGTGCTCGGCCTGTGCGTGGTGGGGGAGCTGCCCGTGTGGATCCCCGTCCTCGTTATCGGCCGCGACGTGGCGCTCGCCGTCGGCATGGCGCTCCTGCAGCGCTACCGCAAGCGCCCGGTGGACGTGCTCTTCATCGGCAAGGTGGCCACGGCGCTCCTGCTGGCCGGCTTCAGCTGGATGCTCCTCGACCTGCCGGTGGTCCCGGGCTGGGGGCTCGTCGACGTCGGCTGGCTGCCGCTCCTCAACTCCACCGCCGCCTGCCCGGCCATCCTGGTGGTCTACGCCGGCGTGGTGGTCTCCATGGTCACAGGCGTGCTCTATTTCATGGAGGGCTTCCAGATCCGTGACGAGGCGCTCGAGGAGGGCGGGCGAGATGAGGCGTAGCGCCCCGTTCCTCATGGCCGCCCTCACGGCCGTCGCGCTCTTCCTTGCCCCGGTGCCCGCGCACGCCGACGCCGTCACGCCCTCGTTCGCGGACGACCTCGAGGCCCAGTCCTGGCTCCTCACAGACTCACGGGGCAGGGTGCTCGCGTCTGCGAACGCCGACAAGTCCATGGAGCCGGCCTCGACCACCAAGATCATGACGGCTATGGTGGTCCTCGACTCGGGCGTCTCGATGGACACCGCCTACACGGTGCCAGAGATGCCGAGCGACTGGGAGAATCCCCAGCTTGCGGGCTACGAAGCGGGCACCACTGCCACCGTCCGGGACCTCCTCGAGGTCATGCTCGTCTACTCCGCCAACGACGCCGCGCAGACGCTCGCCGTCGGGCTGGCGGGCTCCATCGACGCCTTTGCGGACCTCATGAACCAGAAGGCGCACGAGATCGGCATGACGGCGACAACCTTCAAGAACCCCTCCGGCATGGAGGAGGCGGGCCACACGAGCACCGCGACCGACCTCGTGACCATGGGCCGCTACGCCCTTGACAACTATCCCTTCATCGCTCGGATGGTGCGGACGCACGAGGTGACGGTCCCCGTCAACGGCGTGGACAAGGCCTTCGAATCCACCGACGCGCTCATGCCCGTGTACCCGGCCCTCATCGGCATCAAGACGGGCGCCGTCAGCGCTGGCTACGCGTTCCTCGGGGCCGCACGGTCCGACGGCGTGACCCTGTACAGCTGCGTGCTCGGCTGCCCCACCCCCTGGGGGCGTTTCCAGGACACGCTCGACCTGATGCAATGGGCCTATGCCCGCTACGCGAGCCTCACCTTCGCCAAGGAGGGCCAGGTGCTCGGGTGGCGCCCGTTCGCCTTCCGTTTCGGCTACATGGTGCCGGTGGTCTGGGACCAGACCGTCTCCGGGCCGGTGTGGCCCGACGGCGGCGCGACCACCTACTCCCGCGTCGTTCCTGCCTCGGACCAGCTCATGGTCCCCGGCGAGCAGTGCGGCGCATCGCTCTGGACGCAGGACGGCCGCACAGTGGCCGCCGGGTCGCTCTCGGTCGCCCGGGCGGTCGTTCGGGCATAACAGGGTGAGACACCGTCGTCCGGCACGTGCCGGCCGCATCCCGCACAGCCCCGAGGAGGACCCATGGCCAAGAGCGCCCCTTCCACCAAAGCCACACCGTTGACCCAGGAGCATGGCTATCTGGGCGCCGAGCTGGAGCCTGACGCGAACGGCGTCCTGACGCCGTCCTACTACGGGGACGCGGCGGGGGAGCCGGAGGCCTTCGCGGCCGGTTGCGCACTCGCGGACATCAGCGGCACCGTCGGCTCCGTGGTCGAGGGCGCGGACGCCGGCGCGTTCCTCCAGATGGCCTTCGCGGGCCCTCTGCCCGTGCCGGGTCAGCTGGTCGAGAGCGTCGCCCTTCGCGGGGACGGAACAGTGGTCTCGCCGGCGCTCGTCGCCTGCCTCGGCGACTACTACGGCCTTTGGGCGCCGGCCGAGACGGCGCAGCAGCTCACGGGCTGGCTCGAAGGCGTGGCCGCGATCGAGCAGGCCGGCAGCCGCGCCTTCTCGGACGTCAAGCTCGGACACGCTGCAGCCATGGTCACATTGCTGGTCGCCGGCCCGGACTCCGAGAGGGTCCTCTCCGACTACCTCGCTCCCGATGCCTCCCTTCCCGCCGTCGGCTCCATCGCGAACCTCATGCTCGACCGAATCCCCACCGTCTGCGGCCGGGTCGATGTCAACGGTGCCCCATGGACGCTCCTCTGGGTGCCCGAAACCAAGGCGCGCGTGCTCTGGCGGAGCCTGCTCTCCTTCGAGCAGGTGACGCCGGTGGGCTCCTCGGCCGTCTGGGGCCAGATCGAAGAGCAGGCACGGGGCCTGGGCGCCCTCCTCGACGACCCGGACTCGGCGCCCTTGCCCCAGGAGTGCGGCGCCGCAGGCCTGCTCCGTGCCGACGGTGGCTTCATCGGCGCACGCGCGCTCGCTGAACTACACTCGTAGCCGGACAAGCACCTACATCAAACGCACAATGCGTCGCCCCCCCCCGTCGGGCTCTGACTCGTTGCGCGGTATATGGGAGGCCTCATGACGCGCTACGACTTCACGACGCTCCGCGACCGCAGCACCGAGGGCTCTGCCAAATGGGACCTCATGAAGGCAGCGCGGCCTGACGTGCCTTCGGGAACCGTGCCGTTCTCGATCGCCGACATGGAGTTCGTGACGGCGCCCCCCATCGTCGACGCGCTCGCCAACGCCGCCCAGAACCAGAACCTCGGCTACGCGTGCAGCACGCCCCCGTACCGGGACGCGGTCGTCTCGTGGCAGGAGCGCCGGCACCACTGGCGACCGCAGCCCGAGTGGATTGTCGACAGCCCGGGCATCGTCCCGGCGCTCTCCTTCGCTGTCAGGGCCTACACGGAGCCCGGCGACCGCGTCGTGATCCAGAGCCCGGTCTACCCGCCCTTCCGCGCGGCCATCGAGGACAACGGTCGCATCGTGGCGGACGCGCCGCTCATCCTCCGTCCGGATGGCAGCTACCACATGGACTTCGAGGCCCTAGCGGCCCAACTGTCTCGGCCCGACGTCGGCCTCATGATCCTCTGCAACCCGCACAACCCGGTCGGCCGCGTATGGACGCGCGCGGAGCTGGAGCGTCTCGGCGAGCTGTGCGCCCAGAACGCCGTGTCCCTCGTCTCGGACGAGATACACGGCGACCTCGCGCAGCCCGGCCACGAGCACGTGCCCATGGCCACCGCGATGCCCAAAGGCCACGAGTCCGACTGCCTCGTGTGCGTGGCCCCCTCCAAGACGTTCAACCTCGCGGGCCTGCAGTGCTCGTCGATCCTGATCGAGGACCCCGAGCGTCGCGCGGCGTTCCAGAGACAGCTCTCTTTGGCCGGCATCCATTCGCTCGGATGCCTCGCGTACGTGGGCGCCCAGGCGGCCTACACCCAGTGCGAGCCGTGGCTCGACGAGCTGATCGGCGTCATCGGCGAGAACTACGCGCTGGTTCGTGCGCACGTGGCGAAGCGGTGGCCAGAGGCTCGGCTCGCCCCGCTCGAGGGAACTTACATCGCGTGGCTCGACCTTCGTTTCACCGGCGCGACGCCCGCAGAGATCCAGGGCGCCTGCGAGGCCAACGCCCTCTTCTTCGACTTCGGCCCCAAGTTCGGCCCGGGAGGGGACGGGTTCGTGCGGTGGAACCTGGCCTGCCCCTCGTGGGTCATCGCCGAAGCGCTGCCGCGCTTGGACTCCGCCCTGGAATCGATCGTCGAGCACCGCTGAGGAGGCGCCATGTACTCGATCTCCACCCCGCACGCGCCGCGCCCGGACGGGCCCTACAGCCAAGGGTCCAGCGCGGCCCGCTATCTCTTCGTCAGCGCACAGGGGCCCGAGGACCCCGTGACCGGCGGGGTCGTCGACGGCTCCATCGGCGTGCAGACCGTGCGCGCGCTCGGCAACATGGAGGCCGTGCTGGAGGAGGTGGGGCTCGGTATCGAGGCCGTGTGCAAGCTCACCCTGTGGCTGACGGACCTCGACGACCTTCCCAGCGTGGACGAGGTGCTCACCGAGCGGCTCGAGAAGCCCTATCCGGCGCGCTCCGTGTGCGAGGTGTCGCGCCTGCCAAAGGGCGCGCGCATCCAAATCGAGTGCGTCGCCTGCCGCTAGACCGGCGAGAGGGGAGAGGCCGACCTCTCCCCGGTCGGGGCGGGCCCCGCGTGGCCGGCTGTGCGCTTCCTCTCTCGCGCTGGCTGAAAAGGCGCACCCGAGGATGCCGCCGGCCGATACGGGTAGGTTAGAATGTCCATTCGGAGAGACACGACACGGAGGAGCCATTCAGCATGGAGAACACCCAGCCCGGAGCGGCGGACTCCACCACCATTTTCCGCATGCCATCCATCGACGCCACCGTCCCCGACCTCATGGGCTCGCAGCGCCTCGCCAATCCCACGCTGAGCATCGTCAAGGGCCCCCACACGGGAACCACGTTCGTGCTCGACACCCCGGAGGTCACGATCGGGCGCGACCCGTCCAACAGCGTGTTCCTCAACGACATGACCGTCTCGCGCCACCATGCGAAGATGCACCTCTCACCCGGCGCGGACACCGTCGAGGACCTCGGGTCGCTCAACGGCACGTGGGTCGACGGCGCCATCGTCAACCGGGCCATGCTCGAGGACGGCACCACGATCCAGATCGGCACGTTCCGCATGATCTTCCACACCACCCAGAACACGAGCCGCATCCCCACGGGCGTGTAGTCCCATGGCGGACGCCGGCTATCTCACCATTGGGAAGGTCGTCAAACGACTCCAGTCGCAGTACCCGGACCTCTCGGTCTCCAAGGTGCGTTACTTGGAGGACGAGGGGCTTCTTACGCCGTCGCGCACGCCGGGCGGCTACCGCCTGTACTCCTCCCGGGACGTGAAGCGGCTCGAGACGATCCTCTACCTGCAGAAGAACCGCTTCCTGCCGCTCTCGGTGATCAAAGAGGAGCTGGACGGCGCCGGCGGGGGGTCCGCGTCCCTTGACGCGTTCCCGCAGGCGGCGGTCGACGACGAGGAGACCCTCGAGAAGATGCACCCGCTCGAGGACATGCCCGAGCTGCTCGGCGTGTCCGTGGGCTTCGTGCGCGACCTCGCGAACATCGGCGTCGTCAAGCTGCACCGGAGCCCGCGCGGCCACGAGATGGTGGACGGCCACGAGTTCCGTCTGATCCGAACCTGCGACGCGCTCAGCCGCTACGGCATCGAGCCCCGCAACCTGCGCCAGTACGTCAACGCCGCGAACCGCGAGAGCTCGATGTTCCAGCAGGCGCTCTCGACGATGGGCCCGAGGCGCGGCGAGTTCACCGACGAGCAGCGCGCGCAGTACGACGCCGCCTTCGAGCAGCTCCTGGCCCTCACGGACGACGTTCGCAACCATCTGATAAAACGGGCATTCCGCGAGGGCGGATCCTAGGCCGCAAGCGGCACAGTGGTACCCGTCGTGTCAGGAAGCAGGCGCCGGCCGACCCGGCCATGAGCAAGGAGAGACCATGTCCAAGTTCGATTACGCGAGCCTCATCGTCGACATCCCCGACTACCCCGAGCCGGGCGTCGTCTTCAAGGACATCACCCCGATGATGGCCGACCCGCAGGGCTTCTCCGCCGTGATCGACGAGCTCGCCGAACACTTCCTCGGCCGGGGCATCAACAAGGTCGTCGGCGCCGAGGCCCGCGGCTTCCTCGTCGGCGCACCGGTGGCCTACCGTCTGGGCGCCGGTTTCGTGCCGGCCCGCAAGCCCGGTAAGCTGCCGCGAGAGGTCCTCTCGCAGTCCTACGCCCTCGAGTACGGCACCGACGAGATCCAGATCCACAAGGACGCGATCAACCCCGGCGACAAGGTGCTCATCGTCGACGACCTCGTGGCGACGGGCGGCACCTCGGTGGCCTGTGCCCAGCTGGTGGAGCGCGCCGGGGGCACGATCGAGGGCTTCGCATTCGCACTCGAGCTCGCGTTCCTCGATCCCCGCACGGTGATCGGCGACCACTTCGACCAAGAGATCTTCTCCCTGGTCACGGTGGAGTAGGGGTGAGCGGCACGCGTCGTCGCACCCCCGACGAGCCCGTCTATGAGGTTCCTGGCGCTCCGGCCCCGAGCGCGGAGATCACCCGCGCGTCGGGGCCGTTCTCGTCGTCTCCCACCGACGAGGAGCTCTTCGAGGCCTGGGAGGCCGAACTCAACGTGCGGTCCGAGAACACCCTCAGGACCTACAAGTCGCGCGTGCGCCGCTGGCAGGCCTGGGTGAACGAGCAGGGTCTCGGGTTGCTCGAGCCCAGGCGCTCCGAGGTCATCGTGTACCGCGACAAGCTGCACGAGGAGGGCATGGAGGCCGCGTCGGTCAACCAGAACCTCGTCTCGATCCGCTCGTTCTACCGCTGGGCACTCTCGTACGGGCTCGCGCCGGACATCACGGCCGGCGTGCCACGTCTCAAGACGTCGAACCTCTCAAGTCGCGGCTCCCTCACCAAGGAGCAGGTGCTCGGGCTCCTCGACTTCGAGACCCTCACCGAGAAGGACCGCCGCGACTACGCGATCCTCAACCTGATGGTGCGCCGCGGCCTCCGCGACGTGGAGATCAGCCGCGCGAAGGTCCGCGACCTGCGCCAGACCCACAAGGGCCCGGTCCTCATGGTCTGGGGCAAGGGCCGTGACGCCGCGGACCAGCCGGTGCCGCTCTCCGAGGAGGTCGTGAGGCCCATTCGCGACTACCTCTGGAGCCGCGGCAACCCCGGACCCAAGGAGCCGCTTTTCGCGAGCGTCTCCAACAACAACAGGGGCGGCGCGATGACGACGCGGGCGGTGAGCGCGATGGTGTCCCAGCGCATGCGCGACGCCGGCATCGACACGAACTACGCGAGCGCCCACTGGCTGCGCCACACCGCCGTGACGTTCGGGTTGCTCGAGGGTGGCCCGGACTCGATCCGTCACATGCAGCAGATGGCGCGCCACGCGAACGTGGAGACCACCGCGCGCTACGCACACGACCTCCAGCTCCTGGACGGCACCGGCGGCAACCTCGTGGACAGCTACCTGGACGACGAGGACTGATTTCTTGTGCCGTCACGTCGGCACAAGAAATGTGCAAAAAGGGACAGTCCCTTTTTGCACATCTACGCTGGTCTATGAGATGTGGCTCGGCTGGGCATCGCGGCTTTCGAGTATTCAAAACGCATTCCTAAGGCCGCCTGAGATTGCGAATCTGAGCCCGCGAACGAGGAAATCTGCCATCTTGACGATGCGAATGGCGGGTTTGGAACGCCGCGGGGATCAGATTGCGTTTCTCGGCAAGATTGCAGTTCTGAGGACAGTCTCCGGCGCGAAGCTGCTGGTTCAACTTCCGATTTCGTCCAGAATCGGAAGTTGACAGGGGAGCGGCCCTTCCCTCTCGGCGCCCGAGGCCGGTGAGACAGATCAAAGAGACGAGATCGTCCCACCGGCGGGGGCCATCTCGCCTAGCGGGCCATGTCGTGCGGCTCGGGCAGCGAGTCAGCCGCGACCGGCGTCTCGGCGCCAGCCCCTCCGCCGTGCGTTCCCGACACGATCTGCTCGCGCACGAGCTTGTAGATGGTGGCCACCAGAGGCACCGCCAGCACCATCCCGACGACACCCGAGATTCCCGCGCCGAGAATGACCGCCCCGAGGACCCAGATCCCCGGAAGGCCGATGGTGGTGCCCACGACGCGCGGATAGATGAGGTTGCCCTCGACCTGCTGGAGCACCACGAGGAACACCACGAACAGGTACGCCTGCAGCGGCGAGACGGTCATCACCATGAGGAAGCCCACGAGGCCCCCGATGTAGGCGCCGGCAACGGGAATGAGGGCCGTGCAGCCCACGACGGCGCCCGTCATCACGGCGTAGGGCATGCCGAGGATCGTCATGCCGAGAGCGCACAGACTGCCGAGAATGCAGGCCTCGATGGACTGGCCCACGATGTAGCCGTGGAAGCTCTCGTCGGCGACGTTGATTCCGTGGAACAGTCGGGTCCAGACCGCCTCGGGCAGATAGCGCTGGCAAAGGGCCTTGACCTGCCCGCGCAGGCGGTCTTTCGACGCGAGGACGTACAGCGCGAACACGAACGCGATGAGCGCATTGGCCGCGCCCGAGACGAGCCCACTCACGATGGTGGCCGTCGCGCCGAGGACCTGGTTCAAGTTCGCGGGGTCGGCCATCTTGACGATGGTCTCTTGAAGGGATCCCTCGACGTCGATGACGACCTGACCGATCGCGCTGTCGGAGGTCAGCCCCCACGACTGCAGCCGGTCGAGGACGTCGCTGATGCCGTTCGGGGCGTTGGCCACGAGGAGCTTCACCGCGTCGATGACCTCCGGCGCGACCACCATGCAGAGGCCGACAAAGATGGCCGCGATGACCGCCACCGCCAGCAGCAGGCTGATGGGCCGGGCGCCCTTCCTGCGCGTGCCGTCTGCGCGCACGGGGAACAGCTTGCGCTCGAAGAACGCCATCGGGAGGTTGACCACATAGGCGATCGCGCCGCCGAGCAGGAGCGGCCCCGCAGCGCCCAGGAGCACGCCGAGCGCGCCCGAGACGGCCGGCCAGTAGAACACGCACAGGTACAGTCCGAAAACGGTGAGCGCCACACGCAGGCAGGTCTTTGAGTCAAACGTCACAGGGCGGCCTTCCAAAGTCGAGGCGCCGGGCTCCCCCGACGTCTGAAAGCATGATGTAGGACGGAAATCATACCGGAACGCACGTTCCCTTTTTAGAGGACTCCCCTAGCGTGCCACGCTCTTCATAGGAGGCTCACACGCGCCCCCCGGCCATCCCTTCCACTCGCTGACTGTCCTCTGTCCTCCCTTGGATTATGTTTGGAGGTGTTCTGCCGCGACGAGCGACCAGTGCCGAGGAAAGAAGGGCAGTCCTGCATGGACCAGGTCTCCAAGAGGCTCTCGCGCCGGTTCCAAGCCGGCCTCGTGTGGAAGGGCTTCCTCACCGGCCTTGGCGCCGGGGTCGTCGTCGCGGCGTACCGCGTGGCCCTCGGGGCCTGCGATCGCACCGTGCGCGCGGTGACCCCGCTGCTCTACCAGAGCCCAGGGGGCGTCGCACTCTGGGTCGCCGTGCTCGCGCTGCTCGTCATGGCGGTCGGATCGCTCATGCGCTGGGCCCCGGACACGTCCGGTTCCGGCATCCCGCAGGTCGAGGCGGAGATCATGGGCCGGCTCCGTATCCCGTGGCTCAAGGCCGCGTGCGTCAAGTTCGCAGAGGGCGTCCTATGCGCCTTCGGCGGTCTGTCCCTCGGCCGCGAGGGCCCGAGCGTGATGATGGGCGGCCTTCTGGGAAAGGGCGTGTCGCGCGCCACGAAGAGCGCGGAGGGCGAGGAACGGCTCCTCATGACCTGCGGAGCCGGCGCTGGCATGGCGGCCGCCTTCCAGGCGCCCCTCACGGGCGTGATGTTCGCCATCGAAGAGGTCCAGAAGACCGTCTCGGCGCCGCTCGTCATCGCGACGCTGTCGAGCACGGTGACCTCGGTCTTCGTGGTGAACCAGGTGTTTGACGTGCAGCCGGTGCTCGGGCTCTCGTTCGCGCAGGAGCTGCCCCATATCACGTACGGCGTCGTGGCGCTCATGGGCGTCGCGATGGGGCTGCTCGGGGCCCTCGGCAACCTCGGCATGTTCCTCGGTCAGCGGCTGTACGCACGGGTGAACCGCGCCGCCCCGTACTCGCGGCTCGCCGTCCCGTTCGCGGCGGCTGGGCTCGCCGCGGCATTCGCTCCGGCCCTCATGGGCGGCGGCGACGCGGTCCTCGAGCTGCTCGCGAGGCCCGAGGGCCTCACGGTGGGGCTCCTTTTGGGGCTGCTCGTGGGCAAGTACCTCTTCACCAACCTCTGCGCCGGCTCGCGGGCGCCCGGAGGCACGCTGTACCCCTTGGTGGTCATGGGCGCACTGGCCGGCGCCCTCTTTGGCAAGGCCGCCGTGGCGCTTCTGGGCCTCCCCTCCTCCTACCTCGTGAACTTCATGCTCCTCGGCATCGCGGGGGTCTTCGCGAGCGTCGTCCAGGCCCCCGTGACCGGCTGCGTGCTCGTGTTCGAGCTCACCGGCTCCTTCACCGCCCTTTTGAGCCTCGGCCTCGTGTCCCTCGTGAGCTACGTGGTGGCGAAGCTCGTGGCGGTGGACGGCTACTACGAGCACCTGCTCGCGAACCTCCTGAAGGTCTCCGAGCCTCCGCATGCCTGGGCCCCGCACCGCCACGTGCTGATTCGGACCCTGGTGGTAGGCTGCGGCTCCGAGGCCGACGGTGCCCTGCTCGAGGAGCTCACCCTGCCGGAAGGTGTCGCCGTGGCGCTTGTCGAGCGAAGCGGTGCGAGCCTCGTCCCGGAACCGGGCCTCCAGCTGGCCTGTGCGGACCACGTGGTCGTCGTCATCGACTCACGGCTGGAGGCCGGCGTGGAGCCCGTGCTCGAAGAGATGGTGGCCCCAGCCTTCGAGGAGCCCGCATGAGCGCGGGGCCCCTTTGCTGCGAGACCTTCGCCGTCAAAAAAGGAGGGCGACCGTGGCCGCCCTCCTCGCGAAGGATCCTCCGCAGCTCCGCGTCCGCCTTCCGACGGTTGTAGCGCGTGTCGCCCTGTGCGCCGTGGCCGCAGGCGTACCCGTTGAACTGCGGTTTCCGAGCCCGTGTCGCGTCCAGCACGCTGATCGTCCCCACGTGCAGGCGCTGCCTCCGCTTCCTCGTCATGAGTGACCACCTCCCTTCCGCATCGCCGGTGTCAGGCTCCCCTATCCTAGACCCTCAATGAGACACCGACCCCGGGAGGGTGCCATGGAACGGATCAGAGCGGACGTGTGCGTGGTGGGTGCCGGCCTGGCAGGCATCAGCGCCGCATTGGCCGGAGCCGAGCAGGGCGCCTCGGTGGTGCTCCTCACCGATGGCCGGCCTTGCGGGGGCTCGTCCTTCCAAGGAGGCACCTGGGGCCTCGGCATGGTGCTTCCCGCCGACCGTACGCCGGAGGCGTCCGTGTCCCTTGCCGAGAAGGTCATCGAGGTGGGCCTCGGCTGCTCCAACGACGCGGTCGTCCGCTCCCTGTGCGACCAGGCCTGGGACTGCGTGGACTGGCTTCAAGGGCTCGGGGTCGCGCTCCAGAGCCCCGGTGCCGGCCACGAGCGCGACACCGCCTACGTCCCGTGCTTCGACACGGAGGTCCGCGGCTGGCGCCTGTTCCCGCCCCGGCAGGCGGAGGGCCCGATGCTGTCGGCCCTCGACAGAGCCGGGGTGCGGGTGCTCGACGCCCACGCGGTGAGCCTGCTCGGAGAGCCGGGGCGCGTCTCGGGCGTCCTCGGGGCGGGGGCCGACGGCCTCGTGTCCGTGAGGTCTCGGGCGACGGTGCTGGCGACCGGCGGCACGGCGGGCGTCTGCTCCTCGTGCCTGACGCTGCCGTCCCTTGAGGGGGACGGGGCGGCGCTCGCCATCGACGCCGGCGCCGAGGTGCGCGGGCTCGAGTTCATCCAGGTGATGGCAGGTGTCGAGCGAAACGGCGCCCGCCCGCTCGTGTGCAACGAGAAGGTCTGGCGAGCGACGACGCTCACCGGCGCGGACGGACGCGACGCCTTCGAGGCCGCCGGCATTCCCGCCGCCGAGGCGCGGGCGGCCCTCGAGGCCCACAGCGTGCACGGCCCCTTCACCGTGGAGCGCGTCTCCCGGCTCGTGGAGCAGGCCATCGCGCACGCGACCGCGACGGGCGGCTGCTGGGCCAGCACGGACCTGAGGCAGCTCGAGGGGCAGGAGCTGGTGGAGGACTTCGCCTCGTGGCTCCGCGACATGGGTGTCGACCCGGCCGCGCCCCTGCCGGTGCGCCTGTACGCGCAGGCGGCCAACGGCGGAATCGTCGTCGACACCCAAGGCCGGACCACCGTGCGCGGCCTCTATGCGGCAGGCGAGTGCGCCCAGGTGTACGGCGCCGACCGGCTCGGCGGCATGGCGAGCGTCATGGCGCTGACGCTCGGGCGCGCTGCGGGCACGAACGCCGCCAACGAACGCGCCGTCGAGCCGCTCGACGGCGGGCCGCTCTCGCCCTTGTCCGCGGCGCTCGTCGAACCGAACGCCAGGGAGGGGCTCAAACGCACAGCGGACCGCGCGCTCCTCGGCCCCAGGACCACGCGCGGCCTCGAGGAGCTCCTCGCACAGGCTCGCTCGCTCCAGGCCCGAGCGGAGAAACAAGCGGTGGACCCGCACGACCTCGATGACCTCGGTGCTGGCGCCGTTGGCGCCCTGCGCAAGAACGCGACGGCCCGACAGCAGGCGGCCGCGACCGCAGCCATCGCGAAGGCGTGCCTCGGCCGTCGGGAGTCCCTCGGACCCCACTGGCGCCAAGGGTAGTCGCCAACGGCCCCCCTGTGCGCCGGTCGTCCGCCCGCACAGGGGGGACAACGCCGGGCATCCGCTAGACGACGGTCACGCCCGAGCCCTCCATCACACGAGCGGTCTCTGACGTCACCCACTCCCAGCGCTGCCCGGGCTCCAGGTTCGCGAGCAGCTCGTTTCGTTCTGCGAGCTCCTGGCTGTACTCCGAGACGAACCACGCCGCCTGCGTCACTGCGCCGTCCTTCGCCGTCTCACGGTGCTCGATGACGGGACGCCACGTCGCGTCGCGCACCGAGACCGCCCCGCCCTCCCCGAGCTCGAACGTGCAGCAGAAGGCGCCGCTCAGGACGCACATGGCCTTGGTGTAGCCGGAGAGATAGTCGCCGAGCCCGTAGGCGCACCACACCGGGCGCCCGTCGGCCGACGTCAACAGCCTCACGGGTTGGATCGCATGGGCGTGGCTCCCCACCACGAGCGTGGCGCCGGCGTCGGCGCAGGCCTGCGCCGCGGCCAGCTGCTCCTCGTTGGGCTCGTTGGTGTACTCCGTTCCCATGTGAAGGTACACGACGACGGCGTCCGCAGCCTTCCGGGCCCGTTCGACGTCCTGCGCCATGGCCTCCCTGTCCCAGGGGACGGCGTAGTAGTCGTTGGGCAGGTCGCTCTGCTCGTAGCCGTTCTGGCCATAGCAATAGGCCACAAACGCGATACGAAGGCCGTTGCACTCGACCACGCGCGGCGTCTCGCGGTCCGCCTCGCTCGCAAAGCTGCCAACGGTGACAAGACCGGGCTTGCCGGACCACACCTCCTGGGCGTACCCGATCGAGTCGGTCCAGGTGTCGTAGGTGTGGTTCGAGTCGGTGACGACCACCCGGAAGCCCGCCCCCGCGATCGCGTCGGCCATCGCCTCCGGCGTGTTGAAACTCGGGTACCCGGTGATGCCGAAGCCGTTGTCGCCGCCGATGGTCGTCTCCATGTTCACGAGGCTCACGTCACACTGGTTCTGAACCCACGGTGCGGTGCGAGCGAACAGCGGTGAGAAGTCGTAGGCCCCGCCGTCGCCCCAGGCGAGCGCGGTCTCCAGCATCGCGTCCGTCGCAATGACGTCGCCCCAGGCGCTGAACGAGACCCGACCGGGGCCGGTGGCCGTGGTGCGCCCTTGGTCCAGCAGCCGCGACTCGGCGAAATCGCGGGCCGGAAGCGTCGCGGCGTCATCGGCCGCCTCCGCCACCGGGGGCTCTGCCGGCGCGCCGAGACAACTGGCCAGGCCGACGCCAAGGCCCACGACGGCAACCGCCCCGACGCCCACGGCGGTGCGACGCGTCGTCAATGCCCTGTCCGGGTGCCTGGGCGCGTCGCTCCGGGGCGTCCCTGCGCGCCGAGTCTCCTGTGCCATGCCGTCCCCTTCGAATCGCACGGGCTTTGGCGTTTGTTCAGCTCAAGAGTAGCCCACAGAAGCGGCGCCGCAGGAGTCATTGAGAAAGTTTTGAGCTTGGCCCCCATCCTGTGGGGACGGCCGCCCGACAGCGCGCCGGTCGCTCCCAACAGCTATTTTTGATGGTTGGGCCTTTGCGCCCGCTTTGTTTCCAATCTATCCCCTGAGGAATTCCCGTGACCAAGAACCCCACTGTCCCGGCCTTTGACGAGCTCGGGCTTTCTGACAAGGCGCTCGCCGCCGTCCGCGACCTCGGCTACCAGCGCCCCTCCCCCGTCCAGGCAGAGGCCATCCCCCAGGTGCTCGCCGGCCGCGACGTTCTCGCGGCCGCCCAGACCGGCACCGGCAAGACCGCCGCCTTCGTGCTCCCCACCCTCAGCCGCCTTCGGCACCACCGCAAGCACGAGGGGCCCTTCTGCCTCGTGGTGACGCCCACACGCGAGCTCGCCCAGCAGATCGTCGATGTGTGCGACACCGTCGGCAAGCGCACAGGACACCGTACGGTCTCGGTCGTGGGCGGCGTGAGCTACAACCCCCAGCGCGCCGCACTGTCCCGCGGCGTGGACGTCCTCGTCGCCACCCCGGGGCGCCTTGAGGACCTCATCGGGAGCGGCGACGCCAGGCTCGATCAGGTGCAGGTGCTCGTCCTCGACGAGGCGGACCGCATGCTCGACATGGGCTTCCTGCAGGCCGTCCGCCGCATCGTCGCTGCCTGCCCCCATGAGCGCCAGACGCTGCTGTTCTCGGCCACTCTCGACGAGGGCGCGATCGAGGGCGTCGCCGACCTCGTGCACGACCCGGCGCGGGTCGAGATCGCCCGTCGCGGCACGGCCGCCGAGACCATCGACCAGTTCCTGCTCCCTGTGTCCCCCGAGGTCAAGAACGGCCTGCTCGCCACGGTGCTCAACGGGGAGGGCCACGACCGCGTCATCGTGTTCTGCCGCACCAAGCATCGCGCCGACGCCGTCTGCAAGCGTCTGACCAAGGCCGGGATCGCCGCGGCCCCCATTCACGGCAACCGCAGCCAGGCCCAGCGCGAGAAGGCGCTCAAAGGGTTCAAGGACGGCCGGATCCAGGTGCTCGTCGCCACCGACGTGCTCGCCCGCGGCATCGACGTGCCGGACGTGGACTACGTCGTTAACTTCGACGTCCCGGCAGACCCCGAGGACTACGTGCACCGCATCGGCCGCACCGGGCGTGCCGGGGAGGCCGGCTGGGCCATCACGTTCGTGACGCCCGACGACGTGCCCGACCTGTTGGCCACCGAGGCCCTCATGGGCCGCACGGTTCCGACGTTCCCCCGCGCGAACGACTACGACCGCGGCCAGAACCCGCCGACCTTGGACGAGAGCCGCACCCCCGCGACGGCGAAGGACGTCCCGACCTCGGGCTCCCATCGCAAGAGCCGCACCAAGGCGGCGGCGGCCAAGGCGGTTCGCCAGCAGGCGAAGGGCACCGGTCAGAAGAAGGGGGCAAAGGCCAAGCCGTCCAAGCCCAAGGCGAAGGATGCCAAGGCGAGGCAGTCTGCGCCCAAGAGCGCGCCGAAAGACGCCGTGGCCAAGAACGGGTCCAAGCCGGCACGGAAGTCCCGTCGCCGCAAGAGCCCGTCGGCAGCCTCTGCCGCTGAGTGGCAGAGCTACAGCGGGCCGCGCAAGCAGCGACCGCATAACGGCGGTCGCCGGCGCCCCGGCGACAAAGGCGCGCGCTAACGGCGACGGGGGACAAACGTGCCAGGCACGTCTGTCCCCCGTCCCGTCTCAGTCGCGAGCGGACTCACACGTGGCTGACGACAAGGCGCATCGGCCCCTCCAGCTCCACGGTCTCCACCGTCGCCGGCACCAGGAAGTTGCTGCCCTTTTTGACGGCGTGGCCGTTCGCGCTGCCCTCGCCCTCGATCACGGACACGCACAGGAACGGCGCGCTGTTGGCCAGCGAGAGCTTCTCGGGCACGTCCACGACCTCGACCGTGTAGTCGGCGTTCTTCTCGAGCAGGCAGAGGCCGTCGTCATCGAAGACAAGGTCCACATGACCGGACTCCGGGGCGGACACCGAGAAGTCCACCACGTCGCAGGACTGGTCGATGTGCAACGGCCGCTTGGTGCCGTCGTCCTGCACGCGGTCGTAGTCATAGAGGCGGTACGTGACGTCGCTCGACTGCTGGGTCTCGAGCACCACGGTGCCGTGCTTGATCGCGTGCACGGTGCCGGGGTCGATCTGGAAGAAGTCCCCCCTGTGGATCGGCACCTCGTTGAGGAGCTCGTCCCACTCGCCTGCCTCGATCATGGCACGGAACTCGTCCTTGTCCTTGGCGTTCTGGCCCACGATGATCGTCGCGTCGTCGTCGCACTCCAACACGTACCAGCACTCGCGTTTGCCAAGGCTCCCGTTCTCGTGCTCCGCGGCGTACGCGTCGTCCGGGTGCACCTGGATCGACAGGTCGTCGGCGGCGTCGAGGATCTTGATCAGCAGCGGGAAGCGGTCGCCCACCAGATTGCCGAACAGCTCCGGATGGCTGTCCCAGAGGGTGGAGAGGTGTTCACCCTGGAACTCGCCCTCCGCCACCACACAGTCACCGTTGGGGTGCGCCGAGATCGCCCAGCACTCCCCGATCGGCCCGTCAGGGATCTCGTAGCCGAATTCCGTCTCAAGCTTGCGGCCGCCCCAGATCTTCTCGTGGAAGACGGGGTCGAGGAAGATGAGGTCTGCCATGCTGTTCCCTTCTCTGCGTTCAACGCCGGCGACTTCATAGTAAAGCGCGACAACCAGGTTTGTGGAGCGGGTTATTCGACTCCGACCCGTAAACCATCGGCGCATACAGCAAGCGGCCGCTGCCCTTCGCTACCATGGAACGGTGTCCGTTATCAATGAAAGGGAGGACCGGTGCCTCTCAAGTACCTCACCGTGGCCGAAGACATCGAGCGCAAGATCCGGGAGGGCGTCTGTCCCCCGCAGTCTAAGCTCCCCACCACGGACGAGCTCTGCGAGCAGTACGGCGTGAGCCGCATCACCGTGCGCAAGGCGATGGACGTGCTCTCGGAACGGGGCTTCGTTATCAAGCGGCGCGGCAGCGGCACCTACGTCAAGGACATCGACCCCTCGAGCGACGACTCGGAGAGCCAGGTGGTCGAGAGCTACTCCGCGACGGCCCGCCACGAGGGCCACGTCGCCGACACCCAAGTGCTCGAGTTCTCGGTGATCGGGGCCACAGGGCGCGTGGCCGAGCGGTTGCGCGTCGGCGAGGGCACACCGGTGTACTCCATCGTGCGCCTACGGTCGGTGAACGACTCGCAAGGACTCGTGAGCTACACCTGGATACCCGTGGCCATCGTGCCGAACCTCACGAAGCGCAACGCGGCGGACTCGCTCTACCGCCACGTGGAGGTGGGACTGGGGCTCACCGTGTCCTCGACGCACCGCTCGATCCGCGCCGTCATGCCGACGCTCGAGGAACAGGTCTGGCTCCGGTTGCCCGAGGACGTCCCCGTGCTCGAGATCGACCAGGTGACGTTCCTCTCGGACGGCCGCCTCTTTGAGTACAGCGTGTTGCACCGCGACACACGCGATTGGTCCTTCAAGTGCGTCAACACCTGACCGGCAAATGGGGACGGAGCACTTTTGCCGGTCGTTGCGCTGTTGATGCCACGGCATCAAACACGTGACCACCTGAGAGAATGCTCCGCCCCCATTTGCACATTTGCAGGGCTAGATGACCATGTTGCCGAGATAGAGCGCGGCCGACGTCGCCGCTTGCGCACCGTCCGCGCAGGCCGTGACGATCTGCCGCAGCGGCTTCTTCCGCACGTCACCAGCTGCATAGAGGCCCTTGGTGGAGGTCTCCATGCGCTCGTTGGTCACGATCTCACCGGCGTCCGTGCACTCGCAGAGGCCCTTGGCCAGCTCGCTCGTCGGGATGGTGCCGATGAACACGAACACGCCAAAAGAGCCCGGCTCGTACTCCTCGGCCCAGGTCTCGCCGGTCTTTGTGTTCCGGAAGACCACCTTCGACGGCAGGTCCTCGCCCTCCAGGGCGTCGATGGCCGTCTCGTACCTGATGGTGACCTTGGGGTTGTCCTCCACCTTCTTGATGAGCTGGGCCTGCGCGCGCATGTGATCCTTCCGGACCACCATGATCACCTCGGAGGCGAAGCGCGTAAGGAAGTCCGCCTCCTCGCAGGCCGTGTTGCCGCCGCCCACCACGAAGCACGTCTTGTCCCTGTAGAACATGCCGTCGCAGGTGGCGCAGTAGGACACACCGTGGCCGGCGAATAGGGACTCATTGACAAAGCCGGCCGGCCGCGGCGTCGCGCCGGTTGCCAGGATGACCGTCTTCGCCCGGTAGGTCTCGCCCATCGCAGACACGATGAACCGCTCGCCGTCCTTGTCCCGCTCAAGCTTCTCGACCACATCGAACGCGAACTCAGCTCCCAGGTCCTCCGCGTGCTGGTGCATCTTCTGCGCCAATTCAAAGCCCGAGACATTCTCGATGCCCGGGTAGTTGTCCACCAGGTCCGTCTGGCTCAGCTGCCCCCCGAAGTTGCCCTGCTCGATGGTCACCGCATCGACCGCGGCGCGGTCCGCATAGATGGCGGCAGTGAGACCCGCCGGGCCGCCGCCAATGATGACAAGGTCCTTCTCCTGCATAAGGAGGCCTCCCTTCGTTGTTCGTCTGTTGCTGGAGGAAGGGTACCCCTCTTCGACAGCATCAAAAACGGCCGGGCGCTCCCCCGCGCGCAGCGGAGAAACGCCCGGCCACATCAGGACGGCTCAGCGGGACCTAGGGCTCCTCGATGTAGTCCGGAGCCGCGTCGTCCTCGGACGACACGCGCGGGAGCAGCAGATTCATCACGATGCCCACGAGCGCCGACGCCGCCATGCCGGGCAGCGTGAAGTCGCCGAGGGGGATCGCGTAGCCGCCGCACTCCATGCCGACGCCCAGGATGATAACGACTGCGGCGATCATGAGGTTGCGGTTCTCGCCGAAGTCGATGTTGTTCGTCACGAGCATGCGCAGGCCGTTGGAGGCGATGAGACCGAACAGCAGAAGGCTCACGCCGCCCATCACGGGCGTGGGGATGCTCATGATGAGCGCCTCGAGCTTGGGGCAGAAGCCACCAACGATGAAGGCGAAGCCCGCCGCGTACCAGAACACCTGGGTCGAGTACACACGGGTGACGGACATCACACCGATGTTCTCCGCATAGGTGGTCGCAGGAGGGCTGCCGAGGAAGCCGGCGATGCACGTCGCGATACCGTCGCCCGCCAGGGACCGCGGCAGCATCGGCACGTAGTCCTCGCCGACGACCTCCGACACCACGAGCAGGTGGCCGATGTGCTCGATGACCACAACGAACGCCACGGGCGCGATCAGCAGGATCGCGCTGAGGTCGAACTGCGGGAACATCAGCTTCGGGAGGCCGACCCACGATGCGTCGAGCACGGGCTGGAAGTCCACCATGCCCATGAAGGCGGACACCACGTAGCCCACGATGATGGCGAGCAGCACGGGGATCGTGCCGATGAGCCCGTTCATCGACGAGAACACGACGGCGGCGGCCAGTGTGACGGCAGCGACCGCGCAGCTCGCACCGTCGAAGGTGCCGGTCGAGTTGCAGAGCGCCATGTTCACGGCCGTCGCGGAGAGCCCGACACCGATCACGACGATGATGGAGGCGATGAGAACCGGCGGGAGGATACGGTCGATCCAGCCCGTGCCGATCAGTTTGATGATGCCGGCGACGGCGAGGAACACCAAGCCAGCGACCACAACGCCTGAAAGCGCCGCATTGAGCCCCTGGGTTGCGCCTACCGCGATGATCGGGCTGATGAACGCGAACGAGCTGCCCAGATAGCTGGGGATCTTGTTCTTCGTGACGAGCAGGTAGCAGACGGTGCCAATGCCCGAGCACATGATCGCCGCGCTCGGGTGCAGGCCCGTCAGCATCGGCACGAGCACCGTCGAGCCGAACATCGACATCATGTGCTGGATGCCGAGCGGGATGGCACGACCGACCGAGACGCGGTCGGAAACGCCGATCACCTCGCGCTTCGCATGAGCCATAGGCTCTCCTTCCTCTTCAAGTCGGGACTCACAGATCCCGCTTCCTTGAAAACGGGGCCCTTGGGCTCCAAGGACCCCGTGAAACACCGAATGGTCACCGCGCGAACGTGCGGTCGCCTAGATGAAGAACGAGATCGCGAACGCCACGGCCGCGACCCACATGAGCGGCTTGACGTCCTTGGCCTTGCCGGTGCAGAGGGCCACCACCACATACGTGATGAACCCAAGGCCGATACCGCTCGAGATGGAGTAGGTGAAGGGGATGCCCGCCACCGTCATGAACGCCGGGAGGCCCTCCAACCTGCTCGACCAGTCGATCTCCTGCACCTGGTCCATCATCAGGAAGCCGACGAGCACAAGGGCGCCCGCAGTGGCCGCAGTGCTCACGATGGCGACGAGCGGAGCGAAGAACGCGGCGACCAGGAAAAGCACGCCCGTGGCAATGGACGTGAGCCCCGTGCGACCGCCGTCAGCGGCTCCGGAGGCGGACTCCACGAAGGTGGTGATCGACGAGGCGCCGACGAGTCCGCCCACAGCAGCGGCGGTGGAGTCGACGATGAGGATCTGGCGGATGTCCTCGATGGTGCCGTCCTCGTTGAGGAAGTTGCCCTGCTTGGCCACCGCGAAGGCGGTGCCCATCGTGTCGAAGAAGTCGGACATCATGAGCGAGAACACGAACATCAACAGCACCGGGCTCGCAACGACCTTCGCAATGCCCATGACGCCGTCCGCATCGAGCAAGAACGGCGCGCCGAACGTCGAGAAGTCGAGACCGGAGACAATGCCGGCGGGCGCAGAAGTC
Source organism: Kribbibacterium absianum (assembly GCF_030067705.1). GTDB lineage: Bacteria > Actinomycetota > Coriobacteriia > Coriobacteriales > Atopobiaceae > Kribbibacterium > Kribbibacterium absianum. The sequence goes on from NZ_JASJEX010000001.1 coordinate 576,346, forward strand.
ACGCCGAGAGGCACGCCCACGATGACGGCAATGACGATGCCGATGAGGATCTCTCCCGGCACGCGCAGGCAATAGAGGACGAACGTGGAGAAGATCGCCACCAGCGCGACGATATAGCCGGGGTTGTCCATCGACCCGAGCGACACCATCGTGATGAGCGTCGAGTCATCGTTGACGATGATGCCGCCGTTGATGAGGCCGATGAGCGCGATGAACAAGCCGAGACCCGCAGCGATCGCATGGCGCAGCGACGCCGGGATGGCGTCCATGATCGCCTCGCGCAGGCCACAGAGCACGCAGATGAGGATGATGATGCCCTCAAGGAACACGACCGCCATCGCCGCGTGCCAGTCGCCCCCCGCGATAGGCGTCAACGTGAACGCGACCACCGCGTTGATGCCCATGCCAGACGCACAGGCCAGCGGGCGGTTCGAGCAGACGCCCATCAGGATGGTCATGATGCCCGCGCCAATGCAGGTCGCGGTGACCGCCGCCTCAATCGGGATGCCGGCAGCCGCGAGGAGCGACGGGTTCACGGCGATGATGTACGCCATCGCCAGGAACGTGGTCAAGCCGGCCCTGAGCTCCTGGCCGGTGGAGGAGCCCCGCTCCTTCATGTGGAAAAACGATTCCAAACCGCCCTCCTTGTCCGTCGGGATTTCCGAGTTCTCCAATGGTCTGTCCCTCCTTGTGGGTCGATAGCCGAACCGACGCGCCTTCGGCACGCCGGAGAGAACCTGAGGATGGATTACACGACACCACTGGAACCGAACCCGGAGGCCCCGCGTTCCGTATCGTCGAGCTCGGGCATCTCCACAAGCTCGACCAGCGGCGTCGGAAGGATGACCAGCTGGGCGATGCGCTCGCCGCGCTCGATCGAGATGGGCATCTCGGCGTCAAGGTTCACGGCGCACACCTTGAGCTCGCCCCGGTAATGGGAGTCGACGAGCCCCGGCGTGTTCGCCATCGAGAGGCCCTTCTTGAGAGCCATGCCGCTCCGGGGTTGCACGAAGCCCGCGTACCCTTCGGGAATCGCGACAGCCAGACCCGTGCCTATGAGCCGGCGCTCGAGCGGCCACAGCGTGACCGCCTCGTTCGCACGCAGGTCGAGCCCCGCGTCGCCCGGGTAGGCATAGGCCGGCAGCTCGACGGCAGGGTCAAGGCGCTTGATCGGGACACGCAGCCGCTCACTGGCCATTCTCGAGCCTCCCCAGCTCCTCGCGGAACTCGTCGACGTCCTTGAAGTCGCGGTAGACACTGGCGAATCGCACATAGGCCACGCCATCGACGTCTTTCAGCGCCAGTAGCACCATCTCGCCCAACTGTTTCGAGGGAACCTCGAGCACGCCGCCATCCCGGAGCTTCTGCTCCACATCGTCAATCAGACGGTCGAGCTGTGCGACGTCGAGGTCGCGCTTGACCGTTGCGGCCACGAGCCCGTGCATGATCTTCTGGCGATCGAACGGCTCGCGCCGCCCGTCCCGCTTGACCACGACGAGCGGCAGCTCCTCACGTCGCTCGTACGTCGTGAAGCGGGCGCCACACTGCATGCACTGGCGCCTCCGACGGATGGCCTCATTGCTCTCGGACGGACGGGAGTCCACCACTTTTGACTCGGGCCAGCCACACCGGGGACAGCGCATCGATGAGTTCCCCCCACAGGTCGTTCTCGAAGATTGTGCCGTGAAGCAGGCACAACATAGCACAGGAGCCTCGGCGTCTCTTCACAGCGCCTACATGGAAACGGGCGCGTTACCCGCGTCCAGGCCGCGCCAACGATCGCTCGCCGACGTGCCCCTGCTCTCACGCTTGGCCCGTCACGATGTCAGGACCGGCAGCACGATGCGGTCCCCCGGCTGAATCACGCAGGAGTCGAGGCCGTTCTCCTCCATCACCCACCGAACCACCTCCGGGACGGCGACATCGTCTCCCGTGTGCCTCTCCGCAATGGCCCAGAGGCTCTCCCCGGCAGTGACGAGCACCTCCTCTTGCGGGGCACCGCTCAGCACGGCCGAGACGCGCAGGTCATGGGCGACCCCCGTGCCCAGAACGAACACAATGCCGACAATCGCCGCCACGAACCAGAAATGGACAGGTGTTTCGATGGTTTGTTCCCTCAGAGACTGCGCCGTCATGGCAAACCCCTCCCTGTGCGATACGTTTGTCCGGATACGTCTGTTCGGTGTTCGGTTTACCCCTGTCCACTAGATTTGTCAAGAATTACGGGAACATCCGTTTTTTGGAACAATCGTTTGTTATAGTGGTGGTGCGAGGACACCGAAGAAGGAGAGGCCATGTCGCAGCCCAAGCTCAGCCAGCGCGTCCAGCAGATCTACGACTTCCTGTTGTCGTACTCCGACGAACACGGGTATCCCCCGTCGGTCCGTGAGATCGGCTCCGCCGTGGGCCTCAAGTCACCGAGCACCGTGCACATGCACCTCCGCACCCTTGAGGAGGTCGGGCTGATCAAACGCACGGCCAACAAGTCCCGGACCATCGAGATCTGCGGCCCCGGCTCCCACAAGCGCGGCTCCTCGCAGCCGCAGGACGGGCTGGCCCAGGTGCTGCAGGACCTCGACGGCAACGTGATCGGGCTGCCGCTCGTCGGCCGCGTCGCTGCGGGCGTCCCGATCCTTGCCGAGCAGAACATCGAGGAGACCATCCCGCTGCCCACGAGCATCGTGGGCGACGGCAGCTCGTTCGTCCTCCGCGTCAAGGGCAGCTCGATGATCAACGCCGGCATCATGGACGGCGACTACCTGGTGGTGGCTGAGACCAACCAGGCGCACAACGGCGAGATCGTCGTCGCGTTGGTGGGCGACGGCGCCACGGTGAAGACGTTCTACCGCGAGGCGAACCGCGTGCGCCTGCAGCCCGAGAACGACATGATGGAGCCCATCTACGTCGACAACCCACTGATCCTCGGCCGCGCGACCGCCCTCATCCGCCACATCTCCTAATGGTCTCGCCCGCCTCCGCGACGGATTCGACGAGGCGCGCCCCGTGGACGCATCCCACGGGGCGCGTCCGCCTCTTTGACGCCGCGCGCGGCTTCTCGGTCGTCTCTATGGTGCTCTTCCACGCCTGTTACGACGCGGCCTTCATCTACGGGCTGCCGCTCCCGTTCTTTTCGGGCGCCCTCGTCGCTGTCTGGCGCGCCACCATCGCCTGGACGTTCCTCGCCGTCTCGGGATGGATGTGCAGCTTCTCGAGGAACAACCTGGCCCGGGCCGGCCGTTACCTGGCAGTGGCGGCGCTCATCTTCGTTGCCACGACCCTTGCCGCCGTCGACGACCCGATCAGCTTCGGCATCGTGTTCTGCATCGGTGCCGCGACCCTCGTGGACGCGCTGCTGGAACGAATACACCGCGAGCCCCAAGGCGTGATCCTTGCCGCGGCCCTCGTCGCCGTCTTCTTGCTCTGCCTCAATGTCCCGCGCAGCAGCCTCGGAGGGCCATTCTTCTCCCTGGCGATCCCGGAGGCCTGCTACTCCACCCCGTGGTTCGCATGGCTCGGGTTCCCAGGCCCCGGCTTTGTGTCCGGCGACTACTATCCCCTCGTGCCGTTCGCGCTGATGTACGGAGCCGGCATCGCCATTGGTCGCTGGTTCAAGCGAGTGGGCTACCCCGGTTGGATGCTGCGCGCCCACTGCCGACCTCTCGAGTGGGTCGGGCGCCATGCGTTGCCTGTCTATGTGGTTCACCAGCCCGCGCTCATCGCACTCTTCGGACTCCTCGGGGTCTAGCTCACTCCTCGACGCGATAGGGCGCCAAGTGACCGGCCAGACGCTCGGGCACGCGGGCCGTGACGAGCAGCCCGTCCTCGCCGTAGGACTCGCGCACGATTTGACCCTGCTCGTGCACCGCCTTCGTCAGGAGCCCCTTGGAGTACGGGATCAGCGCGGTGAGCAGGACGTCGCCCTTCGCGGCTTCGAGGGCCACCCGGTGCAGGAGGCCATCGAGCCCCGTGCCCTCGGTGGCGGAGACCAGGACCGCCTCCGGGTGCTCGAGCCGCAGGCGTTCGCGATCCTCGGAGGAGAGCAGGTCAACCTTGTTCAGCACCAGGACGCGGTCGATGTCCCCAGCGTCGATGGAGGCAAGGGTCTCCTCGACCGCCCTCACCTGCGCCGGCCATTGCGGGTCGCTTGCGTCCACCACGTCGAGCACGAGGTCGGCGCCCCGCACCTCGGCCAGCGTGGACTTGAACGACTGCACGAGCCTCGTTGGGATCTTCTGGATGAAGCCCACCGTGTCGGTCAGGGTGACCTTGCGCCCCTCGGCCAGGTCGAGCGCTCGAGTGGTCGGGTCCAGCGTGGCGAAGAGCTCGTCCTTGGCGTAGACGTCGGCCCCGGTCAGCGCGTTGAGCAGGGTGGACTTCCCTGCGTTCGTGTAGCCGGCGAACGCCACACGATAGACGCCGCTGTCCCATCGCGCCTTGCTCTGGGTCTCCCGTTGCGTCTCGACCTTCGCGAGGTCCTTCCGAAGCGCCGACAGACGGTTCCTCACGAGCCTGCGGTCCACCTCGAGCTGCGACTCGCCCTGTCCGAAGCGACTGCCGATGCCGCCGCGCGTTTGCTCGCCCATCAAGTGGCTCCACATGCCGCGGAGACGTGGAAGGACATACGCGAGCTGTGCCTCTTGAACCTGCAGACGCCCCTCTTTCGTGGCCGCATGGCGGCCGAAGATGTCGAGGATGAGGGCGGTCCGGTCGATCACCTTCACGTCCCTGCCGAGGATCCGCTCGAGGTTCGCCTGCTGCGTGGGCTTGAGCTCGTCGTCGAACACGACCACGTCCGCATCCAGCGCCTGCACGAGCTCCTTGAGCTCCGCAGCCTTGCCCGAGCCAATGAAGGTCTTCGGAACCGGCTGGTCCAGCCGCTGGGTCAGCTCGCCCACAACGATCGCGCCATCCGTCTCGACGAGCCGTTCGAGCTCGGCCAAGGACTCCGCAAGGGGCCAGTCGCACGACCCTCCCCGATCGACGCCGACCAGGATCGCGCGCTCATGGGGTGCTGCAGTGGGAAGCGGGTGCCTTGTGGCCACGTGACCGTCCTCTCTCAGCCGGTGACACCGGAGTCGTCGATGATGCGCCGCGCCGCCTGCTCCGGCGACAGGCCGTCCGGCCCCATCGTGAGCACGTGCGCGCGACCGTCCCTCCGGATCCACGAGAGCTGTCGCTTGGCATAGCGACGGGTGTTGCGCTTCACCTGCTCCCGGGCCTCGTCGAGGGAGATCTCCCCACGGAGCGCCGCCGAGACCTCTTTGTACCCGATGGCGGCGGAGGCCGTGGGGCTCTCGTCGAGGCCGCGTGCGCGCAGGGAGCGGACCTCGTCCACCAAGCCCGCGGCGAACATCGTGTCCACGCGTCGCTCGATCCGCGCGTACAGCTCGTCCCGGTCCCACGCGAGCGCCCAGATCCGAGCGTCGTACCACGGCGCGCGCCGCTTGAGGCCCTCGTGCTGAACCGCGTAGGACCGGCCTTCGTCTGCCAGCTCCAGCGCGCGTGCCACGCGCTTCGCGTTGTTCGGATGGATGAGCGCGGCGCTCTCCGGGTCGCGCGCGCTCAGCATCCGCCAGAGGGCCTCGGGACCCTTCTCGCGCCCCAGCTCCTCGTACCGCGTCCGAGAGGGGCTCGTGAGGGTACCGGAGGGGAACGCCATGTCGTCTATCACCGCGTCGAGGTACAGACCGGTGCCACCGCACAGCACCGGCACCCGGTGGCCCCGGAGAAGACCGTCGATCACCGCGCGGGCCTCGCATTGGAACCGAGCAGCCGAGAAGTCCTCGCGCATGTCGGCCACATCCACCAGGCGGAGCGGGACACGTCGCTCGGCCAGGGGCGTCTTGGCGGTGCCGATGTCCATGCCCCGGTACACCTGCATGGCGTCGACCGAAATCACCTCGGAGCCCAGGCGCTCCGCCACAAGCTCGGCCACCTCGGACTTCCCGGAGGCCGTGGGACCCACCACGCAGAGCACCGGCCCAGGCAGCACGCGTCCCTCGGACGTCACCGAGGCTCCCCCACCATCGAGCCCGCCAGGTACCAGGTGCGCGCCTGCTCCACGTGGACGTCCACGAGCGTGCCGACGAGGTCGGCTGGCTCGACGCCCTCTGGGGCCGGGAAGTGCACGGTGACGCTCTCGCGGCTGTGGCCGGTCATGCGGCGAGGGTCCTTCTTCGACGGCCCTTCCACGAGCACCTCCACCCGCTCGCCCTCGAAGCGCTGGTTGGCCTGCCAGCTTTGCTCCTCGATCAGCTTCGCGAGCCGGTCGAAGCGCCCCTGAATCACGTCGCGGGGCGTCGGATCGTCGACTGCGGCTGCCGGCGTGCCCTCGCGCTTCGAGTAGATGAACGTGAAGGCACCCGAGAACCCGGCCTCACGCACGAGCGACAGCGTGTCCTCGAAATCCTGCTCCGTCTCGAGCGGGAACCCGACGATGAGGTCGGTCGTGAGCATGATGTCCGGCATCGCTTCTTTGATGCGGCCGACAAGGGCAAGATAGTCGTCTCGTGTGTACTTGCGGTTCATGCGTCGCAACACGTCCGTCGAGCCGCTCTGCACGGCCAGATGGAGCTGCGGCATCACCGCCGGCGTCTCGGCCATCGCCCGGATCGTGTCGTCCGAGAGGTCCTTGGGGTGCGAGCTCGTGAAGCGGATCCGCTCGATTCCCGTGTCACCGACAGCCCGCAGCAGCTCGGCGAACCGCGGCTCCCCGTAGAGGTCGCGCCCATAGGAGTTCACGTTCTGTCCGAGCAGGGTGACCTCGCGGGCGCCGTCCGCGACGAGGCGTCGCACCTCGTCGACGACGTCCTCGAAGGCACGGCTCCGCTCGCGCCCTCGGACGTAGGGCACCACGCAGTAGCTGCAGAAGTTGTTGCAGCCGTACATGATCGGCACCCAGGCCTGGGCCTTCGAGGCCCGGTGGCTCGGCAGGTCCGTCGAGAAGCCGTCGTAGCGCTCTTCCGTGTCCACGGCCAGCCCGGCCTCGCCGGTACGGGCCTCGCATATCAGGTGCGGCAGCCGGGCGATCGCCTGGGTGCCGAACACCACGTCCACCACCGGCACCTGCTGGCGCAGGCGCTCGCCGTCGCGTTGCGCGATGCAGCCACCCACGCACACGGTGCGCAGACCAGAGGGCGGCTCCGGAGCGCTCGCCATCGCGGACGCCTGTCCGTACAGGTGGGTGTCCGCCTTCTCGCGGACGCAGCACGTCATGAACACGACGATGTCCGCCTCCTCGGCGGACCCCACCGGCACGGCGCCCTCCGACTCGAGCAGGCCGCTCACGCGTTCCGCGTCGTGGAGGTTCATCTGGCACCCGAAGGTGCGCACGAAATAGCCCAGTCCCTCACAGGACCGGGCGCCGCTCGCCGTCTTGGCCTCCATTAGCATCCCCCTGCGCCCATGCGAGCCGGTCCGGCGGCCTGGGACCCCTGCGGATTCAACTGATGGACGTACACGGCGATGCGAATCGCCGTCCGTGAGTCCCCGTCGATCTGAATGTCCGAGAAGGTGGGCGCGATGGATATGTCGTAGCCCACGGGGATCAGAAACCCGCGGGCGATCGCCACCGCCTTGACGGCCTGGTTCACTGCGCCGGCGCCCACGGCCTGCAGGTTCACCGGCACGCCGTCCTTGACCATGCCCGCTATGGCGCCGGCCACCGAGGCGGGCGACGACTTGCTTGAGACTTTGAGGAAATCCATCGATGTGTGCTCCAGTGCTGCATGTGTGACGCTGAAGAGTTCGTTCACAGAATCCTACCCTGCAGGAGAGGCGATGGGCCGCAAGCCAGTGCCTTAGCCCTCATCCCCCTTATCAAGCTCAAAAACCACGCGGACCTGGTCTCCGGTGACCGTGATCCGGGGAGGCTCGCACAGGCTCACATAGTAGCGGTCCTCCAAGAAGGCGAAGTCCCGCTCGAGGGCCCGCGAGAACTCCTCGAGGTCCTGAGGCGCGACCTTGAGCCCCCGGCGGTCACGAAGGAGGTCCGGAGCCCCGGGGTGTTGGGACTTCCGATGGGAGAGGCGGGCGAGCACCGGCCGCACCGGCCTGACGGCCCCCGCCAGCACGCGATGCGCCGTTCGCTCGGACACCGGAAGGCCGAGCCCATCCCCTACACGCGCCAGCGACCGGGCATCGGCCGCCCAGAGCGGCCGCTCCACCACGGGCAGCGTCCCCGGGTCGTCCACGAACAGAAGCGCCGACTCGTCGGACGCGTCCCGCGCCCGCGCGATCATCGTGGCGAGCATCTCGGCCGGCGAGCCGATGAAGACGTCGACGGAGCCCCGCTCGTCCAAAGCGAACTCGCAGCAGGCACGGACGATGTTGTGAGGGCCGCGCACAATGGCCGGCCGCCCGTCCTCGTCGCGGCCCACGCTCGGCCACGCCGACTGCTCGGTCCGCTCCGGGAGCACGGAGCAGTCGAACGTCACCCCGATGGAGCTTCCTTGCCCAGGCGCCGAGGCCATGACCCGTGCGGACTCGGCGTTCTCCTTGATCGAGAAGAGCGCCATGCCGCGCCCGTGCACGCCCCAGCGGTCCATCCGCATCGAGTCCAGCTTCGATGTCACGCGGGCGTCGAAGACACGCCCCTGCATCGAGAGGGGGATCCCCTCCCCGTCGTCCACGACCACGACGGTCCGGATGTCCCCCGAGCGCCAGCTCGCCACGTACACGGACGACGCCCCGGCGTCGCGCGCGTTCCGCAGGAGCTCGACGACGGCGTCTTCCACGCACCGGATGTCGTGCCGCGCCTGACGGCGCTCGGCCTCGTCCACCATAAGGCGGACGAAGCCGTCACCGAACGACTCCTCGACCCGAATGGCCTGGGACCCGACGACCTCGGAGACGAATCCCGCAAGGTCCCGGGTCACGCCAGCCTGTTCGCCCATGCTCGCGCTACTTGGCGACGTCGACGGCGCGGGACTCGCGGATGACGACCACGCGGACCTGTCCGGGGTACTCCATCTCGTCCTCGATCTGCGCGGCGATGTCGTGCGCGAGGACCACGGCCTCGCTGTCGGAGATCTTCTCCGGCTCCACCATAACGTGCAGCTCGCGGCCCGCCTGCATCGCGTAGGTGCGCTCCACGCCCTCGTGCGCGTTGGAGATGGCCTCGAGCTTTTCCAGGCGCTTGATGTAGGCCTCGGCCGACTCGCGACGGGCGCCGGGGCGGGCCGCGCTGATCGCATCGGCCGCCTGCACGAGCACGTCGAGAACGGTGACGGGCTCCACGTCGGCATGGTGCGCCTCGATCGCGTGGACGATGTCGGGCTTCTCGCCGTACCGGCGCGCGAGGTCGGCTCCGATCACCGCGTGCGGTCCCTCCACCTCGTGGTCAATGGCCTTGCCGAGGTCGTGGAGCAGTCCCGCGCGCTTGGCGGCCGCAGCGTCGGCACCGAGCTCGGAGGCCATGATCGCGCAGAGCTCGGCCACCTGTTTGGAGTGCTGGAGCACGTTCTGACCGTAGGACATGCGGTACCGGAGGGCGCCCAAGGTCTTGACCACCTCGGGATGGAGGTCGTGGATGCCCATGTCGAACGCGGCGGTCTCGCCGGCCTCGATCACGCGCTGGGCCACGAGCTTCTCCGCCTTCGCGTACATCTCCTCGATCCGAGCCGGATGGATGCGGCCGTCCGCGATGAGGTTCTCGAGGGCCACGCGCGCCGTCTCGCGGCGCACCGGGTCAAAGCTCGACAGAACGACCGTCTCGGGCGTGTCGTCGATCACGAGCGAGACGCCCGAGACCTGCTCGAAGGTGCGGATGTTGCGGCCCTCACGACCGATGATGCGGCCCTTGAGGTCGTCGGAGGGGATGTGGACCGTCGTGACGGTCACCTCGCCGGCCTGGTCCGCGGCGCAGCGCTGGATGGCCACCGAGACGATTTCGCGGGCGCTCTTCTCCGCCGTAGCGCGGGTGCGGGCTTCGGACTCGCGGATGATGCGCGCCTCCTCGGCCACCGTGTCCTTGCGGACGCGGTCGATGAGCTCGTCATGGGCCTGCTCCTGCGTCAGCGCGGCGATGCGCTCCAGCTCCGCCGTCTGCTTGGCCTCGAGCTTGTCCACCTCGTTGCGCTTCTTGTCCAACTGGCTCTGGGTGGAGGAGAGCTGGCGCTCGCGACGGTCCAGCTGGTCGTTCCGGCGGTCGAGCGACTCCTCGCGCTGCATGATGCGGGACTCCATCTCCCGCAGCTCGCCCTTGCGCTGGCGGTCCTCCGCCTCGTGCGCCTGTTTGAGCTTGAGCGCCTCCTCCTTGGCGGCGAGCAGCGCCTCTTTGCGCTTGTTCTCAGCGTCCCGGGTCGCGTCCGAGGTGATCTGGCTGGCCTGTTGCTCGGCCGTGCGCACCTTCTCGTCGGCCTCGGCCACCCGGGCGTTGGTCTTCGCGTTGGCGTAGGACCAGGCCACGAGGGCGCCGAGTGCGAGCCCGACGACGCAGGCGATCAAAAGGTAGATCCACATGGTGTCTCCTAGCGTCATTCAAGCGAGTGAGGGACCGGCCCGAAGGCCGGGGACCGTCCGAGCACAGCTCGATTCGGCACGACAACGCCGGAACCCAGAAGGCCTCCCTACAGGAAGGCCCATGTCATAAGGACATCCCGGACGAGCCAGGAGCGACACCCAAACGGTGGATACCAGCATACCTCAGTATTTCAGTAAGGGATCCCCGAAAGGCGCTGGCAACGGGTCTATCGCTCCTCCCCCTCCTCGCGGAGCCGGTCCATGAGCCGCGCCGCGCAGCGCTTCGCCACGTCGTACCCGAAGCCGCGCGACACAAGGAACCGAACCGTCTTCTCGTAGGGGTTTTTGGCCGGGACCGTCCGGCGCTCCACGAGCGCCCATGCCCGGTCCCCGTCGTCCTCCTCTACGAACTCCTCCGGCCACCCCGGAACCTCCGAGAGCTCGATGCCGCGACGCGCGAGCTCGCGCCCGATGCGCACAGGCCCCCAGCCGGCGCTCACCTTGGACCTGATGAAGGTGTCGGCGAACCGCCGGTCGTCCAGAAGACGACCGGCGCACGCGCGGGAGAGGACGTCCTCAATCACGGGCGGCCAGTAGCCGTCGTCCTTGAGCTTGCGCTCAGCCTCGAGCCGCGAGTAGTCGCGGCGGTCCACGAGGCCGCGCAGGCGGGCCGCGGCACACGCGGTCGCGACCCGGTCCTGGAACTCGAGGTAGCCGGACACCGAGGATGGCGCAGGAGCCGGGACCCCCTCTTTGATGAGCTGGCGCGCCACCGCGAGCGGGCATGAGAGCGACTGCTCGTGGCCGCCTGCTCGCACGACCACCTGCGCCCGAGGCTTCCGGGTCCCGAGCCCCGCGCGCTCGCGGTCGGGCAGCGTGACGGTCCAGGTCACGCCGTCACCTTCGAACGTGCGGGGCTCGACGGACCGGGCGGCGCCCCGGCGCGGCCGCTGGCCCTCCATCGGATCGAACTGCGGCAGCTTGGTAGGTCGGGACGTCACGCTCCGGCCCCGTCAGTGGACTGAGCGTCGGGCGCTGGCACGACGGGCACGTCGCCCTCGTCCTCGAACTCGAGCCCCACGGCCACGCGGACCTTGTGGTCGATCTCGTCGAAGAGGTCCGGGTTCGCGCGCAGGAAGTCCTTGGCGGCCTCGCGACCCTGGCCGAGGCGCTCGCCCTCGTAGGTGTACCAGGCACCCGACTTGTTGACCACGTCCTGCTCGACAGCCATGTCGAGGGTCGAGCCCTCCTTGGAGATGCCGGTGCCGTACATGATGTCGAACTCCGCCTGCTGGAACGGCGGCGCGACCTTGTTCTTGACCACCTTGACCCGCACCCGGTTGCCGATGACCTCGCCGTCCTTCTTGATGGAGTCCACGCGGCGGATGTCCATGCGGACCGACGCAAAGAACTTGAGGGCGCGGCCACCGGTGGTGGTCTCCGGGTTGCCGAACATCACGCCGATCTTCTCGCGCAGCTGGTTGATGAAGATGCAGGTGGTGTTGGACTTCGCGAGCGAGCCGGCCAACTTGCGGAGCGCCTGGCTCATGAGACGGGCCTGGAGGCCGACGGTGGTGTCGCCAATCTCGCCCTCGATCTCCGCGCGGGGCACGAGCGCCGCGACCGAGTCGATGACGATGACGTCGATGGCGCTCGAGCGCACGAGCATGTCGCAGATCTCCAGCGCTTGCTCGCCGGTGTCCGGCTGGGAGATCAGCACGTCGTCGATATCGACACCGATGCGGGCGGCGTAGCTCGGGTCGAGCGCGTGCTCGGCGTCGATGAACGCGACGACGCCGCCCATCGCCTGGGCCTCGGCGAGGATCTCCAGCGACAGCGTGGTCTTGCCCGAGGACTCGGGGCCGTAGATCTCCACGATGCGGCCGCGCGGGACGCCGCCGATGCCGAGCGCCGCGTCAAGGGCGATAGAGCCCGTGGGGATGGCCTCCACCTCGAGGGCCGCGCTGCCGTCGCCGAAGCGCATGATCGCGCCGTCGCCGAACTTCTTCTGGATCTCCTTGGTGGTCGCCGCCACCACTTTGTCGCGCTCCTCGCCGAAGGTGCGCTCGGCCACGCCGCGCACCGGCCCCTTGCTCTTGGCCATGGTTCTCCTTCCACAGGTTGTCGTCCGTCACCATGATAAAGGAACACGCGTTCGCGTTCAAACGCCTGCCCTCAGAACATCACATCGGGGCCCACCGTGTCTGTCCCGCCCGTCACAAATCCTCACCAGAACCTGTCAGGCCGTCGCACAATCTGTCAACCCGCAGCTACCGGCGCCGTTATGACACCCTTGGCCAAACAGCGGCGCAGGAGCCCTCCGGCGCGCTCCACAAAACGTTCAGGATTGGATTGCCCGGACCGCAGACATCACAAGCTCGAGCGCGGCGACAACGGCCTGGCGCCGCACCTCGTCGCGACCGCCCGGGAACCAGTGACGCTCCGCGCGAACCAGGCCGGGGGCATCGACCGCGAGCCACACGGTGCCCACGGGCTTTCCCGGCTCCTCGCCCCCGGGACCGGCGATGCCGGTGACAGAGATGGCCACGTCGCAGCCAATGGCCTCCTTCGCCCCTGCCGCCATGAGCCGGGCGCAGGTCTCCGTGACCGCGCCATGGGCGTCAAGCTCCTCGGCCGGCACCCCGAGGAGCCGCTCCTTCACCGAGAAGGCGTAGCTGACCACGCCCCCGAGCACGACATCGGACGAGCCGGGAACAGAAGTCAGCTCCCCGGCGACGAGGCCGCCGGTGCAAGACTCCGCCGTTCCCGCGGTGAGGCCACGGTCTCGGAGCGCTTGCAGCACGTCGGCCGCAGTGACCCCGCTCATCCGCGCACGTCCGGCCAACAAGACTTGAGGTAGTCCCAGCCGGACCACACGGTGAGGATCACGGCGACCGCCATCGCCACAGAGGACGCCCAGAAGAGCAGGGCGCCGAACCAGCCCATCGGGAATGCCGTGCAGGCCAGATACCCTCCGATCGCGCCCATCGTGGTGGCGGTCTTCCATTTGCCCAGCATCGAGGCGGCCACGACGGTGCCCTTCCCGGCCACGACCATGCGGAGCCCGGAGACCAGGAACTCGCGCGCGACGATGATCACGATCACCCACAGCGACACGAGGCCCCAATCCATGAGCACGAGCAGCGCGCACACCACGACGAGCTTGTCGGCAATAGGGTCAAGGAACTTCCCGAAGGTGGTCACCTCGTTGCGAGAGCGGGCCAAGTGACCGTCGAGCGAGTCGGTTCCCGCGATGAGGCCGAAAAAGACGCCGCACCACAGGTGCGGCCACGACACGGGCACGCCCGCCACGGGCGCGCCCGCGAGCTGCGCCGCCAGCACCCACAGGAAGACGCACCCGACGCGCACCAACGTCACGATGTTGGCGGGCGTCCACAGACGCTCGGACCCCTCCTGGCCCATCAACCCTCCTCGGTCTCGGGGGACGGCGAGACGGTCGGCTCCCCCACCAGCTCGTAGCAGAACGAGTCGACGAGGTCCACCGTCAGGCGCTCGCCCACGGTGGCCTCTCCCTCGGCGATGTGCACGACACCGTCGCTGTCCGGCGCCTGGAACCACGCGTGGGCGATCAGCTCGGGGGGCTCGACGTCGGGGTCCACGCCATCCACGATGACGTCCACCCGCTCGCCCACGTGGGCGGCCGTGGCGGCGAAGCCCAGGCTCTCGGCCACGTCGACGAGCCGTTGCGTGCGCCGGAGCTTCTCGTCCTCGGGCACTTGGTCGGGCAGCTCGGCCGCCCGCGTGCCCTCTTCCGGCGAGAACGCGAACACGGTCACGTAGTCGAATCCAACGTCGGCCAGGAACTCCTCGAGCTCGGCCGCCTCCTCGACGGTCTCCCCGGGGAAGCCGGCCATGGCCGTGGTGCGCAGGACCATGCCCGGGACCTCGCGCCTCAGGCGCTCGAACAGAGCCTTGAGCGACTCCGGGTCCCCGGAGCGGTTCATGGCCTTGAGCACCCGCTCGCTGCAGTGCTGGATCGGGATGTCGATGTAGGGCAAGAGGCTCGGCAGCTCGCGGAACGCCGCGATCAGCTCGTCGGTCATGCCCTCCGGCTGCAAATAGAGAACGCGGAGCCAGGCCCCATAGGGCGCAGCGATGGCGTCCAGGCGCCGCAGCAGCGCCGCGAGCGTCGGCACGTCCGCAAGGTCCTGGCCGTAGATGCCGGTGTCCTGGCCGATCAGCACGATCTCGCGGACGCCCTGGTCGAGCAGCCCGCGCACCTCGGCCTCGATCTCCTCGGGGCGCCGCGAGGCATAGCGCCCGCGGATGTACGGGATGGCGCAAAAGGAGCAGAACCGGTCGCACCCGTCGCTGATCTTCACATAGGCGCTCGTGCCCTCCACGGTGCGCAGGACCCCGCTGGCGCCTCGGGCCTCGCCCCCCTCGCGCCCGAGCACCCCGTCCACGACCCCCACGATGCCGTCCTCCTCGTCGGTGCGCACGAAGGCGGCCACCTCGGGAAGCTCGCCGGGGAGCTCGTCGCCGTAACGGGACGGCACGCACCCGCACATCACGATGGGCAGGTCACGGACACCGTCCTCCACGGCCTGTGCCAGCTCGAGCGTGGCCTCGATGGACTCGGACGTGGCGCTCGCAAGGAACGAGCAGGTGTTGATCAGAGCCACGTCGGCGTCCTCGACGCCCTCGGCCTCCCGGTACCCGGCCTCGAGCAACAGCGCGCGCATGCGGTCGCTGTCCACCTCGTTCTTGGCACACCCGAGCGTCACGATCAAAAACGACGGGGCCTCGCTCGCAGCGCCGCTCATCGGTAGTTCACAAACTGCAGGGGGATGCCGAAGTCCTGATCGCGGAGGAACGCGATCACCTGCTGGAGGGTGTCCTTGGACGGGCTCGAGACGCGCACCTTCTCGTCCTCCACCGTCACTTTGCACTTGAGCTTCTTGTCGCGCACGGCCTTCGAGATGGCCTTTGCCGTCGGCTGGTCGATCCCCATCACGACGGTGCCCACGAGGCGCACCTTGCCGCCGCCGATGGTCTGCGGGTCGGACCAGGCCACCGCCTTGAGGTCGACGCCACGGCGGTGCAGGCGTCCGTTGAGCAGGTCGATGACCTGGCGCGCGACGAAGTCGGCCGGCGCCGTCACGGTGATGGTCTTGTCGGGCTTCGAGAGCTCGAGCGTGGCGCCGGACCCCTTGAGGTCGTAGCGCTGGGTGAGCTCACGGGCCGCCTGTTGGACGGCGTTGTCCACCTCTTGAAGGTCGACGGTCGAGACGACGTCGAAGGATGAGTCCTTGGCCATGGTTTCCTCTCTCGGGTCAGGGGCACCCGGCCTAGGAGGTCGTGGTGCTGGAAGTGCCGGAATCGGAGCCGGACGCGCTCGACGCATCCGAGCCCGAGCCGCTCGCTTGGTCGGCGCCGGACGTGTCGGCGCCGTCGCTCGTCGCGCCCGCGTCATCGGCCGACGGCCCCTCGACCGTCGCCGTGCCGATGCCCGAGACCATTGTCTCGAACTTCACGGGGTCGCCGTTTGCCGTCACGGTGACGTCGGTGGGGTCGTCGGTGCGGACCGTGAGCGAGCCGTCCACCGTGTAGCTCTCCTCCCAGGGGCCGGTCTGCGTGCCGGCCACGAGCGACTTGCCCCCGTTGAGCACCTCGATCCAGGCGACGGCACCGTCGGCCACCTTGACGTCGGCGGTCACGGGCTTCTTGGCGTCGGCCGCTTGCTTGTCGGCCGAGGCGGCGTCGGTGTCCTTCGAGGCCGAGGAGCCCTCGGTGCCGGTCTCTGTGGAGGTGCCGTTCGACGAGGTGGTCGTCGTTGTCGTGGTGACGGCGGTGGTGGTGTCCGCCTTGGCCGTCGACGTGTCCTGGGCCACGCAGCTGCGCACCGAGAACGTGATGATGACGATCAGGACGACCGCGACGAGCACGAACACCGTGAGCATGGTGCGCCGCTGGTCCGAGAACCACGCCTCGATGACGCCGGCGACGCCGCTCTTGGGCGGCTTCGACGACGCCGCCCAGGCCCGCTGTTGGGCGGAGGGGCGCCGCCGGACGTTCGGGCGGTCGGGACGAGCGATGTTGTGCGAGGCGGAACGCCCCTGGGAGCTCGAGGCGGACTCGTAGCCGCTCGCTTGGTCGTAGCGCAGGTCGTCGTCAAAGGACGATGCCCGGCGCGTCTGGATCTCGCTCGAGGGGAGGCGCCGCGCGTTGTCCTGGGCGCGGCGACCCCGCTGCGGCTGTTGTCGCTGGCCCGTGCGCTGCGAACCGTTCCGCGACGTTGTGCGGGCGGAGCGGGACGTGTACCGGCGCGTCTCGCCCTGCTCGCCGGGGATGCCGCCGTTCTCGGCGAGGTACCGCTCGGAGTACCCGGCCGCGCGACCGCTCACCAGCGGCGTGCCGTTGTTGAGGTAGGTGCCGCTCACCGAGTTCCCGGAGACGATCGAGCCCGCCGGCCCAGCGGAACCGTACAGATCCTTGTCGGTTCCGGGCCCCGGCGTGTGGGCACGCGGAGACGAGGCGGTGGTGTTGGGCAGCTCATAGAGGGGGTCGTCGCCGTACGCGTCGGACCGCGACGACGAGCGCCTCCTCGACTGGCTGCCCGCGTTGTAGGCGTGCAGGTCCTCCTGGAACAGGTCGATGACCTCGCGCGGGTTGAGACCCAGGTAGCGGGCATAGCTGGACAGCATGCCCTGGGCGTACCCGGCTCGCGGGATACGGTCCCAGTCGCCCTCCTCGAAGGCGACGAGCACCTGGTCCTTCAGCTTGAGGACGCGGGCCGCCTGTGCGATGGAGAGGCCAAGCTGCCGACGCCGGTTCGAGAGGAACTCGCTGAACCTCGGACGAGACATCGGTGGCTACACCTCCCTGTACAGAGCGTCTGCGCTTTTGAGCTCCTCGAGGCCTGCGGCGTCCAAGAGGACGTCGCGGGGCTTGGAGCCATCCGGCGGCCCCACCACGCCCTTGTGCTCGAGCATGTCCATGATGCGGCCCGCCCTAGCGTAGCCCACTTTGAGACGGCGCTGGAGACCCGAGGTGGAACCCAGTTGAGAGTCCACAACGATCTGCGCAGCCTCCCAGAGCAGCGGGTCGTCGTCCTCGTCCAGCTCCTGTGCCCCCGTGGAGACTGGGCTCGGGGACACCGCCGAGAGGATCTCGTCGTGGTACTCGGGCTCGCCCTGGTCGCGGATGAAGGAGACGGCCTCCTCGATCTCCGGGTCGCTCACGTAGCAGCCCTGGACGCGCTTGGGCTTCTTGCCCCGCAGCTTGACGAGCATGTCGCCGTTGCCGAGCAGCTTCTCGGCTCCCATCTGGTCGAGGATGATGCGGCTGTTCATGCCGTTGTCCACCGAGAGCGCCACGCGGTTGTCGATGTTGGCCTTGATCAGGCCGGTGACCACGTCGGCCGAGGGGCGCTGCGTGGCAACGATCAAGTGGATGCCGGCCGCGCGGCCGAGCTGCGCGATGCGGACGATCGAGGCCTCCACGTCCTTGCCCGCCACCATCATGAGGTCGGCGAGCTCGTCGATCACGATGACGAAGTACGGCATGTGGTCGGGGGGCGCGGCCGCGTCGGCGAACTTCCCGTCCGCCACCATCTTGTTGTAGGACTTGATGTCGCGGGCACCGGCGCGCTCGAAGATCTTGAGGCGCCGCTCCATCTCGCTCACCGCCCACTGAAGGGCGCTCGCGGCCTTCTGGGGCTCGTTCACCACCGGCACATAGAGGTGCGGCAGGCCCGAGTATCCCGTGAACTCGACCCGTTTGGGGTCCACCATGATGAGGCGCACCTGGTCGGGGGTCGCGCGCATGAGGATTGACATGATGCACCCGTTGAGCATCACGGACTTGCCGGAGCCCGTGGTGCCTGCGACGAGCAGGTGCGGGAGCCCGGCGAGGTCGATGACCGTTGGGCGACCCTCGGAGTCGCGCCCCACGGCCACCTGCAAGGGGCCACCGTCAGCGAAGGGCAGGACGTCGCCCAGGCACACGTTGTTGCGCTTGGAGTTGGGGATCTCGATGCCCACAAGGGAGGTGCCAGGGATCGGCGCGAAGATGCGCACCGACGTGGCCGCGAGCGACAGCGCGATGTCGTCCTCGAGGTTCGTGATCTTGTTGACGCGCTCCCCCTCCCCCATCTCGATTTTGAACGTGGTGACGAGGGGGCCGGAGACCCAGCCCTTCACACGGCTCTTGAGGCCGAACTCCTCGAGGGTCGACTGCAGACGCTCCGCCGTCTGGCGCAGCTCGGCCTCGCTCGAGCTCGATGCCGCCGACGTGGGGTTCGAGTGGAGGATCGACATCGGGGGCAGCTCGATGGCCGCGCTGGCGTCGCCAGGGCGCTTGAGGTCCTTGGGCGCCTTGAGTTTTGCGCCCCCGCCCTCCTCGGCAACGGCGGCGGCCGCAATGTCGGCAGCGGACTCCGCTGCGGCCTCCTCGGTTCCAGCAGGGTCCGCAACGGGCATCCACGGGGGCGTGGCACCCGCCTTCTTCGTGTTGCCCCGACGGCGCTCGCGGGGCTTGTCAGCCGAGCCCACCGCGGCCACGGGCAGCGGCGCGGCGACGTCCTCGTCCACGTCGTCCTCCACTTCTGCGTAGTCGGCCACGTGCTCCGGCATGTCGTTGGAACGCCCCTCGGCCGTTCCTTCAGCCTCCGCCTGCCAGTCGTCATCGTTCAACAGGTCGAGGTTCACCTCCGGCGTCGCGAGCTCGTCGGTCGCCTCGGTCGGCAGGTCCTCGAGGGGCGGGTGCACCTTGGCGCCGGGCGCCGGAGCGTCCTCGCGCTTGAGCACGGTCGTCTTCCGGGCGCCGAGGTAGGTGGTCTTGTCCTTGTCCTTCCCGGCGCGGCCGCGGGAGCCCGCCGCCTTACGGCCCTGCAACACCTGGGTGGGCGCGGCAGGCGCCGGCTCCGCCGCCTGTGCGGCGAGTCGCTCGCTCCGTCGCTGCTGGAAGCTCTCGGCCGCCTCGTGCCGGGCGTCGCGCAGGCGGGCGACGATGCCCGAAATGGAGAGCCCGCACACCACGAGCCCGGCCACGATCAGGCCGACGAGGACGACGGTCGTGATGACCGGCCCGAAGAGGGACAGGAACAGCCATGCCAAGGCACCGCCCCAGTAGCCGCCGTGCGCGGTGAGCCAGGCGTCGGAGAACACCGCGCTGGCGACGCCCGAGAAGTCCTGGGTGACAGGAGCGGCCCCGGACGCGGACAGGAGCCCGAGGATCGCGGTCACCACCAAGGTCAGGCCGAGGGCCGCTCGGGCGGAGACCGGCGCGCCCTCCTCGTCGGGAACGAAGAACGTGACCGCATACAGCAGCAGGGCGCAGGGAACGAGCATGGCCCCCACACCGAATCCGTAGGTGAGGAACGTGCGCGCAGCGTCGGCGAGCACGGCCTCCGAGGGGCTCACCAGAGAGAGCCCGAGCGCGACCGCCACCACCACGAGGGCCACGCCGGCGATGTCGTGCCACGCAGAGGCGGAGACGACGCCCGGGCGCTCAGCCGCCCGAGAAGAATGGGCAGCCCCGCGAGGCTGCTTCGAGCGGTTCGGCTGCTTCTTGTTGGGTGCCTTGGAAGATGCGTTTGAGGTGCGTTGACGGGGCATCCGGTGAGAACCTCCCTCTCTGCCAAACAGTGTGCGGCGCCAGCCGTCCCGTGGGAGCCGCAGTGACGACCCTCCAAGCGCGCCCGTTTGACGCGGCGACGCAGCGGCGCGGAGCAAAGCGGCCCAATAGGGACGAGCCGCCGCTCGGGCACTTCATTGTGCCACGAGGGCAGCGGCAGGGGCGGACGGTGCCCAAGGCAGTCCGCCCCGCCGCAAACAGCGAGTGCCGCTCCGAGCCCTCACGTCGAAGCGGCGCCGGCCCGCATCCGAGGTCGCAGGCCGTGACCCACGCCCGCTCTGCGCGGTCGCCCTAGACCTCCATCACGACGGGCACGATCATCGGCTTCGTGTGCGTGGCCTGCCACAGGTAGTTGCTCAGCGAGTTGCGGACGGCGCGGCGGGACGCGTCCACGGTCCAGCCGGCCTTCTCGCTCGCGCGGTCCACCGTCGCGCGAACCGCGTCCTGGGCGCCGTTGATGACGTCCCCGTCGTCCGCGAACGACACGCCGCGGGCCGAGACGTCAACCTCGAGCGCCTTGTGGGTGCGGGCGTTGACGGTGACGACACAGGTCACGATGCCGTCGTTCGACAGCTTCTGACGGTCGCGGAGGACCACCGGGTCGGCGTCGGACACGCGCATGCCGTCGACGTACACCACGCCCGACTCCACCGGCTGGCCGATCTTGACCTTGTGGTCGCGCATCTCGAGCGTGTCGCCATTGTCGAGGACGAAGATGTGGTCGGGCTCGATGCCCATGGAGATTGCGAGCTTGGCATGGGCGCGGAGGTGCACCGCCTCGCCGTGGACCGGCGCGAAGAACTTCGGGCGCACCATGGCCAGCATGAGCTTGAGCTCTTCCTGAGAGCCATGGCCCGACACGTGCACGAGGGCGTTGGACTTGTCGAACACGGTGCAGCCAATGCGCGCGAGGGCGTTGACGATGTTCTGCACGGACTTCTCGTTGCCGGGCACCGGGGTCGCGGAGATGATCACCGTGTCGTCCGGGCCGATGGAGAGCGAACGGTGCTCCCCATTGGCCATGCGGGCCAGCGCCGAGAGCGGCTCGCCCTGGGAGCCGGTGCAGAGCACCACGATCTTGTCGTCGGGCACGTCGTCCACATCGAAGGCGTCGATGATGTCGTCGGCCGGGATGTTGAGGTACCCGAGCTCGCGGGCCACCTTCGTGTTGGTCACCATCGAGCGGCCGGTCACGACCACCTTGCGGCCCACGGCCACAGCGGCGTCGCACACCTGCTGGAGGCGGTGGATGTGGCTCGAGAAGCACGCCACGAAGACGCGGCCCGGGGCGTTCTTGATGATGTGGCGGAGGCTCGCCCCGACGCTCGCCTCAGAACCGGTGAAGCCCGGCCGTGTCGCGTTCGTGGAGTCCGAGAGGAGCAGGTCCACGCCTTCGGCGCCGAAGCGGTTGAGCGCGTGGTAGTCCGGCACGACGCCGTCGATGGGCGTCTGATCCAGCTTGAAGTCGCCCGTGTGGAGCAACGTGCCCTGCGGCGACTGGATGTAGAGGCCGAGCGCGCCGGGGATCGAGTGGGTCATCGCGAAGAAGTCCACGCCGAGCGCGCCGAGGTCGATGTGCTCGCCGCCCTGGACCTCGACCACGGGCTGCTCGGTCAGGTGGTGCTCCTCGAGCTTGCCCTTGATCATGCCGAGCGTCATGCGGCTCGCGTAGATGGGCACGCGGTTGCGCAGGTCCTGCAGCAGGTACGGCAGAGCGCCCGTGTGGTCCTCGTGCCCGTGGGTGATGAGAATGCCCTTGAGCTTGTGCTCGTTCTCGAGCACGTAGGTGTAGTCGGGCAGCACGAGGTCGATGCCGGGCTGGTCGTCGTCCGGGAACATCAGGCCCGCGTCGATGAGCAGCATGTCGTTGCCGTACTCGACCGCCGTCATGTTCTTGCCGATGCCGTCGAGGCCACCCAGCGGGATGACCTTGAGGGCGGGTTTCTTCTTTGCCATGGGTGTGCTGGTACTCCGTTCGTCTGTGCCGCGCGCGGCCACCGTCAGTTCAAATAAAAAGACAGGTCGAGCCTGTCTCCACAAGCAAAAGAAAAAGCGCAGCGTTGGCGCCGAAGTCTGAGTGTACCGAACACATGTGCAGACTCCATGCACCGGCGCGACCGCTTCAGATCGCAGTTGTGGGTCACATTGCGCTTCTCAACGGAACAGGGCCCCGAACCGCCACCTCAACACTCAGATGGCAAGTTCGGGGCCCCGCTGGGCTCAGAGTTGCAATGTCCGCGTCTCCGAGAAGCGCAATCTCAGCGTCGCGCCTTTAGCCCTCGTGGTGGCGCCGCAACTTGCGCGAGGTCTGCTGCGGCGCGTCGGCCTTGGGCGTCTCGCCCTTGTCGCCCGGCTTGCGGCGCGGCCTGCGCTCGCGCTTCTGGCCGTCGCCCTTGCCGTTGTCGTGATGCGCCGGCTTGGGAGCCTCGGGCTTGTCGAGGCGGTCGAGGCTGATCTTGCCCTTCTCGTCCACCTCGAGCACCTGCACCTTGACCTCGTCGCCGATCTCGAGCACGTCCTCCACCTTCTCGACGCGGCCCTTGGCCACGCGGGAGATGTGGAGCAGGCCGTCCTTGCCCGGCAGCAGCTCGACGAACGCGCCGAAGGGCTGGATGTTCACGACGCGGCCGATGTACTCCTCGCCCACCTCGGGCACCTTGACGATGGCCTTGATGCGCTCGGCGGCCTCGTCGCCCGCACCGCCGACGCCAGCGATGAAGACGGTGCCGTCCTCCTGGATGTCGATGGTGGCGCCGGTGTCGTCCTGGATGCCGCGGATGACCTTGCCGCCGGAGCCGATGACGTCGCGGATCTTGTCCACCGGGATGGTGAGCGTGATGATGGACGGAGCGGTCTCCTTGGTGCCGTGGCGCGGCTCGGGGATCGCGGCGAGCATGGCCTCGAGAATGTGGTGACGGCCCTCCTTGGCCTGACGCAGCGCCTGGGTGAGGATCTCGGGCGTGAGGCCGGTGGCCTTGTTGTCCATCTGCATGGCGGTGATGCCGCGCTCGGTGCCGGTCACCTTGAAGTCCATGTCGCCGAGGAAGTCCTCGAGGCCCTGGATGTCCGAGAGCACGACCGTCTTGCCGTTCTCCTGGATGAGCCCCATCGCGATGCCGGAGACCGGGGCGGAGAGGGGCACGCCGGCGTCCATCAGCGCCAACGTGGAGCCGCAGGTGGAGGCCATAGAGCTGGAGCCGTTGGACTCCATGACCTCGGAGACCACACGGATCGTGTAGGGGAACTCCTCCTCGGAGGGGATCACCGGGAGCAGGGCGCGCTCGGCCAGGTTGCCGTGGCCGATCTCGCGGCGCTTCGGGGCGCCCATGCGGCCGGTCTCGCCGGTGCAGAAGGGCGGGAAGTTGTAGTGGTGGATGTAGCGCTTGCCGTCCACCGGCTCGATGGTGTCGAGGCGCTGCCACTCGTTGAGCATGCCGAGGGTGCAGACGGAGAGCACCTGGGTCTGGCCGCGCTGGAAAAGGCCGGAGCCGTGCACGAGCGGCAGGTAGTCCGGCTTGATCATGAGCGGGCGGATCTCGGTCGGGGTGCGCCCGTCGACGCGCTCGCCGGTCTCGACGACCATCTCGCGCATCGCGTGCTTCTCGAGGGACTTCAGCTCCACGTTGATCGCACGGGACCACTCGCGGCGCTGGTCCTCGGTGAACTCGGCGCGGATGGCGTCCTTGAGCTCGGCCACCTTCGTGGTGCGGGACTGCTTGTCGGCGTCCTTGAGGGCGGCGCTCATCTCGTCGTAGTGCGAGAAGACGAGGTCGTGCACCTCCTCGTTGGGCGTGTCCAGCTCATAGGTCTTGGGCTGGATGGGGCCGTTGGCCTCGACCCACTTCTGGAAGAAGGCCTCCTGCTCGGCGCAGAACGCGGCGATGGCCTCTTGGCCGAATGCCATGGCGTCGAGCATGTCCTCCTCGGAGACCTCGTCGCCGGAGGCCTCGAGCATCGAGATGAACGTGCTCGTGCCGGCGAGCTCGAGGTCGAGGTCGGACGCGTCGCGCTCCTCGTAGGTGGGGTTCACGAGCAGCTCGCCGGTCTCAGTGTCGCGCGCGACGCGCACGCAGGCGAGCGGCCCCTCGAACGGGACCCCGCCGATGGTGAGGGCGGCGCTCGCGGCCATCACGCAGATGGTGTCCACCGGGTCGACCTGGTCGGCCACGAGCGGCATCGCGACCACCTGCACCTCGTTGCGGAAGCCGTCGGGGAACGACGGGCGCAGCGGGCGGTCGATCATGCGGGCGGTGAGGGTGGCCTTCTCGGACGGACGGGCCTCGCGCTTGAGGTAGCCGCCCGGGATGCGCCCGACGGCGTACATCTTCTCGATGAAGTCCACCGTCAGCGGGAAGAAGTCGTAATCCTTGCGCTCCTTGGAGACCACAGCGGTGACGAGCACCTCCGAGTCCCCCTGGCGGACGACGCAGGCCCCGGTGGCCTGCTTGGCGAGCTCGCCGGAGGTGAGGGAGTAGTGCTTGCCGTAGAGGTCGAACTCGTGCGTGACTTTGGTCATGGTGCCTCTTATCTCGGCCGCCCCTTTGCGGCCGTTCGCAAACTAACGAGCAGACCGGACCCTCCGGGCCGCCCGGCGGCGCCGCGTTCCGTCAGGCGCCTCAACGGCTGCTTTTCAGCCGCCGCTATGAAAAGGGGCGCCCGCAGGCGCCCCGTTCCGTGCGATGCTTACTGGATGTTGTCGCGGATGCCGAGCCTGGCGATCAGCTGGCGGTAGTTCTCGACGTCGTTGTGCTTGATGTAGGACAGCAGGCGGCGGCGCTTGCCGACGAGCATCAGCAGGCCACGACGGGTGTGGAAGTCCTTCTTGTGGGTCTTCATGTGCTCGGTGAGCTCCTTGATGCGGTCGGTGAGGATCGCGACCTGGACCTCAGGGGACCCGGTGTCCTGCTCGTTCTTGCCGAACTCGCGGACGAGCTCCGCCTTGCGCTCCTTGGAAACGGTCATGCTTCGCACCTTTCTTTCGATGCATTCGCCCCGCTCCGGGTGCGCCGCCGGTGCAGCGAGCGTCCAGGGACGGGGTACGGACTGACAACTGGTGCAGCATAGCACGCTGGCATCCCCGATGAGCCGAGAAGCCCGGCCGGCGCGTCGCGTCCACATCAGAGCGAGGCCCTCGGCCCCCCCTCTCTCGCGCACCGGCCCTCCCAGCCGCAGGACCGGCCGTCTCACAAAGAGAGCAGGAACTCCCAGGCCTTGAGCCGAGCCTCCAGATGGGTCGTGCCCCAGAGGTGGGCCTGCGTCGCCAGCCAGCTGGCCGTGCCCACGTCGCAGGCCGACCCCGCCAGAACGTCGAGCCTCGCGCCGACGAGCGCGTCGACCCACGCCAGCTGGTTCTCGGTCGCAGGAGTCGCACCCTCCACGTCGCGGGCGCAGGACTCGCAGAGCGCGCCGCCCGCGATGGCCGAGAAGCGCGTCGGATGCTCGTCGCCGCACGCCACGCAGCTGCGGGTCTCGGGGCGCCAGCCCTGGTGGGAGAGCACCTTGAACAGGTGCGCCGAGGCCAACACCGCGAGGGACTGCGGGTCGTCGGTGCCGGCCATCACATCGAGCGTCCGCGCCGTCACTGGGTACAGGAACGGGTCCGGGGCGTCCTCGTAGCAGGTGAGCCGAGCGCATTCGAGCACCGCAGCCCCGGCGGACAACTTGTCGAGGTCGCCGGTCAGCCGCGGCCGGGCGTCCTCGAGCGCCGCCTCGGCCACCACGTCGAGGGACCGACCGCGGGCCAGCAGGACGTCGATGGTCGAGAACAGCTGCACCCGGCTCGCCAGGCGACCGCCCGGCTTACGCGCGCCCTTCGCGACCGCGCGGGCCTGCTCGCCGTTCTCGCGCAGCAGCGTGAGGATCAGGTCCGTCTCGGACAGGCGCGTGTGCTGGAGCACGAGCGCCCTCGTGCGGTACGTGTTCCGGCCGGCCATGGCTCACTCGTCGGCGCTGTAGCCAAAGCGCCGCACCTGGTTGGCATCCCGGCGCCAGGCGGCACGCACCTTCACCTGCAGGTCGAGGAACACGCGGGCGCCCCAGAGGCGCTCGAGGTCCTGCCGGGCCTCGGTCCCGATGCGCTTGATCATCGAGCCGCCCTTGCCCACGAGGATCCCCTTCTGGCTCTCGCGCTCCACGAAGATGGTGGCGGTCACCGAGCACCGGCCCTGGCTGCGCCACACGAGGTCCTCCACGAGCACCCCCACCGAATGGGGCACCTCGTCGCGGCAGTTGAGCAGCACCTTCTCGCGCACGAACTCGGCCGCGAGCTCCTCGTCCGTGGCGTCGCAGGGCATGTCCTCGGGGAACCAGCGAGGACCGAACGGCAGGTAGCCGGCCACGAGGTCGAGGAACGCGTCGACGTTGTAGCCCTCCACGGCCGAGGTGACCACCACGTCGTCGAAGGCGCACTGCTCGGATGCCGCCGCCACCTGCGCGTCCACCTGCTCTTGGCTGGCCTTGTCGGCCTTCGTCACCACGAGCAAGCGCGCGCAGCGGCTCTTGGCCACATGGCTCGCGACCCACGCGTCGCCGGTGCCGAACCGTTTGGTGGCGTCGAGCAGCATCGCGACCACGTCCACGTCGGAGAGCTCCGCCAGCGCCTGCTTGTTGAGCTCCTTGCCGAGGGCGTCCTTGGGCTTGTGCAGCCCCGGCGTGTCCACGATCACGATCTGGCAGTCCGGGCGGTTCACCACGGCGCGGAGCCGCTTGCGCGTGGTCTGCGCCACCGGGCTCGTGATGGCCACATGGTTGCCGAGGCACGCGTTGAGCAAGGTGGACTTCCCCGCGTTCGGACGGCCGACGAGCGCCACGAACCCGCTCCGGAAGTCGTCCGGCACGTGCGCGACAGGCGCGACCGGGGCGTAGGCCTCCATCATCGCGCGCTCCTCCTCGTCGAGGTCCAAGCCCTCCCCGTCGAGGCCCAAGCCCTCAAGGGGCTGCTCCTTCTCGTCCATGGCGCTCCTTTCCTGTTGCGGCCCTACCCAGATTCGCCGAGCAGTCGAAGGACCGACCGGCGAAAGTCGCCCGGGCTCGCCTGGTACCGGGTCACGAGAGCCTCTTTGGCGCCCTTGGTGAGGCGCTTGATGCGCCACTCGGCTGACAGGGCACGATGCCGGTCCTCGAGGTCGGCCCATGCAGCAAGCGCGACCGGACGCCGCGACCTCGTGTACTTGGCACCGGAGCCGGCGTTGTGGGCCGCCACGCGCGCGTTCACGTCGCGAGCATACCCCGTGTAGAGGGAGCCGTCGCGGCAGCGGACCATATAGACGCAATGACCGAGCTCCCCCACCGGTAAGACCCCCAGACCACGTGCCCGGAACCGCCTGTCTCGCGAGCAGCCCTCGCTGCCTGCCCCGAATCGCCTGCCTCGCGCGAACCGCCCTCGACGGGGCAAGGCTTCAAACGGTTTGCCCCGTATCGGCCCGGTGCCGGCAGCCGGCCGCCGTTTTGGGAGGTTTCAACCGGAACCGGGACGATACGGGGCACAGCATGCAACAGTTGACCCCGAATCGGCGCATGCGCGCGACGAGGCCAATCCGGGGCAGACGTCTATCGCATCATCACGGCCGTGGCCTGACCGAGGACCAGGTACTCCCCGGCATGGAGGTCAACCTCCACGGACCCCGTCAGCGTGCCGTCCGAGACAACCTCAGGAGTCGACCCCAAGATCCGCTGCCCCGTCACGGTGTAGGAGCGGTAGCCGTCCCCGTCCACCGGGGTCAGCGTCCAGGTGCCCGCCGGGCAGTCCACGCCCACTTTGTACACGGACCCGGCGGAGAGCTCCGTCCTGTCCTGCACTGACACGTCGTCGGCCTTCACAAAGGAGCCGTTCGTGACGCGCACCGCCTGGCCGTCCTCAAGGGTGAGCCAGTCCTGCTCGCTCACCACCTGCTCCCAGTACGGCTCGCCGTTGCGATAGAGCGACACCGCGCAGGCACCGCCCGCGGCGAGGAACTTGTACTCCCCTGCCGGCAGGTTCGTCCCCACCTGGTAGTCACCGGGCTTGTAGACCATCGTCGTGCCCTCGGCGTTGATAGCCATGCCGTCGGTGGTCTGTGCCGTGGGCATGGTGGCCGCGCGAATCGCGCCCGGCCCCAGGCGCCAGAGGACGGACAGGATGAAGAGCGCCCCCATGACCGAGCACAGGACGATGGCCCCGGTGCGCGACACCTTGGGGAAGAGCGGCTTTTGGCCGGCCACGCGCTGCTGGCGCGCCCGCTCCTCCCCCTCGGCCTTCTTGTGCGCGCGGCGCTCGCGCCACGTCGGCCTCGCCATCTACATCCTCCGAGCATCGACGAGGCCCGCCACCTGCGATGCCACGTCCTCGAGCGGCACGTCCGTGCGCTCGCCGTCGGCGCGGTCCTTGAGCTCGACGGTGCCGTTCTTCACGCCGCGCTTGCCGAGCACCACCTGGTACGGCAGACCGAGCAGGTCGGCGTCGTTGAACTTGACGCCGGCCCGCTCCTTGCGGTCGTCGAGCAGCGTCTGCACGCCGAGGGCCGCAAGCTCGTCAGCCAGTCGCTGGGCCGCCGGCCACACGAGGTCGTCGGACACGTCCAAGGGGAGGACCTCCACCTCGAAGGGCGCGACGGGCACCGGCCACACGATGCCGGCCTCGTCGTGGGACTGCTCGACCACGGCGGCCAGGGTGCGCGTCACGCCGATGCCGTAGCAGCCCATCTGGAAGAACCGCTCCTTGCCGTCCTGGTCGAGGAACGTCGCGTGCAGCGCGCGAGAGTACTTGTCGCCCAGCTGGAAGATCTGGCCCACCTCGATGCCGCGGGCCTCCTTGAGCGGTGCCCCGCACTCGGGGCACCGGTCGCCGGCCTTCGCGCTCGCGAGGTCGAGCCACTCGTCCGGCGTGAAGTCGCGGCCCGGGCACGCGCCGGCCAGGTGCTTCTCGGGCAGGTTCGCGCCCACGAGCCACGAGAGGGACTGCTGGAGCGAGATGTCGCACACGCAGAGGACGCCCTCCGGGAGCCCGACGGGGCCGATGCAGCCCTTGACGAGGCCGAGGGACTCGAGCTCCTCGTCCGTCATGAGCCGGTAGTCGCCGAACGCGTGGCTCGCCTTGACGTCGTTGAGCTCGTGGTCGCCCGGCACGATCGCGACGACCGGCTCGCCCACGCCGTTGACGAGCGCGATGGACTTGCGGGTCGCCGACCGGTCGACGCCGAGCAGGGCGGCGACCTCCTCGATGGTGTGCGCGCCCGGGGTGTCGAGCTCGACCATCTCGCCGTCGGGCGTCGCGGGGCCGTCGGCCACGGCGATCACCGCGGTTGCCGCCTCCTCGTCCGCGGCGTAGCCGCATTGGTCGCAGTGCACGATGGCGGCCTCGCCGTACTCGGCGAGCGCCATGAACTCGATGGAGGAGGAGCCGCCGATCTGGCCGGAGTCCGCCGCCACCGGCACGCAGTGTAGGCCGCAGCGCTTGAAGATCCGGTCGTAGGCGTCGTACATCTGGTCATAGGTCGCCTTGAGCCCCGCCTCGTCGGCGTCGAAGGAGTAGGCGTCCTTCATGATGAACTCGCGGCCGCGCATGAGGCCGAATCGGGGGCGCAGCTCGTCGCGGAACTTCTGCTGGATCTGGTAGAGGTTCTGGGGCAGCTGCTTGTAGCTCTTGAGCTCGTGGTTCACGAGGTCCGTCATCGTCTCCTCGTGCGTGGGGCCGAGCGCGAACTCGCGCTCGTGGCGGTCCTGGACGCGCATGAGCTCCGGGCCGTACACGTCCCAACGTCCGGACTCGCGCCACAGCTCGGCGGGCGTCAGGACCGGCAGGAGCACCTCCTGGCCTCCGTGGGAGTCCATCTCCTCGCGGACGATCGTCTCGATCTTCTCAAGGGACCGCCAGGCCAGCGGCAGGTAGGAGTAGAGGCCGCTCGCCGTCTTGCGGATCATGCCGGCGCGCAGCAGCAGCTTGTGGCTCGCCAGGTCCGCCTCGGTCGGGTCCTCCTTGAGCGTGGGGGCGTAGAGTCGGCTCATCTTCTCGAGCATCTTCACGAACGATCACCTTCGTCGCTTGTCGACGCCCGACGGGCCTCGAGGGCCGGTCGGGCGTCACGGTCTGTCTGTCTCTGTCACCGGGTCATTATCGCTGAATGCCGTCGATGACCTTGCCGGCGCGCTCGCGGGCCCGCGCGTCCACGTCCGCCAGCTGCTCGAGCGACTGCACCGGCTCCACCTCGGTCTGCTCCATGACCCGCTCGATGGTGCGGTCGATGTCGCAGAAGCCGATGCGCCCCCGTCGGAACGCCAGGTTCGCCACCTCGTTGGCGGCGTTCATCGCGCACGGCATCGTGCCGCCGGTGCGCCCCGCCGTGAGCGCCAGGTCGAAGCAGCGGAACGTCTTGAGGTCCGGCTTGGCGAACGTGAACTCGTGCATCCTGCGGTAGTCGATACGGTCCGCCGGCGTGTCCCAGCGGTCCGGGTACGACAGCGCGTACTGGATCGGGATGCGCATGTCGCTGGCACCGAGCTGCGCCATCGTCGAACCGTCGCAGAACTCGACCATCGAGTGGATCTTGGACTGACGGTGGATCAGCACGTAGACGTCGTCGATGCCCACCTGGAACAGGTGGTGGGCCTCGATGACCTCGAGGCCCTTGTTCATGAGCGTCGCCGAGTCGATGGAGATCTTGGGCCCCATGTGCCAGGTGGGGTGCGAGAGGGCCATGCGCGGCGTGACGGTCTCGAGCTCCTCGCGGGTCCAGCCGTAGAACGGGCCTCCCGAGCACGTGAGCCAGATGCGGTAGATCTCGTTGCTCCGCTGGCCCGTGAGGCACTGGTAGATGGCCGCGTGCTCGGAGTCGATGGGCAGAAGCCGGCCCGGCTTCGCCATGGGCATGAGGAGGTCGCCACCGGAGACGAAGGCCTCTTTGTTGGCGCAGGCGAGGATCTTGTCCTCCTCGAGCGCGGTGTACGCGGCCCAGATGCCCTCCTCGCCCACGACGGCGTCGAGGACGCAGTCCACCTCGGGCAGGCGGCAGAGCTCGGTGACGCCGCGCTCGCCCTTGTGAACCTGGCAGCCCTTGGGCAGGTCATCGAGGACCGGGTCCGCCGCACGGGCCGACTCGGCCACGGCCACCTGCTTGACGTCGAACTCTCGGGCGGCCTTGACGAGCGCGCCCAGGCTCGAGTTCACCGACAGGGCGACCACGTCCAGTTCGTCGGGATGCTGGCGGCACACGTCGAGCGCCTGGGTGCCGATGGAGCCGGAGCAGCCGAGAATCGCCACTCGCAACGGACGGTGACGGTCCCCTTGCGGGGCCGTGTCCTCGAAGATGGTCACTGGAGAGCCTCCAACCTGACCCACATTCCTGCGGCCTTACGCTGGCGTAACCATCCGAGCATACTCCGGGGGCTCCTGTCCCTCGGTTCCTTCAGAGAAAACGCCGCAACCATCACGCGAACCAAAGCGGCGCGGTCGGGACGGAAGCCCGGCTGCGCCGCCTTCTCAACCGCGCATCGATGCGCTTGGCGCCTATTCCGCCGCCTCGACGCAAAGGCGCGCCAGCGTCTCCGCCATGCCCTCCTCGGTGGTCTGGCGCCGGAGCTCCTCCACCTTGGCGTCGTCCATGAAGATGTTCATGAGAGCCTGGAGCACGGCCACCTGGTCCTCGGCGTGCGCGAGCAGCCCGAGGTTGATCACCAGCTCCGCGTTCACCGGGACGTCGAGCCCGGCCATGTGCGTGAAGGGCACCGGCTTTGCCGGCCGCACCACCGCGATGTAGGGCCGCCCGATGTGCTCCGGGTCCACGTGCGGGATGGCGACCTGGATGGACTCGCACGCGAGCCCCGTGGGATACGCGGCCTCGCGCTCCCTCACGGCGTCGTACCAGGTGTCCTTGATGTAGCCCCTCTCGTCCAGCCGTGCGCCCAGCTGGGCGAAGAGGTCGTCCGCGTCCTCGGCGTCGATGTCGAAGAACACAAGCTCAGGCTTGATGAGGCTCACGTCGACCGTGCCCATCGCTCGCTCCTCTCGTTAGCCGCGCGGCCTCATGACCGGCTTGGCGTCGTTGGCGAAGGTCGTTATCACGCGCGAGGCCTCGGCCAGCAGGCGGTCGTAGGCGGCGGCGCAGAGGTCGTCCCAGAAGACCGGGCGTCCCTCGTCACGGGCGGCGTCTATCACGGCCGTTGCCGCTTCGCCAGCGTACTTCGATCCGTAGGTGTAGTAGTTGATCTTTCGGATGCCCGCGTCAATGGCCGCATGGTAGTCGGCGTCCGAGACGCCGGAGCCTCCGTGCATCACAAGCGGGAGGCCCGAGAGCTCGCGAATCTCGCGGAGCACGTCGAAGGAGAGGTGCGGCTCGCCCTTGTACAGGCCGTGGACGGTGCCGAACGAGCACGCGAGCGCGTCGCACTGGGTGTCGGCGATGAAGCGGGCGGCCTCGGCCGGGTCGGTGTACACGGCGGCCGTCTCGTGCGCCAGCTGGCCCGCGCCTCCCTCGCTCGCGCCCATGGAGCCGATCTCGCACTCCAGCCCGGCGTCGAACTCGTCGCACATGGCACGGGCGCGCAGGGAGTTGGCCACGTTCTGCTCGTAGGGCAGCGTGGAGCCGTCGTACATCGCGCCGGTGAACCCGAGGTCGAGGGCACGGCGCACGAGGCCGAGGTCCTCGCCGTGGTCCAGGTGCACGCAGACCATCGCGCTCGAGGCGTCGGCCAGCTCGAGCATCGCCGGGCCGATCTGCTCGATGGGGACGAAGGCCTCATGGGACTGCGCGTGGGCGACGATCACGGGGAACCCGGTGCCCTCGGCGGCGTCGACGGCCGCCCGGAGCATCTCGAAGTTCGGGCAGTTGAAGGCCGCGACGGCCATGTTCCGCTGGCTTGCGACGGCCAGGATGTCGGTGAGGTTGACGAGCATGGGACGTCCTTTCCAGGGGCTTGGGGGTTACTCGCCGATCACGACCACGCGGGCGCGGCGCGTGCGCTCGCGACAGCGGTCGAAGTCCACAAGGTAGATGCTCGCGAGGCCGTTCATGTTGAGCGCGCCGTTCGAGACCTCGAAGGTCTGGCTAGACCCCACGACGACGGAGCGGAGGTGAGCGTCGCCGTTCCAGAGCTGGGTGCGGTCGCCGCCGGGCAGCCACTTCTCAAGCTCCGGCCAGGTCTCCACCTCCTCGAAGTGCTGAAGGCCGGGATACCGGTAGGTGCTCCAGTCGTGCTGCTCGGGAAAGATGCGCCCGAGGCCGTCGGAGAGGTCCGCCTGGAGGAACGTGTCCCCCGCCGGCGTGTGGTCGTGGTCGTACTCCTGTGAGAAGACCGCGCAGGTGGTGTGGCAGGAGATGACCACGGCGATGCCCTCGACGATGCCGCTCTCGGCCACGATGCCCCGCACGCCGTCGGTGATGTCGACGTAGGTGGGCTTGCCCGCCACGGTCTCGCAGGTGACCGTCCCTTTGTGCACCGTCATGGTCAGCCCTCCGCTTCGATCGTTGCGGCGATCTCTGCGCGAGCGCGGTCGAGCGCGGCGAACATGTCGTCGAGCACCGCGTGCGGGTCCTCGGCGGCGACGATGCCCGACGTGCCCCCCGACGCGTCGGCGCCGCACATGATCGCGTCGTAGACGTTCTGGCCGCTGTGGATGCCCGCCGCCTGGAGGACGAGGGTCTCGGGCGAGATCGCCTTCACGGCCTCGGTGGAGCCGCGCATGTAGTCCTCCCCCGCCACCTGACCGGTGCCGATGAGGCTGTTGAGCTCGCACACCATGACGTCGGGGTGCAGCTGCGCGATGGCCCTTCCCTCCTCGACGGAGTCGGCGCAGACCACCGTGACGATGCCCACCTCGCGGGCGCGCTGGATCGTGAGCGCCAGCTCGTGGACCGTGAGCGGCAGCTCCGCATGGTTGAGGAACGTGGCCTTGACGCCAGCCGCAGCGAGGGCCTCGGGGAGCACGTGCCCCATCCCTCGCCCGGGGGTGAGGGACTCCATGTACTGCGCGCAGGGGATCAGGTGCGGGCATTCCGCGATGACCGCCGGCAGGTCGATGAGCTGGGCCGTGAAGAGCACCTGCACGTCGTACCTTTCGGCGAGCGCGTCGGTGTAACGGGCCAACTCCAGGAGATCCTCGCCGTAGAGGTAGGACTTGGGATTGACCACAAAGAACGGTCTTTCGAGCTTCACAGGTTCCATGGGCGCCCTCTCGTCAAGCTGAATGCGGGGACAAGTCGCGGCCATCCTACTTGTTCCGCAGGGACGGTACAAGTCGCTTTTGGGCGAGCGTCCTTTTCGGGTCCCGTGGTTTTCAACCCGCCACGAAAAGACGGGCACCTCTCAGCGCTAAGCTTGGCGCCATCCGCGAGGCCGTCCAGAAAGACCGAGGAGCCTGTGGCCAACGACCGTTCGTCCGAGCCCCTGAGCTCCCAGGTGGCCGAGCACATCCGCAGCAAGATCTACGCGAAGGAGTGGGGCCCGGGCGACCGGCTGCCCTCCGAGCACGCCCTGATGGAGCAGTTCGGCGTCAGCCGCGGCACCGTGCGAAGGGCGCTCCAGTCGCTGATCCAGGAAGGGCTGCTCACGAGCGAGCACGGCCGGGGCACCTTCGTCCGCGTGCCCCGCGTGCTGCACCCCACCGGCAACCGCCCGCTCTCCTTTGCCGCGGCGCTCGAGGACCAGGGCATCCGGTTCGAGACCACGGTGCTCGAGCGCGAGGCGGTGACGCCTCCCTCCCACGTCGCGACGCGCCTCGACCTGGACGGGGCCGACCTCGTGCTCCATTCCCACCGCCTCCGCTGCGACTCCGCCGGCACGCCGCTCATGGCCCTCGACAGCTGGATCCCGCTCAAGCGGTGCCCGGGCATCGAGCGTCTCGACCTCACCCAGGTGTCCCTGTTCGACGCCGTCCAGCAGACGTCGGGCCTGCTCATCGCTTGGTCCGAGATGTCCTACACGGCGGTCCTCGCGGGGTCAGACATCGGGGCGGTGCTCGGGGTCCCGGAGACGGCGCCGGCCCTTCGGCTCGACCAGCTCATCTATCTGGAGAGCGGCGACCCCGTGGAGTGGAGCTCCGTGTTTCTGCCCGGCGGTCACGCGATCACGGGCGTGGGCGTCCAGACGCGCTAGTTGGGCTCCCCGGCGTTCGTGGCACCTGGGCGCGCCGCACGTCTGGCCCGCTTCTGCGCCTTCTCCGCCTCTTTGTCAGCCTTGATCCGCGCCTTGATCTGATCCTCGTGCTCGGCGTACACTCGGTTAGAGCGGCGCGCCCGTGCCTTGAGCGAGTCCGGGTGCACGCGCTCCTCCAGAGCCTCGAGGGCCTCGGCCAGCTCGAGGCCGCCGGCCATGTGGCCGGCCTGGACCCAGTAGCGCCCCTTGACCGGGCCGCCCCCGTTCACGCGCACGTAGAGCTTCTCCTTGCCGCCCACCTCACGGACGCTCAGCTCCCGGATCCCCGAGAGCGGGAACCGGTCCGTGCGGCCGAAGCCCTGGAAGACCAGCTCGTCGTCGGTCAGTGTGACCTTCTCCGGGTTCGCGATCGCCACGAACGTGTTCCAGACCTGGTAGCCGCACACGAGCAGGACCGCCCAGAGGATGCCGACAGGGAACGCGGAGCCGCCGATGAGCCCCCAGGCCGCCCAGAGCGCGAGCGCAGCGCAGAAGACTCCCACCGCGATGACGTCGACGACGTAGTAGCGGCGCTCGAAGGTGTAGGTCCCGCGCATCGCGCTCCCCTCTCATCGGGCTCGGTCACACGAACGGGGCCCTCAGCGGAGCCCCGTGCGCCCTCGTCCAGCCTCAGCTTCGTCGCTCGTTAACGGTTCGCCATGAAGTCAAGGATCTGCTGCTCGACGGCCTGGCGCCCGATGCCGGTGAGGAACGGGATCCCGTTGATGAACTCGCACTCGATGCCGTCCGGCTTCACCGTCGTGGCGATCACCAGGTCGGCGCTCGCGGAGGACGGCACGGCGTCGGCGATCGAGGTGGTCTTGATCGTGTAGTCGCCGGCGTGCCCGTTGGTGTCCAGGAGGTCCTTGATCTTGTTGCAGACCGCGGTGGAGGTGGCGATGCCGGAGCCGCAGGCGACGAGGATGGAGGTCATGGCTGTCCCTTTCGCTGATGGGTGGTGGCGGGCTCTCGGGGCCCGCAGATTCTCGTAGGCATTCTGGGGCCCGGGGCACGGCGGCGCGCCCAGAATCCCGCGAACGGCTCCATCATCATGCCATGGAGGCCGCTCGGCGTCCCCCGATGTGGCGCGCCCCGCTTTTTTGCGATTCGTCGCGATTCATCTGCCAAAGGGAGGGACAGAGAGGATAGAAACACGGCAACGCCCGTCCGCCCACAAGGAGGCAACCATGGCCGACACCGAGAAGACCGCGCCCGAGAACACGCGCCCGAACGCCGCACAGATGCAGCAAATCGAGCGCGCCATCATCGACTCCGAGGAGGGGATCTACACCCTCGACGGCGGCTACGCGCAGGAACAGGAGCTCGAGGGCGCCGTCGACCGGATCCTCGACACCAAGGACCCCGAGGCCTGACCCGGGTCTTCCGTCGATGAATCCGCACCGGCGCTGAGCCGCAGCGGGGCGTCTTCCAGCGCCCCGTTTTTGCGTCCGAGCGCCCATCGACTTGTACTCTGATTCCGATACAAGTAACGAGAGAAACGGCTACTTTAGCGCACTTTCCGCTGCCGCGCGCCACAACGCCCATTGACCTTTCCGTTGAGACCGCTGGACTTCCCGACTCCCTCCGTTGTGGGTTTTCAGCCAAACCCTGGCGTACGTTTGCAGGTGCAGAGCGCGTGTGCACGTCGCTGCCCCACGGGAAAGGAGCCCCTCTATGGATGCACTCGTCGCCATATTCGGAGGTATCTCGAGCCTCGGCGTCTCGGTGGTCATGCCCATCGTGCTGACCATCCTCGGCTGCTGCTTCGGCGCAGGCTTTGGCAAGAGCCTCAAGGCCGGCCTCACCGTGGGCATCGGCTTCATCGGCCTGAACCTTGTCATCAACCAGCTCATGGGCACGGACCTGGCG
The DNA here is from genome assembly GCF_030067705.1 of Kribbibacterium absianum. GTDB lineage: Bacteria > Actinomycetota > Coriobacteriia > Coriobacteriales > Atopobiaceae > Kribbibacterium > Kribbibacterium absianum. Next base: position 613,378 of record NZ_JASJEX010000001.1, read on the forward strand.
GGCGGTGTCGAGGCCATGGTCAACCGCTTCAGCCTCTCCCTCTCCGTGATGGATGTGGGCTGGCCGGCCGCCTCCGCGATCGCCATGGGCTCCATCGTCGGCACCATCATCATTCCGCTGGCCTTGGCCGTGAACCTCGTCATGCTGCTGACCAACACCACCCAGACCGCCGACGTCGACATCTGGAACTACTGGCACTTCGCGTTCACCGGCGCCCTCGTCGCCATCGTGTGCGACAGCGTTTGGCTCGGCATCGCCGCCGCCGTGATCAACGAGGTCATCGTCCTCGTGATCGGCGACCTCACGGCCCCGCAGGTGGAGAAGTCGCTCGGACTTCCCGGCGTCTCCATCCCCCACGGCTTCTCCGGCGCCTACGCGCCGATCGCGTACGCGGTGAACTGGCTCATCGACAAGGTCCCCGGTCTGCGCGACGTCAACATCAACGTCCGTTCGATGCAGAAGCGCTTCGGCGTCTTCGGTGAGCCGGTGCTGCTCGGCGCGATCATCGGCCTGCTCATCGGCCTGCTCGCCGGCTACGGCTTCCTGCCCGAGACCCTCGAGGACGGCACCACCGTCCCGTCCTTCCTCGCGCTCGCCGTCTCGATGGCCGCCGTCATGGTGCTCATCCCGAAGATGGCTGCCCTCTTGATGGAGGGGTTGCTCCCCATCTCCGACGCCGCCTCCGAGATCATCCAGAAGCGTTTCTCCCACCGCGGCAAGATGTACATCGGCCTCGACTCCGCCGTGGGCACCGGCCACCCCGTCACGCTGACGCTGTCGCTCATCCTCGTGCCGGTCGCCGTGTTCCTCGCGTTCGTGCTCCCGGGGAACCAGGTCATCCCGCTGGCGGACCTCGCCTGCATCCCCTACATGTTTGTGCTCATCACCCCGATCGTCGAGGAGAACGGCTTCCGCGGCCTGCTCGTGGGCATCGTCGTCCTCGCGGTGGGCTTCTACATCGCGACCGACCTCTCGCCGCTCATCACGAGCGCCGCCGCCAACGTGAACTTCGACATGGGCGGCGCGGCCGCGATCTCCTCGATCTGCGACGGCGCCAACCCGCTCACCTGGGTGATCACCCGCGTCGGGGCCCTCGGCGCCGGCATCGGCCTGGTCGTCCTGGCCGTCGCCGCCATCGTGCTCGCCCTCTGGAACCGCAAGCGCATCGTGGCCGAGGCCAAGGCCATGCACGCCGTGACCGACGGTGACGCCGCAAGCGGCACCGGCGTCACCGCCAAGTAGCGGCACACGCGGCACCAACGCACAACGGGCGCTCCTCTTCCGGGGGGCGCCCGTCCTTTGTGCCTCGCGAGTGGTGCCGGTGCCGAGCCGTCACCGACCGCCCCGTTGGGGCGCGGGCCTCTCACCGGTTCGGGAAGCGCTCCTCGATCTCGCGCATCAGGGCGTCAACGATCTGGTTCTCGGGCACGGACCCGAGCTTCTCGCCGTGCGCGAACAAGAGACCCTGGCCCCGGCCGCCGGCAACCCCGATGTCGGCTCCCCGCGCCTCGCCCGGGCCGTTGACGACGCAGCCCATCACGGCGACGGAGATGGGCGCGCGCACGTCCTTCAGCCGCTCCTCCACCTCGGAGGCCAGGCCGATGAGGTCCACCTGGCAGCGCCCGCACGTGGGGCAGCTCACCAGCTCGGGCGTGCGGCGGCGCAGCCCGAGGGCCTGAAGAATCTGCCAGGCCACCGGAGGCTCCTCCACGGGAGGCGCCGTGAGCGACACGCGCACGGTGTCGCCGATGCCCTCCGAAAGCAGCACCGAGAGCGCGCACGCGTTCTTGATGGTGCCGGCGCGCAGACCGCCCGCCTCCGTCACGCCGAGATGCAGCGGCACCGTGGGCAGCACGCGGGACAGCTCGCGGTTGGTGCGGATGGTGCTCGGCACCGAGTGCGTCTTGGCGGAGACGACGATGTCCTCGAAGCCGCGCTCCCGGAAATGCTCCACAAATGACACCGCGCTCTGCACGAGCTTCTCGGGCTGGGAAAGGTCCTCTCGCGCGTCGATGTCGGGGTCGAGCGAGCCTGCGTTCACGCCGATCCGGATGGGGATCCGAGCGGAGCCGGCCGCGTCGATGACGGCGTCGACCTTGTCGGTGGCGCCGATGTTGCCCGGGTTGATGCGCAGCGCCGAGGCGCCCCGCTCGGCCGCGCCGATGGCCAGGCGGTGGTCGAAGTGGATGTCGGCGACCACGGGCAGCGGGCTCTCCGCGCAGACCTCCCCGAAGCCGTCGAGCGCGTCCTCATGTGGCACGGCCACGCGCACGATCTCGCAGCCGGCGTCCGCAAGCTCCGCGATCTGGGCCAGCGTGGCCCGGGCGTCCTGTGTGGGCGTGTTGGTCATCGACTGCACCGCGACGGGAGCCCCGCCGCCCATCGGCACGCCGCCCACCATCACTTGGCGCGTGAGCGTCCGCGGCACCGGCTCCTCACACGCGCCGTCAAGACCGGCCTGTAGTCGCAGGTCCTCCATAGGGCACCTCCCCTCGGGCCGAGGCGCTACCCCCCGACGACAAAGCGGATCACGTCCTGCCGCAGCAGGACGAAGAACAGAAGCATGAAAAGGCATATGCCCACGTACGAGAGGGCCGTCTGCACCTTCATCGACACCGGGCGTCGGAGCGCCGCTTGGATCGCCTCGATCACAATCTTGCCGCCGTCGAGAGGGGGCACCGGCAGGAGGTTCATGAAGCCAAGGGACAGGGACACCGCCGCGGCCAGCAGCGCGAACGACGCGATCCCCTGGCTCGCCGCCTGACTCGCCATCACGGAGATGCCCACCACGGACGTGGAGTTCTCGATCACCTCCGCCGCATGGGACGGCTGGAAGAGCTGCGAGATGTACACGGCGGTCGCGCCCACGTACGAGGCCGCGTAGCCGAGCGCCTCTCCGACGGACAGGCGCACGCGCTCGGTGGGCGCCGAAATGCCGATTGTGGTCTCGCCGTCGGGCACTTGCACCGTGACCTCGCGCGTCGCCTCGGAACCCGAGCGATGGTAGGTGATCTGGAGCCTCGCGCCGTCACCGATGCCCGAGCGCACCGCAGAGACGAGCGACGTCCACGAGTCCACAGGCTCGCCGTTCACCGTCTCCACCACGTCGCCCGCCTCGAGACCGGCGGCCGCGGCCGGTGACCCCTCTTGGACGGCACCGATCTGGGGCTCGTCGACTGTCACCGAGACCCCGGCCAATGTGAGCACGAGCACCACGAGCAGCAGCCCGCACAGGATGTTGATCACCACGCCTGCCACGAGCACGAACGTCCTGCCCCAGAACCCGTGCGCCACGTACGTGTGCTCGCGCTCATGAGCCAGGAACTCCTCGGGAGCCTCGGTGAGCGGGTGCGCCTGCCCGGCCTCGGTGGACCCGGGCAGCGCGAAGTCGTGGCCCTTGTCATACTTGGTCCGGAGGGAGCCGTCGCGGGCGACCGTCTGAAACTGCTGCGGGTAGGTGGACTGGTTGGGCTTCTCGCCGAGCGCTGGGTCGTAGAACGGCTCGATGGAGGCCCAGTCCGTGAGGCACACGAGCGCGGTCAGCGCGTCCTCCTCTGAGCAGCCGAGGTGTTCGGCCGTCTCGGCAATGGACGCGCGCCCGCGCTCCATCACAAAGGCAAGCGCCTCGGCCAGATGAGGGCTCTGGGTCGAGTCCATGCCGCAGACCATCGTGTAGCCACCGAGCAGCACTGGTGTCACGCCGTAATCGGTGCCGTAGCGCTTGGACTCCACGTGGAGGTTGAAGCGGCACGGCAGGCCGAGGTAGAAGTCCTTGACGCGAATCTTGAGCGCACGGGCGGCCATGAAGTGCCCGCCCTCGTGGATGAACACAAGAACAGAGAGCAGCAAGAGGCCCCAGAAGACCGAGGCCAGCGCGCCGCCGATCCCCGCTAGCACGTGCGGGCCTTGTCGACGCCGGGACGCAGCATGTGGAGCATTAGGAGAACCCCCCGAGCTTCAGAATCAGGTACGCGGTCATGCACCCGAACAATATCGAGTCCGAGCGATCCAGCATACCACCGTGCCCAGGAATGAAGTTGCCCGAGTCCTTGACGCCGGCAGCACGCTTGAGGCGGCTCTCGAAGAGGTCGCCGATCACGCTCACGATGCCCACGCAGAGGCCGCCCACGATCGCGAGCCACAGATTGACCCCAGGGACCTGCAGGACCGCCATCAGGAGCCACACGAACACGGAGCCGACAAGGCCTCCCGCGAACCCCTCCCAGGTCTTGTTGGGGCTGATCTTGGGAACCATCTTGTGCCTGCCGAACCGGGAGCCCACGAAGTACGCCGCCGCATCGCTCATCCAGATCGACGCGATGACGCCGAACACGAGCAAGAACGACCCGAGCGACGTGCCCGGCACCGGCGGCTCGAGCATGCGGATCATCACGACCGAGCTCATCAGGTAGCCGGTGTAGACGGGGCCGAACACCGTGAGCGCGACGTCGCCGATCGAGGCCGGCAGCGTCCACACGTACCAGACGCCGGCGGCCAGCACGAGCAGGGAGAGCCAGAACGGCGTCCACGCGTCGGGCAACAACGGCAGGATCGGGAACACGACGGCGGCAGCGAGGCCGATCACCTCGTTCGGCATGCGGCCCATCATCCGCGCGATACGGAAGAACTCCGAGCAACAGAGCCACGCCATCGCAGCGAACAGAGCCGCCGTCGGAATCTTGCCAAACCACAGGCACGCAAGCACGATGACCGCGTAGAGCGCCCCGTAGAGCGTGCGGGTCATGAGCTTCTCGATGCCGGAGCGCGCCCTGCCGCTCTTGGACTCCCCGGCAAGGCGCGCGTCCTCGCGGGCCTCGCGCTTGTGCGCGTAGGAGTCGATGGCCGTCTCCAGGTTGCGCTCCCGCGTGCTCTCCGGGCCCGTGTGATTCGTCCCCCGGCGGTCCTCGTCAGCCATCGACCTTGACGCCCCCAAAACGGCGGTCACGGCCCTGGTACGCGATAAGCGCCCGCAACAGCTCCCAGCGATCGAAGTCCGGCCACAGGGTGTCCGTGACGTAGAACTCCGCGTACGCGCACTGCCAGAGCAGATAGTTGGACAGGCGCATCTCGCCGGAGGTGCGCACGAGCAGGTCCACGTCCGGAAGGCCTCGGGTGTAGAGATGCTCGGCAACGAGCTCCTCGCTCACCTCGCCCGACCAGTCCTCGCAGGCGACCGCCTCTTGGGCGATCTCGCGCGCCGCGCGCGCGATCTCTGCCCGGGCGCCGTAGTTGACGGCGAGCGCGAGCACCATCCCCGTGTGGTCGGCCGTCTCGTCGAGCCCGCGCTGGAACACGGCGCGGGTCTCCTCGGGCAGGTCCTCAAGATCGCCGAGGAACTCGAGTCTGACGTTCTCTTGGTGGAAGAGCGGCAGCTCGTTCACGAGCGTCGTCGCGAACAGGTGCATGAGGAGGTTCACCTCGTGCTGAGGGCGCCTCCAGTTCTCCGTCGAGAAGGCGTAGGCCGAGAGTGTGGGGATGCCGAGGCGCACGCAAGCCGTGATGGTCTCGCGCAACGTGTCGACGCCGGCCGCATGCCCGGCGCCGCGCTCGAGTCCCCGAGCCTGAGCCCAGCGGCCGTTGCCGTCCATGATGATGGACAGGTGCTGCGGCAGCCGGTCCCGGTCGAGCAGGTCGAGCGACAGGCCCTCCGGCGGGTTCGCGAACATCTCTTGGAGCTTGGCCTCGTTCTCGGCGGCCTTCCCCTCATCCACCGTCACCTAGATCTCCATGACCTCGGCCTCTTTGGCCTTCAGGGTCTCGTCGATCTTCTTGATGTAGGAGTCGGTCAGCTTCTGGACCTTGGCCTGGTCACGGCGGACGTCGTCCTCGGACTCCTCCTCATCGCGCTCGATCTTCGCGTTGGCGTCACGACGCACGTTGCGAACGGCCACGCGGGCCTCTTCAGCGTAGGCCTTGCATTCCTTGACCAGCTCGCGGCGACGCTCCTCGGTGGGCGCCGGGAACGGCAGACGGATGGACACGCCATCGTTGGACGGGTTGATGCCCAGGTCCGAGTTGCGGATAGCCTTCTCGATGGGATTGAGCATCGTCTTGTCCCACGGCTCGACCACGAGCATCGTGGCCTCGGGCACCTTCACGCCCGCCATCTGCGTGACCGGCGTCGGGACGCCGTAGTAGTCCACCTTGATGTCGTCGAGGACGTGCGGGTTCGCCCGGCCGGTCCGCACGCCGGCGAAGTTGTGCTTGAGGGCGTCCACGCACTTCTCCATGCGGGCCTCGGCGTCCTTGATGTAGTCGCTCACTGCTCGTCCTCCTCCTCAATGACGGTGGTTCCCACCGGTTCTCCCGAAAGGGCATCACGGAACACGTGGGGCTGCTCGATGTCGAACACGATGATCGGCATGTGGTTCTCCTGGCACAGGGCCGTGGCCGTCGCGTCCATCACGCGCAGGCCCCGCATCAGCACCTCGCGATAGCTGATCTGGTCGAACCTGACGGCGTCCGGGTTTGTCACCGGGTCCTTGTCGTAGATGCCGTCCACCTTTGTGGCCTTCATCAGGCAGTCCGCGTTGATCTCGCAGGCGCGGAGCGCGGCTGCGGTGTCCGTTGTGAAGTACGGGTTGCCGGTGCCGGCCGCAAAGATCACGACCCGGCCCTTCTCCATGTGGCGCACCGCGCGGCGCCGGATGTACGTCTCACAGATCGCTCGCATCTCGATCGCGCTCATCACGCGCGTGTCGATGCCGGCGTGCTCGAACGCGTCCTGCAGCGCCAGCGCGTTCTGGACGGTGGCGAGCATGCCCATGTAGTCCGCCTGCGCCCGGTCCATGCCGTTCGCGGCCTCGGACATCCCGCGGAAGATGTTGCCGCCGCCGACGACGATGCCGAGCTCGATGCCGTCGTCGTGCACCTCGCGAATCTGCTCGGCCAGCCGCCCGAGCACCTCGCCGTCGATACCGAAGTCACCGGACCCCATCAGGGCCTCGCCCGAGAGCTTGAGAAGCACCCGGTTGTACTGGTAGTCCGCCACGGAGACACCTTTCTTCCCGTTCGAGGGCGCGGTCGCGCCGCACCTGCCTGCCATTATGGCATAGGGGCCGGCGACGAGACCAAAGCCCGTCGCCAGATGAGAAGGCGGGCCTCAGGAACGCCCCGAGACCCGCCATCCTGCGTCGATGGTGTCCGTCACTCGCCGAACGCGAAGCGGTCGAACGCGACCACGGTGATCTGGTCGTCGCACTCGCGGCCCACCTTGTCGGCGTACTCGCGGATGGAGATGTCGCCGTCCTTGATGAAGGCCTGCTCGGTGAGCACGTTCTCCTTGAAGAACTTCTGGAGGCGCCCCTCCGCCATCTTCTCCTGGATGAACTCCGGCTTGCCGGACGCGGCGGCCTGCTCCTTGTAGATGGCCTTCTCGTGCTCGACGGTCTCCGCCGGCACGTCGGCGACGGTGGCCGCGACAGGGTCGGCAGCCGCCACCTGCATGGCGACGTCGTGCGCGAAGGTCTTGAACGCCTCGTTCTCAGCGGTGGCCGGCTTCGAGAACGCGAACTCGACGAGCACGCCGATCTTGCCGCCGTGCACGTAGCTGCCCAGCGCGCCGCTCTCGACGGAGCGCTCCACGATGCGGGCGACCTTCATGTTCTCGCCCATCGTGTGGATCATCTCGGTGAGCGCGGCGTCGACGGTCTCGTCGCCGTCGAAGGGGGCGTCCTTGAGGGCCTCGGCGTCCGCCGGGTCGTTCTCGGTGACGACCTCGGCCAGCTTGGTGGCGAAGCCGGTGAACTTGGGGTTGGTGCCGACGAAGTCAGTCTCACAGGAGACCTCGACGAGCGCGCCCTTGTGGCCGTCCGGGGTGACGAACGCGCCGACGGTGCCCTCGTTGGTGTCGCGGCCGGCCTTCTTGACGGCCTTGGCGATGCCCATCGTGCGGAGCACGTCGACGGCCTTGTCCAGGTCGCCCTCGGCCTCGACGAGGGCCTTCTTGCACTCCATCATCGGGGAGTCCGTCATCTCGCGGAGCTGCTTGACGAGCTGGGCGGAGATCTTCGTTGCCATGCTTCTCCTCTTTCTCAGGGTGGGTCAGGGTCAGTGCGGCCGAGCCGCACGGTCATTACATGTTGTGGTCGACCTTCTCGGCCAGGTCCGGCGTGGCGACGGCCTCGACGGTCTCGCCCTCGACCACCGCGGCGCCCTTCTCGGCGGAGAGTTCCGGCTGCATGTCGAGCGCGTCGGCCACCTGGGCCTCGGTGAGGTCCTGGGGCTGGGCGGTGCCGGCCATCTCGGCCTCGGTGATCTGCTCCTGACCCTTGCCGGCGAGGATGGCGTCGGCGATCAGCTCGCACATGAGGGAGACGGAGCGGATGGCGTCGTCGTTCGCGGGGATGCCGTAGTCGACCTCGTCCGGGTCGGAGTTGGTGTCGAGCAGCGCGACCACCGGGATGTGCAGGCGCTGGGCCTCCTTGATCGCGATCTCCTCGCGCTTGGTGTCGACGACGAAGAGCGCCTGCGGCAGGGCCTTCATGTCACGGACGCCGCCGAGGTTCTTCTGGAGCTTCTCGAGCTCCTTGGTGAGCACGGCCTGCTCCTTCTTAGGCAGCAGCGCGAGGCGGCCGTCCTCCTGCATGGTCTCCAGCTCGAGCATGCGCTCGATGCGGGAGCGCATCGTCACGAAGTTGGTGAGCATGCCGCCGAGCCAGCGGTTGTTGATGTACGGCATACCGCAGCGCGTGGCCTGCGTCGCCACCGGCTCCTGCGACTGCTTCTTGGTGCCGACGAACAGCACGGTCCCGCCCTTGCCCGCGAGACCCTTGAGGAAGGAGTAGGCCTGGTCGGCGTCGATGATGGTCTGCTTGAGGTCGAGGATGTAGATGCCGTTGCGCTCACCGAAGATGTAGGGGCGCATCTTGGGGTTCCAGCGGCGCGTCTGGTGGCCGTAGTGGCAGCCGGCCTCGAGCAGGGTCCTCAGGTTGATCTTCACAGCCATGGTGTCTCCTTTACGGTTTGTCCTCCGCAGCGCCTTTGTCCCCGCTCCTCCACCCAGACCATGGCCAATGACTGGGCACCACGGCGAGCGAGTGGGCGTGCGTGCGTGTTGGTTGCCGTGCACCTCGCACAGCGACTCAGCAGTATACCGCAGGAGACGAACGGCGCACCCCAGGTTGCGGGGTCATCACAACTGCAGGTCGCCGCGCGTCGCGAGGTAGGCCTCCAGGTCCGTCAACGCGCGGTCGGCGTAGGCCTCCTGCCGCTCCCGCTTCTTGCGCGGCCGGTCCTCGAGCGGCGGGAACAGGCCGAAGTTCACATGCATGGGCTGGTAGCCCGTTGTGGCCGGGTCCGTGGCGTAGGCCACGAGCGACCCGAGCGCGCCGGTGACCGGCAGCTCCACAGGGGCGGCCCCCGTCAGGTCCGCGTAGGTGTTGAGCGCGGCAAGGAGGCCGGAGGCCATCGCCTCGACGTACCCCTCGGTGCCGGTGATCTGCCCCGCGAAGCGCACTTGGGTGCCCGGAGCCCGGAACGTGCGATCGAGGCGCCGGGGGCTGTCGATGAAGGTGTTCCGGTGCATGACGCCGTAGCGGAAGAACTCCGCCCCCTCGAGCCCCGGTATCATCCGAAAGACGCGGCGCTGCTCGGGCCAGGTGAGGTTCGTCTGGAAGCCCACGAGGTTGTAGGCCGTGCGCTGGGCGTTCTCCGCGCGGAGCTGCACCACGGCCCAGGGGCGCCGACCGGTGCGAGGGTCGGTGAGCCCGACCGGCTTCATCGCGCCGTACCGGAGGGCGTCGCGGCCGGTGCGGGCGACCTCCTCGGCCGGCTGGCACGCCTGGAAGAGGTCGCCGCGCTCGAACTCCTTGGACACCGTGCGCTCGGCGGTCGTGAGCGCGTCGATGAACCGCTCGTACTCCTCCCGGTCCATCGGGCAGTTGAGGTACGCGCCGGCGCTCTCCGCGTCGTAGCGGTCCTGTGAGAAGACCACGGAGCGGTCGAGCGTGTCGGCGTCCACGATCGGGGCGGCCGCGTCGTAGAACGCGAGGGGCGCGGCATCGCCGCCGGAGGCCAACAGGGCCTCGACCGCTCGGAACAGCGGCTCGGAGCACAGCGGCCCGGCAGCGACCACGCAGGGCCCCTCGGGTACCTCCGTTGCCTCCTCGCGGACCACCTCGATGAGCGGCTCCGCCTCGACGGCCCGGGTGACCGCCTCCGAGAAGCGCTCGCGGTCCACGGCGAGGGCCCCTCCCGCAGGGACCGAGCAGCCGCGCGCGATGGCCAGCAGACGACAGCCCATGAGGTCGAGTTCCTCTTTGAGGAGGCCGGCCGCGCTCCCATGGCGCTCGGCCTTGAGGGAGTTGGAGCACACCAGCTCGGCAAGGGCGCCTGTGTGGTGGGCGGGCGTGCTTGTCACCGGGCGCATCTCGACGAGCCGGACGGGCACGCCCCGCGCGGCCAGCTGCAGCGCGCACTCCGAGCCCGCAAGCCCGCCGCCAATCACCGTCACCGGCGTCATCGCACCCTCCCGTCCCCGACTCCTTGGGCGCAGCCCAGCTTAGCCGATGCCGCCCGCTCCCCCCGCCGGGCCCGAGAAACGCGCATAGGCACGCTCGGTCGGGGCATAGGTGCCGTCCGGCAACTTGGTCACGAGACCCTCGACCTCCTTCTCGGCCAGCAACTGGAGCGCCTCGAGCACCGTGACGCCCAGGTGCGCGGCGACGTCGTCCACCCGGAGCGGCTGCGCGATCAGAGCCGAGAGCAGACGGTCGGGCTGGGCGACCGGGGCGCCCGTCGGGCTGAGGCGCAGAACGCCATAGTCCATAGACAGGGCCGTCTCGAGCGAGAGCTCGTCCTCGAGAATCGTGGCCCCCTGAGCGATGAGGCGGTTCGTGCCCTTGGAGAAGGCGGAGAACATGGACCCCGGCGCCGCGTACACCGTGCGCCCCAGCTCCGCCGCGGCATCCGCCGTGGAGAACGTGCCGGAGGGTATGCCGGCCTCGCAGACCAACAGGACCGGGCTGAGCGCGCTGATGAGGCGGTTCCGCTTCCGGAACGTGTACTTGCGCGGGGGCGTCCCCCACGGCTCGAGCGCCACCACGGCCCCGCCCTGGGCCACGGCACGGCGGAACACGTCGCGGTTGACCTCCGGGTACACCACGTCGGCCCCCGAGCCGGCGACGACCACGGTGCGCCCCCCGGCGTCGAGAGCGGCCCGCGCGGACGCGGCGTCCACGCCGAGCGCGCCCCCTGACACCACCGTGATGCCCACCTCGGCCGCCAGCCGTCCCGCCATCGCTGCGACCGCGAGGCCATAGGGCGTTCCGCGTCTCGCACCCACCACCGAGAGGCACGGGCCCAAGAGGACCTGCGGGTCCCCGATGCCATAGATCCGCGGGATCTCGCTCGAGGGCGGCACCAGCCCCGGCCAGCCCTCGTCCTGTGGCGCCAGCTCGAAGCGGCGCCCCGCGCCCTCTGTGCTCATTGCTCCCCTCCCAACGTGTCGCGCGACCGGAACATCGCGGCCTCCGCCACATGGCGCGGCAGCACCTCCGTCGCCTGCTCCAGATCCGCCACCGTGCGGGCGACCCGTGCCATCCGAGCCACCGCCCTCCCACCGAGGGCGAGCGCGGCTGCGGTCCTCGTGAGAGCGGCGGCCGCGTCCCCGGAGAACCACAGCCCCGCGATCGCCCCGCTGCCCGCGCCCCCACCGGCGTCCACTTGCGACGCCCGCCACGACGCGAACTCGCGGGCGCCCAGGACCTGCTCCGCCAGCTGTCGCGACCCGGTCCCCTCCTCGCCGCGCACCACGCGGTCCGAGCTGGGTCGCGCCACGTCCACGACGAGGTCGATGCGGTCCATGATCGGCCCTCCCACCTTCGCCTGGTAGCGCGCGACCCCAGCCGGCGCGCACGTGCACTCGTGGCCCGGGTCGCCCAGATGGCCGCACGGGCACGGGTTGGCCGCCCCCACCAGCTGGAACCGCGACGGGAAGACATAGGAGCCGGTCGCCCGGACCAACCGCACCTGGCCCTCCTCCATGGGCTGTCGGAGGGCCTGGAGAGCGGCCTTCGAGAACTCAGGCAGCTCGTCCAAGAACAGGACACCGTTGTGCGCCAGGGACACCTGCCCCGGGCCGGGCGGCTGGCCGCCCCCGATGAGCCCGGCCACCGAGATGGAGTGGTGCGGGGCGGCGAACGGTCGCCGGCGCGCCTGGATGGCGGCGATGTCGTCACCGGCGACCGAGTGGATCAGGGCGCTCTGCGCGACCTCCTCGTCCGTGAGCCCCGGCAGAATGCCCGGCAGCCTCCGGGCCAGCATGGTCTTCCCAGCACCCGGCGGCCCGACCATGAGGAGCCCGTGGCCGCCTGCCGCCGCTATGGCACAGGCTCGCTTGGGGGCCTCTTGGTCCACGACCTCCGAAAAGTCCGGCACCGGGGATGGTGCCCGACAGGTCCGTGCCGGCCCCTCGCTCGGCGCGTCCCGCAGCGCGGCCACCCCACGGGCAAGGTGCGCCAGGTCCCAAATCGGGACGCAGTCGGAGCCGAACGCCGCCGCCTCCGCACGGTCGAACCCTCCGGCGCAGGTGAGGCCCAGGTCACGGGCCAGCATCAGGTACGCGACGGTGCCCCGCGGCCGCAGCACCTCCCCATGGAGTCCGAGCTCGCCGAGCAACAGCAGCTCCGAGAGGCCGCGGGTCGGTATCTGCCCGGTGGCCGCCAGGATGCCCACGGCAATCGGGAGATCGAACGCCGTGCCTGTCTTTCGAACGTCGGCGGGCGACAGGTTCACCGTCACCGCCAGACGGGGGATCTCGAACCCGCACTCCTTGAGCGCGCAGCGCACGCGCGTCCGCGCCTCCAGCACGGCCGAGTCCGGCATTCCGATAATGGAGATCGTGGGGATGCCCCCCGAGAGACTCACCTCGATGTCGACGGGCAGCGCCTCGACGCCGTGAAGCACCGCCGCGTGCACCCGGCGCGCGCTCATCGGCCGTCACCCCAAAAGGCCCCGACCAAGTGGCGCAACTTGGCCAAGCGCTCGTCCAAGATGGTCACCGCGACGACGTCGAACCGCGCCGTCTCGAGTTCCGCATGGTCGATGAGGTACTGCAGCCCCATCCGTCGGTAGCGGTCGCGCTTGCCTCTCGACACGTGCAGCTCGGGCATCACGAGGTCCCGGCGCCCCAGGTCGAGGGCCGTCTTCACCTCGACGAGGACTGCGGTGTCCTCGGCCTTCGGGTCGAGCGCCACAATGTCCGCCTCACCGTAGCGGCACCGCCAGTTGACGTCGAGGATCTGGAAGCCCTTTCTCGCCAGGTACACCAGGGCGAGCCGCTCCCCCTCGGTGCCCACCTCTTTTGCGGTGTACTCCTCGAGCGGCTTGTCCGGCCGCGGGAACACGTCCCACGGCGCGACGCCCTCGTCCAACAGCTTGTCCGGGTCCACTTCGAACAGCCGGGGCCTCCTGGCCCCTGCGGCGGTCCCTCCCATGGCTCCTCCTCACCTCGGGTGTGAGGAAGGCTCGCCGAGGGGCCTGGCCCATCGCTGACACCAATCTGGCCCGTCTCTGGCCCTGAGCCCCAAAACCTGGCAGCAGTTGTCAACACCGGGAAAACCGCTGGCACCGTGTGGAGTCCCGCAACTGGTTCCCCGTTATCGGGTCGATGCGTCGACCCGTTCGGCGGCTGGCGTCACAAAATGCCCACAAAAGGACACCCGATGGATCGGGCTCAGTCCGAGCCGACCAATGGCGGCGATGTGCTCGGCGGACCCGTAGCCCTTGTTCGCCGCGAAGCCGTACCCCGGGAACCGTGCGTCGAGCGTCTCCATCACGCCGTCGCGGAACACCTTCGCGACGATGGAGGCCGCCGCCACCGGCGCCACGGCCGCGTCGGCCTTCGGCAGGCACGCCTCACGGGGGTGCACATGCACGGGAAGCCCGTCGATCACCACCGCCGAGGCGTCGTCCCACAGACCAGTGCGGGCCACTGCGGTGCGCATCGCGCGGCGCAGGGCCTCGGCCATGCCGAGCCGGTCGATGGACCGCGCGTCCACGCACGCGAGCCCCACCGCCACTGCGCGCGACCGAACCTCCTCTGCCAGGGACTCGCGCCGCGTCGGCGAGAGGCGCTTGGAATCGTCGATGCCCCAGATGGGATCCTCAAGGTCCAGCGCCGTGGCGCACACTGTGAGAGGCCCCGCGAGGGGCCCGCGGCCCACCTCGTCCACGCCCACCACCAGGCCGCCGCCCCCAAGTTCGCGGGCCCGCTCGTACATCGCGAGCACACGCCTGCGTTCGGCTGCCTCACGGTCATAACGGCGCCGCGCCGCCGCGCGCGCCTTGACGACGCCAGCACGCGGGTCGTCGGCACAGGATGCGATGAGGGCCGGCAGCTCGGTGTGGGACGCACCTCGCAGCGCCGCCGTCACGGCTGCAACGGATGGGCGATCGGCCATGAGGGCTCCTCTCCAAAAGAAAAAAGGCCGCCCCCTGAGGGACGGCCTGAAAGACGCTCGCCCTAGCGCTTCTCGGGGATGCGGGCGGCCTTGCCGGTGCGCTCGCGGAGGTAGTAGAGCTTCGCGCGACGGACCTTGCCGTGACGGACCACTTCGAGCTTGGCGATCTTGGGGCTGTGCACCGGGAAGGTGCGCTCCACGCCCACGCCGTAGGAGATCTTGCGCACGGTGAAGGTCTCGCGAGCGCCGTGGCCGGCGATGCGGATCACGTCGCCCTGGAACACCTGGATGCGCTCCTTGTCGCCCTCCTTGATGCGGTAGTGCACCTTGACGTTGTCGCCGGGCTGCAGCTCGGGCACGTCCTCGCGAATCTGCTGGCGCTCGATGGCCTTGATATAGTCCATAGGTTCCTCGTCTCGTCTCTAGAGGTGCCGCCGGCTGCGACGGTACGGCACATAGGCTTGCACACAGCCACTAACCATACCCGCAGCGCGCCGACGCCGCAAGAACCGACTTTTCCGGACACGCAGCCAACAGATGGTCTCGCGCCGACCAGCCGTTAGAGGCAAAAGCCCACGAGCGCCCCCTCCGTCTCGGTCGGCGACGCCTGTCCCTCGGGATAGCCGGTGTCCATCACATACGAGGCATAGGGCGCGTCGCCGAACCACTGCGACGAGGGCACCACGCTCCTGAGCCACCATCCGGTGCTCGCGCCCTTGTACGTGCGCGTCAGCGCGGCGGTGCCGTCTGCGGCGAGGGCTTGGGCGAACCATTGGTACTGGGCGCCCTCAGCGTTGAGCACGTCGTCGAAGACGGCGGCGCCGTCCTGATACTCGGTGGTGAACCAGTCCACATCGCCCAGCACCTCGCGCGCGGACGGCACCCACAGCTCGTCCGAGGTGCCCGTGACTGCGGAGACGTCCTGCGTGAAGCCGACGTTGTTGCTCAGCTTCCTCACTGGGACGAGCAGCCCCGCCAGATCCTTCGGGAGCAGCGCCTTGAAGTCGGACGCGAGCCACGCCCGAAGCCCGCTCGCCTCCCACCCGCCGTCGACCGTGTCCGTCGCGTTGTAGCGGGCCTCTGCGGGCACCTCGGCGCACAGGAACGTGAGGCCCGCCTTTCCGGAGCCGTCGGCCTTCTCGTCATGCCGGACGCCCACGACGCGCACCTCGCACACGGTGCCGTCCGTCAGAAGGAAGCGGCGCACCTGGTCTGCGATCGCACCGCTCTCGTCGAGGATGCCGAACTCCCGGGCGATGGCCGTCCCTTCCTCGTCAGAGCCGGCGGCCGCAATCCGAGCGGAGACCTCCGCCAGCTCGTCCCAGCTGTAGTCGTCAAGGGCTCGGGCGACGAGCCCCCCGTCACCGGAGGGCTCAGCGGGAGAACCGTCAGCCGCCGCCGCTCCGCATCCGGCGAGCGAGCAGGCCACGAGCAGGCAGAACAGGAGGCACAGCGCGACGACGGCCGCGGCGCGCCCTCGGCGGCGGATCGGCGTCGTGGGGCACTCGCCGCATTCACAGGGGCGGTTCGGTCTTTGCGTCATGGCGCTCCTTTGCGGGCTCGTGGGCGGGTGCGGGCGTCCAACTTACCGTACGGTCTCGGACCCGATGACGCCAGTCCGTTGGTCGCGCGCCAACCCGCTCGGAATCCTGACAACGAAAGGCCCCCTCCGTGCGGAGGGGGCCTTCTGCCACAAGATATCGGCGGTCTTACTTGTCGCGCTGGACGGCGTCGCCCTTGGCGGCGAGCTTCGCCTGGGCGGCGGTCAGGCGCGCGATGGGCACACGGTACGGCGAGCAGGACACATAGTCCAGGCCGAGGTCGTAGTACATGTGGATCGAGTCGGGATCGCCGCCCGTCTCGCCGCACACGCCACAGACGATGTCCGCGTGGGCGGCATGGCCGCCCTTGACGCCCATGTCCACGAGCTTGGCCACGCCCGCGTCGAGGGTCTCGAACGGGTTGGTCTTCAGGAGCTTCTTGCGCAGGTACGTGGGGATGAACGCGCTCTCAACGTCGTCGCGGGAGAAGCCGAACGTGGTCTGGGTGAGGTCGTTCGTGCCGAAGGAGAAGAAGTCGGCGTAGCGGCCGATCTCCTCGGCCTCGAGGGCGGCGCGCGGCAGCTCGATCATCGTGCCGACCGGGATGTCCAGCTCGACGCCGGTCTCCTGGGCGACCTCCGCGAGGACGCCCTCCACCTGCGCGCGCACGGCCTCGAGCTCGGCGGCGGTGGAGACGAGCGGGATCATGATCTCCGGCTTCGGGTCGAGCCCCTTCTTGATGAGCTCGGCCGTCGCGGTGCCGATGGCCTTGGTCTGCAGGTCAGTGAGCTCCGGATACATGATGCCGAGGCGGCAGCCGCGGAGACCGAGCATCGGGTTGGCCTCGCTCATCGCGTCGATGCGGGCCAGCAGGGCGCTCTTCTCGGCGATGACCTTGGGGTCCGCGTCGAGGGCCTCGAGCTTCGCGATCTCGACGGCCAGCTCGCGCGGGCTGTCGAGGAACTCGTGCAGCGGCGGGTCGAGCAGGCGGATGATCATCGGGTGCCCGCTCATCGTCTCGAGCATCTGCAGGAAGTCGCCCTCCTGGGCCTCGAGGAGCTGGTCGAGCGCGGCCTTCTTGGTGTCCTCGTCGTCGGCGAGGATGAACGACTGGATGATCTGCTTGCGCTCGCCGAGGAACATGTGCTCGGTGCGGCAGAGGCCGATGCCGGTGGCGCCGAACTCCAGCGAGAGCTTCGCGTCGTCGGGGTTGTCGGCGTTGGCGCGGACGCCCATCTTGCGGCCGAGGGTCTCGTCGTTGGAGATCTCGTCGGCCCACTCGAGGATGGTCTCGAGGTCGCCGGCCAGCTCGGGCTGCACCAGCTCGACGGCGCCGAGGACCACGCGGCCGGTGGTGCCGTCGATGGTGATGACGTCGCCCTCGTGCAGGGTCACGTCAGTGCCGGAGACCTTGGCCTCCTTCTTGGCGGCGTCGATCTTGAGGGCCTCCACGCCGCACACGCAGGGGGCGCCCATGCCGCGGGCGATGACGGCCGCGTGGGAGGTCTTGCCGCCGTGGGAGGTCAGGATGCCCTCGGCAGCGACCATGCCCTTGAGGTCGTCCGGGTTGGTCTCCCAGCGGACGAGGATGCAGGGGCGGCCCTCAGCGGCGGCCTCGACGGCGTCCGCAGAGGAGAACACGACCTCGCCCACTGCGGCACCGGGGCTCGCGTTGAGGCCGGAGGCGAGCACGTCGAGCTCCGCGCCGGGGTCAATCTGCGGGTGGAGCAGCTGGTCCAGCTGGGCCGGCTCCACACGCTGGACGGCCTCCGCCTTGGAGATGCGGCCCTCGTTGACCATGTCGATGGCCACGTGGAGGGCGGCGAGCGCGGTGCGCTTGCCCACGCGGGTCTGGAGCATCCAGAGCTTGCCGTTCTCGATGGTGAACTCGATGTCCATCATGTCGCGGTAGTGGTCCTCGAGGATCCCGAAGATCTTCTCGAGCTCCTCGCCGGCCGGCTCGAGGCCCGGCGTGGTCTTGAGGTCGGAGATCGGCTCCGTGTTGCGGATGCCGGCCACGACGTCCTCGCCCTGGGCGTTCACGAGGAAGTCGCCGTAGAACTCCTTGGTGCCGTCGGCCGGGTTGCGGGTGAAGGCGACGCCGGTGGCGGAGTCGTTGCCCTTGTTGCCGTAGGCCATGATCTGGACGTTCACAGCGGTGCCGAGGTCGTCGGGAATCTTGTTCTGCTGGCGATAGAGGATCGCGCGCTCGTTCATCCAGGAGCCGAAGACGGCCTCGATGGCGAGCTTGAGCTGCAGGTAGGGGTCCTGCGGGAAGGTGGCGACGCCGTCGACGAGGATCTCCGGGTGCGCCTCGGTGTCCACGTTCTCGGAGAAGATCACCTTGAACTGCTCGACGAGGGCCTCGAGGTCCTCGGCGGTGAGGTCGGTGTCGTTCTTGACGCCCTTGGCCAGCTTGCGCTGGTTGATGGCGTTCTCAAAGAGGTCGGAGTCGACGCCCATCACGACGTTCGAGAACATCTGGATGAAGCGGCGGTAGGAGTCCCAGCCGAAGCGCGGGTTGTCGGTCTTGGCGATGAGGCCCTTCACGGACTCGTCGTTGAGGCCGAGGTTGAGGACCGTGTCCATCATGCCCGGCATCGAGAACGGGGCACCGGAGCGGACCGAAACGAGCAGCGGGTCCTCGGCGTCGCCGAGCTTCTTGCCCATGCGCTCCTCGAGGTCGATGCGGGCCTCGTCGATCTCGTCCAGCACGCCCTCAGGCCACGTGTTGTCGTTGCCGGAGTAGGCGACGCAGGTCTGGCAGGTGATGCTGAAGCCCGGCGGGACGGGCAGGCCGATCTTCGCCATCTCGGCGAGGTTGGCGCCCTTGCCGCCGACGATGTACTTCATCGAGGCATCGGCCTCGGTGATGTCGTTGCCGTCGGCGTCGACACCCCAACGGTAGATGTGCTTCTCAGTTTCCGCCATAACACTCCCTCTTCTTCTGGGCGCCAGTGCGCCGTGGAACCCATGGCCGGTGACGGAACACACCGCTCACCGATAAATATGGGACAGTCGCCCAATCGGCCTTGACTTTTTAAGACAAAAGGCAGCTGGTTTTCATGTTGCTGCACTGTCCCTGTAGCACAGGACACTATCCAAGCAAAAAGTGCGGCGAATGTCCACAGCTAGGAGACTCTTTCTCGAGGGGAATCCTCTTCAAAGTGCGAACAGGTTTTAAGGGACTCCCCTACTGGGCGTCCTGGTTCTGGAACTGCGCGCGCAGGAGCTCCAGCTCCTTGATGTGGGCGATGATCTCGTTCGCGGTCTCCTCGACCGCCTTCCCGGCGGTGTTGACCACGAGGCACCCCAGGTGCCGCATCAGCGCACGGGCCTCCTGTTGTTCCGCGACCACCTCGGCCGGGTCGGCGTACTTGTCGGCGAAACCGGCCGCGCCGTCCTTCACGAGGCGCCGCTCACGAATGGAGACCAACGTGTCGGTGGTCGACATGAGGCCGAACACCCGGGCCGGGTCCACGTCCTCGAGCTGGATTGGGGGCTCGGTGCCGAGCGCCAAGGGGACGTTGGCCACCTTGTAGCCTTGGAACGCCAGGTACATGGACAGCGGCGTCTTCGAGGTGCGCGACACGCCGATGAGCACGATGTCGGCCTGTGCCAGGTCCTGCGGGTTGCGGCCGTCGTCGTGCTCGACGAAGAACTCCATGGCCTCGATGCGCTTGAAGTAGCGCTCGTCCGCGTTGTGGTTGATGCCGGCGATCATCTTGGGCTCCTTGCCCACGAGGATCGACAGGATCGACATGGCGGGCCCGAGGAGGTCGATCGACGGGATGCCGCGGCGCTCGAACTCCTCGCGGACCTGACGGCGCAGCTGTGGGTCCACGATGGTGTGGAACGCGGTCTGGGGGCGCCCCTCGCACTCGGGCGCGATCTTGTCCAGGTGGCGGACGAGCTGCTCCACCCGTTGCAGCTTGGCCAAACGGAACGTCTGGACGTCGCCGGGCTCGAACTGCGACTCGGCCGCAAGCACCACGCCGGTGGCCGTCTCGCCAAGGGAGTCGGAGACGATGTGCACGATCGCGCAGTCGGGGGCGTACACGGTGGAGTCGGCGTCAAAGAGGTTGTGGGACATGGTCGGTCCTCTCGGTCGCGGGCACAGTCCTTTCAGAGTAGCGAAAGCACGGGCGCCGCGTGGAATCGACCGTGCGCGGGGACGGTTCCCCGCAAACTGTCGTGTCCCGTTGCGGAGAAACGTTTCCCCGCAAGGCCGCTTGAACCCAAAACCGCAGGTGACGCTTGCCATGACATCCCCGGATGCGTCGTTTCCCCGCAACCTTTTGCGGGGAAACGTTTCCGCACATTGGAGGGTCGGAAAAGGAAGGACGCCCTGGCGGCTCGATACCGCCGGGGCGTCCTCGCCGTCCTAAAGGGGCGCGGCTGAGGGGCGCGCCTACTTCTTGGCCATCGCGCCGAAGTCCGCCACGTCCGCGAACACGGCCACGAAGCGGTTGAGAAGCCGGAGACGGCGTTCCCGCTTGGCCGGGTCCTCGTCCATGATCATCACGTTCTCGAAGAAGCCGTCGATGGGCTCGCGGAGCGCCGCGAGGGCCTCGAGCGCGCCCGCATAGTCGCCGGCGGCCAGTCGCTCCGAGACGAGCCGGTCGCCCTTGTCGCAGGCGTCGAGCAGCTCGGCCTCGGCCTCGTCCAGGCCCTCCGCGGACACCTCTGCCCCCAGCTCGGCGTCCCGCAGGTTCGCGGCGCGCGCGTACGCGGTGGCCAGGTCCTCGAACAGCTCGGGCTGCTCGGCGCGGGCCTTCTGCAGCGCGCGGGCGCGCTCGAAGAACTCGGACGGGTCCACGACGCCCGCAGCGAGCACCGCCGCAACGGTGTCCGGTGCGATGCCCTCGTCGCGGGCCATCGTGGTCAGGCGCCCGGCGAAGAAGTCGAGCACCCGCGCCGCCGCGTCCTCGTGGTCGAACTCCAGGCCCTGGTCGGCGTAGGCGTCGAGCGACGCGTCCACGAGGTCCTTGAGCGAGACGCTCGGCAGGCCTTCGAGCATGTGGATCACGCCGATGGCGCTCCGGCGCTGCGCGAACGGGTCCGAGGAGCCCGTGGGCGGCTCGTCGATGGCGAACATGCCGCAGATGGTGTCGAGCTTGTCGGCCACGGCAACGCTCGCGCCCACCAGGTTGCTCGGCAGCTCGTCGCCCGCGAAACGGGGCCGGTAGTGCTCGCGCACGGCCACGGCGACCTCTTCCGGCTCGCCGGCCGCCTCCGCGTAGTAGCCGCCCATGACACCCTGCTGGCTCGTGAACTCCACGACCGCCTGGGTCACGAGGTCGGCCTTGGCCAGCTTTGCGGCGCGCGCCGCCATGGCCACCTCGTCCTCGGTCCCGTTGGCCTCGCCGGCCACGACGGGCGCGAGCTGCTCGAGGCGGCGCACCTTGTCCGCCATCGACCCGAGCCGCTCTTGGAACGTGACCTTCTCCAACTGCGGCAGGTACGCCTCGAGCGGCGCCTTCAGGTCCTCCTCGAAGAAGAACTTCGCGTCATCGAGACGGGCGCGCACCACGCGCTCGTTGCCGTCCACCACGGTCTCGGCCACGGCCGGGTCCGCGTTGCCCACGATCACGAAACCTCGCGTCAGGTCGCCGTTGGCGTCGTAGGTCGGGAAGTAGCGCTGGTGCTGCAGCATCGACTCGCAGATGATCTCGTGCGGCACGGCGAGGAACTCCTCGTCGAAGTGCCCGAGCAGCACCTGCGGCCACTCGCAGAGGTTGACCACCTCGTTGAACACGCCGGTCGGGGTCTCAACCGTGAGACCGGTCTCCTGCTCTAGCTGGGCGATGCCCTCGCGGATGCGGCGCACGCGCTCGTCGCGGCCAAGGACGAAGGCGCGCTCGAGCACCTGCTCGTAGTCGGACGCCTGCTCGATCTCGTGGGCGCCGGGCGCCAGCACGCGGTGGCCGAAGGTCTCGCGGCCGCTCTCGACGTCGCCGTAGGTCACCTTGAGCTCCTCGGGCCCAAAGAGGCAGACCATCCAACGGACCGGGCGACCGTAGCGCACATGCTCGGAGCCCCAGCGCTGGCTGCGCGGCCAGTCGAGACCGGCCACCAGGCTGGCAGCCAGCTCCTCCAGGAGCGGCTGGGCCGGCTTGGCGGGCACGTCCACCTCGGCGAAGACGTACTCCTTGCCGCCGTCCTCGCGCACCACCAGCGCGGAAGGGTCGACGCCCTTGCCGCGCGCGAAGCCCTGGGCGGCCTTCGTGGGGTTGCCGTCGGCATCGAAGGCAATGGCCGCAGCCGGGCCGCGGAAAACCTGGTGCACGGCCTCGGTGGCGTCGGCCACGTCGGCCACCTGCAGGGCCAGACGGCGCGGCGTGGACAACACGGACACTTTGCCGTGGGCCAGGCCGGCGTCCTTCAGGCCCTGCTCGGCGAGCTTCGCCAGTTGGGCCGCCGCCTTGTCGAGAGGAGCGCTCGGGAGCTCCTCGGAGCCGATCTCGAAGAGAAAGTCACGGGTCTCAGCCATGGGTCACGCCACCTCCACGGCGTCGCCGGCGGTCAGGGGCAGGTGCTCGCCCTTGCTGGCGACCACCTCGAGATAGCACTCGCAGGATTTCTTGGCGATGGTGCGGACGCGCAGGATGTAGTTGGTGCGCTCGGTCGCCGAGAGCGCGCCGCGGCTGTCGAGCAGGTTGAACGCGTGGCTGCACTTGAGCACGCAGTCGTAGCCGGGCAGCGGCAGCTGGGCGTCGAGGCAGCGCAGGCACTCGGCCTCGTAGTCATCGAACTTGGCGCGCATCATCTCGACGTTCGCCACCTCGAAGTTGTAGGCGCTGAACTCGCGCTCGTTCTCGAGGAACACCTGGCCGTAGGTCATCGGCGTGCCGTCGGGCAGGTAGCTCCACACGAGGTCGTAGACCGAGTCGACGCCCTGCGCGTACATCGCGATGCGCTCGAGGCCGTAGGTGATCTCCACCGGGACCGGGTCGCACTCGATGCCGCCCACCTGCTGGAAGTACGTGAACTGCGTGACCTCCATGCCGTTGAGCCAGACCTCCCAGCCGAGGCCCCAGGCGCCGAGCGTCGGGCTCTCCCAGTCGTCCTCGACAAAGCGCACGTCGTGCTTGGCCGGATCGAGGGCGATGGCCTCGAGGCTCCCGAGGTAGAGGTCCTGGCTGTCCACCGGGGACGGCTTGATCAGCACCTGGAACTGGTAGTAGTGCTGCATGCGGTTGGGGTTCTCGCCATAACGGCCGTCGGCCGGGCGCCGGCAGGGCTGCGGGTAGCAGCAGGCCCAGGGCTCCTTGCCAAGGGACCGGAGCAGCGTGGCCGTGTGGAACGTGCCCGCGCCCACCTCGGAGTCGTAGGGCTGCATCACCGTGCAGCCCTTGTCGGCCCAGTAGTGTTCCAAAGCCAGGATCATGTCCTGGAAGGTCAACGCCTCTTTGTCCATAGGCTCAAAACCCTTCGCCGTACTTCTGGTCTGCGCAGCTCGCGCACGGTGTTCCAGTGTACTGCCGAACGGGCTTTTACAGAGTGACGAGCCGCGAGCTGCGGCTACTCGGGCACCACAGCTTTTACACCGTCACGACGTTCGCGCTACTTCCCGGACTCAAAGACCCCGACGTCGTTGAGGGGCCAGAACGTCACCCAGGCGCGGCTCGTGATCATGTCCCGCGTGATCGGCCCGAAGTACCGGGAGTCCAGCGAGTTGGTGCGGTTGTCCCCCATCACCCAGTACTCGTCGTCGCCGAGCGTGTAGGGGTACGAGACGGGGCCGTCCAACGTCTCGGCGTGCCGCTCGATCGGGTCCGTGGGCTTGCCGAGCACGTAGGGTTCGTCCTGAGCCACGCCGTCCACATACACGACCCCGTTCTGCAGGTCGACCGTCTGGCCGGGCGTCGCGATGACGCGCTTGATGAGCGTGGTCGAAGAGTCCTCGGGGTCGAGGAACGTGACGACCTCCCCCGCCTCCGGGTCGCGCGTGCGATAGGTGATCTTCTCGCCGAGGATCCGGTCGCCCACCTGGATCGTGTTGATCATCGACTCGGAGGGGATCTCGTAGGGCTCCACCACATAGGTGCGCAGCAGGATCGCGAAGACCACGGCCGCCGCGATGATCGCCACCCACTCCACGATGTCGCGCGCCCGCGACCGTTTGGGTTCCAAGGCCTTCGCGGTGGCCTCCCGCTTTGCGTCCATCAGGGTCGCGCCTTTCTCGGAGGCGGGCCCTACGAGCACGTCTCGCGGGGCCCCGTGGGGTTCTCGTCTTCGAGGCCCGCCGCGACGTCCGCCAGCAGGTCTCGGTCCTTCTCGCTCAGCGGCGCCGTCTCCAACAGGTCCGGCCGCCACCGGTAGGTGCGCTCCAAGGCGCTCGAGCGACGCCACTCCTTTATTCTTCCATGGTCGCCAGAGAGCAATACGTCGGGGACGGCCATTCCCTCAAACACCGCAGGGCGCGTGTACTGCTCGAACTCGAGCAGCCCCTCCGAGAACGACTCCTCGTCGGCGGACCCCTCGCCCCCGAGCACGCCCGGGATCAGTCGCACGGCCGCATCGGTCACGGTCAGGGCTGCCAGCTCTCCGCCCGTGAGCACGTAGTCGCCAAGGGAGAGCACCTCGTCCGCCAGCGAGTACGCGCGCTCGTCCATGCCCTCGTACCGCCCACAGACAAAGAGCAACCGCTCCTCGCGGGACAGCCGCTCCGCCGCCGCCTGGTCGAAGGGCTTTCCACAGGGCGAGAAGAAGACCACGTGGGCCGGCACCGGGCCAAGTTCCTGCACGGCCCGAACCGCCTCGAAGATCGGGGCCGGCTTCATCAGCATGCCCGGGCCGCCGCCGAATGGGGCGTCGTCCACGGTGCGGTGCCGGTCGTGGGTCCACTCGCGAAGGTCGTGGGCACGGAACTCGAGGAGGCCGGCCTTCTGCGCGCGCCCCAGGATCGAGGCGTCCACGTAGGGCCCAAAGACCTCGGGGATCACGGACACCGCGTCGACGATCATGGCTCCGCCCCCTCGGCCGGCACGATGCCGCTCGGGAGGTCGAAGACCACGGCCTCGTCGGTGACGTCCACGAGCAGCTCCTCCACCGCGGGCACGAGCACCTCCCCGAAGGGGCCCTCAACCACCCACACGTCCTGCACGGGGCCCTCGAGCACGTCGACCACCTCGCCGAGCGCACCGAAGGTCACGTCCTCCACCGGCAGGCCAATGGCCTCGGCCGCATCGCGAAGGACGAGGTCCTCGGGCAGATCGCACCGCCGCGCCAATAGGAAGCGTCCGGCCACAGACTCGGCCCCGTCGCGGTCCTCGCAGCAGGTGAGACCCACCAGCACACCGCGCGGGCCCTCCTCAACAGACGCGACAGCGCCGTGGCGGGGTCCTTTGAGCGTAGGGGGCACGACCCAGACCTCGAGTCCGGGGCGCAAAAGAAGAGGAAGGCCGTCCGCCGCCTGGCAGACCACCTTCCCACGGGACCCGTGGGCCTTGGCCACACGGGCGATGATGCGATACTCGCTGGCCACGCTTACCCCAGCACCTCGACCTCGACGGGCACGCCCACTCGAGAGCCAAGAGCTCGGGCGAGCACGCGGAGGGCCTTGATGGCGCGACCGTGGCGGCCGATGACCTTGCCTGCGTCCTCCTCGGCGCAGCGCACCTCGATGAGGCAGCCGTCCGCGCTGTCGGTGACCTCGAGCGTCACGTCGTCCGGATGGTCGACGAGACCGCACACGACAAGCTCCACGAGGTCCGCCACGCGGTCACTCGGCAGCTCCGGCTGGGGAGCCTCCGCGTCCTGGGCGGAGAGGGGCTCCTCGGCCATGCTACTCGGCGCTCTCAGCGGCCTGGGCGGCGGCGAGCTCCGCGGCCTCGCGGTCCTTCTGCAGCTGCTTCTTGGACTTCTTGGCGCGCTTCGGAGCGGCGGGCTCGTAGCCGTTGCGGGCGATGTCCACCAGGTGCGACACGCTGTCGCTCATCTGGGCGCCCTTGCCGATCCACTCGTCCACCTTGTCCAGGTCGACCTGGATCATGTGGGGCTGGGAGACGGGGTTGTAGATGCCGACCTGCTCGATGAAGCGGCCGTCGCGCGGCATGCGCTCGTCAGCCACAACGATGCGGTAGAAGGGGCGCTTCTTGGCGCCGTGACGGGCCAAACGGATCTTGACTGCCAACTTGAGACTCCTCTAGACGAATGCGGGAACGCGAGATATGTCCCCGCACCACACAAAAGCCCTCACATCATAGGATAGTTCGCACGGGACGGGGCCGAAAACCACAAACGTTCGCAGCCGACGTCGTGAGCGCGGCTTCCCTGCAAGTTTTCAGACACCTTAACCTATGACGCGAGATCGTGGAGTTCTGAGGCTTCTGAAATCAAGGGCCTTCGGCGTGTCTCATTTTCAGAAACAGGGTACATGGTTGAAGAGCCTGGGAGCCGGGACGACCCGGGCGCCAGACCAACCAGATCCAGGCCGTGGACAGGCGGCACAAGCACGCGCAGGCCCTGGGACCCTAGAGGAGGCAATATGAACATCCTGGTCGTGGAAGACGAGAAGAACCTCAATGAGGCCATGTGCCACATCCTCGAGGAAGAGGGCTACCACACCAAGGCCGCGTACGACGGCAAGACCGGCTACGAGCTGGCGGGCACCAACGAGTACGACCTCGTCCTCATGGACGTCATGCTCCCCGAGATGGACGGCATGGAGGCCGTGCGCCGGCTGCGCCACGACGGCAACGCCACGCCCGTGATCATGGTCACGGCCAAGGTGGCGACCTCCGACAAGATCGAGGGCCTCGACTGTGGCGCCGACGACTACATGACCAAGCCCATCGACACCGACGAGCTGCTCGCCCGCATTCGCGCCAACTCCCGCCGCAAGGGCGAGGTGGCCGTGGACGAGATGAAGTTCGGCGACCTCGTGCTCGACCTCCACACCCACGACCTCAAGTGCAGCGGCCGCGAGGTGCACCTCTCCCAGAAGGAGTTCGAGGTCATGCGCACGCTGATGAGCTCCACGGGCCGCGTGGTGTCCAAGCACGACCTGCTCGCGAGCATCTGGGGCACCGACGGCGACACGTCCGAGAACTCCGCCGAGGCCTACATCTCCTTCCTCCGCAAGAAGCTCTCGCACCTGCACAGCTCCGTGCAGATCACCACGCTCCGCATGCTCGGCTACCGCTTGGAGGAGCTGAACTAACCCTGAAAGTTTGGTCACATCGTTGACGATGGCTGGCATGCGCCCGGGGTGTTCAGGCCCCGGGCGCTTTTCCGTTAGACTCTGATCAGGAACGGCCCCGAAGGGCTGACGCGCCCGCGAGGGGCGCCCGGTGCGCCCTCGGAGCCACGAAGTGGGGGGACGCCGGTGCTCAAGCGCTTGCAGCGCAACTTCATGGTGCTGACGATGACGCTCGTTGCCATCGTCCTCTTCGGCACGCTCGCGATCTCCTATACCGCGACCCAGACGCAGCTGGACAACTTTGTCGTGGCGAGCCTCGACCGCGTGCTCGACACCACGACGCCCACCCGGCCCTACATCGGCGTGCTCACAGCGGCCTCGGGCTCGGACGACGAGTCCAACTTCGGGCACATGGCCGTCTATTGGATCGACATCGACCATGAGACCGGCACCACCGCGTTCAATGACTCTGCGGCCATCATCGGCCCGCGCGCCCTCTCGGCCGTGATGAACGCCGCCTCCTCCACTGAGGAGGACCTTGGCTACATCCCGGCCTACGACATCGTCTGGAAGCGCGGCGAGGTGCCCGGCGCCACCCGCATCGCGGTCGCCAATACGACCGGCGTCGGCACGGCCCTCTCCTACCAGCTCTCCACCAACATCGCGCTCGGCTGCGTCACCCTCGTGCTGCTCGGCGTGGCCATGTTCTTCATCTCCCGCTGGATGATCCAACCGGTGTGCGAGGCCTGGAGCCTGCAGCGCCAGTTCACGGCCGACGCGTCCCACGAGCTCAAGACGCCGCTTGCCGTCATCCTCGCCAACAACCAAATCATGCGCTCGGCCGAAAAGCGCATCCCCGAGGAGTACCACCGCTGGATCGAGTCCACCGGCTACGAGGCCAAGCGCATGCAGAACCTGGTGATGTCGCTGCTCGAGCTCTCCCGGGCCGACGAGGGCCGCACCCAGCAGGGCATTTACCGCCAGGACGACCTCGACCTCTCGGCCATCGTCGAGGTCATGACGATCCAGTTCGATGTCGTGGCCTTCGAGCACGGCCTCATGATCGAAGAGCACATCGAACCGGACATCCATGTGGTCGGCGACCGGGACGCGCTCGAGAAGGTGGTGAAGGTCTTCCTCGACAACGCCGTCAAGTACTCCACGCAGGGCAAGCCCGTGGACGTGACCGTGAAGCGGGTCCGCAAGGGACGCTACGCCCGCGTGGCGGTGCGCAACTGGGGCGACGTGCTGAGCCCCGAGGACATCTCGCACATCTTCGACCGCTTCTACCGGTCGGACAAGGCGCGCGGCCGGGAGACCGGCGGGTTCGGGCTCGGCCTCGCCATCGCGAAGGCGATGGTCGAGAACAACAAGGGCACGATCGCGTGCGCGAGCTCGGCCGAGGACGGCACCTGCTTCTCCTTCGAGCTGCCGGTGGCCTGATGCACGGCACGTTCGCGCCGGGAGGTCACGACTTCGTCTGGAAGGGGCCGGCCATCGGCCTGCTGGACCTCGACGCGTTCTTTGCCTCCGTCGAGCAGCTCGACCATCCGGAATGGCGCGGCAAGCCGCTGATCGTGGGCGGGTCGCCGGAGCGCCGCGGCGTGGTGACCACCGCCAGTTACGAGGCGCGTCCCTTCGGGGTGCACAGTGCGATGCCGAGCGCCCAGGCCGTGAGGCTCTGTCCGCAGGCCATCTGGACGCAAGGCCGCTTCGACCGGTACCGCGAGGTGAGCGACCAGGTGATGGCCCTCTTGCGCGATGAGACGCCCCTGGTGGAGCAGGCGTCCATCGACGAGGCCTTCTTCGACGTCACGCCCGGCCGCTTCAACCGAGAGGACCCGGTGGCGATCTGCGACCGCGTGAGGGCCCGCGTGCGGTCCCTCGGCGTCACCTGTTCGGTGGGCCTCGGGGTGAACAAGACGGTGGCGAAAATCGCGAGCGACCAGGACAAGCCGGACGGGCTCACCGTGGTGCCCCCGGGAACCGAGGGCGCGTTCCTCGAGGACCTCCCCGTTGGCGCGATGAGCGGCGTGGGGCCGGCCACCGAGCGGCACCTGCACGAGCTGGGCGTCCGGACCCTCGGACAACTGGCTCGCCAGGACCCCGAGGCGATGCGGCACGTGTTCGGAGTGACGGGTCCCCGGCTCGTGGAGCGCGCCGCCGGCCGCGAGCGGTCGTCCGTGAGCCCGGACCCGGACCCGGTGAAGTCCGTCTCGAACGAGCGCACGTTCTCACAGGACCTCACCCGCGAGGAGGACCTGCGCGCCGCGGTGCTGTCCGTGGCGGCGAAGGTGGGCGCCCGGCTCCGGCGCAAGGGCCTCGAGGGGCGCCTCGTGACCGTGAGGCTCAAGTACGACGTGACGCACACCAAGAGCGCGCAGGCGCCGCTCCCCCAGGCCACGGACGACGAACACGTCTTCGGGCCGGTGGCGTGGCGGCTCGCGCAGGGGCTCTGGCAACCGGGCCTCGGCATCCGCTTGGTGGGCGTCGGGCTCTCCCGCTTCGGCGAAGAGGACGGCGGGGCCGTGCAGCTCGAGCTGTTCTCGGAGAGCCCGAGCCCCGAAGCGGAGTCAGTGAGGCCGCGCCATGGGCGCGACCTCTCAACGGCGACCGACTCGATCCGCGAGAGGTTCGGCGACGGGGCGCTCGTGTTCGGCCGCGACCTGCGCCTGAAGGACCGGGAGACCGACACTACCCCGATGAACAAGGACCGCTTCTAGCGGACGCTCGGCAGGGCCCGGCCAAGCGATCCGGAAGACTAGCGGGCCTCCCGTTCGGGCACCTCGGCCCAGAGCTTCTCGATGCGGTAGAAGTCCCTCGCCTCCGGCTGCATCACATGGACCACCACAGGGCCGTAGTCGAGCAGCACCCATGACTGGCCCTGGCGCCCCTCAACGGAGAGCGGCTTCACGTCGAGGTCCTTGCGCAGGCGCTCCTCCACCTCGTCGATCACAGCGTTGGTCTGCGGGTTGTTCGCGCAGGTGCACACCACCAGGTAGTCGCACACGTCGCTCTTGCCGGTGACGTCCACCACCTGGACGTCGGCGGCCTTCTTGTCATCTGCGGCGGCCGCGGCGAGCGCGGCCATCTCCTTGGCTTCAGCCATCTAGCGTGCCTTCCTTTCCTGCTGGGGCGGCTCCCTCCGCACCAGCTCGTTGTACACATCCAGCGTGCCCGGATAGAGGTACCGGCGCGTGTCCACCACATAGGCCACGCCGTCCAGGAACGAGTCGAGGAACAGCCGGTCCAGCGGATCCTCCCCCACGCGGTCGCGCTGCCTCTCCAGAGCCGGGACCGGGGGACGGGTGGGCTCTAGGCCGTCGGCAACAAAGAGCACCATGTCGAGCGGCGCCATGTCCGGGGCGCCCAACGTGTGGCGACCGATGGCCTGCAGCACCTCGGCAGAGAGCCAAGGATACCGGTCCTTGAGGGTCCGCTCGGCGACGAGCCCATGGAGCAGGCCCGAGACGTCCTCGAGCGGCACGCCCAGGTCGATGCCGAGCTCCTCCGCCTTCGCGACGGTCTCGGCGTTCGACGCGGCCTTCTCCCAGTCGTGGAGCACGCCGGCGACCCGTGCCTCGAACGGGTCCTGGCCGTAGTGGCGCGCCAGCGCCTCGGCGGTCCGTCCCACCATCAGCGAGTGCTTGAGGCGCCGGGGCTTCTCGGACAGGTACTCCGCCAGGTCTCGCTCCAGGCCCTCCACCACCTGCGCCTGCTCCGGCGTCAGTGTCGACGGCTCTGCGAGCCACGCCTCGAACGCGCGCCGCCCATCGCTCATGCGTCCCCCTTTGTCCGATACAGGCCGTGCTTGGAGATGTAGCCCACCACCGAGTCGTTGGTGAGGTACCGCACGGGCATCCCCTCGCGGGTCCTGGCCCTGAGGTCAGACGACGAGATGGCGAGCGCCGGCACCTCGAGGTACGTCACATCGAACGGAAGCCCCGACTCGGCGATGGCGCGCCGGGCGCGCTCAAGATCGTACCCGGGGCGCGTCGCGCCCACGAGCTTGGCGAGACGGGCGACCCGGCCGGCCTCATGCCAGGTCACGATGTCCACCAGGGCGTCCGCACCCGTGATGAAGTAGAACTCCACGTTGTCCGGATAGAGCTCCCGGAGCTGCTCGAGCGTGTCCGCGGTGTAGGTGACGCCCGGTCGCTCGATCTCGAGGCGGGACGCGTAGAACCGGGCGTTGTCCGAGGTGGCCAAGAGCGTCATCGCGAACCGGTCCTCCGGGTCGCTGACGTCGCGGTCCTGTTTGAAGGCCGGCGCGCCCGCCGGCATGAAGATCACGGCGTCGAGCCCGAGGACCGTGGCCGCCGTCTCGGCCGCCACGAGGTGCCCGAAGTGGATCGGGTCGAACGTGCCGCCCATGATGCCGAGCCGGCAGGGAAGGCCGTCCGCGCCGAGCTCTGGAAGCAGCCCCTCCACGTCAACGCACCTGCCCCGTGCCCCGTACCAGGTACTTGGTGCTCGTGAGCGCCTCCGCGCCCATCGGCCCCCGCGCGTGCAGCTTCTGGGTCGAGATGCCGATCTCGGCGCCGAGTCCGAACACGCCGCCGTCGGTGAAGCGCGTGCTGGCGTTCACATAGACCGCGGCCGCGTCCACGCGCTGGAGGAACGTCTCAGAGGCCGCGTAGTCCTGGGTCACGATGCACTCGGAGTGGCCGGTACCGTGCTCGTTGACCCAGGCCACGGCGGCCTCCACGTCCGGGACGCACCTCACCGACATCTGGAGGTCGAGGTACTCGCGGTACCAGTCGGCGTCATCGGCCTCCCCCATTGCGACGCCGCAGCCGACCGCCACCGCGCGTGCCTGCTCGTCGCCGACAAGGACGACGCCCTTCTCGGCCAGGGCCACGAGGACCGGCGGGAGCAGCCGCTCGGCCGCGCATGCGTCCACGAGCAGCGACTCGGCCGCGTTGCAGACGCCTGGGCGGCTCGTCTTGGCATTGACGACGATGCTCACGGCCATGGTAGGGTCGGCCGTCCGCTCCAGGTAGATGTGGCAATTGCCGGTGCCGGTCTCGATCACGGGCACTTTCGCGCCCTGCACGCAGGCCTGGATGAGCGAGGCGCCTCCACGCGGGATCAGCACGTCCACAAGGCCCACGGCCTCCATGAGCCGGGTGGTCTCGGCGCGGTCGGTGGACTCGATGAGCTGCACGGCCTCCGGGTCGAACCCCGCGCCCGCGAGGCCCGCGCGCGCGGCGTCGGCGATGGCCGCGCAGCTGGCGGCGGCCGCGGAGCCGCCCTTCAGCACGCACGCGTTGCCCGAGCGCAGGCAGAGCGCGATGGCGTCGGCCGTCACGTTCGGCCGCGCCTCGTAGATGATCGCGACGACGCCGAGGGGCACGGTGACCTGTTCGAGGGAGAGCCCGTTCTCGAGCACGCGGCCACCGACCACGCGGCCGATGGGGTCCGGCTGTCCGGCCACCTCCTCCATCGCGGAGACGAGCGCGTCGACGCGCCCTTGGTCCAGCATCAGGCGGTCAAGCAGGGGCCCCGGCATGCCGTTGGAGCGCCCGCGCGCCATGTCCTCCTCGTTGGCGGCGAGGATGCGAGGAGCGGCGGCCGCCACCCCGACAGCGGCGGCTCGGATGGCCTCGGAGCGCCCACCGGCGCCGAGGGCGTGCAGGGAGGGCGCGGCGTCGGCTGCGAGGCGCGCTTTGGTCAGTGCCTCGGACATGAGGCCTCCTCTCGGTGCGGGCCTTGAGGGCCCTTGGGCATCTAGAACACGAGCAGCTCGTCCCGATGAATCGCGGGCTGGTCGGCAAGGTCTGGGAAGAATCGGGCGACGACGTCGGAGGTGAGCCCGCGCGACAGGTCGAGCTCCCGGCTCGAGAACCGACTCACGCCGCGGCCGAGCAGGGCCCCCTCCGGGTCGAGCACGGACACCACGTCGCCGCGCCGGAAGGTGCCGTCCACCGAGGTCACGCCCACCGGCAAGAGCGACGCCCCACGCTCCCGGAGGGCGCGGACGGCGCCGGCGTCGAGCGTCACGGAACCACGGACCTGGGTCGCGAGCCCGATCCAGAGCTTGCGCGCCTGCTCTCGCGAGGCGTCCGGCGCGCGGAAGTCCGTGCGACGCCCCCGACCCTCCACGCAGTCCACGACCACGCCCGCACGACGGCCATTCGCAATGGTCATCGGGATGCCCGCAGCGAGCAGCGCCCGGGCGGCGCGGAGCTTCGTCGCCATGCCGCCGGTGCCCACGGACGACCCCGCTCCCCCGGCCGTGGCCAGAAGCGCACCATCGACCGCGCCCACCGACTCCACGAGGACGGCGTCCGGATCCTCCGCCGGGTTGGCCGTGTAGAGACCGTCGATGTCGGAGAGCACCACGTACTGCTCGGCCCCGAGCAGCGCCGACACGATAGCGCCGAGCATGTCGTTGTCGCCGAAGACGTTCTGGCACTCCTCGGAGCTCACGGTGTCGTTCTCGTTGACCACGGGCACGACGCCCAGCTCGAGCAGCCGGTCCAGAGTGCTCCGGGCATTGAGGTAGCCCTCGCGGTCCATCACGTCGCGCTTGGTGAGGAGCACCTGCGCCACCTTGAGGCCGAGGGCGGCCATGGCCTCGGCGTAGGCCTCGGTGAGCGCGGCCTGCCCGCAGGCGGCACAGGCCTGGACGCCCGGCATGTCCTGGGGGCGCCCCGGCAACCCGAGTCGCTCGACGCCCACGGCCACGGCCCCGGACGAGACGAGCACCGGCCGCTTGCCGCGCTCGACGAGGTCGGCCAACTGCCGGCACAGGCCGTCCAGGAACCCTCGGTCGAGCGACCCCTGCCCGCCCACGAGCGTCGAGCTCCCCACCTTCACGACGATGATGCCGTCGAGGGCCTCCGGATGGGCCATCTAGTCCTCCTCGGAGAGCAGGTCGTCGTCCTCGAGCAGCTCCGCGAACTCGTCGTCGGCCGGCGCCCCTTCATAGGTGAACGCGAAGTCCAGCACGCGCACCTCGTCCCCACCTTTGACCCCGGCCTTGGCGAGCGCCTCGTCGAAGCCCATGCGGTCGAAGCGGTGCTGCAGGTACGAGACGGCCTCGTCGTTGTCCCAGTCGGTCATCACGACCAGGCGCTCCAGGTTGGTCCCGGAGGCCCGCCACACGCCGCCGCCGAGGTTCTGGATGTCGATCGCGCGGTCGCGCCTGTCCCGGCGCGAGGTCCAGATCTTCTCGTAGTCGGCGGCGGGCGCCTCCACCTCGATCTGGGAGCGGAGCTCGGCCACCTTGTCCGCCGTGACGAGTTCCAGCTCGTTGATGCCCTGGCCGGTCACGGCCGACACCGCGAAGAAGGGGCGACCGTCCGCCGCCGCCCGCGCCTGCAACCGCGCGAGGGCCTCGGAGGTGCCCGGCATGTCGGCCTTGTTGCCCACGACGATCTGGGGGCGCTCGGCCAGCGCCTCGGCGTGCGCGGCCAGCTCCGCGTTGATCTTCTCGTAGTCGTCCACCGGGTCGCGCCCCTCGAAGCCGCCCGTGAGGTCCACCACGTGCAGGATGAGGGCGGTGCGCTCGATATGGCGGAGGAACTCGTGGCCCAGACCCTTGCCCTCTGACGCGCCCTCTATGAGGCCCGGGACGTCCGCGGCCACGAAGCTCTTGTCATCCGCGGTGACGACGCCGAGGTTGGGGACGAGCGTCGTGAACGGGTAGTCGGCGATCTTGGGTCGGGCCGCGCTCATCCGCGCGATGAGCGAGCTCTTCCCCACGGACGGCATGCCCACGAGCGCTGCGTCGGCCATGAGCTTCATCTCAAGCTCGATCCAGTGGTCACGGGCCGGCTCGCCCTTCTCGGCGAAGGCCGGGGCGCGGCGCACGGAGGTCACGAAGTGGATGTTGCCGCGACCGCCGCGACCGCCGGGCGCCACGACCACGCGTTCACCCGGCTGCGTGAGGTCGGCGATCTCGTACAGGGGCTCCTGGGTCTCGGGGTCCAGCTCGCGCACGACGGTGCCGAGCGGCACACGGAGCTCCAGGTCCTGGCCGGTCTTGCCGTGGCGACGCGCGCCCTGGCCATGGGTGCCCCGCTCCGCTTTGAAGTGGTGTTTGTAGCGGTAGTCGATCAACGAGGAGAGCTGCGGGTCCGCGACCAGCACGACGCTGCCGCCCTCTCCGCCGTCGCCGCCGTCCGGCCCGCCCTTGGGCACGTGCGCCTCGCGTCGGAAGCTCATGCACCCGGCGCCGCCGTTGCCGCCGCACACGTTGATACGGGAGACGTCTGTGAAGAGGGGCATGGCAGCCCTCCTTTGCGCTCAATGGTTCGCGATAGCAAAGAACCCCCAGCGCTGCCGGGGGTCCCATTCAAAAAGCTTCGTACGGTCGCCCGGAGCCGTTACTCGGTCTCCGCGACCGGGCGCACATGCACCTTGTGCTGGCGGCCGCGCGTGAACTCGACCTTGCCCTCGGCGAGCGCGAACAGCGTGTCGTCACGACCGATGCCCACGTTGTCGCCCGGGTGGATGTGGGTGCCGCGCTGGCGCACGAGCACCTCGCCGGCCTTGACGTGCTGGCCGCCGAAACGCTTGGTGCCCAGACGCTGGGCGTTGGAATCACGGCCGTTGCGGGACGAGCCGAGGCCTTTCTTATGAGCCATGGTGTTCCTGCCTCTCTATCTCGATCCGCTGACTACTCGGCGGTGACGGTGACGGGAGCCTCCTCGACGGGAAGGTCCACGATCTGGAGCTTGGTGAGCTGCTGGCGATGTCCCTTGGTGCGCTGGTAGCGCTTGCGCTTGTGGAACTTGAAGACGATGACCTTCTCGCCCTTGTGCTGGTCCACGACCTCGGCCGTGACCTTCTTGTCTGCCAGCGCGGCGGGGTCAACGACGGTGGCAGCGCCGTCGTTAAGCAGGAGGACGTCCAGGGACACCTGGTCGCCAGGCTGCGCGTCGAGCTTCTCGACGTCGAGGACGTCGCCCTTGGCAACCTTGTACTGCTTGCCGCCAGTCGAAACGATAGCGTACATGTGACATAACCCTTCGTGCGGAGTTGGTGCAACAGCTGACAATCATAGCGACGGCGCCGGAGGCCGTCAATAAAAGCTCACGCCGTACCAGCGCGTTCACGGAAAGCTGACGCGGCAGGAGCCCTATCGAACGGGCTGGTGAGCGAGCCGTCCTCCTCTTCGTGCCATTGGCCGTCGCGAACCACGGAGAGGCCGGGGGCCGGCGAGCCGGACAGCTCGGGCGTCTCCCACATCGCCCGCACGAACGCTTCGGGTCGGAGCGACCCCTCGTTGGACGAGCGCGTCATCAACGTGAGGCGACACGGGAGCCGAGGCCACGACGCGGTGTCCGGCAGCGACCCGTCCGGGCCGGGCACGACGAGATGGCCGTCCCGAGTGCCGCCGGAAATGGAGAGCAAGGTGCGCTCCAGATCGCAGCGCTTGAGCTTGGCGCCCCGGCGGAACTCGAACCATCCCTGGCGCACGAGCCGCTGCCAGGCGGCCACGATGTCCTGCTCGTCGGCCTCGGTCTCAAGTGTCACCGTCCATTGGCAGAGGTCCAGCCATGCCTGGAGGGCCGCCGACCTGAGCGGCACGTACGCCGCATCATGGAACGGCACGTCGGGCTCGGTGGCGGCCTGCAACGCCGCCAGCGCCTCGTCGGCCGGGACGATGCGGGTGAGCCAGAGGTCCAGGTACTCGTGCTCGCTCGACGCCCCCACCGGCAACGCCGCCGAGTAGGCCGCCTTCATCCGCTGGTTGAACCCCTGGGTGAGCGCGTAGGGCAGCCCGGCGCGCCGGATCGTGCGCTCCAGCGTGCGCATCAGGTCCAGATGGCCCAGGTAGCGCAGCCGCCCCTGCTTGCCGTAGCGCAGGCGCAGCCGGAACCGCTCGTCGTGTGCCGTCTCGCCGGCCATCAGACCCTCTCCTTCGCCAACACGTTGTCCACGCCCAACGTGGGACAGACACCGCAGCCCTGACAGCTCTCCCTTGTGCAGTCGGCGGTCGTGACGCCCTCCATGGCGCGGCGCCACTCGCGCTTGAGGAAGCCCTTCGAGACGCCGGGGCCCACATGCTCCCAGGGCAGTGGGTCGTCGAGGTCGAACGGCCGGGCGGCCAGGCCCTCGAGGTCCCAGCCCATCTCCTGCGCGGCCTCCACCCAGCGGTCGAAATGGAACTGGTCGGTCCAGGCGTCGAAGCGACAGCCCTTCTCCCAGGCGCGACGGGTCAGCTCGAAGCCGCTTCGGTCCACCTTGGAGAGCATCGCCTCGAGCATCGAGGTCTCGGCGTCGTGGCAGTGGACCTTAATCGCCCGGTCCTTGATGGAGTGCACGAGCATGCGCTGTCGGCGGTTCACCTCGTCGAGCGGAAGCTGGCCGCACCACTGGAACGGCGTGTCGGCCTTGGGCACGAAGACCGAAACGGCCACCGACACACCGACGGAGCCGCGCTTGCCCTTCGGCACCGTCTCGCGACCGATCTGGAGCACCCGCTCCGC
This sequence comes from Kribbibacterium absianum, assembly GCF_030067705.1. Taxonomy (GTDB): domain Bacteria; phylum Actinomycetota; class Coriobacteriia; order Coriobacteriales; family Atopobiaceae; genus Kribbibacterium; species Kribbibacterium absianum. The sequence goes on from NZ_JASJEX010000001.1 coordinate 650,909, forward strand.
GAGCTCGCCGATGGCGAGGACGTCCTCGTCGGTCTCCCCCGGCAGCCCCATCATGAAGTAGAGCTTCATGCGGGTCCAGCCGTTCGCGAACGCGTTCCGCGCGGCCCGCTCGAGGTCTTCCTCCGTCACGTTCTTGTTGATGATGTCGCGCAGCCGCTGGCTGCCGGCCTCGGGCGCGAAGGTGAGGCCGCCCCGCTTCGCGCCGGCCACCTCCACCGCCATGTCGACGCCGAAGCTGTCGAGGCGCTGGGAGGGGATCGAGACGCGCGAGCCGGTGCCCTCGAGACGGCGGTTGAGCCGGTGCAGGAACTCGCGACAGCAGGAGTGGTCCGTGGTGGAGAGGCTCATGAGCGAGACCTCGTCGTAGCCCGTGGCCTCAAGGCCCTGCACCACGGCCGACACCACCTGGTCGGCGCTCCGCTCGCGCACCGGCCGGTAGGTGATCCCGGCCTGGCAGAACCGGCAGCCGCGCGCGCAACCGCGGAGCACCTCGATGGACAGCCGGTCTTGGACGGTCTGCATGTGCGGGACGATCGAGCCGGCGAGCGGGTCGCTCGCCGCAAAGTCCTCGCAGACCCGCTTGTGAATCACGGCCGGGGTGCTCGCGCCCTCCTTCGGCCGCAGCGCGGCAAAGGGCGCACGGGGGCCGTCCGGAACCGGTTCGAACAGGGCCGGCACGTACACGCCCTGGACCTCGGCAAGCGACGCGACCAGATCGTTCCGCGACAGGCCGGCCGCGCGGCCCGCCCTCACCTTCTCGGCCACCTCGACGATCTGCTCCTCGCCCTCCCCCATCAAGAAGGCGTCGACCATCGGCGCGAAGGGCTCGGGGTTCCAGATGCCCGGCCCTCCTGCGATCACGATCGGGTCCTCCTCCGCACGCTCGTCCGAGGTGAGCGGGATGCCGGCCAGGTCGAGCGCCTCGAGGACGTTGGTGCCGGCCATCTCGTGCGCGATCGAGAACCCCACGACGTCGAAGCTCGCGACCGGGGCCGACGACTCGAGCGCCAGCAGCGGCACGCCGCCGTCGCGCATCGCGTCCGCCATGTCCGGCCAAGGCAGGTAGCAGCGCTCGCAGGACAGCCCCGGCGTGCGGTTGAGCGCGTGGTACAGGATCGCGACTCCCAGGTTGGGCTGGCCGATCTCGTAAACGTCCGGGAAGACCAGGCACACGTTGAACGCGCCCGGCTCGGGCTCGAGCGCCCCGAACTCACCGCCCAGATAGCGGGCCGGCTTCTCGACGTGGGCGAGCAACGGCTCCAGCTCCGCGAAGCGGTTCTCTCGTTCCATCCTCATCGGCTCACGCTTCCATGGCACGGCCGTCGCCCACGGCGAACCACCGGACGGGGATGCCTGCCGCCGGCACATCCTCGGCCTCGGGCTCGTCACCGCGTCGCTCGGGCTCCGAGTAGGTCGCGCCCCCGACCTCGACCACGTGCCCAGCAGCGAGCGAGGCCCGGTGCCGAAGCTCGTCCACGGCGTCCGTCAGCTGCTCCCGCAGCCGCTCGACCTGCTCGTCGAACTGGTCGCCCGCCTCGAAGCGCGCGGTCGCGACGGCTCCCACGGCCACGGTCCCGGCCCAGCCGAGCGCGCCGCGCACGAGCCACGCGACGCCCGGGGCCCAGGCGCAGAGACGACGGGCGGCCTCGCGGGTGACGATCCCCATCGCGGCGACGCCGACCAGCGCCGGGACATCGGGGCGCCCGGCGCCGTAACCGTAGACCGAGGCGATGCGCGCCACGAGGCCGGCCTCCGTCGCGAACATCACCGGGAAGTCCGCGCCCTTGACAAGGTCGATCGCCCCGACGCCGGCATTGGCGAGCGCACAGGCCAGGGTCTCGCTCTTGGCCAGCGCCGCACGACAGAACGGGAAGCTCGCCGCGAGCGCCATGGCCTTGTCGGTGGCACCGACGCACCAATCGGCGAGCGCACCGAGCATGCGGTCGGGGTCCCGGGCCGTCACGGTGCCCCACGGCACCGTGACGTCGAGCGGGTAGGGCGGCATCTCCACCGCGGACTCGGCGACGAGCACGGTGCGCACGCCCGTTGCGAGCCACGCGCGACCCACAGAGTCCGCCACGTCCGTGGCCGTGCCGCAGAGCACGACGCAGAGGTCCGTCTCCGGGTTCACCGCGACGGCCGCACCCGGCGCCGCGGCCGCGACGTGCACGAGCCCCGTCGCCGTGACCGGGAAGAACGCGCGCTTGAGCGCCTCCGCGAGCGCCCGGGGAGCGCCGGGGCACACCTCGACCGCAACGCGCACCGTCTCCGCAACGGCCTCCTCGGCGCTCTTGTTGGCGTCGAACACCTCTTTGACCTTGCCCAGCGAGAACCCGCTGCCCATAGGACCATCCTCCTCACGGCCGTCCGGCCGGATCTTTCTCTGTGGCATCCTACCCGAACTCAGTCGAGCCCCCGGCACGTGCCGGGGGCGGCCCCGTTGCGTGCGCTTGCCGCTCAAGCGGCCTTCGTCCTGTGCCGATAGACGCTCTGGACCATGCCGACAGCGGTGAGCTGCACCACCATCGACGACGCGCCGTAGCTGATGAAGGGCAGCGGGATGCCGGTGATCGGCATGATGCCGGTGCACATGCCCACGTTCTCGAGCAGCTGGAACGACCACATGGCAACCACGCCCACGAGCACGAGCTTGGCGAATGGCGACTCCATCTTCTGGGCGAGGGCGACCGTGGCGAAGAGCAGCCACGCGAAGAGCCCGAGCAGCAGCACGACGCCCAGGAAGCCGAACTCCTCCGCGAGCAGCGCGAACACGAAGTCCGTGTGGGCCTCCGGCAGGAAGCCGCCCCCGGCCTGGCTCGCGTTGCCGATGCCCTTGCCGAAGAGGCCGCCCGACCCCACGGCGATCTTCGCCTGCTGGAGGTTATAACCGTCGCCCGACGGGTCCACCGATGGGTCCACGAACACGATGAGGCGCTTCACCTGGTACGCCTTCAAGAGGCCGATCCCGTCCGCCTCCATCGCGGCCACCGACTGCCAGACCACAAGACCCGCGCCCACCACAATCAGAAGGATCGTGGGGATGACCCACTCTTTCCGGGCACCGGCGCAGATGATGATGGCGGCCCCGGCGACGAGCACCACGAGCGACGTGCCGAGGTCCTGGGTCAGGAGCAACACGAAGGGGACGAGCAGCATCCCGCACAGCTTGCAGTACTCGCGGAACGAGCCGATGCGCCCGTTGTACTGGGCGCCAAGCCCGGCCATGTAGTAGATGGTCACGAGCTTCATGATCTCGGAGGGCTGGACGCGGAGACCGATGCCCGGGACCTGGATCCAGCCGGACATGCCCTTGGCAGAGTAGCCGAGTCCGGGAACGAGCGGGAGCGCCCAGAGCACGATGTCGAGCACGAGGAGCGCGGTCGTGTAATTGGCCAGGTCGCGGTAGTCGTAGCGCCAGAGGATGAGCGCGGCGGCGAGCCCGAGGGCCACGCCGAGCAGCTGACGCGGCAACGACGCGTCCGAGATGCTGAGGGACGCGGACCACACGACGACCAGCCCGTAGAGCGTGAGGAGCACCGCAGGCCAGAGCGCCGGCAGGTACAGCTCGCCCTTCAGCCGGGTGCGCCGCTGAAGCCGCGCGTGTGCGCCGCCCGGTCGTTTGCCGGCATCGCCGCCGAACATCGACGACACCATCTCCGAGAAGCCCGGGTTCTTGACACCGGTGCCCCGTTTTGTCCGTCCGTCTCCCACGAGGCTCCTCACATGGACTGGTTGCTCGAGACGACGGTGGCGTCGTCCGGTGCGTCGTACAACTGGCCAAGGACCTCGCGCACGGCGTAGAGCGCCGAGGAGGCACCGAAGCCGCCCTGTTCCACGAGGGCCGCGACCACGTACTTGGGGTCGTCGGCCGGGGCGTAGACGCAGAACCATCCGGTCGGCTCCTGGCCGCTCCGCTCGGCGGTGCCCGTCTTGCCGGCGACCTTGACCGGCAGGTTGGTGAAGTGGGCCGCCATGCCGGGGTCCTCCTCGTAGATCATTCCCTCGAGGCCGGAGTGGATGAGGTCCATGTAGGTCTCGTCCTCCTGCACCGTGTCGAGGGTCTCCGGCTTGTGCTCGATCACCGTGCCGTCGCCCTCTTTGGCCGCTATGCCCTTGAGCACATGCGGCTTGTAGATGGTGCCGCCATTGCCATTGGCGAGCCCCATGTACACGCACGCCATCTGCAGCGGCGTCACGAGGATGTCGCCCTGGCCGATGGCGATGTTGGTGGTGTCGCCGCCCCGCCAGGTGCGGTCGTCGTCGGAGTAGCTGGCGAAGTAGTCCCACTTCCACTCAGGGGTCGGAACGCGGCCCACCTCCTCGGCCGGCAGGTCGATGCCGGTCCTCGAGCCGAGGCCCCACTGTTTGAACTTCTCCTGGAGCCCCTCCTTGTGGCTGGAGTTGTAGAAGCCCTTGCCGATCTCGTAGAACACCGTGTTGCAGGAGTTCACGATGCCGTCGCGGAGGTTGAGGGTGCCGTGCCCGGTCTTTTTCCAGCAGTACTGGCCATAGGCCTCACCGAACCCGGTCCAGTAGCCGGTGCAGGTGAAGGTGGAGTCCGGCGTCACGATGCCGTTGTCGAGCGCCGCGAGGGCGGAGAGCGGCTTGATCGTGGAGGCCGACGCGTACGTGCCGCCCACGGCGCGGTTCATCAGTGGATAGTGGGCGTCCTCGCTGGCCAGGGCGTCCCAGTCGTCGGTGGCGATGCCCCCGACGAAGATGGACGGGTCGAACTTTGGGTAGCTCGCCATCGCCAGCACGTCGCCGTTCGTGGCGTCGAGGCACACGACGGCGCCGGCCACTGCCGGCTTCCCGGCCGCGCGCGCATGCTCGACGGCCTTGTCGAGGCCGTCCTCCGCGGCCTGCTGCACGTTCGCGTCGATGGTGAGCACCACGTCCGATCCGGCGACGGCGGGCACGGAGCTGGAGGTGCCCGTGACGTTGCCGTCCACGTCCACGTAGACCTCCTGCTCGCCGCGGACCCCTTGGAGCACGCTCTCGTACTGGTACTCCACGCCCGCCTGGCCGGTGATGTCGCCGGAGCGGTACTCGATGGCCGTCTCGTCCTTGGCGCTGGCGTCCAGCTGGTCCTGGGACACCGTGCCCGTGTAGCCGAGCACGTGCGCCGCGAGCGTGCCCCGGGGGTAGTGGCGCTGCGTGCGCTGCTCGACGTCTACGCCCGGGAACAGGTCCGGGTGCTCCTGCAGGTAGGCCACCGCGCGGCGGGACACGTCCACCGCCACGGTCCGGGAGCCCTGGACCCCCTCCGTGGTGTCGAGGATGTTGCGGCGGACCGCCTGCCGCGGCATGCCCAGCAGGTTCGCGAGCAGCTGCACCTCGCGCTCGTCGTCCGCCACGTCCGAGGCGGCGACCACCGTGAGCGACGGCCGGTTGGCCACGAGCTCCACGCCGTTGCGGTCGAGGATGCGCCCCCGCGGGGCGGCCGTGGTCACCGTGCGCGTGCGGTTCTTCTCCGCCTGTTCCGCGTAGGCCTCTCCGCCCACGAGCTGCATCGACCACACCTTGCCGAGCAAGAGGGCCACGATGCCGCCCGAGAACAGCCCGAGGCCCGTCAGGCGCCCCTTGAAGCCCGTCTCGGAGGAGGTGTCGTTGCCGCCCGCCGCCCGCGGTGTCTGGCCGCCGATGTCCACGGTGAAACGGCCGCCGCGGGAATGGATCACCAGCGCGACGGCCACGACGGCCACCGCGGCGATGACCAGGCACATAATGAGAACGATGGTTCCCAAATCCATGGAGCTCCTAATGAAGGCCCTTGGTCGAGAGGCCCTTCTGACCCTTTCCCTTCCGTCTGTTTCCCAACTGCGGCGTGCCCGCCTGCCTGTGGCTCAAAACCCAACAGAAAGGCAGGAACACGATCACGTCCCACAGGGTGGAGGGGAGCCACCTCGTCAACAGCGCGTCGGCGATGCCGGCTCCTTGGCCGGCGATGATAAGCCCTAGCTGGTACAGAAGTTCGACGGCGGCAGCGGCTGCAGCGAAAATCCTCACAGACCCGGCGGCGTCGTCAGTGAGGCGGCTCCGCTCCCCCAGTCCGACGACGTAGCCGAGCGCGGTGAGCAGGCCGGCCATGAGGCCGACCGGGCCTGTGGTCACAAGGTCGTAGAAGAGCCCGGCACAGAAACCGGCGACAATGCCGTAGGTGCCCCCGGTCTGGAGCGCAACGAGGCCGGCGAACACGAGCGCGAGGTTCGGGTGCCCGTTGGCGATGGCCAGGTGCGGGGCGACGCCCACCTGGAGCACCGCGCAGATCACGGCGAGGACGGCCACGGTCTTCCGGCGCTTGTTGGTGTCGTTGACGAGCATCAACCCTCCTCACCGGTCGCCGCGGTCGAAGAGCCGGCGGACGTGGCGCCCGCGTCGTCGGACGCGGTGCCATCCGAGCCTGCGGCAGCGCCCGCAGACGTCGGCGACGCGCCCTCCTCTTGAGAGTCGGCCTCGGCCGCCTCGGCGGTGGAGGCCGACTGGTCGCTGCTCACCGCCGTGATCACAAAGACCTCTTCGAGGTTGCCCACCGCAGCGGCGGGCTTGACCGTGATGTCGTAGTACAGGGCGCCCGACGGCCTCTCGACGCTCGTGACGGTCCCGAGCAAGAGCCCCTTGGGATAGACGCCGCCAAGGCCGCTCGTGACCACGAGGTCGCCCACGGCCACGATTTGGTCGGCGCGCACGAGGGTCAGCGACAGCTCGTCGGCGCCGGTGCCCTCGAGCTGCCCCTGGGCACGGCTCGACTGCACCATCGCCGAGACGCCCGAGCGCTCGTCGGTCACGAGGCGCACGACCGCCGACGTGGGTCCGACGGACGACACCTGCCCGATGACCCCGTAGGAGTCGGTCACGGGCATGCCCACGGCGATGCCGGACGTCGTCCCTTTGTCGATGGCGATGGTCGTCGTGCCCGAGTCCACGGAACCGGACACCACGCGGGCGCCCACGCCGGTGAGGTCATAGCTGCTCTTGAGCTTGAGGAGCCCTTCGAGCCGCTGCGCCGCCTGAGCGGACTCGGCCAGCTGCGCGTTCTGGGCCTTGAGGCGCTCGTTCTCCTCTTGGAGCTGGGACAGGGTCTCCTGGCTCGCGGTGAGGTTGGTGAAGACGTTGCCAAGGCCGTCGAAGGGCGCGAAGACGACCGAGCCCAGATAGCGCACCGGCATCACGATGGTCTGGACCACGCCGCGCACGGCGGCCACCGGACCCGTCTCGCCAGCAGCCGACGACAGCGTGAACAGCACCAACGATACCGCCATCAGGACGGCGAACACGCGCACGCGGGAGGACCCGGACTGTCTGAGCCCGTGGGACAGCGAAGAATGCGACGCCATGAATCCTCTAATTGCCGGAGTTCTGAACGAAGCCGCCGGACAGCGCGTTGGCCTCGAGCACCTTCGCGCAACCGTTGACAACGTTCTCCAGGGCGGTGGGGCTCACGTTGACCGGAACCCCGGTCTCCTCCCGCAGGCGCTGGTCGAGGCCGCGGAGCATGCCGCCGCCGCCGGTGAGCATGATCCCGTAGTACATCAGGTCGCTCGCCAGGTCCGGGGGCGTGACGTCGAGCGCGTCCTTGACGGCCTTGGTGACCTCGTCGAGCGGGCGGTTGAGGGCGCGGCGGATCTCCTCGGACTCGATGCGCACGGTCTTGGGCAGGCCGTTCATCACGTCGCGGCCGTTCACCTCGACGTCGAGCTCCTCCTTGAGGGGCGCGGCCGAGCCCACCTTGATCTTGATGTCCTCGGCCGTGCGTTCGCCGATGGAGAGGTTGTAGGCGTTCCGGACGTGCTCGAGGATCGTCTGGTCGAACTCGTCCCCCGCCGTCCGGATGGACTGCGAGACGACGATGCCGCCCATCGCGATGACCGCCACCTCGGTGGTGCCGCCGCCGATGTCGACGACCATCGAGCCGGTCGGGTCCTCGATGGGCAGGTCGGCGCCGATGGCCGCCGCCATCGGCTCCTCGATCAGGTAGGCCTGGCGCGCGCCGGCCTGGATGGTGGCCTCGAACACGGCGCGCTTCTCGACCGAGGTCACGCCGGAGGGCACGCACACGACGACCCGCGGGCGCGGCGACCACGGGTAGCGGCGCTCGCGCGCCTTCTCGATGAAGTAGCGGAGCATGACCTCGGTGACGTCGAAGTCCGCGATGACGCCATCCTTGAGCGGGCGGATGGCGGTGATGGAGCCCGGCGTACGGCCGACCATGCGCTTGGCGTCGACGCCCACGGCGAGGACGCGCTCCTCGTTGCGGTCGATGGCCACGACGGAGGGCTCGTTCAAGACGATGCCCTCGCCACGCACGGCCACCAGTGTGTTGGCGGTGCCCAGGTCGATGGCCAGGTCGCCACCGTATTCTCCAAAGAGGCCGTCGAGTATCGACATACACCCTGCCTATCGAATCCCGCCTCGGGCGGGGCCGTCGTTCGTGAAGCTAAGGGCGATTCTACGCCCTCACAGGATCGTGCCCTTGGTTCTCCTCAAGCGCCCCAGAACCCGGTCGCGCCGTCAGCCCTCGGTCGTTGCCTCTCCCGTCTCGGTGGTGGTGCCGGAGCCGCCGTCAGAGGACGCGCCGGCGGACGCATCGTTCGAGGTGCCACCAGCATCGGTGCCCGTCACGTCGGCAGAGGCACCGGAGTTCGAGTCGGTGGACGACGAGGTCAGCGACTGGAACGAGAGCTGCACGTTCGAGACCTTCCAGCCGATGCCGTCGCGCACGAGGGACACAACATAGTCCTGCGTGCCGCCCTGGGACAGCGTCGCCGTCAGGGACACGGTGGAGGAGCTCATCGAGCGGTCCACGCCTGTGATGGAGATCTGCGCGTTGGCCGGCAGGATGCTCTCGATCGCGGTGCGCTCATCGGAGGAGACCGACCCGGCAATGTACGCGCCCATGTCGGTGCCATCGGTCTTCGCATAGAAGAGGTCGGAGACGACGTCCTCCTGGGTGGGCCAGCCAAAGCCCTTGTAGTAGGCGAAACCGGCCGCGCCCGCGACGAGCACAAGCAGCACGATGACCACGACGAGCACCTTGGCGCCCCCGCGCTTCTTCTTCTTGGCCTTGGCCTGCTTCTTGTCGGCCGCCACGATGTCCTGCTCGGAGATCGAGAAGAAGCCGGTGTCCTCCGGGGACGGGATGAACTCGCCGGACTTGCCGAGGGGGTCGAGCGGGTCCATCGCACCCGAGCCGCCGTAACCGGCCTCGGCGAGGAGAGCGTCGGTGCCCCCGGTGCTGCGCCCGAGCGCCGCCACGGCGTTGCGGGCCGCCGTGCAGGCCGCCTGCTGCTGCGGGGTGAGCGTGTAGGAGCCGTCGGCCGTTGCGTGGCCAAAGGCGTCGAGGGCCTCCTGCATGCGGCTGCCGGCGACGAACGCCTCGCCGAGCTGCGCGTAAATGGAGGCCTGGGCGCCCGGGGCGGCCGAGAAGTCGAGCGCGGTGCGGAGCGCCTCGACGGCATCGACGGGGCGCCCGAGCTCCAACAGGCACTGGCCAAGGGCCACGAGCGCCGGCGCCGGGTCCGGGTTGTACTCGTCGATGGCGGCCGCACGGTACGCGGCGCCGGCGCCGCGCGAGTCCCCGTGGCGGTGGCGCAGCGACGCGAGGGCCATGTTGGCCTTGTACTTGTTGTCATAGGCCGGGTCCGCCAGCGCCTGTTCAAGCGCGACCTCGGCCATCGCGTCCTGGCCTGCGGCCATCAGCGCCCGCCCGCGGTTCGACGAGAGCGCGCCCACCTTGCCGTAGGAGGTGTCCTCGAGGGCCTTCCCGTAGGCGTCGGCGGCCTCGGCGTACATGCCCATCTTCATGAGGGCGTTGCCACGCATGTGGTCGCAGGCACCGCAGACCTCACCAGGGCTCACCGCTGCCGCGAGCAGCGCCTGGGCCGTCGCGAAGTCGCCGTTCTGGTACGCGGCCTTGCCGGCCTGGAATGCCTGTTGATCCACAGTGGTCTCCTTGTCAAAAGCCCGCGGGGCGCGGGGCGTTGAGGGTGCGTTTCGTCGCTTTGACGGGAACCGTCGCTACCGGGGCTCGTGCTCCACGCGCACGGACTCGATGGTGTCGCCCGGACGGAGCGTTGGGAGGACGTCGGCGCCCTCCACGGTCTGGCCAAACACCGTGTAGCCAGAGTCGAGCGAGTGCTGGGGGCCGAGGCAGAAATAGAACTGTGACCCGGCGGAGTCCGGCAGCATCGAGCGCGCCATCGCCAACGCGGCATCGTTGTGCGAGTTGCGAGGGTTGGTGTCGTACTCGTGACGGATCCGGTAGCCAGGGCCGCCCGTCCCCGGCATGCCGTCGGGGCCACGGCGACCGGACGCGACATCCTCGGGGGTCATGTCGCGGGTGTTGGGGTCGCCGCCCTGGATCACGAAGCCGGGCACGTGCCGGTGGAACTTGGTGCCGTCGTAGAAGCCGGAGTTGGCGAGCTCGGTGAAGTTGCCCACATGGATGGGGGCGCCCTTCCCGTCCAACGCGACCTTGACGACGCCCTTCGACGTGACGAACGTCGCGACCTCGTCCCCGGTCGGGACGTACGCGGGCGTATAGAGCGGCTCAGCCATCCGGTCCCCCTTTTCAAGCGCCAACCGGCGCGCAGCGTCACAACAGCTCCCACATTTTACCAGCGGCGCTCTCTGTTCACAGTAACGGCATGCGGTCGCCAGGCCCGGGGGGGTCGCCTAGATTCGCGTCTCTACCCGAACGGTCCCAACACTCACCGGAACGCGTCGCGCTGGGTTCGGGGACCCGGCACCCTTTTGGCGACGGGCCGGACAGGCCGGCCCACGTCGGGAAGGGGGC
>NZ_JASJEX010000002.1 GCF_030067705.1 Kribbibacterium absianum
TCGTCCCCGGTTCCCCGGGGCGCCGGGTGCGCGGCGCGAGAAAGAACTATAGCCGGGCCCGCCGGGCCCGCGGCCGGGAAAGGCCGCGTTCACATTCTGTTCACAAATCGGCAGGGGCGGGCAATCTATGAGAAGGTCTCTTAAACACTATATCCGCAGGTCAGGTGCCGTCTCGACTGTTCACTGACAGGCAATATTCAGCCCACAAGTCTGTGGAGAGGAAGGCAAAAGGCCGGTCGCTCTCGATGCGACCGGCCTTTTCCAGCTCGGTAGTGCTGTCTCTTGCCTAGAGATCGACCAACACGGACTTCAAGAGCTCAGATGCCCCCGCCAAGAGCGCGTCCCGCTTGTCCTTCGTGGGGCCCTCGGCGTAGATGCGCACGAGTGGCTGCGTCTCGCTCGGGCGCACGAGCACCCACGAGTCGTCGGCGAACTGCGCGCGGATGCCGTCGGCGTGGCTCACGGCCACGGGATCCTCGGGAAAGAGCCCCTCGGCGTTGATCCCCGGCAACAGGTTGCGCAACACCTGAAAGCTGCCCGGATCCATGCGCACGTTTCGCTGACCGTACTCCATGACGCCGAGCTTCTCGTCGAGGCACGCGACGAGCTGCGACAGCGACTTTCCCTCCATGGCCATGAGTTCCAGGAGCAAGAGCACGGTCACGAAGGCGTTGCGCTCGGGGTCGATGGCGGGAATGCAGAGGCCGCCCAATCCGTCCCCGGAGGTGAGGACGTCCCCCTGGCGCGACTCCTCGAACGCCCAGGTGGGCCCGTTGGCCACCACGGTCAGGGGAAGGCCGAGGCGCTCCGCCTGACGGCGGATCAACGTCGAGGTCGAGCGGGGGACCACGATGCGGCCCGTGAGCCCACGGTTCGCAGCGAGGTGGTAGATAAGCAGCGCATGCAGCTTCGGAGTGGGCACGAGCACCCCCCGCTCGTCCACCGCCACCGCACGGTTGGACGGGCCGTCGATGCAGACGCCGAGGTCCACGTGCGTCTTGGCGACGGCCATCTCGCAGTCGTCCACCCAGGGCTCCGTCACCTCCGGGTGCAGCCCGCCGAAGTCCTCCCGAGCCTCTCCGTGAATCTCGATCGCGTCCACGCCCATCACGCGGAGCAACTGCGCGGCGTACCCGCGCGCCGTACCGTGCATCGGGTCGACGACACAGCGCAGCCCGGCGCCGCCGATGAGCTCTCGGTCCACGGCGTCGGCGGCGGCATGCATGAACGGGGTGATGAAGTCCTGGCGCGTGAAGGGCGCGGAAGGCTTGGTCGCCTCGTGAGGGACGAGGTCCTCGATCCTCTCGGCGACTTCCGGAGTGATGGCGGAGGAGTCGGCGTTGCGCACCCGCACGCCCAGATAGTCCGCGCTCCTATGGTCGCCGGTGAGCATGAGGGCGCCCACCGCCTTGTCGTCGCGGCGCGTCGCCAAGTTGAGGGCCGGCATGGGGCAGTAAATGTCCGAGACGCGAGCCTGGAGACCCCACCCGCCAAGCACGGAGCCCACAGCCTCGGCGAGCGACGCGCCGTCGCGCCGGGTGTCGTAGCCCACGTACACGTGGCCGCCCGGTCGCTCGTCGGCCCACATCGCCCCGACGGCGTCGGCGATTCTCAGCACGTTGGCCTCATTGAGGCCGTCGTCGTAGCGTGCGTACCACCCGTCATTGGTGAAACGTATATAGCGCACGGGACTCTCCCGAAGGGAACTCTCAAGGGTGTGACGCCACGTCGGCGCCCGCTCGCAGGGGCGCACGGACGGGGACACCGGGGCGGCTTGGTCCTTCCTTGAGCGTGTCACTGAACCGTGCAGGTGCCGCCCAGGGCCTCCTCGAAGCCGGCGCGCAGCTCCGGGTCCGCCAGGCACATGCGGGCGTTGGTGCCCGCCCAGGCGGCGGGCGTGCCGGTGTCGCAGCCCTCGCGGGGGTCGACGACGAGGGCGTACATGGGCTCCTCGGCCAGGAGGCGCTGGAGGGCGTCGGTGAGCTGGATCTCGCCGCCGGCGCCTGGGCGCTGGGTGCGGAGCAGCCCCATCACGCGCGGGGTGAGCAGGTAGCGGCCGACGATGAACAGGTTGGTGGGCGCCTCGTCGGGGTCCGGCTTCTCCACGAGGCCGGTGAGCCTGAGCACCGCGCCGGGCTCCTCCTCGCCGCGGGCGGCGCCGTCCGGGGAGGGCACCACGTCGCCGGCCACGATGCCGTAGCGGGAGACGTCCTCGTGGGGCACGGGCGCCACGGCGATCACCGAGCAGCCGCCGTGGGCGCGGGAGACCTCGGCCATGCGGACGCACATCTGGCGGTCGGGCACGAAGTAGTCGCCCAGGAGCACCAGGAAGGGCTCGTCGCCCACGGCGTCGGCGGCGCAGAGCACCGCGTGGCCGAGGCCGAGCGCCTCGTCCTGGTAGGCGAAGGAGACCGGCAGGTCCGCGGCGTCGCGCACCTCGGCGGCCTTGGCCTCCTTGCCGGTGGTGAGCAGGTGGGCCTCCAGGGACGGGTCCGGGGAGAAGTACTCCTCGATCTGGGGCTTCGCGTGGGAGTTCACGATGACCACGCCGTCCACGCAACCCGGCTCCAGGGCCTCCTCCACCACGTACTGGATCACCGGCTTGTCCACCACCGGCAGCAGCTCCTTGGGGCTGCACTTGGTGGCGGGGAGGAAGCGGGTGCCGAGGCCGGCGGCGGGGATGACTGCCTTCATGGTGACGGGCTCCTTACACGCGACAGGAACAGGCAGCCGACCATAGGACGGTTGCCGAACGGTTTCTCCCTCGATGCTAGCGATGGTGCCGAGAGGCCCAAAGGGGCTTCATTCAAACGACAGCTGTAGATGAGCTGATTGTAAGGTCCGGCGAGCCGCCCATCAGGACGCGTCGCAGGCGTCACGCAGCGCGAGGGAGTGAGCGGGTGTCACCGGGCCGGACAGCCCTGCGGCCGTGGCGCCGGCGTCGTACAGGCGCCGCAGCGCAACGGCGCACTGCTCGGGCGCGACGGCGGCGACGTCCCCACGAACCACCCAGCCGAGCCCGGCGTCGCGCACGCTCGGCGCGTCGCGCTCCGTGATGCCGAGGGCCTCGCTCAGGGGCGCCTCCACGCCGAGCGCGACCACGTCCCCCGAGACCCGCCAAGCGCCGGGATCCGGGGCGGCCTCCCAGCCGTCGGTATCCGGCAGCAACACCACCGGGAGGCCGGGAGTCAGGGCCGCCACTGCCCGGGCGGCGTCCTTTGGGGTCGCGACCCCGGCGAGCAACACGCCGTTGATGCCCAGGCATGCCGCCTCCGAGCTCAGCCGCCCGAGGCAGGCTGGGTCCTCGGTGCCAAGCCGCACGGCACCGAGCGAGAAAGGAGCGGCCGCGTGGGCGGCCAGCAAAGCACCCGTGACCAGAAGCCCCTCGGGGTCCACGCCCTCGTCGGAGACAAGGGCGTCCAGCGGCTCGAGCGTGTTGGCCACCACCACGTCCGCGCCCGATGCCACAGAGAGGGCATGGCACTGGGCCACCGTGTCCGGCTCGAACAGCGTCCACACGGCCGCCGGCGCATCGCCGGCAAGACCGGCCAGACGTTCTTCGAGCCCTGCAGAGAGCGTGAGGGGCGCCCCGTTGCCGCGAAGTCGCGCGACGAGCTCCGCCGTTGCCTGGACGCCGGCATCGGAATCGGCGTCCTCGCCATCAAGTTCCAGCCCTTCTATCAGGGCAGCCAGGCTCTCCTCGGGAGAAAGGGGGTCACTGGGCATCGGGCTCTCCGTGCTCGTGGGCCAGGTAGTCGCGCCACCGGGCCATGGTGTCGCGTGAGAGCGCGTGCTCCATGCGGCAGGCCTCGTCGTCCGCCGTCTCTGGGTCCACACCGAGATCCTCAATCAAAAAGTGCCGGAGCATCCGGTGGCAGTCCCACAGCAGCTGCGCGTACTCCTGGCCCTCGCGCGTGAGCGTGACGCGGCCGTAGCGGCTCTGCTCCACCAGGCCGCGGTCCTTGAGCGTGGTCAACGCCTTGTTGACGCTGGCCTTGGAGACACCGAGCAGCTCGGCCACGTCCACAGAGCGGACGGAGCCGGGCTCGGGATGCTGGAGCATGATGCGGTGAATGGCCTCGAGGTAGTCCTCGTTGGCCATGGACAGCGTGTGGGTGCCAACGGTCGCTTCCACAGGCGCCTCCTTGGGTGTGTGCGGCTACTCGTCGTCGACGGACACGCGCTCCACGCGCGCGCCGAGAGAGCACAGCTTGTCGACGAAGCCCTCGTAGCCCCGGTCGATGTGATGGATGCCGGACACTGTGGTGACACCGTCGGCCACAAGGCCGGCCATCACGAGCGCCGCGCCGCCGCGCAGGTCCGGGCTCATCACCGGCGCGCCCGAGAAGCCCTCGACGCCGTGCACGATGGCGTGGTGTCCCTCGATGACGATATCGGCGCCCATGCGGTTGAGCTCCGCCGCCAGCATGAAGCGGTTCTCGAACACGTTCTCCGTGATGATGGCGTCGCCGGCCGCGTTGGCGAGTAGCGTCATCGTCTGCGCCTGCATGTCCGTCGGAAAACCGGGGAACGGCAGCGTCTGGATGTCCGCCGGCTTGATGCGGCCCGGGCGGGAGACGCAGGCCCAGTCCTCGCCGCGCTCCACATCGAGGCCCATGGTCTCGAACTTCTTGAGCACGATGCCAAGGTGGTTGGGGTCGAACCCTGTCACCTTGACCGGCTCGCCCACGAGGCCGCCCATCGCAAGGAACGTCCCCGCCTCGATGCGGTCGCCCACGACCCTGTGCTCCACCGGGTGCAGCTCGCCGACGCCGGTGACCTCGACGGTCGGGGTGCCGGCGCCCGTGATCGAGGCGCCCATCTCGTTGAGCATGTTCGCGAGGTCCACGATTTCCGGCTCGCGCGCGGCATTGTCGATGACCGTGGTGCCCTCGGCGTGGACGGAGGCCATGAGCAGGTTCTCCGTGGCGCCGACGCTCGGGAACTCGAGCGTGACCGTCGCGCCCTTGAGGCCGTTCGGGACGCTCGCGTGGATGTTGCCGTGGTCCACCTCGAAATGCACGCCGAGGGCCTCAAGGCCGAGGATGTGCATGTCGATCTTGCGGGCCCCGATGTTGCAGCCGCCCGGCATGGCAACGACGGCCTTGCCGAAGCGCGCCAACAGGGGCCCGAGGACGGCGGTCGAGGCGCGCATCTTCGCCACCAGGTCGTAGGAGGTGACCCAGGAGTCCACGCCGGAGGTGTCGATCTCCAGCTCATGGGTGCCGAGCACCGTGACCCGGGCGCCGAGGTTCTCGATGACCTTGCCCATCGTGTGCACGTCGGAGATGTTGGGCACGTTGGTGAGACGGGTGACACCCGGGGCCATAAGGGTCGCGGCCATGAGTTTGAGGGCCGAGTTCTTGGCGCCCTCCACACGCACCTCGCCGGTGATGGGATAGCCGCCTTCGATACGGATGACGTCCAATGCACGCTCCAGGAGAAAGCCCGACACGGGCGATTGATTCACAGGTGCCACTGATTCTAGGCCAGCGAGCACGGGCTGCAACGCGCCCGCCCGCGTCCGAGAAAAACCACGGCAACGCTGAATTCGGCGGAGGCTCAGAGCGGACGGCACCACCGGGTCGCCCGGCTCGGATGCCGGCACGATGGCCAACGACAAGGCGCCCGACGTCCCCGGGGCCGCGCTCTCTGCGGGTCGGGAATCGCCGGGCGCCTTGCTCGCACCGTCGATTGGGCAGCGTTACTGCTTGCCCCACTTGTCGTTCTCGGCCAGCAAGAGGTCACACCACGCGATCTTGCTGTCGAAGTACGCACGGCGCGAGTCGCCCTTGGGCAGCTTATCGAGCTCCACCTGGGCCTCCGCCTTCGTGCGCTCCACGTCGTCCGGGTAGATGTCGTTGATGTCGCGGGCGTGGTCGGCCAGCACGATCACGTTGTCCCCGGTGATCTCGGCGTACCCGCCGCTGACCACGATGCGCTGCTGGGTCGCACCTTCCTCGTCCGGGTCATGGTTGATGCGCACCACGCCGTCACCGAGCGCGCACACCTCCCGGGCATGCCCGGGCAGGACGCCCAGCTCGCCGGAATGGGCGATCAGCACGAGCGAGTTGGCCTCGCCCTCGTGCATCAGCCGATCCGGGCGCACGATCTGGTAGCTGATCTTCCCTGCCACGGCGGCCTACACCCCGCCCTCTTTTTGGAGCTTCTCGTAGCGCTTCTTGACGTCGTCGATGTCGCCGGCGAAGCGGAAGCACTGCTCGGGGATCTCGTCCACCTCGCCGTCGACGATGGCCGCGAACGAGCGCACGGTGTCCTCGACCTTGATGTAGACGCCCGGGTTGCCGGTGAACTGCTCCGCCACGTGGAACGACTGGGACAGGAACTGCTGGATCTTGCGGGCGCGCTGGACCGTCTTGCGCTGGTCGTCGGACAGCTCGTCCATGCCGAGGATCGCGATGATGTCCTGCAGGTCGCTGTAGGCCTGGAGCGCCTCCTGCACGGCCATCGCCACGCGGTAGTGCTCCTCGCCCACCACGGTGGCGTCGAGGGCGTCCGAAGAGGACGCGAGCGGGTCGATGGCCGGGTAGATGCCGAGGTCCGAGATGCTACGGGACAGAACGGTCGTGGAGTCCAGGTGCGTGAACGTCGTGGCCGGCGCCGGGTCGGTCAGGTCGTCGGCCGGCACGTAGACCGCCTGCACGGAGGTGATGGAGCCCTCCTTGGTGGAGGCGATGCGCTCCTGGAGGTCGCCCATCTCGGTGGCCAGGGTGGGCTGGTAGCCCACGGCGGACGGCATGCGGCCGAGCAGCGCCGACACCTCGGAGCCCGCCTGCGAGAAGCGGAAGATGTTGTCGATGAAGAGCAGCACGTCCTGACCCTGGTCGCGGAAGTACTCGGCCTCGGTCAGGCCGGCGAGCGCGACGCGGAGGCGCGCTCCGGGCGGCTCGTTCATCTGGCCATAGACCAGGCAGGTGCGGTCGATGACGCCGGACTCGGTCATCTCGATGAAGAGGTCGGTGCCCTCGCGGGTGCGCTCGCCCACGCCGGTGAAGACGGACGTGCCGCCGTGCTCCAGGGCGAGGTTGTTGATGAGCTCCTGGATCAGCACCGTCTTGCCGACGCCGGCGCCGCCAAAGAGGCCGGTCTTGCCGCCGCGGATGTAGGGCTCGAGCAGGTCGATGGCCTTGATGCCGGTCTCGAAGATGTCCACAGAGGTGGACAGGTCGTCGAAGCGCGGCGCGGCGTGGTGGATCGGGTAGTACTTGACGTCCTTGGGCATCGGCTTGCCGTCCACCGGCTGGCCGAGCACGTTCCACACGCGCCCGAGAGTGTCCATGCCCACGGGCATCTGCATCGGCTTGCCGGTGTCCACGACGCGCAGGCCGCGCTGCAGGCCGTCGGTGGAGCTCATGGCCACCGTGCGGACGACGCCGCCGGGCAGCTGGCTCTCCACCTCGAGCACGTTCTCCAGCTCGCCGATGGGCGTGTCGGCGTCCACGTGCAGGGCCGTGTAGATGGCCGGCATGTGACCCTCGAACTTGACGTCGACCACAGGGCCGACGATGCGGACGATCACGCCCTCGTCGAGGTCCGGCTGCTTGGTGATGGAGGCCTCGCGGAAGACCTTGTCCAAATCGATGGACGAGAGGTCCACGTTGGGCAGCTTCGTGCTGTCAGCCATTCTTCTCCTCCAATGCGGAAGCTCCGCCGACGATCTCGTTGATCTCCGTGGTGATCGAGCTCTGACGGATGCGGTTGTACTCGCGGCTCAAGGTGGAGATGATCTCGCTCGCGTTCTCGGTGGCCGCTTGCATCGCGCGACGACGGGCTCCATGCTCGGCGGCGGCCGAGTCGATGAGCGCGTGATAGATAACGGTGCGGATGTAGGCCGGGATCAGGTACCCGAGCACCTGGTCCGGAGCCGGGTCGAACTCGAAGTCCGTCCCCTCCGCCGCCTCGACGTGGCGCAGCGCCTGTGCCGAGCGCGGGTCGTTGGGCAGGTTGAGCGTGTCGCGCGTGACCGGGAGCAACTCCTCGGTGGTCAGCACCTGCTCGACGCGGCTCTTGGCGTGCTGGTACCAGATCTCGATGTGATCGAGGCGCCCCGACACGAAGCCGTCCATCACGTAGGACGCGATCTGGTTGGCCTCGACGAGCGTGGGGTCGGCGCTGATGCCCTGGAACGAGAGCACCGGCTTGCGGCCGCGGGTGCGGAAGTACTCCGTGGGCTTCTTGCCGCAGGTGATGATCTCGCACTCGATGCCGCGAGCCTCGTAGCCGCGCAGGCGCCGCTCGACGCCGCGCTCGATCTGCACGTTGAAGCCGCCCGCCAGGCCGCGGTCGCTCGCGACGGCGATGACCAGAGCCCGCTTGACGCCGTCGTGCTTGGCGAGCAGCGGCTGGTCCTCCGATCCGCCGGCGGAGGACACGTTGGCGAGCATGCGCGTCATGGCCTCCTTGTAGGGAGCGCCGTCCGCCGCACGCTGCAGCGCCCGCATGATCTTGGTGGTCGAGACCATCTCCATCGTGTGGGTGATCTGCTTGGTGCTCGAAACGGACTTGATGCGCCGCTTGATGTCCCGCAGGTTCGCCATGGCTTACGCGACCCCGTCCCCGGGGGTGCCGGCGGAGTCGATGACGCTCTCCTCCACAGCGGCACTCTCGATGGCGTCCTCGGCCAGCTCCTCGTTGTCCGCATGCTTGCGCGCGGACTTCAGGCTGGCCACGAACTGCTTCTTGAAGGCGCCAATGGCCCCCTTGAGCTCCTCGGCGGTCTCGTCGGAGATACGACCCTCGGTCAGCTTCGCGCGCAGGGCGCCGCGGCTCGCCTGCAGGTAGTCCACCAGGCCGTCGCGGAACGCGATGACCGCGTCCACCGGCAGGTCGTCAAGGTACCCGTTGTTGCCGGCAAAGATGACCGCCACCTGGTCCGCGACGTCCAGGGCCGAGAAGCGCTTCTGGCGGAGGATCTCGGTCATGCGCGCGCCGCGGTTGAGCTGGTACTGGGTGGACTTGTCGAGGTCCGAGCCGAACTGCGCGAAGCTCTGCAGCTCGGCGTAGCTCGCCAGGTCCAGGCGCAGGTTGCCGGCCACCTGCTTCATGGCCTTGATCTGCGCGTCGCCGCCCACGCGGGACACCGAGATGCCCACGTCAACGGCCGGGCGCTGGCCCTGGAAGAACAGGTTGGACTGCAGGTAGATCTGCCCGTCGGTGATCGAGATCACGTTCGTGGGGATGTAGGCGGAGACGTCGCCCTCCTGCGTCTCGATGATCGGGAGCGCCGTGAGGGAGCCCGAGCCATGGGCCGGGTCCAGCTTGCAGGCGCGCTCCAGGAGCCGCGAGTGCAGGTAGAAGATGTCGCCGGGGTAGGCCTCGCGTCCGGGCGGACGGTGCAGCGTCAGCGACATCTGGCGATAGGCCACGGCCTGCTTGGAGAGGTCGTCGTAGACCACGAGCACGGCGCGGCCGGGGTTGTTCTCGTTGGCGGGCTTGCCGTCGGCGCCGTTGTACATGAAGTACTCGCCGATGGCGGCGCCGCTCATGGGCGCGATGTACTGGAGCGGCGCGGAGTCGGACGCGGTCGCGGCCACGATGATGGTCTTGTCGAGCACGCCGTGCTTCTCGAGCGTCTGGCGGATCGTGGCGACCGTCGAGGCCTTCTGGCCGATGGCGACGTAGATGCAGATCATGTCGCTGTCGGCCTGGTTGATGATCGTGTCGATGGCGATCGCGGTCTTGCCCGTCTTGCGGTCGCCGATGATCAGCTCGCGCTGGCCGCGGCCGACCGGAATCATCGCGTCGATGGCCATGAGGCCGGTCTGCACCGGCTCGCACACCGGGGTGCGGGCCATGATGCCGGGCGCCTTGAACTCGACCGGGCGCCGGGCGACGGTGTCCATCGGGCCCTTGCCGTCGATGGCCTCGCCCAGCGGGTTCACCACGCGGCCGAGCATGCCCGGCCCCACCGGGATGTCCATGACGCGGCCGGTGGTGCGGCACTCGTCGCCCTCGCGAATGGCGGCCACGTTGCCGAAGAGCACCGCGCCCACCTCGTCCTGCTCCAGGTTCTGAGCCAGGCCGTACACGTGCTCGCCCGTCAGCGAGCTCGTGAAGTCGAGCAGCTCGCCGGCCATCGCGCTGCGGAGACCGCTCACGCGGGCCACGCCGTCGCCCACCTCGATGACCCGGGAAACGTCCTGGGTGTCGATGGCGGTGTGCATGGCGTCAAGCTTGCCGCGCAGAACACTCGCAATGGTGTCGGCGTTGATGGCAGAGTTCGCCACTGCTCACTCGCCTCCCTTTTCCTTGAGCACCCGTCGAGCGTTCTCGAGCTGGGTGCGTACCGACGCGTCGCGGCGCTCGCCGCGCGCGTTGAAGATGATCCCACCGATGATGGACGGGTCCACATGCTCCACCACGTACACCGGCTTGTCGTACTCGAGCTGCAGAAACTCGGTGACCTCGTCGCGCAGCTCGTCGTCCAGCGGGATCGCGGTGGTCACGTCCACGGCGATCACGTCGGTCTCCGCGTGGAAGAGGTCCGAGTAGCGTTCCGCGATCTCTGGCAGGAGGCTCTCGTCGCCCTCCTCGAGCATCACCTTGAGCGTGTCCGAGACCTCGCCGAGCACGAAGGCGAGGCCCTGCAGGGCGCGCAGGTCGCTCTTCTCGCGGCCCTCGGCCTTTGCGGCCTCGAGCAGCGTCCGGGCGTAGGTCTCGACCTTCTGGTCCTGGATGCGGCTATTGGTTGCCATTGGCGTCTCCCGCCTTGGGGTCGCCGGCGTTGCCGGCCTCGGCGAGCGCGCGCTCGATGAGGCGCCTTTGCGTTTCCACGTCGAGGTTCTCGCCGATGATCTTACCGGCGAGGGCGACGGCGAGGTCCGCGGCCTGGTCCGTGAGCTCGGCCATCGCAGCGTGGCTCTCGGCGGCGATGTTCTCGCGGTTCTTGGCCGCGATGCGCTTGGCCTCGCCGTTGGCCTGCTCGATGATCTGGGCCTTCGACGCCTCGGCCTGCTTCTTGGCGTCGGCGATGATGTCGTCGGCCTGGGCCTGCGCGTCGTCGATGGTGGCCTCGGCCCGCTTCAGGGCCTTGGCGGCGTCCACCTTGGCCTGCTCGGCCGCGTCCATGTTGTCCTGGATCGTCTTCTGGCGCGTGTCGAGGGTCTTGAGCACGCTCGGCCAGATGAACTTGGCCAAGATGACCCAGATCACGATGAACGCGACGAGCGCCGGGACGAACTCCGCCGGCTTAGGGATCAAGACATCGAACGCCGAGACCTCTGCCATGGCGGGGGCCGGGGTCATCGCGAGTGCGAACGCCCCTGCTCCGACCAAGGCGAGAGCGCCGGCGCGCCCCCGAGAGCGTGTGTTCATGGCACGAACCTCCAACGTGCGGATGAATAGAACGTGAGCCGGCGACCGACGCCTCCACGGACGTGCCAGCTCTTAGGTGCCGTGCTCCGGCCGATGGTGCCTAGCCGAGCAGGGCGACGACGAAGCCGATGAGCGCCAGGGCCTCGACGAACGCGGACGCCAGAATGAAGACCGTGAACAGACGACCCTGGACCTCCGGCTGACGAGCCATGGACGTCGTCGCGCCGTACGCCGCGATGCCAATGCCGAGACCTGCGCCGATGACGCCGATGCCGTAACCGATGACTCCCACGATTCCTCCTTCGTCGCGGCCGTTCCCTTGCTCGGCCGCTTGCTTGCTTATGGGATCCTGCTATGCACAAGGGCCTGATGCGCCCCGGTGTCCCTTAGTCCCGCACGCGGGTATACCCGCTTCTTACTCGTCCTCCTCGGCCAGCTGGATATAGACGGCCGAGAGCAGGGAGAAGACGTAGGCCTGAATCACGGCCACAAGCATCTCCACCGCGTAGATGGCAATCAGAACGAGCAGCCAGAGCAGCGATATGCCGGCGCCCGTGAAGGCCTCCAGCGTGACGCCCTGGGCGAAGCGCGAGATGAAGAGCGATGCGAGGATCGCGAACGTGCCCATGACCACGTGCCCGGCGAACATGTTGCAGAACAGACGCACGGAGAGCGTGACCAGGCGCAGGAACGTGGAGAAGAGCTCGATGAGCCAGACGACCCAGTCGATGGGGAACGGCACCCCCTTGGGCTTAAGGCTCTTGATGTAGCCCCAGCCGCCCTCCTTCTTCACGCCCACGTAAATGAAGTAGATGAACGAGATCAGCGCGAGGGCGACGGTGACGCCCATGGTGCCGGTGCCCGGGTGCATGCCGGGGATCACGCCCATGAGATTGTTGATGAGGATGAAGAAGAACACCGTGGCGATGAACGGGAAGTGCTGGCGCCAGGTCTTGGGCAGCATGTCCTCCACGAGGTCCTTGCGGCAGAACTCGATGACGTACTCGACGCCGTTGACGAAGCGGCCCTGCGGCACGAGGCTCGCGGCCTGCTTCTTCTTGAAGACGAACAGCACGACGGCCATGATCGCCACGGCGATGAACATGAAGAACGTGTACTGCGTGATGCCGAAGTTCGTGTCACCCACGACCGGGGTGGCGATGAAGCTCTCGACGAGCTCGTTCACTTCCTCAGGAAGCGCATCAAACTCTGGCACGTCCCCTCCTTTAACGATGCCCCCGGGCGATCCACCGCCATGCGACGATCGTCTCAGCTACCCAAGCCCCGAGGAAGGTCGCCACGCACGCGGCGGCAAAGCCCCCAAAGCCAGAGCCCATGTATAAGTACCCCACCCCGAGCGCGAGAGAGACCAGGCAGAACGAGCTGAGCGTGAGGCCCAGCCCCAGTGCCACGGTCGGTCGGCGACCCTTGCGGGCGGCTCGGGCGCTCAGCAGGCCGGGCAAAGCCCCGACCGCTCCCACGACCGCTCCAAGCAGCACCGCCTGCGTCACCGACTCCCCTTGCGTCCCTGGGCGACATCGAGTCAATCGAGGGCACATAGTACGCCCTCTGCGACCCGACCATTCCGGTATAACTCGCCTCTGACCTGCGCCTTATGCAGAATCGGTGAAAGCGGCTGCTACCGGAGCTGTGCCTTTGTGTCGACGCGCACAGCTCCCACATCAGTTGCTACTTGGTGCCGAAAATACGGTCTCCGGCGTCTCCGAGCCCCGGCAGGATGTAGGCGCGGTCGTTCAGCTCGCGGTCCATCTGGCAGGCGTAGACGCGGACCTCCGGGTCGTGCTCGAGCACTGCGGAGACGCCCTCCGGGCACGCCACGAGGACGAGCAGACGGATGTCGGCCACGCCCGCCTTGCGCAGGTAGTCGATCGCCGCGATGGCCGAGCCGCCGGTGGCGAGCATCGGGTCCACGATGAGGCAGGTGCGGCTCTCGACGTCGGGCGGGAGCTTGGCGAAGTACTCGTGCGGCTCGTGGGTCACGGGGTCGCGGTACATGCCCAGGTGCCCGACGCGCGCGGACGGGACGAGCTCCAGAAGGCCGTCCACCATGCCGAGACCGGCGCGGAGGATCGGCACGATGGCCACCTTCTTGCCCGCCACGCGATGGGCGGTGCAGGTCTCGAGCGGGGTCTCCACCTCCACCGGCTCCAGCGGGAAATCGCGGGTGGCCTCGTAGCCCTCGAAGAGCGCGAGCTCGCGCACCAGCTCGCGGAACTGCTTGGTGGTGGTGTCCTTGGAGCGCAGGATCGAGATCTTGTGCTGGACCAGCGGGTGGTCCAGCACGGTCAGGCGGCTGTCGTCCCAGTACTGCTCGGTCACGGGTACCCCTTTCTCTTGAGCGCCGTTGTCAGCGCTCATCCTCTGCCATCATCTTGGCGACGCGCTGCTCGTGGCGCCCGCCACCGAACTCCGTCTCCAGGAAGACCTTCACCACTTCCTTGTTGGTCTCCTCCGAGACGAAGCGCCCCGAGAGGCAGATCACGTTGGCGTTGTTGTGCTCGCGGCAGAGCGCGGCGAAGCCTGGGGTCTGGATCGCGGTGGCGCGAACGCCCGGCACCTTGTCGGCCGTCATGGCCATACCGAGGCCGGTGCCGCAGATGAGAACGCCGCGGTCGTAGGTGCCGTCGGCGACGCCCACGGCCACCTTGTCGGCGTAGTCCGGGTAGTCGACGCGGGCGTCGGTCTCCGGGCCGAGGTCCGCGACCTCGTGCCCGAGCGACGCGATGTAGGCCACGATGCAAGCCTTTTGACAGAAACCGGCATGGTCCGATGCCACCGCTACGCGCATGGTGCCTCCTGACAGGCGAGATAAGTCTCGTCCAGTCTAGACGTTTGTGAATCGATGAACGCACCGGCCCGCAGGAGCGGATTCGAGCCAGACACAAGGGGCGGGGACGCGCCCGCGCGTCGGGGACGCGCCCCCGCCTGGCAGAAGGACGGGCGGCAGGTCACGCGCTCCAGCGGTTGCGCTCGCCAAAGGAACCGGGCACCACCTCGGCGCCGCCCTTCATGATCACGTCCATGGCCTCGGGCTTGAGGTCGTGGACGTTCGTGGCCGGGTCGCCGTCGATCACGAGGAGGTCGGCCTGCTTGCCCGCCTCCAGCGAGCCGGTCTCGTCCTCGATGTGGGCCATCCTGGCGCCGTTGAGCGTCGCGCAGGTGATGGTGTCGAGCGGCGAGATGCCCACCTTGTCGACGAAGTCGTACATCTCGTCGATGGTGACGTAGCCGTAGGGCGTCACGAACGAGAAGGAGTCGGAGCCGATGGTGAAGGTGACGCCGCGCTTCCAGGCCTCGCGCAGGCAGGCGTAGTTGCGCTGCAGCTCCTTCTCCACGAGCGTATCGCCCTCGTACTGGTCGTGGATCTCGGGCACGTACACGGGCGGGTAGGTGGCGTACCAGGTGGGCAGGAAGCCGATGGTGGGCGTGAAGAAGGTGCCGTTCTCGGCCATGAGGTCCATGGTGCGCTCGTCGATATCGAAGCCGTGGATGAGCTGCTCGCAGCCGAAGCGCACCGAGTCATAGGCCGCAGAGTGGGAGTTGTAGGAGTGGCTCCACACCGGGATGCCCACCATGGCCGCCTCGTCGCACACGGCCTTGATCTCCTCGGAGCTGTAGTGCTGGTCGCGGCCGGAGTCCCAGCGCCAGATGCCGCCGCCGGTGGCCCAGATCTTGATGGCGTCGGGGTTCTCGCGCAGCCGGCGTCGCACGGCCTTGCGAAGGTCCCAGGGGCCGTCCACCTGGTCGCCCCAGGGGTGGCTGTCCTTGTTCTGCTGCTGCGTGCACAAGTGCGAGTCGCCGTGGCCGGCGGTGCGGCAGAAGCCCAGACCGGTGGCCAGGATCCTGGGGCCGGGGAACACCCCGTTGTTCACGCAGTCGCGCACCTGGATGCCAAAGCGCCCGATCTCGCACACGGTGGTGAGGCCGTGGGTCAGGCAGTCGTAGGCCTGCTTGACCGCCACGGCCTGCTTCTCGAGCAGCGGCTGCATGACCCAGTCGGTGTCGTCGTCGGTGAGGTTGCCGGAGAAGTGCAGGTGGGTGTCGATGAGACCGGGCATGATGGTCTTGCCCGCGATGGAGCGCACCTCGTAGCCCTCGGGCACCTGCTGGCCGTCCGACGGGCCGGCGTAGGCGATCTTGTCACCGTCGACGAGGACGAGGGAGTTCTCGATGGGAGCCGTGCCGTCGCCCACGATGAGCTTGCCGCCCAAAAAAGCCGTCTTCTTGGTCTCTGCCATGTTCTTGTCCTTTCTCTCTGCGTTCTCTGGGGAACGTTCTTGCAATGCCCGCGCCCCAAAGGCGCGTGAAGCCGAAAAGCGAAGCGGGCGGTGGACACCCGACGGGTCAGCCGGCGCTGGGCTCCCCTTGGGAGGCGCCGCGGGCCCCCTTGCGCCCAAAGAGCACCATCAGCACCGCGCCCACGGCCACCCAGGCGAGGGTGATGGCCCACTCCACGCCGTTGAGGGCGGCCGGGCTGGCCGGAACGACCATCAACGCGACGATCGCGGCACCGGCCACGACGGCCGCGCAGATGCCGGCCTTGCCCCCGGCGACGGTGTAGGGACGCGGAAGGTCGGGCTCGGTGGAGCGAAGGCGCAGGCAGGCCACGCCGGCCATGGTGCAGGCGAAGATGAAGCCCAGCGACGCCACGTTGGTGAGCGGCACCAGCATGTTCTTGCCGAGGAAGGGACCCACGAGGGTGAGCACGGCCAGCACCATGTTGGCCTTGCGCGGCGCGCCGGAGCGCGGGTCAATCTGGGCAAAGGATTCGGGCAGCATGCGCTTGCGGCCCATGGCCAGCATCAGGCGCGCCGAGGCGCCGTAGAAGGCGTTCATGGGGCCGAGAGGGCCGAGCGTGGCGATCACGAGCATCGCGATGTAGAAGAAGATGTTGATGCGCTCGAGCACGGCCAGGGCCGGCACGGAGGACTGCACGAACTCGTGCCAGGGCACGATGGTGCCAAAGGCATAGATGCACACCAGGTAGAAGGCACCGGACGCGAGCAGCGCGATGGCGGGCACCAGCCCGAACTTCTTCCAGTTGATGCCCTCGGAGGCCTCCTCGGCCTGCTGGGGGATGGTGTCAAAGCCGGCATAGAAGAAGGGCGTCATGACCAGCACCGCCACGACGCCGCCCACGAAGCTGGTGGCCTCGGTGGTCATGCCGTTCGCGGTGTCGCTCACCTGCGAGAAGAAGGGCATGGCGTTGTCGGGGGAGCCGGTGAACAGGGAGACGAGCATCGCGAGCACCATGCCGGCGAGCAACGCCTTGGTGAGGAAGCTGGAGAGCTTGGCGGCGGCTCCAGCGCCCCGGAAGTTGAGATAGATCACAAGCGTCGCAAAGCCCAGGGCGATGACCGTGGGCCAAAGGTAGACGTCCGCCCCGAGGATCGTGTAGAGCTTGACCGAGCGCAACCACGCCAGGGCGGGGAACTCGGCAAAACGGTCGGTGAGCAGCGTCGAGATGGCGATGGCCTCCCAGGGGCACAGGGGCGCGTTGCCCAACAGGAGCATCCACCCGGTGAGGAACCCGAGCTTGCGCCCACAGGTGCGGTCCACGTACTCGATGATGCCGCCCGAAATGGGGATTGCAGCGGTGAGCTCGCCAAAGACCATGCCGATGGGAACGAGGAGCACGGCGCCGATGGCAAAGGCGACCATGGCCGGAATCGGACCACCGCCGAGGACCATCCAGTCACCCACAAGGAGGACCCAGCCGGTGCCGATGATGGCCCCGAAGCCAATGGTGAAGAAGTTGAAGAGCGACAGGGACTTCTGCATGCCCCCTTCCTGTCGCGCCGGTTCCGCGGACGGGTTCCGTGCCATGAACGACCTCCTTGAGCTGCTGGTATATGACAGTTGCACCAGGAGGGAGGGGCATTTGGCGACCCTTGTCCTGACGCACGGAAGGAGTGTCAGACGCCACGGGCCCCGACGGCGCGAGCGCGACGGACGCCCCGGCTCGAGCGGCCGGAATCCCGCCATTAGCGGCATCAATGCCACAGTTAGCTATGCGGATTTGGAACAGCCTCGTGCCATCTCGGCACGAGGCTAAGCTCTGCGCCAATCGATGCCGGCGTCCTTCTCGGCCATAAGGTGGCCGAGAAGGACGCGGCCGATGGCCGTGAGCGCCCCCGCAGGCCGATGGGCCAAGTACAAGGAGCGCCTGGCGGCGCCCTGGAGCGGACGCACCGAGAGGTCGAAGGTGTTGCCGCCCAGCACCATCATCGGCACGAGCGAGACCCCGAGGCCCTGCTCGACCATGGCCAAGAGGCCGCACATGTCGGATGCCGTGAAGCGCATGCGCACGTTGGCCAGACGGTCGAGGAGCAGCGGCGCCGTCTCGTCGTCGGCGATGAACGCCTCCGAGACAAGCGCGTCCACTGGGATCTCGGAACAGGCCTCGAGCGGATGGCCGTGTGGCATCACCACGACGAGACGGTCGGTCCAAAAGGGGTGGGCCACCACCTCCGGAACCTCAGGCGGCTCGGGCGTGAAGGCGAAGTCGACGCTCCCCTGCCGCAGCAGCTGCGCCGCGCCCGCATAGGTGCCGACGGTGACGGACATGCCAACGCCCGGATGGTCTCGAAGGAACCGGGACACCGGCCCCGGCAGCGCAAAGCTCACGACGCTCGACGGCGCCGCAATGGCGACGGTGCCCTCCTCGCGGTCCGCCATCGAGCTCACCTGGCGTTCCAGGCGGTCGAAGCCCGCACAGATGGACTCCGCCGTGCGCAGGAGCTCGTGGGATTCCGGAGTGGGAACGATGCCGCCCGGCCTCCTCTCGACCAGTCGCACGTCCCAGTCCCGCTCAAGGTCGCGCACCATACGGCTCACTGCCGACGGCGTGTGCCCCAGCTCTTCGGCCGCTCGCGAGAAACTGCCCAGACGCACAGAGGTCAGCAGGGCGCGGTACTTATTGACGTTGGTGTCCATGGGAGCCTCGCGCTTCTCGGAGTGGCTGGTTGGCACGTTACCGCACATCCGCTCCACGCACGGAGGGTAGGAGGTGTCTCGATGCGAGCGTCGAGCGAGAGGAACCCCCATGGAGAAGCTGCCTCCTGTTGAGAAGGTCTACGAAGCGTGGACGGCCATCGAGGACGGCCGTGCCCAGCTGGAGGACGACGGCAGCCGGTGCGTGGTGACGTCGAGCGACGGCGCCAAACGGTACACGGTGATCCGCGAGGAGACGCCGGACGGCGTGGTGTACAAGAGCAACGACAGCGCCACCTACTGGCAGGGCTACGCCGGCTACCCGGTGATCTGCATGCTGATGCTTGAGAAGAGGGTGCCGCTGGACCTGCGCGTGGCCGGCTGGTTCGCCGGCGTCAACTGGAACCAGGTGAACGCCGAGCACAAGGGCGACTACGCAGCGGCCGTGACGGCCGTGGAGCAGGAGCGCGACCTCAAGAAGGAGCGCGTCGACCACGCGGCCAAGAACGCGCAGAAGGTGCTCGAGGCGCTCTCGGGGCTGGACGTGCGGGTTGCTCGGAACGGCGCCAAGCCGGAGAAGCTGGGGTAGGAGCCGAGTCCAGATTGCACTTCGGAGCCGGACTCGCATTGCAACTCTGAAGGGCGCGTGGCATTGGAACCGCCATCTCGACGTTGAGATGGCGGTCTTTTCGGCTTCTGAGTTCAGAACTGCTTTCTGAGCCAGAGTTGCAATGTGAGTCAGCGCGCTTCGGCGATCTGCTCCAACGTGACGCTCCCCTGTCGCAGGATGCGGGGCGCGGGGCCTGTGGCGTCGACGATGGTGGACGCGAGGCCCACCGGACACGCCCCGCCGTCGATGACGAGGTCCGCCTGCTCGACAATGACCGGCTCCAGCTCCGAGAAGGACGCCGGACTGGGCGCGCCGTGCGTGTTCGCGCTGGTCAGGGCGATGGCGCCGACGCGACGGCAGAGCCCGCGGACCACCTCGGAATCCGGGACGCGGAGGGCAACGGTGCCGTCGGCCTGCGCGTAACCGTCCGGAACGGCGTCGCCGGCCTTGACCACAAACGTGAGCGCCCCCGGCCAGAAGGCCCGAGCCGCAGTGACGGCCCACTCGGGGACGTCGGCGCCATAGCGGGCAAGGTCCTCGACGTCCGCGCAGACGAGCGGCAGGGTCTGGGAGCGCTCGCGCTGCTTGATGGCAAAGACCCGCTCGTGGCCCGGGTTGCCCGGGATGGCCGCCGCCCCGATGCCGTACACGGAGTCCGTGGGCATGACCACCACACCGCCGTCGGCGAGAACCGCAGCCCCGCGGTCGAGCACCCCCTGCGCCGGTGCCTGTTGATCGGTTGCCAGGACGACACCCATTGCTACCCCTCCTCCCCCAGAAAGCAGGCCATGTACAACGGCCAGCTGTCGAGTCGATAGAACGCCCGGCCTCGCCCGGGCACCTCCACCTCGACCATCCGAGAGGACGGAGGGTTCAGGTCGAAGCGCCACGCGTGCTCAAGCCCCCGTTCCTGCATGAACAGGTGAAGCGACCGCATCTTGCCGGCCGCCCCGCTCTTCACCTCAATCGGCAACACCGCACCATGCCGCTGGGTTACGAAGTCAATCTCCGCCGTGGCCGAGCCTCCGCGCGACCAGTAAAAGAGCCGCTTGTCACGGGGCGTTGCCGCCGCAAGCAAAGACTGCCCGACCATCTGCTCGCCCAAGGCGCCCTTGTTGGACCAGACGCACCGCTCCAGCTGGGTCGCGTCAATGGGCTCGAGCCTCAAGATCTTCATAGCCAGCCCGTGGTCGAGAAACAGCACCTTGAAGTCGCGCTCGTCCACCTCGTCGTCCAATGGCAGCCCCTTGGCGTGCGTGGCGTTGACTTTCTGGCCCAGACGGGCGTCCACCAGCATCTCGACCGCCCGTTTAGCCGTTTTATAGGAGATGGCCTCGTCCACGTGGGAGTAGACGAACTTCTCGCCCATCTGTCGGACGATGCCGCGCAGTGTCGCTCGCAGCGCCTCGGCCGGGACTCGGTCTCGGTACTTGTTGAAGTCGTCCTGGAACGTGACCAACAAGGTCTGCTGCACGTCTTGCACCTCGAACAGGCTGAGCGTCTCGGCCCAGGTCTCCACGGCCTCGGGCATCCCTCCCACCACCGTGTACGCGCGGAACAGCTCGAGCGCCTTCTCGTGAAGCGCTGCGGGGACCTCGGCCGTCTCCACGGAAGCCTGCAGGAAGTCCGCCAAAGGCTTCTCGCCCGCTGCCCAGAGGAACTCCTCGAAGGTCATGGGGCAGAGATAAAAGTAAGAGACCCGCCCCACGGGCATGCTGTGCTTGAATTCCTTGAGCGCGAACTCCAGCAGGGACCCTGCAGCGACCACGGGCAGGTCGGGACGCTCCTCGTAAAAGTAGCGGAGGCGCGCCAGCACCTCGGGAGCGGCCTGCACCTCGTCGAGGAACAGGAGCGCACCGGTCCAGTCGATTTCCCGACCCAGCGCCGCGCTCAAACGGGGAAGCACCTCGGCTGGCCCTCCCGGCGAGAAAAGGGTGCCGAGCTCCGGGTCGCGCTCGAAGTTGACCTCCACCAGGTCGAGGCCGTGACGCGCGGCAAGATCGCGCACGAGCCATGTCTTCCCTGTCTGGCGAGCGCCTCGAATCACCAGCGGCTTACGGCGCGGCGACTCGAGCCAGCTGTCCAAGTCCTTCTCAACGCGTCGGCGCATAGCACCTCCTGACACTGATTTACCTGTAATAATAGCCCGGAATAGATAAACATACAGGTAAATTCAGCACAGTTGCGGCTGTTTTGCGGGCAAACCTAGCCCTCCCGCACGGCCAGCAGCATGCGCGGCCGGTGCGTCAGGTCTTCCTTGACCTCCACGCTCGCCCACCCCGGCTGCGAGCGCACAAGCTCGGCGGCCTGCTCCAGATGGCCCTCGTACAGCTCGCAGGCAAAAAGGCCGCCGGGGCGAAGCGCGACGGGCGCCAGCTCCACCAGCCGACGGAACACGTCCAGCCCGTCCTCGCCGCCGCAGAGCGCGAGCTTTGGCTCAAAGCCCGCCACCTCCCGGGGCAGCTCCCCCATGACGGCCGTCGGGATGTAGGGCGGGTTGCTCACGAGCACGTCGAAGGTGCCGAGCAGGTCGCCCGGAACGCCGGCCGCCAGGTCGCACTGGATCACTTCCACGGCCTCGGCAAGCCCTTGCGAGTCGCGGTTGCGCGTGGCCAGCGCCACGGCCGCCGGGGACAGGTCCGTGGCCCACACGCGCGTGCCGGGGCGCTCGCTTGCGATAGAGAGCGCGATGCAGCCGGTGCCGGTACCCACCTCCAGCACGCGAAGGCCGTTGTCGGAGAGGTCCCCGCGGTCGGCGACCAGGCTCTCGGCGAGGCCCGGCTCCTCGGCGGCGGGCTGCTCGGACTCCTCCTCAAGGGGCACGTAGCGCTCGGCGCCGTCCTCCTCCGCCTGCGGCTCGGGATCCTTCGGTTCCTCGGTGGTCGAGGGGTCGGGCTCCTCGGTGCGGGACACCGCTCGCTCGGGCAGCGCGTCCAGGTAGCCCAACACCTCCTCCACCAGCAGCTCGGTTTCTGGGCGCGGGATGAGCACCTCGCGCTCGCACCGGATTACCAGGTGCCGAAAGGCCATCTCGCCGGTCACATACTGCAGGGGCTCGCCTGCGGCGCGGCGCTCGATAGCGGCGTGCATTTGGTCCAGCTCGGCCTTCTCCAGCGGCTCGTCGTAGGCCAGGTACAACTCGACGCGGGACTTGCCGGTGACGGCGGACAGCATCCACTCGGCCGACAGGCGCGGGTGCTCGTCTCCGTTGCGCGCCAGATAGCCGCGCGTCCATTCGAGCACGCGCTTGACGGTCCAAGGTTCAGCCAAGGAGGTTCCCTTCTTCGAGGTCAGGCCTGGACCATCATAGCCTCAGAGCCCCACGCGGGCCTGGAGCACGCAGAGGTCCTCATGGTGCTCGGCGTCGTAATGGGTCGCGTCCAACAGACAGAAGTCGTAGGCGTCGCCCACCGGCCGCATGCCATGGGCGTCCAGCGCGGCCAGCGAGCACACCTGCACCTGGGACATGGCACACCCCTTTCCTGACGTCTGGTGCCAGTGTAGGGGGTGTTGCGGCTATAGGGTCGACCGGGTTCGGCGAGGGCACGAGCCCCTGTCATGCAAGCCCGAACAGCTCTGCCAGAGCCTGGCGAACGTGACCCGTCGCCGCCTCGTCAAGATGGCCGATTCTGCGCTGCAGTTGGGATCGCGACAACGTCATCGGCTTGTCGACCATCACGTAACTGCGAGCCCTCAGGCCGTTCTCCGGAGTCGGTTCCAGCAAAACCCGCGCCGGCATACCCGAAGAGTCATGCGAGGTTATCAGGCAGACCACCGTGGACTCGTAGGGAAGATCCTGCTCCTGCACTACGACCACGGGACGAGGCTTGGACGCATAGCCGGAGGCACAGGCGACCCAGACTTCACCAGGCTTCATCGAGCATCCTGTCCGCCTGGCGGTACACGAACTCGTCGGCCTCCTCCTCGCTGTCGAAAGGAGCCCAGTCGGCGGTCGGCGCGTCATTTATGCGCACGGCGAACGGAAAGCCTTGACGCCTGTTGAAGGCCAGCACAAAAACACGCAGGGCCTCTTCCGTGGTGAGCCCGAGGCTCTCCGTCAGCTCTCGGAAACGCCGAGCATCCCTGTCCTCTGTGTGGGTGGCCAGTTCAGCCATGACGACCTCCTCGGTTGACACCCAGCGTACCGCGAAACCGGCCGTCACACCGCCTGCGCGAGCTTCTCCGCGCGGTCCGCTGCCGCCAGCGCCTCGATCACAGAGCCCAGCGTGTCGCCGAGCAGCACGCCGTTGTACGTGCCGTTGAAGCCGATGCGGTGGTCCGTCACGCGGTCCTGCGGCTGGTTGTAGGTGCGGATCTTCTCGGAACGGTTGCCGTGCCCGATCTGGCTCTGGCGCTCGGCCCCCAGCTCTGCCTGCTGGCGCTCCAGCTCGGCCTCGTACAGGCGGGCGCGGAGCATCTGCATGCAGACCTCACGGTTCTGGATCTGGGAGCGCTGGTCCTGGGACTGCACCACGGTGTTGGTGGGCAGGTGCGTGATGCGCACGGCGGAGTACGTGGTGTTCACGCACTGGCCGCCCGGGCCGCTTGCGCAGTAGGTGTCGATGCGCAGGTCCTGGGGGTCGATCTGGATGTCGATCTCGTCGGCCTCGGGCAGCACCGCGACCGTGGCCGTGGAGGTCTGGATGCGCCCCTGGCTCTCGGTCTTGGGCACGCGCTGCACGCGGTGCACGCCGGACTCGAACTTGAGCAGCGAGTACACCTTGTCGCCCGTGACCTTGAACTCGATGGTCTTGAAGCCGCCGGCCTCCGACGGGCTCGAGCTCAGCACCTCGATCTTCCAGCCATGGGCCTCGGCGAAGCGCTGGTACATCTTGAAGAGGTCGCCCGCGAAGATGGCCGCCTCGTCGCCGCCGGCCGCGCCACGGATCTCGACGATGGTGTCCTTCTCGTCGTTCGGGTCGCCGGGAATTAGCATGACCTTGATCTCGTCCTCCAGGGCCGGCAGCGCCTCCTCGTTCTCGGCGATGTCGGCCTGCAAGAGCTCCTTGGCCTCGGGGTCGCTCTCCTCGCGGAGCAGCTCCTTGGCGGCGTCGATGTCGTCCAGCGCGGACAGGTAGGCCTCGGCCTTCGCGGCCAGCTCGGCCTGGGCAGCGTGCTCCTTGGCCAGCCGCGCGTACTCCTTGGGGTCGCTGTAGACGGCCGGGTCGTTGAGCTTGGCCGTCAGCTCCGCATAGGCAGCCAACAGGGCCTCGAGCTTGTCCCGCATGATGGCTCCTCACCTTGCAAATTTCACAGAAGCTTTCCGATACTACCACGCGAGCACTGGGCTTTTGTGGCCCTCATATGCGAGGCGCGAGCAACCGAGAACCTCGTCGGCAACGCCGTGCGCTAGGGAACAATTAACCTGTTACCGACACCATGTATCGGGAGGACCCATGGCAATCGAGATCAACAAGCCCGAGCCGCTCAAGATCGGCACCCACTACCACTACACGCTCTCCAGCTACGAGCCGGTGAGCATCACCATCACCGTGCCCACGGTGACCGACGCGGACGTGGAGTTCGCGCTCGAGAGCATCGCCCATGAGCACGGAACCACCGGGGACAAGGTGGACGACGCCTGGGTGCAGGAGAACCTCGGCGCCCCGAGCCTCGACGCCCTCAAGAAGTCCCTGCACAGCCAGCTGGAGCACATGAACTCCCAGTACGCCGAGGAGTCCAAGGCCCCCTTGGCCGCCCGCGAGCTGGCGCTGCGCCTGAACCAGTCGGTCCCGGTGGACGAGATCGCCAAGTACCGCAACCAGCTGCAGCAGTCCATGGCGTTCGAGGCCGCGCAACAGGGCATCGACCTCTCCCACTACCTGGCGCAGCTGGGCGTGAACCAGGCCTCGATGGACGCGATGCTCGACGACCGCGCCGCCCAAACCGCCGGCGAGCAGGCCGCGCTCTCCGCCTACGCGGAGGAGAAGAAGCTCAAGGTGGTGGAGGACGAGCTGCCGCGCCTGCTGCAGCTGACCAAGGAGGACGCCGAGAAGGTCGTGGAGCAGGCCCGCGGGCTGGGGCAGCTGGACGACCTCATGAGCGACGCCCGCAACGTCAAGGCCGCCAACGTGGCCGCGAGCGAGGCCACCTGCACCTATGCGCACGAGACGCCCGAGGAGGCAAAGGTGCGCTCCGAGCAGTACCACGCGATGCTCGAGATGATGCGCCAACAGGCCCAGGCCGATGAGTCCGACGAGGGCGACAAGCCGTCGCCGGAGGACAAGGGCTTCAAGCTGGTGGACTAGGCACGTCGCCAGAACCGTTGCGGGGGCAGGGCCGCTTGGCAGCCCTGCCCCCGCTTTGTCTCGCACGAAACGGCGCCACGCCGCTAGAACTGGCGGCTCTCGTACAGGCGCGCCGCAACAGCGCCGCCGAGGACCCACAGGGCCACGCCAACGCCGAGCAGCAGGCAGCCGAGACCCGCGACCCCGCCCAGCGCGTCCATGAGTCGCCCGAACGCCTCCATCGGCGCCGTGCCCCACGGACCGCCCGGGCTCACCAGGTACGCGACGAGCGTCACGATGCCCGCGAAGAGCAGCGGCATGGCGCGAAGGCTCTTCTGCACGCCGCTCTTGAACGCCAAGGGCGCCATGAGCGCGCCGCACGCCAGCGTGCCGCCCACCGTGAGCATCAGGGAGGCCCACACGACGTCCCAGCTCGACATGCCCCTCCCCTCGAGGTTGAGGCCCTCCATGCCGGCCCACTGCCCGATGGCCATCGACACCAACGCGAGCACCACGGCGAACGCCGCGGACAACGCCACCGCGAGCGTCACAAAGGCCATGCGCCCCCACACGACCTCGCGCCGGTCGAGCGGTGTGGTGAGCCGGAACAGCTGCCAGTCGCCGGCCTCGTCCTGGCCGAAGCTCGAGAGGAGCATCGAGAACCCTGTAGAGGCCGGGATGGCGATCAGCGCAAAGATCGGGCCGTCCTGCAGCAGGTTCACGCCCACGCCGATCAGCACCCACATCCAGGCCACCTGGACAACGTAGCCGCGCGAGCGCATCGCGTCGCTCGCCACCATCGCACGGATGCCGCTCATCGCTTCTCTCCCTTGATCATGAGCACCATGAACTCCTCGAGCGACGGTCGCTCGACCGGAATGGTCGGCTCGGCCGCACGGAACGCGGCCGCGTCCGGCACGAGCACGTCCGTCTGGTGCGGCTTCACCAACACCCGCAGCGACCCTGCGGGGAACCGGCCCGCGAGCGCCTGGGCCTGTGCGGCCGTGCACCGTGCGATGCCGTAGCGGTCGCGGATGTCGTCCATTGGCATCTCGAAGACCTTCTGGCCCCGGTCGATGCAGAGCACCTGGTCGCCGATGTCCTCGATGTCCGTCGTGATGTGCGAGGACATCAAGATGCCGTGGCCGTCCTCGCCCATGAAGGCCCGCAACCTGTCGAGCGCGTCCTCACGGGCCATCGGGTCCAGGCCCGCCGTGGGCTCGTCCAGGATCAACAGCCGGGGATGGTGCGCCAGCGCGAACGCCAGCTGCAGCCGCATGCCCATGCCGCGGGAGAGCTCTTTGGTCTTTCGGCTCGGCGCGATGCCGGCGTCGCGCAGCTCCTTCTGGAACAGCGCCGCGTCCCAGCCCTGGTACGCGAGCGCGCCGAAGCGCCCGACGTCCTCCACCCGGATGTCCCCAAAGGACAGCGTGTCGAACACGAAGGCGGCGCCCTCCTTGGCCTCGGCCAGCGCCTTCTCGTTCGCGCTCGGTCCGAAGCCCACCGGCACGCCCATCAGCGTCGCCGTGCCCGCGTCCCGTTTGTACGCGCCGAAGAGCGCGTGGATGGTCGTTGTCTTTCCCGAGCCGTTGGCGCCGATGAACCCGAGGACCTGTCCCTCGGGCACCGCCAACGACAGCGGCCCCAGGTGGAAGTCGCCGTAGGACTTCTCCAGGCCGTCGATACGTGCCAGGTCGGCCATGGCCGAACCCTCCTGTCGCACTAGTCGTCCGTCTCCGCCAGCAGCTCCAGGCGCTCGCGCACCTCTCCGTCCGAGAAGCCCGCCTCGCGCCCGTAGTCGAGCGCCGCCTGCAGAAGCTCCTCCAGGCGCCGGTTGCGCTCCTCGGTCAGCAGCCCTTCGGCCGCCTGTGCCACGAAGCTCCCGCGCCCCGGAACGGTGTCGATGAGCGCTTCCGCCTCGAGTTCCTGGTACGCGCGCTTGGTGGTGATCACCGAGACCCGCAGGTCGTTGGCGAGCCCTCGGATGGAGGGCAGCGCCTCGCCGGGAGCCAGCTCGCCAGCGAGAATGGCGGCCTTGAGCTGGTCCGCCACCTGCTGGTAGATGGGCTTCGCGCTGGCATTGGAGACGACGATGTCCAAATAATCCGCCTTGTCGTAGTGTTGCCGGCCAGTCGCGGAGGGCGTCCCCGCCGCGACTGTGTATATCGCGATATACACACTATACACGCAGGCGCCGGGAGCGCAAGGACTTCGTCCAACAAAAGGGGCGCGCCGGCCCTGCCGGGTTTTGGTGTCACCTGAGTGACACCAACACCGGGGTCTGGCGAGAAAACCCCAGGTGGCGAAGCAAGGGGCCCGGCTGGAGTGTCGCTTCAGTGACACCTGGCCCGTGATGTGCATTTGGGGACTGTCCCTAAATGCACATGCGAGGGCCCCCGCAGGTGCAGGGGCCCTCGCAGCTAGCCGGTTATGCGGTTGTCCGAGGGACGCGCCTAGTGCGTCGCGCGCCCGCTCTCCTCCGTCAGGTGGCGGAGGCCGGCCTTCGCGTAGTCAATGGACTCCCAGTCCGCCTGCCACGTCCAGTTGCCCTCTTCCTGACCCGGCACGTTCATGCGCGCACCGGAAGCGAGGCCGAGCACGTCCTGCAACGGGACCATGACCAGGTCGTCGGCGCAATGGAGCGCCATCGCCACCACGGACCACGTCAGGTGGCGCGCGTAGCCCCAGTCGCTGATGGAGAACCGCTCCATCAGCGAGCCCATCAGGGTGTCGGTGTCGTGGGTGGAGGTGTACGCCGCCTTGCCGCGGATGGGCGTGAAGCCCTGGCGGATGTCGCCGCCCTTGTAGAACGGGATGACGTCCATGCCCGGGAAACCGGTCTGGCTCATGAGCCCGCGCACCACCGGGGTGATGGTGCCGAGGTCCTCGGCGATCACCGGCAGGGGGCCGAACTTCTTGGCGGCCGTCTCGAACAGGTCGAGGGACGGGCCGGGCAGCCAGCGACCCTCCGAGGCCTTCTGGCCCTCTTGGATCACGTAGTAGTTCTGGAAGCCCACGAAGTGGTCCAGGCGCACGCGGTCGTAGAGGTCGAACGCACGGCCGAGACGGGCGAGCCACCAGCCGTAGTCGTCCTTCTTGTGCGCCGGCCAGTTGTAGGTCGGGTTGCCCCAGATTTGACCCTCCGGCGCGAGGTCGTCGCCCGGCACGCCCGCCACCTCGGTCTGGTGCCCGGTGGCGTCCAGGTTGAACATCGTGCGGTTGGACCAGACGTCCGAGGACTCCATCGACACGTAGATGGGCATGTCGCCGATGATCTGGACGTCGTGCTCGTTGGCGTAGGCCTTGAGGTTGTCCCACTGGATCTGGAACAGGAACTGCTGGAACTGGTGCAGCTTCACGCGGCTCGTGAGCTCCTTGCGGGTGGCCAGCGCAGGCGACCAGTTCTTGTAGGGCGCCTTCCAGTCGGCCCAGCTCGGCACGTCGCCGGGCTCGACGTCGTCCCACATGGCGGGCAGCGGCTTGCCCAGCTCCTCCGCGGCGGCCTTCTCGTCGCGGAGCAGGTCGCGGATCGCCATGAACGTGGCGTGCGCCTTGAGCCAGCGACGGTTCTTGCGCGCGAACGCGGTGTAGGTCGCCGTGGGCACCACCTCGCGGCCGCGACCGGTGGGGATGGGCTTGCCCTCGCACCAGCTGGTGTAGAGCTTCTCCCAGCTGTCGCCGTCGCGGTCCACGAGGGACGGCTCGCCGGCAAAGGCCGAGAGACCCGCATAGGGGCTGCCGTGCTTGTCCACCGGGTTCACCGGGAGGACCTGCCAGTAGCGCTGGCCGGCCTCGGAGAGGAAGTCCACGAACCGGTAGGCCTCGGGGCCCAGGGTGCCGGGGCCCGGCTCCTGGCCGTCGGTGCGGGGCACGGAGGTGATGTGGGCCATCACGCCGGCACCGCGCTCGAAGGGCTTCGCCAGGGCGGAGGGCGCGTGGAAGCGGATCACCGCGGAGCCGAGGTTCGGGAGGTTGACCACCACGTGGTTCTCCTCGAGGCGCAGCGGCAGCCCGTCCACCAGCTCGTCGGCCTGCTCGCCGAGGCGCGGGAGCCACACCTCGTGGCCCTGGTCCAGGTTGCGGTTCACGACGACGCAGAGGACCTCTTCGCCCGGCTTGGGGTTGCCGTTCTCGTCGGCGTAGTAGCGATAGAAGCCGTAGACGTCCGGGCCGGCCGAGAAGGGCCTGAAGTCGCCGTCCACGAGCACCGGGAACTGTTTGCGCAGGTTGATGGCGTTCGCGTAGAGCGTCTGGACGTCCTCGTCCTCATGACCCCAGGGGTAGGTGCTGCGGTTGTAGGGGTCGGTGAAGCCCTCGACGCCGGCCTCGTCGCCGTAGTACACGCAGGGCACGCCCGGCGAGCACATCTGCACGAGCACGGCGAGCCACATGCGGTGCTTGGCCAGGTCGCGCTCGCCCGGGTTCAGGCGGAACCAGTGCTTCTGGTGGTCGGTGAGCGACGCCGGGTCCGGCGCGCCGCCGAGAATCGTGAACAGGCGCGTGCGGTCGTGGCTGCCCAGGAGATTGAGGGTCTCGTAGAACGCCTGAGCCGGGTAGTTCTCCTTGAGGGTGGCCATGCGCTCCACCATCTCCTCCGCCGGCCACGCGCCGGCGAGGTACTCGAGGAGCGCCTCGCGGAAGGGGTAGTTCATCACGGAGTCGAGCTCGTAGCCGTCCAGGTAGTGGCGCATCTCGCCGTAGGCCACCTTGTTGGAGGCGTCCTCCCAGACCTCGCCGAGGAGCAGGGCGTCGGGCTTGACGCGGTCCTCGGCGGCCTTGATGCCGGCGATGAACTGGTCGTTGAGCTCGTCGGCCACGTCGAGGCGCCAGCCGCGCGCGCCCATCTTGAGCCAGTGCTCCACGACGCCGTCCTCGCCGTACACGAACCGCTGCCACTCCGGGTTGTGCTTGTCGAGGTCGGGCATGTTGTCCACGCCCCACCAGCAGGTGTAGGAGCCGTCCTCCTTGATGAGGTACCAGGGGTAGTAGGGGCTCTCCTTCCCCTGCCAGGCGCCGGGCTCGGGGTAGGTGCCGAACTTGTTGAAGTACTTGGAGTCGGTGCCCGTGTGGTTGAACACGCCGTCCAGGATGATCGAGATGCCCACCTTCTCGGCGTCGGCGCACAGGCGCTTGAACGACTCGTCGTCGCCGAGCATCGGGTCGACCTTGAGGTAGTCGGCGGTGTCGTAGCGGTGGTTCGACAGCGCCTCGAAGATCGGGTTGAGGTAAATGGCCGTGAAGCCGCGCTCCGCCAGGCGCGGAAGCTCCTCGCGGATGCCCTCGAGGGTGCCCCCGTAGAAGTTCCAGTCGTTGACGGCGCCGTTGGCGTCACGGTTGTACCAGACGGGGGTGTCCCAGTCGTCCACGAAGGAGCGACGCTCGGGCGCGTTGCGGTGGAACGCGAACGCGTCGTGCACACGGTCCGCCCAGTCGGCGCCGCGCTTGTAGCGGTCCGGGAAGATCTGGTACACGATGCCGTTGCGGTACCAATCGGGCCGCACCGCGCGCTCGTGATACACGGTGATCTGGAACGAGGGGGGCATGTGGTTGTACATCTGGCCCACGCCGCCGGTGCGGCCCTCGCGCGCGCCGTAGTAGCGCACGACGCCGTCGGAGCCCTCGAGCACGAAGCAGTACCACAGAAGGCCGAGCGGCTCCGCGGTCAGCTGACCCGTGAAGCGCAGGCGGCCGTCGGCCTCCTCCGTCCGCTCCATGGGGATGAATTGCTCGCCAACGCCGTCCGCCCAGGTGCGGATGCTGGCTTTCGCCCCGGGGTCGTCCCACACGTCCACGCTCAACGTGACGGCGCCGCCCACAGGGGCGGCGCCGTAGGGAGTTCTGTACCCCAGGGCCCGACTGTCGTGCAGGGCCCTCATAGGTGTCCTCTCGGTCGCGGTAGCACCCTCCTACACGGGTGTTACCTCAGGATGCAGCCGTCGATACATATCGATGTACTGACTGGCCGCCTTTGTCCAGCTGAAGTCCACAGACATGGCTTGGCGCTGGAGGTTCTGCCACGCCGCCTGGTCGGTCCAGAAGACCTCGCAGGCGTTCATCAGGCAGTCCACCATTTCGTCGCCGTTGAAGTTGGCGAACGAGAACCCGGTGCCCTCGCCCGTGAACTTGTTGTACGGGATCACAGAGTCCTTAAGACCGCCTGTTTCACGCACAACCGGCAACGTACCGTATCGCATGGACATCATCTGCGACAGTCCGCAAGGCTCGAACAGCGACGGCATCAAGAAAAGATCAGCACCTGCATACATCCTCTGCGAAAGGCCGAGGTCGAAGTCGATCCGCGCGCACATGGAGCCCCGGTACTTCCAGTCGAAGTAGCGCAGGGAGTCCTCGTAGCAGCGGTCGCCCGTGCCGAGGACGGCCACCTGCACGGAGCGCCCGAGCACGCGCTCGAGGCCGTACTGGACCAGGTCGAGGCCCTTTTGCTTGGTGAGGCGCGTGACCATCGCGACGAGCGGCCGGTGCGGGTTCACCTCGAGGCCCAGCTCCTCCTGGAGCCGCGCCTTGCACTCGGCCTTGCCGCTCATGTCGTCCACCGAGAACCGCGCGGGGATGTTGGGGTCCGTCGCGGGGTTCCAGGCGTCCATGTCGATGCCGTTGAGGATGCCCACCATCGCGCCCTCACGCTGGCGGAAGATGCCGTCCATGCCCTCGCCGAAGAACGGCGTGCGGAGCTCCTTGGCATAGGTGGGGCTCACGGTGGAGAGCAGGTCGCTGTAGATCAGCGCGCCCTGCATGTAGTTCACGGTCTTGGGGCCGCAGTAGAGCTGCGCCACGGCCGCCTGCACGCCCGCCAGGCCGCAGGCGTCCTCGAGCACGGTGTCGCCGTACTGGCCCTGGAACTTGGCGTTGTGGATGGAGTACACGGTGCGCACGTTGTCGTAGAGCGGGAGCCCCTGGTAGAACTCGCGCAGAAAGACGGGTGCCAGGGCCGTCTGCCAGTCGTTGCAGTGCAGGACGTCGCACCGGAAGTCCGGCAGGTACTGCAGCGACTCCGTGACGGCCTTGGAGAAGAACGCGAAGCGCTCGCCGTCGTCGAAGTAGCCGTAGAGGCTGCCGCGCTTGAAGTACTTCTCGTTGTCGATGAAGTACCACTGCACGCCGTCCTCGACGATGCGCTCAAGGCCGCAGTACTCGTTGCGCCATCCGAGGTTGAGGTAGAAGTCGGCCACGTGCTCCATGCGGTCGACGTACTCCTGCTTGATGGTGCCGTACTTGGGGAGCATGACCACCACTTGGCAGCCCTGTTTGACCAGGGCCTTGGGGAGGGAGCCCGCCACGTCACCGAGGCCGCCCGTCTTGCAGAACGGGGCAGCCTCAGCGGAGGCGAACACCACGCGGAGGTCTCGGCGTTGCGTGGCCACTAGTCGCGTCCCTTCCCCTTGATGAGAATGTTCTCGCGCGTGCCGCGGAGCTCGGTGCGGGCCGGGATCACGTTGTCGCGGTCCACGATCGCGCTCTCCACCTTGGCGCCGCTCTCGATGACGCAGGACTGCATCACGATGGCGTCACGCACCGTCGCGCCGGCCTCGACGATGACGTCGCGGCCGATGATGGAGTTCTCCACGCACCCGGCGATGCGCGTGCCGGCGGCCACCATGGAGTTCACGACCTTGCAGCCCGGCTCGTACTTGGCGGGCGGGTTGTCGTGCGCCTTGGTGTAGACCGGGCGCTCCTCCTGGAAGATCTGGTCGTCCATCTCGGGGTCCAGGAGCTTCATCGAGTTCTTGTAGAAGCACTTGGACGAGAAGACCGCGAGCGTGGGGCCGTCGAAGTCGTAGGTCTGCACGTTGACGCGGTCGAGGTCCGGCACCATGGCCTCGAAGAGGTCCAGGTAGTCGATGGACTGGTACCAGGAGAGCAGCTGCTTCAGGATGTCGATGGACACGACGAAGCAGTCGAGGAACTCGGTGTCGCCGTACTCGACGCCGTTGTGGACGCCCACGACGCGGCCGTTGTCGGTGCGGAAGCCCATGAGCGAGATGTTGGTCTCCTCGGCCTTGTGCGTGACGACGGTGATGTCGGCGCCGGACTTGGCGTGCTCGTCGACGAGGGCCTGGTAGTCCATGTTGTAGATGATGTTCGCGGCGCTCACGATCACGTAGGGGCGCGTGGTCTCCTTGTCGAGGAAGACCTTGTTCTGCACCATGTCGCGGATCAGGAAGCGGGCGCCCGAGCGGGTGGTCCCGTAGGCGGTGCCGGGCAGCATGAAGAGGCCGCCGTGCTTGCGGTCGAGCGACCAGTCCTTGCCGCTCTCGAGGTGGTCGAGCAGGGCGCGGTAGTTGCTCGGCAGGATCATGCCCACCGTGCGGAGGCCGGCGTTGACCATGTTGGACAGCACGAAGTCCACCATGCGGTAACGGCCGGCGACGGGCAGCGCCGCAGGCGGACGGGCAGCGGTGAGGACGCTGGGATTCTTAGTGGAGTAGTTCGTCGTGATGAGGCCGATGGCGCGATCCATCTTTACTCCTCCCCCTTTCCAACCACCACGTCGTCGCCGAC
Source organism: Kribbibacterium absianum (assembly GCF_030067705.1). Taxonomy (GTDB): domain Bacteria; phylum Actinomycetota; class Coriobacteriia; order Coriobacteriales; family Atopobiaceae; genus Kribbibacterium; species Kribbibacterium absianum. The sequence continues at coordinate 33,646 of NZ_JASJEX010000002.1, forward strand.
GACCACGGTGTCCTTGACCTTGTCAACGGAGCCGAGCTTTGCGTTCTCCTCGACCACGGCGCCCTCGCCGAGAATGGCGTTCACCACGTGCGCGCCAGCCTTGACCTTGGCGCCGGGCAGCAGGATGGAGTCCTCGACGATGGCGCGCGGGCCCACGTACGAGTCCGTGGAGAGGATGGAGTGCGAGACGGTGCCGAACACGCCGCAGCCGTTGGCGACGAGGCTGTCGTCGACGGAGGCGCTGGCGCCGATCAGGTGCGGGCGACGCGTGGGGGCGTTGGACATGATCGGGAAGTTCTTGTCGTAGAGGTTGAACTCCGGGTCCGAGCCGAGCAGCAGCATCGCGGTGTCCTTGTAGGAGGCGATGGTGCCGACGTCGCGCCAGAAGCCGTGGAACTCGTAGCAGAAGATGCGGCGGCCCTCTTCGAGCATCCGCGGGATGATGTTGTTGCCGAAGTCATGCTCGGACTCGGGGTCGGCGGCGTCCTCCTTGAGGGCCTTGACCAGCACGTCCGTCGAGAAGATGTAGATGCCCATGGACGCGAGGTTGCTGTCCGGCTGGGCCGGCTTCTCGGTGAACTTGAGGACGGAGTCGTCCTCGTCCTTGGTGATGATGCCGAAGCGCGAGGCCTCGTCCCAGGCCACCGGCATGACCGAGATCGTGAGGTCCGCGTTGTTCTTGACGTGGACGTCGAGCATCTTGCGGTAGTCCATCGAGTACAAGTGGTCGCCCGAGAGGATCAGCACGTACTCGGGGTCGTTGGACTCGATGTAGCCGATGTTCTGATAGATGGCGTCCGCCGTGCCGGCGTACCAGGAGCCGCCGGTCTCGGTGGCGTAGGGCGGCAGGATGGAGATGCCCGCGCCGCGCTCGTCGAGGTTCCATGCCGCGCCGGTGCCGATGTAGCTGTGCAGCAGGTACGGCTTGTACTGGGTCAACACGCCCACCGTGTTGATGTCCGAGTTCGCGCAGTTGGACAGCGCGAAGTCGATGATGCGGTACTTGCCGCCGAAGGACACCGCCGGTTTGGCGATGGACCGCGTCAGGGCGCCGAGGCGCGAGCCCTGACCGCCAGCAAGGAGCATCGCGAGGCACTCCTTCTTGCTCATGCGTTTCCCCTCTCCCTAAAACAGAAAAAGGGCCGGCGCTCCAGACGCCGGCCCCCTTACTTCCTCAATAGGAGCTTAAACGTGCCAGATGTCTTCAGCATACTCGCGGATAGTTCGATCCGAGGAGAAGAATCCGGAGTTCGCAGTGTTTGCAAGAGCCATGCGGTTCCAGGCGCGTTTGTCCGCGTACTTGCCGCAGAGGCACTCGAAGGCGTCCACATAACTCCGGAAATCTTTGAGCACGAAGTCCGCGTCGTTCTGGTGCATCAAAACGTCATGGATCATCGAGAAGTCGCCGGACAGGCGCGCGTAGGTGCCGTCCACCAGCTGGTCGACGACGCGGCCGAGGCGCTCGCGGTCGCCGTTGTAGACGTCCCAGGCCAGGTAGTAGCCGTTCTTGAGGGCCTCCACCTCGTCGACCGTGAGGCCGAAGATCTGGATGTTCTCGGCGCCGGCCATCTGCGCGATCTCGACGTTGGCGCCGTCGAGGGTGCCGAGGGTGATGGCGCCGTTGGCCATGAGCTTCATGTTGGACGTGCCCGAGGCCTCCATTCCGGCCGTGGAGATCTGCTCGGAGATCTCGGCCGCCGGGTAGATGAGCTCGGCGTTGGACACCGAGAAGTTGGGCACGAAGGCCACCTTGATGAGCTCGCTGGCGCGCGGGTCGTTGTTGACGACGTCGGCCACCGCGTTGATGAGGCGGATGACCTCCTTGGCGAAGACGTAGCTCTGGGCCGCCTTGCCCGCGAAGATGAAGGACGTGGGCACCGGACGGAAGCCAGGGTCCGCGATGATGCGGTTGTAGAGGTCCATCACCTTGAAGATGTTGAGCAGCTGGCGCTTGTAGGCGTGGAAGCGCTTCACCTGCACGTCGAAGATCGTGTTGGTGTCGAGCACGACGCCGGTGGTGTCCTTGATGTAGGCGGCCAGGCGCTGCTTGTTCTCCAGCTTGGAGGCGCTCATCGCATCGAGGAAGACCGGGTCGTTGTAGAACGCCTCGAGGCGGCGCAGCTCGGAGGCGTCGTCCAGCCAGCCGTCACCGATGGCGCTCGTGATGAGGGAGCTGTAGCTGGGGTTCGCGTTGCCGAGGAAGCGGCGGAACGAGATGCCGTTGGTCTTGTTGTTGAACTTCTCGGGCGTGAGCTGGTAGAAGTCCTTGAGCACCTCGCGCTCGAGGATCTCGGTGTGGATCTTCGCCACGCCGTTCACCGAGTGGGAGCAGATGATCGAGAGGTTCGCCATGCGCACCTTGCCGTCCCAGAGGATGGCCGTGTCGCGGAGCAGGTCCATGCGGTCGCCGTGCTCCTGGGTGAACTCCTCACGGTAGCGGCGGTCGATCTCCTCGACCCACATGTAGATGCGGGGCAGCAGGCGCCGGAACGTGTCGATGGGCCAGGTCTCGAGCGCCTCGGGCAGCACCGTGTGGTTGGTGTAGGAGACCGAGCGGGTGACGATGTCCCAGGCGGTGTCGTAGTCGAGGCCCTCCTCGTCGACGAGGACGCGGAGCAGCTCGGGGCCGCAGAGCGCCGGGTGCGTGTCGTTGGTGTGGATGGCGACGCGGTCCGGGAAGGCGGCCCAGTTCACGGTGCCGTCGGCGTTGGTGTTCTCGCGCTTGAAGGTGCGCATGATGGAGGCGATGCCCGCGGCCACGAACAGGTACTCCTGCTTGAGGCGCAGGATGCGGCCGTGCTCGCCGGCGTCGTTGGGATAGAGGATCGTGGAGATGGCCTCGACGTCCGTGCGGAACTTGGACGCCTCGGCGTAGGCGCCGTCGTTGAAGGCGTCGAGGTCAAAGGCCTCCTCCACCGGCTCGGCGGACCAGATGCGCAGCTTGTTGACGGTCTTGCCGCCGTAGCCCACGACGGGGATGTCGTAGGGCACCGCCTTCACGCGCTCGCCGCCCTCGAGGGTGAACCAGCAGCGGTCGCCCTCCTGGTGGCGCACGACGTCGCCGCCAAAGGTGACCTCGACCGCAGACTCCGGCCGGCGCACCTCCCAGGGATAGCCCTTGGCGAGCCAGTTGTCGGTGACCTCCACCTGACGGCCGTCGACGATCTGTTGCTTGAAGAGGCCGTAGCGGTAGCGCATGCCGTTGCCGTAGCCGGCGATGCCCTCGTGAGCCATGGAGTCGAGGAAGCACGCGGCGAGACGACCGAGGCCACCGTTGCCGAGGCCCGGGTCCACTTCGCAGGCCGCGAGGGTCTCGAGCGTGGTGCCCATCTCGATGAGGCCGGCGCGCACGGTGTCGAGCGCACCGAGGTTGAGCAGGTAGTTCTCGAGAAGGGGGCCGATCAGGAACTCGAGGGAGAAGTAGTAGACGCGTTTCTTCTTCTCGGCGAGGATCTCGGCGTCGTTCTTCACGTGGATGGGGCGCGAGCGGAAGGCCACGAGGTTGCACAGGGTGGCGAGGCGCTCGTTGTCGTCCGCCTCCTCGAAGTCCTTGCCCACCTCGGACTCCACCATGCGCCGGTACTTGCGCTTGAAGTCCTCCGTGGACGTGAAGATGTTCTCCATGTGATTCTCCAATGCGTCGCGGGACACGCCGGCCCCTGTGGCACGTTACATAAATCCATGAAATAAGGGACTCTCGGTCCCAAAGGGTGCCCCCGGATGCGGTGACACCCGGGGGCACCCGAAAGGGCTTGTGAGGTCGCGCTACTTGCGGCGCGGGGCCTTCTTGGCCGGCTTCTTGGCGGCCGCGGCCTTCTTGGGGGCCGCCTTGCTCGGGGCCTTGGCCTCGGTGGCCTTGGGAGCGGCGACGGGCTTCGCGTCCTCGGCGGCAGCCGGGGTAGCGGCCTTCGCGGCGGCCTTGGGCGCGGCCTTCTTGACCGCGGCCTTGCGGGCCGGGGCCTTGGCGGCCGGCTTCTTCGCCGGGGCCGGCGTCTCGGCCGTCGTGGCCTTGGGCTCGGCGGCCTCGGCCTTCTTGACCTCGGCGACGGCAGCGGCGTCCTCCACCGTGGCGGGGTTCGCCGGGGCGGCGACCTTCTTGGCCGGGGCGGCCTTCTTCATCGCCGGGGTGCTCGGGACCTTGGCCTCGGCGGCGACGGTCTCGGAGACGGACGCGGCGTCCACCGTGGCGGCCGGGGTGGCGTCAGCGGCGGCCTTCGGAGCGGCCTTGGGGGCCGTCTTCTTGGCGGCAACCTTCGGGGCGGGCTTCGGGGCGGGCTTCTCGGCCGCAGCCTTCACGGCCGGCTTCTCCGCGGCCGGCTTCTTCGCGGCGGCGGGCTTTGCGGCCTCGGCGGCCTTGACCTCGGCGACGGCCATCACGTCCTCGACGGCGGCCGCAGTGGTGGTGGCCACCTTTTCGGCAGCGGCGGCCACCTTCTCGGCGGTCTTGGCGGCGACGGTCTTCACGTCGGCCGCGGCCTTCTCGACCGTCTTCTTGGCGGCGGCAGTGGTCTTCTTGGCGGCCGTCGTCTTCTTGGCCGCAGGCTTGCGGGCCGGCTTGGGCGGCACGTAGCTGGACTTGCCGGCGCGCTTGAGCACCACGCCCGCCAGCGGCGGCACGCGCAGCACGATGGAGTTCTCGCAGCCGTCGTAGGGCTCGGGGGTGGACACGAGCTTGCCCTCGTTGATCACGCCGGAGCCGCCGAACTCGGTGGCGTCGGAGTTGAAGACCTCCACGTAGTCGCCCTCGCGCGGCACGCCGATGCGGAACTCCTCGTAGCAGGCCGGGTCCCAGTTGATGAGGACCACGCGGTCGTCCACCGGGCGGTCGCCCTTGCGGGTGTAGACGATGATGGACTGCTCGGAGTTGTCGGCGTCGATCCACTCGAAGCCCTCGGGCTCGTAGTTCTTCTGCCAGAGGCCCTTGTTCTCCTTGAAGAAGGCGTTGAGGGTCTCGATGTAGTGCTGGTAGTTGCGGTGCGTGTCGTACTGGTCCGTGAGGAACCACTGGATGCCCTCGTAGTAGCGCCACTCGATGAACTGGGCGATCTCGTTGCCCATGAAGTTGAGCTTGGCGCCGGTGTGGGTCATCTGATAGAGGGCGAGGCAGCGGAGGCCGGCGAATTGGCGCCACCAGTCGCCCGGCTGGCGCTGGACCAGCGAGGCCTTGCCGTGCACGACCTCGTCGTGGGACAGCGGCAGCACGTAGTTCTCGGCGAACGCGTACATCATCGAGAAGGTCAGCAGGCGGTGGTTGCCCGGGCGCCAGGGGAAGTCCGTCCGGCAGTAGTTGAGGGTGTCGTTCATCCACCCCATGTCCCACTTGTAGTCGAAGCCGAGGGCCTTCTCGTCAACGTCGGTGGGGCGCGTGACGTACGGCCACGCGGTGGACTCCTCGGCCACCATCATGACGTCCGAGTGGTACTCGTGGATGGTGTCGTTGGTGTGTCGGATGAAGTCGATCGCGACGAAGTCCTCCTCGGTGCCGCGGTCGTTGAACTTCTTCTGCGCCGGGTCGTCGACGCCGAAGTTCAGGTAGAGCATCGAGGTCACGCCGTCCATGCGGATGCCGTCGGCGTGGTACTTCTCGAGCCAGAAGAGCGCGTTGGAGATCAGGAACGTGCGCACCTCGCCGCGGGAGAAGTCGAACTTGTAGGTGCCCCAGTTGGGGTGCTCCTCCTTCTCGTAGAGCTTCTGGCCGTTGAAGTGCACGAGGCCCTGGATGTCACGGCAGAAGCCGCCCGGCACCCAGTCGAGGATGACGCCGATGCCGGCCTGGTGGCAGCGGTCCATGAAGGCCATGAACTGCTGGGGGTCGCCGTAGCGCGCGGTGGGCGCGTAGTAGCCGGTGGTCTGGTAGCCCCAGGAGCCGTCGAAGGGGTGCTCCATCACGGGCATCAGCTCGATGTGGGTGTAGCCCATCTTGGCCACATAGTCGACGAGCTCGTGGGACAGCTCCTCGTAGGAGAGGTAGGAGCCGCCGCCCTCACCGAAGCCGAGGCCGTCGAGGCCGTCGTCGTGGCGCTTCCAGGAGCCCAGGTGCACCTCGTAGATGTTGAGCGGGCGCTTGCGGTGGTCGGTGTGCGCGCGACGGCCCATGTAGAGGCCGTCGTGCCAGGTGTAGGAGTCGAGGTCCGCAAGGCGGCTCGCGGTCCCCGGGGGGCACTCGCTGTAGAAGGCGTAGGGGTCGGCCTTGTACTGCTCGGAACCGTCGTTGCACAGGATGTAGAACTTGTACAGGTCGCCGTCCTGGGCGCCGGGCACGAAGCCCTCCCAGACGCCGCCGTGGTCGGCGGCCGTCAGGAGGTTCGCGTCGATGTTCCAATCGTTGAAGGAACCGATGACGGACACCTTGCGGACGTCCGGGGCCCACACGGCGAAATGGTAGCCGGGCACGCCGTCGACGACGTCCTTGTGGGCGCCCATCTTCTCGTAGCTGCGGTGCCAGTCGCCCTTGGCGAACAAGTACAGGTCATCGTTGGTGATGGTCAGCTGGTCGGAGCTCATGAATGACTCCCTCCTCTGCGCCGCTGCGTCGGCGCCTTGCAGCGCCCTTGGGAAATGCGGCGCCCTCCTGCCAGTCTTGTGCCCGCGAAGCGGGGTCTGTTGACATCCTTCGATGTGTTCAGGAAAGGTGCAACAGGCGCCTACACGGTAACTGGTTCTCAAGGGACCTTCAAGAGAAAAGCGCCCGTCCAATCGAATTCTTGTGGGAAAAAGGCGCCGCAGAGAGCGTTTTCCCAGCTCACGTCCACTGTGAGTTTTCTTGGGCACAAGAGGTCGAGAGCGGTTCACAAGGTGAATCAAGTACTTCGGGCGCAACTGTGTTGGCTTTCATGCGAACGTTTTTGCGACATTGGGGGCGGGTGATTGCCGAACGGCGCCCATCAGTGCACATGCGTTCGCGCCACAGACGCGACCCACCGCCGTTCCTGTGGCCGACGGTCCATCGGGGACGAGCGGCACAAAAAAAGCCCCGCCGAAGCGGGGCTCCTGTGCGAGCTGCGGCCAACTCTTAGTAGTTGGTCTCCTGCTGCTGGAAGTACGCCTGCGGGTGGCCGCAGATCGGGCAGACCTGCGGGGCGGAGGGGCCGACGTGCAGGTAGCCGCACTTGAGGCACTGCCACACCTTGACGCCCTCGCGCTCGAAGACCTCGCCGTTCTCGATGCGCTCGATCAGCATGTTGTAGCGCTCCTCGTGGGCCTTCTCGACGCCGCCGACCAGGTCGAACTTGGCCGCGATCTCGGTGAAGCCCTCCTCGCGGGCGACCTTGGCGAACTCGGAGTACATCTCGGTCCACTCGTAGTTCTCGCCGGCGGCGGCGTCCTTGAGGTTGGTCAGGGTGTCGGGCACGTGGCCACCGTGCAGGTACTTGAACCACACCTTCGCGTGGATGGCCTCGTTGCCGGAGGTCTCCTCGAAGATGTCGCCGATCTGCACATAGCCGTCCTTGACGGCCTGCTTGGCGTAGTACTCGTACTTGGTGTGCGCCTGGGACTCGCCGACGAAAGCGGTCTCGAGGTTCTTCTTGGTCTGGGACTCGTTGAAGTCGACCTTGGCCATGTTCTCCTCCTACGTGAATACGATTTCCGTCCGAACTGTCGGGGTTGTGCCCAAAGGCACGGCCTCCGTAAACCCAACAGCTCACATCATACCCATCGAGCACAGGGAATTCGTGGGCGCGTCAGCTCCTGCTCAGCAGGCCCAAAAGAGGCCGGTGCGCTGGCAGAATCCCTCTGCCGCCAGCTCGTCGAGCAGCCCCTCGACGTCCGCTGGCGCGGGCTCCGGGCGCCCGGCGCCCGTCTCCTGGGCCCCGAGCGCGGCCACGGCATCGTCGAGCGACAGTCCAGGGAGCCCCGCCTCGCGCGCCTCGAGCAGCAGGCGCACGAGCGCGGCGCGCTTTTGTCGGCGGGAGCCCTCGAAGCGCGACTGCCTCGCGTGGGTGCGCGAGCGGCGCGACGGGTTGGGCACGGTCCTCTTGAGCCAGGCCCCGTAATCGAGCAGCGCGTAGTACCAGCCGCGCACGTCGCGGTCCGGCACGCACGCCTCCACGAGCGGGCGCACGGCGGAGTCCGGCACGTCCTCGGCCTCGGGGAACAGCTCGTGGAGGAAGACCGTGCGCACGTTGGTCTCGAGGTAGACGGCGGGCAGGTCGAACGCGAACGCGCGGATGCCGGCCGCGGTCGCAGGGCCGATCCCAGGGAGCTTGACGAGGGCGTCCACGCTGCTCGGGACCTCGCCTCCCTGGTCGGCCACGGCCTCGGCGGCCCGTTTGAGCGCCAGGGCCCGACGGTTGTAGCCGAGGCCCTGCCACTCCGCGAGAACGTCCGCCTGGTCCGCGGCGGCGAGCGCCTCCACGGACGGGAACCGCGCCAGCCATCGCTGCCAACGACCGTCGACACGGGAGACCTGCGTCTGCTGGAGCATGGCCTCGCTCACCCACACGGCGTAGGGGTCGCGCGTGCGGCGCCACGGCAGGTCCCGGTAGAGGCGCTCCCCCTCCCTGCGCACCTTGTCGATGAACCGCGCGAGCTCGTCGCTTTCGGACGCCACGCTACCGCCACTCCAAGATGGGCCAGCCGCGCCGCTTCGCGATGGAGCGCATCGTGCGGCCGGGGTTCACCGCGCTCGGGCAGCGGGCGCACTCGAGCAGCTCCTCGTCGGAGTGATGGTCGCCGAAGGCGTACTCGACGACCCAGTTGCCCGGCCCGTAGGTGGCGTCGGCCCACGCGGCGAGGGCCTTGGGCTTCTCGGGGCCCTCCATCACGGCGCCCTCCACGTTCCCGGTGAAGCTGCCATTGGCGTCGCAGGCCATCTTCGTGGCGAGGAACGCGTCGAGGCCGGCGTACTCGCAGGCCCTGCGCGCGATGCCCCAGAAGGTCGCGGAGACCAGGACGCAGACGCAGCCCTCCTCGCGGCAGCGCTCGATCTGGCGCAGGCCGCTCGGTCGGTAATATCTGGTGAGCACCTGGTCGTGGAAGTCCGTCATGATCTGGAGGATCTCCTCGCGAGAGAAGTGCCCGAGGTCGTCCACCAGGTAACGCCGCACGGCGGCCTGGTCGTGCGGCAGGTGCAGCACGTAGCGGGCGCCCCACCACACGACCTTGGCGGTGTTCCAGGGGCTGATGATGCCCCGGGCGAGCAGGTAGCGGGTGAACTGCGAGCCGCTCTGGGTGTTGATGAGGGTGCCGTCGTAATCGAAGACGGCGATCTTCACGAGACGCCGCGGCTCGTTGAGCGTCGGCAGGGAGGGCTCGACCTGAGTCGACGCCTCTGGATTGCCCATGCTTCCCCTCTCCGATTGCTCCTGTGCGGTCACAGTACCCCACGCGAGTGCTTATGCCCACTGCGATGACGTAACCGGCACGGGCAGCGACCCAACCTGAAGCCACATCTGGGCGAGCGGAACGCGTGAAACAAAAAAAGGAGCCCCGTGCGGGACTCCCGGAGGATGCAATGGCGGGATGTAAGGGACTTGAACCCTCGACCTCCGACGTGACAGGCCGGCGCTCTAACCAGCTGAGCTAACACCCCGTTGCGCGAATGCGAGGGCTACTATAACCAAACCGCCGCGACCTTGGCAAGGGGTCAACCCAAAATCGGCGCGACTCCCCTCACACTTTGGCTACAAATGGCGCCCGGCGGCCTCGACAACGCGCATATACGCTGCATCAACGGGTTGCGACAGCTCGGCGCCGCGGGCAAAGTCCCCGGCGCGGAAGGCCTCGCAGGCCTCGGAGGCCGTCGCCGCCAGTGCGCCGAACCCCATGTCCCCCGCAATGCCCTTGAGCGTGTGCGTCGCACGGAACGCGGCGTCCACGTCGCCCGTCGCGAGGGCGCCCATCAGCCTCTCGTGGTTGTCGTCCGCCAGGAAGAGGCGCACGAACTTCGCGACGCGCTCCTCGGAGCGCAGGCGCGCGAGCACCTCGTCCAGGTCGCCGTCCGCCTCCGTGTAGAACGCTCGCAGGTCCGCCATCGGCGCTCCTCGTCACTCGTCCAGCATGCTGTGAATGTCCCGGATCATCTCGGCCTTGTCGGCCTTGGTGAGGCTGTCGTTCTCCTCGATCTCGGCGATGATGCCGGCCAGCTCCCGGCGGGACATGCCCGAGAAGGACTCCACCTTGAGCTGCTCGCGGATCGTGTCGCCGGCCGAGAGGAGGCACTGGAGCAGCACCGGGTTGAACGCGCCGCACTCCCCGTTCGCGATCATCTCGAGCGCGCGCTCGTGGGAGAAGGCCGGCTTGTACACGCGCACGCTCGTGAGGGCGTCGTACACGCCCGCCAGGGCCACCACTTGGGCACCGATGGGGATCTCGTCGCCCACGAGGCCGTCCGGGTAGCCGCCGCCGTCGTAGCGCTCGTGGTGCCATCGGCAGATCTCCTCGGCCACCTGGAGCAGCCGGTCGTCCTTGTTCTCGGTCAGCTGTTTGAGCATGTCGGCGCCGATGGCGGAGTGGGTCTTGATGACCTCGTACTCCTCGGGCGTGAGGCGTCCCGGCTTGTTGAGGATCTCGCTCGGGATCGCGATCTTGCCGATGTCGTGCAGCGCGCTCGCCGTCGCGATCGTGGAGATCTCGGCCTCGGTGAGCTCGGGGTGCGTGTCCGTGTGCCGCACCAGCTCGTGCAGCAGGATGTCCGTCATCACGCCGATGTGCAGCACGTGCAGGCCGCTCTCGCCGTTACGGAACTCCACGATCTGCGAGAGGATCGTGACCATCAGGTTGTTCCTGCGCTCGCGCTCGTACATCTCGCGGGACACCATGCGCATGAGGTCGTGCTGCTTCTGGTACAGCGCGATGGTGTTGGCCACGCGGTTGCGCACCACGAGCTCGTCGAAGGGGCGCGTGATGAAGTCCGTGACGCCCAGCTCGTAGGCCCGCTCGATGTAGCTGGGGCTCGTCTCGGCGGAGATGGTCACCACAGGGGTGCGCTCGATCCAGCCCTCGCGGTTCATCTTCGCGAGCACCTCGAAGCCGTCCATGCGCGGCATCACGATGTCGAGGATCACGAGCGAGATGTCGCCCTCGTCGGCCTCGAGGGCCCGGACGGCCTCCACGCCGTCATGGGCCTCGATGATCGAGTACTCGCCGCAGAGGATCTCTTCCAATATCGCGCGATTGAGGGGCGAGTCATCCACCACCAGGAGCGTTCGACGTGCCTGCTCCTCAGCCTCTATGGCGATCACCCCCGATGTCGTTGGGCGCCCCGCTCGAGCACCGAGCGCTGTCTGAACACAACCTTACACTGTATTTGGATGACGTGAAAGGAGGGAGGGCCGCGCCCTGGGGGCTCCTCAGTACACGTAGCGGTCCTCGTAGCCCGTGCCCGAGCCCACCGTGTCGAGCGAACCCGAGGCGGCGAACGTGGTGTCGACGCGGGCCCAGGTGTCCGCCTCCACGGTGAAGCGCACCGAGTGCCAGGTGCCGTCGATGTAGACCATGTTCCACGCGTGGTAGAGGTCGCCGGGGTCCACGTAGCCGGTCACGAGCTGGCACGGGATGCCGAGCGAGCGGAGCATCGCGGAGGTGAGGCTCGCGTAGTCGAAGCAGATGCCCGTCCTCGAGGAGAGCGTCTCGTCCGGGTCCGGCACGTAGCCGGTCGCGTCGGCGAGCGCCCGGGCCTTGTCCTCGTCGTACGTGACGTTGTCCACCACCCAGGTCACGACGGCCGCGAGCGCGTCGCCGGAGTTCTCGGCGCCCGCCGCCAGCTCCCGGGCCTTGGCGACGCAGGCGCTGTCCGCGTCGTAGTCGCAGAAGACGCCGGGCTGCAGGTACGGGAGCAGCCCGTCCGTGAGCTCCACCGTCTGCTCCACGCGCATGAGCTCCACGTAGCTCGTGCCCTCGACGTTATGCATCACGCGGAACCGGTACTCGCCGCTGCCGAGGTTGAGGGGCACGCAGATCGGCGTGCCGTCCGAGGGGATGTCGTAGTTGTAGCCCTCGTCGCCCCGCGCCACCTGGAACTTGCAGCGCGCCGAGCTGGTGACCGTGGCGAAGACAACCCCCTCCGGGGCGCGCGAGACGTCGATGGTGGCGCCGTTTTGGGTCTGCGCGGAGGAGGCGTCGTAGACAGGGGCGCACACCTGCTCGGGGAGGGTGTAGGCGGGGCCCGACGTCTCGCTCGAGGCCTCGGCGTGAGGAGGCGAGCCAGAGCCAGAGCTCGAGGCCGAGCCACAGCCGGCGAGCAGCGCGGCGACGAGCAAGAGGCACAGCCAGGGCCGCAGACGCGGGCGGTTCGCCATGAGGCCTCCTTCGCGCCGGCTCCGACCGTCACCTACCAGAACGTGCGACTGATTGTAGCCTGAAGACCGCAGCGGCGCGCCGGGGCGCCGCTGTCAGACGCGCTCGCCTCGCGGTCGCGCGGCCGGAGCCACGATGGTCAGCGTGCCGGGGAGCACCTCGACGTCGTAGTTGGGATTCTCGACGTAGCGAGCGCCGATGGCGCCCTCGTAAACGCCGGGCAGGGTCGTGTCGACGACCCGGCGGAACGACACGCGCCCCAGGTGCGCGCGGTCGAGCAGGCCGCGCTGCTCGGCGCTACCCCATCGCGCCATCTCCACGGAGCCCGTGTAGGCCGGCTCCGGCTCCCCGGCGACCCACGTGGCATCGTCCACCGCGATGCGCACCGGACGGGGACGAACCGTCAGGAGCGCCGTCGCCTCGGCGTCGTCCGCGAAGCCTTGGTTGGACACCGTGACCGAGACGGACGTCGCGCCGGCATCGCAGCGCGACGGGGGCTCCGTCGAGACGCGCGCCCGCGCCGGGACCGGCCCCGAGACATGGCGGAGCGAGGCGTACGAGGCCACATCGCCCGAGAGCAGCCCATCGACAGCCACCGAATGGCCCTGGCCGTCGTAGACGCCTTCGTGGCCCGCCAGGGCGACTGCAGCCTCTGCCGGGCGTGCTGGGACGGACCAGGCCCACGAGCCCTCTAGCGCCATGTCGCCAGAGACGGTGGCGGCCGGCTCGTCCCCGTCGACCGTCCAGCCACAGAACCGCCAGGTGCCGTCCTTGAGGACGCCGCGGTCGGTCAAGCGGGTCTCGGGCACCGGGTCCAGTTGCGGCAGCGCGACGGCATCGCCAGCGTAGGCCCGCACCGTCGCCGGAGGCGCGACCGCGGGGGCGTCGCCCGAGAAGCCGTACGTGACCGAGTGGCGCGGGGCCGGCGCAAAGGCCCAGGAGCCCTGAAAGACGAGCCCCTCGTCGCGCATCGGCACAGACGCGCCCACCGGCTCGCCGTCGAGCGTCCAGCCCCGGAAGGACCAGGTGCCCTCGCGAAGCGCCACGCTCGTGACCTCGGGCTGCATAACGGCCACGGTGTCGCCGGGCCAGTGGACGGCCCGGTCGCGGGGAGCCGTCAGGCCCTGCGGGACCGGTGCCGCGTCGGTGGTCGGGGCATCCCAGACGAATCGGTAGGTGACCCCATGGGGCGATGAGAGGGGCGCGGAGGCCACGAGCGACGCAGCCACAGCGGCCCGCGAGCGCAGGGGCGCGCCGTTGGGTACTGCGAGCACGCCCTCATAGGTGGCGCGCACGTCGAGGGCCGCCTCCACCGCACCGAGGGCGGCGTCCTGCTCGGAGACGCGGTGCGACACCGTGTAGACGCCCGGGCCCTCCCCCGCTACAAGGCTGTCTGGCTGCACAGGCGCGCCGTTGATGGAGACCGCGAGGTCAGCGTCGGCGAGCCGGGCGTCCAGGGAGTCCTCGAGCCCCGCCCCGTCGAGAAACGAGCCCACGGACACGCGGAACGCCACGTCGTCACCGGGGCGCACCGCAGCGGTGCCGTCCACACGTTCGAGCGATGCGACCAGGCGCACCGGCCGCGCCTCGGCCGACGCCGAGACGACCGCGCCCTGCGCAGGCACGTCCCACAGGATGCCGGCCGTGAAGCCCTGCTCGGCCGCTTGGCGCGCGACCGAGGGGGGGCAGGGTCGCCGGCGCGGCGTCAACGGAGAAGACGGCACCGGTAGGGCTTTCCGGGGCGCTCACCCACAGGCTGTCGTCCTCCGGGGCGACGAAGAGCGCCAGCAGCGCGGAGGCCTCGCCGTCCTCGGCCCCGAGCCCGGAGGCATAGGCCCGGGACCCGAAGTTCTCGCGCACCGGCGACCAGCCGCCGCCGGGAAGGGTGTGGGCGTAGGCGGCCCGAACGCAGGGAAGGTCGAGCAGGATCCGGGCGTTCGCGCCTCCGGGCACGCTCTCGAAGGCCGTCTCCAGCTCGGGCAGCGTGACGTCGGCGGGCGCCTCGTCGGCCTCAGCCGTCGCCGGCGCCAGAACGCCCGCGAGGGCCTCCTCCAGCGCGTCGAGACCCGACCCCGCAGCCGTGAGCAGCGGGTCGAGCACCGAGACGTGCTCGTCCACCTCGTGGGCGGAGAGCTCGGGCGCCCCCGCCGCCGATGCCGTTCGCGGCGCCGCCTCCGCCCACGCCGCAGGCGTCACCACATTGAGAGCCATGAGCGTGGCCAAGGAGAACGCGGCAGCACGGGGCAGCGCCGCGCCGCACGGGGCGACGGCCCCTGCGCGATGGGTCTCCTTGGCTGCTGGCATGCGCTCTCGTTTCTGGCCGGAGGGGATGACGGCGGCTCCCAAGCGCCGACCGCACCGCCCGCGAACGGCGGGGCGCCCGTCGGTGTTGCTTCCGCTACCGGCATTCTTCGAGGCTTTTAAGGTGCTGTCAAGGAACTGTCCCCCTGATATGCACCTGTACCCGTGCGGGGATCAAACGGCCTGGAAGATCAGGAAGTCGAGGTAATGGGTCTCGGGCACGTCCAGGAGGATCGGGTGGTCCGGGGCCTGCTGGCGCTCCTCCACTTGCCGCAGCGTGACGCGGGCGTCGTGGGCGGCCTCGGCGACGGCCTGCTTGAGCAGCTCGGCGGGCATGTGCTGGGAGCACGAGCACGTGGCCAGGTAGCCGCCCCGGGGAAGGAGCCGGAGGGCCTGGTTGTTGATCTCGCGATAGCCCCGGAGGGCGCGGCCCTGCGTGGAGCGGCTCTTGGTGAAGGCGGGCGGGTCGAGGACGATGAGGTCGAACGGCCCTCCGTCCTCGCGGAGGCGGCGCTTGTCGGCGATGAGGGCGTCCAGGTACTCGAAGACGTTGGCGCAGGTGAAGGCCATCGTGCCGACGAGCCCGTTGGTCTGAGCGTTGGCGAGGGCGAGGTCGCAGGCCGTCTGAGAGATGTCGACGCAGCGCACGAACTCAGCGCCGCCCTTGGCCGCGTTGAGGCCGAAGGGGCCCACATGGGAGAAGCAGTCGAGCACACGGCGCCCTGGCGCGAGACGACCCACCGCCCGGCGGTTGTACTTTTGGTCCAAGAAGAAGCCCGTCTTCTGGGAGCGGGCCAGGTCCACGGTGTAGGTGATGCCGTTCTCTTGGACGCGCACCTGGGTTGCGGTCGTGTGCGACGGGAGCAGCCCGTCCGCCGGAGAGCCGGACTCCGGAAGCCACCAGCCCTGGTGACGGTCGAGGCCCTCCTTCTCGCGGACCGTGCCGTCGGCGCGCTCGTAGAGGCCGCGGATGGCGGGGCCCGACGGGTCCTCGGCGAGGGCCTTGAGCACGGCGGCATAGACCTGCGGGCGCAGGCGGTCCATGCCCGCCGTGGTGGGCTGGGCCACCAGGACGTCGCCGTAGCGGTCGACGGTCATGCCGGGGAAGCCGTCCGCCTCCGAGAAGAGCACGCGACAGCAGGCGGTGTCCGGCTCGCATCCGGGAAGAGAGCGGGGGCCGAGCACCGTGCGCCGGTAGCCCCAGGCCCAGGCGGCCTTGCGGTCCCAGAAGGCCTGGTCGAAGCGGTCGTTCGCGTTGCGGGAGACGATGCGGGCGCGGATCTTGCTCTCGTGGGAGAGCAGGCCCGTGCCGAGGTAGGCGCCACCGGGGCCGAGCACGTCGACGATGGCGCCGTTCTCGGCCGGGGGCTGCTCGGCGACGTCGCTCTCAAAGACCCACAGGTGACCCGAGGAGAGCCAGCGCTCGCCCTTCTTGGTGACCGTCAGGCGCGGGTACGGGCGCGGCTGCTTCACGAATCCGTCTCCTTCGATAAGTCAGAACCCGACGGGCGGTGTCTCGTTGTCGGTTCTACGAGTGGCGCCCATAGCGGCCGCCGGAGGGGCCGCGCCCACGGGACCGGCTGCCGGAGAACATCGTGCGGCGCGGCTTCACGGTGGAGCGCCGGTCGTTGGGCACGATGCGCCCCTGCGCGTACGTGAAGCCGTCGAGGTCGCGCACGGGGACCAGCTTCTTGGTGAAGTACTCGATCTCGCGCAGGGGGGTGATCTCGTCCGGCGCCACGAACGTGTAGGCGTGGCCCTCGTGGCCGGCGCGGCCCGTGCGGCCGATGCGGTGCACGTAGTCCTCGGGGTCGCTCGGCACGTCGAAGTTGACCACCGCGTCGATGCCGGAGACGTCGATGCCGCGGCTCATCACGTCCGTCGCCACGAGGACGCGGACACCCCCCTCGCGGAAGCTCTCGAGGGCGCGCTCGCGGGCCTTCTGCGGGCGGTCGGAGTGCATCACGTCCACCGAGAGCCCGGCGCCCTGCAGGGACTTCTCCAGCTGGTCCGCGCGCACCTTGGTGCGGACGAAGACGAGCACGCGCTCGAAGTCGTGACGGTCGATGAGGGCCTGGAGCAGCTCGATCTTCTGCCCCTGCACCACGGGCATGAGGGCCTCCTCCACGGTCTCGGCCGTCTCGCCCACATGGGCGATCTCCACGAGCGCGGGGTCGTGGAGCAGCGCGTCGATGGTGCCCTTGATGGAGGGCGGGATCGTGGCCGAGAAGAGCAGGGTCTGCTTGGACTCCGGCAGCGCGTTGATGATGCGGCGCACGCTGGGCCAGAAGCCCATGTCGAGCATGCGGTCCGCCTCGTCCAGCACGAAGACCTGAACGGACGAGAGGTCCACCGCGTCGCGCTCCATGAGGTCCAGCAAGCGGCCGGGCGTGGCCACGAGCAGGTCGCAGCCCTTCTCCAGGGCCTTGAGCTGGCGGTCGAAGCGGGCCCCGCCCATGAGGATCACGGCGCGCTGGCCCGTCTTGTCGCAGACCGTGGTCGCGACCTCCTCGATCTGGGCGGCGAGCTCGCGGGTGGGCGTCACGACGAGCGCTGACGGGCGTGCCGGGCGCACGACGCGCAGCGGCTCCTCCGGCTTCTGCGGCCGGCGGCCGCGGCGGTTGCGCCCGCGCGCGGACGGCTTCTTCTCGGCGCCCTTGCCGCCCTTCTCGGGGGCGGCGACCACCAGGGCGGTCTGGTCGGCGGTCGCAGCGCCGACCAGCTGCAGCACCGGGAGCACGAAGGCCGCGGTCTTGCCCGTGCCGGTCTGGGCGGAGGCCACGAGGTCGTGGCCCTGCAGCACCTCGGGGATGGCGTCCGCCTGCACAGGGGTGGGGTGCGTGAAGCCGAGGGCGTCCACGCCGGACAGGATCTGCTCGTTGAGCCCGAGCTCGGCAAATGAAGTAACCATGGCTCCCAGTATGCGCCGACAGCGCCGCGACCTGCGGCGAGACCGGTGCCGCCGGCCGGTTCCGCCCCAAAACCTGTACACGCGGGCGGCATCCGAGGGGCCGCGCGGCGGGGAGAAGACGTCGGGCGATGGCCGGCCTAACGCCGTTCACCGACCGCAGGGCACCGTTGCCGCCGCGGCGTGCGATACTCTCCCCCAAACTTTGAGCGGCTCCGCCCTTTTTGGTTGGCCGGGCTGCGACCTTGCGCGACGTCAGTAATCCTGTTGTTCCGAGGCGCACAGGGCCCCGCCCAGGGGGCTGTGCCGAAAGGGGATTGCCATGGCGCGCTTTGAAGAACGCCCCCGCATCGAGGCCATGAACCGCGAGCATATGAGCGTGGTCCTTGCGGTGGACACCTCGGGCTCCGTGGCCGGGGAGCCGCTCCGCCAGATCAACGCCAACCTCAACCGCTTCAAGGAGTGCGTCTGCGAGGACCCGGTGGCCGCCAGCTGTGTGGACGTGTGCGTGATCGCCTTCGACGACGAGCCGCGCGTGATCCAGGACTGGGTCCCCGTGAGCCAGATGCAGCCCATCGAGCTCACGAGCGGCGGCCTCACGGACCTCAACGGCGCCGTGCTGCTCGCCGTCGAGAAGCTCCGCGAGCGCAGTCGCGAGTACGCGGCCAACGGCGTGCTCGAGAAGAAGCCGTACCTGATCGTGATGACCGACGGGCAGGACAACGTCACCGGCGCGGTGTCGGAGGCCGCGGCGCTCGTCACCCGCCGCACGAACGAGGGCAAGCTCAAGCTGTTCTTCCTCGGCTACGGCGCGTACGACCGCACGGCGGCCGCCCAGCTCACCGAGGCCAACGGCCGCTGGTGCTTCCAGGTGCGGGACGGCTGCTTCGACTTCCACGACTTCTTCGACTTCGTGGGCAACTCGGTCAAGGCCGTGAGCGTCTCGGCCCCCGGCGAGCGGGTGAGCGTCCCGACGAACATCAACAGCGACATCTCCAACGTCCAGACCGTGGACCTCGACTCCTGGCTGTCCGATTAACGCAACCCCGGAGGGGTCGTGCCGGCGCGCGAGCGGTGCCGGCGCGGCCTCCCGCCAACGCGCGAAAGGGGCAGCCATGCTGCACTTCTATGCCGTGAACGAGGCCGGTGCCTCGCACCGGGATGCCGGCCTCCCCTGTCAGGACGCCTTCTGTGCCCTGCGGCTGGCCGCGGGGCCCCTCGTGGCCTGT
This sequence comes from Kribbibacterium absianum, assembly GCF_030067705.1. GTDB lineage: Bacteria > Actinomycetota > Coriobacteriia > Coriobacteriales > Atopobiaceae > Kribbibacterium > Kribbibacterium absianum. The sequence goes on from NZ_JASJEX010000002.1 coordinate 52,321, forward strand.
GTGGCCGACGGGCTCGGGAGCGCCCGCCTGTCGCAGGTGGGCAGCGCCGTCGCGAGCCACAGCTGCGCGCACGCGGTGGCCCGGGAGCTGGCCGATGACGCCGTCCCAGCCCGCTGGCGGCCGGCCATCGAGCGGGCGTTCGCATCGGCCGAGCAGGCCGTTCTCGCCGCTGCGGCCGAGCGGTGCGTCGACCCTGGAGAGCTGGACACCACGCTCTGCTGCGCGGTCTTCGACGGGTCCTCGGCGGCCTGGGGCAACGCGGGCGACTCGGGCGCCCTCTGTGCGCTCGAGGACGGCACCTACGTGCCGCTGACGGCCCAGGACCGCGACGACGAGGGGCGCGTGTACCCCTTGTGCTTTGACGACCGCTGGACCTTCGGCGGCCAGGGGCGGGCGGCGTCCGTGCTGCTCGCCACCGACGGGGTGCTCGAGTGCCTCGCCCCGCCGGCGCTGGCGGCCCAGGGGCTCGACCCCATCGACACGCGCATCGCCCGGATGTTCCTGCACCCGCAGCCCGGAGACGGCGAGCGCCTGCCCGAGGTGGAACGCGAGGCGAGCGCCTACTTCGCCGACTACCCGCGGTCGCTTTTGGACGACGACATGACGCTCGTGGCCCTCTTTGACGACGAGCGCGCGCCCGGCGAGCGCGAGGCCGGCTACTGCGACGGCCCGGACTGGGAGCAGGTGCGGGCGCGGGCCATCGCCGCCCTGTACCGATGAAGGTCTACACGGCCGCCGGCTCGACGCTAGAGCTGGACGGCAAACTGGGACAGGGCGGCGAAGGCCAGGTGCTCGGCATGGTCGGCTTCCCGAACCGCGTCGCCAAGGTGTACCTCTCGGACGCGCCCGCCCACCAGCGCAAGGTGGAGGCCATGGCGTCCATCTGGCCGCGCGTGGAGCAGCTCCCGGACCTCGAGGGCGTCGCCTGGCCCATGGCGGCCCTCTACTCGGACCCCGGGCGCCGGCAGTTGGTGGGCTTCGGCATGCGGCGGATGGAGGTGCGGGGCACCTTTGCCCAGCTGTACCAGTATCCGCCGGGCGCCGGCGCGACCCTCTCCCACCGCGAGAAGGCCCTGGCCGTGGCGGACCTGTGCCGCACCGTCGAGGCGCTGCACGACCTGGGGCAGGTGGTGGGCGACCTCAACGACAGCAACGTGGTCCTCCTCACGAACGGGCGCGTGGGGCTCGTGGACGTGGACTCGTTCCACGCCTGCGTGACGGGCGTCACCTACCGGTGCGACGTCTGCATGAGCGGCTACATGGCGCCGGAGCTGATCGGTGCCGTGCGCGGGACGGACTTCGCCCACTGCCCGAACAAGACGTTCACGCCCGAGACGGACAACTTCTCGCTGGCGGTCCATGCCTTCCGCATGCTGATGAACGGCGCGCACCCGTTCCACTGCGCCGCGCTGCCCACCGCGCACGGCTCGGTGCCCGCGCCGCTGCCGCTGGAGAAGCGCGTGGAGCGGGGCGAGACGCCATTCCTCAAGCACGTGGCTGGGGCGACGACCGCGCCCTTCGCGCCCAGCTACGACGCGCTCCCGGGCTACCTGCGCGCGGCGTTCCAGCGGGCCTTCGTGGACGGGGCGAGAAAGCCGAGCGCCCGACCCACCGGCGCGGAATGGGCGGCGTTGTTGGAGCGCTACAGCCACGAGCTGGTGACCTGTCGCGTCGACAAGACCCACGCCTACCACCAGGGTCTGCGCGCCTGCCCCTACTGCAAGGCAGACCATGCGGCCATGTCGCGGGCACTCGCGCCAGCGGGCGCATGGAGCGGCAGCGGCGGGGGCGCGCCGCGTGTCGCACCGAGCCTCCGGAAGCCGGTGGCCACGCCGATGCCAGCCGGCACCGCCGTGGCGGCAGTGGCGTCCGCGACGGGCGGGGCGCCCACCGTGCTCACGGGTCAGTCCAAACTGGGGTACTGGCTCGGGCTGCTCGTCGGCGCGGCGGCGCTCGCCCTCTGGCTCGCGGGGCCGTCCGGACCTGCGATGACGTGGCTCCAGGACCTGTGGGGCGAGGTGCCGGACTTCGTGGGCCCGACGCTGGGGATCGCGCTCGGGCTCGGCGCGCTCTGCGGAGGCTGGTTCTGGAACGACGACCGCACCCTCGAAAGCCAGCTCAAGGCGGCCGCCCTCGGCGTCGTCTGCTGCGGGGTCGTGCTCGCGTTTCTCGCCCTCGGCGCGGCGGCCCTCGACGATCCGGACGCGCTCGTCCTGATGGCGGCGATGGGCTTTTTCATCTGGTGCCTGGTGCGGCATCCCCGGCTCGCAATCGCGCTCATCGTCCTGGGGCTTCTGACGGCGTTCTTGGACGCGCTGAAACGGGAGCGGCGACATGTCCCCAGCGCTGCGTCGGCACACGTACTATGAAAGCCCACTGAATGACAAGGAGACCCCATGGTCGAGACCGCCCGATCGGTGACGCCGCGCTCCCTGGCCGAGCATGCGGCCGGCAGCGCCGACTATCTCAAGGCGCCGGTGCCCTCCGACGTGCTCGCGCGCCTGCCCGAGGACTTCGCCCGTCTCGTGAACGTGCCGGACAAGCCGCGGGCGCAGCTCGAAGGCGCGGGCGTCGTCGACGTGGCGGAATCGCTCGCCGAGGCGTGGACGCTCGCCCGCGAGGCCGGGGCGCTCCGCCTGTTCGAGGACAAGGTGGTCTTCCCCGTGGTCATGGGCGGCGCCGGCGGCGAGGTGTCCCTGCGCGAGGGCGACCCCGCACGGTCCCACGGAAAGCCGTGGTTCGTCTGCTACGTGTTCCTGCCGACGCGGCGGGAGCCGCACCCCTCGTTGGCACTGCTGGACTGGGCGTGGCTCGGGCACGGGCGCCTCGAGGGCTTCCTGAGCGAGCTGGCAGACCTGGCGCTCAAGGAGTCCTGGGACTTCGCGGGGGCCGACGATGGCCACCCCTACGAGATCCTCCGCAGCTTCATCACGACGACGTTCTATCGGCTGCAGTCCCAGGGGAAGGTGCGCGTGAGCGCGGACGGGTCCTTCGCGGCGTTCAACACCGGGCTGGTGGACCGGCACTACGACGACATCTTCGCGTGCTTCGAGCCCAATCCGCGCGGCCCCCAGCCGTGGGTGTGGGTGGGCTTCGCCGGCGCGGGCAACCGGCGCCTCACCAAACGTGTGAACGGCTGCTTCATGCCCCGGCCCGAGCGCGCCACCTACGTGGACCGGCTCGAGGACCTGCTGTTCCACCCGGACCGCGAGCTGTTCCCCGACTACGAGCACATCCTGCTGGAGCATCCGGAGCGACTGCCGCTCGGGTTCGTGTCGGACGAGCTCAGGGTCGACGAGGAGGCGACCGAGCTGGTGGACAGGATCGCGGCCGCGGCCGACGAGGACCGGCCGGCGCTCTACCGCGACCTCTGCGAGGTGCTCGAGGACGAGCTCCGGCTCTTCAACCGGCTCAAGAGCCGGGTGGACGCGGCCATCGACATCGCCAAGAAGCGCGTGAGCTGGAACTTCAAGACGGCAATCCCGTGCTACTACCCCAAGGCGGACGCGATGAGCCTGCTGTTGCCGCTGTGCCTGACGGACGACGACCACGCGGACGCCGCGCTGGTGGTGCAGCTGTTGGAGAGCGGCAACTACCAAGGGCAGACGGTGCTGACGATGGAGATGGCGTACAAGAACGCGCGGCTGATCTGCCGGCCCGATTCCGACTGGCTGACGCCCAACCGATAAGGGGCCGGCGGACCGGCAGGTGGTTTAGAACTTGACCGTGGGCGTCTGCCGCACGGACTCGTCGCTCACCGTGAAGCCGTCCTTGGCCGTGAAGCCGCCGGCGCCGGCCAGCAGGTTGCCCGGGAACGACTGGATCGCGTTGTTGTACATGAGCACGCAGTCGTTGTAGGACTGGCGGGCGTAGGTGAGGCGGTTCTCGGTGTCGGCCAACTGGTCCTGCAGGTTGATGAAGGAGGTGTTGGCCTTGAGGTCCGGGTAGGCCTCGGCCACGGCCATGAGCTGGCGCAGCGCGCCGGTGAGCTGCTCGGAGCCCTCCATGGCCTCCTGCGGGGTCTTGGCGCCGGCAACGGCCGCGCGGGCCTCGGTCACGGCCTGAAGCACGCCCTGCTCGTGAGCGGCGTAGCCCTTGACGGTCTCGACAAGGTTGGGGACGAGGTCGTTCCGACGCTGGAGGTTCGCGTCGATGTTCTGCCAGGCGTTGTCCACGCGGTTGCGCTTCTGCACCATGCCGTTGTAGGTGGACACGAGCGCGACGATGATCATGACACTGATGACGAGGATGACGATGACGAAGGCCATGGGTCTCTCCTTGGGTTGGCCGAAGGACAGGCTGGCGGGGAGAGAGGGATTCGAACCCTCGAGACGCAGGCGCGCCTAACGGTTTTCAAGACCGCCGCATTCAACCGCTCTGCCATCTCCCCGCATGTTGGATATCCTACCGCAAGAGCCACCGGGCATTTCAACCTTGGAAGGAAGCGATGGGCGCCGAGACCGACGAGCAGCGCATGAACGACGAGCGTTTCATGGCGCTGGCGCTGGACGAGGCGCGGGCGGCCGCCGACGAGGGCGAGGTGCCCATCGGCGCAGTGGTGGTGCATGACGGCGAGGTGATCGCCCGGGCGCACAACCGGCGCGAGACGGACGCGGACCCGAGCGCCCACGCGGAGTTCTCGGCCATGCTGGCCGCGAGCCGGGCGCTCGGACGCTGGCGGCTGACCGGCTGCACGGTGTACGTGACGCTGGAGCCGTGCTTGATGTGCGCGGGGCTCATGGTCAACGGGCGCGTCGACCGCTGCGTGTACGGAGCGCCGGACCCCAAGGGCGGGGCGCTCGGGACGCTCTACGACGTGAGCCACGACGCGCGCCTCAACCACGAGTTCGAGGTCACGAGCGGCGTGCTGGCCGACGAGTGCGCCGGGGAGCTGCGGTCGTTCTTCCGACGGCGCCGGGCCGAGCGCAAGGCGGCACGAGCCTCGTCCCACCAGGAGTGAGACAATCTAAAGAGACGACTTTGTCTCACGCAGCGCCGGGCGTGTGCATTTAGGGACAGTCCCTAAATGCACACGGGGATAGTCACAGCTCGAGCATCTCCAGGTCTCGGTACGAGACCCAGCTGCCCTGGTCGCTGAGGCTAGTCTCAGCACCGCCGTTCACCACAGCACAGCCGGCAGGGCTCAGGCCCAGCTGACCCACAGCCTGGCGCTCCAGCGGTTGGAAGTACTTCTGACGGAACGTGGTCCCACTCTTGATCTCTATGGCGGCGATCGCTCTCAGGCCCTTCTCGACCACTAGGTCAATCTCGTTGCCTTTGGCGTCGCGCCAAAAGCTCATCTCCGGACGGCGCCCCCGGGCATATTCCGCCTTGCGCAGGTCAGAGATCACGGCGGTCTCGAACAGATGCCCACGCAGCCCTGATGCCTCGAGACCCTCCAGCGAGTCCACACCCGCGAGATGCGCTGCCAACCCGGCGTCACAGAAATAGAGCTTTGGCCTCTTGGTCAGGCGCTTGCCACGGCTTCGGGTCCAAGGCTGCAGCTGGAACAGAATGCCGGAGGCCTCGAGGAGCGAGAGCCACTCCCCCACGGTGCCCACGCTGACACCAGCATCTGTTGCCAGGTCCGTCTTGTTGAGTTGCTGGCCAGTGCGAAGCGCACAGAGCTGGAGAAACACGCTGAACTGAGCCAGCTTGCGGACGCCCAGCTCCGCACGGACGTCTCGCTCGAGGTACGTGTTGACGTACAGCCCGTAGTAGTCCGCAGGATCGATGTTGCGGTCGTACAGGGCCGGATAGCCCCCTTGCAGAAGCCACTGGTCGCGGTCTTGCGGCGCCTCGCCCGCTCCATTCAGCTCACGAAACGACAACGGCAGCAGCTTGAACAACGCCACGCGCCCGGCAAGCGACTGCGTGATGCCGCGCATCATCAGAAAGTCCTGTGAGCCAGTGAGCACAAAGCGGCCGTAGTCGGGGCGATCGTCCACTGCGGCCTGGAGATACGAGAAGAGCTCTGGCGCCCGTTGGGCCTCGTCGAAAATGACGCGCCCGTCGTGGGCCCCCAGAAACGCCCGCGGGTCGTGGTCGAAGCGCTCGCGCGTGTCCGGGTCCTCAAAGCTGAGGTACTCATAATCCGAGAAGAGATGCCGCGCAAGCGTGGTCTTGCCACTCTGGCGAGGGCCGGAGAGGGAGACGACCGGCATCTTTTGACTCAGCTCGAGAACTTTGGGCGCGATGGCTCGGAGTATCACGGGGCCTCCTTGATCCCAGGGCTACTGGTGTTTTTGCACTATCACTACTGTGCGTTTTGCACCTATCCTACTAGTGGTTTTGCACTTTCTCTACTGGTGGTTTTGCACGCGGGCGGCGTGTGCATTTGGGGACTGTCCCTAAATGCACACGGGGCACGAAAAAGGGCCTGCCCCGCGGACGGGACAGGCCCTGCATGCTCAACCCCGCGCAGAGTTACTCGCCAAAGCCGGAGTCCACGAGCTCGATCAGGCCGTCAACGGCCGCCTGCTCGTCGGGGCCCTCGGCGGCGACCTCGATCTCGGTGCCGCAGGAGAGCCCCTGCGCCATCACCGACATGATGGAGACCGCGCTCACATAGGCGCCGTCCTTGGTCACGTTCCGGACGAGCACCTCGCTCTCGTACTCCCGCGCCTTCATCACGAACGTGGAGGCCGGGCGCGCATGGATGCCGGTGGGGTTCACCACGATGGTCTTCTTGGAATACACCATGGTTGCTCCCTAGATCTCGAAATCGTCGGGGACGTTGTTCTCGAGGTCGCGGCCGCGAGAGCCGATGAGCTTCTTGTAGTAGTGGAAGCTCTTGGCGCGCGTGCGCTTCCCGGAGCCGCGACCGTAGTCGTCCAGGTCCACATGGATTTGGCCGTAGCGCTTGTACATCTCACTTGTGCCCGAGGAGACCAGGTCGATCGGCCCCCACCAGGCGTAGCCGAAGACATCCACGCCGTCGAGGATGGCCTGGTGCATCTGCTCCACGTGACCCTTCATGTACTCGATGTGCGCGTCGTCGTGCACGCGGCCGTTCTCGTCCGGCTCGATGGCGATGCCGGAGCCGTTCTCGGAGATAAAGATCGGCAGGTGGTAGCGGTCGTAGATGTGATTGAGCGTGATGCGCAGGCCGACGGGGTCGATGGGCCAGCCCCACTCGGTCATCTCGAGGTGCGGGTTCTTGATCTGGGTGAGCAGACTGCCGGACGGCTCCGGGGACTCCTTGCCCTTGTACCGCATGATGTAAGTCATGTAGTAGGAGATGGACACATAGTCGATGGTGCCCTCTTTGAGAGTCTCCAGGTCGTCGGGCTCCATCTTAATGTCCACGCCGTAGTCGCGGAAGAAACGCTTGATGTAGTAGGGGTACTCGCCAAAGGCCTGGACGTCGGTGAAGAACCAGTTGAAATGGTCCTCGAACAGCACCTGCAGCTGGTCCTCGGGCTTGGAGCTCTCGGCGTAGTTCTCGAGACGGCAGAGCATGTTGCCGATGACCGCGTCGGGGTCGATCTGATGGCAAAGGATGCAGGCCTTGGCGCTCGCAACGAGCATGTTGTGCGCGGCCTGGAACTTGTCGTTCCAGCGCCCGGCATAGGGGTTCCCGCCGCCCTCGGGCTCGTCCCAGATCACGCCGTTGCAGGTGCAGAGATTGGCGTACACGTGGTTGATCTCGTTGAAGGTCATCCAGTACTTGACCTTGCCCTTGTAGCGCTTGAAGACCGTCTCGCAGTACGTGGCGAAGGCGTCCACCGTGTGACGGCTCATGAAACCGTCGTACTCCATGCCCAGGTGCAGGGGCATGTCAAAGTGGCTCAGCGTCACCATGGGCTCGATGCCCAGCTCGCGGCACTTGTCGAAAACGCGGTCGTAGAAGGCGAGGCCGGCCTCGTTGGGCTCGGGGTCGTCCCCGTTGGGGAAGATGCGGCTCCAGCTGATGGACATGCGGAAGACCTTGAAGCCCATCTCCGCCATCAGTTCGAGGTCCTGCTCGTAGGTGTGGTAGAAGTCGATGCCGCGGCGCTTGGGGAAGTCGTACCTCTCGGGGTGCTCCATGCGGTCCTGGAGTGATTGCCGGGACACTCCGTTCAGGGGTGGCATCGAGTGGATGTCGAGGCCTTCACGGGCCTCGTGGTCCCAGAGGGGCGCGTAGTCAGAGATGGCCGGGCCGCGGCCGTCCTCATCCCAGGCGCCCTCGATCTGGTTTGCGGCGGTGGCGCCGCCCCAGAGGAAGTCTTCGGGGAAAGCGCCGTTAAGAATCTCTTGGGTGATCTCGGTCATAAGACAATCCCTTCAGGATGACTGTTTGAGTGGAGGGTCGTCGCTTGCTGTCACGCATTTCGCGACAGTAGGAACGCTAGGCTCTGAGGGTCTCGATTTGCGCGCTCATGGCCTCGAACACGTTGAGCAGGTTCTTCGCGATGCGGTGCTCGCTAGTGATGGTCATGAGGGTGTCTTGCGCGTGGGTGAAGAGCAGCGAGTACTCGGTGTTCTCGCCGGCGGCCTGCGCCTGGATGGTCTCGGTTTGCGCGTTGTGGGCCTGCAGCAGATCCTTGTCGGCCTCTTCGAGCAGGGCGCGGGCGGCGTCAAAGTCTAACTGCCCCATGGCGTCGAAGGCCTTGTCGATCTTGTCGCGGCCGTTGCAGGCGTTGATGATCACGCCCATGGCGACTTCGTTGATGTCCATTGATTTCTCCGTTGGTGGTTATGAGGGAGGGGCTCCGGTCGGAAAGGAGGCAAAGGCGGGGTGCCCGAGGGTAGGGACATACTTGAGACGATCTCATCTCTTTGATCTGTCACATCAGCCAAAACCCGACGGGCGGTGACTCATTAGCCCATCGCGGGAGTAGCGCCGGAGGTGTCGGCGGACCGGCTCATCTGAGCCTCCATCTCGGCCTCAACCTCACACTGGTGCTTGTCGTAGGCGCGCCAGAAGGGGAACCAGATCAGAGTCGCCAACACGATGTTGACGAGCACGATCATCACGTTGCCCAGGTTGCCGCCGGAGAGAACGAAGGCGGAGACCGCGTTGGGCAGGTTGTTCATCGCAAACATCACGTAGTGGGTGCTGGCCAAGCCAAAGTGAATCATCAACCAAGCGACCGTGGGGCACACGACGGCCTGGAGCATCATCGGCATGAACATGTAGGGGTTGGCCACGACGGTGGAGAAGAACAGCGGTTCGTTGATGTTGAAGAGCGAGGGCACGATGGTGGCCTGGCCCATGGCCTTGTTCTTCTTGGACTTGGAGAAGAGCATCATGATCGCGAGCGGGAGCGTGGAGCCCTCACCACCAATCATCGTGTAGCGGCTGAAGCCGTAGGCGTTGATGTTGGTCGCGACGCCCCCTGCCGCGACGGCGGCGGCGTTCTCGGCGATGGCGGAGCTGGTAATCGTGGACGTGACCGGCGTGAAGACCCAGCCGGAAACGCCGAAGAAGTAGAAGAAGTCCATCACGACGGTCATGAAGATGACACCGGGCAGCGTCTGAGCGAAGCCGGTGAGCGGGCTCATCACGTAGGTGACCAGCGAGAAGATGTCGATGGACGCGACGTAGGCCACGAGCCAGCCGATGAGCAGACAGCTCAGGATGCCGATGATGTTGTCGAACCAGTTCTTGACGAAGTCTGGGATCAGGGAGTCTTCGGAGAAGAACGAGCGCTTGGCGGTCTGGTGGAAGATTGCGGCGCACATGAGGCCGAGGAAGATGGCGGTGAACATGCCGCCGGCGCCGAAGCGGGCCATCGTGAAGGCGGTCTCGCCGGTGTCCAGGGTCGGGGCGCACATGCAGAGCAGGTAGGTGCCGACGCCGGTGAAGCCGGCGAGGACGCCGTGCTCCTTCTTCTCGTCCTTGACCATGCAGTTATAGGGGATGAGGAAGGCGATGAAGAGGCCGATAAGACCGAACGAGTAAGTGCTGATGGGGCTCAGGTCGGGCACGCCCTCGACGAAGTTGCCGATGACGGCCACGAGGCTCGGAATCGCGGCCACCATCGTGAAGGGCACGATGACGAGGACCGCGTCGGCCACGAGGGAGAACCAGAAGTTGCTGGTGATCTTGTTGAGGGGCGGCACGACGCTCTGCTCCACCCACTGCTGGACCTTTTCCATGAAGCCCAGTTTTTGGGCCGTGGCTTCTGCCATGAGAGTCTCTTTTCTACGCAGATGTGGAAAGGGGGACAGCCCCTCTCCGAATGCGACTGAAGATTTATGTGGAAAGGGGACAGACCCTTCTCCACGTTGTTACGCGTTGTACAGCGCCAGGGCGTCGTTGATGATCCCTTCGCTGTTGAAGCTGGCGTAGTAGGTGGGGTTGATGGACATGACCTTGACGCCGTGGGGCTCAAGCTTCTCGGCGTACGTGGGGACCTCGCCGGCGAAGTGGGGGCCCAAGAGAAGGACGTCAATCTTGTCGGCGTAGTCCATGACCTGGGACCTGCTGACCGCGTGGATGTCGGCGGAGATGCCCTTGGCCTTGGCGCACTTGCGCATGTTGGCGGCCATGAAGCCGGTGGAGGCGCCGATGCCGCAGGCGAGCAGGATGCGGATGGTGTTGTCAGCCATGGTTCCTCCTTAGGGAACGGGCGAAGCAGGTGGGGGCGTGTCAGTCGGGGTGGATAGATGCGGGTGGTGCTTGAGGGGTGGCGTCATGCGGTTTTCAAGGTGCGGAGCTGGGAATTCCCGAGGCTTGGACTCCGCTTGGAGTCCCTTCCTTTGCTCGCTTACGAGTCTCTGAAATCCGGCAACTCCGACCAAACTCACTTCTTGCCGCGACCCGGCAAACACGGCAGTTTTGCCGCCTTCCGGCAAAAGCGCAGTGGCGGCAACTATCGACTGTCGCTAATCTGAAAGCCATGTTAACGGGGGACAATGCGAGCTATCACCGGGAGGCGCCTGTGAAGACGGACCGCGCGGCCAAGTTGAGGAGCGTGCTCGAAGCCTCACAGGACTGGTGCAGCACCGCGACGCTGGCTCAGGCCGTCGGAGTCTCCGAGCGCACCGTACGCAACTACGTCGCGCGGCTCATGGGCGAGGGCGTGGCGATCGAGTCATCGCGGGCCGGCTACCGCATCCGGCGAGAAGCGCCCGCTCCCCTACTCGCGGTGCCCGAGCCCGTCATCGAGACCGACCAGACGCGCGCGGAGGCCGTGCTCATTCGCCTGCTGGACTCCACGGAATCGGTGTCGCTGTACGAGCTGTCCGATTCGCTGGCGCTCTCCGAGAGCACCGTGTCCAACACTGTGCTGCCGCGGTGGCGCGCGATGCTCGCGTCCTTTGAGATGCGCCTCGTGAGCCACGACTTCACGCTAGCCATCGAGGGCACCGAGCAGGACAAGCGGCGCCTCATGGGCAGCCTCGCGAGCCGCTCGGACGGCGCGTTCTTCACGTCGGAACCGGCGATCGCGCTCATGTTCCCCGGCATCAACGTGGCCGAGCTTCGCGCCGAGCTGGCCCGCACCTGCGAGAAGTGCGGCCTCGCCGCGAGCGACTATGCCATCAACAACCTGCTCGTGCACCTGCTCGTAATCATGGAGCGCCTCGCTTCCGGGCACCGGCTGGACGACATCGAGGACCCGGTGAACGCGAGCGCCCTGCTGGCCTCCCTGCACCGTCGCGAGGAGGTGCTGCGCGGGGCTGGCGCCATCGTGCGCCTGCTCCAGGAGCGCTTTGGCGTGGAGGTGCCGGAGCGCGACTTCCGCCAGGTGACGCTCTTGCTCGCGCTTTCCATCGACCCCGGCGGCGGCGAGCAGGACCTCGCCGGCCTCATGGACCCGAGCTTCCGCGAGGCGGTGACGCAAATCCTCGGGCTCACCGCCGAGCGCTTCGGGCTCGAGCCCTTCGACGACGACTTCTGCTTGCGCATCACGTTGCACATGTTCAATGCCTACCAGCGGGCGGTGCTCAAGATCAGCTGCCCCAACCCCATCGCCGGCAACCTCAAGCGCGACCACATGCCGGTCTACGACATGGCAGTGTTCTTCTGCCACCGGTTCTCGCAGCTGTTCCACGTGCAGTTCTCGGAGGACGAGCTGGGGTTCATCGCGTTCCACATCGGCGCGTACCTGGAGCAGTCCAAGGCCGAGCACCCGCCCGCGAGCTGCGTGGTGGTGACCGAGCGGTACCACGACTTCTCGGACACGCTCTTGGCCGGGATCGAGAGCAACTTCCACAACCGCGTGATGGTGAAGCAGGTGCTGAGCCGGGCGGAGTGGGAGCTGGAGCAGCCGGAGGCAGAGCTGGTGGTGGACACGAGCGCGAGCCTGCCGCCGGCTCCGGGGCGCGTGGCCGTGAGCCCGATCCTCACGCGCCACGACGTGCACCGCATCCGCCGGGAGCTGGACGCCATCGAGGAGCGGCGCGAGGGCGAGAAGGCCCGGGCGTTCCTGCGGCACATGCTGTCGCCCAACCTGTACCTGCGCGAGAGCCCGGGAAGCCCGGAGGAGTGCATCCGGCGGCTCGTTGAGCTGGCGCAGGGAATCGGCGTTGTAGACGAGGGGTTCTTGGAGGACGTGCTCTTGCGGGAGCGGTTGAGCAGCACGGCATTCACGGACCAGTTGGCGATCCCGCACACGTTGGACCATTTTGCGAAACGGTCCTTTGTGGCGGTGCTGCACGCTCAGAAGCCCGTGCCGTGGGAACGGCACGAGGTGAGCTTTGTGCTGCTCGTGGGGCTCGCACGAGAGGAGCGGGGGAACTTCTCCGACGCCATGGAGGTGTTGGTGGACGCCTTCAGCGACATGGACACGACGCTGGCGCTGCTGCGCACGCGCGACTTCGACGAGTTCGCGTCGACCCTCTGCGGCGTGTGCATTTAGGGACAGTCCCTAAATGCACATCATTTCTTTGTGTGCTTGGCGGGGTTGACCGGCTTCCACATGAAGACGGGCGCCACCACGCGCACGTAGAAGATGAGCCACACGATGGAGACGCAGAACCCCGCGATCACGTCGCTCGTGTAGTGAACCCCGAGGTAGATGCGGGAGATGCCCACCGCAGGGATCACGAGGCACAGGAAGGCGCACCAGAGCCAGCGCATCCGGCGGTCCGGCTCGTAGCGCCAGATCATCCAGATGAGCAGGCCGAAGAACGCCATCGACACCATCGAATGCCCGGACGGGAAGCTGTAGCCCGTCTCGGCTATGAGGCGAAAGCCGTCTGGGCGCTGGCGCTGCACGATGTCCTTGAGCAGGACGTTGAGCGCCACCACGCAGACAAGGTTCACCGCGGCGCAGAGGCCGGGCCGGCGGCCGGGCGCGAAGGCCGCCACCAGCACGAGCATCACGAGCAGCACCGCAGGGCTTGCGAGCATCGTGAGCTGCTCCATGAAGGGTGTGAGCCACTCCTGGCGGTTCTCGACGATGTAGCGGTAGCCGAGCGCGTCCCAATGGCGGAACTCCTGGGTCAGGAGGCCCTCCAGTACGGAGATGAGCACGAGGCCGAGCGCGCAGAGGGCGATGATGCTGAGGTTGTCCCGGCAGAGGTGCAGGAAACGCCGCCAGTAGTGGGGCTTCTCGATGTCCTGGGCGAGCCACTGGGAGGTGCCGCTCGGGTTGGGGCGCGGGCGCCTCGGGTCCTCCAGGGACTGCTTCTTGCTGTGCCGGGGTTCGGCCACGGGTTCCCTCTCTCCGGTCGGAGCCTGCACGACGTGTCACAGTATGCCCCGGCCGCCGGCGCTGCGCGGCGTCAGGTCGCGTTCCTTACAGAACCGTGGCCTGCCTGGTCATCACGTATTGAATGAGACACTGTCGTCTCTTTAGATCGTCCCACCGGGTCAGAAGCTCATGAACCAGGGGCTCGCCTGCTGCGCCTCCGAGAGCGGCAGCTGCACGATCTGCGGGTTCTCCACCACACCGTCGCGGATCCACAGGCGCCCGATCGTGGGGCCGAGCGACGTGCGCGGGGCCGATGGGCTGCCGGGGTTGATGAGCAGCGCGCCCACGGGCTCGTCGAGCGGGGTCTCGTCGTACGGCTGCGACGGCGTGGCGCCGAAGTCCGACACGCCGAGGCGCGCGGCGATGCTGCGCCCCGCGCGACGGCCGCGCTTGCCGCCCACGTCGGCGCGCTCGATGGACGGCCGGTGCGTGTGCCCGTAGACGCAGACGTCGGCGCCCGCCGGCTTGAGGCGCTCCTTGTGGTGGCACACCTGGAAGCGCACGCCGTCGATGTTGAACGTGACGAGGCGCTCCACGCCCGGCCCGTACTGGCCAGCGTAGTCGTTGTTGCCGAGACACGCATGGAGGGGCGCGATGGTGCGGAGCATCTGGTAGTCGGCCGTCGAGCAGATGTCGCCGGCATGGACGATGTGGTCCGCGCCGCGGAGCTCGCGCTTGAGCTCGTCGGTGAGCAGGCCGTGGGTGTCGGAAACTATGTCGATGCGAAGCTCGCGCATGGGGCGCCTCCCGGATGTGGTGAAAACGCAGCTCATCATACCCGGAGGCCGCCGTCCTAGATGCCGAGGGCCCGCTTGAGCTGGACCACGCGACGGCGCGACACCGAGACCTTCTTGTCCGGGATGCCGTCGAGCCCGAGCTGCAGGATACCGCTCGAGACCACCTCGACGTCCTCCACGTGCTCCAGGTTCACGATGTAGCCGCGGTGCACGCGGAAGAACCCGTGCGGCACGAGCTGCTGCTCCAGCTGCGCGAGGCTGATCGTGGAGAGGTACCGGTCCTGGTCCGTGTAGATGCAGGAGTAGTCGTCCTTGGCCTCGATGTAGCGAATCTGGTCGATGGGCACGAGGACCTTGCGGCCGCCCTTCTCCACCGGGATGCGCTCCGCCGGCGGCTTGGCCGGCTGGCTCGGCTGGCAGCGGGCCTCCACCTTGTCGAGCGCGACGGCCAGGCGCTCGGTCTCCACCGGCTTCATCAGGTAGTCCACGGCGTCCACGTCGAAGGCGTTCACGGCGTACTCGCTGTACGCGGTCACGAACACCACGGCCGGCGGGTTCTTGAGCTTGTGGAGGGCCTCGGCCAGCTGCATGCCGGAGGTCTTCGGCATCGAGATGTCGAGGAACAGCACGTCCGGGCGGTTCTCGATGATCTTCTCGACGGCCTCGCGCGCGCCGGACGCCTCCTCGATGGAGTCCACACGCCCGGTCTCCTCCAACAGGAACCGGAGCTCGGAGCGGGCCGGGGCCTCGTCGTCCACGATCATCGCACTGAGCATTGCGTCACCTCTCGCCTCTCGCATCCGCTTGCATAGAGTCAGTGCCTTCAATCATACCGTTGCTTCAGGAACGGTCGGGGCCAGATCGGGGCTCAGAGCCCCTCGTCGACCAGCCCCTTCGTCGCGCCGTTCAGGTGCAGCGTGATCACCGTGCCCTCCCCTTCGCGGCTCATGACCTCGAGGCCCGAGCCCGGCGCGAACTGCCGCTCCAGGCGCTGGGCCACGTTCCGCAGCGCGACGCCGGTGCCCTTCTCCTCGTGGGACACACCCGACGCCTTGCTCGTGAGCCGCTCGACCTCCTCCGGCGTCATGCCCACGCCGTCGTCCGCCACGGCGATGAGGATGTCGTCGCCCTCGCGGGTCACGTGGATGTCGATGTGCAGCACGCCCTCCTCGCGCATCGCGTGCCGCACGGCGTTCTCGACGATGGGCTGGATCAGGAACGCCGGCACGAGCACGTCCTCGCAGCCCTCCTCGACGCGCTCCTGCTCGGCGATGCGGTCCTCGCCGAAGCGCGCGTACTCGAAGGTGAGGTACCGGCGCGTCTGCTCCATCTCGCGCTCGAGCGGGATCAGGGACTCCGAGGAGTTCTCGAGGGTCTGGCGGTAGAACGTCGCGAACTCGCGCAGCAACGTGCGGGCGCGCATCGGGTCCGTGCGGATGAGCGCCGCGATGGTGTTGAGCGTGTTGAAGAGGAAGTGCGGGTTGATCTGGGCCTGGAGGGCCTTGACCTCCGCCTGGGCGGTGAGCTGCGCCTGGTGCTCCAGCTCGTAGAGGGAGAGCTGGGTGGAGAGGAGCTCGCCGAAGCCACGGGCGAGGGCCGTCTGGGTGCGGTCGGCCTCCCTGAAGTTGTGGTAGTAGAACTTGAGGGTCCCGATGGTCTCCTCTTTGACGATGAGCGGCACGACGATGCCCGCCGGCATGAAGCCCATCATGCGCAGGCGGTCCGCCGGGCCCATCGCGCCCATGGCGTCCGCGTCCACCGGGTCCATGAGCGAGAAGGTCTGCATGCGGCCGGACTCGAGCACCTCTTTGGTGGCCTGGGTGCGCACCGGCATGCCGGCGGGGAACTCCTCGGCGTACTCGCCCACGTAGGCGATGACCTTCTCATGGTCGGTGATCGCGATGGACATCGCGTTGGTCTCGGGAAGCAACAGCTGGCACACGGCGCGGCAGCCCTCCGGCTCCAGGCCGTGCCGCAGGTAGTCGAGAGTGGAGCTGGCGGTGCGGAGCGTGCGCTCGGTGGCCTGGCTGCGCAGGGAGTCCGGCGCGCCCTGGGCCCCGGCGAGGATCACCACGGCGATGCCCACGCCGGCGATGACGACCACCACCGGCTCGCGCTCGCTGATGCCCCAGGCGAGCAGGGCGCCCATCGTGAGCACGCAGAGCCAGAAGATCACGAGCACGAACCGCTCGGACCGGCTGCGACGCTTGCGGGGCACGGCTCACCCCTCCTCGGGCGGCACGACGTCGTCCGGGTCCACGAGCAGGCCGTCGGCCGCGGTGTCGTCGGCGTCGGCGTCGAGAGCGTCCTCGGCCTGCACCGGGATCGTCTCGCTGTCGCCGATGGGGCCGGTCGGGTCGGGCGTCGGCGGAAGGCCGCACGGCGACCCCAGGGACAGAAGGAGCGCCGCGATGCTCGGCTCCTTCCAGAGGCCGCTGACGATGGAGGGCCACCAGCTCTGAAACTGCAGGTAGGAGCGCTCGTGGCGCTGGGCGTTGGCGACGGCGTCCGCAAGGCCGTCCTTCCAGACCGAGAGGTACTCGCGCCGGTCCTCGACGGCGACCCTCGCGGTGAGCGCGCGGCGCAGGGCCGTGGAGCGCACCCGGGAGCCGAGGTCCTCCTGCAGGTACGAGCCCGGGTACGGCATCAGCGACGAGGCCGTGACCTGCACGAGGTCCGGACGGGTGGCGGCGGCGGAGAGCTTCGCCTGCTCGTAGACCCAGCGGTAGACGTTCTGGCGGAAGCGACTGGCCGGCTTGGGGGTCTCGGGCGGCAGGTGCTGCACCTGCCATTGGTTGTCGAACCACACCTCGAGGCCGTACATGCGGAGGTTGAACAGGTAGTCCAGGTCCTCGCCGCGGGTGATGTAGGGGTCGAACGCCACGCGCGCGAAGGCCTCCGCGTGCACGGCGAAACAGCCGCCGCAGAGGTGGTTGGAGCGCGAGATGCGCACGGCGCTCTGGGCGCGGCGCATCCACTGGTTGAACCCGAGGTTCTTGTCCCAGCGCCTGTCGGACCACGGGAGCTGCTCGTTGGCGAGGACGGAGCCGTCGGCGTCGATGAAACAGCCGCTCTTGGCGTAGATGGGCGTGCCCTGGCGGGTGAGCTGGCCGAGCGCGTAGACGCCGTCCACGAGGAAGGTGGGGCCGAGCGCGACCTCGTCGTCGTCCATGAAGACCACGACGTCGTGGCCCAGCACGGCCGCGACGGCCAGGCCGAGGTTGCGAATGGCACCGTAGCCGCGGAGCGAGACCACCTCGCCGCTCAAGCGCGGGGCCATCACGGCGACGGCGTCCTTGATCACGCGGGCCTCGGGCTCGCCCACCACGAGCGGCGACAGGTTGGGGTGCTCGGCGCAGATGGCGTCCACGCGGGCGCGCGCCTCGGCCTGGGCCGCCGGAGGGGCGGTGACGAGCACGACGGTGCGCATCACGCCGCGCACCTGCTCGAGGGAATCGAGGCAGCGCGCCAGCTCCGGATCGGGCGCGTCCACGGGCGTCGCGTGGTCATAGGAGCCCGGCTGGCCTGCCTGTTGGGTCCAATAGGTGGGGATGACGATCACAGGATTCATGGACGGCTCTCCGACACGGGTGCAGGGTTCTCGGCAAGGGTCTCGACCGGCGCCACGAGCCCCGGCAGCGGCGAGCGCGCGAGGGCCCGGGCGAACGGGGCTCCCAGGACAGCGAGCACGACCGCCTCGCCGACGGCGGTGGCAACGAGACCGAACGCGTACATGAGCGGCCAGGCGCCGTCGAGCGCCACGGACGTGAACGGGACCGTGTAGAAGCCGAGGCCCTGGAGCATGAGCGGCAGGTAGGCCGGGACGATGAGCGCGTTGGCGATCACGGGGCCGAGCAGGGCGACGGCGCGCCTGCTGCGGAAGCGCCAGGTCCAGGCGGCGCCGAGGGCGGTCGCGAGCGTCCCGAAGACCACGTCGAGAAGGCCGAGGGTGCCCGTGCCGCCGAGCACGATGTTCACGGCGTTGGCGATGGCGCACCCGAGGGCGAGGCCGGGGACGGCGTCCGGCGTGAAGAGGGCGAGCACGCAGAGGGCCTCGGACGCGCGGAACTGCACGGGCCCCCAGGCGAGACTGCCCAGGAAGAGCAGGCAGAACACGGAGGCCGACGCGTAGAGGGCGGCGCAGGTGGCGACACGGGCTATACGCTCCGCGCTCACGGCACCCTCCCCTCTCCGTCGGCACTGGTAGGCCACATAGTAGCGCCTCTTTCAGCAACCGGGAGCAGATCCCATCAAATCCTGAATGGGAGATTCGCGGCACCCCCGGGCCCCTCGCTCGCCGCGTATGCAGGTTGTGAGACAGAACCGACTCTCAGGCCGTGTCCCTCACATGGGGTATCAACGCAGCATTGTCCGTCAATCTCTCGAGGAGACACCATGGCCTGCACATCCCTTATGGTCGGCAAGGCCGCCACCACCGACGGCTCCACACTGCTCGCGCGCAACGAGGACACCGGGTCCGGCACCTTCGACCCCAAGACCTGGAAGGTGGTCGAGCCCGAGGACCAGCCGCGCACCTACACCGGCGTGGCCAGCCACCGCACCTACCAGCTGCCGGACGACCCCGTGCGCTACACGATCGTCCCGAACGCCGACCCCTCCCAGGGCGTCTGGGGCGAGGCCGGCATCAACGCCCACAACGTCGCGATGAGCTCCACCGAGACCACCGCCGTGAACGAGCGCACGCTCGGCGCCGACCCGCTCGTCTGCTACCAGCCGGCCGTCGGAGAGCCGGGCCAGCCGGGCTACAAGCCGGAGGTTCTCGGCGGCGTGGGCGAGGAGAACATGCCCACCCTCGTGCTCCCCTACATCAAGACCGCCCGCGAGGGGTGCGAGCGCCTCGGCGCGCTGATCGAGGAGTACGGCACCTACGAGGTCAACGCCATCGGCTTCTCGGACGTCGACGACATCTGGTGGTTCGAGTCCATCGGCGGCCACCACTGGATGGCCCGCCGCGTGCCGGACGACTGCTACGTCGCGAACCCCAACCGCCTCGGCAACGACTACTTCGACCTGGCCGACGCCTATGGCGAGCAGAACGAGTTCATGTGCGACCAGGGCCTCGTGGACTGGATGAAGGAGTACCACCTCGACACGACGATGGAGCTGCCGGCCGATGAGAACGAGCAGTTCCGCGGCCTGCCGCGCACCTTCAACCCGCGCAAGGTCTTTGGCACCAACGACTACCTGGACTACA
The DNA here is from genome assembly GCF_030067705.1 of Kribbibacterium absianum. Lineage (GTDB taxonomy): Bacteria > Actinomycetota > Coriobacteriia > Coriobacteriales > Atopobiaceae > Kribbibacterium > Kribbibacterium absianum. Next base: position 71,901 of record NZ_JASJEX010000002.1, read on the forward strand.
TCTACAACACGCCGCGCGCCTGGTACATGCAGCGCACGCTGTCGCCGGAAGGCCCCTGCGGCGGCCCGGACCCCCAGGTGGGCCCGGGCGACATCGACCTGCCCTGGGCGGTCAAGCCGGCGCACAAGCTGGGCGTGACGGACGTCAAGTACTGCCTGCAGGGACACTACGAGGAGACGCCGTACGACCCGTACGGCTTCGGCCAGGACGATGCCCAGCAGGGCAAGTTCCGTCCCATCGGCATCAACCGCAACTCCGAGACCTCGATCCTCCAGATCCGCCCCTCCGTGCCGGAGGCCTACCGCGCCGTGCAGTGGTTGTCGATGAGCGACATGAACTACAGCACCTGCATCCCGCTCTACGTCAACGCATCGGTGGTGCCGGACTACGTGGACGTGAAGCCGGAGCCCGACAGCCACAAGTTCTACTGGGCGATCCGCCTCATCGCCGGCCTTGCCGACCCTGAGTACCTCACCAACTTCGAGAGCATCGAGGGCTACCAGTCCAGCACCCTCGCCGCCGGGCTCGCACACGTGGCCGCGACGGACAAGAAGCTCGCCGATCTGGCCGAGCAAAAGGGCCTCACAACGAGCGACTGGAGCTCCCCGGCCATCACGCAGGCGCTCGACGCGGCGAACCAGGAGATCTGCGAGAGCGTCAAGGCGCAGACCACCGCGCTGCTCGGTCAGGTGCTGTACGTGCGCACCTGCCACCAGAAGGACGCCTTCGCGCTCTCCGACCGATGAGCCGGCAACCGTCGGGCGATCGCCCGTTGTTTGTTTGACGCACAGGGCCCGGCCGGGGTTGCTCGGTCGGGCCCTGCCTTGCGGGTCGGTTGGTGGGTCAGTTGGCGCCGCGGAAGCCGCGGCCCACGATGTCGCTCGTGGTCACGATGGTCATGAACGCCGAGGGTTGCGTCTGCCGAACCCAGTTGCGCAGCCGGACCGCCTCGGTGCGAGAGAGCACGCACATGACCTGCGTGTACGGTTTGCCGGAGAACCCGCCCTCCACCCGGGTGAGGGTCGCCGTGCGGCGCATCTCCTCGACGAGGTACCGCTCGACCGCCCCCGGGTCGCTGCAGATGAGCGTGCACACCTTGGACTGGTTCACGGACTCGATGGCGCCGTCCACCACCATGGTCTTGGCGAGCAAACCGAGGATGCAGAGCAGGCCCGTCTCGGCGCCGTAGAGGAACACGCTCCACACGACGATGAGGCCGTCCACCACAAAGAGCGCCTTGCCGATCTGCAGGGTGGTGTACTTCTTCAAGATCATCGCGAGGATGTCCGTGCCGCCGGTGGACGCGCCCACGTTGAAGACCAGCGCCGAGCCGAGCGCCGGCAGAAGGACCGCGAAGCACAGCTCGAGCAGCTTGTTGGAGGTGAGGGGGTCCACCACCGGCCAGACCCACTCGAAGAGGCTCACGTAAAAGGACAGCGCGAAGCTGGCGAAGATGGTCCACCCCATGGTCTTGCGGCCGAGGAAGACGAGGCCGAGCGCCACGAGGACGCCGTTGAGGATCCACATGAACGCGCCGACGTCGAGCGTCGGGAACAGCGTGGCCAGGATGATCGAGAGGCCTGAGGTGCCGCCGAGCGCGAAATGGTTGGGCGCCTTGAACAGGTCCACGCCGAGGGCCGTGAGGATGAGGCCGGCGTTCACACAGAGGAAGACGAACGCGAAGGAGTCCCGCTCCCGCTCGCGAGCGACGCGCTTGGCCGCGTAGATGTGCGGCTCGTCCATCTGCTCCTCCATCGGCGTACCGGCGAGACGTCGTTGGGCGTCCCGTTGCGCCGGGATGGGGTGGGTGCTCTCGAGGTCGTCGCACCTCTCGGGTCGCTGCTCGTCGTCGCTGTGCTCGGACACGGTCCCTCCCGATGGTCATCAACTCTCATATGAGTCATTACCCGACGGTCGTGACCCGTCGGGCCCGTGCGGCGCCAGAGGAACGCCCACGCCGGGTACCTACCGTCTTTGACCCGTCACCAACCAGACAAGGAGGGTCTATGGCCTGCACGACCCTGCTCGTGGCCAAGGGCGCGAGCGCGAACGGCTCCACCATCGTCGCCCGCAACGAGGACTGCGAGAACGGCACCTTCAACCCCAAGAAGCTCGTCGTGGTCGAACCCGAGGACCAGCCCCGGCTCTACACCGGCGTCACGAGCCACCTGACCATGCACCTGCCCGACGACCCGATGCGCTACCTGTGCGTCCCCAACGTGGACCCGTCCGCCGGCGTGTGGGGCGAGGCCGGCGCCAACGCGGCCAACGTGGGCATGACCGCCACCGAGACCATCACCACCAACGCGCAGGTGCTCGGCGCCGACCCGCTTGTGGCGTACGACGCGGCCACCGGCACGCCCGGCGGCATCGGCGAGGAGGACCTCGTCACTATCGTCCTGCCGTACGTCCACTCCGCGCGCGAGGGCGTCGAGCGCCTCGGGGCGCTGCTCCAGCAGTACGGCACCTACGAGGAGAACGGCATCGCGTTCAACGACGCGGACGAGGTCTGGTACCTCGAGACCATCGGCGGCCACCACTGGATTGCGCGCCGCGTGCCGGACGGCTGCTACGCCATCGTGCCGAACCAGCTGGGCATCGACTACTTCGACCTCACGGACGCCTTTGGCGACCAGGATGCGTTCATGTGCTCGGCGGACCTCGTGGACTGGATGAAGGACAACGGCCTCGTGCCGGACGGCCCCATGGAGGGCGAGGTGCTCTACGAGGGCATCCCGGCGGTGTTCAACCCGCGGCTGTGCTTTGGCTCGGACACCTGGCGCGACCACGTGTACAACACGCCGCGCGCCTGGTACGCGATGAGTATCTTGAACCCGATGGACAGCTATCTGGGCCCGGACGCCGACTGGCGCCCCGAGGACGCCGACCTGCCCTGGTGCCGCGAGCCCGAGAAGCGCATCACGCTCGTGGACGTCAAGCGGGTGCTCGACAGCCACTACCAGAACACCGAGTACGACCCCTATGGCGCGCTCGGCGACGAGGCGACCCGCGCGCACTTCCGCGTGATCGGCATCAACCGCACCTGCGAGACGAGCGCCGTGGAGATCCGCGGCGACGCTCCGGAGGCCCTGCGCGCCGTGGACTGGGTGGCCATGGGGTCGGGGCCCTTCAACACGTTCATCCCGGTGTACGCCAACGTGGACGTCGCGCCTAAGTACCTCGCGACTGCGCCCAATGTGAACTGCGAGCAGAACTACTGGCAGGTGCGCCTCATCGCCGCGATGGCGGACCCGGAGTTCTATAGCAACGTGTCCGGCCTCATGGAGTACCAGCAGGCGACGCTGGGCGCTGGCATCGCGCACGTGAGGAAGACGGACGCGGGCTTTGACGCCGTGGACGACAAGGACGCCGAGGCCTACCTGGCGAAGGCCAACGACGAGATCTGCGCCACGGTGAACGACGCGACGCAGAAGCTGCTGGCGAGCGTGCTGTTCACGCGGTCGCTGCATATGAAGAACGCGTTTAACATGCAGGACCACTAGCACGGGCGCCGGCGAGCCAGGGGATTCCGCTTGTCCTCGGGTTCCGGCCGGATGGCCGGAACCCTGCGGAGGACGCTCCACCCCCTGGCTCGCCGGCTGCGCTTCTGGTACTGCGGGATGTCTACAGGCGGGCGAACATGGCTACGGCCGAGCTTTGCTCGGCCGCTTCTTTAGAAATCGAAGGCCCGCGCGATGTCCACGTTGCACACGAGGTCCGCTCGTGCGTCGGCGGCCGTCTCGCCCAGGTTCACCATGACCAGCCGGTCGCCCTGGAACAGGTCGATGAGGCCCGCCACCGGCCACACCACGAGCGACGTGCCACCCACGATGAGCGTGTCGGCGTTCGCCACCTCCATCGCCGCTTGGTTGAGGGTGTCCTGGTCCAAGGGCTCCTCGTAGAGCACCACGTCCGGCTTCACCGGGCCGCCGCACTCCTCGCAGGCGGGGACGCCCTCGGTGCCCATGATCCATTCGGCGGAGTGCACGTGGCCGCAGCGCTGGCAGATGTTGCGGTGCACCGAGCCGTGCAGCTCGAGCACGCGCCGGGAGCCGGCCATTTGGTGCAGCCCGTCGATGTTCTGGGTGAGCACTGCGGAGAGGCGCCCCTCGCGCTCCAGCTCGGCCAGCTTGCGATGGGCCTGGTTGGGCTTGGCGTCGAGCGCGATCATGCGCTGCCGATAGAAGTCGAAGAACTCGCGCGGGTGCGCCACAAAGAAGCTGTGGGAGAGCATGGTCTCCGGAGGGTAGTCGAAGCGCTGGTGATAGAGGCCGTCCACGGAGCGAAAGTCCGGGATACCGCTCGCCGTGGAGACACCGGCGCCGCCAAAGAACACCGTGCGGCCGCCGCGACCGGTGACCTCGCGCAGGGCCTCCTGAGCCTCTCGAACGTCCGTGATGCGCCTCATGACCGCTCCCTTGATGAGAAAACCGACCCGACCGCCCTTCCCATCCTAGTCCCGGGGTGTGGTGTGGGTACGAACCAACGCAGACCAAGCTGTCGCGCCGAGGCGCGCGGGCAAGAAGGAGGAGCCATGACTGAGCTCGATAAGAAGAAGGCCGAGGAACAGGCCGTGCCGGCGGATCCCGTCACCGTTGCCGAGCAGAACGCCAACATGGTGGCCGAGGAGGTCGAGGGCGCGCTGGACGACCTCGAGATCGACCCCAACCGCGCCGAGGACGACCAGCTGGAGCAGGACCCCGCCAAGTAGCCACGGCTCCACGACGGGCACTGAGTCAACGTCCGACGAATGGTGACTCATACAAGAAAGGGCCGCACCCCGCGTTCGGGATGCGGCCCTTCTGCTCACGGTTCGCGAGGCTTACTCGGCGTCGCTGTCGTTGTAGAGCGTCTGAAGCTTGACCAGGTAGTTGTAGTTCTCCATGGCCGCTTCCTCGTTAGCGGCGAAGAGCTCCTTCGCGCGCTCCGGGTTGACGCGCTCGAGCGCGGCGTAGCGGTTCTCGTTCTCCAGGAACTCCAGGTAGCCGCCCTTGGGCGCCTTGGAGTCGAGGGAGAACTTCTTGCCCTGCGGGGCGGCCGGGTTGAAGCGGAAGAGGTTCCAGTAGCCGCACTCGACGGCCTTCTTCATCTCCTCCTGGCAGTGCATCATGCCGCCCTTCTTGATGCTGTGCATCTCGCAGGGGCTGTAGCCGATGATCAGGGACGGGCCGTCGTAGGCCTCGGCCTCGACGATGGCCTTGAGCAGCTGGTTGGGGTTGGCGCCCATGGCCACCTGCGCCACGTAGACGTAGCCGTAGGACATCGCGATCTCGGACAGGGACTTCTTCTTGATGTTCTTGCCCGCGGCGGCGAACTGCGCGATCTGGCCGAGACGGGAGGCCTTGGAGGCCTGGCCGCCGGTGTTGGAGTAGACCTCGGTGTCGAACACGAACACGTTCACGTTCTTGCCGGACGCGAGGACGTGGTCCAGGCCGCCGAAGCCGATGTCGTAGGCCCAGCCGTCGCCGCCGAAGATCCAGAAGGACTTCTTCGACAGGTAGCTCGCGTTGGCCGCGATCTCCTTGGCGATGGCGTTGTCAGACTCGCTGAGGAGCGCGGCGTAGGTCTCGGACACCTGGCCGGAGACGCCGTTCTCGTCCTTGTGCTCGAGCCAGGCCTGCGCGGCCTCCTTCAGCTCGGGCGCCACGTCCTCGTCGAGCAGCAGCTCGGTCTTGTGCGCGAGCAGGTCCTGGACCGCCTCGTAGCCCAGCAGCAGGCCGAGGCCGTGCTCCGCGTTGTCCTCGAAGAGGGAGTTGTTCCACGCCGGGCCATGGCCGTTGGCGTCGCAGCAGAACGGCGACGTGGCGGCCGGGTTGCCCCAAATGGAGGAGCAGCCGGTGGCGTTGGAGATGAACATGCGGTCGCCGAAGAGCTGGGTGACGAGACGCGCGTAGCTGGTCTCGGCGCAGCCGGCGCAGGAGCCGGAGAACTCGAGCAGCGGCTTGGCGAACTGGCTGGCGCGGGTGTTCTTGTCGGAGACCAGCTCGGTCTTCTCGGTGACGTCGTTGACGGCGTAGTCCCACGCGGGGATCTGCGCGGCCTCTTCCTCCTGCGGGACCATCGTGAGGGCGCCGCCGTCCTTCTGGGTGGACTTGGGGCACGCGGTCAGGCAGTTGTAGCAGCCGAGGCAGTCGAGCGGCGAGACGGTGATGCCGAACTCGAACGGGTTGCCCTTGGGCATCTTCATCTTGGTGTGCTTGAGGGACTCCGGCGCGTTCGCGGCCTCCTCCTCGGTGAGCACCACCGGACGGATCGCGGCGTGCGGGCACACGTAGGAGCAGTTGTTGCACTGGATGCAGAGGTCCGGGTTCCAGCGCGGGACCATGACGGCCGTGCCGCGCTTCTCGTACGCGGAGGCGCCGAGCTCGAAGCCGCCGTCCACGTGGTCCATGAAGGCGCTGACGGGCAGGGAGTCGCCGTCCATGCGGTTGATGGGCTCCATGAGCTCCTGGACCTGCTTGACGATGGCCTCGTAGCCGCGGAGCTTCTCGTCGACCGGCTCGTCCGTGGCGTCGGCCCAGTCGGCCGGCACCTCGAACTTGCGGTAGGCGGTGGCGCCGGCGTCGATGGCCTTGTGGTTGGCGGCCACGATCGCCTCGCCCTTCTTGGAGTAGGACTTGGTGGCGGCGTCCTTCATGTACTGGAGGGCGTCCTCGCGCGGGAGCACGTCGGCGAGCGCGAAGAACGCGGACTGCAGCACGGTGTTAGTGCGCTTGCCCATGCCCACCTGCTCGGCCAGGTCGATGGCGTCGATCAGGTACACGTTGATGTCGTTCTCGGCGATGTAGCGCTTGGCCACGGCCGGCAGGTGGTTGGCGAACTCCTCGTCGGACCACTGGCAGTTCACGAGGAACGTGCCGCCCGGCTTGACGTCGCGGACCATCGGGAAGCCCTTGATGATGTAGCTGGGGTTGTGGCAGGCCACGAAGTCGGCCTGGTTCACGTAGTAGGGCGAGCGGATGGGGTTGTCGCCAAAGCGCAGGTGGCTCACCGTCACGCCGCCGGTCTTCTTGGAGTCGTACTGGAAGTAGGCCTGGACGTACTTGTCGGTGTGGTCGCCGATGATCTTGATCGAGTTCTTGTTGGCGCCCACGGTGCCGTCGCCGCCGAGGCCCCAGAACTTGCACTCGATGGTACCGGCCGCGGAGGTGTTGGGCGCGTTCGGGTCCATGGGCAGGCTGAGGTTCGTGACGTCGTCCTCGATGCCGATGGTGAACTCGCGCTTGGGCTCGTCCTTCTTGAGCTCCTCGTACACGGCGAACGCGGCCGCGGGCGGCTCGTCCTTGGAGCCGAGGCCGTAACGGCCGCCGATCACGGTGATGTCCGTCTTGCCGGCCTCGTAGAGGGCGGTGACGACGTCCTGGTAGAGCGGCTCGCCGATGGAGCCCGGCTCCTTGGTGCGGTCGAGCACGGCCACGGACTTGACGGTCTCGGGCAGCGCGGCGACGAAGTCCTTCACCGACCACGGACGGTAGAGGCGCACCTTGACGAGGCCCACCTTCTCGCCCTGGGCGTTGAGGTAGTCGATAACCTCCTCGAGGGTGTCGCAGAAGGAGCCCATGCAGACGACCACGCGGTCCGCGTCGGGGGCGCCGTAGTAGTCGAACAGGTGGTAGCTGGTGCCGAGCTTGGCGTTGATCTTGTCCATGTAGGACTGCACGACCTCGGGGAGGGCGTCGTAGTGCTTGTTGCAGGCCTCACGGTGCTGGAAGAAGATGTCGCCGTTCTCGTGGGAGCCGCGCGCGGTGGGGTGCTCCGGGTTGAGGGCGTGGTCGCGGAACGCCTGCACGGCGTCCATGTCCACCATGTCCTTGAGGTCGTCGAAGTCCCAGGTGGCGACCTTCTGGATCTCGTGCGAGGTGCGGAAGCCGTCGAAGAAGTTCAGGAACGGCACCTTGCCCTCGATGGCGGCGAGGTGGGCCACCGGCGAGAGGTCCATGACCTCCTGCACGTTGCCCTCGGCGAGCATCGCGTAGCCGGTCTGGCGGCAGGCCATGACGTCGGAGTGGTCGCCGAAGATGTTGAGCGCCTGGGTGGCGACGGTACGGGCCGAGACGTGCAGCACGTTGGGCAGACCCTCGCCGGCGATCTTGTACATGTTCGGGATCATCAGGAGCAGGCCCTGGGAGGCCGTGTAGCTCGTGGTGAGCGCGCCGGCGCCCAGCGAGCCGTGGACGGCGCCCGCGGCACCGGCCTCGGACTCCATCTCGGTGACCTCGACCGTGGTGCCGAAGATGTTCTTCAGCCCCTGGGCCGCCCACTGGTCGACATGGTCGGCCATCGGGCTGGACGGCGTGATCGGGTAGATGCCCGCCACCTCCGTGAAGGCGTAGCTGACCCAAGCAGCAGCCTCGTTGCCGTCCATTGACTTGAATTTACGTTCCATACCCTCTCCTTCGACGCGATCCGTCACCGCGTGTAGATGGCTTACGGCCGGCTGACCGGCACGGCGGCACGCAAAAACGCGCGTACTCGACGCATACAGTTTGCAGTATCGCAAAAGCTGAGGTGCTTTGCAGGGTCGTGGATCGGCGACCACAAAGTAGCTGGTAGAAGGGGCAAAAATACCCCTTGTTGATAGGTATTTCGAGAGCGGCGATTGCGCTGGGTAGGGCGCCGTCGTCCGGAGCCGGCAACCCCGGGAGCCTCCCTTGGTTTCACGAGGGGGCCACGGCGGCTATCGGCGAGCGGTCGGTTGGCATGCCGTTTTGGACGGCGCAGGGGGCGCTCTCGGACGCGCGGGCCCGGACGCACGTTGCGGGGAAACGGTTCCCCGCAAAGCCATGGAACCGGTTGCGGAGAACCGGCGTCGTCTCGGCGGCGCGGGCTCGGCCAGCTGGGGTTTTGCTCGGGAAACCGGTTGCGGAGAAACGTTTGCCCGCAAGCAGCCCGCTCGGGTTGCGCAGAAACGGTTCCCCGCAAGAGCCGCCGCTCCGCACGAGAACGCCGCGCCCTCGTCTCCGAGAAACGCGGCGCCCTGGTTGCATCATGCATGTGCAAAAAGGGACTGTCCCTAAATGCACATCAGAGTGCGGTCGTGCCGTAGGCCTTCTCCCAGTTGGCGGTGAACTCGTCCACCGCGATCGGGGTGCTCGGGTTGTCGATCATGTTGTAGGCCACGTCCACCGGGATGGTGACGGCCTCGATGCCGCCGGCGATCAGCTCGTTCACCTGCTGCACGTTCTTGAAGGACGCCGCGATCACCTTGGAGTCCACGCCTTGCACGTCGAGCATCTGCTGCAGCTGGAGCACCTGGCCGATGCCGTCGCCGAGGTTGCACATGCGGTTGACGTAGGGCGCCAGGTAGTCGGCGCCGTTGAGGGCGGCCATGAAGGCCTGGTTGGGCGCATAGATGGCGGTGGCGAGCACGCCGAGCCCCTCGGCCTTGCAGGCCTTGATGGCCCGCATGCCGATGCGGGTCACCGGGATCTTGACGTAGGTGTTCTCGGCGCGGAGCGACGTGATGCGACGGGCCTCCTCCATGATGCCGTCGAAGTCGGTGGAGACCACCTGGGCGAAGAGCTTCTGGCCCGGGTCGAGCACATCGACGATCTCGGCCATGAGCTGGTCGAAGGGCTTGCCGCTCTTGGTGACGATGGTGGGGTTGGTGGTGACGCCGGCCACGTTGTAGAGCTCGCAGAGCTCGGCGATGGCGTCCACATCAGAGGTGTCGAGGAACAGTTCCATGAAACTCCCTTTCTCAACGGGGCCCCGAGGCCCCACGACGTGCCTGGCGAGTCGCTCTCCCGGTACCCGAAGCATACGCGCACCGGGACTGGCTACAGCGTGTGCTCCGACCGATTGATGATGTCGTCCTGGATGCCCTTGGCCAGCTCGGTGAACATGGCACTGTACCCCGCCACGCGGACGACGAGGTCCTTGTGGTTCTCCGGGTGCGCCTGCGCGTCGAGCAGCGTGGCCTTGTCGACGACGTTGAACTGGATGTGCTGGATCTTCAGGCGGCAGAACGCGCGGAGGTACGCGGCCAGCTTGTTGAGGCCCTCGTCGCCCGCGAGCGTGCTCGGCGAGAACTTCACATTGAGCAGCGAGCCGTTGGAGTCCTGGATGTTGTCCAGCTTGGACACGGACCTGAGCGACGCGGTGGGCCCGTGCTGGTCGCGGCCGACCATCGGCGAGAGGCCGCCGTCGGCCAGCTGGTCGTGGGCGTGGCGGCCGTCCGGCGTGGCGCCGCAAGCCTCGCCGAGCGGGATGTGCGCGGACACCGTGTAACTGCCCGGCTGGAAGTGGCCGCCGCGGGGGTTCTCGTAGCGCACCACCTCGTGGCCGTAGTGGCTGAGGAGACGCGCGCCGAGGGTGTCCACCTCGTCGATGTCGTTGCCGTACTTGGGGAACTGGTTGATGAAGCGCTGGCGCCAGACCTCGTCGCCGTCGCCGGACCAGTCGCGCCCGAGCATCGCGCTCATCTCGTCCCAGTCGAGAAGGCCCTGTTCGATGACGGCCTGCTTGAGCACCACGAGGGAGTCGGCGAGGTTGGGGGTGCCCACGCCCTGGACGCCGGACGGGTTGTACTTCGCGCCGCCTTCGGTGATGTCACGGCCGCGCTCGATCGCGCCGTCCATCAGCGAGGAGAGGAGCGGGGTCGGAGCCGTCGCGCGATGTGCGAGGTCGCAAGTGTTGCAGCCCTCGACCATCAGCTTGACCATGCGGTCGATGACGCCCTCGACGGCGCCCACCAGCCCGTCGAAGGTCTCGAAGCCCTCGGGGTTCTCCTCGAGCGCGATCTCCAGGCAGCGGACCATGTTGAACATCGAGATGTCGTGGAGGCCGTACATGCGGCCGGGGATCGACAGCTCGACGCAGCCCACCACGGAGTAGTCGCGGGCGTCCTCGAGGGAGACGCCGCGGTTCACGAACGCGAGCACGTTGGCCTCGTCGTTGAAGACCTGGGGCATGCCGTCGCCGAGGCGGATCACGTCGCCAGCGCAGGTGAGCAGGCGCGCCGGGGTGAGCGAGTGCACGCGCAGGGACAGGTTGGGCTGCGGCAGGCGCGTGTCGTGTTGCACCTGGAGGAGCAGCTCGGAGAGCTCGTTGGAGCAGTCCTTGCCCTGGGCGTCGATGCCGCCGGCGGTGATCGTGAAACCGGAGGGGAAGCCGGCGAAGAACTTGGCGGACTCGGTGGAGCGCACGAAGACCACCGTGTTGCACTTGAGGTAGAACTCCTGGATCCACTCGCGGAGAGCGTCGGCGGAGAGCTCGCGCTCGCTCACCTGGTAGAGGGGCCAGAGGTACTGGTCCATGCGGCCGAGGGAGATGGAGCTGGCGTTGGACTCGTGCTGGAGCACGAGCAGCGTCATCCAGAGCTGTTGGAGGCCGCCAACGAAGTCGCGGGCCGGCTCGGTGGCGAGACGCGCCATGCGGGCGGCGGCCTCGTCGAGCTCCTGGGCACGGGCCTCGTTGCCGGCCTCGCGGGCCTCGGCGGCGAGGCGCCCGCACTCCACCACGTAGCGGCCGTAGTAAGAGATGACGGCCTCGAGGCAGATGACGGCTGCCTGGAGGAACGCGTTGTTCGGGTTCTCGGCCAGCTGCGCCCGGGCCTTCTCGAGCTGGGCGCCCCAGCCTTCGTCAATCACAAGGCCGAAGTCCGGGATGATGTGGCCCTGCCCCTTGTCGGTCTGGGCCACGGCGAAGACCTTGGTCCTCTGGGCCTCGACCACCTCGGGCGCCACGTGGGCCCGGTACCAGTCGTTGAGGGACCTGCCGGCCCAGTAGGGCTTGAGGACCTCGCGGTAGGTGGCCTTGTCCTCGTCGGTGATGGCGAAGCGGTCCTGCGGGCGGGTGCCGAACTGGTCCAGCTCGTCCTCGATCCAGTAGGGGCTCATCTCCGGGGAGACCACACCGGCGCGCGGCACGGCGGTGCGGTTGCCCAGGAGGCGCTCGCCCTCGCCAATCACGATCCGGTGGTTGTCGAGCAGGTGGCGCAGCGCCTTCGCACGGCGGACCACGACCGGCTCGCCCTCGGTGGCCTCGTAGCTCTCCTTGTAGAGGAGGGCCCGCTCGAGGTCGATGGGGCGCTCCTGCGCGAAGAGGCTTTCCTTGATGGCCTGGGTGCGGGGGGTGAGCATGGCTTCTCCAGCGGACGTGGCTATTGATTACTCGTAGTTTATCCGATTTGTGTCGGATTGCGCGATAAAGTACGCGGTACGCCGACCTGCACGATTCCTGCACAAAGGGCTACGGGAGCGCGGCGGGGCTCGGCGCAAGTTCTGCAGCAAAAGGTCTAACTGGCCGCTGCAGAAGACCGTGATTCTCGGCGACGAACCCGACGGTGCCGGATTTGGGCGACTTCGGCAGCGGCGTCGGGCGCGCTAGTTGCAAAACTTGGTGCAGAAGTTGAGCGCGAAGGAGACGCGCTCACTCCCCGTGCAGACGGGCGTCGAGACCCTTCTCGGCGGCGGCGTCGACGATCCAAGCGACGTCCTCGTCCGCGAGCTGGGGCACGTCCCCCATCGTGTAGTCACGACCCATGGAGTCGTACTTTCCGCTGCCAAGCTGGTGGAACGGGAGCACGTCCACGCGGCGAAGGCCGAGGTCGACGATCGTGTCCAGGTTCGCCGCCACGTTCTCCGGCTGATCCGTGTAGCCGGGGACGATCGGCATGCGGGCCACCACGCGGGCCGCAAAGGCGTCGTCGCCGAGAAGCGCACGCAGCCGCCGGAGGTTCTCGTCGCGGATGCCAGGGTCAAGGCCGACCTGCTCGAGCGAGCGCGCGGCGTCGGCGATCTTGAAGTCCACGAGCCAGACGTCGATATGCCGGGCAAGCTCGGCGAGGACATCGTTGGACAGTGGCAGCGCGAGCGTGGTCTCCAGCGCGGTTTGCAGCAGCTCTCGCTTGGCGCGGGCCATGAAGCAAGCGAGGAACTCCGGCCAGGTGAGGGCCTCGCCGCCAGAGACCGTGACACCGCCACCCGACTCCTCGTAGAACGCGGCGTCGCGGAGCATCTCGTCCATGAGGTCGTTCACGGACCTCGTCTCGCCCATGCGGGTCTTGGCCTTTTTGGGACAAAGCTCGGGCGGCGTGTCGCAGAGGCGCGCGCCGGGCTGGAAGTGCGAGCAGCCCATGCAGAGGCTGGGCTTGAAGGAGACCTCCGGCTCGCGGGACAGGTTCTCAGGGTTGCAGCACCAGGGGCAGCGGAACGGGCAGCCCTTGAGAAAGACATTGGTACGAATGCCGCCACCGTCATGGAGCGAGTAGCGCTGGACGTTGGTGACGGTCGCGGTAGGGTTGCTCATGTCGGCTCCTTGGAGCTTAGTTCGTCGCATTTCCTATTGATTTATAGCAAGTCTGAGAAGCGACCAAACCAGAGCGCTGCACCTGCACGGACGGCCCACGAGAACGCGCCGCAATTCGGCACCAAACCGCGCGTTTTTGCATGCTTGGGCGGAATGGCGGCGCAGGGGGCCAACCACGCGCCGCCATTCCGCGTGAACCCGCACCTTGTCATAAGCACTCTTGCATGCTCAGGCCGAAGGGCGGCGCGTGCGGAGCGGTTCGCACCGCCCTTCGGCGCAAAGTTGCAAGACCTTGCCGATTCGGCTCGAATGGCGGCGCAGCGCACGCCATACCGGCGACTCAGCCCTCCAGGATGCGACCGCCGAGGTCCGCCACGGCCGCCTCCAAGCCCTCGTTGGGCTCGTCGGTGATCAGGGCGGTGAAGTCTGCCACGCTGGCAAACTCGTAGTTGCCGGGCGCGCCGAACTTCTGCAGGTCGGCCACCAGGTACGGGGTCTCGGTGCGGGCGAGGGCCGTGCGCTTGACGGCGGCGTCGTCCACGTCGAAGGTCAGCACGCCGCCGGTCTCCATATCGATGCCAAGGGCGCCGATGAACGACTTGTTGAAGCGCATCGGGGCCAGCGCGTCCACCGTCATCGTGCCCACGAAGCCGTTGAGCTCGAGGTTCACCGTGCCGCCCGTGGAGAGCACCTTGAGCAAGGGGTTCTGCGCGAGGATCTGCAGCAGGTCGATCATGTTCGAAACCACGATGCAGCGCTTGGTCCCGGTGGCCAGCAGCTCGGCGAGCGCGATGTTGGTGGTGGAGACGTCGAGGAAGACCGTGTCGCCGTCGCCGATCAGCTCGTAGGACTGCTCGGCGATGCGGCGCTTCTCGTCCGTGCGCACACCGATGCGGTGGAAGATGTTGCGGTCCGGCGCGGCCTCGACGCGGATCGCGCCGCCGTAGACCTTCTTGCACCGGCCCTCCTCGGCCAGGGTCTTGAGGTCCTTGCGGATGCAGTCCTCGCTGACGTCGTAGCGCTGGGCGAGGTCGGAAACAGTCACGCGGCCGTCCGTCTGGATCTGCTCGGCGATGGCGTCCTGGCGCTCTTTGAGGAACATGGGGACTCCCTCTCAAATGGTCGTGGTCTGTCCCACTTTATTCCACTTTCCAAAGGATCCGCGCAAACGGACGACTGGGCATAAGGGAACCCGAGAGAACCCGACCCGAGGAGCGCCCATGTTGGCCGATGTCGCTTTGTACCTGCTGATCCCGCTCGCGGGAACCACGCTCGGTTCCGCCTGCGTGCTGTTCTTGAAGAACGGCCTCAAGAGCTGGGTGCAGCGCGCGCTGGCCGGGTTCGCGGCGGGCGTGATGGTGGCCGCGTCCATCTGGTCGCTGCTCGACCCGGCGCTCGAGGAGTCCGCCCACCTCGGCACCTGGTCCTTCGTGCCGGCGGTGGTGGGCTTTTGGCTGGGCATCGGGTTCCTGCTGCTGCTGGACATGACGGTGCCGCACCTCCATGCGGGGGCCGACGCGCCCGAGGGGCACGCGTCGCGCCTCAAGCGCACGACGATGCTGGTCTTCGCCGTGACGCTGCACAACGTGCCGGAGGGCATGGCGCTCGGCGTCGTGGTGGCCGGCTGGCTGAGCGGCGCGGTCGACATCTCTGCGGCCGGGGCCCTGGCGCTCGCGCTTGGCATCGCGATTCAGAACTTCCCGGAAGGCGCGATCATCTCGATGCCGCTCCACGCCGAGGGGGCGAGCAAGGGCAAGGCGTTCTGGCTCGGGACGCTGTCCGGCGTGGTGGAACCTGTCGCCGGGCTGGTCACGATCGCGCTGAGCGACCTCGTGATCCCCGCGCTCCCCTATCTGCTGAGCTTTGCCGCCGGCGCGATGATGTACGTGGTGGTGGAGGAGCTCGTGCCCGAGATGAGCGAGGGCGAGGGCGGCCACTCGAACCTGCCGACCATCCTGTTCGCGCTCGGGTTCACCCTGATGCTCGCGCTCGACGTGGCGCTCGCTTGACGTGCATTTGGGGACTGTCCCTAAATGCACGTGAGCTGCAGGCGGTTCTTGCCGCCCGTTTTGGCCTGGTAGAGGGCCTTGTCGGCCGCGGCGTACAGCTCCTCGAAGCCAGCACTGCCATCGGGGCTGGTCACGGCGCCGATGGAGACCGAGGGCAGCGGGATGCCGAGGCCCGGGTCGTCGGAGCGGCGACCGGTGAACGTGTTCTGCGTCAGGCGCGCCACGAGCCCTTCCAGCGCCTTGCCCGCCGGTAGCCCGCGTGCGAACACCACGAACTCGTCGCCCCCGAAGCGCGCCACTACGTCGCCGGAGCGCACGGTCGAGCGCAGGTGCCGGGCCAGCGCCACGAGCACGCGGTCTCCCATCGGGTGTCCGTACGTGTCGTTGATGCCCTTGAAGTCGTCGATGTCGATGATGATGAAGCTGCCCGGCCTTGCGGAAGCCAAGGCCAACGCCCAGGCTTGAAGTCGTCGATGTCGATGATGATGAAGCTGCAGGGCTTGCCGCCCATCTCGAGCTACTCGACGATCCTCGCCACCCCGGCCGTGCGGTTGAGCACCCCCGTCAGGCCATCGATCTCCGCGCGGCGCTGGTAGGTGCCGAGCATGGCCATGACCTCGAACTTCTCGTTGGCCTCGGCAAGGGCCTCGCGCAGGCGCACCTCCTCGGTGACGTCGAGCAGTGTCACGTAGAACCAGCCCACGCCGGTGGAGTCCACGATGTAGTGGCCGTTGTCCTCGATCCAGCGCACCTCGCCGTTCTTGCGCTTGATGCGGAAGCGCACGCGGTCCTCGGACTCGAGCCGCATCTGGTCCTGGATCTCGCGCATCACGCGCTCGCGGTCCTCCTCCATCACCATGCCGGGGAAGGTGTTGCCGGTGAGCTCGAGGAACTCCTCGTAGTCGCGGCACCCGAACATGCGGATCAGGCCGTTGTTCACATAGTCGAGGGCGCACTCGTCGTCCGCGCGGTACCGGAAGACGCCGCCGGGGATGCGGTCGAGGAACTCGTGGGAGACTTCGGCGTCGATCTGCTCGCCCGGGCCGTCCGTGCCCATGCGATGGAAAACGGTCATGGGGTCCTCACCGTGGTCGTCTGTGCCGAACGCCCCAAGGGTAGCTGACACATCGCTGAAACGCCAGCCTTTGATGCGTCCGGCGCCGAGCCAACCGGGCTACAGGGAGGCCGCGTCGAGGTGTTTGGCGAGCGCCTCCGTGTGGTTCGAGAACTGCAGCGCCGTCTCGCGGGTCACGCGACCCTCCTTCACGAGGTCGAACAGGCTCTGGTCCATGGTCCGCATGCCCTGGGCGCCGCCCGCCGCGATCACGGAGTCCATCTGGTGGGTCTTCTCCTCGCGGATCAGGTTGCGGATGGCCGGGTTCGCCACCATGATCTCCCAGGCCGGCGCGACACCGCCGTCAACGGTGGGCACGAGCTGCTGCGACACGACCGCCTGCAGCACCATCGCCAGCTGGATGCGGATCTGGCGCTGCTGGTTGGCCGGGAAGGCGTCGACGATGCGGTCCACGGTGGTCGCCGCGCCCGTGGTGTGCAGCGTGGAGAACAGCAGCTGCGCCATCTCGGCGGCCGTCACGGCGGTGGCGATGGTCTCGGCGTCGCGCATCTCGCCGAGTAGGATCACGTCGGGGCTCTCGCGCATCGCGGAGCGCAGCGCCTCGGCATAGGTGGCGACGTCGGTGGGCACCTCGCGCTGGGTCACGATGGACGTGCCGTGCCGGTGCACGAACTCGATGGGGTCCTCCATCGTGACGATGTGGCCGGAGCGCGTGTGGTTGAGCCGGTCGATGAGACAGGCGAGCGTCGTGGACTTGCCCGCGCCGGCCGGGCCGGTGACGAGCACGAGGCCCTTCTGGAAGTCCGCGCAGGCCATGACCTCGGGCGGGATGTTGTAGTCCTCCGGTCGCGGCAGCGAGAACGGGATCACGCGGATCACCGCGGCGTACGAGCCGCGCTGGCGGAACACGTTGATGCGGAAGCGCCCGAGGCCCGCGATGGCGAACGAGAAGTCGTCGTCGTGGTTCTCCGAGGCCTCGAAGGGGCCGAAGTCGCGGCCCGCCAGCGCATAGACCCGCCGGAGGAGCTCCTCGGTGTGCGCGGGCGCGAGCGGCGCCATGTCCATGCGGTGCTGGTGGCCGTCCACCGCGTAGGCCAACGGCAGGCCGGGCACGACGAACACGTCCGACGCGCCCTCCTCGATCATCTGCGCGAGCAGCTCGTTGATGTCCATGGTGCCTTCCTCTCGGGAGTGTCGGTGAATCGAAGCGGCTACGGCTCTAGGGGGCCCTGCCAGACCTGCGGGGGCTCGTCCTCCGGGATGTCGCTCGTGGCGACCCAGGCGTCGACGGTGCAGGCGAGGCGCTCGTCCACGGAGAGGCGCACGAGCAACTTTCGCGTCCCGCCGCAGGTGAACGTGCCGACGATCGAGCCGCCGTCGCGCTCCAGGCCATAGGTGGCGACAAGGGGCCCCGCGGCCTCGGGCCTCGTCGCCAGCGCCCGGTCGAGGGCCGCCAGCGCGGCGTCGAGGTCGAGCCCGGCGGCGCGGGACTCGGCGAGCGACCCCTCCACCTGCGCGAGCACCGCGTTGGCCGCGGCCTCGTTGGCGTAGGTGGCCTCGAGCGTCGCGGCCTGGCGCTCGGCCGTGGCCCGCTGCGCCTGCCCAGTGGCCAGGCAGAGCACCGCGAGCACGGCAAGGCACACGCCCATGACCAGCACGAACACGCTCACGGGGCCGAGACGCACGGCCCCGGCGTCGCGACGGGCGCTCATGAGGCACCGCCTGTCCCGGCTCCGTCGGCGGCCTTCACGAACCGCGCGGTGGAGAGCGTGACGAGCGGCTCGGCGCCCCCGTCGCTCACGGAGATCGCGGCCGTCCAGAACGTGCCGGCGTCCTGCTCGGTGGCCTCGGTGGCACAGGTCACGAGAAGGCCGTCCTGCTCCCAGGCCGTCTCGACCACCGACGCCGGGTCCGCCGCGAACCGCTCGGCCACGGACTGCGCGACGGCCGAGGCGCGCGTCAGGTCGCTCGCGCTTGCGGACAGCAGCGCCGTCCGGCTGAACGCGCTCATCAACACCGCGAGGCTAAAGGCGAGCACAGCGGTCAGCAACAGCGCCTCGACGATGAGGGCGCGGGTGCGTCCGGACGTCTCGTCGCGCCGCGCGCCAAGGGCGCCGAACACAGAGGGCCGCCCGGTCATGCCGCGCCCCCAATCGCACCGGCCCGGGAGGCGCGGAGGTCCACGCACACGCTCCCTGCGTCCGTGGTCACCGTGACGAGCGAGCCGTCCACCGTGAACGAGAAGGCCTCGGTGGGGAACAGCTCGTCGGCCACGGAGGGGTCGTACGCGGCGCCGGCCAGCACGAAGTCCTGCAGCAGCGCGCCCTGGTAGCGATAGAGACGCGTCTGGTACGAGCCGGTCTCGGTGGTCCGTGTCAGCACGAGCGCGTCACCCTCGGGCCCGGGCCCGACAGAGACGGCGCCGGCGTAGTCGTTGCCCATCACGGTGTTGGCGATGAGCGCGCTCGAGAGGCGCTCGAGGTCCTGGTCGTGCCCGCGGGCCACGATGGCGCCGTACGCCTGCACGCCGGCGACGAGCGCAAGGAGCACGGTGAGCACGAAGAGGGCCATGAGGACGCCGGCGAACAGGTGCCACAGGCGCCCGGCGTCCCGCCGTCCGTGAAACAGCGACGCGGTCCGGGCGAGGGCATCGAGCGTGGCGGCCGGGTTCCGGCGGCTCATGACACGGCCCCCACCAGGGTGCCGCGCGGGCGCACAGAGACCGTGGGGGGCACGTTGGAGGCGAACCACTCGTAGCCCACCCGGAAGTCCTGCTCGTTCACGCGGAGCTCGTAGTGCTCCACGAGATAGTCGACCGACGGCGGATAGGCACCCTCGACAGCCTGGCAACGGTCGGCCGCCAAAAGGACCGCCTCGCGCACGGACGCCGCCGCCTGCTCGTCGGGGGACGCGGTCGCAGAGATGCCGAGGCCCACGAGCGTCACCGAGACCGCGACGACCGCGACGACGAGAGCGAGCCACGGTCCTGTATGCGGGCGCTCCCTCAAGAACCTCGACCTCATGGCACCTCCCCTCCCGTTCCGACGACGCGCTAGCCGATGGACCCCATGATCCCGACGAGCGGCAGCATCACGGACACGAGCGTGGCGCCCACCGCGACGGTCACAAGGGCCGCGAGGGCCGGCTCGACACCGTCGATGGCCGCGTCGAGGCCCTGCACGGCCTCGGAGAAGAGCAGGGCGGAGAGCTCGCCGAGGGACCGGTCGAGCGAGCCGGAGCGGCTGGACACCGCCAGCATGCGGGCGTACACCGGCTGGAGCAGCCCCACCTCGGCAACGGCCTGAGTGAGGGAGCGAGGCTCGGAAACGTCGAGCATGAGCTTGTGGGCGCGGGCCAGCTGGGCGCGCAGGCGCCGGTCGGTCACGGTGGCGAGGGCGTCGCCCATCGCATCGTCGGTGTTGGAGCCGGCGGCGACGTAGATGGCGAGGCAGCTGACGAAGCGGGAGAGGTCGAGCTCGTAGACCGCGTCGCGGGTCCAAGGGAGCACCGCGAGGACGCGCACGAGCCGCTGGCGACCGTCGGCCGTCGCGCCGAGGATGACCGTCGCAAGCGCCGCCGCCGTGCAGGCCAGCGTGGCGACGAGCGCGATCCAGCCGATGACGATGGACGCCTCGACCGCACCGAACGAGCCAGTGGTGAGACTGCCGGCAAGGCTCGCGTACACGCCCTCGAACGTGGGCAGCACGGCCCACACGGTGAACGCGACGATGACGGACATGAGGCAGAGGAGCGCCGCCGGGTAGCCCACGCTCGCGCGCATCTTCGCGAACATGCGGCCCTCCTCCTCGTAGTAGGCGGCGAGGCTCGAGAGCACCTGCTCCAAGCGGCCGGACTTCTCGCCCACATCGACCATGGACACGGCGTGCTCGGGGAACGCGCCCGTGGACGCAAGGGCGAACGCGAGGGACGCGCCGTCCGCGAGCTCGGCGTACACCTCCGAGAAGAGCTGGCTCGTGAACGCGTCCGTGGTGCCGTCTGCGAGCATGCCGACGGCCTCGTCCACCTGAATGCCGGCGGCGAGCATTACGGCCACGCCGTTGCAGAAGGCACTGACCGTCTCGCTGGTGGCGGTGGTCTGAGCCATGGCGTCTCCTCAGGTTCGCTTGTGATTCCTTCAGACAGTCTAGACCAAGCTTGAGAACACATGCGGGGACGGCGATATAGGCGCGTGGGCCGTGCCGCGAGCGGCGCGCGTGCGGGGAGACGGCGGCGCCCTTGCCCAGGTGCGGGCGCGGTTGCGCGGAAACGTTTCTCCACAACAGCGCGTCACGTGAGCGCCGCGTCACGTGAGCGCCGAACCTCACGAGAGAAGCGCGCCGGGCCGCGTCAGTCCAGGGGGACCGTCATCGTGGCGCCGTTGTCGAAGTTGAGGACCAAGTTGGAGCCGTCGAGCGAGGCCGACGAGATGGATCCGTCGCCCTCAAGGGCCGAGCCGTCCTCCTGGGTGAGCTGCGTGGAGGCCGTGCCGTCGCCGATGTGCCACGCGACGACGTTCCACGTGTTCCCGAGGTTCTGCGGGATCACGAACGCGCCGTTGTACAGCACTTCGGTCACCGGCGTGCCCTGCAGCTGGAAGAGCACCATCGCGTCCGAGCTGCCGCTCGCGTACCGCACAAAGGAGTACGAGGCGCCGTCGTCGTCGAGCGCGCAGGCATAGGTGTAGCCGTCGTAGGAGATGCCCTTGGTCTGGTCGTCCGCCTGGACCTGCTCGGCGCGCGTAGGGGTCGTGTCATCGGTTTGGAGGCTCGTGGAGGGCTGGAGCACCACCGCAAAGATCACGACCACGATGACGAGCAGCACCGCCACCGCAGCCAGGGCGATCATCACGGGGCGGCTGAGCTTGGCGCGGTTCTGGCGGCTCTTGACCTGCGGTCGCTTGGAGGCGGCGATGCGCTGGCCGGAGCCGCTGCGGTAGTTGGAACGGGCGGCGTGGGCGGCCTCGGAGGCGGAGTCGCGGTCGTGGAGGACGGCGCCCTCGCCAGAGGAGATGGTGTCGAAAGCGCTCGTGTCGTGCACGGGGCGTGGGGCGTCGGAGGAGATGTGCGGCGACGCCTGGGCGGCGCCGGCGACGCGGTTCCCGACAGAGCGGCCCGCGGCCGAGGTGCCCGCGCCCTTGAAGCGCTTGGCAGTGGGCTTCGCGCCCGACGAGGCCGCGTGCTTGCCGTAGTGCCGAGGGGTGCCGTTGTCGTTGCTCGTGGCCATGGTCTCTCCACAAGGCCCGGACCAGCCGGGCGTCGATGGTCGTACGGAGCAATCTTAAACGTCCTTGCGGTTTTGTAAGGGTCATTGGCAAGAACAGCAGAAGCGCCCCGGCTGCGGTCGCTCGCGCGGCGACGCGCCCGGGGCGCGCACGAGGCCGCCCTCTCAGTAGCCCATGAGCTGCAGGGCGAACATGATCAGGGTCAGGATCACGATGAGCACGATGGTCACCCAGGTCACCCCGGTCCAGACGCGTCCGTTGCGGTACGGACCCATCACCCGCTTGTCGGACGCGATCTTCACCATGTACACCATCAGCACCGGCAGCAGCACGCCATTGACCACCTGCGCGGCCATCATCACGCCAAAGAGGTCCACGTTGGGGACGAGCACCACCACGGCCGAGAGCACGATCACCGCCGTCACGATGCCGCAGTAGATGGGCGCCTCGCTCCAGCCATGGTCCGCGCCGTGCTCCCAGCCGAACGCCTCGCAGATGGCGCTCGCCGTGATGCCCGGCAGCACGCAGGCCGCGAGCAGCGACGCGCCCACCAGGCCGAGGCCAAAGAGCGCCTCGGCGTAATCGCCCACGATCGGCGCGAGGGCGCTCGCCGCCGTCGCGGCGTCGTCCACCACAAGGCCCGAGCCCGCCAGCGTCGCTCCCGTGGCCAGGATGATGAACCAGCTGATCACGCTCGCGAGCACCGCGCCCGTGCAGGTGTCGATGCGCTGGTAGGGGATCTCCTCGGTGCCGACGTTCTTGTCCACCACGTTGGACTGGGCGAGGAAGATCATCCACGGTGCGATGGTGGTGCCCGTGAGGGCCACGAGCAGCGACAGGTACTCCGGGCTCATCTGGACCTGCGGCACGAAGGTGTCGACCAGGGCCTCGCCCCAGTCGGGCCCCACCATCACGCCGGCGATCACGTAGGCCACAAAGATGCAGCTGATGGCCAAGAGGACCTTCTCGATGCGCTTGTAGGAGCCGCTCATCGTGAGCAGCCACACGGCGATGGCCGCGACGGGCACCGACACGTAGGGCGGCACGCCGAAGAGGCTCATGCCGCTCGCCACGCCCGCGAACTCCGACAGCGTGACCATCGTGTTCGAGACGAGCAGCGACAGCATGGCCACGGCGCTCCACCGCACGCCGAACTGCTCGCGGATGAGGCTCGCGAACCCCTTGCCGGTGACGCAGCCCATGCGCGCGGCCGTCTCCTGCACCACCACCAGGAGGAAGCACATCACGGGCACGGTCCAGAGAAGGCCGAATCCGAACATCGCGCCGGCGTTGGAGTAGGTGGCGATGCCGCCGGCGTCGGTGCCGGCAAGGGCGGCGATGAGGCCGGGGCCCATCGCGGCAAGCACCATCGACCAGCGCATCCGCGGCTTGGCGTGGGGCTCGGCCTGGTCCACGGTCTGGGGCCGGGTGCGCAGAGCGGGGCCGGCGGGCCGCTTCTTGACAGCGGGCTCGGCGGGCCGCTTGGGCGCGGGCGCCTTGTGGCCCACGCGCTCGGGCTTCTGGGAGGCCCCACGCCACGCGGTGCCACCCACGCGGCGCAGCCTCTCCTCCTTGCGGGGCGTCATGCTACGCCCCCAGCCCGCAGGTGAGGAACGCCACGACCGCGTACACGGCGATGGCGATCAGCTGCGCCAGGATGCGCAGCGTGAGACGGGAGGTCTCCTCGCCCTTCTCGTCGCGCCGGCGCAGCACCCGGAGGTAGAGGGGCGCGATGAGGAAGAGGCCGAGGCCCGCGACCACGGCGGCCACGAAGCCGAACACGAAGAGCGTCCGGGCCGGCTCGCCGTGGAAGAGCGCGCTGCCGAGGCCCGCCGCCACGAGCAGCACCAGGGCCAGGAACACGACGCTGATGCCGAGGCCGCGCCAGAAGAAGCTCGCGGTGGAGGGGGCGTCCTCGTCGTCCGCGTCGAACTCGATGAAGAATCCGATCACGTAGTCCACCATCGAGTCCGCCGTGAGCAGCGCCACCGGCAGGCCCACGCACAGCGCGAGACCCGTGGCCCCCAGCCCGAGCGCGTTGCCCGCCGAGACGAGGATCGCCGCGCCGAGCGCCCAGAAGAACAGCCACAGCTGGTCGAGCAGCAACCATCGGAGGTCGTTGGAGGGCTGGTCGGAGTCGCTGTCGCGGCCGCCGGCGAGCACGAGGTCCTCCTCGTGCTCCTCCTCCATGACGTCGAGGGCGTCGTCCACGGTCACGATGCCGAGGATGCGGTTGTGCTCGTCCACCACGGGGATCGCGAGCAGGTTGTACTTGGAGATGGCCTCGGCGACGTCCTCCTGGTCGTCCTCGGGGTCGCAGGTGATGACGTCGGTGGCCATGAAGTCCTGGATCCGGGCCGTCATCGGCTGCACCACGATGTCGCGCAGGGTCACGACGCCGAGCAGCTTCTTGCCCTCGTCGGCCACGTAGAGGTAGTTGACGGTCTCCACTTCCTCGTCATCGAGGTCGCGGACCGCCTGCACGGCGTCGGCCACGGTGGCCGTGGGCTTGATCCAGAGGAACTCGCTCGTCATGATGCGGCCCGCGGTGTCCTCGCGGTAGCCGAGCAGCTGGCGGACGGCCTTCTCCTCCTTCACGCCCATCAGGCGCAGGAGCGTCTCGGCCTTCTCGTAGTCCAGCTCGCTCACCAGCTCCGCCGCGTCGTCCGGGTCCATCTCGGTGAGCAGGCGCGTGGCGTCGGCGGTGTCCATGTCGCCCATGATCTCGGCGGCCATCTCGTCGTCG
The DNA here is from genome assembly GCF_030067705.1 of Kribbibacterium absianum. GTDB lineage: Bacteria > Actinomycetota > Coriobacteriia > Coriobacteriales > Atopobiaceae > Kribbibacterium > Kribbibacterium absianum. The sequence continues at coordinate 96,203 of NZ_JASJEX010000002.1, forward strand.
TCCAGCTCGGCCATGGTCTCGGCGGCGCGGGTGTCGTCGAGCTGCGCGAAGACCTGGGCGCGGAGGCGCGGGTCCAGCTGCTCGATGATGTCCGCGATGTCGGCCGGGTGCATGTCGTCGAGGGTCTTGTGCGAGACGCTGAGCTGCACGTCCGAGAGCTCGCGGTCGAGCAGGTCCATGTAGGACCAGGCGATGATCTTCTCAGGCACCTCTTTGCCCACGGCCTTCGCGGCCTTGACCACCGCGCGCTCCACCTTGGGCGACAGGGCGCGGAGGATGCCGCGGGCGCCCACCTCGGCGCCGAGCAGGCGCAGCTGGTTGGTGCCGGAGTCCGAGAGCTTGAGGTCGTTCACGCGCACCACGCGCAGGCCGCGGGTGTCCACGATCTGCTTGTTGAGCAGGTCGCGGGAGATGAGGACCTCGTTGGGCTGCAGGTACGAGAAGCGGATGTCGGTCGCGGGGACCTTGAGACGCACGGCGTCGTCGAACGAGTCGACGTACTTGCGCCAGCTGATCATGAACGGCGTCTTGCCGGGGCCCACGAACGCGAGGCTCGTCACCCGGGGGAAGACCTCGCCGGTGGCGATGCCCAGGTCGTTGACGGTGCCGATCTTCTCACCGTTCGAGTCGATAACGGGGATTCCCAGCATCTGGGACAGGTAAATCATGGTTGTGACTCCTAACGAGTGCGCCCCGAGCGCACGCGTTAGGCCGCCCAGGGATCAGAGACTGTGAGGTCGGGGTTTCATCACGATCCTTTCGGTCGCCCCTGGACAGATTGCCGCAGGTCATTCTAACAGCTTGCGTGCTGAAAACCAGCGCTTAGGCCGTGGCCCGGGCCTTCTCCAGGCGGTCCTCAGCCACGAGGTCCTCGGCCGCCTCGCTCACGGCGTCGAGCACGGCCACCACCTGGGTCAGGTCGAGGCCCTCCAGGCGGTCCGCCAGCGCGTCGACGGTGCGAAGCACCCGGGCGTGCTGCTTGTCGTAGAGGTCCGAGTCCTCGCGGAGCTCCATGAACACCCGGCGGCGGTCCTCGGTGGAGCGGTGCCGGCGCACGATGCCCTTCTCCTCCATGGCCTGGAGGGTTCGGTTCATCTGGGACTTCATGATGTGCGACTCGCGGCAGAGGTCCGTGGCCGTGAGCATCGTGCCGGGGTTCTCCATCTTGTTCTTCATGAGCAGGTTGCAGATGACCGCCTCGTTGTAACGAAGGTCGTCGAACCGTTGGAGCTGGGAGATGTTGGAGGTGATGCGCAACCACGCGCTGAGCAGCTGTTCGCGCTCGTCGCGTCCCTTGATCTCACCCATGGGCGTGCGCCTCCAATTCCAGCCGCAAAAGGCTAAAGAGCAACCAGTTAACTTATCCCACAAGAAGGGGGCCGGTTCAAGGAGAACCGGCCCCGATCGACTGGGACGAAGCACGCGCGGTGGCGTCTGCGCAGGTCAGGCCCAGCACACGTTCTCGGCGCCGGCCCCCAGCTCAAAGTGCCGCTTGACGATGCCGAGGTCCACGTCGGCATAGGGCGCGGGCAGCGCCTCGGCGCGGACCGTGCCGCCGCGGTAGGTGATGTGGAACCGTTGCTGGTTCATCGCGGTGGGCGCGAGCTGCGCCGCCCACATGCCCTCCTGGAACCATGCCGGCGCCTCGACGCCGCCCTCGACGGTGCAGAGCTTCTCGAGGGGCTTCACCGGGTGCGTGGACCCGGAGCCGGCGCCATGGCCGAGCGCCACCACGCAGACGAGCTTCTCGTCGGGGGCCAGGCCGCCGCGCACGATGCCGTGCTTGTAGGTGAGGCCCACCCAGCAGCTGTTGAGGCCCATCTCCTGGGCCTCGAGGACGATGAGCTCGCCGGCGTAGCCCACGTCCTGGCTCAGGTGCAGGCTGCGCTCGCCGGCGCAGACGAGGTAGTTGGTCACGCCCTTGAACGCGCCATAGGCCGGGAGGCTCGACGAGAAGGCCCGGGGCTCGTCAAAGGCCAGGCGGAACGAGAGGCCGGGGGTGCGGTTGGCGTCCGCAACGAGGGCGGAGAGGCGCTCGCGGTCCTCGGGGCCGATGGGGTCCGGGAGATAGGAGCGCACGGAGTGGCGCTGGGCGATGGCATCGAGAAGGGGCATGGGCGCCGCCTTTCTGCGAGGGGTCGACGCACCCAGCATACCCGGCCCCGGTGCCCGGGAAACGGCCGCGCCACGGGCGAGCGGCGCAGCGAGGGGAGTGTCGAGGGCCGAGAGCCAACGGCCGCGGGGGACTCGCCGTGGAGGGTCCGCTGCTGAGGGCCCGCTGACAGGACGCGCTCCGAGGCGAGGGTACAAGCATCCGCAGACATCGAAATAACGAACCCGAGGAGGTCACCATGGCCCAGGACAAGCCCACGCCGGAGGAAAAGGCGCACGCGGACGAGCAGGTGGAGCGCACGTTCGGCGACGGCGACGCGGCACAGAACGCGAAGGAGCTGGAAAGCGAGCTCGGCGCGCTCGAGATGGACGCCGAGACGATGGACGACCCCACGCTAACGGCGCAAGTCGCGGCCGAGGAGGCGGTCGTGGCCGAACAGGCCGCACCGGCGCAGCAGGCCGCGCCCGACCGGACCGCCCAGATGCCCAAGCCTGCGACCCCGCCGCGCCCGAGGACACCGGCGGACGACGCGGCGCCCGGGCCCCAGAGCCGCGAGGCCGCGCGCACCCAGCGCGAGCTGGACCGGCTCGGCCGCGACCGCGCGTTCAAGGTGTACAGCTGGCTCGGGTTCCTCGGCGGCGCGTTCGCGGTGGCCTGGGGCTTCATGATCCTCTTCGGCGTGGACACGGGCTCCGCCGCGGCGTTGGGCGGCCTCTACGCGGCGGCGCACAGCCCCATCGAGTCGCTCGCCTTCCTGCTCAAGCTCGGGCTCTTCGGCATCCTCGAGGCGCTCGGCCTCGGCCTCATGGGCGGCTTCGGCCGTCGCCTGCTGCGCGACGAGTCCCGTGAGCAGCGGCTCCTCGACGGCGCGCGCCACCACAAGGGGCCCCGCGCGTGAGCCAACGGCCGTCGGCCGCCCCGCACGGTCGGTCTTTTGATGGGCCTCGGGGGCTTTGCATCGACCCCTCCCGCACAAATGGGTAGAGCCCGGGTGCAGCACGTCCATTCGAGTTTGCGTTTCAGGAAGGTGTTCCATGAACGTCTCAACCACCCAGCAGCTGCTGGTCCTCGCACTCAACAATGACGGCGTCGTCCCCACCAAGGAGGCCATGGCGGCCATCGTCGCCTGCGGCCTTTTTGAGCTGGAGAACGACGGCGTCGCCGACTTCAAGGACGGCAAGGCCCGCATCAAGGGCGAGCTGCCGGCCGACAAGGAGTACCTGCTGCCGCTCTACCGCTTCATCGAGCAGCGCGAGGAGGTCTCCGTCCAGACGATCATGGACGAGTTCGTCGAGGGCGACCAGGCCGGCGACTTCCTCGCCGCGCTGGCGCTGCCGCTGCGCAAGGGCGGCTACATCCTCGGCGAGCAGTCCGAGGTGGTCTTCGTGCCGACCGCCGAGGCCAAGCGCGAGTTCAAGGACTACGCGGTTCAGGCCATGGACGGCAAGGCCCCGATGACACAGGACGAGGCGGCCCTTCTCACCTTCGCCCTGGGCGCCGGTCTCCGCGACGAGCTCTTCGGCCGCGCCGAGCTCAAGGACAAGCTCATGGTGGAGCTCCACGGCCGCAAGATCGAGCTCTTCATGGCCCCGGAGGCCAAGGACGCCTTCGAGTCCACGTTCAGCGAGATCCAGAAGCGCTTCGCGCCCTACGTGGTGAAGTACGTGGCCGAGCACTAAGCGCCCCGAGCCGGAGCAGTCGCAGCGAGACGTCGCCCATTCGGCGACGTCTCGCTGCTTTTTGCGGTGTTTTGCATAGGATACGCATGAGTATCCAGTTTGTTGCGAATCTCTCCGGACGAATTCTCACCGCGCCGCGACCCCTATGGTGGCTTGAACCCACAGGAGGGAGCGGCACGTGAACCCATTGGCAGCGCCAGCAGGCAATCAACCGGCACCGGCCCTTCTCGCACTCGAGAACGGCCGGTGTTTTTTTGGGCGGTCGTGCGGTGCTCTGGGAGAGGCCTTTGGCGAGGCCGTCTTCAACACCTCGATGATCGGCTACCAGGAGGTGGTCACCGACCCCTCCTACGCGGGTCAGGTCGTGGCCCTCACCTACCCGCAGGTGGGCAACTATGGCATGAACGCGCGGGACGGCCAGGCGCCGCACCCGGCGCTCGAGGCCCTCGTCGTGGGCGACCTCTGCCGCACCCCGAGCCACTGGCAGTCCGACGAGGCCCTCGGCGACTACCTGGCCCGGGAGGGCGTCGTGGCCATCGAGGGCGTGGACACCCGCGCGCTCACGCTGTGCCTGCGCGAGGAGGGCGCCATGCGCGCGGCCGTCTCGACCGAGGACCTGGACCCGGAGTCGCTCGTGGAGCGCGTGCGGGCGTCCCGGCCCATCGGCGAGCGCGACCTCGTCGCCCAGGTCTCCCGGGGGCAGCCCCGCACCATTCCGGCCCGCGGTGCCGCGCGCCGGCGCGTCGTCGCCGTGGACTGCGGCGAGAAGGCCGGCATCATGGAATGCCTGGCCGCGGCCGGCGTCGAGTGCGAGCTCGTGCCCTGGGACACCCCGGCCACAAGCATCCTCGCGCGCGACCCGGACGGCGTCTTCTTCTCCAACGGCCCCGGCGACCCGGCCGCGATCCCACAGGTCACGGCCTGCGCGCGCGAGCTTCTCGGCCAGGTGCCGCTCTTTGGGATCTGCCTCGGCAACCAGGTGCTCGCCACCGCCGCGGGCGCGTCCATCGAGAAGCTCGCCTTCGGCCACCACGGCGGCAACGAGCCGGTGATGAACCTCCTCACCGGCCGCACCGAGGTCACGGCGCAGAACCACAACTACGGGCCGGTCTTCTCGTCGCTGGGGCCGCTCGTCCCGGAACTCTCCGGAGGCGTGGCCGAGCACCCGGGCGACCTTCGCGTCTGGAGCGAGCGCCGCATCGCCCCCGTGGTGATGAACCCGCAGGTAGGACGCGTGCGGCTCACCCACGTGAACCTCAACGACGGCACGCCCGAGGGGCTCCAGTTCCTCGACGCCCGGGCCTTCTCGCTCCAGTACCACCCCGAGGCGCGCCCCGGCCCCACGGACGCCCGCTACGCGTTCGACGCGTTCGTGCGCCTGATGGACGGCGACCCCGAGTACCTCGAGCAAGGGAGGGCGTAGATGCCGCGCCGCAACGACCTCAAGAAGATCCTCGTCCTGGGCTCCGGCCCCATCGTCATCGGCCAGGCCTGCGAGTTCGACTACTCGGGCACCCAGGCCGTCAAGGCGCTCCGCCGCGAGGGCTACGAGGTGGTGCTCGTCAACTCCAACCCGGCCACGATCATGACGGACCCGGACGTGGCCGACCGCACCTACGTGGAGCCGATAACCGCGCGGTCCGTCGCGGGCATCATCGAACGCGAGCGACCCGACGCGCTGCTCCCCAACATGGGCGGCCAGACGGCGCTCAACTGCGCGGTGGCCCTGGCCCAGGAGGGCGTGCTCGAGCGGTACGGCGTGGAGGTCATCGGCTGCGACATCGACTCGATCGAGACGGGCGAGGACCGCGCGCTCTTCGCCCAAGCCATGGGTCAGATCGGCCTCGCCACGGCGGAGTCGGGCATCGGCACCACGGTGGAGGAGTGCGAGGCCGTCGCCGCGCGCCTGGGCTACCCGGTGGTGCTGCGCCCCGCGTTCACGTTGGGAGGCGCGGGCGGCGGCGTCGCGCACAACGCTGAGGAGCTGCGCGCCATCGCAGCGGAGGGGCTCTCCCTCTCCCCCGAGGGCCAGGTGCTCGTGGAGCAGAGCCTCCTCGGCTGGAAGGAGATCGAGATGGAGGTCATGCGCGACAGCGCCGGCAACGGCATCGTCGTGTGCTCCATCGAGAACCTCGACCCGATGGGCGTGCACACCGGCGACTCCATCGCGGTGGCGCCCTGCCAGACCCTGAACGACTACGAGCTGCAGCGGCTGCGCGACGCCTCGCTCGCGGTGCTCGACCGCGTGGGCGTGGCCTGCGGCGGGTCCAACGTGCAGTTCGCGGTGAACCCCGAGGACGGCCGCGTGGTCGTGATCGAGATGAACCCGCGCGTGAGCCGCTCGTCGGCGCTCGCCTCCAAGGCCACGGGCTTTCCCATCGCCAAGTTCGCGGCGCTGCTCGCCGTGGGCTACACCCTCGACGAGGTCCTGAACGACGTCACCGGCGCCACGCCCGCCTGCTTCGAGCCTTCCATCGACTACTGCGTGGTCAAGGCGCCGCGCTTCGCCTTTGAGAAGTTCAAGGGCGCGAGCGACGTGCTCACCACGCGCATGAAGGCCGTCGGCGAGGTCATGGCCATCGGCACCACGTTCGAGGAGGCGCTGCAGAAGGCGCTGCGGTCGCTCGAGCAGGGGCACCAGGGGCTCGACGCGCTCGGCGCGGGCCTGAGCGACGACGAGCTGGCCGACCGCGTGGCGCAGCCCACGCCCGAGCGCGTCTTCTACCTGGAGGAGGCGCTCGAGCGGGGCTGGGGCGTCGCGCGGGTCGCGGAGCTGTCGAGCGTGGACCCGTGGTTCCTCTCGCGCATGGAGGACATCGCGCGGGCAAAGCAGCGTATCGCGGAGCTCGGGCTAGGCGGCCTGGACCGGGGGCTCTTGCTCGCCGCCAAGCAGCTGGGCTTCTCGGACGAGCAGATCGCGCGACTCACCGGCCAGCGGGCGGACACGGTCCGGGCCCTGCGGCAGGTGCTCGGCGTGACCCCGGTGGTGAAGCACGTGGACACCTGCGCCGGCGAGTTCGAGGCCCGCACCAACTACAGCTACCTCACGTACCGCGCCGGCGGCGAGAGCGAGCGGCGGCCGGCAGAGCGCCCCCGCGTGATGATCCTCGCGGCCGGGCCCAACCGCATCGGCCAGGGCATCGAGTTCGACTACTGCTGCTGCCACGCCGCGCGCACGCTGCACGAGCTGGGCTTCGAGACCGTGATGGTCAACTGCAACCCGGAGACCGTCTCCACGGACTACGACACGAGCGACCGGCTCTACTTCTCGCCGCTCACCTTTGAGGACGTGATGGACGTCGCCGACGCCGAGCGGCCTCAGGGCGTGGTCGTGACGCTCGGCGGCCAGACGCCGATCAACCTGGCGCGGCGGCTGAGCGAGGCAGGGCTCACCGTGCTCGGCACGAGCGTGGACGCCATCGACCTCACCGAGGACCGGGAGCGGTTCGCTGGCCTTTTGGACGAGCTGGGCGTGGAGTACCCGGCCTCGGCGGTGGCGTCCACCGTGGACGAGGCCCTCGCGGCCGCGCGCACCGTGGGCTACCCGCTGCTCGTGCGGCCGAGCTACGTGCTCGGCGGTCGCGGCATGGCCATCGTGTACGGGCCGGACGAGCTGGCGGCGTACCTGGACGAGGCGACCGCGGTGTCGCGCGGGCACGCGGTGTACCTGGACGCGTTCCTCGAGGACTCGGTGGAGCTGGACGTGGACGCCGTGTGCGACGGCGAGGACGTGTACGTGGGCGCGGTGCTCGAGCACATCGAGGAGTGCGGCATCCACTCCGGCGACTCGGCCTGCTGCTACCCGCCGTTCTCGCTCTCCGGGGCGCTGCTCGAGCGCGTGCGCGACATCACCCGGACGCTGGCGCTGGCCGCCGGCGTGGTGGGGCCGATGAACCTGCAGTTGGCCGTCAAGGACGAGCGCGTGCTCGTGATCGAGATGAACCCCCGGGCGAGCCGGACCGTGCCGTTCTCGTCCAAGGCGAGCGGGGTGCCGCTCGCGAGCGTGGCCGCCCGGGTGATCGCCGGCGAGAAGCTGCGGGACATGGGCCTTCCCGACGAGCGCCGCGAGCCGGGGCACTACGCGGTGAAGGAGTCGGTGATGCCGTGGAGCCGGTTCCCCGGCGCGACCGTGGTGCTGGGGCCCGAGATGCGGTCCACCGGCGAGGTGATGGGCCTGGGCGCGACCTTCCCCCAGGCGTTCGCGAAGACGCGCGAGGAGATCAGCTACGCGACGCCGACCTCGGGCGTGGTGCCCATCTCCGTGTGCGACCGGGACAAGCGCGCCATCGGGCCGGTGGCGCTGTTGCTGCGGGCCATGGGCTACGAGCTGGCCGCCACCCCGGGAACCGCGAAGGCGCTGAGGGCGGCGGGCATCGAGGTGACCGAGCTGCGCCGCGTGCGCGACGGGTCGCCCAACTGTGTGGACCTGCTGCGGTCCGGCGAGGCGGCGTTCCTCATCAACACGCCCCATGGCGGCGCGGCGCGCGGCGACGGCGAGAAGATCCGCAGCGAGGCCGTGGCGCGCGGCGTGGACCTCGTGAGCACGATGAGCGGCGCGACGGCGCTCGTCCAGGCGCTGGCGACGCGCGGGGCGTCGGAGCCGGTGGCGCTGCAAGATTTGGCTTGAGTCACGACCCGGCGGGCTGCGGCTCGACGACCGGGGCTTGCGCTCGGGGCTTGCGGGGAAACGTTTCCCCGCAAATCTCGGGGCCGTTTTGCGGAGAAACGGGGGCAACGGCGGGCTTCGCTTCTCGGCCACCTGCGGTTTTGTCGTCGAGGCCGCTTGCGGGGAATCGTTTGTCCGCAAATCCTTGCGGGGAACCGTTTCCGCACAAACGAATCCGCCCGCCAGGTCCCGTCGCATCGACCAGCGGGCGCGAGTCAAAGCCCGACGGGCGCTAACTCATTGACAGGCTTCGAAGATGGCGACCACGTCTGCAGGCTCCAGGTCCACGAAGCCGTGGATCGTGCCGCCCTTGCCGTCGCAGGCCTTCTTCGCCATGCGCTCGAAGTGCTCGTCGCCGATGCCTATCTCTCCGAGCGTCGACGCGAGCCCCAGCTCGTCGGTGAAGAACGCCGCCAAGGCGTCGATCCCCGCCTCGGCCTTCTCGCGCTCGGTCAGCGCCGGGTCCGTGACGCCAAAGACCTGCTCGGCCAGTTGGGCCAGCTTGCCCGCGGTCGCCGGGTCCTTGTCCAAGCAGTGGCGCATCCAGCGCGGCAGCAGGATCGCGAGGCCAAGGCCGTGCGTGATGTCGTAGAACGCCGAGAGCTCGTGCTCCATCGGATGCGCCGACCAACCGTGCCGCTTGCCGCCGTCCGCGAACCCGTTGATGGCCCAGGAGCTGGCCCACATGAGGTTGGCGCGCGCCTCGTAGTTGGTGGGGTCCCTCATGGCCACCGGGGCGAACCTCACGACCGTTCGGAGCAGCCCCTCCATGAACGTGTCGAGGAAGAAGAGGTCGTCCTCCGTGGTCAGGTACACCTCGAGGGTGTGGGCGATGATGTCCGCCGAGCCCGCCGCCGTCTGCGAGGGCGGCACCGAGTAGCTGTTCTCGGGGTCGAGGAAGCTCGCCTTGGGTAGGAGCACGCGGGCGCCCCGGCCCTGCTTCTCCTGCAGCTCGGGGTTGGAGATCACGCCCGTGTCGTCCATCTCGGAGCCCGTGGCGGCGAGGGTGAGCACGGTGACCAGCGGCAACGCGTCGGTGATGGGGATGGTCTTGTCGGCGAACCAGTCCCAGGGGTCGCGGTCGGACCGGGCGCCCGCGCACACGAACTTCGCGCAGTCGATGGTGGACCCGCCGCCGACCGCGAGCACCACGTCCACGTCGTGCTCCTTGCACAGCCGCACGCCCTCGCGCACCGACCCGATGCGGGGGTTGGGCTCGATGCCGGACAGCTCCACCACCTGGAGGCCCTGCTCGGCTAGCTGTCCCATCACGCGGTCATAGAGGCCGGTGCGCTTGATCGACCCGCCCCCGTAGCAGAGAAGCACCGTGCGACCGAGGCCCGCGACCTCCTCCCCCAGGTGGCGGAACTCGTCCGAGCCAAAGTAGACCGTGGTGGGGACGGAGTACACGAAGCCGTTCATGGGACCTCCCTTGATTGCGGTGGCCTTGAGCCTAGCGGATGAACACGAGCCGGTCCGGGGCGGAGAGCCCACGGTCGAGCGCGTAGCCCGCCTCCGAGAAACCCGAGAGCCGCTCCCAGTCCTCGATGCCCTGCTCGGCGCACCAGCGGCAGAACATGCCGCGGGCACGCTTGGCCTCGGTGGCCCGCTGGCGGAGGCGCCCGTCCCGAAGCTCGCCGAAGAGGCAGGTCACGACGCGCGTGCGCTCGGGGAGGTGCGGGAGCACGGCCCGGGCGTACTCGACGGAGGCGACGTTCACGAGCGTGTCGCACTCGCGGGCCAGACGCTCCGCCAGCCGAGCGCCCCAGAACGCGTAGACGTCGCCGCCCCACGGGCCCGACAGCTTGGCCTGCATCTCCAGACGGTAGGGACAGACCGCGTCGAGGGGCCCAAGGACCCCGTAGAGGCCGGAGAGGATGCGCAGGTGCTCCTGGGTGTAGGCCAGCTGCGCGCGGTCCATGACCTGCGGCGCGAGCGCCGTGTACTGGATGCCCCGATAGGACATCGCCGCAGCGTCGCGGCCGTGCGGCGTCCAGGCGGCAAGGTGGTCGCAGGCCGTGGCCGTCAGGGCGTCCGACGTGCGCCACAGGGCCTGAAGCTCGTCACGGGAGCGCTCCCGCAGCGCCGCGGTGAGCTGCTCGGCCTGCTCGAGGAACGCCGGCTGCGCCTCGGGCGCGAAATCCGGTGTGGGGGCCAGCTTCTTGGCCGGCGAGACGATGAGACGCAGCGGCATGGCAGCTCCGGGTCGCGTGTGGCTTCTGGTCGGGACTGCCCATTGTTGCAGCATTGCGCGAAGGCGAGGCGCCGGCGCTGCCCGGAGCCCCCCACTCACTCCCCACAAAAACAAGGTCCTCATATCAAGGGACAGCGATACCCGGGTACCAAGACACCGCGTCAGGAACAGCGGCCGTAAGCGCCGCACCATGAAAGGACACGCCATGGCCGAGATTGATTCCAAGCAGGCTGAGCAGACCCTGATCGACGACGTCATCGCCGAGGGCAAGCTCGAGGACGAGACCCACAGGATGGACGTCTCCATCAAGCCCAACTGCGACATCGAGGGCAACTACCCCGAGCAGACCGTCGCCGAGGCCATCGAGGGCGCCGAGGACGAGCGGGTGACCGAGAACATCACCGTCGGCACCGACGAGAACGGCCACCAGTACGCCGAGGTCAAGGAGAGCGTGACCGGCGAGGAGTAACGCGCCCAGCCATATCGATTGACCTGCGCTCCTGTCGCCTGCGATTGGGGCGCTTTTTCTACAGGAGGAACCAGCACCATGGCCACGCAGACCGCCCCGGCCACAACACATCCGCGTAAGACCCCCAACGCCCAGCAGTCCCCGGCGGGTCAGCAGCCCGTGGGCGCCCAGCAGCCGGACGCCCAACAGCAGATGGAGGCCCGCAACAAGCAGGTGGTGCGCGCGGGCCTCGTGGGCATCGTCGCCAACGTGCTGCTCTCCTCCGCCAAGCTGCTGATCGGGCTTGTCGCCAACTCGCTCGCCATCATCTTGGACGGCGTCAACAACCTGGCCGACGCCGGCGCCTCGATCATCACCATCGTGGGCGTCAAGCTCGGCGCGCGCCCGGCCGACCGGGAGCACCCGATGGGCTACGGGCGCGTGGAGTACCTGTCCGCGCTGGCCGTGGCCGTGATCGTGCTGGCCACGGGCATCGTGTCGTTCCGCGACTCCATCGAGAAGATCCTCCACCCGGTGATCTCCGACTACTCGTGGGTCGCCGTGGTGGTCATCGTGATCGCCATCGCCGTGAAGCTCTGGCTCGGCATCTGGACCAAGAAGCAGGGCAAGGAGACGGACTCCGACGCGCTCGTGGCCTCGGGCGTCGATTCCTACTTTGATGCCGTGGTGTCCGCGACCACGCTGCTCGCCATCGCGACCGCGGTCTTTTGGCACGTGTCCATCGACGGCTGGGTGTCGGCGTTCATCTCGCTCGTGGTGGCCAAGGCCGGCTGGGACATGATGAGCGACGTGGTGAACGAGATCCTCGGCGAGCGCATCGACCCGCGCCTCGCCAAGGAGCTGAAGACCGAGATCGCGGCCTTCCCGGGCGTCCTCGGCGTGCACGACCTGTACCTCGACGCCTACGGCCCCAACGAGATGATCGGATCTGTGCACCTGGCGCTCGAGGCCGACACCACCGCCGCGCAGATCGACATGCTGTCGCGCCAGATCACCGCGCAGGTGTACCGCGAGCACCACATCCTTCTGACCTGCGGCGTGTACGGGATCGTCTCCAAGGACCCCGAGTACCAGCAGCTGTTCAAGTCCGTGCGCGACCAGGTCGCGACGTACCCGGGCGCGACCTCGATGCACGCCTTCTTTGTGGACCCGGACACCGGCGAGGTGCGCTTCGACGTGGTGCGGTCCTTCGACGTGAAGGACCCGGGGCCCTGGCGCGACGAGCTGGAGAAGGAGCTGGCCGAGAAGCACCCCGGCCACACGTTCAAGATCGCCATCGACGTGGACTACGCGAGCTAGCGGGCGCGGGCCGGCGGGCGCGGAACGGCGCGGACAAATCGCTTTGACGCAAGCGTCCGCGCCTGGACGCTTCGGTCAAAGCCATTTGTCCACGGTCGGTCACCGGGGCCGGTCCCTCTCGTCGAGGAGCTGGCCCTTCTCCAGCTCGCGAACCAGACCCGAGAAGCGCTCAGCGTCTTCCCGGCGCAGCGCCACATGAAAGAGCGGGTGGGCCTCCTCGTCCAGAATCGGCACGTGCACGCGCCCGGCCGCCGCGCCGTCGCCGCGGAACCGGCGCGAGAGGTCCGTCGTGAAGATGGGAAGCGCCGAGCTCTGCGCCACGGCGTCGTGGTCCTCTTGGCTGCGCGAGACGATGAAGTGCGCGCGCGGCATGCCCTCGTCGTGAACCCGCTGCCAATGGCCGAGGTTGGGCAGCACCAGGACGTCGGCGCCGTCGAGGTCCGAGAAGCGCACGCCCGCGCGCGTCGCGAGCGGATGTCCTGGCGGCACCGAGAAGCACAGGCGCTCGCGGACGTAGGGGAACGAGAGCGCATCGGGGTTCTCGGACGGGCGGGGCAGCACGATGAGCTGGTAGGTGCCGTCCTTGAGGCCGGCCTCAAGCTCGGGCACGTCCTCGTTGCGGGACGTGATGGTCATGCCCGGATAGAGGCCGCCAAGGGTCGGTAGCAGCGTCCAGAGCGGGGCCGGCCCGGCGGAGCCCACGACGATGGTCTTGAGGCTCTCGAGATGCGCGCGGACCGCGCGCCGAAGCTCCTGCTGCGCGGCCAGCGTGGCACGGGTCTGCGCCACCGCGACGCGGCCCGTGTCGTTGAGTTCCAGCCGGTTCTTGCCATGGATGAAGAGCGGGCCTCCCAGCTCCCGCTCGAGCCTCCGCAACGACCGCGAGAGGGCCGGTTGGGAGATGTGCAGGCGCTCGGCCGCCGCCGACACCGTGCCCAGCTCCGCCACGGCCACAAGCTGTTCCAGCTGGTCAAAGGTCATGGGCGATCCTCTCGGTATGCATGGACAGCATAGCAGCGTGCGAAACCGGCACTGTGATTGGGCGCGCCCTCGCAGCACAATGGAGCCAGTCCCGATGAGTCATCACCCGTCGGGTTTGGCTCATAAGAGAGGAAACGACATGCCCAAGATTGTCCAGACCGCCGGCCGAGACTCCCTCGGCGACTTCGCCCCTGCGTTCGCCGCGTACAACGACGATGTGCTCTTTGGCGAGGTGTGGAGCGACGACACGCTCCCCCTCAAGACCCGCTCGCTGCTCACGATCACCACGCTCGTGGCCAAGGGCCTCGTCGACTCCTCGTTCACCTACCACCTCGCCACGGCCAAGGCCAACGGCGTCACCGCGCAGGAGATGGCCGCCGCGCTCACCCATGTGGCCTTTTACGCCGGCTGGCCCAACGCCTGGGCCGCGTTCCGCGAGGCCGTGAAGGTGTACGGGGACGAGCAGGACGGCCCGGAGGCCCACGGCGGCCTGTTCGGCCTCGGGCAGCCCAACGACGCCTTCGCGCAGTACTTCGACGGCCGCTCGTGGCTCAACCCGCTCACGGACCCGTCCCAGACGCAGTCCATCGCCAACGTCACCTTCGAACCAGGCTGTCGCAACCACTGGCACGTGCACGAGGCCACGTCCGGCGGCGGTCAGATTCTGCTCGTGACCGACGGCCGCGGCTGGTACCAGGAGTGGGGCGAGCCGGCGCAGGAGCTCACGCCCGGGACCGTCGTGTACATCCCGGCCGGCGTCAAGCACTGGCACGGCGCGGCGGGCGACAGCTGGATGAGCCACATCGCGTTCGAGGCCCCGGGCGAGGGCTGTGGCACCACCTGGCTGGAGGCCGTGGCGGACGAGCAGTACGGCGCGCTGGAGTAGCAGATCATCAGCACTGCAACGACGTGCAAAAGTGCTTCGTCCCCTTTTCCACAACGGTCTACACTCCCGGTACGGCGAAAAGCGCCCACCCCAAGGAGGCATGATGAGTCACACGTTGGTGGCGTACTTCAGCGCCACGGGCACCACAGAGACGGCCGCCGAGCTGCTGGCCAAGGCCGCAGGCGCGGACCTGTACGAGATCCTCCCCGCCCAGCCCTACAGCAAGGCGGACCTGGACTGGAACAACAAGGCGTCCCGCTCGACCGTCGAGTGCAGCGACCCCGCATGCCGCCCGGCGCTGGGACAGCCGGTGCCGGACGTCAGCGGCTACGACGTCATCTACGTGGGCTTCCCCATCTGGTGGTACAAGGAGGCGCCCATCGTCGACACGTTCTTGGACGCCCTCGACCTCAATGGCAAGACCGTGGTGCCGTTCGCCACGTCCGGTGGCAGCCCGCTCGGCCAGGCACAGGGCAACATCGCCGGCAACGCGCCCGGCGCGACGACCCTCCGCGGCGGGATGATGAACCCGGCCAGCCGCACCACGGCCCAGGCGCTGGTGGACAGCGTGACCCAGCAGATGGCGGAGTAGCCGCCACATCGAGCGGTTCAGCCGCCCGCGCAAAAGACCTCCCGAGGTGCCACGCACCCTGGGAGGTCTTCTCATAACCACCGCAACCACCTGAGGTGCCACGCATCTCGGGAGGTTTCCGCCTGGGGTGCGTGGCACCCCAGGTGACTCAGCGGCCCGGCTTCAGGCGCAGATAGATCTGGTAGCCCAGCCACACCACGCCGGCCACGATCAGCAGCCGGAACACACCGCCAAAGAACATCCCGAGCATCCAGCCGGCAAACCGCAGCACCAGGCAGAGGGCCGCGATCCCAATCACCACGAGCACGATGAGCGTGACGCTCGCTCCCACTTTGTCCTTCAGGTCGCTCATGACACCTCCTGTACGTAGAGCTTGTTCGAGCGCGGGAACTCCCGGGCCACGGCCGCCCGCACGGCCCGCTTGGCCTCCGACCCAGAGGGCAGCTCACGGGACTCGGTGACGAACCCGTCCTCCGAGAGGCGCACCGCCCCATCGGCCGCCACGATGCGCACGCCCCGGTCCTTCTTGAAGGTCCGCAGCTCAAGACCGCCGCGCGCACCCTTGCCGCACAGCGCGAGCGCGCTCGCCACCCCCTGCTTCATCGGCACAAGCCTCATCGGCCCTCCTCGCGGACGCTTGCGTCAGAGCCAAATGTCCAACCGTGGACAAACGGCTCTCTCCGAAGCGTCCAGCATCAGTCCCTTGTCAGCTTGCGGTGCAGACGGTGCGGCTTCGAGGCCTCCGGCCCCAGGCGCTTCTCGCGGTCCTTCTGGTAGCTCTCGAAGTTGCCCTCGAACCAGTGCCAGCGGCCGGGGTTCTCGTCGTCGCCCTCCCAGGCCAGGATGTGCGTGGCCACACGGTCCAGGAACATGCGGTCGTGGCTGATGACCACGGAGCAGCCGGGGAACTCGAGCAGCGCGGCCTCGAGGCTGGAGAGCGTCTCGACGTCGAGGTCGTTGGTGGGCTCGTCCAGAAGCAGCAGGTTGCCGCCCTGCTTGAGCGTCAGCGCCAGGTTCAGGCGGTTCCGCTCGCCGCCGGAGAGCACGCCGGCCGGCTTCTGCTGGTCGGAGCCCTTGAAGCCGAACGCCGCCACGTAGGCGCGGCTCGGCACCTCGGTCTCGCCCACCTGCATGAAGTCGTTGCCGTCGGAGACGACCTCCCACACGCGCTTCTCGCCGTCGATGCCGGCGCGGTTCTGGTCCACGTAGGAGAGCTTGACCGTCTCGCCGAGCTTGACCTCGCCGGCGTCGGGCTCCTCCAGGCCCACGATGGTCTTGAACAGCGTGGTCTTGCCCACGCCGTTGGGGCCGATGACGCCCACGATGCCGTTCCGCGGCAGCGTGAAGGAGAGGTCGTCGATCAGCACGCGGTCGCCAAAGCCTTTGCTGAGGTGCGAGACCTCGAGGACGTTCGCGCCCAGGCGCGGGCCCACCGGGATGTGGATGTCGGTGAAGTCGACGTCCTTGTGGCTGCGGGCCTCGGCCTCCATCTGGTCATAGCGGTCGAGACGGGCCTTGTTCTTGGCCTGGCGCGCCGACGGGCTCGAGCGCACCCACTCCAGCTCCGCCTTCATGCGCTTGGCGAGCTTGGCGGACTGCTGGTTCTGCGCCGCGATGCGGGCGGCCTTGGTCTCGAGATAGGTGCTGTAGTTGCCCTTGTAGGGGAAGAGCTGGCCGCGGTCCACCTCACAGATCCACTCGGCCACGTGGTCGAGGAAGTAGCGGTCGTGCGTGACGGCGAGCACGGCGCCCGGGTAGCTCTTGAGGAACTGCTCGAGCCAAAGCACCGACTCGGCGTCCAGGTGGTTGGTGGGCTCGTCGAGGAGCAGCAGGTCGGGTGCCTCGAGCAGCAGGCGGCAGAGGGCCACACGACGCCGCTCGCCACCGGAGAGCACCGAGACCGGCGTGTCCGGGTCCGGGCACTGGAGCGCGTCCATGGCCTGGGAGAGCTGGCTGTCCAGGTCCCAGCCGTTGGCGGCGTCGATCTGGTCCTGCAGCCTGCCCATCTCGGCCATGAGCGCGTCGAAGTCCGCGTCCGGCTCGGCCATCTCGAGGCCGATCTGGTTGAAGCGGTCGATCTTCGCCAGCAGGTCGCCAAAGGCCATGCGGATGTTCTCGATCACGGTCTTGTCGTCGTCCAGCTGGGGCTCCTGCTCGAGGATGCCCACCGTGTAGCCGGGCGTGAGCCGTGCCTCGCCATTGGAGACGTCCTCGATGCCGGCCATGACCTTGAGCAGCGTGGACTTGCCCATGCCGTTGGGGCCCACCACGCCGATCTTCGCGCCGGGAAAGAACGAGAGGGACACGTCGTCCAGGATCACCTTGTCGCCCGCAGTCTTGCGGGCCTCGTACATCTGGTACACGAACTCAGCCATGAGGCTCCTTGCTCGGGTTCTGGCTACAGGAATCGGCCACCAGCCTACCAGAGCCGCCCCGAAGGCGCGCTACCTGCGGCCTTCGGACGTCCTCGCCCCCGTCGGCCGCCCCCACGGCGCGAGCACGATGCGAGCGCACCCCCGGCACGTGACCACGTAATAGAACACCATGACGGCCACAGTGACCCCCACGGTCGCCGCCACGATGGTTCCGAACACGGCACCGATGCCCTCGGCCAGCACGGCCACGATGGTCAGACCCACCACGTCGTGGAGCAGGGCTCCCGCCAGCGGCACGCCAAAGTACAGCGCCACCTGGGTCCTCAGTGAGCCGGCGGCCAGGGAGCGACTAGCCCCGAGGTCGGCCAGCACCCGGTAGCGCCGCGTGCCGTCCGCCGCCTCGGCGAGCTGCTGGAGGGCAAGCACCGCCATGGCCGCAAGCAGGAACGACAGCCCGTAGAGCAGCCCGATGAACCCCACCGGGGCAAGGGAGTCCGCCAGCTCCGCGGACACTGGCGACCCGCTGCCGCGCACACCCACCGTGAAAGCGAGGCCTGCAGCGACCATGCACACCGCGCACGCGATCAACACGCAAACCACGGCCATGGCCATCGAGGAGCTGGACGCCGTGGCCTGCGTCTGGCGCACGGTGAAGCACGTGAGGCCGCGCAGGTAGCGCTGAGGGCGACGCTGAAGCGCACGGGGCACAGCCCACGCCAAGAACCGCGCCACGAGCCACGTTCCCACCAGCGCCATGGCGCCAAAGGGGACGAGGAGCACGAGGAAAAGGGCCGGCTGGAGAAGAACTGCAGCCCACACCGCACCCACGAGGACGACGCCAAGCGCCAGCTGCGCCCAGGCGAGCCTGGGCTTTCCCATGGCAAGCAGACGCTCGGGCTTCTTGTCGGCAACGAACAGCGTCGCCAAGGGTGCACGGGCCACTTGGCGTCCCGACGCCGCGCACGCCGTCGCCACGAGCGCGGCAAAGCACAGGAGGGTCCAGCGAAACGCATCCGGGGAGAAGATGACGGCCGGGCGCCAGCCCACCCCGAACACCCACGCCTCAAGGAGCATGAACGCGGGGGACGCCAGCACGCCCACGGCCACCCCCACGGCCCAAGCCGCCACGCCCACGAGGGCTCCTTCCAGGCACAAGATGGCCGACACGCCACGCCCGTCCATGCCGAGCAGCCCGTAGAGAGCGAACTCACGTGTGCGCCGTCGCACGATGAACCGAAAGCCATAGGACATCAGAAACGCAAAAACCACCACCACGAACACCGAGAAGGCGCTCATGACCGTGTTGAGCTGCTGAGACTCGGCCAGGCCGCGCTGCTCGCCGCTGAGGTCCATGGCCCACAGATAGTCCCCTGCCGACGAGAACGAGTAGAGCAGACAGGCGGCGAAGGCGAGGGTGGCAAAGAACACCGAGTAGTCCTTGACGCTGCGCCGCACGTTGCCGAGCGCGAGCTTGAGATACATGGGAACGAGACCTCCTTGGACGGGTGGATCCATGGTGGCCCGCCCGCCGGGAGGGTGCCCCGGGCGCGGCTTACGGCTCGGTGACGTGTCTGTAAGGGGCCGCGCGGCTAGTCGGCGGGCCTGCCACGCAACGTCTCCGTCCAGTCCTCGCCCGCAAAGAACAGGTCGGCCAGCAGGACGTCGGAGCCCCGCCTCTCATGAACCACAATCAAGTTTTGCAACGGTAGCCATCGAAGACCGATGGAACCATCGCCCAGGTCCACCGGCGCCCCCATCTCGGGGAAGGCGGCAAGGTCGCGCACCAGCGTTTCATAGTCGTCGAGCAGCTTGGCCACGCTCGTAATTCCCGCCGCACTCTCCCGCTGAGCCAATGCGAGCGCGAAACGTTCAGCAAAGCCCTGGCCTTCGACCACCCTACAGACCATACTTCGCTCTCAACTCGCGCACATGGTCCATCGCGTCGACGCAGCGATGCTCTCGATAGTCCTCTTCTGCACCGGCCACGCGAGCAAGAAACTCCTCTCGCGTGCCAAGCTGCAAGGTCGGCTCGTGCACAGGCACCAGTTCCACGCGCTCTCCGTCGCTGAGAAGAGCAACCTGATCGTGAGGTTTGACCCCAAGAATCTCTCGAAACTGCTTGGGTAGGCCGATCTGGCCTGTTGTCGTGACTCTCGTGACTGCGACAGGCATGACGGCCTCCTTAGAGTTGATTAATAGCTCTAATAGTACCCACCGACGCCTCACACCTCGACCGCGCCCGGGACCTCCTTGGGAATCCACGACGCCACGAGCAGGTAGTTCTCCTCCTCGGCCAGCGCGTCGTCGATGGCCGGCACCACAGCGACGTAGGGAAACACCGTCAGCAGGCGCCTGCGACAGGCCAAGAGGGCCGACGGATCCTCCTTGGGCACCGAGACGTTCACCACGAACACCCCGTACATCGTGAGGTTCACCTGCACGAGCGCAAGGCCGTCTGGAGATGTGAGCGCGTCGTCTGCCGTGCGGCCCACGAAGGCGTCGTCGACGATCGCCGTGAAGCGCGGGACGGCGTCCGCCCCTCGCGTCGCGCGGTCCCGTGTCAGCTCCCGCAGCAGGTCCATGCCCTCCTGCGCGCGCACCTCCAGGCGGGGCGTTCCGTCCGGCAGCTCGCCGGCCTCCGTGATCGAGCGCCCCAGCCGGAACTCGCGCAGCGCGATGTCCACCATCGCCGGGTCAATCTCAGAGACGAGCACCGCCACGTCCGGATTCACCGCCACCGCATGCCGCGGCCAGGCACAGCCCGCACCGCCAATCACCAGCACGCGCCCCGGCTGCGGGGCGACGGCGGGATCCAGCACCAGGTCGAACGCCCGCGCGTAGGCGGCCGCCGGCTCGTCGGGCGCGTCCTCGTACATCACCGTCTGCCAGCCGCCGCCGAGCGACAGCACGCGGATCGGCCTGCGCCCCTCGTCTGGCGACGTCGTCGAGAACACCCTGGCCGTACCGAACTTCGTGCAGTACAAGCGGGGACGAGCGCCGGCCACGCGAGTCACGGCGAACGCGGAAACCGCTGCCGCAGTAGCCCCGACGGCCACGGCGCCAGCAGTCTTAAGGAAACGGGAGCGAACGCCCATTGTCAGCCCACCTCACCGGGAAGATCCAAGGGCCAGTTCTCGGCCAGCTCTCCAGCCAGCACTTCGAAGAGCCTCAGGTGCTGGGTCCGTGCGCGCTCGACCACGTCCAGGGCAATGTTCTCGTCATAGACGTGCGACAGTGTGCTGCGGTCCTCGAGCATCTGAACCCAGCCGACCTCGTCGTCGACCATCCCCACCTGATACGCGATTTGGATGACGCCCTGCGGCGACCCCATGCGCTTGGCCGTGTCATAGCCGTAGCGGCTCAGCGTTTCCTTCATCGCCTTCCACGACAGCTCGAACGCGATCTCGAACAGGTTGGCGATGCCGGCCAGCTGCAGCGGGGTGTACGGAGCTCCGAGGCTCTCGACGGTGCGTAGGTTATCCACGGCCCTCGCGAAGTTCTCGACCTTTCTCATAGAGGATCACCCCGTCTCGCTCAATCTCGGCCAGAAAGCCCGGGTTGTTGGGTCGGGCCAGGTCCACGGTGTCGCACATCAAGAGCGTCGATGTCTCCTCGTCCACGTCGAGCGCGAACCGCGCGCCGTCGCCCCCTCGATAGGCCAGATCGATGTCGCTCCGCTCCCCTTGGTCGCCTCGCGCCCGTGAGCCATAGAGCACCACGAGCTCCACCCCCGTGCTTCTGGGCCAGCCCTCGGATCTGGTCAATCACCTGTGGGCGGATCCCGGTAAAGGAAAGGTCAGAACAAACCCTCACATCTCTCCGTCCGGCCGCAGTCCACGAGTCCAACCGATAACATTCGATGCACTCCCGCGCTTTCAGGCTTCTTGTTGGCCTGAAATGGGAAGCCTTCTGCAAGTATAGGCGGCGCATATTTCCCGCTACGCACGACCCATCCTAGGAGGTTCCATGGCCTGGTACGACGAGGCGGTCTTCTACCACATCTATCCGCTGGGGCTCACGGGCGCGCCCAAGGTCAACGAGCACGGCGAGCCCGAACACCGGCTGCTCGACCTGATCCCCTGGCTCGACCACATGCGGGACATCAACGCGAACGCCCTGTACATCGGGCCACTCTTTGAGTCGATGACCCACGGGTACGACACGGTGGACTACTCCACGGTCGACGCGCGACTCGGCACCAACGAGGACCTCGCGACCCTTGTCCAGGAGGCCCACGACCGCGGGATCCACGTGATCCTCGACGGCGTCTTCAACCATGTGGGGCGCGACTTCTTCGCGTTCCAGGACCTGCTCGAGAAGCGCGAGAACAGCCCCTACCGCGACTGGTTCTGCAACGTGAACTTCTGCGGCAACAACAGCTACAACGACGGCCTCTGCTACGACAACTGGGGCGGCGTCGACGCGTTGGTCAAGCTCAACCAAAAGAACCCGGCGGTGCGCGAGCACCTGACGAACGCCGTGCAAGGCTGGGTGGACGAGTTCGACATCGACGGCCTGCGCCTGGACGCCGCCGACGTGCTGGACTTCGAATGCATGCACGCGCTCCGGCACCTGGCCAACACCGTGAAGCCGGACTTCTGGCTCATGGGCGAGGTGATCCACGGCGACTACAGCCGCTGGGTCAACGGCGACACGCTCCACGCGGTCACGGACTACTCGCTCCACAAGGGACTCTACTCCGGCCACAACGACCACAACTACTTCGAGATCGCGCACACCGTGAAGCGCAACCTCGACATGGGCGGCGGCCATGTGGACGGCCTCAAGCTCTACAACTTCGTGGACAACCACGACGTGGACCGCATCGCCAGCAAACTCGACCAGCCGGCGCACCTGGCGCCCGTGCACGTGCTGCTCTACACGCTGCCGGGCGTCCCGAGCATCTACTACGGCAGCGAGTTCGCCGTCCCGGGCAAGCGCACCGCCCATGCCGACGACATGCTGCGCCCGGCGCTCGACCTGGAGGAGCTGGAGGAGCAGCGCCAACCGCTCGAGGCGCTGGTGACGGCGCTCGGGGCCGTCCGCGAGGCGCGCCCGGAGCTCTCCTACGGGGAGTATCAGGAGCTCGCGCTCACCAACCGCCAGTACGCGTTCGCGCGCACCTTGAACGGCAGCTCCGTGATCGTGGCCGTGAACAACGACGAGGGCCCGGCGTCCGTGACCGTCGACGCCCTGGACGCGGACGGGTACGTGGGCGCGCTCACCGGGACCGCGTACCCGGCCGAGGACGGGCGCGTCACCATCGAGCTGGACGCCTGCTCCGGCGACGTGCTGGTGCCAGAGGGAACCGAAGTGCCGGAGGTCCCCGACGTGCCGGCGTTCGAGCCCGAGACGACCCCGGAGGCGCAGTCTGCCGGCGTGACGCTCGAGGGCGACGCCGCCGAGGTGCTCGACGAGGCCTGCGAGGCCATCGGCATTCCGGACGAAATCCCCGAGGACAAGCCGCTCGAGGAGTGGACCGTCCAGGAGCTGCAGGCCGGCGTCCTCGCGCACCTGGCGGCCAACGGCCCCGTGACCCCGCAGATGCGCAAGGACGTGGAGAACAACGTCTACCACGACTCGCTCCTGAACTGGATCAAGTCCTTCAGATAGCGCTCTGCGATTGTCAAGGTGCACGCGTGTCCCAGGGGCCCCGGGTTTTCTCGGGGCCTCTTTCTTATGGGTAGAGACCTCTCTCAGACATCGTTCGTCCCGCTCCAGGAGTCGTCATGCGCTTCAAAACCCCCATCCCGTTCGATCGGCTCGAAAGAAGCCCCACCCTTCGCGAGTGTCAGATCAACTACGGCAGCGACGACGAGCATGAGGAGCACGAGGCCAAGAGCGGCTACAAGCCCTTCTCGACCACGCTCGGCTTCGACCCGATGTGGTTCACGCTCGAGAACGACCGCTACAACCCCTATCTCGCCACCGCGTCCATGGGCATCGCCAGCTGCACCTACGGCAACCTGCCGAGCAACGGCTACCGCTACATCGTCAGCTCGCTCCAGAACCTGGGCTTCCAGGACATCGACATCACGAGCTTCCACCACCGCAACGCCGAGGACGACAGCGACTTCGACAAGACCTGCAACCTCGTTGCCTATGCGTTCGCGCACCAGACCATCGCCGACGAGAACGGGAGACCCTGCCAGCTCGTGGCGCTCGTGGTCCGCGGCACCAGTCACACCATCGAGTGGCGCAGCAACGCCGACGTGTGCCAACCGAACGGCGACGACTTCACGATGCGCTGGCACCACGGGTTCCGCGCCAGCGAGCTGGAGTGCCTCGAGAGCTTCAAGCGCTACCTGACAGAGCACCATCTGGACGACCAGAGCACCCGCATCTGGAACCTCGGCCACAGCCGCGGCGCGCCGGTGGCCAACCTTCTCGGCATGGACCTCAACGAGATGGGCTTCAGCAGCGACTACGCCTTCACTGCCGACCACGTGTACAGCTACTGCATCGCCTGCTCCATGACCACGATGGACACGGACGCCAACGGACCGGCCTACGCCAACATCTTCAACGTGAACGACCCGGAGGACTTCATCGGCCTCGTGCCCCTCTTCTCGTGGGGCTTTCGCCGCTATGGCAGCGACGTGTACCTCCCCTCCCTCGCGACCAGCTACCGACTATTCAACGAAGCCAAGCCTGGCTCCGACAAGCTCTTCCATGTGCTGGGCGGCGCCCGCGCGAACACCGTGCACGGCATCGCGGGGCCCGACACCTTCGACCGCGACTCCGCCGACTGCGTCGCGGACGTCAAGGAGATGTACCGGCTCCCCCACAAGAGCGCCGGGGAATGGCGGCCCTTCTCCGACTTCTTCGACACCTTCTGCACCGTGGCCGGCGTGAAGGGCCTCACGCTTATCAAGGATGCGACGAAGCTCGTGCGGCTCGCCGACGGCGCCTACATGCACGCCCTCACCTACTTCATGGAGGACGAGGTCCTCGAGCCCCTTTCTCCCATCGCCCACAACGAGCAGCATTACCTCGCGCGACTCCAGACCCTGCAGAACCTCCAGCTGGACGTCACCGGCTGCACGCTGCCGGACACGCGCCGCGTCGAGCTCTATGGCCCCGTGGACGTGGACGTTATCTGCTCGGATGCCCCGATGCCCACGGACACCTACAACGACGGTGTCGTGAACACCGAGGGTGTGAGCCTCCAACCCCGCGTGCCGGAAGGGCGCATCGTCTCCCAGGTCACCCGCGGCAAGGTGAACACCGACCTATGGGACACGCCCAACTGCGTCTCCGTGCACCACGACGACCGCACGCACAAGACCAGCGTGTGGCTCCCGGTCGGAGGTCACTACCTGCTCGTGCTGAAGGCCCGCAAGCCCCTCGAGAAGCTCGAGGGCACGGTCGCCGCCCAGCATCCCGGTGGCCCCGTGTACGCACAGACGGCGTTCACCAAGCCTGGACTGGCTCAGGACGAGCGCCTTGTGCTCGACGGAGCCGACCTCATCGCTCTTCTCCCCGATGAGCGCGTCCAAGCTGCCTATGCCGCGTACGCCGAGACGGGCGCCTTCCCACAGACAGTGAGCGTGGAGGCAGAGCCCGTCCCGGCGCGCACCGCCGGCGGCGACGTCACCAGCTCCCACAACCTGCAGCCCGGCGACCATGCCTACCTGCGTGCCTACGAGCAGCCCGGCCATCGCTTCCGCGGCTGGTACCGCCTCGATGACAGCGGCAACCCTGGCGCGCTGGTCTCCAAGGACAAGCGCCTGGTGGTGCCCGTCCCTGGCGACCTTGACAAGGGCTCGCTGCCAGTTCGCGGTGGCACTGCAGCGGATGGCACACAGCCCGCAGACCCGTGGGTCATCGACAACAGCGCCGTGTACGAGCGATACGTGGCAGAGTTCGACTGAGACCGAGGTCGCGGAATCAGGGGTCTTCGGCTAGGGCCTGCTCCATGAAGTCGCTCCAGCGCAGGTGCTCCCAGGAAACCGGAGCGCGAGCCGCATCCGCTGCTAACCCTGTTGTGCTCCGAGTTCTTCGGCGTACCGCGTGACAGCGTCCGCAAGCTCGCGTCCCCGTAGCTGGCTGAGCATCTGTAGGTCTTCAAAACGCTGCGCCGCGAGCAAAGCTCGCGTCACTGCTGCCATCTGCGCCTGGCCTTCTTCGCGGCCCTCTTCGCGCGCCTCGAAACGCTCGTCGGCAATGGCTGACTCCCAGCTCATGTGATCCTCCCTCCAGCGCACGTCGTCGCGCACTCGCACGACTTCTTCTTCGATGATACGGGACAGCTCTCCCTCCGCACGGTCGCTGGCGATGTACGCGAGCAGGTCACGCAGCGCCTCGGAGTCAGCCCGCTCCGCGTTGTTCGCGCACAGGAACCGGGTCGTGTACTGCTCGCTCAGCACAAGCTCCGGCTCCTCGTCACACCGCTGCCGGAAGGTGTAGGACGCCCTCCCCAGCTTGAACGGGTCGAAGGTGCAGATCCACACCACGTTGACCCCTGGAAGCTCGTAGAACTTCTGCCCTTCATGCAGCAGGCTCACCACTATGCGAGCGGAGTACAGGGTCGTGCGCTCGGACAGGTCGCCGTCGTCTGTTCTTTGAAGCTCGACGTCGTACACGGTCCCACTCGTCAGACGCAGTCGGGTGTCTAGGCGCACACCCCGAGAAGGCCCCGGTTCGTTAATCTCGAACTCACCCACAGCGTCCTCCGTCGGGCCCACGTCATAGCCCTCAATGGCCGATAGCACGGCGCGAGCCACGACCTCGTTCCGCATCACGGTGTTGAACATATGGTGGTTGCGAATGCCGATGCTCTCCCACTGCCTCTCGTTCCAACTTTGCACGGCGCCCTCCTCCGTCTTGTCCCTTGCTGTTGCGAACAATTGTGCTCTATATACGGTCGGATGTTCGGTTAATGAAGGGACTTCACAGAAAGTGAACAGAACTACTGTTCTCTACTTGCGCCGACTGAGCAGTCCTAGACCCAGCAGGTGGTGCTTCGCAACGTCGTGGAGCGTCGCGACCTCGCACGACCTCAGGTGGCGCTGGCCCTCATGAAGCGCCCGCTCAGCCTCAGCGGGCGCCAACTGTCGTTGCGGCGGATCGAGAACGGCCTTCGCTCCGCAGCCTCAAAACCGGTCGGAGCTACCTCGGCGAGGCGTTCTACGACCTTCAGGAGGCCTGCCCGCTGTTTGCCGCAAGAGAGTTCGCGCGCGCCCTATCGGAGTCGGGCGGCGCGCCCCCAAAATCCATGCGGTGGACCCGCGAATCACGCCGGCGAACGCCAGAGCTTCCACCAGCGCCTCGGGCCAGCGGCTCAAGAACGCCGTGTACCTAGAGCTACCTCGCCGGGCAATCGGTCTCCGGCGCGGCAGCATCGCTCCTTTGCGCACAAGTGACAGCTATAAGATCGACTTTGCGACCGGCGACGCGGCGACCGGGACTCCGCTGAGTCTGGTTCAGGTCTCTTGGGGCGTAAGCAACGAGAAGACCCTGGCGCGAGAAGTCCGGGCACTCCAGGCTGCCATGACGCAGTTCGACACGGCGCCTGGAGCGCTGGTGGCTGGCGCAGAGACCGCCGAGACCCCTGCGCCCACGCCCGGTGTCCAGATCATGCCAGCGTGGCGTCGGCTCCTGGACGGACAACCAGAACCGGGCCCGGCGGGGCCGCGTCCCCGAACTCAGCCCCGCAGCCCCAGCTCCTCGGCGTACCGCGAGACGGCGTCCCCGAGCTCGCGCCCCTGCAGCTCGCTCAGCGCGCGCAGGTCCTCGAAGCGCTCCGCGCGCAGCAGCGCCTTCGCGACGGCGGCCATCTCGTCGCGCCCACAGGCCTCGCCCTCGGCCCGGCTCGCCTCGCGCTCCTCGTCCAGCATGAACTGGAAACTCGATGCCAACATGACGGCCTCCTCTGCCATGCGCTCCGTCGGGTGCTTACGGAATCGCTGCACGTAGCTATCAATCTTACTGGAGAGCTGGCCGGTCACCTCGTCCTCTTCGGCGTATTGTGCGAACTCTCGAATCTGGCCCTCCGGCATCTGGCGCCAGGCCTTCATGTTCACGAGCATGGTGTGTCGACGGTCATCGATGGAGTAGTCGCGATGGTTGTCCAAGACCGTGAGCCAGTTGTAGACGGGGTCACCAAAGCCGTACGGGTCGAAATCGCAGAACACC
The DNA here is from genome assembly GCF_030067705.1 of Kribbibacterium absianum. Lineage (GTDB taxonomy): Bacteria > Actinomycetota > Coriobacteriia > Coriobacteriales > Atopobiaceae > Kribbibacterium > Kribbibacterium absianum. The sequence goes on from NZ_JASJEX010000002.1 coordinate 123,594, forward strand.
AAGACGTACGTGTCCCCAAGCTCCGAATACTCCTCGCCGGCATCGATGGCGCCGCCCTGCATGCGCGTGTGATAGAAGCCCAGACGAGCATCGAAGTCGACGAGCTCTTTCCGCTGCATCTCGACGTCCCACTGAACAGCCTTGCCGCGGCCCCAAACATCCATTCGAATGCCCTTGGTTCCATCGGGGGTCTTGTAAACCTTCTCTTGAACCACCACTTCAAGGTCCTGCACCTTGATAGACCACGCGGCTTCGATGATCTCTCGAAAGACATCCTCCTGCTCAAAGACCCAGCAGAACAGGAGATTCTCCTGAATGGACCGCGCCGGCTTCGAAGTTTTCTTTCCGTCCGTCTGTCTCATGATGTCCCCTCGCCCACTCTCTGGTGCGAACAATTGTGCTCCTATTGCGGGTCTATGTTCGCAAATTGAGGGACTTCACAAAACACTGACAGAACATTTGTACGACTCAGAGGCGTGGACAAACGGCTCTCTCCGAAGCGTCCAACCGTGGACAAATGGCTCTCTCCGAAGCGTCCAGGCGTGGACAAATGGCTCTCTCCGAAGCGTCCGGGAGCGGGAACGGAAAACGCGCAATGAGCCAGGGCCCGACGGGTGCTGACTCATTGCGCGCTTGATGCGGATGTCCGCGAACGGTTAGATCGTTGCCAGGATCTGCTGCAGCTGCTGCGGATCGTCGAACTGCCAGCGGAGTGCCTGATCGCCGTCGGGCTTCACGACCTCGCCCTTCCAGGTGGTGTCGTCGCCGTCGGCCTTGAACTCACGGGTGCGGACCATGTACTCGGGGGTGAACTCCTCCTCGTCGGGGAAGTCCTTGCGACCGAACCCATAGTCCAGGTCCTTGAGCAGCGCGTAGGTGGTGTCCTGCGCGGTGCGGCCGTCCATCTCCACCAGGCCCTTCTCGGGATTGAAGACGGCGGGCATGGCGCCGGCCTCGCCCACGTACACGGTGCGCACGCGCTCCTTGCGCGTGTTGTCGGCGCGGACGGTGAGGTAGACGGCCACACCGATCACCGCCCACCAGGCGATGGCCACGATCAGGTCCAGCGGGTCGTCGACCAGGTACAGGCCTGTCGCATACCACACGAACAGCAGCACGCCGCAGGCAACTGCCAGGAGGGCGTAGATCGCTGTGCTTGCCTTTGACATGTGTCTCTCCTTTGGGAGGGGTGCCGGGGACGAGCCCCGGCACCCAGCGTTACTTACGTACTAGACGTGCTGCGTCTCGGTGACGGTGTCCGCGTCCATATCCACCACGTCGCGGCCGTCCACGAAGTCGCTCTTCACGGACTTCAGCTGGCTCGCCAGACGCTGGCGACGGCCCACGAGCACCGCGCCGCTCACCACGGTGGCGACGATGCCCACGAACATCACCCAGTGCACCCAGCACTCCTGCTCGATCAGGTTCATGAGCGGGGTCGCGTCCTCACCGATGGTCTCGGGCTCGGCGGCCTGCGGGGTCGCGTCGTCAGCGATGGTCTCGGTGGCAGCCGGGGCCGCGGGCGCCGGAGCGGGCGCCGCAGGAGCAGCAGCCGGAGCAGCCGGAGTCACGGTCGGCGTCGTCGGAGCGGCGGGCGTCGGCGGCGTGGTCGGCGGCACAGGCGCAGCCACCGGGGTCACGGTCAGCGCGCCGAGGACCCACGTCACCGCGTAGTTGCGGAGCACGTTGTCCGGGTCGTTCACCGTGGCGGTGTTCTCGGACGTGCCGACGGTCTGGCGCATGCCCGTGGCCGTGATGGTGAGCAGCGAACCCTCGCCGTTCACGAAGCCGTCGCTCGTGACGGTGCCGCTGGTGAGCGGCGTGCCATCGAACACCTTGGTCGCGGAGCCGGTGGTGATGGTCAGCGGCGCCTGGGCGATCTGGAACCCGGTCTGGAACTCGCCGGCGTAGTTGCCGATGCCGCGCACGGCCACGGTCGCAGCGCCCGCGTCGGTGTTGTTCGAGTACACCAACTCGTAGTCGGTGCCCTCAGCCAGCGGGTTGCCGTTGCGGTCCACCACCGTCGGCGCCGGGGTCTGCGCCGTGCCGTTGTACGTGACATTGCCCGGGGCGGTGACGGTCACGCCGCTGTAGACCGGCTGGTCCGGGTTGTCCGGGTCCGGGTCCACCGGGTCGGTCGGGTCGATGGACTGGGCGGTGATGGTCAGCGTGCCGGCGGCGAAGCTCACCGTGTAGTTGCCCTGCTCCGCAGCGCCACTGGCGTTGATGGCGTAGGTGCCCGTGGCCTCGCCGGCCTCACGCTCGAGGCCGTAGTTAATCAGCGAGGCGCTCTCGCCATTGACCAGACCCTCCACCGTGGCGGAGAAGGCCGGGTCCTCGGCGCCGTACACCTTGACCGCGTCGTTGGCCGTGACGGTCACCTGGGCCGGCAGGATCCGGTAGGTGCGCTCGACGGTGCCGGTGTAGTTGCCCGTGCCGGTCACGGTCACGGTGACGGTGCCGGTGTTGGTCGCGGCGGAGTACTCCACCGTGTAGTCCGTGCCCTCGACCAGCTGCTCGCCGGCCTTGTTGAAGACCTGGACGGCCTGCCTCTGCTCGCTGCCGTTGTAGGTCACGTCGCTCGGCTGGCTGACGCCGTAGCCCTTCTTGGCGCCGTCGGGGTCGGTCGGGTCGACCGGGTCGGTCGGGTTGCTCGGGTCGAGCGTCTGCTGCGTGACCGTCAGCGTGCCGGGCAGGTAGGTCACGTTGTAGTTGCCGTTGGTGCCAGGCGTGGCCGTGATCGCGTACTCGCCCAGCTCCTCGCCGGCCTCGCGGCTCAGCGTGTAGTCCAGCTGGTCGTCACCGAAGACCTGGCCATCGGTAATCTTCGCAGTCAGCTGCGGGTCGTCGGCGCCGTACTCCTTGGTCTGGTCGTCGGCCGTGACGGTGACCTCGGCCGCCTTGATCTGGTAGCTCACGGTCACGGAGCCGGTGTAGTTGCCCTTGGCGGTGACGGTGACCTCGACGGTGCCCACGTTCACGGTATCGTCGCTGTAGGTGAGGTCGTAGTCCGTGCCCTCGACCAGCACGTTGCCCTGGCCGTCGGTCACGACCGGCTTCTCCTGCTGGCTCTGGCCGTTGTAGGTCACGTCAGCGGGGGCCTGGACCTCGGCGCCGGTGTAGCGCGGGTCCTCCTCGCCGGTGCCCGGGTCGGTCGGGGTGATGGACTGCTGCGTGATGGTCAGGTTGGCCGGCTGGTACTTCACCGTGTAGTTGCCCTGGTCCTCGGTGCCGCTGGCCACGACCGCGTCGTAGTACACGCCCGGGGTCTCCGCGTGGCCTTCAGCGATGGCCACTGCGTACTTCACCGCGTCGCTGCCGATCAGCCCGGTGACGGTGGCGCCGAGCGTCACGTCCGAGTCCGGTGTGCCGTAGGCCTTGGTGGCCGCGTTCGCGGAGACAATCGCGGTGGCCGGGGTGATCCGGTAGGTCACGGTCGTGCTGCCGGTGTAGTTGCCCTGACCGGTGACGGTGATGGTCACGGTGCCGACGTTGGTGGTGTTCTCAGACCACGCGACGGTGTACTCGCTGTCAAGCAGGAGCGTCTTGCCGTTCTTGTCCGTCACGGTCGGCAGCAGCTTCTGCTCGGAGCCGTTGTAGACGGTGTCGCGCGGGCCGGCCACCTGGATTCCGACGTAGTCCGGATCCTCCGGATTGACGGACTGAGCCGTGATGGTCAGCTTGCCGGTGTTGACGCTGACGTTGTAGTTGGGGTTCTCCCGGTAGGAGGCGGTCAGCGTGATGTCGTCGCCGACGTCCTCCTTGTCGGCGTCGCCCTCGGCGCGGCCGTAGGCGACGTCGCCCAGGTCGTCCTCGGCCACCAGGTCGCCCACGGTGCCGGTGAGGGCCGGGTCGTCGGCCCCGTAGACCTTGGTCTTGCTGTCGACGGTGATGGTGACGGAGCGCCTGTTGATTTCATAGGACAGACCCTTCACCGTGCCATAGAGAGAAGGATCGGTAGCAGTCAGCGTCATCGTCACCGTACCGGCGTCCTTAGTGTTGCTGCTGCCGTAGTCAAGGGTGTAATTGCCTGTCACTTCAGAACTGAATTGCGGTTTCAGCTTCTGATCGAGGCCGTTGTAGGTCACGTCATTCGGCTTCGTCACGGTCACGAACACCGGGTACAGCACATTCTCCTGCGGATTCTCGTTGTTCACGCGATAGGTCCCACCAACGGAATGCGTAGGCGAGGTCGCATTCTCGTCGGTGCTCCACCCGACGAACACCCTCTTGTTGCCGTCAGCCTGAACCACGGGGTCAAGAAGCTCCTTGATGTTGGAGTCGGTTGCGCCGAGCAGGGTCTCCTTGGAGTTCAAGGTGATTCCGCTAACGGTGTAAGCATTTTCGCCCACCTTATAGGTGAGAGTCGTGGTCTCAGCCACGTCACGCCAGTGCGCCGTCAGAGTCACGTCGGCGGTCATCGTGATGCTATCGCCCGCATAGTATTGCTGACCCGAAGCGTCGGTCCAGTACAGGAACTCCTTGCCGGAAGGAGCAGCCGGGTTGAGGGCGGCCGCCTTGGCGTTGAGTTCGTACGCCCTGGAGTCAACAGGTTCCTCGGCAGTAATGTCGCCCATGTTGTACGTCACCGTGTACGTCTCGCCCTTGAGACGGAAACCCAGGGTCGTATCGTCGTAGAGTTTCTGGTGGACGTCATAGACGGTGCCGTCGGCGTTCAACCAGCAGTCGATTTCGTAGCCAGCAGTAGCGACATCGGAAAGCAGCTGCATGTACTCGTCGCTCTCGGCGATGGAGCTGCCCTTGGGGATGGTCAGCGTGCGGTTCTCGCCCAGGACAGACGGAACCGTGACGGTGATGGTCAAATACGGCTCGGCCCAGTAGGCGTAGAGCACCAGATTCTTGGCCGGCATGGTCTGACCCTCGAAGCTGAAAGGTTCGAGATCGTCAGTGACGAGCTTGGGCTCGACCGTGTACCAGCCCTTGAACTCAGCGTTCTCGGAAACATCCGCAGGACGGCCCGGCTCGCCGCCGTAACCGGCGATGGAGGCCTCGTATTTGACAGACCTCGTGTCCTCGACGCCGTAGTTGTTCAGAGTGAGATCGTAAGAAGCACGTCCGTAGTAGAGAGTCATTCCTTTAGTAGAGATGGACTTCTTCGTCCAGGCTCCCAAGAGCTGAACTTCGTACCGACGCTCACGAGGTTCTTCTGATAGAAACCCGTGATCGGGAAATAATCCTCTTCGTAAGTGAGGGAACTGACGCCACGGGCCGAGCTTTGGCGGTATTGGTAGTAGCAGACCCCGTCGTGGATAACCGTCGCTGCTCCGGCGGGTGCAGTGGCGGCGCTACCGTCCATGGTTTCCACGTAGTAGTACCAGGTTTTGGAGCTATCCCGACTCGTACGCAGAGTCATTGTGAGATCCTGACCCGGCATTTTCGCCAGGTACGCATAAAACTTGCCGGTGATGCTCGACGTGAAGGTGTACCCCTGGTCAGTCTGCGTTTTTATCTCCGGGTGTGCCCAAACCGACGAAAGGTCGGCATCATACTTCATCTCTGCGTTGAACAGCGTTTTCGAATACCACCCCGAGCCCTGGACAAACTTCAGCGTGTAGGTGATCCGCGAGTAGTAGACGTTCACCACCGACGAGCCGTTCTCGGCGATGGTGGCAGTCGACGACGTCTTGAACGTGAAGTGCTCGGCATCGGCCGTGCCTTTCGGCAGCGCGCCGGTGGTCGCGTCCAGCGTAATCTGGCTGGAGGCCGAGGCCTCCATTTGCCCGGTGGCAAGCACGGAGTAGTCGTTGTCGTCGGCGTTCTCGCCCCAGTACACAACGGTGTAGCTCACCGGCTCACCCTCCCACACCGCATAGAGCGTGGTGTCGCCGGTAGGCGTGAAGGTGCCGGAGACCATGTTGCTGCCATCGGGATCAGTCGCCCAACCCTTGAAGGTGTAGTGGTTGCGCTCGGAGGTGAAGGAGTCCACGTCGACAGAACCGCCGTCCGTCACGCTCTGGGAGGCCACAGACGAACCACCTTGCGTGTCGAAGCGTACCCAGCTGCAACTGACTGTCTCGGGATAGAGCACTGTGCCGTTGGCAACGTCAGCAATCGCGCTTCCCACCGGGTAGGACTTCCCATCACCGTCCTGCCAGGCCGTGACCTTGCGGCCAACAGGCTCGTAGCCGTCATAAGCCAAGACGCTGCCCGCAGCCATCTCGTCGGCCGTGAAGACCGTCGTGTTCACGACGGAACGAGAGCCGTTATCCTCGATGGACATGAAGTACAGGTATTGAGCCTCGTTGAAGACGGCCTTAAGAACCACGGTCTCGTCCTTCGTCAGGCCCTCCACCGTTTGGCCAAAGCCTGTGAACAGCGTGCCATTCTCGGTGGTCCACCGCGCGAACTTGCAGTTCTGCTTGGTGGGAGTCGCAGGCTGGATCAAAGCCTGGCCGTTCGCAACAATCTGCCGACTGAGAACGTCGCCCTCATCGTTTTGGAACACATAGGTCCGGTAATACGTCTGGGCATCGTCCTCAGGCACAAGCGCGTAGGGTCGCAGACCGGAATCCAGGGAGGTCGTTACCTCCGGAACGGAGCTGGCATCGGCGAAGAGGCTCTTCCTGCTCTCCTCTTGGACTTGCGTATCGTCGACGCCCTGGTCCTTCATGCCTTCGTCGGCCGCAGGCTCGCCCTTTGCATCGGACTCGCCGGAGCCCTCCGCCGGCTTTGTATCGCCCACGTTCGCGGCATCGTCCGCACCGGTGCTCGGGGTCCCCTCGGGCTTGGTGACCTCCGGCGTCTCCGGCTCGGTGACCTGGGGGATCTCCGGCTCGGCAGGCGTGGTCGGGGCAGCGGAATCGCTCGGGTTCTCCGATGTGTTGTCAGCGGGCTCCGTGGTGGCCGGCTCCTGGGGCTCGGTCACTTGCTCTTCGAACCACGCGCGCAGCGTGGTGTCCTTGTCGATGGCGGTGTCGAAGTTGAACGCGTCGCCAGCAGTGTTGATGTTGTTGTTGGCGTCGACGAGGTACCAGCCCTTGAAGACCCAGCCGTCCCGGACGGGATCCCCGGGCTTGGAGACCTTCTTGCCGGAGGCAACCTTCTCCTTGTGGTCCTCGGAACCCTCGGCCTCAAAAGTCACCGTGTACTCTACGGGCGCTGGCTCAGGGGTCTCGACGGCGGCGGGCTCCGCGGGGGCGGGCTGAGCGGTCTCCTCCGCGGCGGGCTGCTCGACGACGGGCTGCTCGGCCGTCTCCTGCTGCTGCTTCTCCTCCTGCGCCTCGTTCAACGTGGTTGCGATCGCGACGGGGTTCGCGGACTGGAACGTCATGAGCGCCGTCAGCGAGAACGCGATAGCGCGATACGGAATCGAATGGCGGTCGTAGAGGCTAGGCATTGCTCCTCACTTTCCGGCTTTGGGCGCCGTGCCCGCAGAGGCTCTGGGCACAACTGTCGCCGATTCTTGTTCTTACTGTTTTGGCATTCTCAGGTGCGTTGTAACATTGGTAAAGTTAAGCGTAACTGAAATACAAACGGCACACGAATGGTGCCCGGGTGGCCCTCCGATACGCAACCAGTGGCTCAACGCGGTTCTCAGGTGAGCGGGGTGCCGAGCCCTTTGGTTTCCGTCCGTCTACATGCCACTTTATGTTGGCAAAGCGATGGAATCCAAAGAGTTGGCGCATGTCCTGCCGTGGGGATTTCAGGTTCACCGCCATTGACCTGAACTAGTTGATACATCATTTGCAACCATTTCGGTCTTCAGAAACCGTTGCGTTCATTAATTCTTTTTGCACCTATTAGTGGATTGTTCGGCAGGCGCTCTCTTGCGTTTCTCATGGGTCACGCTGCGGCCTCTGGCACCGCGCCCCCTCGCGGTGTGCCGCAAGCGCGCGGGAAGGCGGATCGCTAACCAGTGGTAAGCAACCGAAGAGGAGCCTCGCGGGTGTCGGGCGCCCACACGAAGGCGGGGCGCCCGACACCAATGGGTTGTGCCAGATGGACACCGCAGCGGAATACAATCCAGCGTTATGGCTATTATAATAGCTATAACGCTGGAAAGGAGTGACTGTGGAAGACCTGCTAGAGCTTGAGGAGCCCGTTTCTGTGGCAGACGCCAAGAACCGCTTCACGCAGATTGCGGCCCAGGTGCAGTCGACGGGCGTTCCTCGCCCCGTGCAGCGATACGGGGCCCCCTACGTGGTGATCGCACCCGCACAAAACCCCGAGGCCGCGCGCAAGGCCCGCATTGCAGCCGCGCGACGCCAGCGCGAAACCTGGAAGCACGAAGGGCGACGGACGTGGTCACCAGGCGCAAGTGACAAGGAGCTGCTGGAACAGGCCCTCGAGGACCGCCATGCTTAGGTTTCTCGTGGACACCAACGTGTTGCTCGACCTCGAGCTGCCCGAACGCCCCAGAAACCAGCTGGCAGAGGCTCTCTTTGCGGCAGCAGAGGATGACTACGTGCAGCTGTGCGCGTGCACGGCGGCGTATAAAGACGTGGATTACATAGTGCGAGCGTGTCTCAAGAGGGAGGGCTGGGGTCCCCTCGAGGCCAAGTCCCGAGCCTTCGAGTGTGCACGGAACGCGTTCGACTCTGTGGTGACCCTCCCGCTTACCGGCGCCATGACCGAGCTCGGGTTTGGCTATGCGGCGTCCGGATCAGAACAGAACCTCGAAGACGCACTTGTCCGCGCGTGTGCGGAAGTGGCTGGCGTGGACGCCATCGTCTCGAGCGATGCAAGGGCGTTCAAAGACGCTTCCGTGCCGGCGGTCTCCTTGGAGGAGGCTCTGAGGCTGGCCTTTGAAGAGTGACGCCACTTTGTGTTGCGATCACAAAGCAAGCGCCCCGCGCGACAGAAAGGGCCCCGCGACCATCCCGTCGCGGGGCCTCGTGCGCACCATATGGCCCCTGCGCGATCAGCCGGTGTTCTGCAGGCCGGCCGCAACGCCGGAGACGGTGCACAGCACAAGGTACGTGAGGCGCGCCTTCTCTTCCGGCGTCAGCTGCTCCTTGGCCTCGCGCAGGCGCATCAGGGCCTGCACCTGGGCCAGGGAGAGCACGTCCACAAAGGGCAGGCGCATGCGCACCACAGGGCCGAGCACGTGGCGGTTCTCGAGCGGCCAGTGGTTGCCGGTGATCCGGAGCACCCAGCAGCGCGTGAGGGCCATCTCGTCCAGCACGGTGGCCGTGAGGTCCGGCCGGTCGCCCATGGACAGGTACATCGCCGCGATGCGCGGGTCCGTCTTGGAGAGCGACATCTCGATGTTATCGATGAACGTGGTGAAGAGCGGCCACTCGCGGTAGGCCTCGCGGAGGGCCTCCTCGTCGCCGAACTCCTCGCACGCCGTGCCGAGCCCGTACCAGGCGGCCAGGTTGGTCCGCGCCTGGCTCCAGGAGAAAATCCAGGGGATGGCGCGGAGGTCGTCCAGCGACGTGGCACCGAGGCCGCGCTTGGCCGGGCGGCTGCCGATGGGCAACAGGCCCACCTCGTCGAGCGGCGTGACGGTGGAGAACCACTCCACGAAGCCCTCGGTGTTCAGCAGCTCGCGGAACTTGACCTCGCTCGCGGCCTCGAGGGCGTCGCCCAGCGACTCGTAGCGCTCGGTGGTGTCGGTGTTGAGCCACTCGATGGAGGGGCTGGACTGCAAGAGCGTGGCGCCGGCGACGGACTCGATGTGACGGCGCGCCAGCACCGGGTCGCCGTAGCGGGCGAAGATGACCTCGCCCTGTTCGGTGAGCTTGAAGACGCAGTTCACGGACCCCGCCGGCTGGGCCAGCACGGCGCGGTTGGCCGGGCCGCCGCCGCGGCCCACGGCGCCGCCGCGGCCGTGCATCAAGACGAGGTCGATCTGGTTGCGCTCGGCCCAATCGGCGATGGTGGCCTGCGCGCGGTGCAGCGCGAAGGTGGCCGCGGTGGGGCCGGCCTCCTTGGACGAGTCGGAGTAGCCCAGCATGACCTCGATGCGCCGGCCGGTCTTCTCCATGCGGGCCTGCACCTCGGGGATCTTGATCATCTCGTCCAGGATGGGCACCGCGTTGTCCAGGTCCTCGATCTGTTCGAAGAGCGGGATCACGTCCAGCTCGGGCACGTCGGAGGCCTTGGAGAAGGCCAGGCGGTCCAGCTCGTAGACGTTCGCGATGTCCTGGGCGGACTGCGTGAACGAGATGATGTAGCGGCGCGCGGCGTTGAAGCCGTTCTTGCGCTGGATGGAGCGGATGGCGCGGAAGGTGTCGAGCACCTCGCGCGTCATGGGCTGCAGAGGGCCGTTCTCGCCGTGGAAGCCGTGCTCGCGGATGTCCTCGAGGGCCCGGGTGTGAACGAGCGAGTGCTGGCGGAACTCCATCTCCACGAGACAGAAGCCAAAGGTCTGCACCTGCCAGATGAGGCGCTGGACGGGGCCGTAGGCCTCGCGGGTGGCGCCGGCCTCGGCGAGCGAGCGCTGGACCGTGCGGAGGTCCTCCAGCAGCTCGTCGGAGGAGTTGTACATGAGGTCTGCGGTGCGGGTCACGGTGGCCTTGAGGCGCTCGGACATCACGAGCATCACGGCACGGTGCGGCTCGGACTCGCTGATGCCGGCGGCGCGGCCGGTGACGACCGCGGACATCTCCACCTGGTGGTTCCAGAGGGCCTTGAGCTCGCGGCTCGGCGTGGTGGAGGGGCTGTCGAGCGTGAGGTTGCGGCCCACGTGGTGCACGGCCTCCGAGAGGGCCCGCAGCACATGGACGCGGTACTTCTCGGCCACCTGGCGGCTGACCTTGGCGGTGACGTTGGGGTTGCCGTCGCGGTCCGAGCCGATCCAGCTGCCCGGGTGGAAGAACGCGGGGCACACGGGCGGGACGGTGCCGGCCTTGTCGCCGAGCTGCCAGTCGTCGAAGCGGCGGTAGACGTCGGGCACGGTCTCGAACAGCGTGGAGTCGAAGAGGTCGATGACGGTGTCGGACTCCTCCACCGGCGTGGGCTTCTTGATGGCGATGGGGCTCGTGCGGAGCATCGCGTCGACTTCCTGGAGGATCCGGCGGTCGTTCTCCGCGAGCGACGTGCCGCCCAGGCGGGGGCGCTTCGCGAGCAGGTCCGCGATGCGGCGGATTTTGCCCTCGATGGCCTTGCGGCGGGCCTCGGTGGGGTGCGCGGTGAAGACGGGGCGGAACTCGAGGCGCTTGAGCAGGCCGAGGGCCTTGCCGCGGCCGCACTCGTCCACGAGGTCGTGGAAGGCGACGGTGAGGTCGTTGACGGGGTCGTAGACGGCGTCCGTGGGCACCTGGCGCTCGCGCTCCTCGAGGGAGGTCACGCGGTAGTTCTCCTCGCAGATGTTGGCGAGGTGGAAGTACACGGTGAACGCGCGGACCACGAGCGTGGCCTGGTCCAGGTCCAGCTCGTCGAAGGTGTCGACGGCCTGGGTGAACGCCTTTTGCGCCTCTTCCTCCGGGAGGCCCTGCGTGTTGAAGAGGATGCCGTCCATGAGGAGCTTGTCGAAGACGGCGCGGACCTGCGGGTCGCGCTCCTCGAGCACCTTGCGGACCAGGCGCAGGAAGAACGCGAGGTTGTCGCGCAGCTGGTCCGGGACGTCGAGGCGCGAGACGACCTCGTTCGCGGAGGCAAGCACCGGCGCGGCCGACGCTTGCACGGGTTGGTTGGCGGGGGTTTCGTTCTGCACGTGCGCTCCTTTTGGGGTGGCCCGGGCGATGTGCCTGGTTTCTGCAGAGTGCAGGGAACTTGTTCCCTTCTTTTGGGTGCCCACTAGGGTAGCCCATGGTGCGTTACGCCCGAGAAACGTCACATGGACCGGGCGGTATCATGGTGGGCCGGTTCGAGCGTTGCGAGAGGGGTCTGGGCATGGGGAACGGCGCGCATCTGGACAGCGACCGCCACGCGCTGCAGCGGCTGCTGGACGAGCTGGGGCGGCTGCCGGGCATCGGGCCCAAAAGCGCGCAGCGCATCGCGTACCACCTGCTAGAGGCGGACGCCGAGGAGGCGCGCCGGCTGGCGCAGGCCATCCTGGACGTGAAGCGCGTGGTGCACTTTTGCCCGGTGTGCTTCTCGTACGCGACGGACGAGCTGTGCGAGGTGTGCGCGGACGCGGGGCGCGATCGGTCGCAGATCTGCGTGGTGGCCGAGCCCCGGGACGTTACGGCAATTGAGCGCACAGGTGCCTATCACGGCCTGTACCACGTGTTGGGCGGCGTGATCAGCCCGATGGACAAGATCGGGCCGGAGCAGCTGCACGTGCGCGAGCTGATCGCGCGCCTGGCCGACGGCGAGGTGCGCGAAGTGATTTTGGCCACGAATCTGGACGTGGAGGGCGAGACCACGGCCACGTACCTGGCGCGGGCCATCAAGCCGCTGGGCGTGGACGTGACGCGCATCGCGAGCGGGCTGCCCATCGGCGGGGACCTGGAGTACGCCGACGAGGGGTCGCTTGCCCGCGCGATGGAGGCCCGCCGGGGGATGTAGGGGGCGATTTGACCCCCAACCCTACATGTGACCCCTGTTTTGGTGCCCTCCGTGGAGGGTTGGGGGTTGTTCTGCTGGGGCACCAACCCCCAACCCCTCTTTGGACCGGCGAAACCGACCCCGTTTCGCGGGTTTGGGGGGTAGTGCCAGGGTCTGGCACCCCCCAACCCTACTCGACGGGACGTTTTTCACGGGTTTGGAGCGGGGTTGGGGGTTGCGGAGCGCCGCTATTCGGGGCGAATCTGCAAATCCGCGCAGTTTCGCGCGGAACGGCGGCGCGTGCGGGGCGCCACGCACCGCGATTCGGGGCGAACCTGCGGGTCTGCGCGCGCTCGCGCGGAACGGCGGCGCAAAACAAGGGGCCCGCGGCCAGGTTAGGGCTCTCGGCGCACCGCCTTTCGAGGTGAATCTGCGAGCTTGCGCGTGTTCGCGCGGGTTGGCGGCGCGTGCGGGGTGCCACGCACCGCGATTCGGGGTGGATCTGCGGGCTTGCGCGCCTTCGCGCGGAACGGCGGCGCAAAACAAGGGGCCCGCGGCCGAAATCGGCCGCGGTCCCCTGCGCGTTGCTCTAAACGTGCGCCTAGAACAGCCCCGGGATACCCATGCCGCCCATGGAACCGAGGCCGGTCGCGTCCGCGACCTCCTTGTTCGCGGCCTCGCTGGCCATGGTCAGCGCGTCGTTGACGGCCGCGAGCACCATGTCCTGCAGCAGCTCCACGTCGTCCGGGTCCACGGCCTCGGGGTCGATCTGGATGGACGTGATCTGCATCTCGCCCGTGGCCTCGACCTTGACCATGCCGCCGCCGGCGCTGGCGGACACCTTGATGTCCTTGGTCTTCTCCTGGGCCTCGGCCAGCTGCTGCTGCATCTTCTGAGCCTGCGCCATGAGCTGGTTCATGTTCATGCCGCCCATGCCGCCGGGCATCTGGTTACCGCGGGGGTAGCGGTTCTTCGCCATGATGTCTGCCTTTCTTTCTGTGCGCCGCACGGCGCGTGAGTCCTACTCACTCTAGAGGTTGCGGCAGGTCCGGGACAGGAGGCCCTCAGAGCGCTCACTTCTTGGCGCGCGGATCCTCCGGCGGCGCCCCGACGCCCAGCACGCGCACGCCCGGGAACACCTCTTGGACCTCCTCGACCTTTGCACGGCGCGCGGCGTCGAGGCCCCCGAGCGCGGCCTCGGTGCCCGGATCCAGCGGCGCGGGTGCGGGCGGCGTTGATGCGATGTCGTCCGGCGTGGACGGCGCGGGGTCGGGCGCGGGAGGCTCTTCCCAGGGCGGCGTGGGCGCATCGACCGGCGCGGGAGGCTCAGCGAAAGGGGCGTCGTAGGATTCGAGGTCGGGCGGCACGTCGTCGTAGGGTGGGGCGTCGTCGTAGGGAGGCTCGGGCTCAGGAGCAGGCGGCTCGACCGGCGCGGGCGCGGGAGTCGGAGTCGGCGTTGGCGCTGGCGCCGTTGCGGGCGCTGGCGTTGTCGCCGAGACGGGCGTTGAAGCCGCAGGTGCTGGCGCTGCTGCAACAGCGGGCGCGGGAGTCGGGCTGGGAGCCCCTTGCGTCACCACCTCGCGCGGGCCGATCACGTGGCTCACTGCATCGGCCAAAGGCCCGCGCACGTCGTGACGCAGCAGCAGCCCTTTGATGAAAGCCGAGTTGCCGTCCACGGCCAGCGTGAGCGTGGCGCCGTCGTCCGAGACGAGCCGCGTGGAGCCCAGCGGCATCGCGAGCATCGGCACCTGGGCGCTGACCCGCTGGACCACCTGGCGCCACAGGGATGTGAGGTCGCCGTCGTCCGCAGGCTGCGGGGACGGGCCCGCCCCCGCCGACTTCGCAGCGGGCGCCTCGGGAACGGGCGCTGGGGGCGCAGGCTCTGTGACGGGCTCGGGCGCCGGGGGCACGGAGGCGGGAGGCCGGTCCTCAACGGCGGGCGAAACCGGCGCGGGCTGCGGGCGCGACCCCGCGGGCCGCTCGTCGGCAGCAGCCGGAGCCGCCGGCTGCTCGGCAGCGCTCGCCGGCGCGGGGGCCGGCCCCACGCTCGCTGCCGCCGCCACGGCGACCGTCCCGCTCGCCAGACCGCGCTCGAGCTGCCCGAGCCGCTCGGCCAGCCCCTCGAGCGACAGATCCGCCGCCGGGCGCGCGACCTTGGTCAGGGCCACCTCGAGCGTGAGCCGCGGGTTCGGCGCAAAGCGCATCGCGCTCGCGGCGTCGCCCAGCGTGGCCAACGTGCGGGCCAGCCGGTCGGGAGACCCGAAGGCGCGCGCCTCCTCGGCCAGGGCCGCCACCTCGTCCGACGTTCCGGACACCACGCCGGGCGCCGCCCCGGCAAGGCTCAGCACGTAGAGGTCGCGCAGCCGCGCCGTGAGCTCGTTGGCCAGCACCGTGAGGTCGCGGCCCGCCTCGGAGCGCTCGGCCACCAGCCCGAACAGCGCCGCCGGGTCGCGCCGCGCGATGGCGCCCGTGATGAGCGCCAGCTCGTCGTCGCTCTCCTGGCCGAACAGGTCGCGCGCGTCCGCGGCCGTGATGGCCCCGTCGCCGAACACCGAGAGCTGCTCCAGCGCGGAGAGCGCGTCGCGCATGCCGCCGCGGGCGTGGCGCGCCACGAGGTCCAGCGCCTCCGGCTCGGCCGAGAAGCCCTCCCGCTGGCACACGAAGGCCAGGTGCTCGCGGATCTCTGCCTGCGAGATGCTATGGAACTCGAAGCGCTGCACGCGCGACAGGATGGTGGCCGGCACCTTTTGCGGGTCGGTGGTGCACAGGATGAAGACCACGTGCGCCGGGGGCTCCTCGAGGGTCTTGAGCAGCGCGTTGAAGGCGGCGGTGCTCAGCATGTGGACCTCGTCCACGATGTAGACCTTGCGGCGGCCGGCCACCGGCGCGTAGTCCACGCGGTCGATGATCTCTTCGCGGACCGCGTCGACGCCGGTGCGGCTCGCGGCGTCCAGCTCGTGGACGTCCGGGTGCTCGCCGCGGGCCACCTCGCGGCACGTCTCGCAGGTGCCGTCGGGCAGGCGCCCCTCCCCCTGCTCGCAGAGCAGCGCCTTGGCCAACAGGCGGGCCATCGTGGTCTTGCCCGTGCCGCGCGGCCCGCAGAACAGGTACGCGTGGCCCACGCGGTTCTCTTGGACGGCGCGCTCCAGCGTCGCGACCACCGGGCGCTGGCCCACGACCTGCTCAAAGGTCTGGGGCCGGTATGTGCGGTAGAGCGATTCCATGGGGCCTCCCGTCCGGATGGGCCTTTCAGTATAGGCGGGGCCTCCGGGCGCGACCGAGCGCGCACGCCGCCGGGGCGCGGCAGGGCAGGAAAAAGGGCTCTTCGGTGGTTTCTGTGGGAGAGATTCCGGCATAGGCCCAGCTCAGCGGGCGAAAACAACGATCTGGAACTGAAACGGCCCCGGGAGGGGCCGTTTCCGCGTCATCCGCCTATGACTGCTAAGCCAAATTCAGACAACCGAAGAGGTGTGGCGCATGAAGAGTCTGCTGCTTCTCGCCCTCGGTCTGGCCCGCACGGTCGTCCTGGGCGCGCGCATCGAGGCCGAGCGCATCGTCGTGAGCGTCCGGCCCTACAAGCGCGAGCAGCGCCGCTGCCCCGTATGCGGCAGGGCCTGCGACTTCTACGACATGGCGAACCGCGGGGCCCCCAGGCTGTGGAGGGCGATGGACCTGGCGCGCTCGGCCTGCTACCTGGAGTACGCGCCCTGCAGGGTGCGCTGCCCGGAGCACGGCGTGCGCACCGAGGCCGTCCCCTGGGCGCGGCACGGGGCGCGCTTCACGCGCGACTTCGAGGACTGGGTGGCGTGGCTGGCGGTCCGCTGCACCGCCCCGGCGGTCTCCGAGCTCGCCCGCGTCGAGTGGCACGGCGTGGGCGGCGTGTGCAGGCGCGTCTACGCCGAGCTGGAGGCCGCGCGCGGCGCCTCGAGGTTCGGCGGCGTGCGCCGCATCGGCATCGACGAGACGTCGTACAAGAAGGGCCACAAGTACGTCACGGTGGTCGTCGACCACGACCGCGGCTGCCTCGTCTGGGCGCACGAGGGCACCGGCAAGGACGTGCTCAACCTGTTCCTCGACGAGCTCACGCGCGAGCAGAGGCGCGCCGTAGAGGTGGTGACCGCCGACGGCGCGAGGTGGATAAGGCAGCTGGTCAAGCGCCGCTGCCCCAACGCGAGGTGGGTCATGGACCCCTTCCACGTGGTCCAGTGGATGAACGACGCGCTCGACGCCGTGCGCTGCGAGGAGTGGAACGCCGCCAGGGCCGCCGCCAGGGCCGCCAGGCCCAGGCCCGAGGGCAAGCGCGGCAGGCCTGCCAAAGGCGAGCTGCCGCCCGAGGAGGTCAGGGCGCTCGAGGAGGAGGCGGCCTCCATCAAGGGCAGCCGCTACGCGCTCGTGAAGAACCCCGAGGACCTCACCGACGGCCAGAGGGCGAGGCTCGAGGCGCTCAAGAAGAGGGCCGGCTCGCGGCTGGTCGGGGCCTGGGAGCTCAAGGAGGACCTGCGGGCCGTCTTCCGGGCAGCCGACGGCTCCGAGGCCGCCGAGCTGCTCGACGACTGGATGCACAGGGCCGCCTACTGCAAGATCGCCAAGGTCGTCGCCGTGGAGAAGAAGGTGCGCCGCCGGCGCGACGACATCATCGCCGCAGTCGAGCTCGGCATCAGCAACGGGCGCGTAGAGGCCATCAACAACAAGATCAAGGTGACGGTGAGGATGGGCTACGGCTTCCGCAACACCGACAACCTCGTGGCCCTGCTCATGCTCAGGTGCGGCGACTGCCAGCCCCAGCTCCCGGGTCGCCCGGTGAAGGCGAGGAAGAAGGGCGTGAAGGGAGCGAAGAGCGTTGCCGCCTAGGCTAGCCCCTTGTCACACAAACTACCGAAGCCTCGGAAAAAGGCGCCCCGGGAAGAGCGCCTTTTGACCGACGGCGGAGAGGGCCGTCCGGCCGAGTGGGCGCGCCCTGCGAGGAGAGGGCATGCGTGGAACTCGGGGCCGGTGCCTCGACGGGCCCCGAGCGCCTGCGACCATATCTGAGGAGAAGGGAGGTTGCAGGGCGCGCTGTTATCGGACTTGTACCAGCGGTGTCCCTTGTTATTTCACGGCGCTGCCGCGAGATGCCCCGTCAACGATCCCTGCAAAACTAAAGGACCAGCCTGAACCCGCTGGACCCCAGCGCGGCTAGTCCTCGACCTCTTCCGGCTGAGCCGCGGCGCGCTTGGACTTCATGCGCGCCTTGACCGCGGCGACGATCGCCGGCACCACCGAGACGGCCACGATGCCCACCACCACCAGCTCGAAGTGCTCCTGCACGGCGGGGATGGTGCCAAAGAAGTAGCCGAGCAGGGTGAAGAGGCTCGACCACACGATGCCGCCCAGCACGTTGAAGCCGAAGAAGTGGTGCCACCTCATGCCGCCCATGCCGGCGAGGAACGGCACGAAGGTGCGGATGAACGGGAAGAAGCGGCCGAGAAAGACCGAGAGGCCACCCCACTTGGCCATGAAGTTCTCGGACTCCTGGATGCGCTCGGGGGTGAGGGCGCGGATCTTGCCGCTGTCGACGATCCGGCGGCCCAAGAAGTGCCCGATCATGAAGTTGGACTGGTCGCCGAGAATCGCGGCCGCCCACACGCACAGGAGCAGCTCCCAGAGCGGCAGCACCTCGCCGGCCGCGCCGTGGCAGAGCACGCCGGCCGCGAAGAGCAGCGAGTCGCCCGGGAGGAAGGGCATCACGACGACGCCCGTCTCGATGAAGATCACAAGGAAGATGAGGCCCACAGCGACCATCGGGCCCTGGGCGATCCATCCCTGGATGACGCCCATGGGGTCCTGGAGCAACGTGACAAGGAAGTTGATCAGATCCATGGGTCCTCCGGGATCTGGCGCTGGAGAAAAAAGCCCCCGCTCGGGGGGCTTTTTGAGTGCGCTGGGCGGATGCGGGCGCCCGCCAGAGGCCCCTTATGGCTGCTACCTCCCGGTCCTGACCAGGTTCGGGACATGACGTCGCCCACACCCGCTCAACGCGCTCGTGGCCAGTATACACGGCCGTGCGGTGCGACCCGGGGCGCCGCCGTTTTCCGTGCAATCCCTAGAAGGGCCTGCGTCCCCTGATAACCGAAACGCCGCTTGCGCCATCGGGACGCTCGGGTGCGGCACGGGCGTCCCTGCGTTCTTTAGAATCGTTGAACAATGCCTTGAGACCGCACCGGACCGCCAAGGAGGCGCCCCATGATCAACACCTTTTGCAAAACGCCGCTCTGGGAGTGCCACGGGACGCTCGTGAAGGTGGCGCAGGGCATCGAGCCGGCCGACCTCGTGATCCGCGACTGCCGCTGGATCAACGTCAACACGGCCGAGGTCATCGAGGGCACGGACATCGCCGTCGCGGCCGGGCGCATCGCCTACGTGGGGCCGTCGGCCGAGCACTGCATCGGCCCGGACACCGAGGTGGTGGACGCCGCGGGCGCCTTCGCCACGCCGGGGCTGCTCGACGGCCACATGCACGTGGAGAGCGCGATGGTGGGCGTCTCCGAGTACGCTCGGGCCGTCATCCCCCACGGCACGACTGGCATCTACATGGACCCGCACGAGGTGGCGAACGTGCGCGGGCTCCGCGGCGTCTCGGTGATGATGGACGACGCGCGCCGCACCCCGCTCAAGGCCATGCTCACCACGCCCAGCTGCGTGCCGGCGGTGCCGGGCTTTGAGGACACGGGCGCGAGCATCGACGTCCGCGACGTCGAGGAGACCATGGCGTGGGACTGCTGCGTGGGTCTCGGCGAGATGATGAACTTCCCGGGCGTGCTGGCCGGCGACGAGAACGCGCTGGGCGAGGTCGCCGCGACCCTGGCCGACGGCAAGACGGTGACCGGCCACTATGCTGTGCCGGAGACGGACCGCGGGCTCAACGCCTACATCGCGAGCGGCGTCTCCGCCTGCCACGAGTCGGTGCGGCCCGAGGACGCGCTGGCCAAGATGCGCCTGGGCATGTACGCGCAGCTGCGGGGCGGCTCAGCGTGGTGCAACCTGCCGGACCTGGTGCCGGCGGTGGCGGACGGCTCGTTGGACACGCGCTTCTGCTGCATCGTGACCGACGACAACCACCCCCACACCCTCATGGCCGACGGCCACATGGACCGCAACCTGCGCGAGGCCGTGGCGCTCGGGCTCGACCCGGTGACGGCGGTCCAGATGTGCACCATCAACACCGCCACGTGCTTCGGCCAGCAGAGCGACCTCGGGTCCATCGCGCCGGGCAAGTGCGCGGACATCGTGCTGTGGGAGGACCTCACGGACTTCCGCGCGCTCAAGGTGTGGATCGACGGCGAGCTGGTGGCGGACGCCGGCGCGGTGACCTTCGAGCTGGACGAGTTCTCGTGGCCGGACTTCATGACCGCGACGATGAACGTGGGCAGCGAAATCACGCCGGAGAGCTTTGCGGTGCCGGCCCGCGACGCCCACGGTGAGACGCTGCCGGATGGCCCTGTGACGGTGCGGGCCATCGAGGTGACGCCCGGGCAGACCATCACGAAGGAGCTGCTCGTGCCGATGGAGGTGCGTGACGGGCTGCTCGAGGCGGACCGGGAGCGCGACCTGCTCAAGGCCTTTGTCTTTGAGCGCCACCACGCGACCGGGACCTGGGGCTCCGGGTTCGTGAGGGGCTTTGGCGTTCACGGGGCGCTGGCGCAGACAGTGGGGCACGACGCGCACAACCTCGTGGTGATCGGCGACAACGACGGCGACATGGCGCTGGCCGCCAACACGCTGATCAGCTGCGGCGGTGGCGAGGTGGCCGTGGTCGACGGAGAGGTGAAGGGGCTCGTGGAGCTGCCGGCGTGCGGCCTCATGAGCGACAAGCACGTGGCCGAGGTGTCCGACGAGGTGGGCGCCCTGGAGCGCGTGTGGGAGGAGATGGGCTGCCAGATGCCGTCGCCGTTCATGACGCTGTCGGGCATCAGCCTGGCCTGCATCCCGGAGCTGCGGCTGACCAACCAGGGCTACGTGGACTGCCGCACGTTCTGCTCGGTGCCGCTCGTGTGCGAGTAGGCCTTGGCGCACCGGCGCGCCCTTGACGCGAAGAACCGCAGCGCAGAGGTCTGGCGCTGCGGTTCTTCTCGGTTCGCGGCGGGAGGGGCGCTGAGGCGTCAGGCCTTGAGCAGCACCTTGTCGTCGGCCAGGTCCTCGCCGGCGGAGGCGCGGAACAGGGCGAGCAGGCCGTCCACGTCCATCGCGTCGCGCTCGGGGCCGGAGACGTCGGCGACGATCTTGCCCCCGTGCATCACGAGGGTGCGGTCCCCGTAGCGCAGGGCGTCGCCGAGGTCGTGCGTGACCATGAGGGTCGCGATGCCCTGCTCGCGCACGACGCGGTCCGTGAGCTGGAGCACGCGCTCGGTGGCCTCCGGGTCCAGGGCGGCGGTGTGCTCGTCCAGCAGCAGCAGGTGCGGCTGGCCGATGGTGGCCATGAGCAGCGTGACCGCCTGGCGCTGGCCACCGGAGAGCGCGCCCACCTTGACGTCCATGCGGTCCTCGAGGCCGAAGCCCAGCGTCGCCAGCCGCTCGCGGATCAGGTCGCGCTTCTCTTTGCGCATCGCGAAGCGCAAGGACGCGCCCTTCTGGGAGCGCCCGAGGGCGAGCGAGACGTTCTCGGCCACGGTCAGGTGCGGGGCGGTGCCCTTGAGGGGGTCCTGGAACACGCGGCTCAGGCAGCGGGCGCGGCGGTAGTCCGGGTCGAACGTGACGTTCTTGCCGGCGATGCGGATAAGCCCCGCGTCGGGGATCACGGAGCCGGCCACCGCGTTGAAGAGCGTGGACTTGCCGGCGCCGTTGGAGCCCACGATGCACGCGAACTCGCCGGGCGCGAGGGTGAGGTCCACGCCGTCGAGCGCTCGGTGCGCGACGGTGGTGCCGGGGTTGAAGGTCTTGGAGAGGGCACGGACCTCGAGCGTGGGGGTCGCGTTGTTATCGGTCATTGGCGGCCTCCTTCTGGCCGGCGCCCACGAGCGCCTCGGCGTCCTCGGCCAACAGGCGCTCCATCACGTTTCTGGCGGCGGCACGGGTCGAGCGGTCCCTCATGGCCTTCTGCACGGCCGGGAGCGCCATAAAGACGGCAACGATAACGGCCGAGACCAGCTTGAGCGCGTTGGCGTCGAGCAGGTTGATGGCGAGCGCGAACTGGATGATCAGGCGGTACACCACCGAGCCGATCACCGCGCAGGCAAGGCCCCAGGTGACGGACCGGTGGCCGCCGAAGACCTCGCCGATGATGACGCTCGCGAGGCCCACCATCACCATGCCGGTGCCGCTGGAGAGGTCCGCGAAGCCCTGGTACTGAGCGAGGATCGCGCCCGTGAGGCCCACGAGCCCGTTGCCGAGGGCGAGGCCGCCCACCTTGATGGCGTCGGTGTTGATGGAGCTGGCGCGGCTCATCTCCTCGTTGTCGCCGACGGCGCGGACCGCGAGGCCGCTCTCGGTGTGGAAGTAGCAGGCCAGGATCGCGACGGCCGCAGCAGCGATGAGGACGACGAGGCCCATCTTGACGACGTCGTCGGGGAGGCCGGTGGCCTCGATGATGGGGTCGAACACGCGGGTCACGCCGAGCAGGCTCACGTTGGGCGCGCCGAGCACGTAGATGTTCACCGAGTAGAGGCCGGTCATCGTGATGATGCCCGCGAGCAGCGGGTTGATCTTTGCCTTGGTGATGAGGAGGCCGGTGGCGCAGCCGGCACAGGCGCCCGCGATGGCGCCGACGACGAGGCCGAGCACCGGGTGGCCCGCGACGGTGAGGACCGCCGAGCAGGCCAGGCCGAGGCCGAAGGAGCCGTCGACGGTGAGGTCCGCCATGTCGAGGATGCGGAACGTGATGAAGACGCCGACGGCAAGGAGCGAGTACTCAAAGCCGAGCGTCACGGCGTCGAAGAAGACTTGCGGGGTCATGGGGAGGTCGGGTTCCTTTCATGGATCGGACGCTTCGGAGAGAGCTTATTGTCCACGGTTGGACAAACGGCTCTGACCGAAGCGTCCAGGTGCGGACAAATGGCTCTCTCCGAAGCGTCCAGGCTAGCCGATCAGGCGATAGTCGCCGTCGGCGGACACGGGGATGCCGAGCGCCTCGGCCGTGGCCTTGTTCACCGCGTAGTCGTCGCTCGCCAGCACCTCGACCGGCATGTCCTCGACCTTCTTGCCGTTGAGGCACTCGATGGCCATGTCGGCGGACTTGGCGCCGAGCGTCGTGTTCGAGCAGCTCACCGACTCGAGCGCGCCGGACTGTACCATCACGGGGTCGGTGCCGAGCACGGGCACGCCGGCCTTGGTGGCCGTGTCGGTCAGCTGCGTCATGGCCGACTGCACCACCGAGTCCACCGGCACGTAGATGCAGCCCACCTCGCTCGCCAGCTGGGCGCCGGTCTGCTGCACCTCGGAGCTATTGGAGACGGTCTTGATCACGACGTCGTAGCCCTTGTCCTTGAGGTACTCCTCGGCGGCATTAGCCGTGACCTCGGCGTTCTTCTCACCGGAGCAGTACAGGACGCCCACCTTGTGGTCGAGCATGTCGGACTTCAGCTTCTGCCCGAACTCGAAGATGGCCTGCACGTCCGAGACGTTCGACGTGCCGGTGATGCCCTTGTCCGGCGCGTTGAGGTCGTCCATCAGGCCGGCGGCGACGGGGTCCGTGACCGACATGAAGATCATCGGCTGCGTGAGGCCGGCGTTCGCGCAGGCCTGGGCGCCGGGCGTCGCGATGGGAACCACCACGTCGTAGTCGGTCCCCTTGAGGCCGGCGGCGATCTGGTTGAGGGTGCTCGTGTCGCCCTGGGCGTTCTTGACGTCGTAGGTCACGTTGTCGTAGCCCTGGGCGGCCATCTCGTCCTTGAAGCCGTTCATCATCGTGACGAAGGCGTCGTTCTCGACCACCTCCACGAAGCAGATCTTGACCGGCGCGCTCTTGTCGCCCGTGGTGTCGCCCGTGGCGGTGGTGTCCGTGACGTCCGCAGAGCCGCCGGAGTTGCCGCAACCGGCCAGAAGGAGGCTCGCGGCGGAGGCGCCCATGATCGAGAGGAACTGACGGCGGTTGGTGAGCTGCATGGTGGTGCTCCTTTCTCCGGGGTCGGCCGCCCCGGTGGGGCGCGGCATGAAAAAACGCCTGCCCCTGGTCTGGATGAGACTCAAGGACAAGCGCTTCGTGGATGCGAATTGCCTGCGGTGCCACCTTGATTGGCAACGGTGTGTTGCCCACTTTACGGGAGCTGACACTCCCTGGCCGGTAACGGGGCCTTCCGTCGCGGCTTCCGCAGCGTCGCTGCTTCTCCGCGCCCTCAGCGGGTCCATTATGCCGAGGGGCCACCGCTCGCATCTCAGCCGCGCGAGCTCTCTGTAGGTGCCGGGACTCGGTTTTACTTCCGCTTCATCGGTTTGACGAGCTATTCGATTGATGGGGAGCCTACCCCTCCGGGCCGAGAAGCGTCAACCCGCCGCGGAACTGCGTTTAACGGAGGGAAACACAACGGGGCCGCGCGGCGCCTGTGCCTAGGCGCGGTGGCCCAGCTTGCGCTGCAGGAACTCCACCAGCTCATCCGGGGTGCCGCCCGCGAGGTCGGCCTTGGAGAAGACCATGTCCTCCAGGTCCGCGCGCTGCTCGAGCCGCTCGGCGTAGCTGCTCGAGAACAGGTTGTGCAGGATGCTCCCCACCTCCACGTCGCCGGCCACGAGCACCACGAGGCGCTCGGTGACCTCCACGTGCGAGAACTGCTGGTAGCGCTTGGCGATGGACTCCTTGGGGCGGCCGTCGCGGAGCACGCAGGCGCGCACCTCCGAGAGGCACGCGCTCGTGCGGAGCGTGAACGGCTCGCCGTTCGGGGAGCCGTGGCGCGCGAAGTAGTGGCGCCGCGTCTTCTCCCACGAGCGGCGAGGCCAGTGCAGCGTGAACCCGGTGACGGCCAGCACGATGCCGTAGACCAGCAGGGCGAGGATGACGAGCCCGCACACGATGCCCCACGGGGTCATGAGCCACACGCTGACGGTGCCCCAGATGTAGCAGAGCATCACGACGCCGAAGACGACGGACCACACAAGGCCGTCGCGCCTGTTGAGGGAGCGGTCGCGGGCGTCGAAGTACTCCTGGAAGAGGGCGTCGTCCATCGAGAACGTCGACTCGAAGCGCACGTCGCCGGCGGACGGGGCGGGCGCGGAAGGGCGCGGGACGGGCGCGCCGGCTCGGTCGCTCATGCGCGGGGCCCCTTGCCGCTCTTCTTGGCGCCCTCTTTGGCAGCCTTTTTCGCGGCCTTTGCCTCGTCCTGCTCGGCCTTCTTCTGCTGCTGGATGGACGACCAGTTGTCGAGCGTGCGGCACGTCTTGTCGCACCACTTCTGGAAGCCGTTGCGGTCCTCGGGCGCGATGTGCTCGGCGAGGAACACGGCGAAGTCGCCCGGCGTGCCGCGCAGGAAGCCCTTGTTGTCGAGGATGAACAGCACCGACTGCTGCGCGGTGGTGAGGCACATGACGTCCATCGTCGCGACGGCGCGCGAGAAGTCGCCCCACGGGAACGTGCGCGCGGTGCCGTCCGGCATCACGACGCCGAAGGCCTGCTCGGTGGCGAACGTCACGCGGGTGCGGGCCTCGGGGTTCTGCTTCTCGGCCTTCATCAGCTGGCTGATCATCGAGCGGGCGCTCTCCATCGGGAGGCGCGAGCCCTGCCACACGGTCATGAGGCCGAGGAGCAGCACGAGCACGGTGATGAGGGTGTCGACGCCAAAGAACACGCGGCCGACCACGGCCGCGATGCCCATCAGGATGCCGATCGCGAAGTACAGAACGCGCAGCACGCTCGAGACGGTGATGGAGCAGCCCTTCTTGACGATGGCGTTGGTGAGCTCGGTGCGGTTGACGAAGAGGGCGTCGCTCGGGACGCCGGGGGGCATCAGGGGCTCGATGGCGTTCTTCTTGCGCTTGCGTTGCTTGGTGGAGGCCACACGGGTCCTTTCGCTGAGGTCGGGCGGGGCGCCCGGTTTCTTGTCGCTAGTGCTTGGGGGACTTGCCCGTCGCTTCCTGCAGCAGGGCCTTGCAGGCCGTGAACCGCTGGAGCGAGAGGGCCTTGCGCGGGATGATCACGAGGCCGCCGTCCTTCATCGAGAGGACGATCATCTGGTCGCTCGAGAGGATCTTCTTCACGTCGGTGAGCGGGTAGGCCTCCATCTCGCCGAAGCCGTCGGTCACCTCCACGCGGTCGCTCCAGACGTTCACCGTGAAGCGGCGGCGGTCGCTCGGCAGGCGCACGGCGTCGAGGCCGTTGTTGTAGAGGCGCTTCTGCTGCGACTCGCGATAGTGGGAGCCCATATAGATGAGCGCGAACGCGATGCCCGCGCCGGCGAGGCACGCCAGCGTGTTGGCGCTGTCGCCCATGATCACGATGTAGAGGATCAGCACCACGAGGACGCCGGCGGACGCCAGGTACGGCGGGTTGGACGCGCCGCCGGGGGTGATGAGCGAGATGCACTCCTCGGTCATGAGGCTCGTGAGCTCGTAGGTGGCGGTGTACTCGGCGTCGGTCTCCGGGGTCTCCGGGGTTTGGTTCTTGGGACGGGCCATGGGGCTCCTTGGGCAAAGGGGTGCGCAAACGTTGCAGGATTCTAGGTTATGCCAAGGTGCCGTGACTAGTGTCTTGGTTTGCGGGGGCGGCCGGGCGGCTCACGCCTCGAGCATGTCGTCCGTGCGGGGCACGGCGCCGAGCATCGCGAGAACGCAGCGGGCCACGTGGTAACCGAGGTTCACCGGCACCGCGTTGCCTATTTGGCGGTACTGCTGCGCGAGGTTGCCCTGGAAGTCCCACGCGTCCGGGAAGGTCTGGATGCGAGCGTACTCGCGCACGGTGAGCGGGCGCGTCTCCGAGGGGTGGCAGCGCTCGGTCTGCTTCTGCGCCGGCGCGCAGGTGAGGGTGAGGCAGGGCTCGTCCCAGGCCATGCGGCGGGCCATGCCGGTGCGGCCGCCCGGCAGCGTCCACGAGCCGCCCATGAACTCGCGCGCGACGCCCTCCGGCAGGTCGCGCCAGTTGCCGCCCTCGGGCACCAGCTCCATCACGCGGCGCTTCTTCTCGGGATAGCGCTGGCCCGGGCTCTCGGGCACGCCGTCCAAGGCCTGGCGGAGCGAGATCAGGTAGTCGCGCTCCTGGGGGAAGAGGATCGGCGCGTCGAGGTCCTTGCGCACGGCGATCATGATGAGGCGCTCGCGCTTTTGGGGGACGTCGAGGTATTGGGCGCGCAGGATGCGGTAGGCCACTCGATAGCCCAGCTCGTCGAGGGTGTTGAGCATCGTCGTGAGCGTGCGGCCGCCGTCGTGCTTCTCGAGGCCGCGGACGTTCTCGCCCACCGCCACCGCCGGCCGCACCTGCTCGATGGCGCGCGCGAACTCAAAGAACAGCGTGCCGCGCGTGTCCTCGAACCCCATGGACTTGCCCGCGTACGAGAAGGCCTGGCACGGGAAGCCCGCCTGGATCACGTCCGCCCTAAGGCCCGAGAAGTCGAGCCTCCGCACGTCGCCCTCCGCGATGTTCCAGCCCAGCCCGAGACGCTCGGAGTTCTCGCGCAGCGTGGCGGCCGCGGCGGGGTCGAACTCGCTGAGCAGCCCGTGGCGGAAGCCCGCGTTGTGGAAGCCGAGCGCGGTGCCGCCGGCGCCGGCGAACAGGTCGATGCACGTGACGGGGAGCGTCTCGGCGGGCGGGAGCACCTGCTCCGGCCGCTCGCGGCCGTTGCCCAGAAGCACGCGATAGCGGGTGTCGTCCGGCTCGCCGGCGAGCTTGGCGCGGACGGTCGCGACCTCGTGCGGCTGGTAGAGCCGGGTGCCCCGGGTGCTGCGCTGCGTTTTGACGAGCGACGACTTGCCCCAGCGTCGCAGCGTGGCCACCGGTACGCCGGTTGTTTGCGCGACCTGCTCGGCTGTCTGCCACTCCGCCACCGGCGCCTCCCGTGATTGCGTGTCTTGCGGCTTTACGGTAGCACGAGCCTCGGCCCTGGGCCAGCGCAAAGGAACTTTTGTTCTCAACGAAACGCCGTGAGACAATCTAAAGAGACAGGACTGTCTCACGGCATCGATGAGACACTTTCGTCTCTTTGAACTGTCTCGCGGCGTGGGATGCGACGATCTCGTCTCTTTACAGTGTCTCAGTCGGCGAGGATGCGGGCCGTGACCTTGTCGAAGCCCACGGGCCCGAGCAGCGCCAGCATGAACAGGCCGAAGAGCGCGCCCGTGGCGTCCGTGTCGGCGAACTTCTCGTACAGCTGCACCGCCTTGCGCACGTACGGGCTGTCGAGGTTCGCGACGGACAGCATGTGGATGATGTAGTTGGCGTTGAAGTGGAACACCACGGTGTTGGCGTTCTTCATCAGGGCCTGGCAGCGGGCGTAGATCTCCTCGCAAGCGTCGCCCTCGTCCTCGGCCATCTGGGCGGTGACGGTCTCGAGCAGCTCACGGGGCCACACGCCGTCGCGGATCTTGTCGATGTCGGCCTCGTTGGCCGTGATCTCGGAGAGGATCTGCGGCGGGAGCAGCGCGGCCAGGATGTCGTCGCCGCCCTGGCCCAGCGAGCCCTTGATCGTGGGGATGTACGCGTTCTCGAAGACGTCGCCGTCGCCGATCTGCGCGAAGCGCGCCGCCCAGTTGACGCCGAGCACGTTGCCGCCGGTCAGCATACCGGCCAGGATGCGCGGGGTCAGTGCGATGCCGGTGGAAACGGTCTCGGTCGCGGGGGTCTCATTCTCTGCCACAGTGCCTCTTCTCGATTGGGGCTTCTCGGCCGTCGTTCGCGGCCGTTGCATCTGATGTCGGTGTCTGCCGGGATGGATTCTACCCTGAGACCGACTGAACGCAGACGCGATTGGCCGGACACAGCGCCCCGCGCGACGGCGCGCCCACGGACGGGACGCGGCCCCCGAACGGCTTCAACCACGGTTCCTGTTGAGCGCCTCGAGCAGCATCGCGCACTGGGCCTCGTCCAACGAGTCGACCCCGCCGACCACCGACCGGACCGACTCATCAAGCCGGTCTGCGAGCCGGTCCGCAAGCCCGTCCGCGAGCGCATCCGGCGTCTCGATGCCGAGCAGCCGATCCGCCGACACCCCGAGCCCTTGGCAGAGCGCGGCGAGGCTCGACGCGCGCGGCTCGCGCAGCCCGGCGGCGTACCGTGAGACCATGGGGGCGCAGATGCCGCACCGGGCCGCGACGCCGTGCACCGAGAGGCCCCGCTCGTCCATGACCGCGCGCAAACGCCTGGCGAACGAGGCGAGAAAGGCCTCGTGGTCCGGCACGCGGCGGGGCGTCTCTGAGACATGCCGACGCGCACCGGGCGGGTCCGGCAGCTCCTCCTCGGAGCAGCCCAACACGGCTCGGAGCCGCTCGGCCGTTTCCCGCGACGGCCGTCGCGAGCCGTTGAGGTACGAGATCATGGAGCTCCTGGACACGCCCGCCCGTTCGGCCACGTCGTATTTGTTGAGCCCGCGCGCGTCGAGCACCCCCGCGAGCCGTCGGCCAAAGGCAGAGGGCCGCCCCGTCATCGCGGTCCCTTAGAGGCTCGGGCCGGGGACAGGGCATAGACGCCCCTCCCCCCGATCTTTTCGGGGTCATTCCGGTTTTGATCTGATGTGCCTGGGTCATCGGCGAGCCTCTCCGTAGCCCCACCGGGGCTTCAATGACCCTCCCACTGTTGAATCAGAATCTTAAAACTGCAAGGCGCGATTAACGGCATCCATAAGGTGTCGAGCCACGGTGCACCCCGCCCGCGCCCTAGACCACGGCAAAGGTGCCGTGTTCTCATTCAAAACGTGAGCCATACGCACAGTTGCCAGACGGCACGAACTGTGTCCGGCAATGGAGCGCCCCGGAAGCCCCGACCTCCACGCTGGCGGTTCCTCGGGAGCGCCCGCAAGCCCTTCGCCCTTCCGTCAGGGCACGAAAAGGCCCCGGGGCCGGCTCGCAGCCCCGGGGCTCACAGACGTGCTGACGGCGCGGCTACCAGACGCGGTTCTCGCGATAGAACTCGATCAGGCTCTGGGTGCTCGGATCCTGCTCCGCCAGGGCCTCGTCGCTCTCGGAGAGGGCCGGCGTGATCTGCTTGGCCAGCTGCTTGCCCAGCTCCACGCCCCACTGGTCGAAGGAGTCGATGCCCCACACGGTGCCCTCGGTGAACGTGATGTGCTCGTAGAGGGCGATGAGCTCGCCCAGCGCGAACGGCGTCAGGCTCACGCCGAAGATGCTGGTGGTGGGACGGTTGCCCTGGAACACGCGGGCCGGGACGATCTCCTCGGGCGTGCCCTCGGCGCGCACCTCGTCCGGCGTCTTGCCGAACGCGAGGGCCTTGGTCTGGGCAAGGAAGTTGCCCAGGAAGAGCTCCTGGACGTCCTGGCCGTTCTCGCGCGCGGGGTTCGGCGTGTTCACGAATGCAATGAAGTCCGCGGGGATCATGCTGGTGCCCTGATGCAGCAGCTGGTAGAACGCGTGCTGGCCGTTGGTGCCCGGCTCGCCCCAGAAGACCTCGCCGGTGTGGCAGGTGACCGGCGTGCCGTCCCAGCGCACCGACTTGCCGTTGGACTCCATCGTGAGCTGCTGCAGGTAGGCCGGGAAGCGGCTCAAGTACTGGTTGTAGGGCAGCACCGCGTGGCTGTAGCTCTTGAAGAAGTCCACGTACCACACATTCATGAGGCCCATGAGCACCGGGACGTTCTGCTCGAGCGGCGCGGTGGCGAAGTGGTGGTCCATCGCGTGCATGCCGGCGAGGAAGTCCTGGAAGCGCTCGGGGCCGAGCACCACGGCGAGGATCGTGCCCACGGCGGAGTCGACGGAGTAGCGGCCGCCGACCCAGTTCCAGAACCCGAACGCGTTGGCCGGGTCGATGCCGAAGGCCTCCACCTTGTCGAGGGCGGTCGAGACGGCCACGAAGTGCTTGGCGATGGCCTCCTTGGCCTGGGCCTCGCTGCCGTCGATGGCGCCCTGGGCCTCGAGGCCGCTCAGCAGCCAGGCCTTGGCCTCGCCGGCGTTGGTGAGGGTCTCGAGGGTGGTGAAGGTCTTCGAGACGATGATGAACATCGTGGTCTCGGGGTCGAGCCCCTTGGTCTTCTCGGCGATGTCGTTGGGGTCGATGTTCGAGACGAAGCGCGCGGTGATGCCCGCGTCCGCGTAGGGCTTGAGGGCCTCGTAGGCCATGGCCGGGCCGAGGTCCGAGCCGCCGATGCCGATGTTCACGACGGTCTCGATCTTCTTGCCGGTGACGCCCTTCCACTGGCCCGAGCGGACCTTCTCGGCGAAGGCGTAGATCTGGGAGAGGACCTCGTGCACGTCCGCGACCGCGTCCTGGCCATCGACCATCACGGTGCCGACCTGGTCCGCCGGGCGGCGGAGGGCGGTGTGCAGCACGGCGCGGTCCTCGGTGGTGTTGATGTGCACGCCGGCGAGCATGGCGTCGCGGCGCTCCTCGAGGTGCACGTCCTTGGCCAGCTGGACGAGCAGGGAGAGGGTCTCGTCGGTGACGAGGTTCTTGGAGAAGTCGAAGCGCAGGTCGTTGAGGTCGAAGGTCATCGACGGCACGCGGTCCGGGTTCTCGGCGAACCAGCGCTTGAGGCTGATGCCCTCGTGCTGAAGCTTGTCGTGATGCTCTTGCAGGGCCTTCCACGCAGACGTCTGGGTGGCGTCGACGGGGTGTTCCAGTGCCATGGGCGGGTCCTCTCTCTTATTGCGCGCCATAGGAGTCTTTAGCGTAACCGTCGCTCGTGGGTTTGGTGTGGGTGATGGGGGTTGGCGCGCGATTGCGGGACGGGGTGCGGGGTTCGCGGAGCGCGAGGGCTTGCTGGGGCTTGCGGAGAAACGTTTCCCCACATGTCCGGCGGCGTCGTTGCGGAGAAACGTTTCCCCACAAGACCCTCCGACGACAAAACCGCAGGTGTTCCTCCTGAGCTCCTCGAGAAGGCGCACGTTTCCCCGCAAGCGGTTGCGAACCTTTGCGGGGAACCACTTCCCCGCAACGATTTCTCCGCAAGGGTTCGCGCACAGCCCCGCGTGGCGGCTCCTTTCACGAAGCGGTCGTGGAGTATTCGTGGACGCCGCACCATCTCATTGCTAGCTTGATGCTGTAACCACAGCATTCATCCAGCTCAGAGCCCGTGGTCGAAAACTCTGGTCAGAGTCTGTGACAGCGGGTCAGATTGGTGTCAGCGATCGGCCAGGCCCCTCTGGCACGCTCGGCGCGCCGATCGTTAGAGGAGCGCCCATGCACGTCATTGTCTCCCATGGAAGTGTGCTTCGGCTGTTGCGCCGTGGAGGCCGCCTGGCGCCCGCAAACCCTGCGGACGTGCCGGCAGCGCCGTCCGAGAGGCCCCCGCGCGGCGAGACGGCTGCCGCCATCCGGAGGGCGCGCGCCGCTCTGGAGAAGGCCCGTCTCTTGGACGCGCACCACGTCTTGGACGTCCTGGTGCGGCCCGGCGACACTCGACCGCATCAGCCGCTCGTGCGCGAGCACCAGTGGACGAGCCCGACCGACCCGCCCCTCCGAAGGCTCGTCCTCCCCCTCGACGAGGGGGCGCCGGCCATCTACGTCGTGGCCCCGGAGCTGCTGTTCGTGCAGGCCGCAAGCCGCCTGACGCTCGAGCGCACCGTGCTGCTCGGGTGGGAGCTCTGCGGTCGCTACGGAAAGGTCATGAAGGGCGACGTGCGCGAGGAGCTGGTTGCCCAGGGGTTCGAGAAGCGCGACCCCCTCACCCGCGTGGAACGGCTCCAAGGGTTTCTCGGCAGCATGCCCAACGGCCTGTACGGCAGCAAGCGGGCGCGCGAGGCCCTGACCTATGTGCGCGACGGAGCGCGGTCACCGATGGAGGCCGCAGTGGCGTTTCTGTTGTGCGCGCCGCCCGAGCTGGGAGGATTCGGGCTCCCCGCGCCGCTCGTCAACCACTCCGTGCCGCTCTCTCCTCGCGCGGCCGCCCTCACGCTGGAAGCGAGCCTGGAGCTGGACCTCTATTGGGAGGACCCTCCGTTGGACGTCGAGGTGGACGGCCACGCGTGGCACGGCGGCTCCAAGAGCAAGAAGCAGGCCGCCCGCGACGCCGTGAGGAACAACGAGCTGGAGCGCCAGAAGATCCCCCGCATCCATCTGGCCGGGGAGGAGCTGACCAACTGGCGGCGCTTCAAGCTCAACGCGCTGAACATCGCCGCGGAGTTGCAGGTGGTCCCACAGATCGAGGACCCCGCCTGGGAGCAGAGGTACCGAGACCTGCACGCCGTTGCGATGAACCTCGTGCGTCCTGCGGTGGCCTAGCTGCGGGGGGGGGACGCTCGTTGCGGAGAAACGTTTCCCCGCAAGCGCGCCAGGACGCAAAACCCCAGGTGAGCGTGTCTCGAATGGGTGAGACGGGCACGTTTCTCCGCAACCGGTTCAACGACTTTGCGGAGAACCGTTTCCCCGCAACGCCTCGGCTCCAGCGCCGCCCCGACCTCGGCTCCAGCGCCGCCGCAACGCCCGCGCGACCCCGCCGCCGCAACGAAAAAGGCCCCCGTTGCCGGAGGCCTCTCACATTCGATGGTGCGGGCGAAAGGACTTGAACCTTCATGAGGGAACCCTCATACGGACCTGAACCGTACGCGTCTGCCAATTCCGCCACGCCCGCGTAGGTCAGCATTCTGTCATTCCCGACCGCGCGGCGCAAGGGCCATTCTTCAGTTCCTTGCGCTGCGCTACACTGCACCCACTCGCACCCAGGATCGCACCCCAAACGCAGCACCGAGGACCACCATGGTGAACCAGCCCACACAGCCCCAGCTCCTGCTGGGCCGCTATCGCGCCATCGAAGAGCGCGACCGCGGCGGCTTCGGCGCGGTGCTCGTGTGCTGGGACGTGCGCCTGCAGCGGCGCGTGGCCATCAAGTGCCTGCCGCTCGACGTGGACGAGGGCGCGACGGCCGCCATCCACGAGGCCCTCGCCGAGGCCCGCGCCAGCTCCAACCTCACGCACCCCAACATCGTCACGATCCACGACTTCGAGGTGGACGAGCAGTTCGCCTACCTCGTGATGGAGTACGTGGACGGCCTGACCCTCGCCGAGCTGATCGCCCGTGTGGAGGGCGGCGTCCTGGTCTACGACGAGGTCGCGAACGTGCTGGACTCCGTGGCCTCCGCGCTCGCCTACGCGCACGAGAACGGCGTGCTCCACCTCGACATCAAGCCGGGCAACGTGATGATCGACCGTTCCGGCGCCGTCAAGCTCGGGGACTTCGGCATGGCCACCCTCATGTCCGCGGCCGGCTGGGGCGGGGCGCGCGGCGGCACCGTGGGCTACATGCCGCCCGAGCAGCTCACGGGCGAGCTGGTGGACGAGCGCACGGACGTCTTCGCCCTCGCCACCGTGTGCTACGAGGCCCTCACCGGCGTCTCTCCGTTCGCGGCGTCCACGGCCGCCCAGTCGCTCAAGCTCATCGAGAAGGGCCCGGCGCCCCTCTCCGATAAGGAGCCCGAGCTTGCCGGCCCCGTGGAGCTCGCGTTCATGAGCGCGCTCAGCCCGAGCCCCGCCGGCCGCATGAGCTCGCCGGAGGAGTTCGCGGGCGAGGTGCTCCCGAGCCTCGGCGACCCGCGCGACGGCAAGGCCTCGCTCGCGCAGCTGATCAACGACGAGCCCTCCGCCCAGGACGACTTCGACGAGAGCCCCTGGCGCGCGATGGACCCGCCGGGGCGCCGCGCGCCGTGGGTCGCCCCCGCATGCACGCGCGCCGCCAACGGGCTCGCCT
The DNA here is from genome assembly GCF_030067705.1 of Kribbibacterium absianum. Lineage (GTDB taxonomy): Bacteria > Actinomycetota > Coriobacteriia > Coriobacteriales > Atopobiaceae > Kribbibacterium > Kribbibacterium absianum. The sequence continues at coordinate 157,730 of NZ_JASJEX010000002.1, forward strand.
GCGCGCTCCTGGCATGGCACTGCGCGCCGGCCGTGGGCCTCTCGTCGCTCGTGCTCCAGGGTGCCGCGGTCCTCGTCGCCGGCGGTGCGGCCGCGCTCTGGGCACCAGCCGGCGCCGCCGTGGCCTCCGGGCTGCTCGTGCTCGCCGTAGTGACCCCCGATGTCACGCCGGTCAGCGTGTTCGCCGCCGTGGCGGTCGGCGGCCTCGCAGGCCTGTGGCTCGGCCGCGCCTCCACAAGCTCGCGCCTCTCGGCGGCCTCTCTGCTCGCGGCCCCGGCCCTCGGGTGGACCACGTTCACGCCGGGCCTCGCGGGGTACGCTTTCGCGCCCGCCCGCGCGGCGGCCACGGGCGCCCTCGCGTGCTTCCTGGCACTGGTGGCAGAGCTGCTCGCGACCGCGCACTCCTCGCTCGACGCCCCGGCTTTTTCCCAAGGTTTTCTGAACCTTTTGAGTAATCCGGGGAACTGGGCCCTTCTGGCCGGCGCGACCCTTGGCGCCGCCGCCTGCTCAAGGATCGGCAGCTCGGGCGCGCCTGACTCCCAGGCCTCCCGAGTTCGCGCGCTCATTGGGCAGGTGGTTGCGTTTATCCTGCTTGGATGCGGCATCGCGGTGCGCGCCGCTCTGGAGAATGACGGGATCGTGTCGTCCGGCTCCGGGGGCGCCTGGGCCGTTGCAGTAGGCTCGTTGGTACTTATGACTGTTGTCGTTGGACTGTTCGGCGCGCCCGAGCGGGATTGGGAAGAGGGTTAGGCCATGAACTTCCTCAACGTGTTCGAGGAGCGCATCAGCGGGGTGTTCGGCTCCGCCTCCTCTGCGGCGGCGCCCTTCTCCTTCAAGAAGCTGGCCAAGAAGGCCGCCTCCGAGATGGAGAAGGAGACCTACGTGATCAACGGCGTGGACACCGCGCCCGCCCTGTTCACCGTGCTCGTGGCCCAAGACGACGACGCGGCCATGCGCCCGCTCTACCTGAACCTCACCGAGGAGACCTCGCTCTTCCTCGAGGCCCACGCGCAGCGCCGCGGCTACACCTTTGTGGGCAAGCCGCTCGTGCGCTTCATGGTGGACCCGTCCCTGAAGCACGGGAAGTTCTCGGTCTTTGCCGAGAACGTCGACGCCCGCACGCTCGACCGCCTGCGCGAGGAGGAGCTCCGTTACGCGAGCACCGCCTCCGGGGCCGCACAGCCGCCCGTCCAGCCGTCCGTTCAGCCGGCGCCGCAGCCCATCGACCTGGGCCTCGGCCCCATCGGCTCGCCGGACGCCTCGGACTCCGCCGGCCTCACCTCGATGCCGGCCGACATGGCCCTCGACGTGATCCAGGACGCCTTCGCGATGGAGCAGCAGGCCGTCGCGCCGCAGCCCGTGATGCCGAGCCAGCCCGCCGTGCAGCACAACGCGCACGTCCCGGCCCCCGCGCCTATGCCGGCCGGCAACGTGCCGCTCGTGAACCCGCGCCCGGACTACTACCAGCAGGTCCAGCACCTGAGCCGCGAGGAGGCCCTGGCGCAGGACGACCGCCAGCTGGCCATGACGCCGCAGCCGGCCCCCCAACCTGTGCAGCAGCCCCAGACGCAGCTGCGCAACGTGCCGCTCGTCGGCAGCCGTCAGCAAGCGCCCCAGCCCCAGGCCACGGCGCTCCTCATCGACCGCCAGACCGGCCGCACGTACCCCTGCGCCGGCGAGCGCACGGTCATCGGGCGCGAGCGCACCACCGGCGGCATCGTGCTGCACGACCCCAACGTGAGCCGTCGCCACGCGCAGCTCACGCGCCACCACGGGTACTGGACCATCACGGACCTCAACTCCACCAACGGCACGCTCGTGAACGACGTGGACGTGGACGAGTGTGCCCTCCGTGACGGCGACCTCGTCACCCTCGGTCTCACGAACCTCGAGTTCCGGGAGGGCTGATGATCGACATCGTCCTCTTCGTCGGCCGCATCCTGCTGGTCGTGATCCTGTACCTGTTCCTGTTCGCCGTGATGCGGACCGGGATCGGCCTGGTGAAAGGCCAGCGAAAGGACACCGCGATCTGGACGCTGGACCTGGAGAAGGGCCCGCGCAACCTCCGCGGCCTGCACGTCGACATGCTCGGGCCGGTCGTGATCGGCCGCTCCCCCAGCTGCGACATTCAAATCAACGAGCCCTACGTGTCCGCCAACCACGCGCGGCTGACGATCCAGGGCCCCGCGCTCGTGCTCGAGGACCTCGGCTCCACCAACGGCACCACCGTGAACGGCCACGCCGTGGTCGAGCCGGTCACGCTGCGCGACGGCGACGACGTGCAGGTGGGCGACGCCGTGCTCCGGGTGAGCCGCCGATGACCCACCAGCACGATCAGCTTCAGCCCGAGACGGCCGAGCCAAGCGCCGCCCCGGTGTCTGAGGCCTCGCCACAACCCGCGCCACAGCCGGCGGCCGTCGACGCGCACACGGGGCCGATTCCTGCCGAAACGCCGGACAGGACGGACGTGACGCAGGCCATCGCGCCGGACCGCGCGCTGCTCGACCTCGCCAGCCGGCCGGACTCGGACTCCGACGAGGGCTCCAACGGCCGTCTGTCCTGGGGGTCGCGCTCCGACGTCGGCCTGATCCGCGGCCACAACGAGGACTCCTACCTGATCCGTCCGCCCCTCTTCGCGGTGTCGGACGGCATGGGGGGCCACGCCGCCGGCGAGGTCGCGAGCTCCATCGCGATCCACACCCTCGCACAGCAGGCGCCGGCCACTGCGGACTCCGCCGCCCTGGGCGCCGCCATCGAGGCCGCGAACACCGACATCATCGTCGCGCCCGAGACCGGTCGCGGCCGCGAGGGCATGGGCTGCACGCTCACCGCCTGTCTCATCGAGAACGACAAGATGGCCGTGGCCCACGTGGGCGACTCGCGCCTCTACCTGCTGCACAAGGGCACGCTCGTGCGCGTGACCCACGACCACTCCTTTGTGGAGGAGCTCGTGGACGCCGGCGAGATCACCCCCGACGAGGCCCGCGTGCACCCGTCCCGCTCGGTGATCACCCGCGCCCTGGGCTCGGACCCGGACATGTACGCGGACCACTTCACCCTGGACGTGGAGGCCGGCGAGCGCGTGATCCTCTGCTCGGACGGCATCAGCTCGATGATCCCCGACGCCGAGCTGGAGGACATCTGCGTCACGTCGGCGAGCCCGCAGGTCTGCGCCGACGCGCTCGTCTCGGCGGCCCTCGTCGCCGGCGGCCACGACAACGCGACGGTGATCGTCGTGGACATCCTCGACGACGGCAAGGAGGTCGTCCGCAGGCGCACGCTGCGCCGCAACGTGACCGCCTGGGCGCTCGCGCTCGTGGCCGTGGTCGCGCTCGTGGCGGGCATCGTCGCGCTCATCGTGAACACCAGCTGCTACCTCTCGGTGAGCGACGGCAAGGTGGCGCTCTACTCCGGCATCCCAGACGTGGGCCTCGGCCATTTGGAACAGACCACCGACGTGGATGTGAGCCTCCTGCCCGAGACGATCCAGAACCAGCTCCGCGACGGCATTCAGATGCCGAGCCAGCGGGACGCCGAGAGCACCATCCAGTCCTACCGGACCCAGATCGCGGACGCCCAGGCCAAGGCCGCCGAGACCGCCGAGTCCGTCAAGGACGCCGCCGAGTCCGCCGCCGATCAGCCCGCCGGCGCCCCGAGCGGCACCGAGACCGGAGGTGACGCCGCATGAGCCCTGTTGCCGCCGCCTACAAGCAGGCCACCGAGCGCGGAGCCGACCGCCGCACCACCGAGCTTTTGCTGCTCATCGCCGGCGCCGTGCCGGTGCTCCTCATCTACGCGATGTACGTGGTGAACTCCGGCGCGGCCCTGTCCGCCGAGACCCTCGCCGTGCCCCTCGGGCTCATCGGCGCGTTCGCGGCCGCCCATGTGGGCGTCCGGCTGCTCGCGCCCGGCGCGGACCCGGCCATCCTGCCCATCGTCTTCGTGCTCTCCGGCATCGGCATCACCTTTGTGACGCGCCTCGCGCCCACGTTGGCGGTGAACCAGGTGCTCTGGCTCTTCATCTCCGTGGTGGCGATGGTGGCGACGCTCTTCTTTGTGCGGAACCTCGACCGGCTGGCGGACTACAAGTACACGATCGGCGCCGTCGGCATCGCCCTCATCGTGCTGCCGATGATCATCGGCACCGAGATCTCGGGCTCCAAGCTCTGGGTCAAGGTGGGCGGCTTCACGTTCCAGCCGGGCGAGCTGGCAAAGATCTGCGTGGTGCTCTTCCTTGCCAGCTACCTGGCCGAGAACCGCGAGCTGCTCTCGGTCTCCTCCCGCAAGTTCGGCCCTGTCACGGTGCCGCGCTTCAAGATGCTGCTGCCGGTCTTCGTGATGTGGGGCCTGTCGCTGCTCATCGTCGTGTTCGAGCGCGACCTGGGCTCGGCGCTCCTCTTCTTCACGATCTTCGTCGTGATGCTCTACGTCACCACCGGGCGCGTGAGCTACGTGGTCATCGCGATCGCGCTGCTCGCCGCCGGCGGGGCCCTGTGCTACCAGCTCTTCAACCATGTGCGCGTGCGCGTGCAGATCTGGGTGGACCCCTTCGCGGACGCCCAGGGCGGCGGCCTGCAGATCGTGCAGTCGCTCTACTCGCTCGCCGACGGCGGCCTCTTCGGCGCGGGCGTCGGCAACGGCCTGCCCAAGCTCATCCCGGTGGTGGAGTCCGACTTCATCTTCAGCGCCATCGGCGAGGAGATGGGCCTGCTCGGCGGTTCCGCGGTGCTCCTGCTGTTCATGCTGCTCGCAGTTCGCGGCTTCGCCACCGCGGCCCGCGCCAAGAGCGACATGGCGGCCTTCACCGCCGTGGGCCTCACCACGTCGCTGTGCTTCCAGGCCTTCCTCATCGTGGCGGGCGTCACCAAGTTCATGCCGCTCACGGGCGTCACGCTGCCCTTCATGAGCCAGGGCGGCTCATCGCTCCTCTCGAGCTTCATCATCATCGGCCTGCTCCTGCGCTGCGGCGACCAGGGCACCGGCCACCATGTCCTCATGAGCGGCTCCGGCGTGGCCAACGGCACGGTGACCCCGGCCCTCGCCGCCGACGGCCGCTCCCAGCAGAGCCAGGCGCTCAAGACGAGCCCCTACGCCAAGGTGTCCTTCGGCATGGGCTCCGCCGAGTCCGGCGTCCTCGGCCGCGTGGCGCTCTCCAACCGCCTCACCGTGCTCGTGACCTTCTTCACGGTCCTGTTCGCCCTGCTCATCGCCAACCTCACCTACATCCAGGTGATCAAGGCGAGCGACTACCAGTCCATGCCGAGCAACAACCACACGCTCTACAAGTCGAGCAAAGTGCAGCGCGGCGCGATCATCACGAGCGACGGCGTGACCCTCGCCGAGTCCCTGAAGCAGGACAACGGCACCTTCGTGCGCAGCTATCCCGCCGGCACCCTGGCGTCCCATCTGGTGGGCTACCTGTCCACGCAGTACGGCGCCACGGGCGTGGAGTCCACGATGAACACCACGCTCACCGGCCATACCGACTACACCAGCTGGATGAGCGCCCTGAACTCGCTCGCCGGTGTCGAGCAGCCGGGCGACTCCGTGGTGCTCACGGTCAACTCGCAGATGCAGCAGGCCGCCGAGAACGCGCTCTCCGGGCGCACCGGCGCCATCGTGCTGCTCGACCCCTCCACGGGCGCCGTGCTCGCGATGGCGAGCGCGCCCACCTACAGCTACGACCAGCTGCCCTCGATCATCTCCGGCGAGAACACCACGGCCTCGCTCGTGAACCGCGCGACGCAGTCGCTCTACGCGCCCGGCTCCACGTTCAAGACGGTGACGCTGGCGGCGGCGCTCGAGAGCGGCACGGCCACGCTCGACACCACCTACGAGGCCCCGGCCGAGATGACCATCGGCAACGCGTCCGTGACCAACGTCAACGACAACGAGTACGGCACCATCACGCTGCGCGAGGCCTTCGCCGTCTCGGCCAACACGGTCTTCGGCCAAGTGGCGGCCCAGGAGGGCGCCGACACCCTCGTCAAGTACGCCAAGGCCTTCGGCTTTGGGTCCACGCTCGGCCAGGACTTCTCGTGCGTCTCCTCGCTCATGCCCAACCCCTCCGAGATGACCGAGTGGGAGACGGCCTGGGCCGGCTGCGGGCAGCCGGTGGGCGAGCACGAGAGCCCCGCGGGTCCGCAGGCCACCATCATGCAGCTGGCCGTGATCGCCTCGGCGATCGCCAACGGCGGCGTCGCGATGAATCCCTACGTGGTGGACCACACGCTGTCGCCGGAGGGCGTGATCGTCTCGACCACCACGCCCCGCTCCCTCGGCCAGGCCATCAACAAGTCCACCGCCGAGCAGGTGGGCGAGGCCATGCTCGAGGTGACCACCTCCGGCACCGGCACCGCCTCGGACGTCGCGGGCGTCCGGGTGGCCGGCAAGACCGGCACCGCCGAGACCGGCTCCTCCATCAACTCGCTCTTCATCGGCTATGCGCCGTACGACCGCCCGACGCTCGCCATCGCCGTGTGCATCGAGGGCAACGGCGAGAACGTCTCGGGCGTCGCCACGCGGATCGCCGGCCAGGTGCTGGCCCAGGCGCTCGCAGTGCAGGCGGGCGCCTGATGAGGGGAAGGGGCGACCCGGCGCCGAGAACCACCGGGACATGTCCGGCCACAGGAACGGCCGCAGGAGAGAGCAGACGGACCGACGCGCGCGCAGACGCGCTGTAGATAGGAGAGACAGATGCCAGAGCAGGTCCTGGGCGGGCGCTACCGCATCCAAGGAAAGATCGGCATCGGCGGCATGGCCACCGTGTACCGCGGCACCGACGAGGTCCTCGGCCGTACCGTCGCCATCAAGACCATGCTGCCGCAGTACGCGGCCGACCCGTCGTTCGCGGCGCGCTTCAAGCAGGAGGCCCAGGCGGCCGCGGCGCTGCAGAGCCCCTACATCGTGAGCATCTTCGACTGGGGCAAAGAGGGCGACACCTACTACATCATCATGGAGTACCTCCGCGGCACCGACCTCAAGAGCGGCATCCGCTCCCACGGCGCGCTGGACTCCCGCAAGGTGGCGCAGATCGGCTCGCAGATCTGCCAGGCGCTCTCCGTGGCGCACAAGCACGACATCATCCACCGCGACATCAAGCCGCAGAACATCATGGTGCAGCCGGACGGCAACATCAAAGTGATGGACTTCGGCATCGCGCGCGCCAAGAACAGCCATTTGACGGCCGACAACTCGGTGCTCGGCACGGCGCACTACGTCTCCCCCGAGCAGACCCAGGGCAAGCCCCTCGGCCCCACCTCCGACATCTACTCGCTCGGCATCGTGATGTACGAGGCCGCCACCGGGAAGGTGCCCTTCGACGGCGACGACGCCATCTCGGTGGCCCTCAAGCAGGTGAACGAGCAGCCGGTTCCCCCGAGCCAGATCAACCCGGACGTGGACCCGGCCCTTGAGGCCATCATCCTCACCTGCATGGCCAAGGACCCGGGCGCGCGCTTCCAGACGGCCGACGAGCTGCGCCGCGCGCTCACGGACTTTTTGGCCGGCCGCGTGGTGAACATCGCGAGCAACGGCACCACCCAGATGATGGCCGCGACGAGCCGCATCAAGCCGGGCGCCAACGGCGCCACCCAGGCCATCAAGCCGGTCACCCCGCGCAGCGGCTCCACGCGCGTGCAGACGCAGGTGCCGCAGGACGACGAGCCCGAGGAGGAGAAGCGCTCCGGCCGCAAGGTGGGCGTCGTCATCGGCGTGCTCGCGGCCATCGCGGCCATCGCCGCCGTCGTGTACTTCGTCGCGACGGGCACCCCAAGCTCCCAGATGGTGCCCAACTTCACGAACAAGCCCCAGGACGAGGCCGTCGCGGCCATCGAGGCCACCAACTACTTCCAGGTGGGCAACGTCTCCGAGCAGTACAGCGACACCGTGGACAAGGGCGTGGTGATCAGCCAGGACCCGGAGGCCGGCACCCTGCAGTCCAAGGACACGAAGATCAACCTCGTGGTCTCCAAGGGCGAGAAGCCCGCCGAGGAGGTGACGGTGCCAGACCTCGTGAACAAGTCCTCCACCGAGGCGCAGCAGGCGCTCGCGAAGGCGGGCCTCAAGGGCGACGCCCAGACCAAGCCCTCGGACACGGTGGCCAAGGGCTACGTGTGCGAGCAGAGCCCGGCCGCCGGCACCACTGCCAAGGAGGGCGACACCGTCACCTACTACATCAGCACCGGCACCGAGGCCGTGGACGTGCCCGACGTGCAGGGCTACTCGCAGAGCAGCGCCGCGACGATCCTGCAGAACGCCGGCTTCAGCGTGTCGGTGAGCGACCAGCAGTACAGCGACTCCTACAGCGAGGGCACCGTGATCTCCTACAGCCCGAACGGCTCCCAGGCCAAGGGCACCACGATCTACCTGATCGTGAGCCTGGGCCCCAAGCCGGAGGAGAACACGAACAACACGCCCACGACCCCCAGCACGAACGGCTCGGGCAACGAGGGCGGCTCGGGCAACACGGGCGGCAATGGCGGCACAGGTGGCTCGGGCAACACGGGCGGCAATGGCGGCACAGGTGGCTCGGGCAACCCCTCCGGCGGCGGTGACACCGGCTCCGGCGGCGATGCGGGCGACTCGGGCGACCCCAATACGGAGGGCAGGGCCAACTCCTGACGGGCCTGATGGTAGAATGGCGGACTATCAGCCTCCGTAGCTCAGGGGATAGAGCACTGCTCTCCTAAAGCAGGTGTCGACGGTTCGAATCCGCCCGGGGGCACCAGACTTTTCGCAGGTCAGAGGGTATGCACGCGCCCTCTGACCTTCTTTTTTTGGCTCAGGGGGCACACGTGGTGCACGCTCTCGCGCGGGACACGGCCAGGGCCGTCGCGCAGCAAGGGCGGCCAACTCGCACGCCCAGTCGCCGTTGTGGGGAACCGTTTCTCCGCAAGTTCTCGCGACAGTTTGTGGGGAACCGTTTCCCCGCAACGTGTCCTAACGACAAAACCGCAGGTGGGCGCGAGACAACCTCATGAGCGCCCGACGTTTCCCCGCATCCGGTTGCAGGTCTTTGCGGAGAACCGTTTCCCCGCAAAGCCCGGTCGCCGATTCCCCGCACAATCCTTCGAACGTAGGCAGGGAGAGGCGCCTCCACGCGCCGCCAGAACGCCCACGGCCCCGAAGGAGTACGGTTTCGCTGTGGAACGCGCCGTCGGCCGAGAGGAGCGCCATGCAGCTGGACGGACGCACCGTCACCGTTGTCCCGGCTCCGGTGGCCAATGCCCCGGTGGTGTACGTGCCCTCGGTGTCCGACAACGCCGAGGCGCTTGCCGCTGCGTGCCACGGCCTCGGGGCGCCGGGGTTCTCGCTCGTGTGTGTCTCGGGACTCGACTGGGACGCCGAGCTGTCGCCCTGGCCTGCCGAGAACGTCTTCAAAGGACAGCCTCCGTTCGCAGGGAGGGCCCCGGAGTTTCTCGGCTGGATGGAGCACAGGCTCATCCCAACCGCCGAGGAACAGCTACCCTCCCCCGACACGAGCCATCGCATCGCTGCGGGCTACTCGCTCGCCGGTCTCTTTGCGCTCTGGGCGCCCTATCACACGGACGCGTTCTGCTCGGTGGTCTCGGCGTCGGGCTCGTTGTGGTTCCCGGGGTTCCTTGCGATCTGCGAGCGGCTGCCCTTTGTGCGCAAACCGCGGCGCGCGTACCTGTCGCTCGGCAAGAAGGAGAGCCGGTCGCGAAACCCCCTGCTACGAGAGACGCAGGGCGCCACCGAAGCGCTGGCCCGACGGCTCGTCGACGAGGGCGTGGACGCGACCTTTGTGCTCAACCCCGGTGGCCACTTCGACAACCCCACCGGCCGACTCGCGGCAGGCATCGCGTGGGCGCTCGCACGACCCACGCCGTGAGGCACGGTGTGACGCAAAAGGCCGCCCGTCCCCCGGAGGGACAGACGGCCTGGTCGAGAGCATCCGGAGCACGAACGAGCGCGTCCGAGCGCGGCTACTTGGAGGAGCGCTTGCCCTTCTTGGCCTCCTCCTTGGCGGCGCGGGCGGCGGCCTCTTCCTCGTAGTCCTTGTCGATCACCTGCTGCATGCGCTTGTCCGTCATGCCGGCCACCTCGGTGTCGGCGCGCTTGCGATAGGGGCGCACCTTGACCCAGTCGAAGATGAACGCGCCGATGATGCACACGTAGGCCAGCACGAGCGCGACCACCGATGCCATCCCGAGCGGCTCGGTGACGTCGCTCGACGCGCCCGGGAACACGAACATGCAGAGCCACGCGACGGCCGTCAGCACGAGACCGGCGCCCAAGAGGACCCACCAGAAGCGGCGGTACTTGCGGTACTCGGGGCTCTGCTTGAGGAGGATGTTGCTCACGACGACCTGACGGTCGCGGGCGTCGCGCTCACGGCGCTTGAGCTCCTTCTTCTCCTCCTTGGTCATCTGAGCTGCCGGCTTGCCGCCGCCGGTCGCGTTGGCCTTGACCACGCGGACGGAGCCGCCGGCCTCGCGGACGGGCTTCGCGCGGGAAGCCCCTTTGCGGGTCATGCCGGGCAGCCCTTCGGTCTGCTGCTTGCGGCTGCGGTCGTTCTGCGGGTTGCGAATGCTCATGAAGCTCCTTAGCGGGTGGTGCGGGTTACTCGGATTGCTCGGCGGCGGGCACGAACGGCTCGCCGGTCAGGATCTGGTAGGCCTCCTGGTAGCGCTCGGAGGTGCCATCGAGCACCTCCTGAGGCAGGTGCGGCGGCTCGCCGGTGAAGTCCCAGTTGGCCTTCAGCCAGTCGCGTACGAACTGCTTATCATAGCTGGGTTGCACCTGGCCGGGCTGCAATCCACGAGCGGGCCAGAAGCGGCTCGAATCCGGGGTCAGGCACTCGTCGATCAGGATCACCTGGCCATCGAGCAGGCCGAACTCGAACTTGGTGTCCGCGATCACGATGCCGCGCTCCGCCGCGTAGGCCGCCCCCTCCGAGAAGAGCCGGACGGACAGGTCGCGCAGCTGCTCGGCGACGTCCTCGCCCACGATCTGGACCACCTGCTCAAAGGTGATGTTCTCGTCGTGGTCGCCGATGGCCGCCTTGGTGGACGGCGTGAAGATGGGCTCGGGCAGCTCGGAGGCCTCGAGCAGGCCGTCGGGCAGCTTGATGCCGCAGACGGTGCGGTCCTCGTCGTAGGTCTTCTTGCCGGAGCCCGTGAGGCGGCCGCGCACGATGCACTCCACCGGCAACGGCTGGGCCTTCTTGACGAGCATCGCGCGGCCGTTGAGGTAGTCCGCGTAGGGTTGGAACTGCTCGGGGAAGTCCGCCGGGTCGAGGCTCAGCAGGTGGTTGGGCACGATGTCGGCGAACTTGTCAAACCAAAAGGCCGAGAGGCGCGTGAGCACCTCGCCCTTGGACGGGACCTCGTCGGGCAGCACGTAGTCAAAGGCGCTGATGCGGTCGCTTGCCACCATCAGCAGCGTGTCGCCGCAGTCGTAGATGTCGCGCACCTTGCCCGAGCTGTCCGGACGCATCTCCATAGCCAATGGAATCCCCCTCGTGAACACCAATCGGAACCTACACCCGGGGACGAAGCGCCCATGCGGGCTCGACAGGCACGACTGCGCCCACGGACACCGCTCCGTCCTCCTGCGCCTGTCTCAGTCAGCTTTTGATTGTAGAGGAAGGTTCCTGAGCATGGCCGGTGTGGTGGCGCGGCTCGCGGGTCGCGGGGATGTGCACCGTGAACGTGGTGCCGTTGCCCAGCTCGGACTCCACGCCCACAAAGCCGCCGTGCTTGTTCACGATCTCCTTCACGAGCGCGAGACCCACGCCCAGGCCGCCGCTCACGCGCTCGCGGCTCGCGTCCGAGCGCCAGAAGCGCGAGAACACGCGCGGCAGGTCCTCCTCGGCGATGCCGATGCCCGTGTCCTTCACCGAGACGGCCACGTCCTTGCCGTCGCGGCCCACCGTGACGAGCACGTGGCCGCCCTCCGGCGTGTAGCGCATGGCGTTGGACAGCAGGTTCACCACCACCTGCTTCATCGTGTCCTGATCCACGTTGCAGTACAGCTCGGAATCAGGCGCCTTGACCAGCAGCTTGAGGTCGAGCCCCTGGTCCTCGAAGAGCTGCTCCTGGGCCTCGACGATGTCGCCCACCAGCACGGCCATGCACGTGGCCCGAGGGTTCATCTGCGTCGTGCCGTTCTCGATGCGCGAGAGGCGCAGCATCGCGTCCACCAGGCGCGACAGGCGCCGCACCTCGCTCGCCACGAGCGCCAGGTGCTCGTCGTCCGCCGGCAGCACGCCGTCCTGCATGGCCTCCACGTTCACGAGCATGGCCATCAGGGGAGTGCGGAGCTCGTGGGCCACGTCGCTCGTGAGCCGGTGCTCCATCTTGAGGTCGCCCTCGAGCGTGGTGGCCATGTCGTCGAAGGTCTCGCCCAGCTGGCCCAGCTCGTCGTCGCCGGTGAGGTGCGTGCGCGCGGTGAGGTCGCCGTTGTTGATGGCCCGGGCGGTGGTGGTGATCTTCTTGATGGGCCGTGTGAGCGACTTGGAGACGAACACGCCCATCACGCACGCGAGCACCACGGCGGCCCCTGCCGCGCCGGCGATGGCGCCGTAGGAGTTCTGGCGGAAGGCCGCATCGCTCTTGGTGAGCAGCGCGTCGGAGCCGAAGGCCCACACGCGCACCTCTCCCACCTTGACGCCGTCGTCGGTGATGTTGGCGCGCACAAGGGAGTCCGGGTCCACCGGCGCCAGCGAGACGGACGGCGTGCCGAGGGGCGCGGCATCGGTGCCGGTGGCCCAGGTGTCGTCGTACACGATCACGGAGTCCGCGTTCAGCACCTGGATGCCCACGTCGGTGACCTGCGACGACGCGGCGGCAGCGGCAGCGAGGGTCTGCTCGGTCCAGCCGCCGTTCTCCTCGTAGGCGATCGAGAGGGAGTTCGCGATGTTGGTCACGAGGTTCTGCATGTTGGTGCGCGTGTAGAACTGGAACTGGCTCTCCCACACGATGGCGAGCACCGCGACGAGCAGCGCCGCCGTCATCACGGCCACGAGCACAAAGGAAAGGGTCAGACGGCTCGCGAAGCTTGGCACGGGGCCGGTGTTCGCGCGGGGCGTCTGCCACGAGGCCGTCTGGCCGGCATCGAACCCAGGGCCGATCCCGTTGGCGCTGGATGGTGATCGGCCCTGGGTCGTTTGGTCGTTCTTGGCGTGCCCGCCCTGGGGGGACGCGGAACCCTGCGCCTTCGTCACGGCGCTACTTGTCGGCGTCCGCCGGCTTCTCGGAAGCCTCGAAGCGGTAGCCCACGCCGTGCACCGTGTAGAGCCACTTGGGGTTGCGCGGGTCGTCGCCGAGCTTGGCGCGGAGGTTCTTCACGTGGCTGTCGATGGTGCGCTCGTAGCCCTCGAAGTCGTAGCCGAGCACCTTCTCCACCAGCTCCATGCGGGTGTACACGCGACCGGGGTACCGCGCGAGGGTCGTGAGCAGCTTGAACTCGGAGGCGGTGAGGTCCACTTCCTTGCCCTCCACCATGACCTTGTGGCCGGAGATGTCGATGACGAGGTCGCCGAAGTCGAGCACCTCGATCTGCGGCTCGGCCTCCACGCGGGCACGACGGAGCAGGGCGCGCACGCGGGCGACAAGCTCGCGCGGGCTGAAGGGCTTGATCAGGTAGTCGTCGGCGCCCAGCTCGAGGCCGATGATGCGGTCCTCCACCTCGCCCTTGGCGGTCAGCATGATGATGGGCACGTCCGAGGTGTCGCGGATGGCGCGGCACACGCGCTCGCCCGACAGCTTGGGGAGCATGAGGTCGAGGATGATGAGGTCGAACGTGTGCTTCTCGAACTCCTCCACGGCGCTCTGGCCGTCGCCGACGCTCCGGACCCAGTAGCCCTCGCGCTCGAGATAGGCCTGCACGGCGTCGCGGATGACCTTCTCGTCCTCCACCAATAGAATTCGCTTTGCGTCTGAAGCCATAAAGGCCTCCCCACTGTCGTTGTGCTCCCGAGGCAGCGTCGAGTGACAGATGTCCCGTTTTCCAGAGTCTACCCCAGTTTCTGCCGTTCCCCTGCAAAGGCGGGCCACCGACCCCGCAGAGGGCGCGCCCTGGTACCGTCGGCCCTCGTCACATCGTCAGTTCTTGCAGACCAAGGAACCGTAACGCAACCTGTTGCCGATACCGGGACGCGCACACGAGAATCGGCGCCCCTCGATGCGGCCTCAGCCGAGCTTGTAGGCGCGCACCTGCACCGAGGCGGGATAGGTGGTCGCGGGGTCCTTCACGGTGGCGAAGGTCACGAACGTGGAGCAGGTGCCCACGCGCGCCGGGTACTCTCCGTAGTCCACCGCGCGGCTCGCAGCCACCAGCGTGTTGTACTCCTCGTCCGGGATGTCGAAGTAAAGGTACGAGGCGCGGGTCTTCACCAGGAAGAGGTCGCTCGTGCCCGCCGGAGCGGCGATGGGCTCGCGGGACAGCGCGACAAAGTTGTCGTCGTCCATCTGCACGTAGGTGCCCATCTGGCCGAGCAGGCCGCCCGAGCTGTAATTGGCCTCGATCTGGAACACAAGCCGGCCGCCCATCGACACCGCCGAGAACGGCTTCACACTCTGGGGCAGCACGAGCTGTGCCGTGCGGGTGGCCAGGTTGTCGCTCAGCTGGTACGAGCTGATGCCGTAGTACATGCCCTCCTCGTTGCGGACGCGGGGCACGAGCGTGACGACGCCGTCGGAGATGGTGGGCTCGCACGCGAACCGCCCGTGCGACGTCACCACGGCCGTGGCGTTCGACTGGCCGCTCCGCCACAGGTAGCAGTGGGAGTCCTCCGCGCTGTGGGAGCCGGTGGCCGTGGGCATGCCGAGCCACACCACCGCGTCGCCCGAGACGGCCACCTGTGGGATGTCCCACTCGGCGTCGCCGGTGGCCAGCGTGGAGACGCCCCCAGTGAGCGCTCCTGCCGAGAACGGCGCGGCGTAAAGGGCCCAGTCGCCGGCCACCGTGTCGAGCTCCACCCAGGCGTAGAGGGAGTCCGAGCAGCGGGTCTGGTAGATCACGTAGTTGGTGCCGGTGGTCACGGGCTCCTTGACCACCGTGGCGAGCGAGCCGTCGGACACCGAGAAGGCCGCGCCGGTCACCACCGGGTTGGCCGACTCGCCGGCCGCCAAGGCCGGAATCCACGTGCCCTCGCCGGGGAACAGCACGGTGCCCAACGGGAGCGTCCAGGTGCCCGCCTCGGTGAGGCCGGCCATCTGCTCGTTGTAGGTGTAGGAGTCCGTGACGCTCGTGGCCTGGTTGTCATCGACCACCGTGGGCGTGGCGTCGGACTCCTCCTCGCTGGAGGAGCAGCCCTGGAGCGAGCTCAGCGCGCTCGCCGTGACGCCGATGGCGCCGGCCGCCCCCACGCCCTTGAAGAGCGTGCGGCGGTCCACGTTCGCGAAGGGCTTGGGCTTCGGCTGGCGCGGGATAGTCGGCGTCGCATAGCGCCCCGCGCCGTTACGGGCGGGCGTGGTGGGGCGCGCCTTGAGCGGCCGGCCGGATCCAGCGTGGGCCGGCGCGGGCGTTGCGGGCTTCTTGGTTGCGGTGGTGCGCGGCGTGGCCGAGGCGCGCGGGGTGGCACGCCGAGCAGAGCCCGGGCGGCGCGAACGCGATGAGGAACGGTTCATGGTCACTCCGCGGCTCCGACGCGTTCCTGGGCCTCGATGAGCGCACGGGTCATCTGGTCGGCGCAGGAGGTGGGGCGCGGGCCGCAGGTGTTGCCCTGTAGCAGGCTCACGACCTCGTCCACCGGCCGGCCAGCAACCAGCTTGCCGATGGCCTTCAGGTTGCCGTTACAGCCACCAACGAACGAGACGGACTCGACCGTGCGACCGTCGTCGGACAGGGCTATGGAGATCTCCCGCGCGCAGACGCCGCGGGGCTTGAACGTGCTCGTAATCATGCCAGCCAGTATACGGCGCTGCCTTGTACCCCGTTTATGGCCGAACAAGTATTCAGCGGTCCGTCACATACCATCAATTGAGAAATTGGTCAGCACCCGACGGGTGCTGACCCATGGTTCGCCTGACGACTACAGCTGCTGCAGCCTCGCGATCGCGTCGATGTAGATGGCCAGCGCTTCTTTCATGCGCTCCTCGGAGACGGCCTCGTTGGGGCCGTGGATCGCGCCCACCCACGCCGGCGCGTCCGGGTCCGGGCGCTCCGGGCCAAAGCTCAGGCCGTTCGCGAAGTGCCGCGCGTAGGTGCCCCCGCCCATCGTGTACGGCTCGGCCGCCTCGCCGGTCGCGTCCCCGTATGCGCCGAGCAGCGCCTCCACAAAGGGGCTGTCCGCGTCCTGGTAGTACGGCTCCTGCACCTCCGGCCTCGCCATCGTGCACCCGTGGAGCTCCGCCGCCCGGAAGAGCTTCGCGTGCAGGTGCTCGGCGGTGGTCTCCTCGGGATAGCGGATGTCGACGGTCTGCGTGAACCGGCCGTCCTCCGTGCGCACGACGCCCGCGCAGGTCGTCAGGGCGCCCAGGCGCTCGTCCTCGCAGGCGATGTCCAGGTGCTCGCCGGTGGTGTCCGAGCACAGCAGCCGCTCAAAGGCCAGGAAGCGCTCCTGGTGCGGCCCGTACAGGTGGTTCTCCCACAGGAAGTCCGCGAGCAGCCCAATCGCGTTCACGGTGCCCTCCGGCATAGCCGCGTGCCCGCCGATGCCCGTGGCCACGACGCGCGTGGTGCCCGGCTCGTCCCCGGGGAGCACCTCGATGCAGTCCGGAATCTCGAGCCCTGCCAGGCTCTCCGGCGCAACGGATAGCAGCGCCTCTGCCTTTCTCGGCACCGCGTTGCGCACCGTGCCGCCCGTCAGCGCCAGAAGCGGCGCGCCGGCGATGTCGCTCGTGGAGAACACGCTCGTGAAGGTGCCCTTCTCACCGTGGCCCACCGGGAAGTCCGCGTCCGGCGTGAAGAGGAACCACGGCTCGCCCACCTGCGTCAGGTAGGTCTCGACGTCGCCCATGCCGGTCTCCTCGTTGGCGCCGGCGATCACGTGGATCGGGTGCCGGAGCGGCGCGCCCTGGCGCCGGAAGAACTCAGCGGCATAGAGCGACAGCACCCAGGGGCCCTTGTCGTCGAGCACCCCGCGCCCCACCAGGTAGCCGTCACGTTGCTGCAGGTCAAAGGGGTCGGTGTCCCAGCCGTCGCCGCCCGGCACCACATCCACATGGGCGATGGTCGCGAGGGGCTCGTCCGCCTTCTCACCCGGCAGCTCGGCGTACCCGATGGCACCGTCCAGGTTGTGCGTCTCGAAACCCAGGCGCCGGGCGATCCTCATGGCCTCTTTAAGCGCCTCCGCAGGGCCGTCGCCCCAGGGCTTGCCAGGCGCCGCCGTGGACGGGTCCTCGACGGAGTCGATGGCCACCAACGACGCGATGTCGTGCACCACGTAGGGCCACACCTCGTCGACATAAGCCTGCACCTGCGTCTTGTCCACGGCGTCCTCGCAATCGGTCGCGCTCTGACGAGCGAAAGTCCTTTGTTTTTCTGCTGGTAGATGCCCCACACTGCGCCACGGGAAACGCGGCAGGCCCACCGAAAGCGTTCAGCCTCCGTTGGGCGCCCCCGCATCCGGGTGTCGACAGCTAATCGCGGATGCCGCTCAACCCGATGCCATAGAGGATCCCGAGCAGGCACATCTCGAGCACCCAGACGCCCGAGATCCGGTAGGTCGCGTAGGACAGGCTGTAGGAGCCGTGCAGCGTGAGGGTGTCCAGGAAGGCGTTGGCAATCGTGAGCAGGAACAGGCCGAGCGGCACCCAGACCAGAATCCGATGGGACCACTGGTGCTCCGGGAAGCTCGCCTGGGTCCAGCCGATCGCGGCAACGAAAGCGGTGACAAAGAAGGCCGCCATGGGCGCCGCAACGGACTGCGAGATGAAATAGGTGAGCGCGCCGTGGGCGTAGGGGCCCACCACGTACGGCGCGAGCAGGTAGACCAGCTGATAGACGGACCCGGCCCAACCGAGGGCGCCGACGGTCGCAATGTCGCGGGCACGGCGCGGGCGCTCCCAGAGTGGCTTCTCGGGATGGGGCGTGTCCGCGACGGGCAGGCTGAGGCCGAGGCACGCGCCAAGCACCACGAGACCGCCGCAGAACCAACCGACGCCGTTCTTGAGCACCGAATAGGCCACCTGGGCGCCCTGACTGTCCGTCTCGGAGACGCAGGCCATGAACATGATGCAGAACGGCACCGATGCCCCCACCAAGGAGATCAGCGCGAGCGCGTAGCGCACCGGACGCGGCACTTCGAAGTTGGCCATCACGACGACCACGATCGCCGTCACACAGGGCACGCAGAACGACAGCACCATGAGCGCCGCCAGGGGCCACGCGCCGACCGTGGCAAGGTCCCAGCGAGCGTGCACGGCGGAGGGGATGAGCACGATGACCGACAGAATGGCAACGGCGATGAGCCCCACGCCCGCAGTCATGATGGGGCGGCGGCGCAATGGCGGGACATCGGCGACCGTCAGGCGCTCCTCCGGGCTCTTGGCCACGACACCTTCCTCTCTCCAAGCTGATTCCTGAACCATCCTAGCTGTCCCCTGGAGTTTCCCGTGCGGTTTCGGAGCGGCCACAGCTCTCGGTAGAATCGTTGAAAGGGAACCGACACGACCGCGACTAAGGGGAGCCCTGTGATCGACCGCTACACGCGCCCGGAGATGGGCCACATCTTCTCGCTCGAGAACAAGTACGCCATCTGGCAAGAGGTGGAGGTGCTCGCGTGCGAGGCCTGCGCGCAGCTGGGGATCGGCGACATCACGCCCGAGGAGGCCGCCTACATCCGCGAGCACGCGGCCTTCGACGCCGCCGAGGTGGACGCCATCGAGGCCGTCACCAACCACGACGTGATCGCGTTCCTCACGGACCTCGGCAAGCACATCGACGCGGACGTCCCGGAAGGCAGCCCGAAGCCGAGCCGTCACGTCCACTACGGCATGACGAGCTCCGACCTCGGCGACACCGCCCTCTGCCTGCAGCTGGTCCAGGCCACGGACATCATCATCGAGGACGTCCGGCAACTGGGCCGGATCTGCAAGGACCGCGCCCTCCAGGAGCGCGCCACCCTGTGCGTGGGCCGCACGCACGGCATTCATGCCGAGCCCATGACCTTTGGCATGAAGTTCGCCAGCTGGGCCTGGGAGCTGGAGCGCGACCTCGAGCGCCTGCAGGAGGCCCGCAACGGCGTGGCCGTGGGCGCGATCTCGGGCGCGGTGGGCTCCTACAGCTCCATCGACTCCGGCGTCGAGGCCTACGTGTGCGAGAAGCTCGGCCTTGTCCCGGATCCCCTGTCCACGCAGGTCATCAGCCGCGACCATCACGCGGCATTGGCCGCGACGCTCGCAGTGGTCGCCGGCACCTGCGAGCGCATCGCCACCGAGATCCGCAACCTGCAGCGCACGGACACCCTTGAGGCCGAGGAGCCCTTCCGTGCCGGGCAAAAGGGCAGCTCCGCGATGCCGCACAAGCGCAACCCCATCACCGCCGAGAAAGTCTGCGGCCTCGCGCGCGTGGTGAAGGCCAACGCCCAGGTGGAGTTCGACAACATGGCGCTCTGGCACGAGCGGGACATCAGCCACTCGAGCGCGGAGCGCGTGGCCATGGCGGACTCGTTCATCGCCCTCGACCACATGCTGCAGTGCCTCATCCGCATCGTGGGCGGTCTGATCCTCTATCCGGCCCGCATGCTCGCCAACCTCAACAAGACGCGCGGGCTCGTGTACAGCTCCAAGGCGCTGCTCGCGCTCGTGGACACCGGCATGAGCCGCGAGGACGCCTACGCCGTCGTGCAGCGGAACTCGATGGAGGTGTGGGACGACGTGCACGCCGCGGTGCCCGGCCCCACCCTGCGCGAGAAGCTGGAGGCGGACCCGGCGTGCCCGCTCGACGCCGAAACGCTCGACAAGGTCTTCGACCCGTGGGCGTTCCTCGGCCGCATCGACGAGCTGTTCGAGCGGGTGGAGGCGTTGGAGTTCTAGGGGCGGGCGCAGGCCGGCACGGTGAGTTTGCTTGGTGCTTGCAAACTCACCGTGATTCAAGGAAGCAATCATCGCTTTACCAGCGGTTTTGCGGGCGCCCCGAGCGCCCGCAATGTTTTGCTTTGCATTTGCAAGCTAGACGGGAAGGCACCCGCGCCCCGGCTCCCTCCCTGAGAAACAGATACCTAAAATTAATCTTAGAAACTGTTTCTGATAGCATCATGCAGGACCTGCACCGGACTGTCCCCGGGAGACCTCATGAAGCGCGCGCTCACGCTCCTCGTTGCCACGACCCTGTCCGTCGGAATGGTTGGCTGCTCGGCGATACCGAGCGCGGGAACGCCAAACCCCACCGCGCAGGCACCCAAGGCGGAGGAGACCCAGCTCCAGCAACTCGAGGGGGACGCAGTCACGCTGCAGGTTCCCGCGTCGTGGACCGTGGACGAGACCTACGACGTCTCTGCGGTCCTCGTCACGCCAGACACGTTTGACGGCTATCTGATGTACAACGCGAAGATCAGACCCCTCAGCATGTTTTCTAACGCTGACGAGTGCCTGGAGAGCCTCAGGTACCTCGACCCTTCCGTTGGGGACGTGGTGACGTCCGAGGTGCTCCCTTCCGGAGCGGAGACGTTCCTTTGTGAGACCCAGGCGACCGACGACAAGCAGAGCAGGGGTTTCGTTGCGGTGCTTATGTCTGGCGACCGGGCCGACGTGGTCCATATCGGTTGCGCCGGCGACGAGTACGAGGCCCACAAGGACGAGATGCTCAAGGTGATGAGCAGCATCGCTCTAAAGGATGGCCAGAAGCCCAGCTTCAAACCTGCCGGTGAGACCGAGAGTGAGGGCTCGGCTCAGGAACCAACAGCCCCTGCCACCCCAGAGCAAGAGCAGGCGCTGGAGTTGGCCGAGGGCTACCTGAGGGTCAAGGGCTACTCAAAGAAGCGGCTGCTCCACCAGCTCACCTCGGAGCATGGCGAGGGTCTGCCGGAGGACGTCGCTCAATACGCCGTTGACCATCTCAACGTGGACTGGAAAGAGCAGGCATACCGGGCAGGAGGGACGATTCTCACCTACGGTTCGTATTCCAAGCAGGAGCTCTATGACCGACTGACCTCCGAAACCGGTGACCAGTTCACCCCCGAGGAGGCACAGTACGCGGTGGATAAGCTCTTCTCGTAGGGTCCAGCGAATCCGCGGTCGCCCCGAGCGCCCGCAACGCGTTGCTCTTCATTTGCAAAGCAAACTCAACCCCAGAGCGCCGATACACAGAGAAGGGCGGTCGACCATCACGCGGTATGCCACAAGAGGGTGTCAGGCGATGTCGCGCTCCACCAGAGAGCGCAGATACTCGCTGCGCTTTCCACGGCCAGCCTTGGCGTCCATCTTCCGTGCCATGGAGACAGGCACCTTGAAGGTGACCGTCACAAGCTCCTCGTCGCACAGGGCTGGGCGCCCCTGCGGGCGCACAATCCAACGACCGGGTTCGCCGGGATAATCGCCGCGGGCAGCGGCATCCGCCATTCGGTCCAGCTCCTCGTCGGTGATCACTGCACCCGACTTGGTGATGATGTCTGCCATTGCCGCTCCTAACTTCTAGTTGTTGCACTTGGGTGCCGAATACCGGGTCATTCAGGCTGCACGCAGTACTGGCGAGGCAGGCACGCCGACATTTCCGATGGGGCGAGGAGACCCCGCAGAAGGAGAGTGGCGGCCTGCCCCATTCGGGGCCGTCCACGGATTAGCTGGATGGGGGCGCCGGAGGCGCACCCCGGTTCTCTTGTAGGAGGTTGTGGGCCCGGGTGGTCCGGCAGGGTGCCTGCCGTCTGCAAGGAGGTGGCACCATGCTGCACGTCGGTATCGACATAGCCAAGCACGACCACTGGGTCGGGGCCGTGGGCGACGACGGGCGCCGCGCCGCGAGGCCGACGCCCTTCCGGAACTCCCGGGAGGGGTTCGGGGAGCTCGTGGCCCACATCGAGGGGCTCGGGGGCGACCCCGCATCGGTGCAGGTCGGCATGGAGGCCACGGGGCACTGCTGGCCGGCCTGCTTCCGCGCCCTCCGGGAGGCCGGCTACGAGGCGGCCGCGATCGACCCCATGCAGACCAACGCCGTGCGCAGGCTCAGGAACCTCGGCAAGGTGAAGACGGACGCCGTGGACTGCGAGCTGGTGGCCGAGACCGTGCGCATCGGCGCCTTCGAGCCCAGCCGGCTCGCGGACGACGACCTGCTGTCCCTCAGGCAGCTGGTGCGGCTGCGCCAGTCGATGTGCGAGAGCGCGAGCGACCTGAAGCGGCAGCTGCTGTGCGTCCTCGACCAGGTGTTCCCCGAGTACGCGGCGCTGTTCAGCGACCCGTTCGGCGAGTCGTCGCTGGCGCTGCTCAGGCGCTGGGGCACCCCCGACGCGCTGGCGCGCGCCCGGGAGTCCACCCTGGCCGCCGAGCTGCGCCGGGCCAGCCACGGCCGGCTGGGCGAGGAGAGAGCCCGACAGGTCAGGGAGGCGGCCAAGGGCACCTGCGGCGTCAAGCTCGCGCTCGGCTCCTTCTCGCTGGAGGTCTCCATGCTCGTTGCCCAGCTGGACTTCATCAGCGGCCAGTGCGACGAGCTCGAGGGGCGCATAGGGGCGCTGCTCCGGGAGATCGAGCCGCTGGTGCTGACCGTCCCGGGCGTGGGGGTCCTCACCGGCGCCCAGATCGTGGCGGAGGTGGGCGACGTCTCGCGGTTCCGCAACGCCAAGGCCCTCGTCAGCTACGCGGGGCTCAACCCGTCGGTGTCCCAGTCCGGCAGGTTCGAGGGCTCGGACGCCCACATAACCAAGCAGGGCTCCCCCTACCTGAGGCGCGCCCTCTACCTCGTGGCCATGTCCAGCCTGCGCGTCCCCGGCCCCTTCCGGGACTTCTACGACAAGAAGAGGTCCGAGGGCAAGAGGCACCGGGAGGCGCTCGTGGCCACGGCGCGCAAGGCCGCAGCGGTCGTGTACGCCGTGCTCAGGAACCAGGAGCCCTACGACGGCTCGAGGGTGGGCGCGCGGCCCGCATGATCCGGTATTCGGCTCTCAAGGTGCAAATGCTCATCGGGGGTTGCAATCAAAAACCGGAAGAGCGCCCATCCTCACGGGGGTTGACTTCCCATAGCTGGTCTCCTCTCACATCAAATCTAGCTCGCGGGCCATCTTCTCCGTCAGCCTCATCGCGTGGAACACAGACACCAACCCGTCCAGCGTCACCACGCCGATCATCTCTATCATCCGCCCGTGTGTATCTGGGCCGGCCGCGCACAC
Organism: Kribbibacterium absianum; assembly: GCF_030067705.1. Taxonomy (GTDB): domain Bacteria; phylum Actinomycetota; class Coriobacteriia; order Coriobacteriales; family Atopobiaceae; genus Kribbibacterium; species Kribbibacterium absianum. The sequence goes on from NZ_JASJEX010000002.1 coordinate 180,956, forward strand.
AAGATCGGGAGGCCCGTAATCCCGTGTGCGCATCGCCCGCGCGTTGTTCCAGGCGCATACGACATCGGCCTTAGATACTTCCGGGTGGCGCTGTTGCACTCGATCCTGGACCTCGACTCGCACGGCTCCTCTTCCTTTCGTCGTACTATATTATAATACAAAAAAGTGCCGTCATCAGTCGCGACGGCGGAGGCTTGAGTTTGCGTTGTGTTCGCAAACCCATCGCTATTCAATCGTCAAACCATCAATCTAACTGCGGGTTCATGGGCGCCCCGAGCGCCCGTGGCTCTCTGTGTTGTAAATGCAAAGCTAACCGCCCCGCACATGCAAAGCAAAACGAGAAGCACCACCAAACACAAAAGCAGGTGGTTGCCGTTTACCAGCAACCACCTGCCATTTCACACTGGTGGGCCCTGTGGGGTTCGAACCCACGACCTTGGGATTAAAAGTCCCCTGCTCTGCCAGCTGAGCTAAGGGCCCGCGCACCATCTTAACGCACCCGCGCGCCTACTCCCACGCCCACTGGCCGTGGGTGAACACCGGCACCTCCTTGCCGTCGGGCTTGATGCCCGTGATGTCGAGGTCGTCCGTGCCGATCATGAAGTCCACGTGCTGCGAGCTCTGGTTCACGCCATGGGTGAGCAGCTCGTCGGGCGACAGGTCAAACCCGCCCTCGAAGCACTCGGGGAATCCCATGCCGAGTGCCAGGTGGCAGCTGGCGTTCTCATCGTAGAGCGTGCTGTAGAAGAGCAGCCCGCTCTCGCGGATGGGCGTGTTCTTGGAGATGAGGGCGCATTCGCCGAGGTAGGCAGCTCCGTCGTCGGCCTTGATGATCGACGCCAGCACGTCGCGCCCCTCCGCCGCGTCGAACTCCACCACGCGACCGCCCTCAAAGCGGAACCAGAAGTCGCGCACCACCTTGCCGGCGTGGACAAGCGGCAGCGCGGAGTGCACGATGCCCTCGGTCTTGCTGCGGTCCGGGGTGGTGAAGATCTCCTCGGTGGGGATGTTGGGGAAGAAGCGCACGCCGCCCACCGTGGTGGCCGCGCCGCCCTCCCAGATGTGCTTGGACGTGAGGCCCACCGTGAGGTCCGTGCCGTTGCTCGCCTGATACCGCAATGCCGAGAAGTGCGCAGCGTTCAGGCGCCGTTTGCTCTTCTCGAGCATCGCGTTGTGGGTCTCCCACTCGCTCTGGGGGTCGCTCGTCACGCGGGCCACCTCGAGCACGGCGTCCCACAGGGCGAGGAGCGCGTCGCCCGGCTCCTTGTCGGGGAACACCTTGGTCGCCCAGGCCTGCGTCGGCACCCCACCGATGGACCAGGCGTTGCGGCCGAAGTCGAGGCCGCTCCGCCAGATGTCGCACTGGGTGTTGACGGCCCGGCTCCCGGTGGCGATCTTCACCGGGTCGATTCCCTTGAGGCCGTCCGGGTCGTCGCCATCGAGCCACAGGAAGCAGGCGCCCTTCTCGGCAAGGCCGTTGAGCTGCACCCGGCGCCACTCCGGGACCTTCTCGAACCACGAGGTCTCGACGTTCTCGTACTCCAAGCGGGAGAGCTCGTCGTCCTTCCACATCACCGTCACGTGACCGGCACCGGCCTTGTAGGCCTCCTCGACCACCATGCGCACAAAGGGCAGCGCCGCAGCCGGCGCGGTGACGGCCACCTCTTGGCCGGGCTGAACGTTCACGCCCTCACGGAGCAGCAGCTCAGCGTATTTGCGTTGGCGCGGTCTGAGGCCGGTCATCACCACGCCCAGCTCGTCGAAGTCCATGGGCTTGGCCATAGGGCATCACTCCTCCACACACCAGCGCCCAACGGCCATGCCGCCGGGCGACTCGTCGTTTGAGTTGGAACCGCTGCGCCATAGGTCGCCGCTCTCGACCCTAGCAGCGGAAGAGTGTCCCGTCGTCCTCGGCGGTCTCGTAGCCCAAGCAAAAGTCCAAAGCCTCGACCAGGCAGGGCGCAAAAGAGTCCGCCTTGGCCGCCGACAACTTGGGGACAGGAACGACCTTACGCCAGAAGGAGGTGTTGCGCGCCATCAGCGCGGACGTGGCGTAGAAACTCCGCAGCGTGCGTTCGTCGAAGCCGCGCTGGCGATACCAGTCCTCTGCGTTCTTGACGCCGTACTCGCTGAGGAACTCCTTGGCGTCGCCGCGCGAGGCCACGGGGCACGCGGGAATCACGTAACCCTGGTGTCGCGCGACGTTCCACACCAGCTGGTCCGCCTCGGGATAGAAGGACAGCTCGTCACCCAGGGCCTCTTGGGCGAGTTTGATGAGGGCATCGGACGTAACGGCGGGGGGCAGGTGGTACGCGCCCTCCTCGTCGCGATTGAGGACGAGCATCGCACGCACGGCCTCAGCCAGTGGGCGGTTGATTCTCTCTTTGCGAGCCATCGACACTCCTTTTGCGAACACGACGGCATCCGAAGAACAAACGCGCGAAATCGCGGATCTGTGAGGCGATTCTTCTCCTCTTTTCCCTTCGCGCGCACGAGTTTACGCCGACAGAAACGCAGGAGGCCCCGAGCAACAAACCTCTAAGCGGGGCACACAGAGCATCGTGCACACCTGTGGCCCGGCACAGCGACGCACAATCGAGCCAATTAAAAAGGTAGCGACCATTTACGGCCACTACCTCGGTATTTGCGCTGGAGCGGGTGACGGGACTCGAACCCGCGGATGCCAGCTTGGGAAGCTGGAGCCTTACCACTTGGCGACACCCGCAACGCGAGAGCCCAGTATAGCAGAAGGACCCTCGGTGACGATTGGGCCGCTCCGGGCCTCCGTCGTTGGGAGGGATGGTTTTCGGGGACAGAACGACCAGTACGTGGTTTTCGCGCCTATCGATTGGAGAGCCATGGCCGAGAAAAAGGTCCCGCAGCTCGAGCTGTTCTACCGGCCCACCTGCCCCTATTGCGTGAAGGTCCTCACCTGGATGAAGAACGAGGGCGTCGACAACGTGACGCTCTACGACATCTCCTCCGACAGCGAGGCCGTGAAGCGCCTCGTCGCCGAAGGCGGCAAGAAGCAGGTGCCCTGCCTGTTCGTGGACGGCCAGCCGATGTACGAGAGCAACGACATCATCGCGTTCCTCGACAAGCTCCGCCACGAGCCGTTCGACGACATCGCCCGATAGCCATCCCAAACCAAGGGAGAGATTATGACGCTGTTCTATCTGCCCACCTGTCCCCATTGCCACAAGGTCATCACCTGGATCGAGGGGCACGGCATCACCGACAAGTTCAACTATGTGGACGTGAGCGCGTCCGACGAGGCGGCCACCGAGCTGGAGCAGGTCTCCGGCCAGGACTCCGTGCCCTGCCTGCAGCTGGGCGACGGCACGTGCCTCGTGGGTGACACGCCCATTATCGAGTGGCTCGAGAAGACCTACCAGTAAGGCTTCCGCTGGATGCGGCACTCGTGAGTGCACGGGCCGGGCGCGTTTCCACCTGAGGAAGCGCGCCCGGCCCTCTTCATGCCGGTGCTAGCTCCGGCGGATCAGCTCGCTCACGAGGCGGTTGACCTCCACGAGCTTCTCCGGCTCCACGTTCTCGGGCACGTTCTGGGCGGTGTGCGAGAGCGCGGGGACGGTGCCGAAATCGCAGCCCATCAGGGTCGCGGAGCGAATGGACTGGCGCATGGCCGGCGTCGCATCGGTGTCCGCCCAGCCGCGAGGCTCCTCGGCCAGCTGGATGTGCAGGTCGCGCGCGATCCTGTCGAACATGCGGAGCAAGCGGCGGTCCACGTGACGCTTGGTGCCGAATCCCTCCTCGGTGAGGAGCGTCAGGTCGCCGGCGCCGATGCAGCTCAGGTTCACGAGGAACGCCCCGCGCAGGTCCTTGCGGTGAGCGTCGAGGAAGGCCTTCGCACCAGCGTGGTCCAGCTCGCTCGCGCCCGTGGCGACGAACCAGATGTCATGGGCCACAAGGTTCACGTAGTCCATGTCGAGGATGGCGTCCTCGAGCTCCTCATCGGAGACGTCGGCATCCGGTGCCTTGGCCGCGCCGCCCTTCCAGCTGTCGTCGTCGAAGTGGTCCCAGCTGCCGATGGACTCACCCCCGGACTTGGCGTCGAAGTCCTTGTCGACGCCGAGCCACTCGCTCATCGACTCCTCCTCCTCCTGCTTGTGGCGCCCAAGGTGCAGACGCTCGCGGAGGCTCTTCTTGCCGGCCCTGCCGGCGTCGGGGTCGTGGTGGGTCACGGCGGGGTCGGGGGCCACAACCTCGTCCTCGGTGAACGTCTCGGCCTCGATCACGGCCGGACGCGGGCGTGGCTGGGGCACCTGCTGCGGGCGCGAGACAGGGCCCAAGGGGTCCTCGTCCACAGAGGACGGGTCGGGAAGGTCGAAGAGCGACACCCGGTTGCCGCGCGCCTGGGGACGCATGGCCTGAGGCGTGAAGGTGCTCTCGCCCCAACCGGGTGCGACGTCCTCTCCGGCCGCCTGCATCGGCATCTCGACGGTGGAGTCGGAGTCCCCCACGGTGGCCATCGCGGCGGTGTCCTGCTCGGAGACGTCCTCAGCCCTCGCGGCGACGCTCACGGCCTGCCACATCTTCTCCGCTTCTGCGTCGAGGGAGTTCTGGGCCGGAGCGGCAGGTGACTCGTCGGTGGCCTTCGCGTCCTGGCGCGTCGCGGCCTCCCGCTGGAGCACGCGGCCGGTGCTCTGGAACTGATCGCTCAGCGGGTGCTCCTTCTTGCGAGCAGATCGCGGAGTGGGCACGCCAACGGACGACGGCTCCTGCTCTTCGGAGACCGACACGATACGGGCGCCGGACGCGGTGGTGCGACGCGGCGACGTCAGGAAGTCGGGAATCACGACGGACGGCTCGGGCTCGGGTTCTGGTTCCGGCTCAGGCTCAGCCACAACAGCCGGCTCCTCGGCCACCACGACGGGCTCGGGCTCGATGTACTCGATCTCGCAGGTCTCCGGGAGCATGCCGAGGGCCTCGAGCACCGCCTTGCCGTGACGGACGCCCTCCACCTGCTGTGGGACGACCCGCTCGGTCACAACGGTGCCCGTGGAATCGACGACGGTCGGAGTCTCGACGATGCCCAGCTCTTCCAACTCCTCGTCGGCCAGTGCCTGCTCCTCCTCGGCCACCTGCAGGGCGGCCATGCGCGCCGCCTGGGTCTCGGGATCGGAGCTCGCGACGTCCTCGGCAACACCGAGCATCGCAGCAAGCGAGGCGTTGTTGTCGTTCGCGGCACCGGAGAGGGGCATGAAGCGCGAGGCGATGTTGGTGACGCCGACCACGAGCATCGGCAGTGAGCACACGATGCCCACCACCCAAACGATGCGGAGGAACGGCTCGGGCATCCCGACGAACAGCTCGAGCAGCGAGCACACGGCCGCGACGGCCGCACCGATTGGCGCGGCAGTGTAGATGGGCCCCTGGAAGCGCGCCACCGATGGGTTGGCGAGCAGGTCCTCGTGACCGGTGTCGTAGTGCGCCATCACGACGATCGGACGCACGCCCTTGCCGGCATGGGGGCCGCAGCCGCGGTGCACGGCGATGACGTTCTGGCTCCGCGCGGGCGGAAGGAGCGACGCGATGATGTCGCGACCGGTGTAACGAAGGGCGAGGAGCGCGAAGCACACGACGGCCAGGATGAAACCGATAACCGCGCAGGCGATGCCGCCGATGCCGGCCACGACCACGCCGAGGAACATGACCACCATGAGGATGCCCGCCACGAGCGACGTGTCGTTGGGGCACTCGAAGTCCTGCTGGGAGGTCTCCAGGTCGCCGCTCTGGAGCAGCTGCTCCAGCAGGTGGGCCGCCTGCACCTCCTCCTCACTGTTCGCCGGGGCAATCTCGACGTGCTGGTTGAGGTACGCGAGGTACCGGTCGCTCATGGACATCGGCGTCATCCTCCGAGGGGCGGTTTCGTTTAATGCGCGTTGTGGCCGCTAGAGGCCATGGTAATGAAAAAGTATACGCACTTGTCCGCGCCGGCCGGAGAAGGGCGCGCGCCGGCGCAGAAAGAGGCCACATGCGTAAGGTTCCGGCACCGAGGAGAGCCAGCTGGGAGCCACGCGCGAAGAAGCGACACGTGGCCCCCAGCCGGCAGGCTTCAGCGCGAATGCGAGCGACGCCACATCTCGATATAGGGCGTGAGGTGCTGCGCCTGGAGCGTCGTCACGTTCCTGCTGGGCAGCGAGTTGAGGAACTGCTTGCCATAGCGCTTTGTGAGCAGGCGATTGTCTCCCAGCACAAGGATGCCGGCGTCCGTCGACGAGCGCACGAGCCGTCCCGCCGCCTGCTTCACCTCGAGCACCGCGTCGGGCAGCGAGTGACGCCACCACGACCGACGGTCCTGGGCCTCGCGCTCCCGCACGAGCGGGTCGTTGGGGTTGGCGAAGGGCAGCTTGGGCACCACGACGCACCGCAGCGTGTCGCCGGCGGCGTCGAACCCCTCCCAGAAGGACTTGAGCGCAAAGAGCGACGAGGCCTCCTCCTCGATGAACTGGCGGCGGAGCCGCGCCATGTTCGAGCGACGCTCTTGCTGGTAGAGGGTCAACCCCGCGTCACGGAGGCGCGGCTCAAGGATCGCGAAGACTCGCTCCATGTCGCGACGGTTGGTGAAGAGCGTGAGCACCGAGCCGTCCATGGCCACGTGGATGTCGTAGAGCGCGTCGGCGAGCTTGGGGATGTAGGCGCGGTCGTAGGGGTCCGGCAGGTCCGTGGGGACGAGCACCGCCATCGCGTCGTCGAAGTCGTAGCCGCTCGGCAGTTGCAGATGGCGCACCGCGCCCTCCGGCAGCCGGTCGAGGCCGAGGTTCTCGTCGAAGTGCTTGAAGTCCTCGCCCACGGCCATCGTCGCGGAGCAGAACGTCGCGCTCATCGTCTCCGGGTACCAGCGTTGCGCCAGCTCGGCGCCCACGTCCAGGCGCTCAGCGCTCAGGCGCTCCTCTCCCTGGCGGCGCTTGCCCAGGTTGGCCGAGACCGAGCACACGTAGCCCTCCTCGGAGCCGTTGAGCACCACGAGCAACGCGTCGCGCACCTCCTCGAGGTCGCGAAGGGGCTGCCCGAGGTCGGTCTTGAGGGACGCCACGTCACCGGGCGCGGACTCCGCCGCGCTCACTGCCTGAGTTTGGGCGTCCCGACCGAAGCGCACGGTCTCCTCGAGCTTCTCGGCGAGCGCGAGACCCTGCTGGGCCAGCTCTTGCCAGTCGGGACGTTGCCGCAGGTCGGCGCCCACCCAAAGGGTCTCAAGGTCGTAACCGCCCGATCCGCGGTTCTTCGAGACGAACTCTCGCACGGACTCGAAGAAGCTACTGCTCGCAACGCTCGCACGTGCCGCCGAAGCTGCGGTTTTGCTGAGCAACCGACCCACCAGCTCGCCGGAGTCCGTCCCGCGGGTCTCGTCCCAGAGCGCTTTGATGGAGCCGGAGCGCAGGTCGCCGAGCTGCTCGAAGCCTTGGCGCGCCTTGGCGGCGGAGGCCTCGAGCGCCCATTGGCGGCGCGCTTCCTCGTCGAACGAATGGGCCTCGTCGACGACCCAGTGGCGAATCGGGGGCAGGATGCGCCCGTCGGACGCGACGTCACGGAGCAGCAGCGAGTGGTTGGTCACCACGATGTCGGCGGCAGCGGCCCGCCGACGCGCCCCATGGAGGAGGCATCCGCCGTTGAAAAAGCGGCACTTCTGTCGACGGCACTCCTGCGGCGTAGTCGTGAGCAGCGTGCGCGGCACCGAGCCCCAGCGAATGCCGAGGCTGTCAAGGTCGCCCTCGGGCGACTGGGCCACGGAGGCGATGGTGACCGCGAGCGCGGTGAGCATGTCGGACCGCACGGTGTTGGCCGAGCGCCCATTGGCCTGCACCTGCCCCTCGGGGAGGTCGAGGAGCAGGGCGCGCTCCACCTTCGAGAGGCATGGGTAGTGGTCGTAGCCCTTGAGGTGTGACCAGGTGAGGCCGGGCATCGTCTGCGCCAAGAGCGGGAGGTCGTGTCCCACCAGCTGGTCGGTGAGGGCGTTGGTCTTGGTCGCGACGCCGCAGGTCACCTGGTTCTTGTGGGCATAGAGCGCCAGCGGTCCCAGATAGGCGAGGGACTTCCCAACGCCGGTGGGCGCCTCGACCACCAGGTCGCTGCCGCTGTCCACGGCCTCCGTCACAGCCTCGGCCATGTGCACCTGTCCAGGGCGAGGCTCGAACCTGGGGCCGCCGGATCCCGCCAACGCGGAGGCCACCGGGCCGTTCGGCGCAAAGAGAGCGTCCACCTCGGCTTTCGAGACGGGCCGCAGCACGTCCACCAGGTCTCGGGCGTCCTTTCGCGGCCGCGCCGGCGCTTTCGCCAACAGGTCGCGACGGAGCCCCGCGAGGTCGAATGGCCCGTCCTGACGCTCCGCCGCCAGATACGCAAAGAGTGGCCTATAGGGCCATTGCACCTCGGGATGCGCCTCCGCCATGAGCCTCAGGAAGCCCTGGGGGGCATCCGCCAGCGCAGCGATGAGGACGCGCCACACGCCGGCCAAGGCGTCGACGTCGTCCATCGCGCGGTGCGAGACCGCGTCGCAGCCAAAGGCCTCGGCCAGGTTCTTGAGGCTGTGCGAGGTCAGGCGCGGCAACGCGATGCGCGACAGCGCGAGCGAGTCTATCCACAGGTCGGAGACCTTTGAGCCCCCTTTGACCTTCTCCACAAAGGTTCGGTCGAAGGTGGCGTTGTGCGCCACGATGGGGACGCCGCCCACGAATTCCTCGAGCCCGCGGATGACCTCCTCCGCGCGCGGGGCATCGACAACATCGCCGGGGGTGATGTGCGTCAGCGCGCTGATCTCGGGCGGGATGGGCCTCACGGGCTTGATGAACGACTGGAACCGCTCTCTCACCTCTCCGCCCTCGAGCCTCGCCGCCGCGACCTCGATGAGCTCGCAGTCCCGGAAGCTGAGGCCGGTGGTCTCGGTGTCGAGAATCACGACGTCGTCGCCGAGAAGACCGAGATCAAAACCGTCGGCCTTCTCTCGGAGGCCCCGGTACCAGTCCGCGATGGCCGACGGCGTGCCGGGGGCGATGAGGTCGTCCACCGTCACGCGGTCGGCACTCTCCTGATGTGTCACGGCGTCCCTCTACCGATCCTGGGCGTGGCGCTCGTAGGCCCACGCCACGAAGCGGCGGCAGAGCTCGGCGAACGGGATGCCGGAGCGGTTGGCGGAGTCGGGCAGCAGCGAGCGCTCCGTCATGCCGGGGATGGTGTTGGTCTCGAGGATGACCGGCGTGCCGTCCCCAGTGACGATGAAGTCGCTCCGGGAGGCGCCGCTGCAGCCGAGGGCCAGGTGTGCCGCCACGGCGAGCTCCTGGGCGCGGGCGTAGACCTCGGGGTCCAGGCGCGCCGGGATCACGTGGTGCAGCTCGCTCGGCTCGTACTTCACCTTGATGTCGTAGAACTCGGCGCCGGTGACAATCTCCACCACGGAGAGCGCCTCGGGATCGTCGTTGCCGATGACCGGCACGGTGATCTCCGTGCCCTCGACGCACTCCTCGACCAGCGCGTGGTCGCAGGACTCGAAGGCCAGGTCGAGGGCAGCGGGCAGCTGCGCGAGGTCCGTCACGCGGGTGACGCCGTAGCTGGAGCCGTTGACCGCCGGCTTCACGAAGAGCGGCAGGCCGAGCGGTCGCACGCGCTCCACGACGTCGTCGCGATCCTCTCGGGAGACGCAAATGCCGCGGGGCACCGGGATGCCGGCCTGTTTGAAGACCGTCTTGGAGACCTCCTTGTCCGACGCCATGGCGCTCGCGAGCACCCCCGAGAACGTGTACGGGATGTGCATGACCTCCAACAGGCCCTGGATGCAGCCGTCCTCGCCGTAGGCGCCGTGCATCGCGACGAAGGCGACGTCGAAGCGCCCCTGGGCGAGCGTGGTGACGAAGCCGGGGTCCGCGACGTCCAGCAGCGACACGTCGGAGAAACCGGCGTCGCGCAGGGCCCGCTCGCAGGCGACGGCGGACTCGTGGCTGATGTCGCGCTCGTCCGCCCAGCCGCCCCACAGGAGGGCGACGCGGGAGGCGGTCACATCGAAAACGTCCATGGGCTTTTGCTCCTCACGAGAAGGCGTGCATACAATGGTCGAGGCTCCGGCGCGTCGCGGGCGACGCGTTCCGGGCATCAGTCCAGTGACGAGAATACCGCACCCCTCTGACACAGATACCAGCCCTGAGGAATGCACCCACAACGGACAGCGAGGAGACCCCGTCATGGGAACCGATTCCACTATTGAAGTGACCACTGTTTCACGTGAAAACATTGGCGAAGACAAGCTGCGTGCTGACGAGACACATGAGGGCGAGGTAGCCGCTGTTTCGCACGTGCGCACGCCCCAGAAGGTCAATCTGCGCGCCCTCGACCATGACGAGCTGGTCGCGTTCATGGCCGAGCTGGGAGAACCGTCGTTTCGCGCCAAGCAGGTGGAGGACTGGATCCTCAAGAAGAACGTCCGGTCCTTCGACGACATGACCAATCTCTCCAAGGCACTGCGAGCGAAGCTCAGCGAGCGCGCGTCGCTCGGCGGCGTCACCTTGGCGACGAAGCAGGAGTCCGAGGACGGCACGCGCAAGTACCTGCTCAAGTTCGCTGACGGCGTCTCAGTGGAATGCGTGGGCATGCCGTCGAAGGACCGGCTGTCCGTCTGCGTGTCGACCCAGGCAGGTTGTGCCATGGGCTGCCTCTTCTGTGCCACGGGGAAGTCCGGCTTCAAGCGGAACCTCACCCCAGCCGAGATCTACGACCAGGTCGCATTCGTGGCCGAGGATTTCGGGCACCGCGCCACGAGCGTCGTGTTGATGGGACAAGGGGAGCCCTTCGCCAACTACGACAACACGCTTGAGGCGATGCGCCTCCTCAACAGCCCCGACGGTCTCGGTATCGGAGCGCGGCACATCACGGTCAGCACGTCGGGGCTTGTGCCCCAGATCCGCTCGTTCTCGCACGAGCCGGAGCAATTCTGCCTTGCGGTGTCGCTGCACTCCGCGCGCCAGGAGCTGCGCAACGAGCTGATGCCCGGTGTGAGGAAGCACTCGCTCAAGCGACTGCACGACGCCATGGCCGACTATGTGAACCGTACCAAGCGGCGCCCCACCTACGAGTACGCGATGATTGCCGGGGTCAACGACACCGAGGAGGACCTCACGGCGCTCATCGACTTCACCAAGGGCACCCTTTGCCACGTGAACCTGATCCGCTTGAACGAGCTTCCCGGCTCGCGCTTCAAGCCGTCCTCGGAGGAGAAGATCGAGCGCTTCAAGAAGGTCCTCACCGCCTACGGCGTTGAGACCACAATCCGCGAAAGCCGCGGCAACGACATCGACGCCGCGTGCGGCCAGCTGCGGCAGCGGCGCGGATAGTGACGCCACACCCTATAGCAGGGAAAGGGGCGCCTCGGGAATCATCTCGAGGCGCCCCTTTTGTTCACGTCTGCTGCAAAGGCCGTCAGTAGCCAACCTTCGCCCATTGCTCGGCGACCCACTGCTGGTTCGCCGCGACCTTTTCCTGCTGAGCCTTCACCTGCGCATCGGTCGGAGCCTTCGGTGCCGCTGCGGCCTCACCCACCGCGAACGCCTTCTTTGCCGTCGTCACCACGTTCTTCTGTGCCTCGGGGGTGAGCAGCGTCTTGAATCCGACGTATGCCACCGCAGCCAACACGCCCAAGCGAACCGCCGCGCCAAGAGCCTTCGTCATGGCCCCTCCTACTCCTCGATGGACGAGGAGGCCTGCAACAAGCTCATGAGCCGCGCCAGGTCCTCCTCGTCCTTGAACTCGATCTCTATCTTGTTCTTGCCCCGCACCTGCTTGACCCTCACGTTGGCATCAAGCGCCTGACGAAGGGAGCGGGCCGCGCGCTTGAAGGACTGCGGAGCCGGTTGACGCACCGGTTTTGGCTCACCCTCGCCAGAAAACAGCGGTGCGAGGTTTTCTGTCTGACGGACCGTCAGACTCTCCACCACCACTTTGCGGGCCAGCGTCACGCGACCTTCCTCGCTCGGCACGGCAAGGATGGCACGGGCGTGTCCGGGCGTGAGCATGCGGTTCGCGAGCATGTCCTGCACTTCGTCGGGCAGGTCGAGCAGTCGCAGCGTGTTAGCGATGGCTGGACGCGACTTCGAGAGAATCTGGGCGAGCCCTTCTTGCGTGAGCGCCTGGTCGTCAATCAGTTGGCGATAGCCCCGCGCCTCTTCGATCGGGTTGAGGTCGGAGCGTTGAAGGTTCTCGATCAGAGCGAGCTGGAACACCTGCTTGTCATCAATGTCACGGATGAGAACCGGGACCTCGGTCAATCCGGCGCGCTTGGAGGCCTGATAGCGACGCTCGCCAGCAACAATCTCGTAGGAACGACCCTTCTTGCGAACGAGCAATGGCTGCAGGACACCGTTCTGGGCGATGGAGTCGGCCAACTGCTCGAGGGCTTCCTCGTCAAAGTCCTTGCGGGGCTGGTCGGGATTGGGCTTGATCTTGCTCAGCGGCAGCGTGGTCTCGTTTTCCGCGCCCACCTCTGCAGTGGTCTCTGCCACCAGTGCGTTGAGTCCCTTGCCGAGACCTGCCTTCTTAGCCACGCTGGATCACTTCCCTCGCCAGTCTGGTGTACGCCAGTGCGCCTTTGTTCATCCGACTATAGAGAGTAATGGGGAGACCATGGGACGGAGCCTCCGAAAGCTTGACGCTTCGAGGAATGACGGTGTCAAAGACCTGCTCCTCAAAGTAGGCGCGCACTTCGTCCACCACCTGGTTCGAGAGGGTGGTGCGCTTGTCGTACATCGTCATCAGGACACCGAAGATCTCGAGGTCCGGGTTGAGGCTCTTCTGAACCATCGTGATGGTCTCGAGCAGCTTGGCCACGCCTTCGAGGGCGTAATACTCACACTGAATAGGAATGAGCAATCCCGACGAGGCCGCAAGGGCGTTGAGGGTCAAGAGCCCAAGACTCGGGGGGCAATCGATGAGAACATAGTCATAGGACTCAGGAATGTCCCCGAGCGCGTTCTTCAGGATGTTCTCCCGTGCCATTTTGCTGACTAGCTCTATCTCCGCACCCGCCAGCTGAATCGTCGCAGGAACCAGGTGCACGTTCTCCTCGACCGTCTCATAGATGACGTCGCTAAAGTCAGTGTCGTTGAGGAGCGCGTCGTAGATGTCCCCATCGAGGTCATCCTTGTCGATGCCATACCCGCTGGTGGTGTTCCCCTGCGGATCGAGGTCGACCACGAGGACGGTCTTCCCAGCCTCTCCCAGCGCTGCAGACAGATTGACGGCGGTTGTCGACTTCCCGACGCCACCCTTCTGATTGATGATGGCAAGGACCTGGGTCTTCGTGTCCTCGGTGGTTTGATTATCGGTGGTTTGGGACACAACGCCTCCTGAAGTTCTGGGGCCACAGCCAGATGAGTATATCAAGCAGGTGTCTCTGCTCCTGTTTCACGTGGAACGATCCCGTGTCGCTCCATGCGGGGCAATGCTCAATGGAGTGGATTGCTCTTCGCCATGCCCACTGCCCTCGGGAGACTGACGCGGGGCTTACCGGCCTTTTCGTAGACCAGAATCTCGCGGTGACCAAAACCATCCGGTAAGTCAAGCGTTTCACGTGAAACAAGCTCCATGCCCACTTGACGAGCAGCGCTGCTGGCCTGGTCTTCCTCTTCATGAGAGAGTTCGGCCTTGCCAGCAACCAGGGCACCAAACGACTTCACCAAGGGTGATGCATATTCGAGCAACACGTTGGTCGGTGCCACCGCGCGGGCGGTCACCACCCCAAACCGACCCCGCATGGTACTGCCGAGCACTTCGGCGCGATCAGAACTCGTCGAGACCCGGGCGGCCAACCCAAGGACGTCCGCAAACTTCTGGACAGCAGCGACCTTCTTCTTCACGGAGTCCATCAGAAGGAACTCGTGCTCAGGACAGAGAATCGCAAGAGGTAGTCCAGGGAAACCTCCACCGGTTCCCAAATCCAAGACAGGTCCGGCATACTCGCCCACGGGAGGTGCAAAGAGGGCGGAGTCGACCAGGTGGAGAACAAGCGCCTTGTCGACGTCTCGAATCGCAGTGAGGTTGAGCACGCGATTCTGCCCAAGCATCAAAGCCAGGGCCTCCAAGAGCGTCCGGAGCTGTTCATCGGATGTGACAATCCCATAGGCCTCGAGCCATTGACCCACTTGATGGCTCCGGTCCTCGTTGACCACATCATCCCAGAGTTCCCGGGTCAAACTTGGAACAGCCGTCTGAGCCTGATCGAACGTACATCCCATCATGGTGACGTCCACCTCTCTCGATGATGAAAACGCTACCCACTATGGCACCATCAGCGCTGGCCGGTGTTCCACGTGAAACAAGGGAGCATCAGGCACAACGGCCAAACAACTCTCACGGACAAGAGCATCCACACTATGCAAGCAACATCGTGCTCAACAACTGTCTTTCAGTGACAGGAATCATCGATTCGGTGATTCCTGTCACATATGTCACAAAGAGATCTCACACTCAAGCCAGCAACCGTCATCGGCCGCAACACACTCTGGTGTCTCCTCCAGACGTATCTTGACGAGATTGCGCCCTCGTACAACCTTGCCAGACAGGCCGACGTGTATCCCTACCCGTGGTTCAACGCGTACTTTGAGAACGCCGCCGACCGACACCCGTTCCTCATCGAAACAGAGCCAGGTCAGCCAGCCGGTCTCATCCTCGTGGAGGACTGCTCCACGAGGGACACGCAGGCTAACCATCGCCTGGCAGAGTTCTTTGTGATGCCATCGTTTCGAGGCCAGGGGCTTGCGCAGAGAGCGGCCACCGAGGTCTTCACGCTTCTGCCTGGAGCCTGGGAACTCGACTACAGCCGTCGCTACAAACCTGCGATAGCCCTGTGGGAGTCCCTCCTCGCGAGGCACATCATCAGAAGCGAAAACCTCGGCATAGACGAAACATGAATCGTGTACCTCTGGCCCGGTACCATCGAACGTCCGTCAGAGCAGGCAACCGACTCCAAACCATAGCCCTCTGCTCAGACCTCGGACACGTCGTGCATGTCCGCTCTGACGACCTTGCCCAGCCTGGCACACCAGGAAGACAGTGCACCAGAGAATCTGCGATAGTGAGAGGCGGCCAATGGTTCAACCAGTCGCACACCGCCCTTTCCCAGGTTCCATTGGATTCCGCTGGCACAAAAAAAGGGGCGCCCGCACGGACGCCCCTCTGAGAACAGACTCTCCTGACGCAGACTTACTCCGCCGGCAGCACCACCACACGACGGTCGGGATCCTCTCCCTCAGAGACCGTCGTGACCTCCTCGTCGTCGCGGAGCGCCAAGTGCACCAAACGGCGCTCGTACGCGTTCATGGGGGAGAGCGCAACCTCGCGGCCGGTCTTCTTCACCCGGGCGGCGGCTCGGACCGCTTGACTCGTCACGGCGTTCCGACGACGCTCGCGGTAGCCCTCGATGTCCACGGTCACCGGGAAATGGAAGCCCAGCTGACGGTTCACGAGCGAGCTGAGTAACAGCTGCAGCGCCTCAAGGGTGCGCCCATGGCGACCGATGAGAATGGCCAAGTCGCCACCGGCCACGTCGAGGATCAGCTCGCCCTCCTCACCCTCGAACTCGTCGATGGTCGCGTCCTCCTCGCCAAAGCAGGCCAGGATGTCGCGCAAATGCCCCACGGCGACGTCGGCGATGAGGTCGACCTCGCCGTCGCTCAACGCGGTGCCGGCGGCATAGTGCTCCTGCAGGGACTCCAGCGTGACGGGAGCCTCCTCAAGCACGTCGACCAGCGCCTCTTCCACCTGCTCGCGCTCTTCCTCGGTGGCCATGGCGGCCCCTTTCTTCAACAAAGGGCACAGTCGCTCAGACGCGGCTGTGCCCTCATCCAATAGTCGTGAGACGCCTTAGCTCTTCTTCTTGGGGCGGGGCTTCTGCTCCTTGCGGACAACGTTCACCTGGATGGGGCCGTTGGCCACCTTGGCCTCTTCCTCCTTCTTGTACTTCTCCATCATGCGGTTGGTGATGAACACCTGCTGCACGATGCCCCAGAGGGAGGAGGCGTTGTAGTAGAGGAGCACGCCGACCGGCACCGACCAGCCGAACCACATCATCATGCCGGCCATGATGACGCCCATGATGAGGGTCTGGGGAGTCTGACCCTGGGCCTGATTGCGCATGTTCAGAAGCATCGGGATCAGCGTGAACACGCCAAAGAGGATGTCAAAGAGGATGTACACCCAGGCGCCCGCGAAGCCGCTCGTGGCCAGCACGTTGGACACGGAGTCGGCAAGGGAGGGGAAGATGCCGTAGAAGCAGGCATCGGCGGGAAGGTGGTCGCGCAGCACCGAGAACAGCGCGAAGAAGACCGGCATCTGGATGATGACCGGCAGGCAGCCACCGAACGGGTTGAACTTGTGCTCGCTGTAGATCTTCTGCAGCTCCTGCTGCTGCCTCATCGGGTCGTCGGCGTAGAGCTGCTGAATCTCCTGCATCTTGGGCTGCAGGACCTGCATCTGCGCCGAGGACTTGAGCGACTTGTTCTGCAGGGGCGTCAGGCAGAGACGAATGATAATCGTCAAGATCATGATGGCCAGACCCCAGTCGCCGCAAAAGTCGGCGATCCAGCCAAGGATCGTGGACAGAAGTCCGATAAACCACTCCCACATGGGCGAGTTCCTCCGTCGATGGGTCGAATACGATCGTGCGCGCCAGCGCTAGGGGACTGGGTCGTAGCCCCCTTGGTGAAAGGGATGGCACCGGCAGATGCGCTTCACGGCCAGCCACCCTCCCTTGAGGGCACCGTACTTGGCGACCGCCTCGATCGCGTACTGCGAACAGGTAGGCCTATAGATACAGCACGGGGGAAACAGTGGCGAGACCCAGCGCTGATATCCTTGGAAAATCTTAAGCAAAGCCCGGGCGCCCAGCGACCTCGCGGCGCCCTTCCCGTCCCCGCTCATGACCGCAGGCCGGCCTTCACCAGCGCGCGCTCAAGGTCGCGCGCCACCTCGTGCGAGGAGGCGTCGAACGTCTTGGGCGTGGCGAACAGGAGCATCGCCTGGCCGGAAAGGGGGAGCCCGCACTCGTGGGCGGCCGCACGGAGGAGGCGCTTGCAGCGGTTGCGCGTCACGGCGTTGCCCAGGCGCTTAGCAGCAATGAAGGCGACCCGTCCAGAGCCGCCTTCATCCGAGCATTCCATGACTGTGACGCGAACCCGCGGCGTCGAGACCCGGCGCCCGCGCTTGAAGACCTTCTCGAAGACCTTGGCGGACTTAATGGTCCTCAACTTACTTGGGGTCGGACACCGTGAGGCGCTTGCGGCCCTTGGCGCGGCGGCGCGCGAGAACCTTGCGGCCGTTGGCGGTGGCCATGCGGGAACGGAAGCCGTGCGTCTTGGCGCGCTTCCGCTTGTTGGGCTGATACGTACGCTTCATCGGTAAAACCTCCTAGGCGGTGCAAGCACAGACCCGGCCGATAGGGAAACTGAGCCGGAACTCAGCGATTGTATGCGGCTCTGAGCCGGACTGTCAATTATCGCCACAGCTACGAAGCCCAAAAGGCCAGAACGCGGCAGCAGCACGGATCCGTCACATCGCACGAGGAAGAAGACCAGAAGATCCGCCTGCGGGCCCGTCGCCGCCGCTTCGGGAAACGTGCCGCGAAATCCTCTGCCCGCTGGTGAAAGAAACATTTCGTTCAGCGTGGAACGCGTCCCTGAGATACCATGAGGTTCCAATCGATTTCATGGGCGAGAAACCACTTATCAACAGGATTTCACCGCGTGTTGAAAACTTTTTCGTGCCATGAAAGCAACGGACTGAAATCTTTCATCACGCGGTGAAAACACGTCGAAGAAACGGACCCAAGAGCCCCATGGCCGACTCCTTCTATCCCTTCGTGGAGAACCCCACGGCGGCTCCCGACGCCGCACCAGACGCCGAGGAACCCCAGCTCACAGTCGACTACCCGGCCCGCGTGGCCGTGTACGACGACGCGGCGGCGGCGCCCCGCGTGGTGGTGGTCGCCCCCACCGACGTCCGCAGCTACCTCGAGGAGATCACCAAGACCGTCAACCAGCTGGCCCGCGAGCAGGGCGGCACCATCCCGTTCACGGTGATCCGCGAGTGCGTCGAGAACCTCATCCACGCGTACTTCTGCTCCCCGACTGTCTCGATCCTCGACGACGGCAACACGATCCGCTTCTCCGACCTCGGCCCCGGCATCCGCGACAAGCGGCTCGCCCTGGAGTACGGCACGTCATCGGCCACGGAGGAGATGAAGCGCTACATCCGCGGGGTGGGGTCGGGCCTTCCCTACGCGTCCCAATACATGGAGGACAAGGGCGGGACCCTCACCATCGAGGACAACATCGGCGGCGGGTGCGTCGTGACCATCTCGCTCGCCGAGCGGGCCGCGCCGCAGGCGACGACAGACCCGATGGGCCAGCAGGCCTATCAACAGCCCTACGGCCAGGGCGTCCCGCAGCCCAGCTACCAGCCGGGATACCAGCAGCCGTACGGACAGCCCTACGGTCAGCCGTCCTATGCCCAGCCCTACCAGCAACCCTATGGACAGCCGGGGTACGCCCAGCCCTACCCGCAGCAGCCGTACCAACAGCCGTACGGTCAGCCGACCTACCAGCCGGCGCCATCGCCCCAACCGCCGTACCCGCAGACCACTGCCGTGCCGGCGCCGGACCCCGCGGCGCAACCAACCTCGGCACCGACGGCCACCCCGTGGACCGGCTCAATGCCCGACGACGAGGACGCGATCCTCTCGGGCCGCGAGAAGAGCGTGCTCTCCTATCTCCAGCGCCACGAGCAGTGCGGCCCCAAAGAGCTCACCGACGCCTATGGGGCGTCAGCGCCCACCTGGTCGCGGTGCCTCTCGAACCTCACGAGCCAGGGCTTCGTCCAAAAGAGCGGCCAGAAGTACCAGATCACCCGGCTGGGCCGGATCTGGGCGGAACGGCACCTAGCGGTCTAGGCAACTGATTTCGACAAACAAAACCACTTGTCTTCCTTCCAGCCGGTTTTTCGACCATCCCTGGAGCGCTGTGCCTATACTGGGAGACCCTGACCTGAACTGAGAGGAACCCGGCCCATGGACGTCTCCGCCTCCGATGCCCAGCTGCTCTGGGACGATGCCTGCCTGGCCCTTGAGGCCGGGGAGTTCGAGCAACTGGCCAAGATGGCCCGCGCGGCGACGCCCGTGGTCCTCGAAGGGGGCGCGCTCACGGTGACGCCCCCCTCGGGCTTCGCGGCCCGCGTGCTCCAACGCGAGGCGGCGACGGTGGAGAAGGCGCTCTCAGACGCCGCCTTCGAGCCGGTCGCACTCGTGCTCTCGGACGGCGCGGCGCCGCGGCCGGCAGAGCGCGTCGAGAGTGCTCCGGTGCCCACCCCTGTCGAGCCCGCCCATCACACGGCCTCCCCGGCCGCCTCGGCCACACCCGACCCGGCGACGCGCATGGTCGTGGCAGGAAAACCTCAGCGTGTGGACGGCGCCGCGACGTCGATGACCCTCGAGGAGTTCCGGGCCTACCAGCGCGCCGTGCAGGGCGGGGGCGCCAAGCCTCCGGCCGCCGAGCCCCAGCCGGCCGCGAAACCGGCGAGCAGCTTCCCCAATCCCCTCATCGAGCGCATCGCCGCAAAGGACGCGACCCTCACCTTCGACACCTTCGTCGAGGCGGACGAGAACCGCTTCGCGCTCCAGGCGGCCAAACAGGTGGCCAACGGCGTCAGCGACCAGTACAACCCGCTCTTCATCCACGGCAGCTCGGGCCTCGGCAAGACGCACCTGCTCCGCGCAATCCAGAACTACATCGCTGAGAACGACCCCGAGCGCACCTGCGCCTACCGCATCGCGACGGACTTCATCGGCGACTACACCAACGCCATCAAGGACCGCGAGCACGGCATGATGGAGGCGCTCGAGCGCAACTACCACGACATCGACGTGCTGATCCTCGACGACGTGCAGCACCTCAAGGGCGCCACCAAGACCATCGAGTTCTTCTTCAACACGTTCAACTACCTCATCAGCCACGGCAAGCAGATCGTGCTCGCCGCCGACGAGCCGCCCGGCCAGCTGGGCATGCCGGAGCGCATCACGAGCCGCATGTCCCAGGGCCTCTCGGTGGCCGTGCAGTCGCCGACCCTCGAGTTCAAGCGCGTGCTCATCGAGACCTTCTACGAGCGCATGAAGGCGGAAGGGGGCATCGGCTCCGAGGGCACCCTCACCCCCGACGACCTCACCCTCATGGCCGACCGAGCCGGTGGCAACATCCGCTCGATCCGCTCCTTCGTGCAGGACTGCCTGTTCCGCGCGAGCCACCTGGAGGCGGCCGGCTCGAGGATCGAGTCCGCCGACATCATCGCCGCGGCGGCCGAGCGCTGGGCCAACGAGGGCAAGCGCGTGACCGTCGAGGACATCCAGCGCATGGTGCAGAACCAGTACGGGATCTCGCGCCAGGACCTCGTCGGCACCAAGCGCTCCAAGGAGATCGCCCAGCCGCGCCACATCGCCATCTGGCTCTGTCGAGAGCTCACCGACCAGACCCTGGCCGAGATCGGCAAGCATTTCGGCGGCAGAAGCCATGCCACGGTTAAGCACTCCATCGCGTGGGTGGAGCAGGCGATGGAGGAGGACCGCGTGCTTTTCGACCGACTTGTCATCATGCGCGAGCGGCTGGGGGGATCATGAACGATCCTCCGTCCACAGGATCGAAGGACCGGGTTCACAAACCGCCCTCGATCGTCGGATCCCCTGGCGCAGTCCGGGCCCAGGTCCACAACCGGCGCCCTCGCCAACAAGAACGGGAATTCGGATCGACAACGCAGAGCTGGGACGACGGACGTTTCTCGACATTTCTACAGGTCCAACTACTTCACCTAAGAGGTTTTTAAAGAGAAAGGGATAGTGATGCGCTTCACCGTCAGCAAGAGCGCCCTCCAAAAGGCGCTCGCCGTCGTGGTCAAGGGCGCCTCGTCCAACACCACGATGCCCATCATCGCCGGCGTGCTCTTCCGCGCGTCCGAGGGCACGCTCGAGCTCCAGACCACCGACCTCGCCATCTCTATCCGTCACTCCGTCGCAGCCAACGTTGAGGAGCCGGGCGAGACCGTGGTCTCGGCCAAGATGATCAGCAGCATCGTGAAGAACCTCCCGGACGCCCCGGTCACGTTCGACGGCGCCGGCAGCGTGCTCGAGATGTCCTGCGACCGGAGCATCCGCTACACCCTCAACACCCTGCCCGCCCAGGACTTCCCGAGCTTCCCGGAGGTCGCGCCCGAGAGCTCCGTCGAGCTGCCCCTCGGCATCCTCACCGACATGGTGGACAGCGTCTTCCGCGTCACCTCCAAGGACACGTCACGCGCGGCGCTCTGCGGCATCCTCCTCACCGTGGAGGAGAACCTCGTGCGGCTCGTGGCCTGCGACTCCTACCGCCTGGCGGTCGTGGACGCGCACGTGGAGACCTCGTCGCTCTCCGGTTCCTTCGACGCCATCGTGCCGGGCCAGGCCTTCCGGGACGCCGTCTCGGCGATGGCCGGCGAGGAGGCCGTGCTCGTGGGCGTGACCGGCACCCAGGTGCTCTTCTCGGCGGGCACGACGACGTTCGTGAGCCGCCGCATCGAGGGCAACTACCCAGACTACAACCGCCTGATCCCCGCCTCCTGCTCCACCTCGGTGAAACTGCCGGTGGAGGCCTTCTCCGAGGCGCTCAAGCGCGTCGCGCCGATGGCCACCACCAACCCGAGCGTTCGGCTCGACGTGGACGTGGACGGCGGGCTCATCACGATGTCGAGCGGCGCCGTGGACGCCGGCGAGGCCCGCGTGGAGGTGGACGCCCCCGGCACCGGCGAGAACGTGCGCATCGCCCTCAACGACCGCTACCTGCAGGAATGCCTGACGGCCGCACCGGACGACGAGTCGCTCGACCTGGAGCTGCAGGGCTCCATGAAGCCGGCCGTCTTCAAGTCCTACGGCGCGGTGAACTACCTGTACCTCGTGATGCCGGTGCACCTGTAGCCGTGGCGCTCACGGTCAAACGGCTCTCCTTGGTCGACTGGCGCAACGCCCGCGACCGGACGGTGGAGCTGTCCGATGCCATGACGGTCCTCGTGGGACCCAATGGGTGCGGCAAGACAAACGCGGTGGAGGCGCTCCAGCTGTTGACGGCGGGCGTCTCTTTCAGGAGACCGACCCCCGCCCAGCTGGTGCGGGAGGGGGCCGAGGTCGGGCGCGCCCAGCTCGAGGCCGGCGGCGACGGCCGGGTGATGGACGTGACCTGCACGGTGTCCCAGGGTTCGCGGCGTTTCACGAGAAACGGCAAGCCGGTGCGCCCCTCGGGGGTGGCCGGCGAGCTGCTCTCGGTGCTCTTCACGCCCGACGATCTGGACCTCGTGAAGCGCTCCGCGTCGGTGCGCCGCGACGAGCTGGACGGCTTCGGCTCCCAGGCGAGCCCGGCCTACGGGCGCCTCTGCCGCGACTATGGGCGGGCCGTCGATCAGCGGAACCGCGTCCTCAAAGGGGACGACCTCGACGTTGGGCTCCTCGACGCCTGGGACCTGTCACTTGCGTCGCTCGGGGGCGCCCTGCTCGCCCATCGTCGCTCGCTCTGGGAGAAGCTCGGCGAGCGCGCCCGCGAGGTGTACGCGGAGCTTGCGCCGGCCGAGCCGCTCGGGACCGAGTACCACAGCTCGATCGGCCCGGTCGACGCCGGCGCCACGCGGGCCGACCTGGAGGAACTGCTCGGCGCAGCCCTGGCGGAGAGCCGCGAGCGCGACCTCACCCGCAGGCAGACCACGGTCGGCCCCCACCGGGACGACCCGTGCTTCACGCTGTCCGGCCGCTCGGCGCGCGACTTTGGGAGCCAGGGCCAGCAGCGCACCGCGGTCCTCGCCTGGAAGCTCGCGCAGGTGCGCTTCTGCGAGGAGCACCTGGGGCGCCGGCCCCTCCTCTTGCTCGACGACGTGATGAGCGAGCTGGACGAGCACCGTCGCGCGGCCGTCTCGGCCTATGTGGACGGCGGCATCCAGACCGTGGTGACCACCACGCACCTGGGCTACTTCGACGAGGCCACGCTCGCGCGCGCGTCGGTCGTGCCTTTCGAGAGGAGCGACGATGGCGACGAGGGGTGAGGGGCCGGCCAGCATCGGCGAGCTGTCGTCGTCGCTGCTCGGCAGCGTGGCCGAGCTGTCCGACGGCTCGGTTCGCGCCGGTTACGCCTGGAACCGCGTGGTGAACGAGGCCGGCAGGCGCCACACGCAGGGCCTCTACCTCGAGCGGCGCCAGGACGGCACGTCGGTGCTCCATGTGTACCTGGACTCCTCTCCGCTTATCCAGGACTACCAGACCGACCATCTGCTCTACGAGCGACGCCTCGCCGAGGTGGGGCTCCCGGTGAGCTCGGTGAGGTTCGAGCTGAGCCGTCAAGCGAGCGTGTGGGGCGCGGTCGCGACGGAGGTGGGCGCGAGCGCTCCCGTCTCGGCGAGGAAGGTCGCCGACCCGCTCCCGCCTCTGGACGAGGAGTCCCGGGCGCGGGTCTCGGCGGCGGGCGCCGGGCTTTCCGACGGGCTCGACGAGGCGTTCCGCTCGGCGATGGAGGCGTCGCTCCGGCGGGATGCGGCGGAGCGGGCGGCCGGGCGGACCGGCCTCGGACACTGAACGGCAGGCTCGCTCACAGCCCCTCAGAGGCGCGCTCGCGCCGTGTCACGACCCTGGCCTCGAAGCGGGCGCGAACGGGCCGTCCACCGGGCGCAGTTGGTCTTCAAAGGCCATACAGACCCTGGGAGCGTCCGTAGTTATCCGGCGGACAAAGGCGGGCGCGCTTCTTTTGGGGTTCAAATGCGCCTACAATCGTGCACTGTTGTGAAATCGCACCCTGGGAGGACTGCGTGGCAAGAAAGAAGACCTCAAACGCCGAATACGACGGGCATGAGATCAAGATCCTCGAGGGCCTCGAGGCGGTGCGCAAGCGTCCGGGCATGTACATCGGATCGACGAGCGCCTCGGGACTTCACCACTTGGTGTACGAGGTGGTCGACAACTCCGTGGACGAGGCCTTGGCCGGCTTCTGCACCAAGATCAACGTGACCATCCACCCGGACAACTCCATCACCGTGGTCGACAACGGCCGCGGCATCCCGGTGGACAAGCACCCCCAGCGCAAGATCCCGACGCTGGAAGTGGTCCTCACGGTGCTCCACGCCGGCGGCAAGTTCGACAACAGCGCGTACAAGGTGTCCGGCGGCCTCCACGGCGTGGGCATCTCGGTGGTCAACGCCCTCTCCAAGCGCCTCGTGGTGCAGGTCAAGCGCGACGGCTCCATCTACGAGATGGAGTTCAGCCGCGGCGCGACCGTCGAGAAGATGAAGGTGGTGGGCAAGGCCAAGGGCACCGGCACCACGGTCACCTTCTGGCCGGACGACGAGATCTTCGAGACCACGTCCTTCGACTTCGAGACCCTCCGCAACCGCATGCAGGAGATGGCGTTCCTCAACCGCAACCTCAAGATCGTGCTCACCGACGAGCGCGAGCTCGCGCCCAGGGTCGAGGAGTTCTGCTACTCCGGCGGCATCGTGGACTTCGTCAAGTTCCTGAACGACGGCAAGGAGCTTGTCGGCGACATCAAGACGCCGATCTACATGAGCGGCAGGTCCGAGGAGGGTGCCCCGGTCGAGAGGACCGGCGAGGTGGAGGTCGCGCTCCAGTGGAACGCCGGCTACGGCGAGACGGTGATGTCGTTCGCCAACAACATCTACACCCCCGAGGGCGGCATGCACCTGGAGGGCTTCCGCACGGCCATCACCCGCGTGATCAACGACTATGCCCGCAAACAGGGCATTCTCAAGGACAAGGACAAGAACCTCGAGGGGTCCGACGTCCGCGAGGGCCTGTCGGCCGTGGTCTCGGTCAAGCTGGCCGACCCGCAGTTCGAGGGACAGACCAAGGCCAAGCTCGGCTCGTCCTTCATGCGCCCGCTCGTGATGAAGACCGTCTCCGACGGCCTCGCCGAGTACCTGGAGGAGCACCCCAAGCAGGCCCGCGCCATCGTGAACAAGGCGTCCTCCGCCGCGAAGGCCCGCCAGGCCGCCCGCAAGGCCCGCGAGGCCACCCGGCGCAAGGGGCTCCTCGAGAGCGCGTCCCTTCCCGGCAAGCTCGCCGACTGCTCCGTGCGCGACCCGGCGATGACCGAGCTCTTCATCGTCGAGGGCGACTCCGCAGGCGGCTCCGCCAAGATGGCGCGCGACCGCTCCACCCAGGCCATCCTGCCCCTGCGCGGCAAGATCCTCAACGTGGAGCGTGTGGGGCCTCACCGTGCCCTCTCCTCGGACACGATCCAGTCGCTGGTCACGGCCATCGGCACCGGCGTGGGCGACGAGTTCAACATCGAGAAGGCCCGCTACCACAAGATCATCATCATGACCGACGCCGACGTCGACGGCGCGCACATCCGCATCCTGCTGTTGACGTTCTTCTACCGGTACATGCGCCCGATGATCGACGCCGGCTACATCTACATCGCGCAGCCGCCGCTCTTCCAGCTCAAGCCCAAGGGCAGGCGCAAGGGCACGTACATCTACACGGACGAGGAGCTGGCCGAGCAGGTCAAGGACCTGCCGCCCAAGAGCTACTCCGTGCAGCGCTACAAGGGTCTCGGCGAGATGGACCCGGAGCAGCTGTGGGAGACGACGATGGAGCCCAAGAACCGCATCCTGCTCCAGTGCCATGTCGAGGACGCCGCGGCCGCCGAGCGCGCCGTGTCGGACCTGATGGGCACGCAGGTGGAGCGCCGCAAGGAGTTCATCCAGAGCCACGCGAAGGACGCGCGCTTCCTCGACATCTAACCGATGTGCATTTAGGGACAGTCCCCAAATGCACATCAACGGTGTAGCCAAGCCACAGAAGAAAGGTTGAACGTGGCAGACGACAACCACACCCACGACGACGAGCTCGACGAGGCCATGGATCCCACGGACGACTCCGGGGCGGACCTCGAGGACGAGCTCACCGACGATGACGACGTCGACTACGACCTCGACGTCGTGATGGGCGAGAACGACGAGGGCGAGCCGCAGATCGAGGACGTCGAGGGGGAGTTCTCCCTTGGCGACTCGAAGACCGGTCTCCTCTCGGACGAGGGCGGCAGCCGCCTGGACCTCTCGGACATCCACGGCGGCACGCTCAAGCCGGTGGGCCTCTCCAAGGAGATGCAGACGAGCTTCATCGAGTACTCGATGTCCGTCATCGTCGCGCGCGCCCTGCCGGACGTCCGCGACGGCCTGAAGCCGGTGCACCGCCGCATTCTCTACGCGATGCTCGACGCCGGCGTGCTCCCGAGCAAGCCCCACAAGAAGTCGGCCTGGACGGTCGGTGAGGTCATCGGCAAGTACCACCCGCACGGCGACGCCTCCGTGTACGACGCGATGGTCCGTCTCGCGCAGGACTTCTCGATGCGCCTGCCGCTGGTCGACGGCCACGGCAACTTCGGCTCCATCGACGGCGACCCCCCGGCGGCCATGCGTTACACCGAGAGCCGCCTGGCACGCCCGGCCATGGAGATGCTCCGCGACCTCAACGACGACACCGTGGACTGGCAGCCCAACTACGACGAGTCCATCATGGAGCCCGCCGTGCTGCCGGCGCGCTTCCCCAACCTCCTCGTCAACGGCTCCCAGGGCATCGCCGTGGGCATGGCCACCAACGTGGCGCCCCACAACCTCGGCGAGGCGATCGACGCCACCTGCATGCTCATCGACAACCCCGATGCCACGGTCGCCGAGCTCATGACCGTGATGCCCGGCCCGGACTTCCCCACCGGCGGCATCATCATGGGCACCGACGGCATCAGGCAGTCCTACGAGACCGGCCGCGGCCCCATCACCGTGCGCGCCAAGGCCCACGTGGAGCAGATGCGCGGCAACCGCCAGCGCATCGTCGTGACCGAGATCCCCTACCAGGTGAACAAGGGCACGCTGCAGGAGAAGATCGCCCAGCTCGTGAACGAGAAGCGCATCGAGGGCATCTCGGACATGCGCGACGAGTCCAACCGCAAGGGCATGCGCCTCGTGTTCGACCTCAAGTCCGGGGCCGTGCCCGAGGTGGTGCTCAACAACCTCTACAAGCACTCCCAGCTGCAGACCACGTTCGGTGCCATCAACCTGGCGCTCGTCGACGGCGTGCCCAAGACGCTCACGCTGCCCGAGATGCTCCAGCACTACATCGACCACCAGGTGGAGGTCGTCACCCGGCGCACCGAGTACCGCCTCAAGAAGGCCAAGAAGGAGCTCCACATCAAGGAGGGGCTGCTCATCGCCGTCGACAACATCGACGAGGTGGTGCACATCATCCGCAGCTCCTACTCCGACGACGAGGTGAAGCAGCGGCTCTTCGAGCGCTTCGGCCTCGACGCCGCGCAGTCGGCCGCCATCCTCGAGATGCGCCTCAAGCGCCTCACCGGCCTGGAGCGCGAGAAGCTCGAGGAGGAGATCAAGAAGCTCAAGCAGGAGATCGCCTACTACGAGGAGCTGCTCGCCGACCGCACCAAGCTGCTCGGCGTCATCAAGGCCGAGATGACCGAGATCAAGGAGAAGTACTCCAACAAGCGCCGCACGCTGATCAGCGACGCGCCGCTCGACCTCGACGTCGAGGACCTCATCGCCGACGAGGACATGGTGATCACCATCACCCACGACAGCTACATCAAGCGGCTGCCGGTGGCCACCTACCGCACCCAGAAGCGTGGCGGCAAGGGCATCCAGGGCGTCAAGCTCAAGGACAACGACTTCGTGGAGGAGCTCTTTGTGGCCTCCACCCACGATTACCTGCTGTTCTTCACCAACAAGGGCAAGATCTACCGCCTCAAGGTGCACGAGCTGCCGCTCCAGAGCCGCACGGCCCGCGGCACCGCGCTCGTGAACCTGCTCGAGCTGGACGAGGGCGAGCACCCCACCTCGATCTTTGCGACGCGGAACTTCCCGGAGGACGAGTTCCTGATCTTCGCCACCAAGAACGGCATGGTGAAGAAGACCTCGATGGCCGACTACGACCGCTCCCGTCGGGACGGCATGATCGCCATCAACCTCAAGGCCGGCGACGAGCTCATCGCCGTGCGCCGCGTGAAGCCGGGCGAGAAGGTCATCCTCTCCACCACCGACGGCAAGGCCATCGTCTTCGACGAGTCCGAGGTGCGCCCGATGGGCCGCGCCACCGCCGGCGTTCGCGGCATCACGCTCAAGAACGGCGCGTCGGTGCTCGGCATGGAGGTGTCGAACGGCAAGGGCGACCTCTTCGTGATCACCGAGAACGGCTACGGCAAGCGCACGCCGGTCTCGGAGTACACCGAGCACAAGCGCGGCGGCCAGGGCGTCTACACCATCCAGATGACCGCCAAGAAGGGCGAGATCGTGGCCGTCAAGGTGGTGGGACCGCAGCACGAGCTCATGATTATGAGCCAGGACGGCACCACGATCCGCCTCAAGAGCTCCGAGGTCTCGCGCCTCGGCCGCAACACCCAGGGCGTCAAGATCATGAACGTCACCGACGGCGACAAGATCACCTCGGTGGCGCGCATGGTGGCCAAGAAGCCCACAGCGGCCAAGAAGCCGGCCGACGGCCAGGGCATGCTCGACTTTGGTGCGGAGCCGGAGGAGGAGACCCTCGACATCGGCGGCGAGGAGCTCTTCGACGAGACGGTGCTCGACGACGAGGAGTAACCCTCCCAACACAGCCGCGCCTTTGACGAGGGCCGTTCGGGACGCTCCCCGGACGGCCCTCGTTCTCGACAGTTCTCGCGAGGGCTTGGTCTATGCTTGCAGCCCAAACTCAGGGAACACAGCGGTGTGTGGTGGCGAGATGACCGGGGATGTGCCGGCAGAGGGCGTGGTGCGTGGGTATATGCCGGGCACCGGAGGGTTTTTCAAGGAACGGCTCAGGAACGCGCGGAAGGAGGGCGCCGTGGGATTGGCTCGCGTCGATATCGAGACCATCGTGATCGGAGGGGGCCCGGTCGCGTCGCTTCTGGTTCTACGCCCCCGTCCGCGCGTCGGTGTGCCGGCGGTGAGCCTCCCGATCCGCCTCGGTGCCGTTGAGGCCTCCTCCATCGGCATGGGCGTCGAGGCGCGCAAGCCCGAGCGGCCGATGACCCATGACCTGCTGCAACAGGCGCTCTCCGTGCTCGGCGCCACGGTGACGAGCGTGGTGATCACCGGCGTGGAGGGCACGACGTTCTTCGCGCAGGTGAACCTCACGTCCAACACCGGGCGCCACGTGGTGCTCGACGCGCGGCCGAGCGACGCCGTGGCGCTGGCGGTGCGCACCAAGTCCCCCGTTTTTGTCGACGACGGTGTGCTCGAGGTGGCCGGCTGCCCGGACTTCGGCGCCGTGCGGCACCAGGAGGAAGAGGAGAGCATCGAGGAGTTCGGCAAGTTCGTCGAGACGCTCTCTCCCGGGGACTTCCTGACGGGGGACATCGAGGGCTGACGCTCTGGCTGCCCCGCATCGGGTGGTTCGCGCCGGGTTGTCGATACGGGGTAAACTGTTGCGCGATTTGCCTCACAATCACCCTGAACGCGGCAAAACCTGTCGGATGTGCCGTGTTTTGGGCGATAAGGTGCAAACTTTTTGAGTCCTTGCCCCGAAGCGACCCGTCGGGTGCGCGAGCCGCCAGCCCTCCTGCAGAGGCGGCCGAAATCGCCGCCATTTTCTGCTTGACTTGCTCGGCGACGCTGGTAGTATTGGTTTTCGCGTTGGGCCCATAGCTCAGTTGGTCAGAGCGTCCGGCTGATAACCGGGAGGTCACAAGTTCGAACCTTGTTGGGCCCACCACTTTTTGACAATAGTCGCCCCAGCGTGAGCCGAGTCGCCGCTGGGGCGATTATTCGTTAGAATGGCCTTTGCGCACGGGGACATAGCTCAGCTGGGAGAGCGCGGGCTTTGCAAGCCTGAGGTCGTGGGTTCGAACCCCATTGTCTCCACCAGGACTCACGGTGGCCCTCGCCAGCTCGGCGGGGGCCTTGTGCGTTGTGGGCGCCCCTCTTCACTTGTGGCGCCCTCGTGCAGCCGGTTTTCCGTGTTGCTAACAAAAACCGAGGTGTCCGCCGCGTCACCTACGATGGACTGACGCTGTTTACAAACGAGGTGAGGCTATGACGTTCAATCGTCCGGCTCCGTCGCCGTCGTGCGACGGGCGATCCGCCGTGCGCGGTGCTATGGCCGTTGTCGCCGTTCTTCTGGCGTTCGCGGCTGTCCTGTTCTCCGCCCCGTCCCCTGCTATGGCTGACGAGAGTACCGACGCGCAGGCGACGGCTCAGCAGCAGGTGGCTGGGTCCATGGGCATTTCCCTGGAAGAGGTGCGCGAGGCCTGCGAGGCCGTCCGGGGCAAGACCTACGTGGTCGCCACGGACACCACCTTCGCGCCCTTCGAGTACCGCGACACGGCCGGCAACCTGGTGGGCATCGACATGGACCTGATCCGCGACGTCGCGGACAAGATGGGCTTCTCGGTCAAGATCGATTCCCTGGGCTTCAACGCGGCCATGCTGGCTGTGGACTCGGGCAACGCCGACCTGTGCATCGCCGGCGCGTCCATCACCGACGAGCGCAAGCAGACCTACGACTTCACGGACCCCTACTTCGACTCGGGCGTGCTGATGGCGGTGTCGGAGTCCTCGGACATCACCGGGTACGAGGACCTGGCGGACAAGACCGTGGTTGTGAAGACCGGCACCGAGGGCGAGACCTTCGCCAAGTCCATCGCCGAGAAGTACGGCTTCCGCACGGTCTCCGTGGACCAGAGCTCGACGATGGTGCAGATGGTGCAGGCGGGCCAGGCCGAGGCCATGTTCGACGACTACCCCATCGTGGCCTACGGCATCGCCCAGGGGAACGGCATGAAGGCCGTGACCGAGAAGGAGGCCGGCAACTCCTACGGCGCCGTGGTCAAGAAGGGCGAGAACCGCGACCTGCTCATCGCCTTCAACGTTGGCCTGGCCGAGCTACAGGCCGACGGCACCTACGACCGGATCATGACCCAGTACCTGGGCGACAACTGGACGTCGGACAGCCTGGACACGAGTGCCATCGTCCAGAGCGAGCAGCCGGGCTTCATCGGGCTGCTCGTCCAGTCCGCGCCGGCGCTGCTCGAGGGCGTGAAGAACACCCTCCTGGTGACGGTGGTCGCCTTCGCGGGCGCCATGGTGCTCGGCATCGTCTTCGGTCTCTTCAAGGTGGCCCATAGCAAGGTGCTCAAGGCCATCGCGGGCTTTTACGTGTGGCTCTTCCGCGGCACGCCGCTCCTGATCTGGGCGTTCTTCTTCTACTTCGCGGTGCCGCAGATGTTCGGCATCAAACTGTCGGTGTTCGCCGTGGGCGCCATCGCGCTGGCCCTCAACGCGGGCGCGTACATCACCGAGATCGTCCGCGGCGCCATCCAGTCCGTCGACCCGGGCCAGACCGAGGCCGCTCGCTGCCTCGGGTGCTCAGCGGGGCTCACCATGCGCTCCATCGTGCTGCCGCAGGCGGCCAAGATCGCCACGCCCTCGCTCATCAACCAGCTGATCATCATGGTCAAGGACTCCTCGATCCTCCTTGCCATCGGCTTTGGCGAGCTGCTCTACCAGGCGCAGCAGATCTATGCGGCCAACCTGCGCGTGGCCGAGGTGCTCTTCATCGTGGCCCTGTTCTACCTGGTCACGATTTCCCTGCTCACGATGCTGGCCAACTGGGCCACGAGGAGGTTCGCGGAATGACAGACGAAGAGCGCAGCCAGATTATTCTCGAGGTCAAGGACGTCACCAAGACCTTCGGGGACACCGAGGTGCTCAAGGGCATCTCGATGGACGTGCGCAAGGGCGAGGTCATCACGATCATCGGCCCCTCCGGTTCCGGCAAGTCGACGCTCCTGCGCTGCTGCAACGGTCTCGAGACCCCCACGACCGGACAGGTGCTGTTCGAGGGCCAGGACATCGCGACGGCCAAGGACATCGACGCGATCCGCCGGCGCATCGGCATGGTGTTCCAGCACTTCAACCTGTTCCCGCACATGTCGGTGCGGGAGAACATCACGTTCGCGCCGATGAACAACCTGGGGCTCGCGGCCTCCGACGCCGACGCGTTGGCGGACAAGCTGCTGGGGACGATGGGCCTCTCGGACAAGGGCGACGCGAGCCCCAAGAGCCTCTCCGGCGGCCAGAAGCAGCGCGTGGCCATCGCCCGTGCGCTCGCGATGCAACCGGACGTGATGCTCTTCGACGAGGCCACGAGCGCGCTCGACCCGGAGATGGTGAAGGACGTGCTCGACGTCATGCGCCGCCTGGCCGACGAGGGCATGACGATGCTCGTGGTCACGCACGAGATGGGCTTCGCGCGCGAGGTCTCGGACCGGGTGATCTTCACCGACGCGGGGGTGATCGAGGAAGAGGGCATGCCCGACCGGGTCTTCAACCACCCCCAGAGCGAGCGCTTGAAGGCGTTCCTCTCGAAAGTGCTGTGATCGAGCGAGGGAGGCGATTGGATGATCGACGGCGTGGTCTTTGACATGGACGGCGTGCTCACAGACACGGAGCAGGCATGGATCGCGCTTTTCGATGAGATGGTGGGCGTCTACGGCGAGACGCTATCGGAAAAGGACCGCACGGAGCTGTTCGGCTGCAGCGACGCCCGTGAGAACGTGGTGCTCGGCCGCGTGCTGGACATGACGCCGGAGGAGGTCGCCCCCCTCAAGGAACAGTGGTGCGCGGCGCACCAGTTTGGCTATGGCGAGTTGGCCATCGAGGGGAACCTGCAGCTTGCCCGGGCGTTGCGGTGCCGGGGCATCCGGTGCGCGATCGCGTCCTCCTCGGCTCGCGCCAACGTCGAGCGGATGCTCGACGAGACCGGCATGGACGATGTGTTCACCGTGGTTGTCACCGGCGATGACATCGAGCACGCGAAGCCCGCCCCGGACGCATATGTGGCGGCGGCCGACCGGTTGGGCATCGCGCCGGAGCGGCTGATTGCGGTTGACGACTCGCCCGTGGGCGTCGACGCGGCCGTGGCGGCGGGTCTCACGACGGTGCAGTACTCGGTGAACCCGGCCTGGGACACGCAGAACCAGCGGGTCAGCGCTATCGTGCGAACTCCCGAGGAGCTGGAACGGGACTTGCTGGCACGCCTCTGACCTCCTGTGGTGCCACGCACCCTGGGAGGTTTTCGCCTGTGGTGCGTGGCACCTGGGGAGGGTCCGGCTCGGGCACGGGGATCAGGATGTTGAGCCGGTAGTTGCCGTCGTCGGCCTTGATGGCCAATGACCCGCCGTAGCGCTCCGCCAGCACACGCATGGAGAGCGTGCCGAACCCATGGCTGCGTGTGTCCCTTTTGCTCGTCCGCGGCAGCCCGTTCACGAACACGATGTCCCCCACGTAGGGGTTGCACACGTGGATCGCGGCCATGGAGCCGCGGTGCCGCACCTTGATCGAGATGGCGCCCTTGTCGTCGTCCGGGATCCTCGCCATGGCCTCGAGCGCGTTGTCGATGGCGTTGCCAAAGAGCGAGTACAGATCGCTCTGGGCCATAAAGCCCACGGCCGCCCCGTCCACAATGCACTGGAGGCTCACGCCCTGTTTGCTCGCGAGCAGGGCCTTCTCGGTGAGAATCACGTCGAGGGCCTCGTTGCCGGTCTGGTAGGTGCAGTCGTAGACGTTCACCTCGTTGGCGATGTCCTGGAGCACGGCGTCGTCCACCACGCGCCCGACGTCCTGTAGGTGGCGGATCTGGTGCCGCAGGTCGTGGCACTTGAGGTTGATGGCCTCGATGTTCTCGCGGGACCGCTCGTATTGGCGGCGCTCGCCCTCCAACACGCGACTGATGGTCTCCACTTCCTCCTGCAGGCGCGTCGACGAGAGCAGCGTCAGCTCAAAGAACAGGAGGAGCAGGCAGATCACCACGTGGCTCAGCGAGAAGAAGAGCATCAACGAGTCGCCCGTCGACGCGCTCGCCAGCCCGATCTGGGGAAGGCTGTTGATCACGCTGTTGAAGGCGATGTCGAACACCACGACGAGAACTGCGGCCAGGAAGAGCCGCGGGTCGTTGACGAGGGCAAGGCCGTATCGATCGACCCGCCGCGCGAAGAACCAGTAGCAACCGGAATAGATGAACGTCATCAGCGCAAGGCCGATGAGCGCGGAGCCCCAACCGTCGATGACGTTGAACACGCCCAAGGGCAACAGGGAGACCGTCACGAGCCGGTCGGTGCCCACCCAGAGGTTCTGCACCGTGTAGCCCATCGTCGCGCAAAAGACGGCGTTCCAGAGCGTGCCCTCGAACAGGAACCACACCGCGAGGATCGCAAAACAGAGCAGTGCCACAAACGGCCAGAACTCCACTTCGATGGGCAGGCGCTCGGAGAGGGAGGCACCGCTCGGCGTGGCGTTGAACCAATCGGTCGCGGTGCAGATTGCGAGCAACAGCGTGGCGACCACCGCGACGCGAGGCCCGAACGAGGGTCTTCTCGGCATGCGCGACACGAACATCGCGATGGCGATCCAAATCTGCGCGACGGTGAGGGCCGTCTCCCAGAACAGGCTCCCCATCAGTCGTCACCGGCCAGGTACGACACGATGCGCTCGGTGGCCTCTTTCTTCCGGGGGCGACTGAAGTACACGACGTCGCCGGTGGACATGGTCACCTCGTTGCCCGACAGCCGCGTCACGTGGTCCATGTTGACGAGGCACCCGCTCGATATCCGCGTGCGCGGATGTCCTCTTGTCCGTCGGACAGGTGGTAGATGAGGTCGTGGTCGAAGACCTCGATGTACACAAGCGACCGACGCAGGATCGAGTGCACGCCGCTCTTGGTGGGAACGAGGACCGCTTCCATGTCCTGGAGGTTCATCAGGCGGGAGATTTTGTCCATGTTCCGGGCGAAGGCTCGGTAGCTCACCGGTTTCACGAGGAACCCGAACGCGTCCACCTCGTAGCCGCGCAGCGCGTACTGGGCCAGGTTGGTCACGAATATGAGCGGCGTGTCGGGGCAGTAGCTGCGCCACATGGCCGCCGTTTCCATGCCATCGAGACCGGGCATCTCGATGTCGAGGAACACGAGGTCGAAGGCCTTGTGGGCGGTGAGGAACTCCTCGCCGCTCTCAAAGGGGGTCACGTCGAAGGTGGCGCCGGTGTCGGTTGCGTAGCGGTCAAGGAAGCGCAGCAGCGAGTCGCGCTCCACGGGACTGTCTTCAACCACGGCGATGCGGCGCATGGACCCTCCCTCTGCCACGAGCATAAATCCACCTGTGCCTATCTTAAGATTTCCTGATAGAGGATAGGTGGAAACGTGCCGAACCTTCATGGATAACCGGCCAACGGTGATCCATCTGGGCCGATGAGGCAAACGCCGGCGACGAACGGTGGTTTTTGACCGCTCGGCGCCAGTGGGTGCGATCCGCGTCGTTTCGTTTGCAGAAGGCGACAGCGGGCTCTGGTGTCCCGCTCTCCGTCTGGACGCTTCGGTCAAAGCCAAATGTCCGGGGTTGGACAAATCGCTCTCTCCGAAGCGTCCAACCGTGGACAAATGGCTCTCTCTCAAGCGTCCACTTTGGGGTCTAGGGCGCAGCGCCCAGTATGATGGAGTCCCGTGAGTGCAAGGGAGGGCAGCATGGCAGTTACCATTGAGCATTTGAAGCAGGCACTACCTGATGGTGTGTTCGACCGTCTTGTGGAATCTCTTTCAGCGGTTTCGACGGTCTCGGCCTACGTTTTTGGTTCTTACGCCCGCGGTGAGCAGGCGCAGGACAGCGACGTCGATTTGTATGTGGTCACAAGGGACAACGACGGGAGGCGTGCCATAGAGAACGCGATGCTCGTTGGCGATGAACTCATTTGCATGCCTATTCCCGTGGATGTGTTGTCCTCCCATGCGTCCGAGTTCGCTCATCGCAGCCAAGGAGTTAACGCTGTCGAGGCGCGTGTGGCTCGCGAGGGGGTGCTGATCAGTGGGTGAAGAAATGAGCGAGGCGCGGGCACTCATCGAGCAGGCACAGAAGGACGCCCGAGCTTTGAAGGATCTTAATAATATAGATCGCGAATACTACGCATCCCATATTTGCTTTTTTGCACAACAAGCGGCGGAGAAATCGATCAAATCGGCACTGGCGTATCGGGGTTTGACGTATCCTGCGCGTCACAACATTGATCTTCTTCTTGGTGTTTGCAAAAGGGAGGGTCTCTTTGAGCCCTCTGACGACGTGTTCCGCGCTGGCGGACGCCTGACCCGCTATGAGGCCGAGGCCCGCTATGACACGGCTCATGATCTGACGGTTGGCGATATCGCTTTGGCCGTGGACTACGCCAATCAAATCGCCGATGTGCTCATTGCAGCCGGTTATGAGGGTGTGCGCATTGAACTTGGCACTAATGCTGCAGAGGGTCCGAAGGTGATCGAAGAGTCGGAGTGACCAAGCCCGTCTGGACGCTTCGGTCAAAGCCATTTGTCCACGCTCCAGTCCGCGACAGCGTGGACAAACGGCTCTCTCCGAAGCGTCCAACCGTGGACAAACGGCTCTCTCCGAAGCGTCCGGCGCGGAGGGGGGTGGTGAACGGCAATGTCCCGCAGTTTACGCCGCGCTTGCGCCAATGTGCGATTCCCTGAGATTAATCTGACGTTCTCTTTCGTACGCTAAAGCGGCCTTTAAAGAAACCTGACGTTGGACGAGGTCCGGACGTCAGACCTGAGGTTTCTCCTGCCCAGGAGCCACAGGGTCGCGCCGCGAAGGAGAGAGCATGAGCATGAATGTGAACCGCCGCCAGTTCTTGACGACGGCGGGGGCCGGCGTCGCCGCCGCTTCTGTGGCCCTTGTCGGCTGCAACGCGGGCTCCCAGCCCACCGCCGATGCCGAGACCGCCGATCAAACCTCCGGTTTCACGGAGACCGAGATGGACGGCTACGTGGTGGTGGAGAACCCGGACGGCCCCCAGCTCTCCTACTCGCCGGATTCCGGCCTGAAGATCATCGACGTGGACGGCCTTCCCTTCAAGGACTTTGAGGGCACGGGCGAGCTGGTGCCCTACGAGGACTAGCGCCTCTCGGCCGACGAGCGCGCCGAGGACCTCGCCGGGCGTCTCTCCATCGAGCAGATCGCCGGCCTCATGTGCTATTCCGCTCACGTGTTCGCACTCGAGGACACCGAGATCGCCGACGAGCAGAAGGAGTTCCTCGGCCAGCACGTGCGCGCCGTGCTGAACGCCGCTTCCGGCTACCCCGCCTATAAGCAGGCGGGCTGGGCCAACAACCTCCAAGCCTTCGTTGAGGCCTCCGACAACAAGATCCCGTGCAATATCGCCTCGGACCCGCGCCAAGGCTCCAACTGCTACGACTGGCCGGGCAACCTGGCCCTCGCCGCGACCTTTGACCCCGAGAACGCCAAGCGCGCCGGACAAGGCCAGGCGGAGGACCTGCGCAAGATGGGCGTCGCGACGTTCCTCGGCCCCCAGATCGACGTGGCCACCGACCCGCGCGTTCGTCGACGGCGTGCAGTCCACGTACGACGAGAACGGCGAGGACCAGGGCTGGGGCACGGGCTCCGTCGTCGCGATGGTCAAGCACTGGCCGGCCGAGGGCCCGGGCGAGGGCGGCCGCGAGGCGCACCAGGACGGCGGCAAGTACGCCGTGTACCCCAACGACAACTTCGAGGCCTGCATGATCCCGTTCGTGGACGGCGCCTTCAAGCTGGACGGCAAGACGGGGTGCACCGGCGCCGTCATGACCTCTTACACCATTGCCTGGTCTGAGGACGGGAAGTACGGCGAGCCGGTGGGCTCGGGGTTCTCCGAGTACAAGGTCAAGGAGCTGCTGCGCGACCGCTACGGCTTCGAGGGCGACGCTTGCACCGACTGGTCGGTGCTCCGCGACGTGTACGAGGACGGCTCCAAGAGCTATCGCTGCTGGGGCCTCGAGGGCTCCGATTGGAACCCGGCCAAGCGTGCCGCCAAGGCCGTGGCGGTGGGCGTGGATCAGATGGGCGGTTGCAATGAGCCCGACCAGCTGATGAGCGCCTACGAGGACCAGGTCGCGAGCGTGGGCGAGTCCGAGGCCGATGCCAACTTCCGCGCGGTGGCCAAGCGCCTGCTGCTCGGCTACTTCAACACGGGGCTCTTCGAGGACCCCTACGTGGACCCGAACGTCGCGAAGAAGACCGTGGACCTCGCGGACGAGGCCATCGAGGCCGAGGCCCTTGCGATGCAGGTCAAGGGCATCGTCATGCTCAAGAACCACGGCAACGTGATCAAGGCCGGCGCCGAGGACAGCAAGCTCAAGGCCTACGTGCCGATGCGCTTCATCAAGGCCTTCCGTCAGTCCGGCACGATGGACACGGCTCCGTGGACGGACACCCCGGCCAGCTGCTCGCTGCCGCTCTCCGAGGGCATCCTGTCCCAGTACTTCGACGTGGTGACCGACACCTTGGCCGAGGAGCTCACCGGGCCGGTCGACGAGTCCGGCGACGTGCCGATGGCGACCCCGGCGCTCGAGGATCTCACCCGCTGCACCGTCGACGACATCAAGGACTGCGACCTGGTGCTGGTCTGTGCGGCCGCCCCGTTCAACGCGAGCGCCCGCGGCGGCAAGAGCGAAGAGGGCACGTTCGTGCCGCTGTCCGTGCAGTACCGCCCCTACACCGCCGACAACGAGCACGTGCGGCAGGTGTCGCTGGCCGGCGATCTGCTTGAGGACGGCACCCGCGAGAACCGCAGCTACTACGGTCGCACCTCGCAGGTCACCAACGAGTACCAGCTCGACCAGATTCTCGAAGCGGCGGCGCTGGCCAAAGAGGTGGGCATCCCGTGCGTCGTGGTTCTCGACATCATGCAGCCCATGTGCGTCCATGAGTTCGAGGATCAGGTGGACGCCATCGTGGTCTCCATGTCCGGGAGCACCGAGGCCGCCTGCCGCATCGTCGCCGGCCTGGACGAGCCGAGCGGCCTGCTGCCGATGCAGATGCCGAAGGACATGCTCGACGTCGAGGCGTCCCCCGAGGACACGAGCCGCGACATGACCTGCTACACGGACGCCGACGGCAACACCTACGATTTCGCGTTCGGCCTCAACTGGTCCGGCGTGATCGACGACGACCGCGTCACCGCGTACAAGGTGCCGGTGCTCACGAAGCCCGAGTGGTAAGGCAGACGGCGGTCTCGATGTGACGGCGAAGGCCCTGGGCGCGCAAAAGGCCCGGGGCCTTCGCCGCTCGCGCTTCTCGCGCGCCCGCTCGCGCCGCGGGATTGCGATCCCAAGTCGTCTGTCGAGCGCTTCCCGCCAGCTCGGACTGCAGTTTCTAGCTGCGGTTTTGGTAACTGGTTGCGATGCTTGCCACCGCCCGCTCAACCGCCGGTGAGCGGTTGGGTGTCAGTTCACGTCAAAGCGGGCGCAATCTACGTCAATTGATACTTCAGGGTGTTTTTGCCCCGTAGAGTTCTGGCTGAACAAACGGGCGCCCCGGACCGGTGCCCCTTGAAGAGACAGGAAGATGCAAGAAAGGATGTCCACCATGAAGAAGCAGCTCGTTATCGCCTCTGCCCTGATGCTCGCGCTGGCCGGCCCCCTTGTGGGTTGCGGTGGCACCAACACCTCCGCTCCGGCCGCTGAGGCCGAGACCGGCACCACGGCTGCTGACGACAAGAGCAGCAGCGACTTCGACGCCGTGGCCTTCTACTACGGCACGTGGCGCGGCTCCGTCGAGACCACCGGCGAGACCATCTACGGCACCGCTGGCGGCTCCGAGCAGATGATCGACGTGATCCTCAACGAGGACGGCACCGCCGAGACCAAGCCCTGCAAGAACCATGAGGACCTGCTCACCGAGACCGGCACCTGGGAGGCCTCCGACGACAAGTCCGTGACCGTTCACCTCGAGAGCGGCGACATCACGCTGGAGACCGTGGACTCCGCCACGCTCCGCACCGATGACCCGAAGCAGTTCGGCATCGACGGCTTCGACGAGATGACCTTCGTCCTCTACTAAGCCCTCCTGTCTCTGTCGGGGCCTGGGGCCTGCACCCCCGGGCCCCGACGGTTTTGTGCGCCATGGCGGCGGTGTCGGGAGACGTGCCGCGCAGCCATGAGTCAGAACCCGTCGGGTGGTGACCCATGGCCAAGGCCATCGGGCCCTCCTGCCGGAGCCCGGTCGATGAAGGGAAGCCAGTTGTTCGGCGCAGCTCTGCGCCGCGAGGAGAGAGAAGAGACCATGACCAAACCGATCACACGTAGGGGCTTCATCGCCGGCTCCGGTGTCGCTGCCGCTTCTGTGGCCCTCGCCGGTTGCAGCACGGGCTCTGAGCCCACCGCGCAGGCGGAGGCCGGCTCGGGCGACATCTACGCAGCGCCGGACCTGTCCAGCTACCCCATCGACCCCGACGGTGAGGGGGTCGAGGCCCTCTACACCACCGAGACCATGCGCAAGGACAAGTGGACGAAGGCCACCAACCCCGACGGCCAC
The DNA here is from genome assembly GCF_030067705.1 of Kribbibacterium absianum. Lineage (GTDB taxonomy): Bacteria > Actinomycetota > Coriobacteriia > Coriobacteriales > Atopobiaceae > Kribbibacterium > Kribbibacterium absianum. The sequence goes on from NZ_JASJEX010000002.1 coordinate 221,377, forward strand.
ACGACGGTGGGCGCGATGGACGCCTCCCGTATCATCCAGGTGGACGGCCTCGCCTTCCGCGACATGAACGGCAACGGCAAGCTGGACGCTTGGGAGGACTGGCGCCAGGACGCCGACACCCGCGCCGCCGAGCTGGCCAAGACCCTCACCGCCGAGCAGTGCTTCCCGCTGATGTTCGCCGGTGGCACGCAGTCCGATTCCACCTCCACCGACACGAGCGCCTTCGATTGGATCGAGCGGGGCTCCCGCGCGGGCGTCTCTCGTCTCGCCTCCTCGGCCGACTCCTATGCCACGGACGTCGAGTGGATCAACAACGTGCAGCAGGTGTGCGAGGAGTCCGAGCTGGGCATCCCGTACTTCAACTACTCCGACCCGTACGTCCTGTTCAACGTCCCGAGCTCCATCGGCCTCGCGGCCACCATGGACAAGGACATCTGGCGCAAGGCCGGCATGTGGCAGGCCCGCGCCTGGCGCGCGAGCGGCGTGCGCTGCGAGCTGGGGCCGCAGGTTGACGTGTACTCCAGCAACATCGGCACCCGCACCAGCGGCTCCGTGTGCGAGGACCCTGCGGTCAACCGTGACTTCACGGCGGCCTTCGGTGGCGGCATGCGGTCCACGTGGGGCGACGACGAGGCCACCGAGGACCTCGGCTGGGGCAAGCAGTCCTGCGGTGTGATGTTCAAGCACTTCGTGGGCGAGGGCGCGCCCGACGGCGGCCGCAACGACCATCTTCCCCAGGGCAAGTGGAACGTGTTCCCGGGATCAAACTTCAAGGCGCATCTGATCCCGTTCCTGGATGGCGGTCTGCACCTGGACTCGAAGACCGAACAGATGGCATCGATCATGCCCTGCTGCGGCATCGCCTACGACCCGAGCGACCCTGAGGGTCTCGGTGAGCACGTGGGAAGCGCCTACAGCTCCCACAACATGGGCATTCTGCGCAACGCCGGGTGGGATGGCATGCTCTGCACTGACTGGACCGTGCTGGTCTACCAGTGCAACGGCGTGTCCGACAAGACCGAGGCCGAGCGCTTCCAGATCATGATGAACAACACGGTGACGATGCACGGCGGCACGTTCCAACCGGACGTGGCGGAGGAGACCTACGGCCTCATGTGCGATGAGATGGGCGAGGAAGCGGCGTTGGCGCAGCTGCAGGACAACGTGCGGCGCCTGTTCAAGCTCATGGTCAACGTCGACCTGCTGGATAACCCGTACAGTTCTGTTGACGATTGTGCCAAGGTCTTCGACAGCGATGCGCCGGTGGAGTTCGGGCGCGAGGCGGCCGTGAAGTGCGTTGTCATGCTCAAGAACAAGGGCGGCGTGATCTCTGAGACCGGCATCGAGGGTCCCGTGTACATCCCTCAGTCCTACTCCGAGGGAGGTATGGCCTCCTACGCGATGGGCGGTGCCGGCGGCTCCGTGTCCATGGCTTTTGACGAAGAGGTTGCGTCCCAGTACTTCTCGGAGGTGGTGACTGACGACGTGGCCACCGTCGAGGAGGTTACTGCGGACGACATCACGGCCAAGATCAAGGACGAGCTCACGGCTGCCGGTGTCAAGTATGCGGTGGTGGGAATCAAGAGTCCCGCCGACGCCTATGACGGTGCGCAGGGCGGCGTGTCCATTGCCTCGATGATTATGGGCGCCGAGCAGGAACCCGGCCCCTACTACAAGCCCGTCACATTGCAGTACCGTCCGTTCACGGCCGATCAGGACTGGTCCGGGTTCAAGTCCCTTAATCCGGAGGACGAGTACGGTGTGCTCGAGGATCGCTCCGTCAACGGCGAGAGCACCCACGCCACCAACGAGAGCGACCTCGACCTCGTGCTCGCCGTCAAGGATCGGATTCCCGATGACGCCAAGCTCATCGTGTGCATCGACGCAAGCAAGCCGATGGTTTTCTCGGAGTTCGAGGATGTGGCGGACGTGATCCTGCTCACGTTCTCCAAGACGAGCGACGAGCCCTTTGCCCGCATCATCACCGGCGAGGTGGAGCCGAGTGGTCTTCTGCCGTTCCAGATGCCGGCCTCGATGGAGACGGTCTACAACGAGCAGTACGCCGACGTGCCGCGTGACATGACCTGCCACACGGACTCTGAAGGCAACACCTATGACTTCACGTTCGGCCTCAACTGGTCCGGGCAGATTGACGACGAGCGTGTGGCCACCTACAACGTGCCGGCGCTGACCGAGCCCGAGACCGAGGTGGTTCCCTACATCTCTTAGCTACGAGCACGGCTTCCCTTTCGGAGCAAGGCGCAGGACCCGACGGTGGCGGGGTCCTGCGCCTTTTTGCGCTGGACGCTTGGGAGAGAGCCATTTGTCCACGCTGTCGCCCGGTGGAGCGTGGACAAATGGCTTTGACCGAAGCGTCCAGACCGAAGCGTCCAGACTCCGGGCCCTGTTCGCAATCCACGCAAGCGACGCGACAGTTTGCGTCAAAGCGTCCTGAAACCAATTCCCGCCCCGTAAGGTGGCAGCAACGACCGATCGGCACCGCTCCGGGAGGATGCGATGAAGCATCAAGACCTCATCAACCGTCTGACCCTCGAGGAGAAGTGCGCGCTCCTCTCGGGCGACACTGCCTTCACCACCCGCGCGTACCCGCACCATGGCATCCCTGCGATGCAGTTCTCCGACGGCCCCCACGGCCTGCGCCTGCAAGCCGCCGGCGCCAACCACCTGGGCATCGGCGGCTCCGTGCCGGCCACCTGCTTCCCGACGGCGGCCACGGTCGCCAACTCCTGGGATCCGTCCCTGGGGGAGAGGTTGGGCACCGCCCTCGGCGAGGAGGCCCTGGCCGAGAAGGTGGACGTCGTGCTCGGCCCCGGCCTCAACATCAAGCGCAGCCCGCTCTGCGGCCGCAACTTCGAGTACTTCTCCGAGGACCCGCTGGTGGCCGGTGACATGGCCGCCGGCTACGTGCGCGGCATCCAGAGCCAGGGCGTGAGCGCCTGCCCCAAGCACTTCGCCGTCAACAGCCAGGAGACCCGTCGCCAGGGGTCCGACTCTCAGGTGGACGAGCGCACGCTCCGCGAGCTCTACCTCGCCGGGTTCGAGCGCGTGGTCAAGAACGCGCGCCCCAAGTGCCTCATGAGCAGCTACAACATGGTCAACGGCACCTATGCCAACGAGAACCAGCACCTGCTCCGCGAGGTCCTGCGCGACGAGTGGGGCTACGACGGCGCCGTCGTCACCGACTGGCAGGGCTCCGTGGACCACGTGGCCGGCGTCAAGGCCGGCTCAGACTTCGAGATGCCGGCTCACGGCATGCCCGCCGTGCGCGAACTCGTGGGCGCGGTGCGGGAGGGCCGCATCAGCGAGGCCGAGGTGGACGCTCAGGTGGACGAGGCCCTCGAGCTGATCCTCACGACCACGGCCGCCACGCGCGCCGCCGGCAATTCCTTCGACCGTCTGGCGCATCACCAGATTGCCCACGACATCGCGGCACAGTCCATCGTCATGCTCAAGAACGAGGACCACATCCTCCCGCTCGCGCCCGCGACGCGCGTGGCCCTTGTCGGCGACTTCGCCGACAACCCCCGCTACCAGGGCGCCGGCTCCTCGCTCGTCAACTGCACGAAGCTCGAGAAGCTCACCGGTGTCATTGCCGACACGGAGCTCGAGTACGTGGGGTACGAGCCGGCCTTCAATCGCGACGGCGGTTCCACCGAGGCGATGGCCCAGGCTGCCGCCGACCTCGCCCGGCGCGCCGATGTCGTGCTCATGTGCCTCGGCCTCGACGAGTCCCGCGAGTCCGAGGGCGCCGAGCGTCTCGACATGTCCATGGACCCGGCGCAGGTCCACGCGCTCGAGCTCGTGGCCGAGGCCAACCCCAACGTCGTGGTGCTGCTCTCCGCCGGGTCCGCGGTGGAGTGCGACTGGGTCGCGAACGCCAAGGCCGTGCTGTACCTAGCGCTCGGCGGCCAGGCGGGCGCGTCCGCGGCGCTCGACGTCGTGACCGGCGCGGTGAACCCCTCCGGCAAGCTCACCGAGACCTGGGCGCGCAGGCTCGCCGACACCCCCACCGCCGGTCGCTTCCCGGCCGACGGCCGTATCGCCGAGTACCGCGAGGGCCTCTTTGTCGGCTACCGCTATTACCAGACGGCCGGCGTGGACGTGGCGTTCCCATTCGGTTTCGGCCTCAGCTACACCACGTTCGAGTACGGGCCGCTGCAGGCCGAGGTGGTCAAGGACGCCGGCAGCGACGTTTCCGTGCGCTGCTCGGTCGCCATCGCCAACACCGGCGAGCGTGCCGGCGCCGAGGTCGTGCAGCTCTATGTGGCGAAACCCGACGGGGAGGTCTTCCGTCCCGCCCAGGAGCTCCGCGCCTACGAGAAGGTGCGGCTCGAGCCCGGTGAGACGACAACGGTGACCTTCGACCTCGGTAGCCGCGCCTTCGCGTACTTCAACATCGCCACCGACGGCTGGGAGATCGAGCACGGCGCCTACGAGCTGCGCGCGGCCGCCAGCTGCGAGGACGTGCGCTCGGTCGCCACCGTGACGCTGGCCGGCACCGCCGCCGCGAACCCCTATGCGGGCCAGGACCTCGGCTGCTATCGCTCGGGCAACGTGCAGGACGTGCCCGACGTCCAGTGGGCCGCCATCCTCGGGCGCCCGGTGCCCAAGGCGGACCTCAAGATCGACGACAACCTCTGCTTCCGAGACCTCAACCACGGGCGCAGCCCCATCTTCTGGCTCGTGTGGCTCGTGCTGACGCAGATCGTGAAGTCGTCCACCAAGAAGGGGCGCCCGAACCTCAACGCCCTGTTCATCTACAACATGCCGCTTCACGTGCTCGTCAAGGGCGCCGGCGGCTGGGTGGACCAGAGGATGGTCGACGCCCTGGTGCTCGAGCTCCGCGGCTTCTGGGTCATCGGCCTCGTGCTCTGCCTCGTGCGCTTCGTACAGAACGTGCTCGCCAACAACGCGATGGCCCGGAAGCTCCAGGCCGCAGCCACGCCGGGCGCTCCGAGCGACGCGCCCACCCCGAGCGGCGCCGTGCCCGCGTGACCCTCCCGTTCCATGCCACAACCATCGAAATCGCCGCGTAGAAAGGCCGCCCCATGAGCTTCAAAACCTGGACCGAAGAGCACCAGAGCCTCTGGGAGTTCATCAAGTTCAATGTTCTGTCCAACATCTCGACCGCCACGCGCTTCGTCGTCACGTGGGTGGGCACCGCGATCTTTGTGAACGCACTGGCCATGACGCAGCCGTTCTCGTTTTTGATCTTCAACTACACGAGCGACGGCTCCAACGGCCTCGGCGGCTTTCTGACCTTCCTGTTGGCCGAGGTGCTGGCCCAGGTGGTGAACTTCTTCGTGCAGATGAAGTTCGTGTTCAAGAGCGACGCCAGCTTCTCCACCGCCGCGCCCAAGTACGCCGTGCTCGCCGTGCTGATCGTGGTCGTGAACCTGGTGCTACCAGGCTACGTGACCAGCTGGTGCATCGGCTGGGGCATGGGCGCCGAGCTTGCCGCCACCGTCGCCTCTGTGGTGAACACGGTGCTCGCCGTCATCGTGAGCTTCCCGGTGCTCAAGTTCTGGATCACACCGAGCACGCAGGGCAAGGACGATGCCGGAACCGCCGCTGCGGCCTAGCCCCACGGCTCCGCCCCTCAGCGCCCTCCGGGGCGCTTTTTCATGCCGGGTGAGACAATCTAAAGAGACGAAAGTGTCCCATCGGGCTGAGTGAGACAGTTCTGTCTCTTTGATCTGTCTCACTTTGCAGCTGGCCAGCGTCCTTGTGGATCTGAGGGAGTGGGGCCGTGCGGAGCCGTGCGCGGGTCTATCCTCAAGGGTCGTGCAAAGGAGGCGTCATGGCGCGCGAGCCGCAAGGCCAGGTATCGGCCGACCTCGACATGTTGACCTGCGACCTTATCGGCGAGGCGCTCGACGTGCTGGCCGCAGGGCCCCTGGAGGGCGTCGTGGCCACCGTGCTGGACGACGACCGCACCCGTTTCACCTGCTCCTTCGAGGAAGACTCCCCCGAGGAGTGCCTCGATGGCGCGCGCCAATGGGTCGCGGATCTTGGCCGTGGCGCCAAGAAGCAGGACGGGGTCGGCGCGCCGCGCTGCTACGCGCTGGCCTACCAGGGCGCCGTCGACCTCGGCAGCGGCTACGCGGACGCCCTCATCGTCGAGTTCGGTGAGCGCGGCAACCAGACCGACTACTCCGCGCACCTGGAACTGCAGGGCATCGGTCGAGGCGACCGCCTCCGCTGGACCGACCCGGCCCCGGCGGGAGAGCTCGACCCGTTGCTCTGAGAAGTCCCCTATAGAGATGCTCCGCACGCCGCGCGGGTATAAAGCGCCGCGAGCCATGAGCCCCGCTCACATGATCGTTCGGAAAGAGAGCCCCATGCTGCAAGAGAACCTGCGAAACGTCGCCATCATCGCCCATGTCGACCACGGCAAGACCACGCTGGTCGACAAGCTCTTGCGCGCCACCGACGCCTTCCGGGCCAACCAGCAGGTGGAGGACCGCGTGCTCGACTCCAACGACCAGGAGCGCGAGCGCGGCATCACGATCCTGGCCAAGAACATCTCCATCGAGTACAAGGGCATCAAGATCAACGTCATTGACACCCCGGGCCACGCCGACTTCGGCGGCGAGGTGGAGCGCGTGCTGCGCATGGCCGACTCGGCGCTCCTGCTCGTGGACGCCTTCGAGGGCCCGATGCCCCAGACGCGCTTCGTGCTGCGCCACGCCATCGACGCCGGGCTTGCCATCATGATCGTGGTCAACAAGATCGACCGCCCCGGCGCGCGCCCGGAAGAGGTCGTGAACGACTCGCTCGACCTGATGATGGACCTCGGCGCCACCGACGACCAGCTCGAGTTCGCGATGGAGCACGTGGTCTACGCGAGCGCCGTCAACGGCTTCGCCCGCCTCGACCCCGCCGACGACAACGACGACATGTTCCCGCTGCTCGACATGATCGTGGACTGCCTGCCCGCGCCGGACTGCGACCCGGACGGCCCTCTCGCCATGCAGTGCGTGACCGTGGACCACTCCAGCTACGTGGGGCGCATCGGCATCGGCCGCGTGTACTCCGGCACGATCCACACCGGCGAGAAGATCCTCGTGGTCAAGAACGACGGCTCCCGTGCGATGGCGCAGGCCAAGCAGCTCTACACCTTCGACTACCTCGGCCGCACCGAGTGCGACGAGATCCGCGCCGGCGACATCGGCGCCGTTGTGGGCATCGATCGCACCGACATCGGCGACGTCTACACCGACCCCGAGAACCCTGTGGAGCTGGACCCCATCGAGATCGACCCGCCGACGCTCGCCGTGGTCTTCGAGCCTTCCACCAGCCCGCTCGTGGGCCGCGACGGCGACATCGTCGGCGGTCGCCAGCTCAAGGAGCGCCTGATGCGCGAGGCCGAGAACAACGTGACCATGCGCATCGAGGAGCTGCCCGACAAGACCGGCATCGAGGTGTCCGGCCGCGGCATCCTGCACCTCTCGGTGCTGATGGAGAGCATGCGCCGCGAGGGCTTCGAGTTCCAGGTGGGTCGTCCGCGCGTGCTCTTCAAGGAGGACGAGCGCGGCCACAAGCTGGAGCCGGTGGAGCTGGCCGTGGTCGAGTGCCCCAACGAGTACTCGGGCAAGGTCATCGAGGTCTTCGGCGAGTCCGGCGGCACGCTCGTCTCGATGCATGCCGGCGAGACCATCACGCACCTGGAGTTCAAGATCCCGACCCGCGGCATCATGGGCCTCAAGAACCGCATCCTGAACGTCACCCACGGCGAGGGCGTGTTCTACCACACGTTCTCCGAGTACGGCCCCTACGCCGGCGAGCTGGGCGTGCGCCCCAACGGCGCGATGATCTCCATGTCCACCGAGAAGGCCGTGGGCTACGCGCTCGGCACGCTGCAGGAGCGCGGGCAGATGTTCGTGGGCCCGGGCACCGAGTGCTACGAGGGCATGCTCGTGGGCGAGCGGTCCAAGCCGGGCGACATGGTGGTGAACATCGCGCGCACGAAGTCGCTGGGCAACCAGCGCTCCTCGACTGCGGACATCGCCGTGCAGCTCACGCCGCCGCGCGAGTTCACGCTGGAAGAGGCGCTCGAGTACATCATGGACGACGAGCTGGTGGAAGTGACGCCCAAGAACATCCGCATGCGCAAGCGCATCTTGAACGCGATCGACCGCAAGAAGGACAACGTCCGTCGCGGCGTCGTGAAGAAGTAGGCGAAAAAGGCCCCGAGCGCGACGCCCGGGGCCTTCTCGACGGTGCCTGAGATTCTGCCGTGAGACAGATCAAAGAGACAAGATCGTCCCACCGATCGGATGATGGGGCGTGACGGTCTCGTTCGCGACCCTATTCCAGTGGCTCCGCGTCCTCGCGAAGGATCGCCAGATAGTCCTCGTAGGCAAAGGTGCGATAGCGCTGTTTCTCACCGCGCTGCACCAAGATGCCCAAGTCCACGAACCGCTGCACGAGCCCGCTCGCGGTCGACCGGCTCACGCCCAGCTTCTTGGTCACAAAGCCGATGCTCACGATGGGGTGGCCCTCGAGGAGCGCCAGCAGCTGCAGGGCGTTGGCGGCGGAGATTCCGAGGCCGCGCACGCGTCCCTCGTTGGTCTCCTTGAGTCGCACCAATGCCGTCATGGAACGCTCGGCGTCCTCTGCGGAGGCCGTGATGCTCTCGCAGAAGAACCGCACCCAGCCCTCGTAGTCCCCGTTGAGGCGCACGTCCATGAGGTGCCGATAGAGTAGTCGGCGCGTTGCAGTTTCAGCTGGTAGGAGGGGTAAAGGATCGGTTTGGTGAGCACACCGTCGTTCATGAGCGAGAGGGTGATGAGCAACCGCCCCATGCGCCCGTTGCCGTCCAAGAAGGGGTGGATGGTCTCGAACTGGTAGTGGATGAGCGCCGCCCTCACGATGGGATCCATCTCGGTGGGCCCGTTGATGAACTCCTCCAGGTCGCGAAGGGACTGCTGCATGTCCTCGGGGTTTGGCGGCACGTAGGGAGCATGGGCAATGGTGCTCGCTCCGCTGCCAATCCAGTTTTGCGACGTGCGAACCTCGCCTGGCGACTTGTCCTGGCCCCGCACGCCCTCAAGCAACACCCGGTGCACCTCCCGGAAGAAGCGGGTGGAGAGGGGGAGCGACCCTATCAGCTCCACGGCGCGATCGGAGGCGGCCACGTAGCGCACGACCTCCCCGACCTCCTCTGCCTCGCCCCGCTCGGGGTCGAGGATGTCGTCAAAGGTGCATTGGGTCCCTTCGATCTGGGAAGAGAGCAACGCCTCCTTGCGCACGTACATGGTCAGGTACATGTCCGCGCTGGGCACGAAGCGCGCCATGCCCTCCACCTCGCCGATCTTGCGCGCGCAGGTGGTGAGCAGGCGCACGGTGGCGTCATCGAGCTTCAGAGGCCCAAGCTCCTGAAGGGGCGTCGGCACAAAGGACTCGTAGGCAGAGACGCCGGACAGGTTCTTGCGCGTGTAGCCTTGCCTGCTCTTGTCCACGTGCATGGTGGCTCCTCTCCGGTCGCTCAGGGCACCTCTAATGCCGAAAAAGGGTCGAAAACCGTCGTTAGAATCCTCGGGCCCGTTCTAACATCGGCGAGCCGTCGTTAGACGGGGCTACGGATTCCTAACGCCGAGAATCGGCCGACAATCGGCGTTAGAGAACGTGGACCGCCCAAACAAAAAGGCCCCGAGCGCGACGCCCGGGGCCTTTGTCATAGCTGGCGGAGGAGGAGGGATTCGAACCCTCGTACGTGCGGAGCACGTAAACGGTTTTCGAGACCGCCGCAATCAACCACTCTGCCACCCCTCCGTTATGGGGAAGCGGCGCCCGAGGGCGCCGCGTGAAGTACTGGCGGAGAGTCCGGGATTTGAACCCGGGAGACGGGGTTACCGCCTACACGATTTCCAATCGTGCTCCTTCAGCCGCTCGGACAACTCTCCATTGGTGACTGCAGGGGCAAGAGTACCACAGAAGCTCGCCCGCGCGTCAAGAAAAGCACCCGCGCCGGGCTCTCCACATGGGCTAGGCTGATCATGTCCGGACCGGGAGAGGAGCGACCGTGGGATTAATCTTCACGCAGATGAACCCTGAGTCCGTCTCCTTGGCACTGCCCGTGTGGATCGACATCGCCGCCGTGCTCGTGGGCTCCTCCTTCGGTGCCCTCACGGCGGCCGAGCGCAAACTGGACCTGCTCGGAGCCCTCGGCCTTGGGTTTCTCTGCGGTCTCGGCGGCGGCCTCATCCGCGACATCATCATGCAGGTGGGCAACGTCTACATGCTCCGGAACCCGTCGGCCATCGCGGCGTCGCTCGTCGCCTCCGCCTTCGTGTTCTTCTTTTCCGGCATCTTCAGGTCCCGGCGCCTCGACAAAATCACGGCCGCGTCCGACATGCTCTCCGTGGCCCTCTTCGCCGCCTCGGGCACCGACAAGGCCATCGTCTACGGCCTCGCGTTCCTCCCCGCCGTCTTCATGGGTCTCATGACTGGCGTCGGCGGCGGCATGCTCCGCGACACGTTCCTCGGCGACGTGCCCCAGATCTTCCGCCCCGGCAACCTCTATGCGCTCTGTGCCCTCGGCGGCTCCTGCGTCTACTGGCTCCTGGTCTATGCGGGCATCGCAAAATGGGCCGCGTGCCTCGCGTGCGTGATCGTGGTGCTCGGCCTCCGCTGGGCCTCCATCGAGTTCAACATAGTCACGCCCGCCGATGTGGACTTCACGCCCAAGCTGGTTCACTATCTGCAGGAAAAGGGGATCATCGGCTCCCGGAAGCCTCGTCCGGTGCTCAACCCCCGGGACGTGACCCTTCAGGACAACCGCCGTATCAAGGCCTATCGCGCCGCGTTCAAGAACGAGATCGTGCAAGAGGTGAAGGAGCAGCTCGAAGCGGAGCGCCTCGAGAAGGAGAGTAGCCAGGCCACCGGCTCGGCCGAGGCGGTCTTCACGCCCGAATCAGAGCGCAGCGCCGAGAGCAGCGACGATTCCATGTGAAGCACTCGACTCGCAGCACCCCTGTGCGTTCTTCTGGTATGACTTCTTGGTTCAGAACGCGTTCAGTCCCCCAATTCGGAGGTGCCGTGCCCCAAACCGCTCCCGGACATCGCACCGCTGCCCGCTCGTCCGGCTACATGCCCGCGCTCGACGGTCTGCGCGCGTTTGCCGTGCTCGCGGTGGTGCTCTACCACTTGGGGGTGCCGTCCACGCAGGGCGGCCTCATCGGCGTCACCGTCTTCTTCGTGATCTCCGGTTACCTGATCACCAAGCTGCTGCTCAAGGAATACGCGCGCACCGGCACCCTCGATTTCAAGTCCTTCTATATCAAGCGCGTCAAGCGCCTGATGCCGGCCATCGTGCTCGTGGTCCTCGTCACGGCGACGCTCTGCACCCTCTTCAACCACGCCCTGTTGACGAAGATGCGGCCCGACGTGCTGCCCTCGCTCTTCTTCTTCAACAACTGGTGGCAGATCGCCAACGACGCCTCGTACTTCGACAACATCGGCGGCCCGTCGCCGCTCACGCACTTCTGGTCGCTCGCGATCGAGGAGCAGTTCTACCTCGTGCTCCCGGTCTGCCTGTTCCTCGCATTGCGGTTCGGGGCATCTCGGCGCCAGCTCGCCGGCGGGGTCCTCGTCCTCGCTCTGGCGTCGATCGTGGCGATGGCCGTGCTCTACGACCCGGCGGCCGACCCCACTCGCGTCTATTACGGCACCGACACCCGGGCGTTCTCCCTGCTCATCGGCGTGGCCCTGGCCGTCGTGAGCGCCAACCGCCGAGACAGGCGCCTGACCCCGGCGGTCTGTGACGGCCTCGCGCTTCTCGGTATCGGTGGCCTTGTGCTGTTCGTGGTGCTCTGCGAAGGCACCGGCCCCTTCCTCTATTACGGGGGCTTCTTGCTCGCATCCATTCTCTCGGCCGCGGCCATCGTCGGCCTCGTCGAGCCGGGCGGCGGCTTGGTGGCCCGCGTCTTCTCTCTCAAGCCGCTTCTGTGGGTGGGCACGCGGTCCTATGGCATCTATCTCTGGCACTATCCGCTCGCCCTGTTGATGACCCCCCAGAACGCGGCCTCGGACCTGCCCTGGTGGCACCCCGTGGTGCTGGCCGTCGTGATCGGTCTGGTGGCGGAGGCCTCGTACCGCCTCGTCGAGCAGCCCATCCGGACGGGCACGTTCCGCTTCTGGAGGGCGCCGCGCCCGGTCGCTCGCCGCCGGCCCAACGGTCCGCAGCGACCCGAGGGCTCGCGTCAGCCCGCCACGAGCCGCGAGCGAAGCTCCTCCGGGCGTTCCCAGCGTCCCACACTGCCTGCGCCGCTCGCGACCCTGGGGCGCCTGCAACCGGTGGTCCTTGCCGTCGGTGCCTGTGCCCTGGTCGCGTTGTGCGGCTTCGCCTTTGTGCCCGACACGTCGGTCCTCTCCAAGGAGGGGGCGGCGCTGCTCTCGGGATCCGATGAGGCCGTGACCAGCGGGTCCGGGCCCGCAGCCAAGACCGAGGCCAACGAGTCCGCTCCCACCGCCGAAGCCGAGGCGCCCTCGAGCGCCGCCGAGGCCGAGGGGGGCGACAACACGTACCTGGCCACGGACTCGCGCACGGACTCGCAGCGGGCCTTCGACGAGGCGCTCGTGAACAAGCCGGTGCCCGAGGGCGCCTACAACGTGGTGTGGATCGGCGACTCGGTGTCCATTCGCCCGGTGCCTTACGCCCAGAAGGCCTTCCCCTCCGGCTACATCGACGCCAAGAAGAACCGGCGCCTCGCCCAGGGCGTCGAGATCTACCAGTCGCTCGCGGCCTCCGGGCAGGTCGGGAACGTCGTGGTCTTTGCCCTCGGCACCAACGGTGCCCCGAAGGCGGAGAACATCGATGCCGCCGTGCAGGCAGTGGGTCCCGACACCGGCATCTGGTTCGTGACGCTCAGGACGAGCGAGTTCGACCCCACTGCCTCCAACCAAGCCATGCGAGACGCCGCGAGCCGCTACGAGAACGTCCGGGTCATCGACTGGCACGCCGCCAGCGAGGGCCATGACGAGTACTTCGACGGCGACGGCACGCACCTCTCGGAGCTGGGCGCCCAGGTCTACACGAGCCTCATCGCCGACGGTGTTGCCGTGCAGCTGCCCGAGGGCGCCATGGACTTCCAGAGCGCTGAGGACAACGAGGCCACGATGTACGAGAGCTGGACGACGCCGAGCGACGGGGAATCGGCCTAACGCGCGCCGCGTGCGCGGTGATCCGGAGGCACGCGAGCCACTCCCCTAAGGGACAGGTCGGGCTCTGGGGTAGGATTGCGTAACTGTCGCCACACGGACCGGCGCCCTCACATCGAGGCACCGCCGCGAAAGGAGGCCTCGTGAACGACGTCCAATTCGAGCCCGGCCGCTACCTCTCCCGCTCGTGGGTCATGATGACCCAGGACTCCGGCTGGATCAAACCGGTGCTGGTGCTGGCGCTGTGCCTGTTCGTCCCGATTGCCGGCCCCATTGCCATGGCCGGCTACTGCTGGGACTGGGCGCGCCTGACCGCCTGGGGCATCGACTCCGCCCCCAAGCAAAAGAACGTGGACGTGGGCGGGTGCTTCGCGGTCGGATGGCGAGCGACGGTTGTGGGCCTTGTGTGGTTCCTTGTGATCGCCCTCGCCAACGGCTTCCTCGATTGGCTCTTCGGCTACATGGGCGCCGTCGGCGCGATCCTGACGCTCGCTGTGACCGTTGGCGTGGTGCTTCTCTCGATGGTGGTGATGGTGGCCGAGCTGCGCGCCGTCATCTACGAGAAGATCGGCCCGGGCTTCGGGTTCTCCCAGGTCCTCGACATGTGCAAGCGCGACTTCGGCGGCCTCATGCACATCCTCGGCATCGCGCTGCTCGGTGGCCTCGTGCAGGTGGCCGTGTCCCTGGTGTTCGTCATCGGGTCCCTGTCGGCGCTGGCTCCGGCGATCATGGAGCTGCGGTGGGCGTTCGCGTACGGCGAGCCCCCTTACTACCTGTTGGCGTGGCTGCTGTCTGACGTGCTCTCCTGGGGCCTCCCCCTGTTGGTGCTGATGGTCTTCCTGACGAACGTCGTGTCGGTCGCCACGAACCTTCTGACGGTCAACGCCATGGGCCTCTGGGTGCGCCAGTTCGACCTGCCGGCGTGGGGCAGCCCTTCGGACCCGCTGCCGGATTCGGGCTCGGCGCCTGCCCCCGAGCAGACCGCGGCGTCTGTCGCGCCGGCGCAGCCGCGCGAGACGACCCAGCCCCCTGCGCCGGACGTTCCGGTCGCGCCCGGTTCGCAGCCCATCGTGACGCCGCTCGTCTCATCGGACCCCGTGGTTTCTTCGGAGGCCCAGGAGCCGGCACCACAGTCCCCGGCACCGAGTGGGTATCAGCCTCCAGAGCAATCAACCGAGGAGGCCGCAATGGATTTCAAGCCCGCTGACGATGAGAACGTCGTCGCCCCGACGCCGGATGAGATTTACAACGAGGCGTCCGTGAAGGTCGCCACCGTTCGCAACTACGTGGAGCCCAAGCCGGATGCCGTGGACCACCTGGAGTACACGCCCGACCCCACTGAGGCGCCCGCCACGTCCCCGGACAACGGGGTCACGCCGCCGACCATCCACGAAGTCTACGAGGAGGCCGTGCCGCGCGACGTCTCGATGGTGCCGGAGGTGGCGCTCGGCGACTCCGAGGCGAACGCTGCGGCGGAGGTGGCCGGTGAGGACCTGGCCGACAAGCCCGACAACGTGGCCCAGACTCCGGTTACCGTCCCGACCCAGGCCGAGATGTACGACGACGCGGCGACCCGCGTGGCCGAGACCCGCGCCGTCGTCGAGCCGAAGGACGACGCCGTGGACCATCTGGACTACGAGCCCAAGCCCACCGAGGCGCCCGCGACCACTTCTGACAACGGCGTGACGCCGCCGACGGTGGAGGACATCTACCAGGGCGCCGACGTGCGCGTGGCCGAGGCCTACGAGGTGGGCACCGACGACTCCGCGACGGCCGCGGAGGAGGAGCTCATCCAGGAGGACGTCGAGCAGGACGACCCCACGCAAGCCCCCAAGGTCCAGCCCGCCGACGGCCAGCCGGTGCCCAAGTACCTGGCGCCGTCCGAGGCCACCGGCAGCGAGCCGGATCCGCTCCACGAGGACAAGTGCTAGTCCCGCCATGGAGAAACCGGGGATTCCTGAGGGGTTCCTCGAAATAAGGCACGCAATCGAATAGCACCTGAACGCTCGAGGGCCAGCTTTCTCACTGAGAAAGCTGGCCCTTCTGTGGTCAGACGCGGTGCACTGGTGGGCCAGACGTCCCCCGTACCGTGGAGCGACCTGACGACACGCGGGTCGGGGCGTCGCAGAGGTTGTGCAGTTTCCGGAGCGGGGAGGCGCCTGTGCTACTATCAAACGCTGATTGCTTCCTGCCCCGAGCGCACCCTTCACGTCTCGGGGCCCTAGGTCCAGAGGAGGTGAACTCAATGAAGGCTTACGAGATTCTGTTCATCGTCGACCCGACCGTCACCGACGAGGTTCGTGCTGGCGCCATGGCGCGCATCGACACCGCGATCACCGAGAACGGCGGGACCATCGACAACGTCGACAACTGGGGCAAGCGCAAGCTCGCCTACGAGATCGACAAGCTCACCGAGGGCGACTACACCCTCATCAACTTCCACGCTGACCCCGACCAGATCGCCGAGCTCGACCGTGTGTGCCGCATCAACGATGCCATCAAGCGCCACATGATCGTCCGTCGTCCGGACCACGAGTAACCATGGAAGGGTGGCGTAGCGCCACCGGGAAGGCAGTGAGCACAGATGAGCATCAACCGCGTGACGATCACCGGAAACCTCACCCGCGACCCGGAGCTCAAAGCGACGAGCACCGGCAGCCAGGTCCTCAACTTGGGCGTGGCTGTGAACGACCGCTGGTTCAACCAGCAGACCAATCAGTGGGAGGACCGGCCCAACTACATCGACTGCGTCGTGTTCGGCAAGCGCGCGGAGGCCCTGAGCCGCTACCTCCACAAGGGAATGAAGGTCGCCATCGAGGGCAAGCTGCGCTGGCGCAGCTGGACGGACCAGCAGAGCCAGCAGAAGCGCTCGAAGGTCGAGGTGGTCGTTGACGACCTCGAGTTCATGAGCGGCCGGGGCGACGGCCAGCAGGGCGCGTACCAGCAGCCGCAGTCCCAACAGCCCGCTCCTCAGGCCTCGCAGGGGCTGCCGGCGCAGGCTCCCAACTACGGAGGCCAGCAGCCGCAGCGGAACTACGCGGCGCCCGCCCCCTCCTATGCGCCGCAGGGCGCCCCGCAGACGGCGACGCAGGAGCCTGCAGCCCCGGTCGCCTCGGTTCCTCCTATGGCCGACGTTCCCGTAGACGACATCCCCTTCTAGGGGATTGACCCGTACCGTGAAAGGTTCTTATAGACATGGCCACTGATTATCAGCGTCAGCCGCGTCGCAAGTACTGCCAGTTCTGCAAGGACGACGTCGAGTTCATCGACTACAAGGACACGCAGCTTCTCCGCAAGTACATGACGGACCGCGGCAAGATCAAGCCGCGCCGCGTCACCGGCGCGTGCACGCAGCACCAGCACGACATTGCCAACGCCATTAAGCGCGCCCGCATCATGGCGCTGCTGCCCTACACCGTCCCCGTGGTGTCCAACCGCGGCGGGCGCCGCAACCGCGACTAGCGGTCGCGCACAAGGACGACGCTATGGCTGACCAGCGCCCGACGGACCCCCGCCATAACCCATGGCACCGGGACGCGACCGAGGACGACCCCGGCCGCTCGATTGTCCCGTACGGCTCCGACACGCAGGAGCACCGCGCAGGGCGCGACCCCTTCACCGTCGCGCTCGTGTGGTGCCTCCTGGGCGGTGCGGCGCTGGGCTTCTTCACGCTCATCGGCTGTGCGATGGTGGCCTTCGGCGCCGGGGCGGCCCTTGGTGGCCGCAACGGCGCTGGCGTGCCTGTCAGCGCACCTCGGCGGGTCCTTTCGCGCCAGCAGATCCTGTGGTGCGTGTTGGCGTCCGTGGGCGGTGCCGCGATCGGCGCGTGGCTAGGCGGCCTCGGCCTCGTGTTCCTTCTCGAGGCCGTGGTGGACGTCGCGCTCTCGTGGGTCGTGGCGAGGCTCGTGATTCGCGAGCGGGCCAGCGCGGGCACTGGGTACCTCATCGCCGCCGTGGCGACGGTCGCGTATCTCGTCCTGTCCAGCGTCTCGGCACTGCTCGCGGGGGTGAGCCCGGTCACTGCGGCGCGGTCGATGATCGACGCCGTGGTGAGCGCCACCGTCAGCGGCACCTCGCTCGACGTCGCTGCCCAGCTCCGGTCCCTGGAAGGGCTCCTGCTTCTGCTCTGGCCCTTCTATTACTTCGTGCTCGGCGGCCTCAACGTGCTGTGCGCGCACGCCGGCGCGTGGCTGAGCGACCTGGTGCCGGGCTCGAAGCAGCCGTGGCGCATGGCCTCCTTCGAGGCTCCCCGGTGGTCGGTCATCGTGCTGATCGTCGGCGTGGCACTCGTGGGTGTCGGGTCGCTGGGGTTCCTGGGGGCGCTCGGCTCCTGCCTGCTCTCGGCGGGGCTCTGCACCCTCATGGCCGTCCGGTTCGTGTTCATGGTCCAGGGCTTCGGGGTGGTGACCTGGTGGCTGAGCGCGCACCGCTTCGGCTGTCTGGTCCGGTTCCTCGTGCTGTTCCTGGCCGTGGACCTGGAGGCGTCGTTCCTAGTGGTGAGCCTTCTCGGCCTGGTGGATTTCTGGGCCAACTTCCGCAAGCTTCCCCGCAGCGGGAGGCCCGAGGGTACGAAGGCATGAAGCAAGAGAGCCGGCGCGAGCCGGCACATCTAAAGGAGTCTGTCCCATGAAAGTCATTCTTCTGAGCGAGCTCAGGGGCAAGGGCGGCGAGGGCGACGTCATCGACGTCGCTCAGGGCTATGCGGAGAACTACCTGTTCCCCAACCGCATCGCGCTGCCCGCCACCCCGGGCAACATCAAGCAGCTCGAGGAGCGCCGGCACAAGATCGCCGAGCGCGAGGCCCAGCGCATCAAGGACGCCGAGGCCATGCGCGACCAGCTCGAGGGCAAGGTCGTCGTCATCGACGTGAAGATCGGCGACGAGGGTCAGCTGTTCGGCTCCGTCACCAACACGATGGTCGGCGATGCCCTCAAGGAGCAGTACGGCATCGAGGTGGACCGCAAGCGCATCGAGATCCACAAGCCGATCAAGACCGCCGGTCTGCACCAGGTCGTCGTGAGCCTGTACCGCAACATCTTCGCCACCATCGGTGTCCAGGTGGGTGCCCCCGAGGACCTGCCCGAGGGCGATGCCGAGGTTCCTGCGGACGAGCAGCCGGCCACCGAGGCGGAGCTCACCGTCGAGGACACGCCTGCCGAGGAGCCGGTCGCCTAGCGGTCACGCCAGGACGCTTTCGACACGTCAGCGATGATTCCGCTGAAAGCCCAACGAAGCGGGTACCAGCGGAAACACTAAGACGAACCGCCCGTCAAGTGGTGACGGGCGGTTTTTTCTGCCAATTTGTGCAACCAAATGAGCCATCTACCTGCGATAATGCGTGAGCACTTACAAACATGCAGGTAGACGGCGACATATCGGGAACGGCCCCCTCCGAGCGCGAACCAACCTATCGTGATTGTCGAAAACTACCGCTCGAGCGCCTGCGAGATGTGTTGAAAACGTTCATAAGCCCCAAACCCCCAGAACACGCGGCGATGAGCCGCAAACACACCAGTGTCGACAGCAGAAAACGCATCAATGATCAAAGTGACGCCTCAGCCGTTGCGCTAGGATACACGAGCCCGTCGAGGAGGAACGATGCCCAAGGTGCCCGCAGCGGACGCGTCCGCGTCCGCCCCCAAAATGCCCCAGGACCTCGAGGCCGAGAAATCGGTCCTCTCGGCCATGATCCTCTCGCCGGAGGTGCTCCAAGAGTGCCTGGTGGACCTCGAGGACAGCGACTTCTACCTGCCCCGCAACCAGACCATCTACGCGACGCTGCGGGACATGTTCGACGAGGGCAAGCCCATCGACCCAATCTCGCTGGCGGACCGTCTCGCCTCCCATAAGCGTCTGGACGAGGTCGGCGGGCGCGCCTACCTCACGGAGCTGGGCTCCGACTCCTTCGCGCTCGCGTCCTGGCGGCACCACGCGGACATGCTGCGCCGCGACTCCACGCTGCGCCAGATGATCATGGCCTCGGCCCGGGTCTCCGCCCTCGCCTTCGACGCCCCGGAGGACACGAAAGAGGTCATCGACTCTGCCGAGCGCATGATCCTCTCGGTGACCAACCGCGACATCCGCTCCAGCTACATCACGATCCAAGACGCGATGAAGGGCCTCTACCAGGAGATCCAGGACCAGGCGCGGAGCGGCGAGCACATGCTCGGCGTCAAGACCGGCTTCCCGCGGCTGGACGAGAAGCTCCTCGGCCTGCGTGCGGGCCAGATGGTGGTCGTCGGCGCACGCCCGGGCGTGGGCAAGACGTCCTTCGCGCTCAACCTCGCCGTGCAGGCCGCCGAGGAGGGGGCGTCCGTGGTGTTCTTCTCATTGGAGATGAGCGCGACCGAGATCGCCCAGCGCCTGATGTCCGCGCGGGCACAGGTGGACCTCCAGGCGATTCGCTCGGCCCGCATCAAGCGCGAGGAGTGGGCGGAGCTGGAGCGGGCCACCGAGGACCTCTCCAAGCTCGACCTGCTCATCGACGACACCCCGGGCACCACGATCACCGAGGTGCGCGCCAAGGCGCGCCGCATGCTCAACCACAAGGAGAACGGGCTCATCATCCTCGACTACCTGCAGCTCGTGAGCCCGCCGCCCAGCCGCCGCGCCGACTCCCGCGCCACCGAGGTCTCCGAGATGAGCCGTGGCATCAAGATCATGGCCAAGGACCTGGGGGTGCCGGTCGTGGCCCTGTCCCAGCTCTCCCGTCAGTCTGAGGCGCGCACCGGCAAGCGCCCCCAGCTCTCCGACCTTCGCGAGTCCGGCGCCATCGAGCAGGACGCCGACATCGTCATCCTGCTGGACCGTTCGTCCACCCCCGAGGAGGCGGAGCGCAGCGACCGGCCGGACGAGGGCGTCACCGAGTTCATCGTGGCCAAGAACCGTTCCGGCCCGGTGGGCACCATCGAGATGGCGTTCCTCAAGGAGTCGACGAAGTTCATGGAGCTGGACACGCGCTACGACGACATGGGTTAGGGCGCGCCGCAGGCGACGTCCGGGCGCTCCATCCCTCGCGTACAATCAGGCACAAGGAGGGCGCTCATGGACGTCTGGGACCTGCGGGACAACGAGCCGTCGCTGCTCATGTACGGCGGACGAGCCGGCCGCAAGGACGGCATCCTTATCGATGGTGCCCCATGGATCGCCAAGTACCCGCGCACCACGCGGGACCTGACGGGCAAGAACCTGCCCTCCTACACCTCGTCGCCCGTTTCCGAGTACGTGGGCTCGCACATCTACAGCTTGTTGGGGATTCCGGCCCACGAGACCCATCTCGGGTATCGCGGCGGAAAGATCGTGTGCGCCTGCCGGGACTTCACGGCGGACGGCAGCCGGCTCTTCGAGTTCTCCAAGGTCAAGACCACGATGGACGACGACCAGGAGGGCTTCCACGGCTCCCCATCGGACGGCGAGGTGGTCTATCTGTCCGATGTGCTGGCCACCATCGACACGGCTCCCGTCCTGGCACACGTGCCGGGGGTTCGCGAGCGCTTCTGGGACATGTTCGTGGTGGACGCCCTTATCAAGAACCCCGACCGCAACAACGGAAACTGGGGCGTGCTCCTGCGCGATGGGGCGTACGAGCTGGCTCCCGTGTACGACAACGGAAGCTGTCTGTTCCCCAAGCGCGCCGATGATGCCTTTGGGCGACGCACCGACCCACAGGCTCTGGACGAGGACGCCTTCGGCACCAATGTGTCGGCCTATGTGTTGATGGGGGACGACGGGAGGCCGCACCACATCCATCCCTTCGCGTACATGGCCGAGAGCGCGAACCCGGACCTGAGGGCGGCGATGGCTCGGGTGGCCGCGGCATTCGACTTCGGCGCGGTCGAGCGGCTGTTCATGAGCCTGCCCAGCGAGGCCTACGGCTGGCGCGTGATGTCAGAACCGGTGCGCGAGGCCAACCTGCGCCTTATTGAGAAGCGTTTTGACGAGGGGCTGCGGCCGTTGGTGTGAGGCCATGGGCAGCGCAGGTGGCGCCCTCGCGCACGGGCCCACGAGCCGCGACGCTCCGCGCCGATGCGGCCTCGCCATGGCTTCGGGCGCCTTTGGGCCCATGGGGCGCAGGCTCCCGTATACTGAGATGTCGCTTGGCTCAAGACAATGCATAGGGGAGCGTCATGGGATCGACGATTCTTGTGGGCACGCAGTGGGGCGACGAGGGCAAGGGCAAGGTCACCGACCTCATCTCCGGCGAGTACGACATCGTCTGCCGCTGCCAGGGCGGCGCGAACGCCGGACACACGGTGATCGCGAACGGCCACAAGCTGGCGCTGCACCAAATCCCGTCCGGCGTGGTCTATGACGAGGTCGTGCCGGTGATCGGCAACGGGTGCATCGTGGACCCG
This sequence comes from Kribbibacterium absianum, assembly GCF_030067705.1. Taxonomy (GTDB): domain Bacteria; phylum Actinomycetota; class Coriobacteriia; order Coriobacteriales; family Atopobiaceae; genus Kribbibacterium; species Kribbibacterium absianum. The sequence continues at coordinate 242,916 of NZ_JASJEX010000002.1, forward strand.
TCCGTGGTGCTCGAGGAGTTCGCCCAGCTGGACGCCCAGGGCATCGATTACTCCAACCTCAAGATCTCGGGCAACGCGCACATCGTGATGCCCTACCACAAGGACCTCGACGGGGCCAACGAGCGTCGCCTCGGCAAGAACCTCATCGGCACCACCCGGCGCGGCGTCGGGCCCTGCTACAGCGACAAGGCCGCGCGCATCGGCCTCCGTATGCAGGACATGCTCGACGAGAAGATCTTCCGCCAGAAGCTCGAGACCGCGCTGCTCGAGAAGAACCCCATCCTGGAGCTCATCTACGGGATGCCCACCTACACCGTGGACCAGATCTGCGAGACCTACCTGCCCTATGCCGAGCGTCTGAAGCCCTACATCATCGAGAGCTCCAAGTACCTCAACGAGGCCATCGACGAGGGCAAGAACATCCTCTTCGAGGGGTCGCAGGCCACGATGCTCGACATCGACTTCGGCACCTATCCCTTTGTGACGAGTTCCAACTGCACCGCCGGCGGCGCCATCACCGGATCGGGCGTCGGGCCCAAGAACATCGACCGCGTCGTGGGCATCGCCAAGGCCTACCTCACGCGCGTGGGCTCCGGCCCGTTCCCGACGGAGCTGCCGCAGGGCGACGAGGTGGGCGAGCTGCTCTGCGAGGTGGGCCACGAGTACGGCGTGACCACGGGGCGCAAGCGCCGGTGCGGCTGGTACGACGCCGTGGTGGTGAACTACGCCGCCCGGGTGAACGGCCTCACGGACCTCGCGCTCACCAAGCTCGACGTGCTCGGGTGCCTCGACACCATCAAGGTGTGCGTCGCCTACGAGTGCGACGGCGTGCGCTACACCACGGTGCCGGAGCACCAGTCCGTCTTCTACAAGGCGGAGCCCGTGTACATCGAGATGCCCGGCTGGAAGTGCGACATCTCGAACGTGCGCAACTACTACGAGCTGCCGCGCGAGGCCAAGGACTACGTGGACCTCATCGAGCAGCTCTCCGGCGTGCCCGTCTCCATCGTGTGCGTGGGCCCGGACCGCGAGCAGACCATCGACCGCCACTGGACGGCCGGCCCCCGCAGCCTGTAAAGCCGAGACGCCCGCCATGTTCGCGCTGGTAACGGACGCCGCCTCGGGATTGCCGATGGACTGGTGCGCGAGCCACGATGTGCAGCTCGTGGCCCTCACCCGCGCTGGCTCGGGCAAGCGCGTGCGCGTCGGCGCCCCGGCCGTGGAGGACTACAAGATCCTCTTCGCCCACCTGCTCCGGGAAGGGCGCGAGGTGCTCTGCGTCACGGCGTCGTCGGCGTTGTCGCGGTCCCACAGCCATGCCCTGGAGGCGGCGGAGGACCTGGACGGCGTGACCGTCGTGGACTCCAAGTGCACGAGCGCCGGGGAAGCGCTGTTGGTCCAGGTGTTGGCGTCCGGGAACGTGGCCGGCATGGACCGCGAGGACGCGGCCTCCTACGCCTCTGCCCTGGTCGGGCACCTGACAATGCTCACTTTGGCGCCCCCCGGGGGAGGGACCGGGCACAAGCGGTCCCTCGTGGCGGCGGCCCAGGCGACGCTGGCAAAGCGCCACGGGTTCTCAACGCTTATGACCTTCGACGAGGCGGGCGCGCTGGTCTCGGCCGGCCGTTTTGCCGACCCCTCGGTGGCGGCCGGGCGCGTGTCTCGACTGATGAGGTTGGACCGCGAGCGCGACGGGCGCCTCTTGATCCTCGGCACCTATGTGGACACGCCGCGAAGCCTTGCTGTGCTCGGACGCCAAGAGGACGACGTGGAGCGGCTCTTGAACGAGCGGCGTGCGCTCCCGCTGACTGGGGCGCTCGCGGCCGCTGCGGGTGCCGGGTCCGCGTCGGTCGCCTATGTGGCGATGAAGTACGTGACGGGGCCGTTGGCGGAGGACCCGGCCTGGGGCGTGGGGTGCGTGCTCGGCCACTGACGGAACAAACGGCCGCAGCGGGGGCTCGCGGCCGATTCAACGAGACGAGAGGGCAGAGACATGGGCAACGCTGGACTGAAGGTGCTGGTGCTGGGCTCGGGAGGTCGCGAGCACGCCCTGGCGGCCGCCTTGGCGGGCTCGCCGTCGGTGGCGGAGGTGCTCGTGGCGCCGGGCAACGGCGGCACGGCGGCCGTGGGGTCGAACGTCGCGCTGGACGCCGAGGACGGCGAGGCCGTCGCGACGTTCGCCGTTGAGAACGAGGTGGACCTCGTGGTCATCGGCCCCGAGGCGCCGCTTGTGGCCGGCGTCGGCGACGCGGTCCGTGCGGCCGGTGTGCCCGTGTTCGGCCCGAGCGCCGACGGCGCGCAGCTGGAGGGCTCCAAGGCCTTCGCCAAGGCCGTCATGGAGCGGGCCGGGGTGCCCACGGCCGAGTACGCGGCCTTCACCGAGGAGGCGCCGGCGCTCGAGTACCTGGCCACCGTGGGGGCGCCGATCGTGGTGAAGGCCGACGGCCTGGCCGCCGGCAAGGGCGTGGTGGTGGCCCAAACGCTGCAGGAGGCCGAGGACGCCGTGCGCGCCTGCTTCGGCGGGGCCTTCGGCGAGGCGGGCGCGACCGTGGTGATCGAGGAGTGCCTGGAAGGGCCGGAGTGCTCCCTGTTGTCCGTGACGGACGGCACGCGTCTGGCACACCTGGCGTGCGCGCAGGACCACAAGCGCGCCTACGAGGGCGACCGAGGGCCCAACACCGGCGGCATGGGCGTGTACTCCCCCGTGCCTCTCGTGACGGCCGAGGAGCACGCGGCCATGGAGGCGGCCAACGAGGCCGTGGTGGCGACGCTGGCCGACATGGACATCGACTACCGGGGCGTCATCTACGGCGGCTTCATGCTCACCGAGGACGGCCCCAAGGTGCTGGAGTTCAACGCGCGCTTCGGCGATCCCGAGACCGAGGTGGTGCTGCCACGCTTCCGGGGCGACCTGGGGCGCGTGCTGCTGGACGCCGCGAACGGGGAGCTGGACCCCGAGACGCTGAGCTGGGACGACGGCTGGGCTGTGGGCGTGGTGCTCGCGAGCGCGGGCTATCCCGGGAAGTACGAGACGGGCAAGGTCATCACCGGGGTCGCGGACGCCGAGGCGATGGACGGCGTGTCCGTGTACCATGCGGGGACCACGCTGGACGGGGAGGGCAACCTGCTGACGGCCGGTGGCCGTGTCCTCTGCGTGACGGCCGTGGGTCCCACCTTCGCCGAGGCGCGCGAGAAGGCCTACGCTGCCTGCGACAGGATCGACTTCGAGGGCAAGACGCTGCGCCGCGATATCGGCGCCCGCGCGATGGCGTGACGGCACACGGAGACAGGCGGCCGCGCCCGCGGGGCCGCGCCGCCTTGCACTATCGATAGGAGCACCATGGCTGACCAGGATGACGTCACCTACACCGCGGAGGACGACTTCGTGTCCCCGGACAACGACGACACCCGTCCCGTTGGGCCGCGCAGCCGGCACCTGGTGCTCGGGGGCGACGACCCGCGCGACCAGCTGCTCGAGGAGAAGTTCCTCGCCGAGGACATCGAGTACCAAGGCCGCATCCTCAACGTGAGCGCGGTGCAGCTGGAGCTGCCCAACGGCCATCAAACGGTGCACGACATCGTGCGGCACCCGGGCGCGGCGGCCGTGGTCGCCCTCACCAACGACGGCCAGGTGTGCGTCGTGCGCCAGTACCGCACGGCGCTCGGTCGTGTGACGGTGGAGATCCCGGCCGGCAAGCTCGACCCCGGCGAGGACCCGCTCGAGTGCGTCCGCCGCGAGCTCCGCGAGGAGACCGGCATGGAGGCCGAGAACATCGCGCAGCTCACGTCCATCGTCACCAGCTGCGGGTTCTGCGACGAGATAATCCACATCTTCATGGCCACGGGGCTCACGTTCGCAGCGGCCCATCCCGATGAGGACGAGTTCCTCTTCGTGGACCTCGTGCCGACCGGTGAGCTGATCGACGCGGTGCTCGACGGGCGCATCGAGGACGCCAAGACCGTGGTGGGCGCGCTGGCGCTGGACGCCATCGCGCGGCGCTTGGGGCCGGTGGAGTAGCCGGCACAAACGGTCGACCTGCCGAGGCCACGGCCATCACCGGCTGTGGCCTCGTTGCTCGTTGCGACGATTGCTCTGCACCTCTTGAACTAAGCCCGACCAGGTACGGCGGAAGAAGGGTTCGGGTTCATCTGTGGGTGCGGCTCTGCGGCCGCGCCCACGTTCGTTTGCGTCCGTGGCTCTTTTGTTGCAAAGACTGTGGCGCCCGAGGAAGAACCAATCCACAGCAGTCCATATCATCAGGTCATCATCAGAAAGCAGAAGCGAGGTGGCCCGTTGATCGTCGGAATCAAGCACTTAGCCCGCATCGTGCTCAAGAACCCCTTAGTGTATGTGATGCCCTTTGTGCTGGCCGCTGCCCTGGCTCTTCCAGCGCTTACCGGGCAGTTCGCCATGTCCGGTTCCGATGTGTTGGGTTACTTCAGCAGTGAGTTGCTCCAACAGACGGAAGCGAACCTTGCGGCGGCCCTTGCGTACGAGAGCGATCCGGGAACGGTTTCCATCTTTGAGAACCAGGTGGATGCCGTGAACCGGGCTCGCAGGGCCTCCACCGAGGCGGAGCTGATTCAAGCCGGTGCGGACTATTGGCGAGCGTACCTCGACCTCTACCAGCTGGGGGTTGTCGACGATTTAGGCGGTGTGGCAAACGCGCTCGCGTTCATTCGGGTCTCCGAATACCCGGACCCCGTGTTCTTCGACCAGGCCGATGAGATCCCAGCGGCCCCTCTCGTGGCCGCATCCTACCCGTTGGTGTCTGGCGTGCTGTGGTTCGCGCCTGCCCTGGTGGTAGGGTTTCTCGTCTTGGACGCGCAAAAGCGCGGGGCTCTCTGGAATCAGGCTCCCCGTTCGCGTCTCTCTGGGGCGGCGGTCACGTTTTGCACCATGGCGGGAATCGCTTGTCTTCTGTCGGCGGCGTCGCTGGCTCTGGCACTGTTGGTTGCGGGCTTGTGCAACGGCTGGGGCCATGCGGACTACCCCGCAGTGTGGATTCAGGGCGACGGCATCGAGGAGAGCACGGCCGGAGGCGTGGTGCTTCGGCTGACCGCGTGGCTATGCCTCGCGGACGTCTTCCTGTGCGCTTTGATGAGCGCTGCGGGTGCCTTCGGGCTCCCCGCTCTGGCGTCCGTCGGATTGGGCGCATTGGTGCCCGTGGCCTCTTCTCTGGATGTGGTTGCGCACGCTCTTGAGGACTGGGTGCGCTGGGTTCCGCTTTCGTACATGGACCCGCTTCAGGTCGCAGGGGTTCTCACCTACGCCAATGCCGTGTCCTATGCCCCTTTGGGAGTGGATTTCCTCGGGTGCACGCTCGTTTTGGGCTCGGGAGGAGCAGCCCTGGTGCTTCTCCTCATCGCCGCTTCGGCTCCTCGGAAAACCGTATCGTGCTAGGAGATGCAGATGCTTCGCACCAAAGATGTGGCCGTGGGCTTTGGGAAGCGGGTCCTCGTTCGGGACGCCTGTCTTTCGCTGGCACCAGGCCAGATCAAAGGCCTTATCGCCCCCAATGGCACGGGCAAGACCACGTTGATGCGCTATGTGGCGGGAAACAAGAGGCTCGGCACGGGGCGCGTCGAGGTTGACGGAACAGACCTGTGGGCGCTGCCTGGCAAGGATCGACCGTTGCTGTACGTGGCCGGCGACGGCTCTGGGCTGTATGGCCACCTCAATGCGGTGGATCATCTGCACATGGTCAAGGATCTTTGGCACCGGGATTTGGACGTGCGCCAAGTGGTCGAGAAGTGCGGCCTCGCGGGCTTTGCACGTCGCCCCGTTCGCAAGCTCTCCCAGGGCATGCGCCAGACCGTCAGTTTGTGCTTGGGCTATGCCGCCGGAGCCAGGTACCTGCTGCTGGACGAGCCGATGAACGCGTCGGACCCCACGAACATCGCCTTCCACTCTCGGACGATGCGGGCGCTTGCCGGCAATGGGGTCGGGATCCTGTACAGCTCTCACCTGCTAGAGAACGTGAGCGAGATTTGCGACTCGGTGTTCGTGCTGCGCGAAGGCAGGCTGCAGGAGTTTGAGAACTCGCATCGGCCGGGATGTGCGCAGGCACTGTACCGGGGGTGCTTCATGAGGGATTCGCAAGGGAGGGAGGAGCCAAGAGAACAGCACGCAGGGATCGGGTGAAATGGCGCTATGAGTACCAAATCGTGAACTGACGAACCCGGGCGGTCGCGGGACCGCCCTTCCGTGTGGAGGTCCTTCTTGAGCACCGCGCTGATCTACTTCGCCGACGACACGCCGGAGACGCGCAGCTTTGTGCAAGCGTTTTTGAGAACGAGGGCTTTCGCGTGCGGACGTTCGTCACCGGCGACGCGCTGCTGGCCGCCTTCGCCGAGAAGCCCTGCGACCTGGTGTTGCTGGACGTGATGATGCCCGGGCGCGACGGCATCGCTGTTCTCGGCGAGCTGCGCCAGCGCTCGACGGTGCCCGCGATCATGCTCACGGCCAAGGACGGCGACGATGACTACTGCACCGGCCTCGCGCTGGGCGCGGACGACTACGTCACCAAGCCCTTCAAGGCAAACCTGCTGGTGGCCAAGGTGCGGGCGCTGCTACGGCGGGCGACCATGGCGCCGGCGCGGGAGGCGCGGTCGCTTTCCTGTGGCAACCTGCGATACATCGTCGAGACGGGCGAGTTTCTGGCAGCGGAGGAGCGGCTGGCGCTGTCGCCGTTGGAACGCGGTCTGCTCGGCACCTATACGAGCGAGCCGGGGCGCCTGGTCACGCGCGAGCGCCTGCTGCACGAGGTGTGGGGCTTTGAGGACCCCGGCTCTGTGGACACCCGGGCCGTGGACGAGGCCAACCGCCGTCTGCGCCGCAAGCTGTTGGCCGCAGGCGCGAGCCACTACAACCAGACGGTGTGGGGTCGCGGTTGGACGCTGGCGCCGGCGGAGGCGCCTGAGAGATGACGGGAGGGGCCATGGTTGCGTCGGAAGAGCGGAGAGAACGCACGGCTCCCGCCAGCGTGCGAGGCATCCGGCGCTTGGCGCGCATTATCCAGGTGGTGCTCCTCCTCACTCCGTTGGCGGTGCTCGGCATCCAATGGGTCGCCATACAGTCGCAGGGGACACAGGCGGTGCAGGGGGCGTTGGATGGCTCTCTGTGGACAGACGGCCCCGAGACGGTCCAGCCCATGAGCGTCTCGCTCTCCTATGGCACGCTGCCGGGGGCAACGGAAGGCGGGAGTTTCGGTCAAGCCGTGAACCAAGAGAACTACCTGGAGTGGGTCACCTGGAGCCAAATGAGCAGCGCCGGCTATTACCCGCCGTTTTGGCTCTCGGTCCACGCTGCGGTGGAGAAGGGTGAGGCGCAGCCGAACCACGTGCGCTGCTTCTTCGACGGCACGTGGGTCTTCTTCTACGCGGTGGAAGGCTCGCCCAACCCCAAGCAGAGCAACTGTGTGCCCAGCCAGATGATCGTGGCCAACATGAGCCCCGAGTGGACCATGGCGGTTCGGTCCTTCTGCCTCTATGCGCCCGTCGCGGCGATGCTCGGGGTCATCCTGCAGTTGATTGCCAAACGCATCACTGTCCAGGCCCTGGAGGCGGACCGCGCCACCCGCGAGTTTTTTGCCAACGCGTCGCACGAGCTCAAGACGCCGCTCACGGCCATCGAGGGCTACGTGGACGGCATGGCGGCGGGCGTAATCGCGCCGGAGGACGCGCAGCCGGTGATCGAGCGCGAGGTGGGACGCGTCAAGAAGCTGGTGAACCAGATTCTGGCTCTATCCAAGGCGGACGCCGGGGCACAAAAGGCCGTGCGCGAGCCCGTGGACCTGCGTGAGGTGGTGACCGACGCGCTGGCGGACGTGGCGCCCGAGGCCGACAAGCGTGGGCTGGCGTTGGACGCGGACTTGCCTATGCCGCTACCGCTGGCAAGCGACGAGGCACTGCTCTACGGCATTGTGAGCAACCTGTTATCGAACGCGGTGCGACACGGCGCGACCGAGGTGCGCGTGACGGCGCGGCGCGAAGGCGAGGCGCTGCGGGTGACCGTGGCCAACGACGGCCAGCCGCTGAGCGATGACGCGCTGGCGCATCTATTCGACCGGTTTTACACGGGGCCGGGCGGCAACACGGGCATCGGGCTGGCGCTCGCACTGGAGCACACGAGACTGGTGGGCGGCACGCTGACGGCGGCGCAGGAGGACGGCCGCACCGTGCTGACGCTAGAGGTGCCGGCAAAGCGTTGACGCAGGTGGATACGTGGAGAATTAACGGACACGCGTTCTAAAAACGAACGAGTGTCCGTTAATCATAGAATGGCTTTCAGGGAGAAAGAAACGCGTGTTCTGATTGGAGCCGCTATGACGAAGCGCTACGACGAAGCCTACTGGAGATCCATCACTATCACCGCGGACGACATGTTCAAAACGGTTCTGAGCGATCCGGCCGTGTGCGTCCCGTTCCTTGAGACGGTGCTCGACCTCCAGATTGAGCGGATCGAGCTCATCCATTCGGAGCACGTGCTCTCCACACCAGAGGACGTGCGCTCGTTGCGGCTTGACGTGTATGTGAAGGACGAGGTCGGCATGGTCTATAACATCGAGATGCAAACGACCGACAAGAAGAACCTGCCGAAGCGGGCGAGGCATCATCAAGCACGTCTGGCCTTCGACGCGCTCGGTCGAGGGGAGGATTTCAACAGCCTGCCTCCGACGTTTGTCATATTCGTCTGTAGCTTCGACCCGTCCGACCGCGGGCTCCCGGTGTACCGCTTTGAGAACCGTTGCGAGGCAGCGGACGGGATGAGGCTGGAGGACGGTGCGGTCACGATGTTCGCGTGCGCTCCCAACCACGCGGAAGCCACCCGACCGGGGCTCGCATCGCTCCTCCGCTACTTCGATGACGGCACCGTGAGCGATGGGCTGTCATCTAAAATGCAAGAAGAAGTGGTGCGGTGGCGCAACGAGCCCCATTGGAGGTCGAGGCACATGTTGGTCGCAGAGCGCATGGAAGAGGAACGCCAGCAGGGATTCGCAGAGGGCCGCCAGGAAGGTCGCCAAGAAGGTCGCCAAGAGCTGAGCGATGCCCTCGCGGCTCTGGCGCGACAGGACCCCGACGCTGTGGTGGAGCTTCTCCGGCTTCCCTTGGAAGAGCAGGAGCTTCGTCTCCGGCAACTGGGCTATCTGCCTGAGGAATAAGGAAGAACCGGGAGCCGCCCTTCAGCGGCTCCCGGTCTATCGCAGCTCCTGCATGGCCTCGAACGCGTCATCGTCGAAGGCGTTGAGAGCGCCCAGCTCTTGTTTTCCAGCGTAGACATGGATGGTGCCGTCATCGTCCACGAGATAGGAGTAGTCCAAGAGAGAATCTCCGACCGGCCACCATTCGTCGCGCTGCTCGCGGAACGCGTAGCCATAGAGAGGCACGCCCAGGCACTGTGCGTCCCTGCGGTAAAGGCTGTCCACCACGGCACCGGATCCGTTCGGGTCTGCGGCGACCGGGCAGAGAATCGACCAGCCTCGGTGTTCATCCACGATGGTGGTCATGGCTTTCTCGACGCCATCGCGATCGATGATTTGAACCAATGCACAGCCGGTCCACCCCGGCTGCCCGTTGCAATGCACGTAGCGACCTTTACCGAGCGAGCTCCGCCCCACCATGCATCGCGTCGACACGGCTCCTCCTTTGCTGACCTTAAGTAAGAGAAGCCTATTGCAGGGCTCATGAACCGGCAAGCGAAGACGCCTTCCTATGAGCGGCTCTGCGGTAGCATCTGTGCGCGTTCGACTCTTCTTGCTTTAAGGATTGCCCGTGTCTCAGCCTCGCCCTTCGTTGTTCAAGCAGTTCCTCTCCTACTACCATCCGCAGATGGGCCTCTTCATCGGCGACACCGTCTGCGCCATCGTGCAGGCCGCTTGCGACCTGGCCTTCCCGTTGATCCTCCGTGCTCTCACCGGCGGCCTCTTCGCCGAGGGGCGCGATGCCATCATGGCCAACCTGCTGTGGATCGCCGCCGGCCTCATCGTCATGTACGCCGTGCGCTACGGCTGCAAGTACTTCGTCTCCTGTTGGGGTCACATCATGGGCGCCCGTATGGAGAGCGCGATGCGCGAGGACCTGTTCGACCAGTACGAGCGGTTCTCGTTCTCCTATTTCGACCGCCACAACACGGGCGACCTCATGAGCCGCCTCGTGAGCGACCTCTTCGACATCGCGGAGGCGGCGCACCACCTGCCCGAGGCGCTCATCGTCTGCATCATCCAAGTCATCGGTTCGTTCATCATCATGTTCACCATCGGCTGGCAGCTCGCGCTCGCGATGCTGCTGGTCACCGCCGTGATGGCCGTGTACATGTTCCGCGCGAACACGCGGATGAAGTCCGTCTTCTCGGAGAACCGCGAGCGCATCTCCGGCGTCAACACGCAGTTGGAGGACTCCCTGGCCGGTGCTCGCGTGGTCAAGTCCTTCGCCAACGAGAACCTGGAGCGCGAGAAGTTCGGCCGCGCCAACAACGCGTACCTGGCCTCCAAGGAGGGCATGTACCGCGCGCTCGGCCACTATCAGGGCGCGGGCGCGCTGCTCACCGGGCTCCTCTACACCGTGATCATCGTCTACGGCGGCTACCTGGTGGCCACCGGCGACATGACCGTCGTGGACCTCGCCACCTACGCCCTGTACGTGAGCCTCTTCACGACGCCGCTCCAGACCATCATCGACTTCACCGAGATGTTCCAGAAGGCGGTCGCGGGCTTCCGGCGCTTCGACGAGATTCTCGGCACCAAGCCGGACATCCTCGACGCGCCGCACGCCAAGCCCCTGAAGGTGACGGACGGCCACGTGGTCTACCACGAGGTGTACTTCAACTACGGCGAGGGGGTCACCGACAAGCCGGTGCTGCAGGGCATGAACCTCGACATCCAGCCGGGCAAGACCTATGCCCTGGTGGGGCCGTCGGGCGGTGGCAAGTCCACCACGTGCGCGCTGTTGCCGCGCTTCTACGACGTGGCGAGCGGCTCGATCACCATCGACGGCCAGGATGTGCGCGACGTGCAGCTGGACTCGCTGCACCGCGCCATCGGCATCGTGCAGCAGGACGTGTACCTGTTCAACGGCACGGTGGCCGAGAACATCGCCTACGGTCGGCCCGATGCGACGTTCGACGAGATCGTGGACGCCGCCAAGAAGGCCAACATCCACGACTTCATCCAGACGCTGCCCGAGGGCTACGAGACCCCGGTGGGCGAGCGGGGCGGCCATCTGTCCGGCGGTCAGAAGCAGCGCATCGCCATCGCCCGCGTGTTCCTCAAGAACCCGGCGATCCTCGTGCTGGACGAGGCGACGAGCGCCCTGGACAACGAGAGCGAGCACGCGGTTCAAGAGGCGCTGGCCCAGCTGTCTCGCGGGCGCACGACGCTGGTGATCGCGCACCGCCTCTCGACCATCAAGGACGCGGACGTGATCGTGACCGTCAAAGACGGCCGCGTGGCCGAGATGGGCACCCACGACGAGCTGCTGCAGAAGAACGGCACCTACGCGCACTACTACCGGATGCAGTTCCAGGGCGAGCGAGCGTAGGGAGCCACAACGCCTCGAGACCCGTGGTGCCCCATCTAGCTGCGGTTTGCAACCAGCGGTGGCATGATGCGAGCCCAAAAAGCTGCTTCTGGTTGGTGGCGGTGACTATTCGGCTCCTTCAGTATCCTTGGCGTTTTGACGCCATCTGGAAAGAAGGGACGCCATGGGATTCCGAGAGAACCTGCAGGGTCTGCGCTCCGAGCGCGGCATGACTCAAGAGCAGCTGGCCCAAGCGCTAGGCGTGTCGCGTCAGGCCGTGACCAAGTGGGAGGCCGAGAAGAGCTATCCCGAGATGGACAAGCTCATCGCGATGTGCGCGCTGTTTGGCTGCACATTGGATGAGCTGGTGCTGGGTGAGGTGCCCGGTGCGTTCGCTAGTCCCGATACGGTCGTAGCGGCTCCCGATGATCGGATGCGAGACTTCGCCGCCATCGATGCTTTCGAGGCCTACGACCAAGAGCGCGTGCGTTTCGCGCTGATGGTGCCCAGCGGGGTGGCCTGCATTATCGTGGGCGCCGCAGGGGCGGCTCTTCTGGACGCTCTCGTTCACACGGCCCTCTCGGAGTTCTTCTCCACGGCCTGGCTGTTGGGCTGTCTCGTGGCAGGGCTGGCGCTGATCATTTCCTCGGCCATGCACCACGCGGCCTTTGCCACCGCGCATCCCGTGATCGATGACCTCTATACGGCCGAACAGCACGACGAGACGGATCGCCGCTTTCTCTGGGAGCTGTTGGGCGGTCTCGCGTCGATCCTGCTGCTAGGCGTGGTGGGCATGGAAGCGCTCACCAATCTGTGGGGTGCGCCCGAGGGCCTGGCAGCCGCGTGGCTCTTGGTGTGCGTGGCCGTTGGCGTGTGGCTCATCGTGAGCGGCGGCATGCTCAAGGCCGGCATGGGCGTCGAGGAGTACAACCGCGCGGTCGCTGAGGGTCGCGCCGAGGCGGCCGGTCACCCCTCTCCCCGTTCGCGGGTGACCGGGGCCCTTTGTGGAGCTGTGATGATTGTCGCAACCATTTTCGGGCTCACGATGCTGTTCGTCCCTGGGTATCAGCAGCCGTTCTTTTGGTTGCCGTGGCCCGTGGGAGGCCTGCTCTGTGCGCTGGTGGCCTGTCTGACCAAGGCTTTCATGCCGGATGCCACAGATGGAGCGTGACGCAGGGTCGGCTCCCGCGCTTGCCTCTCATGACTGGTTCACCGTCTTTCGCGCGGTGGCCTCGGCCTCTGCGCCCTGACCCGTCAGGTCCTGCTCGTTGTTGGCACCGCGTGCGATCGTGAGGCTCGCCGTGTGGTCCGGCTCGGCCGTCTCCGGGTCCCAGGATCTGTCTCGGTATGCGCTCTCGAATGCGGAGTAGTCCTTCAAGTCGTCCGGGTCGATGTCGTCGTAGGTGTCGGGCAAGAGCCAGCCGTCCTCGCGGTACAAATCAAGGTCGATGCGCGCGCTGTGCCCAGCGCGTAGGCGACCCACAAAGACCACCGTGTCGCCGCTCAGATAGCCATTGCCGATCTGCATCCCCCAGCTACCGGTGTTGATGGGTGCCCGGGTGGTTATTTCCTGGCCCAGTCCTGGGTGGCCGGCGTCGCCGGCCGTTCCGTCGCCCAGCAGGCGCGTGGTCAGGTCGATGCGCTTTGTCTCAGGGTCCGTCACTGTGGCGAACACCACCACTTCTGGTTGGAAGGGGCTCACGTGGCCCGGCAGCTGGAAGACCGTGAACGTGACGCCGTCCTCTTCCTCGACGGTCTTGGTGAATCCAGGGATGCTCTCGGGCACCGTGCCGTCGGGGTAGTAGACCCGGGCGAACGACGCCGACCCCGTCGCGCCTCCGACGTACCCGCGCATGTCGCCGGAGGTGGCGAGCGTGGCGAACGGCGTGGCCGAGCCCATGTCCAGCGCGGTCAGGGCGTCTCCCTCGGTGTCCGCCGGGTTGGGAAAGAGCAGGGCCGCCGCAACCGCGGCCACGGCAAACACGCCGCCCACCACTGCCGCGACGCGCCCGATGCCCGGCATCCGCTTGCCGGAAGGCTCGCCCTCCACCACCGCATGGCGCAGGTGCCGCAGGTAGAACACCGCATAGGCGCCGATGACGGCCACTGCGACCACGGCAAGTATCACCGTCACGACGAGCGCGGTTCCCGTGGCAGGTTCGTTGCTGTATCCCCAGAGCTGCAGGTAATCGCTCATGACAGCCTCCTAGATCTCGAAGAAGTCCTTGAACCTCTGGCTGTAGGTGCGCGTGACGTCCACCTGGTGGCCGCCCTTGAGCGTGAGGAGGAAGCGGCACGAGAGCCCCGGCCGGATGCGCTCCACCGATCCCCGCGCGATGATGCAGCAGTTGCTCACACGCACAAACTGGTCCGGCGGGAGGAGCGCCTCCAGCTGGTACAGGCGCTTCTCCACCTTGAAGACGCCCTGGGGCGTGCAGGCCACCACGTCGTCCCCGCGCGTCTCCAAACACCAGATGCGGTCCAGCGGGAGCACCACGGTGTCGGCGCCGTCTTTGGCCAGCAGCGCATGGGTGTCGAAGCGGTCGCAGAGCACCAGGTCAGCATCGTCTGCGACCTCGATGCCCAGGCGTGCGCACTCCTGGGCCACCTGCTCGCGACGTTCTGGGCGCACTCGCAGCTTCACCTGCACGGCCCCCTCCTTTCCGCTGGCACCAGCAAACAAGAAAGGAATCAAGGGAGCAAGGGGCTTCGGTCATCTGGCACAGGAGGGGAGTCAGGTCGCACGAATCGAGTCGTGGGCCCGTGCGGTTCGGGAGCGAGCGGAGCGCCGGCTCGTGCTCCGCCGCCACCGCCTCCGGCCTTGGGAAGACTGGGGCGCCCCGTCGCAGCTACTTGTCGCTCGCGGTGCCCGTCGTGTCGCTGCTGAGAAGGTCAAGGGACCCGGCGCCGATCTTCTCGCGCAGGAGCTGCGTCGTCTTCTCGTCGAGGCCCGTGATGGTGCAGTTGATGTTGAAGCCGCCGTCCTCGGTGTTCACCTTGGTGAAGATGAACGTCATGAAGCTCTGCACGGTGCCCGTGGGCTGCAGGAACCCGAAGAACTGGTTCCGCTGGATCTCGCCGCTCTCGTCCACGTGGAAGCTCACGCGGTACACCACGGTGTTGATGTTGGGGTTGAGCAGCGCCGTCGTCGCGAACGCGGTGGCCTGCACATAGGATCCGGCCATGGCCTCGAGCTTGCTCGTGCTCGTGGTGTCCACCACGGAGACCTCGATGCGCCCGGTGTTCTCGTCCGCCTCTTGCACGGTGAACTCGGAGGGGAACTGCGTGAAGCCGCTGCCCCACTCCACGCCGTTGGTGAGGGCGGAGGCGACGCTTCCCACGCTGACGCTCTTGGCCAGGTTGCCGGCGGTGACGCGCCGGGCCACGCCGCAGCCCACCTGCGCCAAGATGATCACGGCAAGCGTGATGAGCACAAAGGACACGGCGGTGCGGGCGATGACCTTGCTGACGTCCGAGCCGGACGGGTCCTTGCCGGAGAGCGGGTCCACTTCGAGCCCCACGCCGCGCTCGCGCCGGCTCTCGTGTTCTGTGTCCGCCACCTGCGGGTTCACATGGCCGGTCTCGTCGAGGGACGCGAAGATCGCCTCGACCTCGGCGTCCGACAACAGCTTGGGCGTCTTGGGCTTGCGCTCGCGCCTCGGTTGCTGTTCTTTCTTGGGCTTGCGCTCGTTGGCCATGGGGCTCCCGGGAAGGCGTCAGAACTTGACCATTGTACTCGGGCACCCCGTGCGGCCGGGACCGGTCCGGTTCCCTTGCGGAAGCGTCACAGATTGAAAGGGTTCCCAAATGGAGGGTCGGCCGACGGCAAAACGGGCCCCCGAGAGGTCCTCGGAGGCCCGGTGCGCGCCTTGCTCGGATATGGTTAGCCCAGAAGCGCCGTCACGTCGCCGAGCTTGGACTCAAAGCTGACGCCGCGCAGCTGGTAGTCGGGCTGCTCGGCGCTCAGCTTCATGCAGTCGTGCACGAAGCGCCCGGCGAAGCGCACCGCGTCCTCCAGCGAGTGGCCGGTCATCACGCTCGCGAGCAGCGCGCTGGTGAAGAGGTCGCCGGTGCCGTGGAGCATGAAGGGGAGCTTCTCGCCGGAGACCTCCGTGAGCTCCAGGCCGGCGCCGCCCACGTAGTTGCGGATGAGGCCGTCGCCGCGCTCGACGCCCTTGATCACGACGGTCTTGGCGCCCATGTCGATGAGCCTGTCGGCCGCCTCGCGCACGAACGCCTCGTCCACGTTCTGCCCCTGGTACTCGGTGCCGGTGAGGATCGAGACCTCGGTGAGGTTGGGCGTCAGGATGTCCGCGCCCGTGACCAGCTCTTTCATGGCCTCACAGAGCTCCGGCGTGTAGGTGGGGTAGGCCTTGCCGCCGTCGCCCATCACCGGGTCCACCACGCGGAGCGCGCTCTCGTGCTCGCGGTAGAGGCGCTGGATGGCCTCGATGTCCTGCGGCGAGCCGAGGAACCCGGAGTACACGGCGTCCAGCGCCACGCCCTCCTCGACCCAGGCGTCAAGGTAGGGGGTCAGCATCGGGGTCGTGCTGTACAGGTAGAACTTCGGGAAGGCCGTGTGGGCCGAGAACAGCCCCGTGGGGACCGGGCACACGTCGCAGCCGGCGGCGGAGAGCACCGGGATGGCGACGCCGAGGGAGCATTTGCCGTAGCCGCAGAGGTCGTGCACGGCGCCGACGCGCGGGATGTACGCGCCTTCGCGCTCGTACAGGTAGAGACTGTTGGGGCTCGCGTTCAAGGTCATGGTTCCTTCTTCCTCACGTGGACTTATGGACCGACGCTGCCCGACATGGTACTCGTGCGCACGCCCTTCTCGGTCACGGGGGCGTTGCCGTAAACTACAAACCTGCTGAATCTATGAGAGGGGACAGCGTGGCTGAGGAGACGCCGCTCGTCGGCATCATCATGGGAAGCGAGAGCGACCTGCCCGTCATGGAGGCGTGCACGGCAGAGCTGGAGGCGCTCGGCGTGCCCTACGAGCTGGTCGTCGCGAGCGCCCACCGCAACCCGGACAAGGTCCGTGACTGGTCGAGCACTGCGGCCGACCGCGGGCTGTGCGTCATCATCGCCGCCGCCGGCAAAGCCGCGCACCTCGGCGGTGTGGTGGCCGCCCACACGCCGCTCCCGGTGCTCGGGGTGCCGATCAAGACGAGCGACCTCGGCGGCCTGGACTCCCTGCTCTCCATGGTGCAGATGCCCTCCGGCGTGCCCGTGGCGTGCCTCGCCATCAACGGCGCCAAGAACGCCGCCATCTTCGCGACCCAGATCCTTGGCGCCACGATGCCCCGGTACCGCGCAGCCATCGTGGACCTCAAGGCCGACATGGCCCGGTGACGTCGGTGGCGAAGAAGCAGCCGCGCCATCTGGCCTCGTCCAAAGGCACCAACGACTTCGAGGTGCTCCCTGCGTCCAAGCTGGGCCCCAAGGCCACGCCGCCCAAGAAGCGCCCCCGCTGGCGCACGGTGGTCTCGACGCTGCTGTTCGTCGTCGCCATCGTGCTCTTCGCTGCGGCCGGCTACTCCTGGTGGAGCGCCCAGCAGCAGTACGCGGCGCAGGAGGAGGTCAACGAGAAGCTCGCCGGCTACGCCACGGTGCCCAGCGACGGCTCCGAGCCGCCCGCCGTGGACTGGGACGGCCTCAAGGCCGTCAACCCGGACGTGTGCGCGTGGCTGCAGATCCCGGGCACCGTCGTGAACTACCCCGTGTACCAGGGGGCCACCAACGAGACCTACCTGCGCACCACGGCGGAGGGGAACTACTCCGTGGGCGGCCAGGTGTTCCTCGACTGCGAGAACACCGGCCCGGACCTTGTGGACGAACAGACCATCGTCTATGGTCACCACCTCAAGGACGGCTCGATGTTCGCGCAGGTGGCGGCCTATGACGAGCAGGACTTCCTCGACACGGCGACCACCGTCTGGTGGTGCACCGAGCAGGGGAACCACCGGATGACGCCGCTCTTTGCCTACCATGTGACGGAGGACGACGAGACGGTGCGGCAGTTCCAATGGGCGACGGTCGAGGACTTCCGGAGCTATCTCCTCGGCAAGCTGGCGAACGCCGCGTCGCAGCGTGCTGGCGCCGCTGAGGTGATCGCCCGTACCGACCGCGTGCTCACGCTCGCCACCTGCAACTACATCGACGGCAAGGGACGCACCGTGGTGGTGTGCGTGCCCCAGGCCACATACGACGGCTCGACGGAGACTGCCACAGAATAGGAGCCCCATGGACCTGCGCCCTGACTCAGAGGACACCGACGTGCTTCACGAGGAGTGCGGCGTCTTTGGGGTCTGGGCGCCAGGCCTCGACGTCGCGCGCATGACGTACTTCGGCCTGCACGCGCTGCAGCACCGCGGCCAAGAGTCGGCGGGCATCGCCGTGGGCAACGGGCGCACCGTGCTCGTGCGCAAGGACGTCGGCCTCGTGACCCAGGTCTTCTCGGACGCGGACCTCGCGGCGATGCCGGGCCACGTGGCCGTGGGGCACGTGCGGTACGGCACCTCCGGCGGCGAGGGCTGGGAGGGCGCACAGCCGCACCTCTCCACCATCGAGGACGTGATCATCGCGCTCGCCCACAACGGGACGCTCGTCAACACGGACTACCTGCGCCACGAGCTCGTGGAGCTGGGCGTGCCGTTCCGCAGCGAGGTGGACTCCGAGGTGGCCGCGAAGCTCATCGGCTACTTCACCAAGAAGACCCACCACCTGCGCGAGGGCATCGCGAGCACGATGGCCATGATCGAGGGTGCCTACGCGATGGTGCTCGTCCGTGAGAACGCCCTGTACGCGTTCCGCGACCCCAACGGCATCCGGCCGCTCGTGCTGGGCGAGCTCCCCGAGGGCCGCGGCTGGGTGGTCGCGAGCGAGACCTGCGCGCTCGACATCGTGGGCGCGCGCCTTGTGCGCGAGGTCGAGCCGGGCGAGGTGCTCCGCATCTCGGACGACGGCGTGACCTCGCAGTTCGAGTACCAGGCTCAGACGCTGCGGCCCTGCGTCTTCGAGCAGGTGTACTTCGCGCGGCCGGACTCGCTGGTGGGCGGCCGCTCGGTGTACTCCGTGCGGGTGAAGATGGGCGAGCGGCTCGCGGCTGAGGCTCCGGTGGACGCGGACATCGTGATCGGCGTGCCGGACTCCGGCCTGCCGCCGGCCGAGGGCTATGCGCGCGCCGCCGGCCTCCCCTTTGGTGAGGGCCTCATCAAGAACCGCTACGTGGCGCGGACCTTCATCCAGCCCACCCAGGAGCTGCGCGAGATGGGCGTGCGGCTCAAGCTCAACGCGCTCCGCGACGTGGTGGAGGGCAAGCGCATCGTGCTGGTGGACGACTCCATCGTGCGCGGGACCACGATGGCCCAGATCGTGCGGATGCTGCGGGACGCCGGGGCGAGCGAGGTCCATGTGCGCATCAACAGCCCCGAGGTGCGGTTCCCCTGCTTCTACGGCATCGACACGGGCACCCAGGAGCAGCTGATCTCTGCGTCGCACACGGTGGAGGAGGTGCGCGAGCGGATCGGCGCGGACTCCCTGGCGTTCCTCTCGGTGGAGGGGCTGCTCGAGTGCGTGGCGCCGATGGACGGCTACTGCTGCGCCTGCTTCGACGGCCGGTACCCCGTGGAGGTGCCCCCGTCGCTGGAGCGGCACAGCTTCCTGCCGGGGCAGGGCCCCAAGAACCTGAGCCGCCACAGCCCGCTGGCGGAGCTTCGCGTGGACCAGATGGTGGACGTGCTGGAAATGGTGGCCGACGAGACGGCCTGACGGGCGGTCTGTCGGTCGTTGAGAGGGGACAAGGAGCAGCGCATGGCAGAGCACATCAGCTACGCGGACGCCGGCGTGGACGTCGACGAGGGCGCCAGGGCCGTGGACCTCATCCGCGACGCGGTGGCCTCGACGGACCGGCCGGGCGTGATGGAGGGGCTCGGCGGCTTCGGCTGCCTCTTCGACGTGAGCTACCTCAAGGGCCTCGAGCGCCCGGTGCTGGTCTCGGGCACGGACGGCGTGGGCACCAAGTTGGCGCTCGCCCAGCGGCTCGGCCGCCACGACACGGTGGGCGAGGACCTTGTGGCCATGTGCGCGGACGACGTTGTGGTCACCGGCGCCCAGCCGCTCTTCTTCCTCGACTACATCGCGGTGGGCAAGCTGCAGCCCGAGGCCGTGGCCGAGGTGGTGCAGGGCATCGCCGCGGGTTGTCGCGAGGCCGGTTGCGCGCTCATCGGCGGCGAGATGGCCGAGCACCCCGGCGTCATGGCGCCCACGGACTACGACCTGGCCGGCTTCTGCGTCGGCGCTGTGGACGCCCCGGCCATGCTCGGCGCGAACCGCGTGCGCGAGGGCGACGTCATCCTCGGCCTGCCCAGCTCCGGCATCCACTCCAACGGCTACTCGCTCGTGCGCGCCGCCGTGACCGACCGGCTCACCGACGAGCAGCTCACCGAGCCCCGCGGCGACTTGGGCGGCGAGTCCCTGGCGGACGCGCTTCTGCGCCCCACGCGCATCTACGCGGGAGCGGTCGTCCGCGCGCTCGAGGACGGTGCGCCCATCCACGCGCTCGCGCACATCACCGGCGGGGGCATCACCGAGAACCTCAACCGCGTGCTGCCGAGCGACCTGGACGCGCTCGTGGACGCCGGGGACGGCACGACGCCGCCCTGGGAGGTGCCGCCCATCATCGATTTCGTGATCGACGCGGCCTCCCTGACCCCCGAGGAGGCCTACAAGACGCTCAACATGGGCGTGGGCATGGCCGTGGTCTGCGACCCCGACGACGTGGACCAGGTGTCGGAGGCGTTCGACGCGGAGGGCCTGGAGCCGTTCCTCATCGGCGAGGTGGTCTCCGGCACCGGGACGGTTCGGTATCGCTAGAAGGGACATCCCATGACTCTCAAGCTCGGCGTCCTCATCAGCGGCGAGGGCTCCAACCTCCAGGCCGTCATCGACCGCATCGAGGCCGGCTCCCTCGACGCCACCATCGAGCTGGTGGTCTCCAGCCGCCCCTCCGCCAACGGCCTCAAGCGTGCGGCCAAGGCCGGCATCCAGACGCTCGCGCTGTCTCCGGAGCTTTACACGAACCCGGAGGTCGCGGACGAGGTCATCGCGAACCAGCTGCTCCAGCGCCACGTGGACTATGTGGTGATGGCGGGCTACATGCGCAAGGTGGGGCCTGCCATTCTGGCGGCCTTCCCCAACTCGGTGCTCAACCTGCACCCGGCCCTGCTCCCGAGCTTCCCGGGCGCCCACGCCATCGAGGACGCGTACCTCTCGGGCGTCAAGGTCACCGGGGTCACGGTTCACATCGCGAACGCGGAGTACGACCAGGGCCCGATCATCGCGCAGGAGCCCGTGCGCATCGAGGAGGGCATGTCCCTCGGCGAGCTGGAGGCCGCCATACACGCCGTGGAGCACGAGCTGTACCCCGACGTGCTGCAGCTGCTGGCCGAGGACCGCGTGCGCATGGACGAGCTGGGCGTCGTGCACATCCTGCCCGCCGGCGACGACTGAGTCACGCCCGGGTGAGCGTCGCCACCGTCTCGATGTGCGACGTGTACGGGAACATGTCCACGCAGGTCAGCGCGTCGAGCAGGTAGCCGCCGTCGGTGATGAGCTCGATGTCGCGCGCCTGGGTCTCCGGGTTGCAGCTCACGTACACCACGCGCTCCGGCGCCAGCGCGCAGAGGCTCCGAATGAACTCCGGCGTCGACCCGGCGCGCGGCGGGTCGAGCACCACGATGTCGAATCGCTCCCGGTTGTGGGCAGCGTCGCGCAGGTACTGCGTCGCGTCCGCCGCCACAAAGCGCGCCTGCTCCTCCAGGCCGTTCGCTCGGGCGTTGCGTCGCGCGTCCGCAACGGCGCCGGCGACCTTCTCCACGCCCACCACGTCCAGGCCCGGCACCTGCTTGGCCGCGCAGAGCCCGATGGTCCCGATCCCGCAGTACGCGTCGAGCAGCCGCATGCCCGGCACGAGCCCCGCCTGCGCGATGGCGGTTCGGTAGAGCGTCTCGGTCTGCTCGGGGTTGGTCTGATAGAAGCTGGAGGGGCCGATCTCGAAGGTCACGTCCAGCAGCGTGTCGTGCATCACGCCAGGCCCCACGAGTGTCCTGTTCTTGGAGCCCAGCATCGCGTTGGTGCGCCGTTGGTTGATGTTCTGAACCACAGAGAGCTCCAACGGCGCGGCCTCGGCCACTGTCTCCGCCAGTTCCTGCAGCCCGTTCACGATGGTCCCGTTGCACACGATGGTGAGCAGCCCCTCGCTGGTCTTCCAGCCGGTGCGCACAATCGCGTGGCGCAGCAGCCCGCGCCCGCGGTCCTCGTTGTAGGCGCTGATTCCCAGTCGCTCCGCCGCCCGCGCGACGTTGTTGAGGATCGGCCGGCACCGCGGGTCCTCGGTCAGGCACTGCGCGCACGGCACGATGCAGTGGGTGCCCCGCTCGTAAAAGCCGCTGCGCACCGTGCCCTTCTTGCCGGGCGCGAACGGCGTGGCGGCCTTGTGGCGGTACTCGAACGGCTCGGCCATGCCGAGCACCTCGACGCCCTCTGCGGTCACGGGGTACCGCCGTGCCCGGAAGAACCCGGCGAACAGCTCCAGCACCCGCTCGCGCTTGCGCTCCAGTTGCACGGGATAGGGCACGGAGAGCCACTCGCACCCGCCGCAGCTCTTGGCGATGGCGCACTTGGGGGTCTTGTAGGCCATGGGTTCCTCCAGACGGCGTTGTCGCCCCAGCGTAGCGCGCCCTGGCGGAGGACGGAACGGCGGACGTGGTCTATCGATACGACGAGGCCGGCGACTTGATCCAGGTTCTCGGCGTCCTTCATGGCCGCGAGGCCTTCTGACCCTCACGTTTCCGTCCCGCGACGATCCATGAACGGCAAAACCCCCATTCCCCTCGGAGGACTAGGGTTCGGCAAACGCAACCAGGCGCGCGTCGCGCCGGAGAGGAGCTGCCATGGGCACGGTCACGCGGGTGGGCATCGTCGGTCAGGGTCACGTGGGGGCGCACGTCGCCAACAGCCTCATCCTCCAGGGGATCGCCGACGAGCTGGTGCTCTGCGACATCAACGGCTCAAAGCTCGCCGCCGAGGTCCAGGACCTCAACGACTCCCTGGCGTTCTGCCCGCACAACGTGGCCATCGAGTCCGCCGCCGACCAGTACGAGGCGCTCGCGGACTGCGACGTGATCGTGAACGCCGCCGGCGACGTCTCCGCCTCCGCCCAGGACCGGGACGGCGAGCTCTTCGTGACCACGGCCATCACCCAGTCGTTCCCGCAGCGCATCGTGGCGGCGGGCTTCTCGGGCGTGTGGGTCACCATCGCGAACCCCTGCGACGTCATCGCCACCCAGATCTGGCACCTCACCGACTACGACCCGCGCAAGATCATCGGCTCCGGCACCGCGCTCGACTCCTCGCGCATGCGCCACGTGCTCTCGAAGGCCACGGGCTACGACCAGCACTCCATCGGCGCCTACATGCTCGGCGAGCACGGCTTCTCGCAGTTCACGGCCTGGAGCAACGTGAACTTCGGCGGCAAGCCGCTCGCGGAGCTGGAGGCGGAGCAGCCGGAGCGTTTCACGTTTGACAAGGACGCGCTCGAGGAGAAGGCCCGCAAGGGCGGCTACGTGGCCATGGCGGGCAAGCACTGCACCGAGTACGCGGTGGCCAATGCAGCCGCCCGTCTCGTTCGCGCGGTGGTGTCCAACGAGCACTTCATCACGGCGTGCGGCACCCTCATGACCGGCCAGTACGGCGAGGAGGGCCTCTGGGCAAGCCTGCCCTGCGTGGTGGGCGCGAACGGCGTCGAGGAAGTGATCGAGCTGGATCTGACCGCCGAGGAGGTCGAGAAGTTCCACGCCAGCTGCGCGCACATCCGCAGCAACATCGAGCGCGCCGGGGTCTAGCGGGAAGAGTCCATTAATATACGCCCGAACCTGTCCACACTGGTGGACGGTTTCTCCCATACATATCAGAAGCCACGGCCCGGTGCCCTGATTTTCCTGGCGAACTAGACTATGGAACTCAGAACTAAGGGGTAAAAGCTGGCGTACCCTCGGGAACCGTCCCTTAATTGTTGGGGTACCGTTCATCCGTGGAACGTCAGCCACCAACCTCGCCCGTGAGACAGGGCGAAGACGCAAGGGGAGGACATGCAGTCAAAGATCGCACACGCTGCAGAGCGCAAGGCCTTCAGCATCGCGCTGGACCAGATCATCAACGCCGCGTCGGGCAAGGACCGCGAGAAGAACCTCGACAGGCTCGTGGACATGGGCTCCAAGCTTCTGAAAGACACCGCGCCGGGTGCCGCGCGCGGCCTCCGCGCCGGCCTCTATCCCGGGTCCAAATGGGAGGAGTTCCTGTTCGGCCTGATGGACGAGGTCGACCACAACATCATTAAGACCGCGGTCCTCAACGGCGGCTACGAGGCGGCGTTCCGCGGCCTCCGCACCTGCACCGAGAACGCCGAGAAGTACCAGTGCAACGTGCCCTGGATCATCCTTTTCGACCCCACGAGCGCCTGCAACAAGCACTGCATCGGCTGCTGGGCCGCCGAGTACGGCAACAAGTACAACCTGTCCTTCGACGACATGGACTCGCTCGTGACCCAGGCCGAGGCGCTCGGCACCCACATGTTCATGCTCACCGGCGGCGAGCCGCTCTGCCGCAAGAAGGACATCATCAAGCTGTGCGAGAAGCACAACACCTCGATGTTCAACATCTTCACCAACGCGAGCCTCATCGACCAGGCCTTCTGCGACGAGGTCAAGCGCGTGGGCAACATCGCGTTCTCGGTCTCCCTCGAGGGCTTCGAGCAGTCCAACGACGGGCGCCGCGGCGACGGCTCCTTTGGCGAGGTCATGGCCGCGTTCGACCTGATGAAGGCCAACGGCCTGCTCTACGGCACCTCCACCGCCTACACCAAGAACAACTACAAGGACGTCACCTCCGACGAGTTCTACGACCTGCTCATCGAGAAGGGCTGCCGGTACGCCTGGTACTTCCACCTGATGCCGGTGGGCGCCGGCGCGGGCACCGACCTCATGGTCTCGCCTGAGGAGCGCGAGTACATGTTCCACCGCATCCGCGAGGTTCGCGGCATCACCGGCGGCAAGCCCATCTTCGCGATGGACTTCCAGAACGACGGCGAGTACGTGGGCGGCTGCATCGCCGGTGGCCGCGTGTACTGCCACGTGAACGCCGCGGGCGACGTCGAGCCGTGCGTGTTCATCCACTACTCCAACGCGAACATCCACGACAAGACCTGGCTCGAGTGCCTGCAGCAGCCCATCTTCCAGAGCTACCGCAGCCACTACCCGTTCAACGACAACCTGCTGCAGCCGTGCCCGATGCTCGAGAACCCGGAGATCCTGCCGGAGATGGTGCACGAGGCCGACGCCCCCTGCACGGACTACGCCGCGCCGGAGTCCGTGGACGACCTCTGCGCCCGCACCACGCCCTATGCCCAGAGCTGGCAGGCCACGGCCGAGGAGCTGTGGCTGGAGGAGCACCCCACCGGCAAGAAGATCTACGCCGACGAGCTGTCCAACATGAACGTGGACGACAAGGCGAAGATCATCGCCGCCGAGGACGAGAAGACGCAGGCGGTCACGGAGTAACTGCGAGACACGCGACAGTCAGTAGTGGGGCCCGGCGCGTCGCCAAACGCGTCGGGCCCCTGCGTGTGCAAAAGTGTGCAAATGGGGACAGTCCCCTTTTGCACATGCGCGGACCGAGAGGGGGACCCATGCCCGGCCATCGTCGCACCGACAAGCCGTCGCGCTCTCGCGCCCACGCCGCCCCGGGCCAGTCCTTCTCGGAGTACCGCTCCTGCGTTCGCAAGAAGCGCTACGCCACCAAAGTGGAGGCCCAAAAGGCCGCCAAGGCCGGATCGCGCAAGAAGGACGCCCCGGCCCTCTATGTGTACCAATGCCCTGACTGCGGCGGCTGGCACCTCACCCACCGCAAGCCCCGCTGAGCACCCTTAAAGGACGCTGTCCCTTAAAGCGGGTAGGTTGTAGGGGATCGTTTCACCCTCACAACCTCGGAGTTCTCCATGCTTGGCCCCCTTTGGGACGACTTCATCGCCACCACCGCCGGATGGTCCGTCACCGGCATCTTCCTGCGCCTGCTCTTGGCGATGATCGTGGGCATCATCATCGGGGCCAACCGCGAGTTCAAGGGCAAGGGCGCCGGCATCAAGACGCACGTGCTCGTGGCCATCGGCGCCGCGCTCGCGATGATCGTCTCGCAGTACATCAAGGAGACGATGCCGGGCGCCTCCATCGACATGGCCCGTATCGCGGCCGGCGTCGTGGGCGGCATCGGGTTCCTCGGCGTGGGCACCATCATCGTCACCGGCAAGAACGAGGTGCGCGGGCTGACCACGGCCGCGGGCCTCTGGGTGGACGGCTGCATCGGCCTTGCCGCAGGCATCGGCGACGTGCCCACCACGCTGTTGTCGCTGCTCTTCGTGCTGTTCACGTTCACGGTGCTCTCCGCGTGCGACAAGCTCACGCATCAGTTCACCCGCAACTTCGACCTCTACATCGAGTTCGACACGCGCTCGGGCATCAAGGACCTGCTCAAGAAGCTGCACCAGTGGGACTGCTCATACAGCAACTTTCAAATCATCGGGGGCGAGACCGGCGGCAAGTACCTGGCCGCGACGGTCTGCGTCACGCTGCCCAACATGGGCCGCAAGGACTCCTTCATCGACGCCGTGCAGATGCTGCCCTACGTCAGCTTCGTCGACGAGATATAAACCCCACAACGAGGCACTGCCCGTTGGGCTTCGACGCATCAAACCCACCGTGAGTCGTTACCCGACCGCTGCTGACTCGTCGGGGCGCTTCGCCCATACTGGGAGGCCATCGACCAGACGTCCCAGGAGGCTCCCATGGAATGGCACGAGGACCTCGAGTCCATCGCCGGCGTCCCGACCGTCGCCCTCGACGAGAGGGCCGGCGCCTGCGTGATCATCGACCAGACTCTGCTGCCCAACCGCGTGGTGCTCGAGCACTTGGACACGCGCGAGCAGCTCTACCGCGCCATCGACCGGCTCGAGGTGCGCGGCGCGCCCGCCATCGGCGTGGCCGCGGCCATCGGCATGTACATCGACGCGTACCACTGGATGCAGGAGCTGGAGTCGCTCGCGATCATGAGCGGCGCGGACGCGGACTGGGCCTTCGCCTACGAGCCCAACGTCAACGACTTGCTCGCCCACCTGGACGAGACCCGCGCCTACTTGGACTCCGCCCGCCCCACGGCCGTGAACCTGTCCTGGGCCACGCGCCGCATGGCGGAGCTGGCGCACCGGCTGGCCGACGAGGGCGCGTCCGCTCGCGCCGTCGTGGCGGCTCTGCGCGACGAGGCCAACGCGGTGATCGCCGAGGACGTCGAGCGCTGCCGGGCCATTGGCGAGCATGGCGCCCCGCTCGTGGCGGCCCTCGCGGCCGAGAAGGACGCTCCCGTGGGCGTCCTCACCCATTGCAACGCCGGACGCCTGTGCGCGGTGGAGATGGGCACCGCGACGGCCCCCATCTACACG
Organism: Kribbibacterium absianum; assembly: GCF_030067705.1. GTDB lineage: Bacteria > Actinomycetota > Coriobacteriia > Coriobacteriales > Atopobiaceae > Kribbibacterium > Kribbibacterium absianum. The sequence goes on from NZ_JASJEX010000002.1 coordinate 269,983, forward strand.
GCCTTCGAGCAGGACGTCCCGCTGCGAGCCTACTGCGACGAGACGCGCCCCCTGTTGCAGGGCGCCCGTCTCACCGCGCTCGAGCTGTCGCAGGCGGGCGTGCCCACCACGCTTTTGTGCGACAACATGAGCAACTCGTTGATGGGCACCGGTGCCGTCGACCTGGTGTTTGTCGGTGCGGACCGCATCGCGGCAAACGGCGACACGGCCAACAAGATTGGCACCTCGCTCCTGGCGCTCGCGGCCCGGGCGCACGACGTGCCGTTCTATGTCTGCGCGCCCACGAGCACCATCGACCTCTCCTGCGCTTCCGGCGAGGACATCGCTATCGAACAGCGAGCGGCGAGCGAGGTCACGGAGCTGCACTACGCCCAGCGCATGGCGCCGGAGGGCATCGAGGTCTACAACCCGGCCTTCGACGTGACGCCGGCGCCCCACATTGCGGGCATCGTCACGGAGAAGGGCATCGCGTACCCGCCGTTCGAGCAGTCGCTGCGGGAGATGGTGGAGGGCTAGCGAGAGCTCGGCATGCCGCCCGGGGTCGCGGAAGGCCGCGGGCCTAACGGCCGAGCGCGTGGTCGTGGTCTCCGAGATGCAGGAGGTAGGCGGTCTTCCCGTCCGTCCTCCAGGTCAAGAGGAGGTCGCCCGTGTTTGCGACGTGGCACTCCCAAATGCCGGCTCGCTTCGGCTCCAGGAGATGGCAGCGATGACGCCGGCGCAATTCGGCCAGAGAGTCCGGGTCGTTGCGACGCACGAGCTCGACGACGTCCTGCACGGCCTCGATGTCGACCCCTTTAGCCGCCGCCCTCTTAAGATCCCGCCTGAAGGCGCCGGAGGGCTGAAGGATGAGCGCTGGCACGTCAGTCCTTTGCGAGGATGTCGGCGAGCATCTCAGCGGTGTCGGTATAGGAGCCTGCCCTGCCGGACGCGAAGAAGGCCTCGGACTCGAGGAACGCCGGGTCCTCGGTGTTGTACGTCTCCACGGTCATGTCCAGCGGGATGTGGCCGGTCCTGATGATCTGAAGGTAGAAGGCGCGGGTCACGGAGGGGACGTCGAAGCCAAGGGTCTCGACGATCGATGTGACGGCCTCTTTGTCGCCCTTCGGGAGCCGGGTGGTGATGGCGGCGTCCATGGTTGCCATGGATGGGACACCTCCCAATCTTTGGATGCTGAGAATATACAATCAGTATACTCTGCGCAGCGGTCGCGGAGCCACTCTGGACACATCGGCTGAAGAGCCCTCGCGTTCTCTGACGCCCCGGTGGGGTCGTTGGGCTCCCAAGGGGTACCAACCGGGAGTCAACGGCATCGACCACAGGAGGCTTCCATGGAATGGCCCTCGGAGCGGCGCGACCAGATCATCCTGGCGCTCGACATCATCTTCCCGATTCTCATCCTCTTCACCTGGGGCTGGGTCTACAACGTCGTCCTGATCGCGTGGATCATCTTCTTGATCTGGCTCTGCGCGACCACCCCGTCCGGATACGGCCGCACCTGGTACATCGTCATCACGGTGATCGCGATCGTGCTGGCCGTGTTCCAGTTCTGCCTGCCGGACAGCTGGATGCCGCTCGGCGACCCCTGGTGGATTTGGTGGTAAGCGCTTCCGCAGGTTGAAGGAGTCGGCGCCAGAGACTGCCTGCGTACCGAGACGATCGAACGCGAGCTTGACCGGCACGTGATGTCGTCGGCTCCAAAGGGATGGGGCACCCCGCGGGGTGCCCCATCTGCATTTAGAATCAGCGGGCTGTCTTGGCCCGCTTCCAGGGAGCGAGAAGAACGGCGCCCAGCGAGGCGAGGGCGGCCGCAGCGCCCGCGAAGGTGAGCGGCTGGGCGCCCTCGTCGCCGAGCGGGGGCACGGTGGCCGCGCCGGGACGCGAGCCGGCGTGGCGGGACGTCGCGGATGTCTGGGTCCCTGCAACCTTCGGGGCTGTCGCCCTGTCGCTCTGCGGTGTCGCCCCGTCCTTCTCGGTGCCGGCGCCCGTCCCGTCGTTACGGTCGGGGTCGGAGGGGCCATCGGGCTCCGTCGCCTTCGCCTTCTCCACCGTGAGGGTGCCCAGGCGCTGGGCGGCCACCTGGTAGTTGCTTTCCTTGGCCGTGCCGTCCCAGAGGAGCTCGTAGGTGTTGGGGGACGAGCCCACCTCCGTTTGGCTGCCGGTGGTGCTCAGGGTCGCGGTCTCCCCGCCGACGAGGCCGGAGAGGGTGCCTCCGGCCGTGAGGGGCGTGCCGTCGTAGGGTTTGCTGGCCCCGTCGGTGACCACCTCGAGGGGCGCCGGCGCGATGAGGTAGGTGCGTTGCACGGTGCAGCCGGTGTAGTCTCCCAGCCCCGTGGCGGTCACGGTCACCGACCCGGCGTCCACGGCCGGGCTGTACGTCAGGGTGTAGTCGACACCGGGGCGCAGGTGCGACCGCTCGCATCGGTGGCCACAAGGTCCATGTGCTGCTCCTGGCCGTTGTAGACGGTGTCGCTCGGCTGGCTCGCGTCGAACGTGAGGGCCTTGACCTCGATGTGGGCGGTCTTGGTCACCTTGTGGCTGGGGTCGATTTGGTAGGTGTAGCGCACGACGTAGGCGCCGGGCGCAAGGTGGTCGATGGTTCCGTTGCCGGTGCCCTGCGCCACCTCGGTGCCGTTCTCGTCAAGGACGGCGTAGGAGTAGTTGCCGGTCTCCATGAGGTTCTCGGTGCTGGCGAGGGCCATGGTGTCGCGCCGGTAGCGCTCCACCGAGGCGCTTGTCAGGTTCTTTGAGGCCGACCAGCTCCCCGGCGCGTCCATGACAAGGTCCTTGGTGTCGAACACGCGGCTGACCTGCAGGTAGATGGAGGGCTTGGCCGGGTCAGCGCCAGGACGGACCGACGTTATGGGGCCGTTCGCGGTGTTGTAGGAGTAGTACGGCCAGATGCCGGTGCCGTCGGGCAGGATGTTGACGGTGTAGCCCAGGTCCTTCACAGAGTCGAAGGCCCCCTCGAGCTTGATGTCGTAGCTGCCGTCGCTGTAGAGGGTGTCGCCGGCGACGCCGAAGTTCTTGAAGACGAAGTCGGAGTAGGAGAGGGGCTGGAGCGCCGCCTGCACCGCATCGGGGGCAGGTTCGTAGACCCGTAGCCCCGCCTCGTCGGTGCGCATGATCGTGGCGTCCCATCGCGCGTTGCCCTGGGTGACCTGGCGGATGTGCTCCATGAGGGCCGTCAGGGGCTTCTCGAGGTGCATGGTCACCGACGAGGACAGGGACGAGTCGTACGCGAACGCGCCGTCGTCGTCCCAGCGCCAATGGAGGGCACTCACGGTAAAGGCCCGGTTGGCGGGGCTGTCGTTTGCTGGGGCCTTGCCGGCGGCGATGTCGTCGAGGTCGTGGTTCATGGCTTCAAGGTTGGCCACCCTGAGGGGCACCGAGGCGTCGAGGCGCGTTCCGGCCGGGATCCATCCCTGGGCCATAAGGGCCACCACCTGCTCCCAGGAGAAATCGGGGTACTTGGCCTTGAGGGCATCGAGGGGCAGGTACTCGCCCGGAGTGATGGAGAAGGTGACCGTCTCGTCCGTAAGGCCCAGGGTGACAGGCCGCTCTTCCACGCGTTGCCCGTCGAGGACCACCTGGATGTGATGGCCGTTGGCGCGGTCGGCGCCCGAGAGCTGGAAGTTGGGCAGGCACAGGATCTCCTCCACCTTCACTGGGCGGTCCTCGTGGTTCTCGAGGGCGACGTGGGCGTCGAGGGAGCCGTCCGTCTTGGTGGCGTCGAGGATGGCCGAGGTGGTGTTGGAGCCCGAGTCCATGGTCTGGCTCGTGGGCGTGTCGGTGGCGCTGATCCAAAGGCCCTGGGACACGGAGTCCTTGGTGGTGAGGGCATCCTTGCCACCGTTGTAGATGACCGATCCGGCGGCCGTCGCGTTGGTGAGGGCCTGCGCGCCGGCGGTTTGGGAGGTCAAGGGTGCTGTGGTGCTCGCGCCAGTCGCGGCGTCCTGGGCATCGGGAGTGTCCTGATCGGACACAGCGTTCTCGTCGGCGGCCGGAGTGGCAGCCTCCGTCGCGGGCTGCCCCCCTGTCGGGTCGCTGGTCTCGGTGGAGGAGACCTCCTCCGTGGCGAGGGGTTGCGTCTCGTCGGCAACGGCCGGGGCAGCGATGGCCGGGGTCACGCCGAGAAGTGCGATGGACGCTCCGATGGTGGCGCCCATGAGGCCTGCGGTGAGCCGGGGATTGGAGAAGGGCGACGACCCTTCCTTCTCACGGGCGACGAGGATTCCGAGGCGCGAGGAGCACTGCACAGCAAATCGTCCTTTCATTAAGTATCAAACATATCGTCATATGCAAATACTAGGACGCGCCGGAATCCGTTAAAAACAAGATGTCTTTACGGTGTGTAGAGAATGAGCCCGGCATTGCGGCTCGATCGCGCCGCAGACAGAAAAACGCCCGCTCGGCCAGAACCGAGCGGGCGTTGCGCGCTTCTCGATGGTCGGTTGTCGGACTCGACGGTCAGTCGCCGAACGAGATGCCGAGCGCGCGGGCCTCGCGCACCACCTCGCCGTCGGGGTCGATGTACTTGAGCTTGCCGGCCACGTCCTCCAGCGGCACGCGGCACATCTTGCCCTTCTTCTGGCTCACCATGAAGCCGAACTTGCCCTCGAGGCAGCCCATGGCCGCCTCGACGCCGCACTGGGTCGCGAAGATGCGGTCCTGGGCGTCCGGGGCGCCGCCGCGCTGCGTGTGGCCGGGCACCGCCACGCGCACCTCGCGGTCCGTGCGCCGGGCGATCTCCTCGGCGATCTCGTAGGCCACCGAGGGCTTCACGCGAGCGGCCACCTTGGCCTTGTAGGCCTTCTTGGAGAGGCTGGCCTCCTCCTTGGTGCGCGCGCCCTCGGCCACGACGATGATCGAGTAGCGCTCGCCGTCGCCGTGCACCTCGTTGATGGCGTCCACCACCTTGTCGATGTCGTAGGGGATCTCGGGGATCAAGATCACGTCCGCGCCGCCCGCGATGCCGGCGTACAGGGGGATCCAGCCCACCTTGTGACCCATGATCTCGATCACGAAGACGCGCCCATGGCTCGTGGCGGTGGTGCGGATGTCGTCGATGCACCGGGTGGCCACCTCGACCGCCGAGGTGAAGCCAAAGGTCATGTCCGTGCCCCAGGTGTCGTTGTCGATGGTCTTGGGCAGCGCGATGACGTTGAGGCCCTCCTCGCGCAGGCGGTTGGCCGTCTTGGTGGAGCCGTTGCCGCCGAGCATGAACAGGCAGTCCAGCTTGAGCTTGCGGTAGTTGGCGACCATGGCCGGCACCTTCTGGATGCCGTCGGAGGTGGGCTCGTCCAGCTCCTTGAAGGGGGTGCGGCTCGTGCCGAGGATGGTGCCCCCGTGCGTGAGGGTCGCGGCGAAGTCCTCCTGCGTGAGCCTCGTGTAGCGGTTGCGGATGAGGCCCTGGTAGCCGTCGAGGAAGCCGTAGACCTCCAGCTTGCCCTCCGTGTTGTAGGCGAGCGTCTTGACGATGGCCCGCATCGTCGCGTTGAGCGCCTGGCAGTCGCCGCCGCTCGTGAGCATGCCGACTCGAAGCATGGAGTGCCCCTCTCATCAGGCCCTCGCCCTCTGCGGGGGCGCCTTCTCCCGTGCGCGCGTTGCATGCACGCACCGGAAAGTTTCCCATAACCCGTCCCTTGAAAAACTGCTGAACGAACAGGTTCCTCCCATTGAGGAGAAATCTCACCCGTTCCCCCAAAAGGCAGGTAGGCCCTTGGCCCAACGTGGGTAGCATGACCGTGGCCATGGAAATATATAAGCAGGAAGCAAACAGCGAACAACCTGCAAGAACGAGAAGGAGCGGATGTATGGAAGACAACGTTCTCTTGGTAGGGGAGCCCATGGGGCTCTTCATCGCCAACGAGCCGGGCCCCCTGGACGAGGTGGGCTCCTACGATTTCGCGGTGGCCGGCGCCGAGTTCAACGTGGCCGTTGGGCTCACGCGCCTGGGGCACCGGGCCTCGTTCCTCACCAAGCTGGGGCCCGATCCCTTTGGCGACCGCATCCTCAAGCTCATGGAGCGCGAGGGCATCGCGACGGACCAGGTGCTCCGCACCGAGGGGCGTCCCACGGGCTTCATGCTGAAGTCGCAGGTCGTGACCGGCGACCCACAGATCTACTACTACCGGAAGGGCTCGGCCGCCTCGACGCTCTGCTCCCAGGACCTGGTCGGCCTCGACCTGTCCCGCTGCGGCCTCGTCCACATCACGGGCATCTCCGCGGCGCTCTCGGACTCCTGTCGCGCGGCCATGCTGGACCTGGCCGGCCGGGCCCACGACGCGGGCGCCCTCGTGTCCTTTGACAGCAACCTGCGCCCGCAGCTGTGGGCGAGCGAGGAGCTCATGCGCGACGTCACCAACGAGCTGGCGTGCCTCGCGGACGTCTTCCTCCCCGGTATCAACGAGTGCCGGGTGCTGGTGGGCACCGACGATCCCGAGAAGGCCGCCGCGTGGTACCTGGAGCGGGGCTGCCGGCTCGTGGTCATCAAGCTCGGGGCCCAGGGCGCCTACTACGCGGACGCGCAGGGGCGCTGTGGCGTCGTCCCGGGGTTCGTGGTCGAGAAGGTCGTGGACACCGTGGGCGCCGGCGACGGGTTCGCGGCCGGTGTGATCTCTGGCCTTCTGGAGGGCCTGCCTGTGCCTGAGGCCGTTGAGCGCGGCTGTGCCGTGGGCGCGGTGCAGGTCACGGTGCGCGGTGACAACGACGGCCTCCCCACCCGGGAAGAACTCGCGTCCTTCATGGCCTCTCGTCCCCGCTGCTCGGATGCGGCCCCTCGGGAGGTGGCGTAGATGGCAACGTTGACGGAACGGGAGTTGGTGGAGCGGTTCTCGGCCTTGGGCGTGGTGCCCGTTGTGACCATCGATGACCCGTCCCTGGCCCCTGCCCTGGGCCGCGCGCTGCAGGCCGGAGGGCTGCCGGCCGCCGAGGTCACCTTTCGCACCCCGGCCGCTGCGGACTCCATCGCAGAGCTGCGCGCCCAGTGCCCGGACCTGCTGGTGGGCGCCGGGACCGTGTGCGACCTCGCGTGCGCCAAGGCGGCAGTGGCAGCGGGCGCCCAGTTCTGTGTGTCCCCCGGCATACCGGCCGAGGCGTTGGACTGGTGCCTCTCGGAAGGGGTGCCGTTCGTGCCGGGCGTGGCCACGCCCACCGAGGTGATGAGGGCTCGGGAACGAGGGGTCAAGGCCCTCAAGCTCTTCCCGGCACAGGTGCTGGGCGGCCCCGCGCTCATCAAAGCCCTGGCCGGCCCCTTTGCGGACGTGCACTTCATGTGCACGGGAGGCGTCCGCCTCGACTCGGCGGCGGACTACCTGGCCCAACCCACCGTCTTCTGTGTGGGTGGCACGTGGGTGGCGCCCCCGACAGCGCTGGCCAGTCACGACCTGGCCACAGTGGAGCGCCTTTGCCGGGAGGCGAGCGCCGAGGTGGCGAGAATCCGTCGGGCGCCGGCACCTCACGTCGCCTGAGCGCGAACCACTCCATCACCGGTTCGAGGAGCGTCCCCGGCTCAAACGCCGCGGGGCGCTCTTTCTGTGGGGCGGACTTTGGAGAACGCTGTTTCACACAACTGGTGAACAGTAAATATATTTCAAGAGTTCAGAGGTTATGGGTCCGGTCGAGAGGAGCCATTCGCCGCTGTTCCTGCGTGCCACGTTGACCAAGAAGAGCTGCATCGACAGCGGCAGATTCAGCACGAGTTCACGCAAACAGATTATTTACCAGCGCGTTTATCTGCCAATGGGAGCACCAACCGCCCATCGTCGTTTTTCGACCGCTCGCGGGCGACGACCGGTTGTGCGGGGATCCCTTGGGAGCATTGGAAATATATAACACCGTAACGGCGGGGAGCTGGCCACCCCCTCCTCAGGCTTTGCACCTTCCAACCCCAAAGGAGCACCCATGAGCACCAACCTGTTCGACCTCACTGGCAAGAAGGCCATCGTCACCGGCGATGCCGTGGCCTCGGCCACGGCATCGCCGAGGGCCTGATGGAGGCGGGCGCCGAGGTCGTGATCTCTGGCACCAAGGACACCGTGGCAAACGTCGCGCAGGAGTTCTGCGACCGCGGCCTCAAGGCCCATGGCATCAAGGTGGACATCGGTGACCGCGAGGCCTGCGAGGCGGCGTTCAACCAGGCCGTCGAGACCCTGGGCGACCTCGACATCCTGGTGAACTGCGCCGGCGTCCAGGCGCGCCATCCCTCCGAGGAGTTCCCCTTCGAGGACTGGGACTGGGTCGTCAACGTGAACCTCAACGCCACCTTCCAGTTGTGCCAGCTGGCCGGTCGCGTCTTCCTCAAGAAGGGCTACGGCAAGATCATCAACCTGGCGTCGATGCTCTCGTTCTTCGGCGGCTTCACCGTGCCGGCCTACGCGGCCTCCAAGGGCGGTGTGGCCCAGCTCACCAAGGCGCTCTGCAACGAGTGGGCGGGACGCGGCGTGAACGTGAACGCCATCGCGCCCGGCTACATGGACACCGACATGAACACCGCGCTCACGGACCCGTCCAACCCGCGCTGCAAGGAGATCACGGACCGCATCCCGGCCCATCGCTGGGGCAACGGCGACGACATGAAGGGCGCCGCGGTGTTCCTGGCCTCCCGCGCCTCCGATTACGTCGACGGCGCCGTCATCCCCGTCGACGGTGGCTACTGGGTCAAGTAGCCCTCTTTCCCGGCCGGGGCGCCCGGGGCGTCCCGGCGTCCCTTCCCGTCTCATCACAAAGGAGGATCACGATGCAGGTGGTCATCACCGATTGCGACCACGATTCCATCGACATCGAACAGGGCGTGCTCGACGCCGCCCAGCTCCCCTTTCGGCTCGAGCAATGCCACACCGAGGACGAGCTGATCCAGCGCTGCGCCGACGCCGACATCTTCATCAACCAGTACGCGCCGGTCACCGAGCGGGTGCTCGAGGCGCTGCCCAACCTCAAGATGGTGGTCCGCTACGGCGTGGGCGTGGACAACGTGGACGTCGACGCGGCCACGGCGCACGGCGTGCAGGTCTGCAACGTTCCCGACTACGGCATGAACGAGGTGGCCGACCAGGCCATCGCGCTCATGATGGCGCTGCTCCGCAAGGTGGTGCCCATGAACCAGCAGACCAAGACCGAGCGCTGGGACTACACCGCCGCCATTCCGAGCCATCGGCTCTCGGAGCTCACGGTGGGCGTCGTGGGGCTCGGCCGCATCGGCCGTGAGTTCGCCAAGCGCGCCCATGCCCTGGGCATGAGGGTCATCGGCTACGACCCGTACTTCTCGCCCTCCGAGGAGTTCGACTTCATCGAGCAGGTGGACCTGGACACGCTTCAGCGCACCGCGGACGTCATCTCCGCCCACTGCCCGCCCGAGACCGCCATGGGCATGTTCGACGACGAGGCCTTCGACCGCATGAAGGACACCGCGTACCTGATCAACGTGGCCCGCGGCGGCATCGTGGACGAGGATGCCCTCGACCGCGCGCTCACCGAGGGCAAGATCGCCGGCGCCGCCTTGGACTGCATGGCCCACGAGCCGGTCTCGCCGGACGACCCGCTGTTCCGGCACGAGAACCTGCTGGTCACCCCGCACATGGCGTGGTACTCGGAGGAGGCGGCGGCCGAGCTCAAGCGCAAGGTGGCCGAGGAGTCCGTGCGCTTCGCCGCCGGCGAGCCGGTCCGCTACCCCGTCAACTCTCTCACCTAACCCACCGCGCGGGCCCTCCCGCGCCTCCGTCCCAAGGGGGCGACACTCATGAAGAAACGGATCCCCATCCTTATCGTGGGCACGGTCCTGCTCCTGTTCCTTGGCCTCATCTACGCCTACTCCGTGGTCATGGCCCCGCTCAAGGCCCAGTTCGAGTGGTCGGTCTCGGGCATGACGGTGATCTTCGCGCTGTCCATGATCGCCTTCACCATCGGCAACCTCGTGGCCGGCAAGCTGCTCAAGAAACACGACGTGCGCTTTGTGCTCCTCGTGGCCGTCGCCTTTTTGCTGGTGGGCTTCATCGGCTCCACGTTCGCGAACGGCGCCGGCAGCCTCGGCCTCATCTATGTGACCTACGGCGTCATCGCGTCCATTGGAATCGGTTTCATCTACAACGTGATCGTGCCCACCATCACCGCCTGGTGGCCTGACCACGTGGGCCTCGCCCAGGGCATCTGCCTCATGGGCTACGGCTTCGGCGGCTTCATCCTGGGGCCGGTGGTGACCGCTGTGTACCAGACGGTCCCGTGGCAGTGGGTGTTCTGGGGCATGGCGCTGATCTTCGGCGCGCTCACGCTGCTCTCCTCGGTCATCATCCGCATGCCGAGCGCCGAGGAGCTGGCCGCGCTGCCCCAGTCCCACAAGTGCGGCGCGTCCGCTGGCAACGCCTCCGGCACCGTGGACCACGACACCGCGTACCTGTTCCGCGACCCCACGTTCTACCTGTTCTACCTGTGGATGTTCCTGCTCGGCTCGGTGGGCATGGGCATCACGGGCATCGGCAAGGAGTTCCCCGTCTCGCTGGGCGCCGACGCCATGACGGCCGCCTTCGTGATCGGCTTCGTGAACATCGGCAGCGGCTGTGGGCGCCTCTTTGGCGGCGGCATCCTCGACAAGGTCGGCCGCGCCGGGTTCATGGTGGGGACCAGCCTGCTCTTCCTGGCCGCCACGCTCGTGATGCAGGCGTCGTTGGCCTTGGGCTCCATCCCGCTGCAGATCTTTGGCTGCCTGCTCTCCGGCATCAGCTGGGGCGCCGTGATCATCACGATGGCCTTTGTGGTCCGCAAGGTCTGGGGCAACGCGAACTTCGCCGAGAACCTCGCCGTCGTGAACAGCTACGGCATCCTGGCCGCGCTCGTGGGCTCCATGGGTGCCGGGGCGCTCGCCCAGGCCGTCGGCAGCTACTCGGTGGTGCTCGTGGTCATGAGCTGCATGGCCGTGGCCGCCCTGGTGGACGCTTGTGTGCTCAACCGGGTCCGTGACAAGCAGGCCATCGAGGCCGCGACCAGTCCCGTACCCGAGCAACCTGGTGCCCCTGCGGCCCTTGAGCCCGTCGAGTCCGACGAGGCGGCGTAACGCCCGCCGATCCATCCCATCCACGACCAAGGAGCCATCATGGCTGAGAACGACTGCATGTACTGCACCATCGGCGAGCCGGGCACGGACGTCGCCGACTTCGGGATCTTCCTCAAGGAGCTGCCCAGCTCCAACCTCATCCTCTTCCGCGAGCAGAGCCATCCCGGCCGCGTGATCGTGGCCGCGAAGCAGCACGTGGACGACATCTCGGACCTTTCCGAGGACGAGGCGCTCGCGTACCTGGCCGACGTCCGTCGCGTGGCCAAGGCCCTCCGCAAGGAGTTCAAGCCGGACAAGCTCAACTTTGGCGCCTATGGCGACAAGATGCACCACCTGCACTTCCACCTGGTCCCCAAGTACGCGGACGACGACTACGAGTTCGGCGACGTGTTCGCGATGAACCCGCACCGCACGGAGCTCGCGGCCGAGGAGTACGACGCCCTGGGCCGGCGGGTGCTCGCCGCGGTGGAGGCCGTAGAGGCGTAGCGCCGCGATGCCGGCGGGGCGCGCCGGCGGAGCCTCGCCGGCGCACCAAGGGGCTTCTCTTGAGCGAGGGGCGCCCGACTCTGCAAGGGTCGGACGCCCTTTTGCATGGGGCTGGAGCATCCCGGGGACGCGCGGGCGACGTTTCTCTACGGAGAAACATTTTTCTGGAACCGGAAGGAAACCGTGGTCGCGTATCGTGCACAGCGTCGGCAAAGGAGGGGTCGTGAGCATTTCCCATCGCATCCAGACCAGCATCGACGCGGCGGCGTGCCTGTACCGGTTGGAACGGGAGCCCAAGGAGGCCGCCGCCGACTACGTGCTGCGCACCCTCACCTACAACATCCAGATGCTGTACATGCCCCCCGGCGCGCTGCTGCGCGAGCCGGACATCGCGGCGCGCCTCGGCGTCTCTCGCACGCCGGTGCACGAGGCGGTGAAGTCGCTGATCGCCGCGCACCTGGTGTACGTGGCGCCAAAACGGGCCACGTTCGTGTCGCTGATCGACATGGACGTGCACGCCCAGGGGCGGTTCGCGCGCGGCGCCATCGAGCCGTTGCTGATCGACCAGCTCCAGGGGCGCTTGACCCCGGAGCAGCACGAACGGTTCCGGGCCAACATCGACCGGCAGCTGCGCGTGGCCGCCGACGGCGCCAACCCCCGGGAGATGGTGCAGGTGGACGACGAGTTCCACCAGCTGCTCTACCAAGAGACCGGCAACGAGCTGGTGTGGGAGGCCACGCGCGCGCTGGCCTCGCAGTTCGACCGGGTGCGCCACATCGGCTTTGTGCTGGGCTACGAGCGCCTCATGGTGGACGAGCACGACTTCATCCTCGACATCCTGGAGACCGGCGGCGTGCCGCTGTCGGACGTGTACGACATGGTGGCCGTGCACCTGCGGGGCTACGAGCGGTTCATCGACCGCCTGAAGCAGGACCACCCGGACTACTTTCTGGGCTCGGGCGGTTACGCGGAGACGCGCTAGGCGGGACGTGGGCCCGCAGGTGAAATCACGCTGAAACATGCTGCCGGCACATGGTCGCTCGTACCGATGGACATCGCTTCGACCGGCTGCGCGACCACCGTTCACGGTCGCAAAAACCAGCCATCTAGCTGGTGCTTTGCCGTTGACGGAGTCACGGGGTCATTAAGTGACGAATCAAGATACTCTGAATAGCACGTCTGAACGCAGGCCGCCCCTCACGGGCTCGACGGCGCGGAGCGGCCTCGACATCAAGGAGGCAGCCATGGCTGAGAAGGTCAAGAACGTCGTGCTCGTAGGCCAAGGTGGCGTCGGGAAGACGATGGTGGCCGAGGCCATGCTGCATCTTTCCGGCGCGACCAACCGCCTTGGCGGGCACTCGGGCACCAAGCCCACGCTCGACTACGACCCCGAGGAGGAGAAGCGCTCCTTCTCGATCAAGCTCTCCACTGCGCCGGTCACCTGGAACGGCTGCCGCCTCAACGTGATCGACGCCCCCTGCTACCCGGACTTTGTGGGCGACGCCTATAGCGCGCTCGCCGCCTGCGAGACGGCCATCTTCGTGACCGACGCCGCAGCGGGCCCCCAGTCCACCACCATTCGCCTGTGGTACGCCGCCGAGGAGCTGTCCCTCGCGCGCGCCGTCTTCGTGAACCGCATCGACCGCTCCGAGGTCCCCTACGAGGACACCCTCGCCGAGCTCACCGAGCGCTTTGGCAGCCGTCTGGCCCCCGTCACGCTGCCCATGGGCACCGGCGCGGCGTTCGACGGCATCATCGACGTCATCCGCATGCAGGGGCGCCGTCTGGGCGCCGACGGAAAGGCCGAGGTCTTCGACCTGCCGGAGGAGTACACCGAGCAGGCCCAGGAGGCCCGTGACGCCATCGTGGACCTCGTGGTGGAGGCCGACGACGACCTCATGATGAAGTACCTGGAGGGCGAGACCCTCACCACCGAGGAGATCGAGGGGCTGCTCGGCAAGGCCATCGCCGAGCGCATCTTTGTGCCGGTCTTCGCGGGCGTGGCCGTGCGCGAGGAGGGCATCGTCTCGCTGCTCGACGACATCGTGGCCTACTTCCCCGGCCCGGACACCTACGGCAAGGTGCCTCTGGTGAACGGCGAGCAGCTGGACGTGGACCCGGACGACGACCGCCCGGTGGCCTTTGTCTTCAAGATCCTCAACGACCCGCAGCAGGGTCGCATCGCCTTCATCAAGGTCCTCACCGGCACCATCACCTCGGGCACCGAGCTCACCAACGGCCGCACCCGCAAGTCCGAGCGCCTGAACCACCTGTACCGCGCCATGGGCCGCGACTTCACCGAGGTCAAGGGCGCCGAGGCCGGCGACATCATCGTGGTGCCCAAGCTGGAGGCCCAGACCGGCGACACGCTCTCCGCCACCGGCAAGGTGGAGGCCGCCGCGTTCCGCTTCCCCAACAGCCTGTACCGCATCGCCATCGAGGCCGACCAGCGCGGCACCGAGGACAAGCTCTACACCTTCCTTGAGAAGATGGCCGACGCCGACCCCACCCTCAAGATCGAGCGCGACGAGGACACCGGCCAGACGGTGATCTCCGCCATCGGCGAGGCGCAGGTCTCGGTGCTGCTCGACCGCCTGGAGAGCCGCGCCAACGTGAGCGCCCACACGGTGCCCCTGCGCATCCCGTACCGCGAGACCATCCGCCGCACCGCCACCGGCCACGGCCGTCACAAGAAGCAGACGGGCGGCGCCGGGCAGTTCGCCGACGTGCGCATGCGCATCGAGCCCAACCCGGGCGGCGGCTACGAGTTCCTCGACGAGGTCGTGGGCGGCACGGTGCCCCGCGGCTTCATCCCCGCGGTGGACAAGGGCGCGCAGGAGACCATGCGCGAGGGCGTGCTGGCCGGCTACCCGATGATCGACGTGAAGGTGGCCCTCTACGACGGCCAGTACCACCCGGTGGACTCCAACGAGATGGCGTTCCGCACCGCCGCGCGCCTGGGCTTCCAGGACGCGGTGTCCCAGGCCGAGGCCGTGCTGCTGGAGCCGATGGCCAAGCTGGTGATCACGGTGCCCGAGAGCTACGCCGGCTCCGTGATGGGCGACATCTCGGCGAGCCGCGGCCGCGTGGAGGGCATGGACACCACGGACAAGGGCGAGGTCCGCGTGCAGGCCACCGCGCCGTACGCCGAGGTGGTGGACTACGCCACGCGCCTGCGCTCGCTCTCCCGCGGCACCGGTGAGTACACCATCGAGGTGGAGGGCTACGAGCAGGTCCCGCACGACGTGCAGGAGAAGCTGGCGAAGGAGTACCAGGAGCGTCGCGCCCAGGGCAAGTAACGGGCGACGCGGGCATTCCGTGCCGCAGCTTCCTTTTCGAACTGAAGCGCTGGAAGGCGCCCTCGGAGGCCTGAGGCCACCGGGGGCGTCTTTTCCGCCGCCGATCCCGTGCGCCGAATGCGGAATTCGCCCCTGCAGGCTCGTGGCGAGCGGGGCGCCCGTGACGGGCAGATAGCGGGAACTCGGGAAGGCGCTAGTGGTTATACAGCCGTTTACATTCCAGCGAAGCTTTCACAGCCTTTTACTGTCGGCCTAAAGCGTCGGTGGCGACGCTTTGGGCCGGTGCGTTGTTTGCGCCCCTCATGCCCTGCGCAATCCGAAAGCGCGGGAGGGTGCCCTTGGGTTCTCAGACGACCAGGGGTGGGTTTTCGTGCGCTGAAGGGGATAACGGCAGTGCCGAAATCCGGTTCTAGTTGAGTTCAACCTGCTGGTTATGGTTGATTTCAGCCTGCCAATGTCAGAAACTGGCAGAACGCATCAGTGTCCAAATGACTGTCTCTGCTGTTGATTGCACCCTAACTGGAGGAGAGAGGGCATGGAGAGAAGCCGCATGTCCCGGACCGCAGGAGCCCACAAAAACCGCATGGGGGGGTCGCTCACCGCTAGCCCTTCTTGGGGTGCTGCTGGCTGTGACCCTTGTTGCCGTAGTGGCTTTGGGATCCCGTAACGCGCAAGCAGACACGGGGGACCCCACGTGGACGGCCGACCCGTCGACGGCGGGCGACTACACCACCATCCTCGGCGATGACACGCCAATGAACGGCCGCTACGCCGGTCGCGTGTGGACCGACAAGTCCGTTGAGACGGACCAGACGAACGGTGTTTTCAAAACCACGTTTAGTGCCTTGGGCTCCTCGCGCGTGATCAACTCGAGCATCCGGAACCCGCTGGACGTGGTGTTCATCGTGGACGTGTCGGGATCCATGGATCAGGACGGTAACGGACGCATTCAGGCGGCCACCGAGGCGCTCAATACTGCTGTGGGTCAGCTTATGAAGAGCAACCAGCACAACCGGGTGGCTGTGACCACGTTTGCTCGCTCGGATGGCAACAACACCAAGACCTTGATGCCCCTGGGACACTACAAGGCAAGCAATGGAGAAGAGATTAGCAAAGACAATGCTGCCTTCTCATATTCCCGCAATGGTAGCTTGAGTATCACGGCGCGAAATGCCAACAACCAGCTGGTCACCGGGAGTTCCTCTGTGACAGGTGGCACGAACACGCAGTATGGCATTTACGAGGGAATGCAGATTCTCGCAAATGTTTCCGACACCAAGCTTGCTGTTGGCACCACGGAGCTTCAGCGCATTCCGGCTGTGGTGCTCCTGACCGACGGCGCTCCAACCTTTTCGATCGATGAAGGGGACTGGTGGAATCTTGCTGGCCATTCTCCCGATCAAGTAGGCCCTGGTAGCAATCCCTATTACGGCAATGGCATGCTCGCAATGATGGAGGCCTCCTACTGGAAACAGCAGATAAGCAATCACTATGGCGTGGCTGGGTCCAAGTATGACACTCAGATGTTCACAGTGCGTGTTGGCAGCCTTTCTGGTAACAATCTTTATCTCGCCAATGTGACTCTCGATCCAAATCAGTATCTTTCCACAAACAACACCATGTCGAACTCCATTAGAAATGCTTGGAGCGACTATATCAATAAAAGAACAACCACCGTTCAGGTTAACGACTCACGTTGGGAAACCAATGAAATAACCCTCAACCATCCCACCAGCGACGACATCACCAGCCTCTACTACGCCGACGGTGCCTACACCGCAGGTACTGACGACCTCGGCGGTGTGTTCGCGAACATCATCCAGCGTCTCCAGAACACTGCTTTCAACCCGGTGACCGACACCCTGGGCGAGGGCATGACGCCCCTCACCTACGAAGACCCCATCGGCGAGTACATGGAGGTCAAGGGGGTCACCTCCGTGGAACTCTTTGGTGAGGTCTACGACGAAGACGATGGCGTGACCTATGACAGCGCTACTGGTACCGTTTCGCTGCCCAATATCTCTCTCGAGCACCCGGTGTACAAGACTCCGTTCAGCCTCTCCGACATCGCAATCAAGGTGACGGAGAAGGACGGCAAGCAGACACTTACCTGCACGGTGCCTGCCAACGTGCTCCCGGTGCGCGTGGAGACCATCGACCTCGACGAGAATGACGATCAGACAAACTTCACCTCCAACCGCGACACCAACGATGCGCGGCCCCTGCGGCTCAACTACACGGTGGGCTTTAGTTCGGATGTGCTCACTGATGGCAAGGTCGACCTCTCCAAAGTGAGCGCCGATTACAAGGTCAAGCATCGTCAGAAGGATGGCAGCATCGCCTTCTACAGCAACATCTATAACTCCGCGAACGTGCAAGACGACAAGACTGCCGGCGCTGCCACTGCCACTTTCGCCCCGAGCAAGGACAACCGGTTCTATTACTTCCAGGCCAACCGGCCTATCTACGCCAGCGGCACTGAAGGCGTTCTGGGTAAGGATGGCAGCGTGCCCGACCAGCCCCTCACTACGCTCGACGGATGGGACGATAAGGCGACCTACTACCTCGTCATCGACTACCACGAACTGGGCGCCGAGCAGCAGGTGAACCGCGTTGTGGCCCGTACCGGCGCCGAGCTTAAGAAATCCGTGGAAGTCAAAGGCGGTCAGGTCGTCACGAAGGTCCACTCCCCACGCCTGGGCAACACCCATCACTTCACGCAGGAGAAGGAAGCGGCGGGGACTATTTCTGCCAATCCGACTGGTACCGCAGCTCTGGCGTACGCTCCCACTTATCAGACCAGTGAGGGGACCACTGACTATCAGATCAAGGCCTACCTGGGCAACAACGGTCGTGTGACCGTGCCCACCACCGGCTTCTCGGTGAGGAAGGCCCTGACCATGGCCAATGGTCTTACCGCCCCCGACCAGGCCTTTGACTTCAACCTCGCCGTCACGAACGGTACCCCGGGCGATGTGGTCGTGACCCAAGCCGACGGTACCTCCAAGACGCTCACTCCCACTTGGAACAGCGGCACGACGACCGTCCAGCTCAAGGCCGGCGAGACCGTCTTTGTGGAGACGAGCCCCGGAGCGCACTGGACCGTGACCGAGACCGCACCTAATACCGAGGGCTTTAGCTTCGAGAAGGCCGAAGGCTCCTCCGGCACCGTCACCGTTGACCAGAATACTCGGAGCGCCGAGGGCAACGCCACGGCCGGCGAGGTCCTGACAGCCATCTACACCAACAGCTACACCCCCGAGGTGGAGTGGCCCTCCGCTGACGGAAGCATTCCCTTTACCAAGACCATGACGGGCAACCTGGCCAGCGGTCAGCCCCGCGGCTTCGTGGCCGGTGACAGCTTTACCTTTACCCTTGAGGCCAACGAGGGCTCACCGCTGCCCCGGGCCAAAGACGGCGACGTGACCTTTGAGGTCAACGCCGTGGCGGTGAAGGTGACTGCGGTGAATACCGACGGAACCTTCAACCTCGAGATCACCACCCAGGGGGAGGGTCATTCCGTGACCACCACCCGGGCCAACGCGGGCTCCTTTGGCGCCGCCTTCTCGCCCATCGTCTTCGACGCCCCGGGCACCTATACCTACACCCTCTCCGAGGCCCGTGCGACGGCTAGCAACGTGGTGGCCGGCGTCACCTACGATGGTGCCAAGTACACCTACATGGTGACCGTTGCCGTCGATGAGACTGACAGGACCCAGCTCAAGGTGACCCACGTCCAGACTGACGTGGCCAACGCCACCGACCCCAACGCGACCGCTCCTTCTGTAGCCGATGACGGTAGGGTGGGCCCGGCAGCCTTCACCAACAGCTACGACACCGACAAGGTGGTGCGCCGCTTTGGCGTGAAGAAGACCCTGTCTGGCAAGCCCCTCGAGGCCGGCGCCTTCAGCTTTAAGGTGGAGGCCCAGGGCGCCCACGCCCTCACTGCCGGCGAGGTGGCGGACCTGACCGGCGGCGTGCCCAGCAACGAGCAGGCTGCCGATTACGGCTACGCCGAAGACTCGACCCAGCCCATGCCCGCCAGCGACACCGCCACCAACAACGCGAGCGGCGCGGTGGACTTTGACGGCATCGCCTTCACTGCCGCTGACGCCAGTCTGGCCGGCGACGCCACGGATACGGACGCCCTCTCTCGCGGTGTGGTCTACAAGTACCAGGTGAGCGAGGTTGTGCCCGGGGATGCCGTCAGCAACGTCAAGGATGGTGTCACCTACGACACCACGCACCATGACGTCTACGTCTATTGCCACGTGGAGACCATCGGCGGCGTCTCTACCGTGCGCTCCCAGGTGATTTACGGTCACGACCACGGCACCCCTGACCCGACGACAGGTGTGGGCGTGATTCCTTTCAGCAACAGCTACGAGGCGCAGGGCGCAGCCACCATCTCCGGCACCAAGACCATCGATGGTCGCACTTTCCGTGAAGGCGACACCTTCACTTTCACCCTCTCCGAAGTGGTGAACGGCGTGGAGGGCCAGCCCATCCTGACAAAGGAGGTCCCCGACGGCCAGGCGGACAAGAACTCCCTCGATTTCTCCTTCGACCCCATTGCCTACAGCCAGGCCGGCACCCACACCTATCGCGTGCGCGAGGTCACTCCGGCTGCCGCTGACCGTCTGTCTAACATGACCTACGACACCACCGTGCGCACCGTGACCGTGACGGCTACGGACAACGGCAACGGAATCATTGAAACCGCCGTGGACTACGGCCAAGGGGCAATAGCAGCCGCGTTCACCAACACCTACACGCCTCCCACGGCCACGGTCTCGCTGACGGGCACCAAGACCTTCAACGGCCCCATCACGGCTCAGGCTTTTGACTTCTCCACCTACCAGACCGGAGCAGACTTTGCGACCGCTGGCGTGACCCCTTCCCCCACGTGGGTGAACGCGAGCACTAACACCAGCACCAGCGACGACGGCTCCGTGACCTCCACGGCCACTATCCCGTCGCTGCTGCCGCAGGCGAGCTACGGTCCCGGTGACTACTACTTCGTGATCGCGGAGAACCGGGATCCCGATGACAACGGCGTCGCCTACGACGAGACCCAGTATCGGGTGCACCTCAAGGTGGTCGACAACTTTGACGGCACTGCCACGCCAACGCTGACGATCAAGAAGGTGGTCAACGGCACCGAGACCGATTGGAACGCCGAGACACCGCTGGCCTTCTCCAACACGTACAACGGCAACACCCAATCCACCGCCAACCTCTCCAAAGTGACCCTGAACACCACTGTCCCGGGCGGCGGCTACCAGTTTGAGCTGCGAATCGAGCGCCTGAACGCCGATGGCACGTTCGACAGGCTCGCCAAGGCCGGCGAGGCTCATATGACCGACGTCACGGCGGATGACGACGGGGTCTATCGCGGCTCCAGTGCGGCGGACGGCTCTCTGCCTTTTGGCCAGATCGTCTTCCAGCAGCCGGGCACCTATCGCACCTCGCTCAAAGAGATTGTGCCTGAAGGCGACCGCATCCAGCTGCCCAACAACCACGTCATCGTGAACGACGTGGCCTACGACACGCAGGAAGCCACGCGCACCTACCAGGTGACTCGCTCGGGTCTCGGCCTCACCGTGAACGTCGCCGACTCCAACGGGTTCAACTTCGTCAACGATGGCGGCATTCCTGTGTCGAAGATCGTCACGGCCGAGGGCATGGACGAGAGCCTGATGCCCAAGGGCCCGTTCACCTTCACGGTGAGCGGCCTCGGCGAGGATCAGAGCGCCTACCTGGTGCTTGACGGCAAAGTGACGACCCTCGCCAACGAGTCGACGTTCCAGCTTTCTGCCAACCAGACGGGCCGCATCTACGGCCTTGGCCAGGGTGGCTCGGTCAAGCTGACCGAGGAGAAGAAGGACGGCTTCACGCCGAAGGCCGCCGAGCTGACCGCTTCTGCTGTCACCGGTGGTGCGGCCACGCCTGTCGCCTTCGAGAACCAGTACGAGTCCAAGGGTTCCATCGACCCGGAGGCGGCCGCGAAGCTCAACGTGACCAAGACCCTCACGGGCCGCCACATGACGGCCGGTCAGTTCACCTTCACGGTGGCGCCTGCTGACGAGGCCTCCCGCGCCAGGCTGGCGGCCACCGAACTCAAGAGCCAGGCTGCCGATACTGGCAAGGCCGCTGCTGCCGTGACCGACGACGGCAAGACGCTCGCCGACCTCTTGGGCGCCGTGAAATTCACCCAGGCCGATGCCGGCAAGACCTTCACGTGGAAGGTGACCGAGAACGTCCCGCAGACCGGTGTTCCGGCTGGCTACGCCTACGACGACTCCGAGTTCACCATCAAGGTTGCGGTGAAGGACAACGGCAACGGCACCCTCACTGCCACGCCTTCCGTCACCAAGGGCGACGAGGCCGCTGACGCCATCGGCTTCACCAACCGCTACAGCGCCGCTAGCGCCCAGGCCACGCTCCAGGTGTCCAAGGTGCTCACGGGCCGTGCGTTCGCTGCTGGGGAGCGCTTCTCCTTCGGTCTTGAGGCCATCGACGGGGCGCCCATGCCTGCCGCCGGCGGTGAGGTGACCTCCGTCGACACGAACCTCGGCCAGGCCTCCTTCGGCTCCATCACCTACACCCAGCCGGGCACCTACCGTTATCGCATCACGGAGCGCGCAGGCAATGCGCCAGGTGTGACCTACGACCCCACCGTGTTCATCGCGACCGTCACGGTGAGCGACACTGGCGAGGGACGCCTGACCGCCACGGTGACGTACAACGTCGAGAATGGCGCCACTGTCACCATCCCGTCGTTCACCAACCGCTACAACTCGAGCGGCTCGATGAACGGTGTGGCCTCGGTGAACGTCTTCAAGACCCTCGCCGGGCGCCCGATGGACGCGAAGCAGTTCTCCTTCACGGTGACGCCTGCCGATGACGCCTCGGCCGCGAAGGTGCCCACGCAGACCCTCTATTCGCTGGCCGCGGACGCGGGCAAGCGGGAGGCGGCCGAAACCGCGGACGATCAGCTGCTCTCCGAGGTCTTCTCCAAGGTGACCTTCACGGAGGCCGACGCCGGCAAGACCTTCGCCTGGACCGTTGCGGAGAACGCTCCGGCCGAGGACGGCTCCGGCTACACCTACGACCGCGCCACCCACAGGGTGGAGATCAAGGTGACCGACGACGGCAAGGGCACGCTCACGGCGCAGACCCTCGTTGACGACGCCGTGGTAGACGGCGGCCATGCGGCGCTTGTCTTCAACAACGCTTACCAGGCCTCGAGCAACCCTGACGCGGCTGAGGGCTCTGGCCGCGTGACCACCACCAAGACCCTGCTCAACCGCGACCTGGCGGCCGGCGAGTTCGCGTTCGTGATGCGTGACGCCAAGGGTGCCGAGGTGGCTCGGGCCACCAACGGCGCCGACGGCACCGTTGACTTCGGTGCGCGGACCTACACCTCGTCCCAGGCTCAGGACGACGTGGCGGCCGGTGTGGCCACGATGAGTCGCGTGGACGGCAAGCCCGTCTATCACTACACCTACACGCTGGTGGAGGACGTTTCCGCTCTGCCCGAGAACGTGACGGCGCAGCAAGCGGTCGTCTCGGTGACCGTGAACGTGACCGACAACGGCGACGGCACCATGACCTGCGACGTGGTGTGGCCGCAAAACGGGCAGACCGGCTTCGTGAACGCCTATGAGGCCGACCCGGTGCAGGTGCAGGTGGCTGGCACCAAGGTCGTGGCCGCTCCTAGCGGCCTCTCGGTGCCCGACGGCATGGCCGGCGCCTTCACGTTCACGCTGGCCGACGAGGGCGGCCAGGTGATCCGCACCGCCACCAACGACGCCTCCGGCACCGTGGCCTTCGATCCGATCTCCTACACCCAGGAGGACCTCGCCGGTGCGACCGAGCGCACCTTCACCTACACGGTGACCGAGGCGGGCTCCGTGCCCGGCGTCAGCAACGAGGGCGGCTCCAAGACGGTGCAGGTGCTTGTGACCCAGGGCGCGGACGGGCACCTTTCCGCCCGCATGGTGGGCGAGCCCTTCTCGTTCACCAACACCTACGGGGTCGAGGAACTGACCAGCTCGGTGACCGACCAGGTGAGCGTCACCAAGGTCCTGAGCGGCCGCGCTCTGCAGGCCGGGGAGTTCCGCTTCGAGCTGGTCGACCCTGACAGCGGCAACGTTGTGGCCACGGGCACCAACGAGGCAGACGGGCGCGTGACCCTCTCGGCCGTGACCTACACCGAGCCCGGCGAGCACGCGTACGAGCTGCGCGAGGTTGCGGGCGACGCGACCGGCGTCACCTACGACAAGCGTCTGGCCACAGTGACCACCCGGGTGACCGACAACGGCAAGGGCAAGCTCGAGGCCGTGCACAGCGTCTCCGGTGGCAAGGCCGTCTTTGAGAACACCTTCACACCGGTGCCCTATGTGGACCCGGCCTTCGGTGTGGGCGCCAAGAAGGTCCTCATGGGTCGCGACTGGACCGACGGCGACGCCTTCACCTTTGTGGCCGAGGCGGAGACCGAGGGCGCGCCCATGCCCGATCCCGTCCAAGTGGTCGCCACCAAGGACGCCCCGATGGGCACGTTCGGCGCGGTGACCTTCACCCAGCCGGGCACGTACAGCTACCTGGTGCGCGAGTCGGCCGGTGACGAGAAGGGCATGACCTACTCCAAGGCGCTCTATCGGGTGACCTACACAATCGCCCGCGACGAGGCCACCGGCGAGCTTTCCGGCTCGAAGACCGTGACGCTGCTGAAGGCCCATGACGGCTCCGAGGCCACGGGCAACGCGGACGTCATGGAGTTCGTGAACACGTACGTGAAGCCCACAGAGCCGGTCGTGCCTGACAAGCCCACCGGGCCTGACAAGCCGGCCAATCCGAGCAAGCCCAAGCCGGTCTGGAGCATCCTGCCCGAGACCGGGGACGCCCTCGCGGCCCTGGCGCCGTGGCTGGGGGCCGGCGGCGGTGTCGCAGCTCTGGCTGCCGTGGCCGTGCTGCGCGGCGGTCGGCGGAAGAAGTAGCAGCTTCGGCCGAGGACGAGCATTTCGAGCGAGAGGGGCCCGCACCCAAGTAGGGAGCGGGCCCCTCGGCCATGCGAGAAGACATGCTGCTGCCCCGGCTCAAACGCGAGAAACGCACCGGCGTCAGCCCCGCACTCCCTAGTTGGCATGTCTTATGGCCCTCTCTCGTGGAAGGTCCATCGAAAAGCGCGGGAGCGCACCGGGGCTGCAGGGTGCGAAGGGTACATTCGTAGCCGGAATTCAACGCCGCCCCTCTTCACCAAAAGGGTCGGTCGCCACCATCTTTGGGACTCCCCGAAAGGAGCTGCGATGCAGGTCGCACAGCAGATCAAGCCCGACATCTACTGGGTGGGCACGCTGGACTGGAACGAGCGCCACTTCCACGGCTACGTCACCGAGCGAGGCCTGACCTACAACGCCTACCTGATCCTCGACGAGAAGGTCACCCTCATCGACACGGTCAAGAACAAGTTCCACGACGTGCTGATGCAGCGCATCTCGTCCGTGATCGACCCGGCCAAGATCGACGTCGTGATCTCCAACCACGTGGAGATGGACCACTCCGGCTCGCTGCCCGAGATCAAGAAGGCCTGCCCCAACGCCGAGTTCTATTGCAGCGAGAAGGCCGTCGCGGAGTTCGCCAAGCACTATCAGGAGGCGGGCATCGAGTTCCACGCCCTCAAGACCGGCGACACCCTCAACATCGGCAAGCGCACCCTCACCTTCGTCGAGACCCCGATGGTCCACTGGCCGGACAACATGGTCACCTACGACGAGTACGACAAGGTGCTCTTCTCCAACGACGCCTTTGGCCAGCACATCGCCTGCACCGAGCGCTTCGACGTCAACGCGGACTTCTGCGAGGTCATGAAGCAGGCCCGCAAGTACTACGCCAACATCGTGCAGCCCTACGGCATGCAGGCCAAGAAGGCCCTCGACGTGGTGAAGACCCTCGACCTCGAGATGATCGCGCCCGCCCACGGCGTCATCTGGACCGAGCACATCCCTGAGATCCTCGAGCAGTACACGCTCTGGACCAACAACGACCGCGTGGACAAGTGCGCCATCGTGTACGACTCCATGTGGGACTCCACCGCCTACATGGCGCGCGCCATCTGCGAGGGCTTCGTCGAGGCCGGCGTCGACTGTCGCTACTTCGACGTCAAGGACACGCACGAGTCCGACATCCTGGCCTACATCATGGACTGCAAGTACGTGGCCGTGGGCTCCCCGACGCTCAACATGAAGATGATGCCGAACGTCGCGAAGTTCCTCACCTACTTCCTTGGCCTGTCGCCGCGCAACCAGACCCGCGTGGGCCTGGCGTTCGGCTCGTACGGCTGGGCGCCCGTGGGCCCCAAGTCCGTGTACGACGAGCTGAAGAAGTCCGGCTTCCAGCTGCCGATGGACGCCGAGTGCCTCAACTGGCGCCCGACCCAGGAGTACCTGGACGACCTGCAGGCCCGCGTGAAGGCCATGGTGCTCGCCACGGAGTAACGCAGGTTTTGCGAACGCGGCAGGCGGCGCTTCAGCTTCACGAAGCGCTAACAGCGGTTCCCTAGTATGAGAGGGGCCTCTCGGGGAAGATCTCCAGAGGCCCCCTTTTCATCGAGGGGAGAGCCCGGCGGCTCGCCGCCAGACCAAGGAGGACCGATGCAGACGCATCACGTGAACGGCATGCACTGCAAGCATTGCGAGATGCTCGTGGTGATGGAGCTCGAGGACCGGGGCGCGAAGGACGTGCGCGCCGACCACGAGACCGGCGTTGTGGAGTTCGAGGGCGACCTCACTCCGGAGCAGGTGGCCGAGGCCATCGCTGCCGCCGGCTTCGAGCTGGCCGATTAGCCGGGGCCAGCCCCGACCAACCGCGACCGAAAGAGGTGTGGGTCACTAACCCATGGACGTAGCAATAAGTATCATCGCCACCTTCCTGCTGACACTGGTGAACGGGTTCTTCTCGATGTCCGAGATGGCCCTGGTGAACGTCAAGCGCCCCATCCTGGAGCACGAGGCGGAGGAGGGCGACAAGAAGGCCGCGAAGGCGCTCGAGATCTCCGGTGACTCCGGTGACCTGCTCGCGGCCATCCAGGTGGCCATCACGCTGGTGGGCTTCTTCAGCTCCGCCGTTGCGGCCACGAACCTGTCCGGGCCCTTTGGCGGATGGATGGTGTCGCTCGGCATGCCCGCGGGCCTGGCCGACGTGCTCGCGCCGATCATCATCACGCTGATCGTCTCGTACGTCTCCATCGTGATCGGCGAGCTGGTGCCCAAGCGCATGGCCCTGGCCGACTGCGAGGGCGTCTCCAAGAAGGTGGCCGGGTTCCTCGGCGGCTTCACCACGGCCCTGCGCCCGCTCATCTGGGTCACCGCCAAGAGCGCCAACGGCATCTCGCGCCTGCTCGGCATCGCGAGCGCCGACGAGCGCCAGAACGTCTCCGAAGAGGAGATCAAGTACATGGTCTCGGACGCCGACGAGCTGTCCGACCAGGAGAAGTCGATGATCCACGAGATCTTCGACCTGGGCGACGCCGTCGCCCGCGAGGTCATGGTGCCGCGCGTGGACATGACCGCCGTCGAGGACACCGAGACCCTGAACGACGTGCTCAAGGTCATGCGCAAGACCGGGTACAGCCGTGTGCCGGTGTACCACGAGGACGTGGACCGCATCGTGGGCATCGCCCATATCAAGGACCTGATCAGCCCCATCATCGACGACGGCAAGGGCGACGCGTCCGTCGCCGGGTACGTGCGCGAGGCCGACTTCGTGCCCGACACCAAGGACATCATCCCGTTGCTGTCCGAGATGCAGACGAGCCACGACCAGATGGTCATCGTGGTGGACGAGTACGGCGGCACGGCCGGCGTCATCACCATCGAGGACATCGTCGAGGAAGTGGTGGGCGAGATCGAGGACGAGTTCGACCCCGACAACAAGTACCTCACGAAGCTCGGCGACCGCGAGTGGCTCGTGGACGGGCGCTACTCCATCGACGACGCCATCGAGCTGGGCTGGCCCATCGAGGACTCCGACGAGTACGAGACCGTGGCCGGCTTTGTGCTGGACACGGCGGACGGCGTGCCGAGCCCGGGCGAGGTGCTCGACGTGGAGGGCTGGAAGTTCCGCGTTCAGTCCATGCGCGGCCGTCGCATCGCGCTGCTCCGCGTGATCGCGCCCGAGCCGCCTGCGCAGGAGGACGACGAGGAGGAGGCCGCCAAGGACGGCGGCTGGCTGTCCCAGATCCGCGGCAAGCACGACGACAAGGACCGCGAGGACGGCTCTGAGGGCTCCGACGAGGGCGCCCACCAGGTCACGAACGTGGACGTGGAGGACGGCGTGGTCGACCCGACCCCCGAGCAGAAGAAGCAGGCGGAGGAATAAGGTCGCCTCTGAGAGAAGAACGGCCCCGCGCGTGCTCCTCAAGGGAGCCGCGCGGGGCCGTTCGGGTTTGCGCGGGTGGTGCGACGGGGCACGGGCGGCGCCGCCTAGCTTTTGTCGGAGCCCTCGTCATCATCGTCGCCAAAGATGCCGTCGAGGAACGAGTCCTCCTCGCCGGGCTGCTTCTCGTGGTTGAAGTACATCTTGGCCGTCCTGCGCTCGAGCACGAAGGCCACGACCAGGCAGATGACGAGACCGGCGCCGAGGAGCGTCAGCACGCCCTCGCGGGTGGAGAAGAGCCATGTGGCGAAGTCCATGGTTGTTCCTTTGGGTCGAAGGCGCGCAGGCGCCGAGGTATCGGCACGTAGACGGCTAGTATAGACTCAAAAAACTGGCGGTCGAGAGCGGCGCTCAGCTGGCGCTCAGCCGTTCATAAGGTCGCGACGGGCGCGGCCCCGAGCAAGAAAGGCGCTCCATGCTGGACATCAAAGCAGTACGCGAGAACTCCGAGGCCGTGGACGCGGCCATGGCCAAGCGTCACAAGAGTTGGGATCGCGACCGCTTTTTGGAGCTGGACGCCGAGCGCCGCGCCACGATCGCCGAGGTGGAGACCCTGCAGGCCGAGCGCAACCGCGTGTCCAAGGCCATCGGCCAGCTGATGCGCGAGGGCAAGCGCGAGGAGGCCGAGGCCGCGAAGGCCGAGGTGGCGGCCAACAAGAAGCGCATCGCCGACCTCGACAAGCAGCGCGACGAGCTGGACGGGCAGCTCAAGGGCCTGATGAGCGCGGTGCCCAACATCCCGGACGCGTCGGTGCCCGAGGGCGTCGACGACTCCGAGAACACCGAGGTGCGCCGGTGGGGCACCCCGCGGCAGTTCGACTTCGAGCCCAAGGCCCACTGGGACCTCGGCCCCGACCTGGGGATCATCGACTTCGAGCGCGGCGTGAAGATCGCCGGCTCCCGCTTCTACCTGCTCGGCGGCATGGGCGCCCGCCTGGAGCGCGCGCTCATCAACTACTTCGTGGACATGCACATCAAGGCCGGCTTCAAGGAGTGGTGGCCGCCCGTCATCACCAACGCCGACACCCTGTACGGCACAGGTCAGCTGCCCAAGTTCGAGGAGGACCTGTTCCATGTGAGCCCGGACTTCTACCTGATCCCGACGGCCGAGGTCATGCTCACCAACATCCATCGCGGCGAGGTGCTCGACGGCTCCAAGCTGCCGCTCTGGTACACCGCGTTCACCCCGTGCTTCCGTGAGGAGGCGGGCAGCGCCGGGCGCGACACGCGCGGCATCATCCGCGTGCACGAGTTCGACAAGGTGGAGATGGTCAAGTTCGCCAAGCCCGAGGACTCCTACAACCAGCTGGAGTCCATGGTGGAGGAGGCCGAGCTCTGCCTCCAGGGGCTCGGGCTGCCGTACCACGTGGTGACGCTCTGTGGCGGCGACCTGGGCTTCTCGGCGGCCAAGACCTACGACCTCGAGGTGTGGCTGCCCAGCTACAACAACTACAAGGAGATCTCCAGCTGCTCCAACTGCACGGACTTCCAGGCGCGCCGCGCGAACATCAAGTACAAGGACCCGAGCGAGTTCAAGGGCACCCGCTACGTGCACACGCTCAACGGGAGCGGCCTCGCGGTGGGTCGCGCGATGGCCGCGGTCATCGAGAACTACCAGAACGAGGACGGCACGGTGACGGTGCCCGAGGCGCTCGTGCCGTACATGAACGGCGTGACGGTGATCGAGCCCGAGGAGGGCGTCACCGCGTAACGTGCTGCAGGGGCGGCATTGCCCGCGATTCGTTTGATATCCAACAGAGGGCCCGGCCCGGTGCTTCGACACCGGGCCGGGCCCTTTGCGTCTGTAGACAGCCGGTATGAAGTTGACGTCGCAGTGTCTACGGTGCTGAATCCGCAGCTACCGGCTCTTGGCCTTCCGGATGGCCGAGAACAGCGCCGCGAACTCCGGCTCGAAGACGCTGTCCGGCAGGCGCACGAACGCGATGTCGTGGGTGATGGGCTGCTCGGCCAGAGGCACCTGGCGCAGCGTGCCGTCGGCCAGCTCGCCTTCCACGGCCGCACGGTAGAGGAACGCCATGCCGAGCCCCTGCCGACACCAGAGCTTGAGCACCTCCAGGCTGCCTATCTCGGACACGTCCGCAAAGGACGAGGGGCTCAGGTTGCGGGCCGCCAACGCGTGCTCCAGCACGGCGCGGGTGCCCGACCCCGGCTCGCGCACCAGCAGCGGAACGCCGAGCAGGTCCTCAAAGCGGGCGGGACCGCGGGGCACCTCCAGCCCTGGCGCGGCGACGCAGATCAGCTCCTCGCGGCAGAGCGCGTCGCAGGCAAAGGCACCCGCGTCGAAGAACCCCTCCACAAAGGCGCAGTCCAGCTCGCCGGTCCGGAGCTGGCCCAGCAGGGCCGCAGTGTCCGCCGAGGTCACGCTCATGCGGGTCTCGGGATGCTCGCCGAGCCATGCGCCGAGCGCCGACCCCACCACATAGCGCCCCGCCGTCATCGTCATGCCCACGCGGAGCGGCCGCGCGGTGCCGCGGGCGACCGATTGCACCCGCTCGCGGAGCAGGCCCTCGTCGTGGGCCATGGCCCCCAGCGCGTCGCGCACCAGCTGGCCGGCCGGCGTGAGCCTGAGGCTGCGGCCGGCGCGCTCGAACAGCGGCGCGCCGTACTCGTGCTCCAGGTAGGCGATCTGCTGCGACACGGCCGGCTGTGTGATGTGCAGTTCCTGGGCGGCGCGGGTGAAGCTCAGCGTGTCGCAGGCGGTGAGGAACGTGCGGACGCGCGGGTCCAGCATGGCGGCTCCATTCCCCTCGGCTCCGTTGTAAAGAGACAGGACTGTCTCACTATAACGGACTGTGATGTATCTATCAGAAAAGATAAGTTGTGCTTCTCTGTGCTGCGAGGCACAATACTTGATCGATAGACGTGAATGAATACGAAAGGACTCCGTTGGAGAAGACCGGCACCTACCTACACCATGCCATCCGCAACGTGCCCATCCCGATGGCCGGGGTCGCGCTCGGCCTGGCTGCGTTGGGCAACCTGTGGCAACCCGTCGCTCCCTGGGCCCATGCCCTCTGCGGCACCGTGTCGCTGGTCATGGCGCTGCTCGTGGCCGCTCGTATCGCGCTCTTCCCCAAGGAGGTGCGCGAGGACCTGGCCAACCCGATGGTGGCCGCCGTCTCCGCGACGTTCCTGATGTCCTTCATGCAGCTGGCCACCTACCTCGCGCCGTACTTCTACATGGGGGCGGCGGTGCTGTGGTTCGCGTCCGTGGCCTGCCATCTGTGCCTGATGGCCTGGTTCTCCGTCCGCCACATGAAGGACGTGGGCCTCTCCCAGGTGTTCCCGACGTTCTTCATCGCCTACGTGGGCATCATCGTGGCGTCGGCCACCTCGCCGGTGTTCGGCATGCAGGCGCTCGGTCTCGTGCTCTTCTGGCTGGGCTTCGCGGCCTACCCGCTGCTGCTGGTGCTCGTGACCATGCGCTATGTCAAGCACCCGATGCCCGAGGCCGCCCAGCCGCTGTTCTGCATCTATGCCGCCCCGGCCAGCCTGTCGCTCGTGGGCTACCTCACCGTGGTGCCGGACCCCAACCCGGTGTTCGTCACGGTGCTGCTGATCCTGGGCCAGGCGCTCTTCCTGATGGTGCTCACCCAGGTGCCCCGGTTCCTTAAGGGCGGCTTCAAGCCCAGCTTCGCAGCCATGACCTTCCCGTTCGTGATCAGCGCGGCCGCCCTCGGCAA
This sequence comes from Kribbibacterium absianum, assembly GCF_030067705.1. Lineage (GTDB taxonomy): Bacteria > Actinomycetota > Coriobacteriia > Coriobacteriales > Atopobiaceae > Kribbibacterium > Kribbibacterium absianum. Next base: position 300,954 of record NZ_JASJEX010000002.1, read on the forward strand.
GGCGCTCGACTTCTTCCAGGTCGACCTGGGCATCCAGGGCCTCGTGCCGCTGGACTGGGTGTGCGGCGCCGAGGCGGTGTTCGCGGCCGTGATGGTGTTCGTCGTGGTGTTCGGCTTCGCGCGCTTCCTGCACGGCCACGGCATGAAGGCCCACGCGCAGGCCTAGCCCGCTCCCAAACCTCCCAGGGTGCCACGCACCTCGGGAGGTTTCCGCCCAGGGTGCCACGCATCCCAGGAGGTTTCGACAAAACCGCAGCTCAAGAACGTCCCGCAACCGTCCGTTGCGGGACGTTTTGGTTTCGCGAACTAGAATAGGTGGGATCCCGCGCCGCCGTCCGGCACTGTGGTCACGTCGGACGACCCAAGGATGTGAGAGGAAGCCATGAACGTCGCCATCGCGGACCGCCTTGCGAACCTGCGCAAGGAGCACGGCTACACCCAGGAGCAGCTGGCCGAGCGGCTCGGCGTGTCCCGGCAGGCCGTGAGCAAGTGGGAGCGCACGGAGAGCTCGCCGGACACGGACAACTTGATCGCGCTGGCCGCGCTCTATGGGGTGACGCTGGACGAGTTGATCTATGGCCGGGAGGCGGACGGCGGAGCCCAGGTCGCGCAGCCCGAGGAGGCGGAGCAACCGGAGCCGGAGGAGGTCGAGCAACCGGAGCCCGAAGAGGGCGCCGAGTGCCCTGCGTCCGAGGAGGAGCCCGTGCCCGAGGAGGCGGCCGAGTGCCCCGCTGCCGAGCAGCCCGCGCCCGAGGACGCCGAGCAACCCAGCGAGGGGGCGCCCGACGCCGGCGCCTCTTCCCGCGACTCCGTGCGCTGCTCGTTGTCCGACGGCATCACCGTGGACGCAGCGGACGCGAAGGTCCATGTGGGATGGGACGGCGTGTTCGTCCACGACATCGCCAGCGGCGACACGGTGAACGTGGGTCCGGGCGGGGTCCACGTGGACGCGCAGAGCGCCGAGCACACCGTGCGGACCGGCGATGACGGTGAGGTCTGGATCGACGGCGTGCGCTACGAGAACTGGGGAGAGGCCCACAAGGCGTGGGAGCGGGACTACGGCGGCACGTACCGCTCGCCGGTGTCTCGGTTTCCCATGGCGGGGCTGGCGCTGGTCGCGTACCTGCTCGTGGGGTTTCTCGGCGGGTTCTGGGTGCAGGGGCTCGCGCTGCTCGCCGTCCTGCCGGCCTGGGGCGCCTTCTGTGGCCTGTGTGACGCCGTGGGCGGGGGCAAGTCGTCCAAGAAGATCAAGGACGAGACCTGCGGGATGGCCTTCTGGTGCGGCCTCTCGTCATTCCTGGCGATCGGGTTCCTCACGGGCGTGTGGCACCCCACGTGGATGCTGGTCGTCGCTGGCGTCGCGGGCTCGCTGATCATCGACGCCGTGTGGCGCGGATGACCTCCCCGGGTGCGACCTCCTCGGGTGCCACGCACCACAGGTGGAAACCTCCCGGGATGCGTGGCACCTCGGGAGGTTGCTAGTCGCCGTTGCGCACGAAGCGGTTCTCGGAGAAGATGCGCGCCGAGCCCTCCCAGTCGCGGGCCGCGTACGTGAGGAACAGCACGTCCACCACCTGCAGCTGGGCCATGCGGCTGGCCATGGCGCCGCTGCGGACGTCCGCCTCCGTCGCCGCCACCGTGAGCACGAGGTCGCTCCAGGCCAAGAGGCCGCCGTCGCCGCCCTGCGCCCGCGAGCCGGTCACGGCGATGGTGCGTGCCCCGTGCTGCTTGGCCTCGCGCTGGCACCGAATCACCTCGCGGGTGCGGCCGGAGTAGCTAAAGGCGATGGCCAGGTCGCGGATCCCCATGTTCTTGGCATAGAGCAGCTGGCTGTGCCAGTCGTCGGCGCAAAAGCAGTCCACGTTGGCGCGCATGAGCTTGAGCTGCAGGTCGCGGGCCACGAGCAGCGACGCCCCGACGCCAAAGAGGCAGATGTGCCGGCTCGCGATCATCAGGTCCACGCAGGCGTCCACCGTGCGCGGGTCCAGCGTCTGGGCGGTGGCCTCCAGCGTCCGCACGGCCTTGTCGCACACTTTGCGCACGATGACGGCGCCGCGGTCGCCCTTGACCACGTCGCCCATGGCCGCGCGCTCCTCTTGGCGCGCCATGGCGACGTCGTAGATGAGCGCGTCGCGAAAGCCCTTGTAGCCCGAGAACCCCAGCTTGCGGCACAGGCGCACCACTGTGGAGCCGGAGGTGGAGGTGGCGTCGGCCAGTTCCTGGATCGAGAGCCCTGCGGCCTCGTCGCGGTGGGCGAGCACCCAGTCGACGATGGCCAGCTCGGCCGGGCTGGCGTCGCGCCGATGCTCTTCCAGTCGCAGGTTGGTGCCGTGAGTGGCCATGGCGCCCTGCCTTTCTTGCCGTTCGCCGGTGCCGAACCGCGCGAATGATGCCGCTTGCCTCCCAAAACCGACCGCTCGTGTGCCCCGACCTGCGCCCGATGACTAAAGGCCCGCTCAGGGTCGCTTCAAGGAGCCAGGCGAGCGGTCGAATACTCCCTGCCATCGGCGCCCGGTCGGCCGCCGGCCGTCATGCGATGAAACGGAATAGTCATTCTAGAGCCAGAAGATGGATGTCGCGTTTCTCAAATCCGACGGCGGGAACACCAGACAGCGAACCGACGGCGCCGATCGACAGATGGCCTGCCGGCGCACGCGCTGTCCGACCCCCGAAGGAAAGGTGGGATCGTGGTCGACCTGACCTCCATCTCCACCGAGCAGAGGAATCCCAACACGATGAATCTGGACTCGATGGACCCGCTGCACGTGGTCCAGGCCATGAACCGAGAGGACCGTCACGTGGCCGAGGCGGTGGGCGAAGTGCTCCCCGCCGTGGCCGAAGCGGTGGAGGCGGCCCGCACGGCGCTCCTGAACGGAGGACGCATCGTCTACCTGGGCGCCGGAACTTCCGGGCGCTTGGGCGTGCTCGACGCCGTGGAATGCCCGCCCACCTTTGGTGTTTCCCCCGGCGTGGTGGTGGGGCTCATCGCCGGCGGCGAGAAGGCCTTCGTGCACGCCGTGGAGGGCGCGGAGGACGACCCGGCCCTCGGGGCCCGCGACCTGGACGCCATCAACGTCACGGACCGCGACCTCGTGGTGGGTCTCGCCGCCAGCGGGCGCACCCCGTACGTGCTCGGGGCCCTCGGCCGTGCGAAGGAGCTGGGCTGCACCACCGTCGCCATCGATTGCTCGCCGGGCGCCCCCATCGCGGCCGTGGCGGACATCGCCATCGAGCCGGAGCCCGGCCCCGAGGTGCTCACCGGATCCACGCGCCTCAAGGCCGGCACCGCTCAGAAAATGGTTCTGAACATGATATCCACCGGTGCCATGGTGGGCGTGGGCAAGGCCTACGAGAACCTCATGGTGGACGTCCAGCAGACGAACGAGAAGCTCAACAGCCGCGCCCTGCGCATCGTGTGCGAGGCCTGCAGCTGCGACGCGAACCAGGCGCTCGAAGCGCTGGAAGCCGCAGGGCACGAGGTCAAGACCGCCGTCGTGATGGTGCTCACCGGCGTCGATGCACAAACGGCCAGGAAGCGCCTGGACAAGGCCGCCGGCCACGTGCGCGGCGCCATCAGTCAAGCGTCGTGATTCGGGAGGGTCCCATGGACAAGGAGACATGCGTCAACAAGGCCTTCGAGATCATCGGCTACGGCGGCGACGCCAAGGGCCGCGCCTACGAGGCGCTCGAGCTGGCCGAGAACGGCGACTTCGAGGGCGCCCACCGCGAGATGGAGGACGTGGCCGAGACCATGGTCAAGGCCCACAACATCCAGACCGAGTTCATCGTCAAGGCGGCCCAGGGCGAGGAGATCCCGATGGACATCCTGTTCGTCCACTCCCAGGACCACCTCATGTGCGGCATCGAGGCCGAGGCCCTGATCGCGCACCTCATCACCGCCAACGAGCGCATCGCCCGGCTCGAGGAGCGCATCGCGGCCCTCGAGGGCGCCCGGGGAAGTGACGCGGCATGAGCGGGAGGCAGCCGGCGCCGGGCACCCTCAAGACCCGCCGCGCCGAGGCTCGTGAGGCGGCAGCGATCGAGCGGCAAAGGGCCGCCACGCGCGAGGCCCAGATCCACGCCCGCGCCGTCGACGCGGCGACCCGCTGGCTCGGCGAGACGGACTACGACATCCCGCGCTTCGGCTTCATGAGCGCGGCGGTGATCGTCTTCGCCTTTGTCGTGGCGCTCTTCGCGGTGCCGTCGCTGGTGCAGGCCGTGACCCCGGCGTGGAAGCCGGGCGCCGCGGTCGTCGGGAGCGCGCTCGTGGCCTTCACCTTCGCCTTCATGCAGTGGTTCTGGGAGCGCAAGGAAGGGGCCACCAAGGGGTTCTGGCTCTGCCTCGTGGGCCTCACCGCGGCGCTGCTGCCGGTCTTTTTCATCGTCTACTACGCCGCGATGTGAGAGCGAACGTCAGGTACGGTGCGGCCCCATCGGGCCGTTGAGAGTGAAGGAGCGTGTCATGAAAGTCTTGTTCGTGTGTTCCGGCGGGATGTCGTCCACGATCGCGGAGCAGGCGCTGCAGAAGGAGTGCGCCAAGCACGGCCAGAAGATCGAGGTCACGGCCTGCGGCACCGGCCAGGTCCGCGACGCCATCGCCAAGCAGGGCCCGGACTGCATCATGGTGGCCCCGCAGGTGCGCCACCGCTTCAAGGAGATGTCCGAGGAGGCCGGGAAGGCCGACATCCCCATCGTGCTCATCGAGCCGCAGGCCTACAGCCCGCTCGGCGGCGCAAAGCTCTACCAGCAGTACGCCGACCTGATGGGGCTGTAGCCCCGCAACACAGGGGCGGCGCCCCGGTGGCCGCCGGAACGCCGCCAGTCCCCTCCAGCCCTCCAGAGAGGAGCTCCCATGTCCGCCTTTGAAACGGCGTCCAGCTGGATCGACGACCACTTCGCCGAGCCCATGGCGCGCCTGAGCGAGCAGCGACACCTTCGCGCCATCCGCGACGGCATCATCTCGTGTCTACCCATCATCATCGTCAGCTCGTTTTTGATGGTCATCGCCTTCGCCTACAACTACATGCCGTCCGATTGGGCGCTCGCGCAGTTCCTGCAGGCCAACGCCGTGAAGATCCTGTTGCCCTACCGCATGTCCATGTACATCCTGTCGCTCTACGCCTGCTTCGGCATCGGTTACTCGTTGGCGCGCTCCTACGACGTGGACGGCCTCATGGGCGGCCTTCTCAGCGTCATGGCGCTTCTGCTCACCATCGTGCCGGTGATGATGCCGGACATGACCGACGCCGTCCTCGCCGCCCTCAACGGCAACGACGCCCTCACCGAGGCCGGGGTGGCCGCCACGATGCAGGCCGTGGACGGCGCCTATGTGATGAACATGGGCTACCTGGGCACCGGGCAGGTGTTCGTGTCGATCATCTGCGCCTTCGTGGCGGTGGAGGTCTACCGGCTGTGCCTGCAGCACAACGTGACCATCAAGATGCCGCCGCAGGTCCCGGCCGCCGTGTCCAACTCCTTCGCTGCCCTCATCCCCACGGCCATCGTTCTCGTGCTCTTCAGCGCCGTGTGCCTGTGGGGCGGCTTCGACATCCACGGCTTCATCTCCACGCTGATCGCGCCGCTCGTCTCCGGCACCGACACCCTGGGCGCCGCCCTCGTGGTCGTGTTCCTCGAGATGCTCTTCTGGTGCTTCGGCATCCACGGCACGTCCATCGTGTACTCCATCGCGCGCCCGCTCTGGCTCGTGCTGCTCGACGAGAACGCCGCCGCCTACGCTGCCGGCGCCGCAGTGCCGCACATCGTCGTCGAGCCGTTCTTCCAATGGTTCGTGCAGATCGGCGGCTCCGGCTGCACGCTGTCCCTGGCCATCCTGCTGCTCTTCTTCTCCAAGTCCAAGTACGGTAAGGCCATGGGCAAGGCGACCATCGTGCCCGCCGTCTTCAACATCAACGAGCCGTTGATGTTCGGCGTGCCGCTGGTCCTCTCGCCGACGTTCTTCATCCCGCTGGTGGTGGTGCCGCTGCTCAACACGCTGATTAGCTACTTCTGCATGGCCGTGGGGCTCGTGGGCCGCTTCGTCGGCGCCATCGTCCCGTGGGTGCTCCCCGGGCCCATCGGTGCGTACCTGGCCTGCGGCGGCGACTGGCGCGCCGCGGTGCTCAACGTGGTGCTGATCGCGCTCGGCATGCTCGTTTACTTCCCGTTCTTCCGCGCGTGGGAGAAGCAGATGCTCAAGGCCGAGGCCGACGAGGGCGCCGACCCCGAGACCGCCGAGGTGTGACCGTCTGGCCGGGCGTCGGTGTCGAGAAGCGCCGACGCCCGGACGACCCTCACAGGAGAGGAGCCCGACCATGATCGTTGCCGTGGACGCCGGCGGCACCAAGACCGCCTTTGGGCTCTATGACGACGGGGGCGAGGAGTTGGGGAGGTGCCGCCGGCCCACGTGCCATCCCGACCAAGTGGGCCTTGACGGCATGGTGCTCGTGCTGGCCGACGGCGTGCGGGAGCTGTTGGACGAGCAGCGCCTCGGGCTGGCGGACGTGACTCTGGGCCTTGGGCTCGCCGGCTATGGCCCTGGTCGAGAGGCGCCGATGCGGGCGGCGCTGGAAGAGGCGTTCGGCGCCGCCCGGACGCTCACGGTGGTGAGCGATGCGGAGGCCGCGCGTCTCGGTGCGTTGAACGGCGAGGACGGCGTGCTGCTGATCGCGGGCACCGGTTCCATCGCCGTCGGGCGCTTTGGCGACGAGGCCGTGCGCTGCGGCGGATGGGGGCCTGTGATGGGCGACGAGGGCTCCGGGTATTGGATCGGGCGCCGTGCGCTGCAGCGGGCCTGCCGCGAGGCGGACGGCCGTGCCGAGAAAAGCGCGCTTGGCCGCTCGGTGTTCGACGCGCTGGGCGTGACGGAGCCGGGCGAGGCCGTCGCGGCGCTCGCTGCGATGGCGGATCGGCGCTCGGGCGTGGCGGCGCTGGCGAGGACGGCGTGCGACGCAGCCCGGGAAGGCGACCCGGTGGCGGCCGCGCTTCTCGACGAGGCGGCCGGACAGTTGGCGCTGCTCGTGAACACGTTGGCGCGCGGACGCGGCGCCGTCGTGTGCTCCTGGGCCGGTGGGGTCTTCTCGGCGGGGGACGTGGTGCTGGACCGGCTTCGCTGCCGCTTGGGTCCGGGCGTGACCTTCCAGGCGCCGGCAGGCGACCCGCTGAGGGGCGCGTGCATCGCGGCGGGCGGCAGGTCGTGACCAACGATATCGCCGGCCTCGGGGCCGGTTTGGGAGGTTCTCAATCATGAATCAAAGGAAGCGCCGGGAGCTGCTCTGGGGCGGCGCGACCGCGTCGAGCCAGTACGAGGGCGCGTGGAACGTGGGCGGCAAGGGGCTCGACACGCAGGACTGCCGCCCCTATGTGCCGCGCACCGAGGTGGCGACCACGGCGACGCGCCTGCTCACACCGAGCACCATCGCCCGGGCCAAGGCCGACGCGCTGACCGACTCCGGCAACTACCCCTTCCGCCGCGGAAGCCGTGGCTACGAGCACCTGGAGGAGGACATCGCCCTGCTCAAGGAGCTGGGCCTGGACATCTACCGCTTCTCGATCAGCTGGGCGCGCCTGTTCCCCAACGGCGACGAGGCGGAGCCCAACCCGGAAGGCCTGGCCTACTACGACCGCGTCTTTGCGGCCGTGAAGGCAGCGGGCATGAAGACGTTCCTCACGCTCACCCACTACGCGATGCCACTGCACCTGGTGGAGGCCTACGGCGGGTGGACCGACCGCACTCTGATCGACCTGTACGTGCGCTACGCCCGCGTGGTCTTTGAGCGTTGGGGCGACCAGATCGACTACTACCTGCCCTTCAACGAGATCAACGCCGGGTACTTCTCGCCCTGGAACGGCGTGGGGCTGCCCAAACCGGAAGACGGGCCGTATGACCAGTCGCTCGTGTTCACGAGTCTCCACCACCAGTTCGTGGCCAGTGCGCGCGTGATCCAGATGCAGCGCGAGGTGGCCCCTGCCGCTCAGAGTGGCTGCATGGTCGCGTACTTTTGCTACTACCCGTTCACGTGCTCGCCCGAGGACAACCTGAAGTGCACCCTCGATGAGAACGTGAACCAGTGGTACGCGGTGGACGTGCTGGCGCGCGGCTACCACCCGGAGTACATGGACCGGTTCTGGGCGGAGCACGGCGTCCCTGTGGACGTGCTCGACGAGGACCGGGTGCTCTTTGCGCAGAACACCTGCGACTTTGTGAGCTTCTCTTACTACACGTCGAGCGTCGTCACCACGCAGGAAGGGGAGCAGACCGCCGGCAACCTCGTGGTCACCACGCGGAATCCCTATCTCAAGTCGAGCGAGTGGGGCTGGCAGATCGACCCGGTGGGCCTGCGCGACGCGCTCAACCGCACCTGGGACCGCTGCCGCAAACCGGTGATGGTGTGCGAGTGCGGGTTCGGCGCGCGGGACCTCGTGGAGGAGGACGGCTCGATCCACGATGCTTATCGCATCGCGTACCTGCGGGACCATTTCGAGCAGATCGAGGAGGCCGTGGCCGATGGCGTGGACTGTCTCGGGTTCATCCTGTGGGGCGTGATCGACATCGTGAGCGCCGGCTCCTGCGAGATGGGCAAGCGCTACGGCTGCGTGTACGTGGACGCGGACGACGAGGGCAACGGCACCTACGCGCGCTCCAAGAAGGACAGCTTCGCCTGGTACCACGACTTCATCGAGGACTACCACCGGCGCTTCTCGGAGACGGGCGGCGATCCAGCGGCGATGCTGGCCCGCTAACCGGCGTTTCCTCCCGAGGTGCCACGCACCCCAGGCGGTTTCCGCCCAGGGTGCCACGCACCTCAGGTGGTTCACGAGATGATGAGCCACTGCCCGACGGGCGGTGGCTCATTGTTGCCTTGATGGGCGCACCGCGTCGAACTCGAAGGCGTTGGACTCGCCGCGATAGGTGGCCAGCGAGTACTCCACGGCGCGGCCGGCGTCGTCGCGCGCCACGGTGGTGAAGTGGATCACCGGGTCGCCCTCCTCGAGCCCGAGCAGCGTGCAGCTGGTGCCGTCGGCCTTGGCCACCTCGAGCCGCCGGTGTGCCGTGGCCACCGAGTCCCCGCTCCGGCCCATGGCCTCGTACAGGCTCGTGGTCGAGAAGTCCTCGCCGCCCAGCGCCTCATATCCCTCCTGCGGCACGTAGCTCTCCACCAGCACGTTGGGCTGGCCGTCGGCGTAGCGCAGGCGCAGCAGGCGCCACACCGGCGCGCCGGGCGCCAGCTCCAGCGCCTCGGCCACGGCGTCCTTGGCCGACTCGGCGCGAAAGTCCAGCACCGTGGTGGACGGCACATGGCCGCCCGATCGCAGCGCGTCGTCAAAGCTCGAGACCTCCATCGCGAAGGACTGGCTCACGCGCGGGCGCGTCACGATGGTGCCGCGGCGCCGGCGACGCTCCAGATAGCCGTCGTCGGCGAGGATCTGGATGGCCTGGCGCACCGTCGGCCGGCTGACGCCGTACTGCTCGGCGAGCTCCAGCTCCGTGGGGATGGTCTGGCCTTCGGGATAGGTGCCGTCGAGGATCTTCGCGAGCAGGTCCTCTTTGATGGTGTCGTAAAGCGTCATGGGTTCCTCGGGTCACGGTCGCTCCGTTGTGAGCCATTCTAATGAAATGACGAATAGCTGACAAAACAGGCTAGACATTCTCAATAAGTCAGACATAATGGGCGACGAAAGCTTACCAATGGCTGCTCAACCGAAAGGACCCGTCATGAACTACACCCTCACCGACCTCGCCCTTCTCGTTGACCACACCAACCTCCACCCCGACGCGACCCGCGAGGACATGGCCAAGCTCTGCCGTGAGGCCAAGGACTACGGCTTCCGCATGGTGGCCATCAACTCTTGCCAGTCCAAGCTGTGCTCGGAGCTGCTCGAGGGCTCCGACGTGCACACCGGCGCCGCCATCGGCTTCCCGCTGGGCCAGACCACGACGGCCGTCAAGGTGTTCGAGACCAAGGACGCCATTGCCAACGGCGCGAACGAGATCGACTACGTGGTGAACCTCACCGAGGTCAAGGCCGGTAACTGGGACTACATCGCCGACGAGATGCGCCAGATTGTGGCCCTGTGCGACGAGGCCGGCATCCCCTCCAAGGTGATCTTTGAGAACTGCCTGCTCACCGACGATGAGAAGGTCAAGCTCTGCGAGATCGCCAACGAGGTGCGCCCGACCTTTGTGAAGACCTCCACCGGCTTCTTCACCGGCGGCGCGACCGTTGAGGACGTGAAGCTGATGCGCGGGCACTGCGTGCCGGAGGTGCAGGTCAAGGCTGCCGGCGGCATCCGCGACGCGGACGCGTTCCTCGAGATGGTGCGCGCGGGCGCCACGCGCATCGGCACCTCCTCGGGCATGCGGATCATTGACGAGCTGCGCGAGCGCATGGCCGCCGACGGCGTGGAGTCCTACGATCTGTAAACCAAGAAACGTGACAAAATGCTCCGTCCCCATTGTCACGGTGACATTGGGGACGGAGCATTTTGTCATCTAGTGCGAACAATGATGAGGAGGCCTTTCATGAAGCACGTGTTGGTGGGCGGCATCGACCGCTGCGCAATCGTCCAGGGCGCCTGGCACATCGAGGACAAGACCCCCGAGCAGGTCGCGGGCCTGATCCAGCTGCAGCTGGACCGGGGCGTGGACTTCTGGGACCACGCGGACATCTACGGGGCCGGCCGCTGCGAGCAGGTTTTCGGCGAGGCGCTGCGCCGCATGCCGGCTGCCACGCGCGACCGCCTCGTGATCCAGTCCAAGTGCGGCATCCGGCCCGGCGCGTTCACGCAGTACGACTTCTCGCGCGAGCACATCCTCGCGTCCGTCAACGGCAGCCTCGAGCGCCTCGGCGTCGAGAAGCTCGACTACCTGCTGCTGCACCGGCCGGACCTTCTGATGGAGCCCGAGGAGGTCGCGAGCGCCTTCGACACCCTCCACGAGCAGGGAAAGGTCCTGCACTTCGGCGTCTCCAACTGCACACCCGGCCAGATTGAGCTGCTCAAGACGGCCGTGCGCCAGCCGCTCGAGGCGAACCAGCTCCAGCTCTCGCTGGCCCACACGCTGCTGTTGGACGCCGGCGCCAACCTCAACCTCGCGCGCGACGCCGGCATCGGCCGTGACGCCGGAGTGCTGGACTACTGCCGCATCCACGGCGTCACGGTGCAGTGCTACAGCCCGTTCCAGTACGGGTTTTTTGAGGGGTCGTTCATCGACAGCCCCGAATACCCCCAGCTCAACGCTGTGCTCGGTCGCCTGGCCGAGCAGTACGGCACCACCAAGAACGGCATCGCGGCGGCGTGGCTGCTCCGCCACCCCGCGCAGATGCAGGTGCTGGTCGGCACGACGAACCCCGAGCGGCTCGCGGCCATCGACGAGGCCGCGGACATCGTGCTCACCCGCGCGGAGTGGTACGAGCTCTACGCGGCCGCCGGCAACCAGCTGCCGTAACGCCTGCGAGAAGGCCCCTGTCGCCACGGTTTCGGAGACGTTGGCGGCAGGGGGCCTCGTCCTACTCGTTCGTCTTGGCGTCGGGCTCCTCGGCCTGCGCGTTCTCGACGGCCTCGATCTGCTCGGCGCCCTCGGGCGCGCCCTCGTCCTTGGCGGGCGCGCGGAACAGCTTTGCCAGCATGTCGATGCCGGCGCGCCGCGCGGCGTTCCAGAGGCTCGGTCGAGCGGCGCCCCAATCCACCGGGTGCGTCTGCAGGTACGAGGTGGCCAGGTCGATCACTTCTTGTCCGCACCCCGGGTTGAAGGTGTCGCTCCCCGGCACCGGGATGTTGATCGCGATGTCCGCCGCCTGCGCGTAGAGCTCCTCCAGCTGCTGGGACCCGTAGTTCATGCACGTGTTCATCAGGTTCAGCACGTTGAGGTTCGCGACCGGGGGATAGGTGTGCAGCATGTGCACGCCCACCACGGCGTCGACCGACTCGCGGTCGAACAGCGGCGTGGGCAGGTTCATGCGACAGCCGCCGTCCACCAGGGTGTGGCCCATGAACGTGACCGGCTGCACCATCATCGGGTACGCGCCCGAGCAGCTGATGCAGGTGGCGAGGTCCAGGTCGTTGGACGCGATGAGGTCCCAGTTGCCCGTCGTGCGCGCGAAAAAGCCGTCCTCGCCGGTGAACACCACGAGCTTGCCGGTGATGATGTCCACCGCGCAGATGGCGAGCGGGAGCTTGAGGTCCGCGAAGGTCTTGACGCCGGCCTTCTCGAGCAGCGGCTCGACGGCGTCCACCAGCACGCCGTTGTCCATGAAGCCGTTCTTGGTGACGGCGGCCAGCAGGTGCCGGCGCGCGTTCTTGATGACGTCCTGGCTCTTGATCTGCTCGTCCATCTCGAGGAGCAGGTTTGCGATGGCCGTGCTGTCGAGCCCGGCCGCCACAAGCGTCGCCACGAGCGAGCCCATCGAGGTTCCCGCCACGGCGCCGGTCTCGATGTTGTTCCTCTCCATATCCGCCAGCACGGCCACCTGCGAAAAGGCCCGCCAACCGCCCCCGGCGAGCGCGAGGCCCACGCCGTCGAGGTGCTTCTTGGTCTCCTGCGCCATGTCATCGACTCCCATCCATGTGCATTTAGGGACAGTCCCTAAATGCACATCGCAGTGTTCTGGCACGACAAATAGATGCCCATAGTACAGGACGAGCGATCGGGGGCGATGCGCTTAGGGTTGCGTTTCAGTAAGCCTGGTTGTGTGCGAGGGAGTCGCGCGGGGCTCGGCTGGAAGTTTGCGGGGAACCGTTTCCCCGCAAACTGCGACCACCGACTTGCGGAGAACCGTTTCCCCGCAAGCGAGCGACGACACAAAACCCCAGGTGGACGTGGCTCGAACAGGTGAGCAGGGCGCGTTTCCCCGCAACCGGTTGAATGACTTTGCGGAGAAGCGTTTCCCCGCAACCCCGCGATGTCGCAGCTCTCGCAACGCGACGGCAGCCCCCTGCTGTGGCGCGATAGCAAAAGAGCCCCATGTCGGGGCTCTCGGATGCTCGTGGTGCGGCATACAGGATTCGAACCTGTGACCTTTTGATTCGTAGTCAAACGCTCTATCCAGCTGAGCTAATGCCGCGAAGCAAGAGAGAGTATTGCGGAGCCGTCGCGCGCTGTCAAGCACGGATTGACTGAAATCGATGCCGTAGCTGCGGCGCTGTCGCGTGGCAAAGAAAAAGGCCCCGAGGGGCCCGAAGAAGCGCTGGTGCGGCATACAGGATTCGAACCTGTGACCTTTTGATTCGTAGTCAAACGCTCTATCCAGCTGAGCTAATGCCGCGAAGCAAGGAACAGTATGCCCACGCCCCGGGGCGAAGTCAAGGAGCTTTTCGAAAGCCGGGGAACTTTTTTGCAAGGCCGCGGCCCGTTTATGCAGCCGCGCAGGTCAAACGAAAAAGGCGCCCGAGCTTTCTCGGACGCCTGGTCAGTCACTGGCGGAGAGCGAGGGATTCGAACCCTCGATAGGATTGAGTCCTATACTCGCTTAGCAGGCGAGCACCTTCGGCCTCTCGGTCAGCTCTCCGGGTGCGCAAGCATTCTAGCCGATAACCGCTCTCGGTGAAAGCAACCCTGCCATAAAGTCCGCGTCCGCCACCACATCGTCGTGCCGCACGCGACTCCAGGCAAAACCGCCGAGCAGCTCGTCCGGGCGCAGGGGCTCGGGTTTCTCGAGCAGCCCGACCGCACTGGCCAACGCGCCGACAATCGCTTCCGGGGCAACGCCTTCCGCTCGCAGCGCCCCCAGGTCGAGGTCCCGATCGCGCTTGGACAGCCGCCGGCCGTCCGGTGCCACCAGCAGAGGCACGTGCGCGTAGTCCACCTCCGGCAGCCCGAGCAGTCGCTGCAGGTAGCGCTGGCGCGGCGCGGACCCCAGCAGGTCGCGTCCGCGCACCACTTGCGTGACCCCCTGCGCAGCGTCGTCCACTACCACGGCCAGCTGGTAGGCAAAGACCCCATCGCTCCGGCGCACGAGGAAGTCACCCACATCGGTGGCCAGCGTCTGCTCGCAGGGCGGCTGGATGAGGTCGGGCACCGTAATGAACCCTGCGGAATCGCTGGCTTCCGGTACGCGCAGCCGTAGCGCCGGCGCCCGTAGTGCGCGTTTCTCGGCCACTTGCTCCGGTGTCAGGTTCCGGCATGTGCCCGCGTATACGTACGTGCCATCGCTCGCGTGGGGCGCCGACGCGGTGTGGAGCTCGGCGCGGGTACAGAAGCAGGGGTAGGTGAGGCCCTGCTCGGTCAGGGTCGCGAGGGCGGCTTCGTAAGCATCCGTGCGTTGCCGCTGGTAGACGGGGTCGCCGTCCCAATCGAGGCCCAGCCAGATCAGGTCCTCCATCAGCTGCTGGGCCACGTCCGGCCGCTGGCAGCGAGGGTCCAAGTCCTCCACGCGCATCACGATGGAACCGCCCGCACTCCGGGCGCCGAGCCACGCGAGCAGCGCGGACAGGGCGTTGCCCAGGTGCATGCGGCCGGAAGGGCTCGGGGCGAAACGCCCGACGGTGGGCGGTGTGGCGGTGGTGTCCAAGGTCTCCATGTCCCTCAGCGTAGCTGGCTGGACGCTTCGGTCAAAGCCATTTGTCCACGGTTGGACGCTTCGGTCAAAGCCGTTTGTCCACGCTCCAGCCGACCGGAGCGTGGACAAACGGCTCTCTCCGAAGAAGCGTCCACGCGCGCTCGGGACCGCAAAGAAAGACATGAAAACGCATGACCGGCCAGACTGGGTCTTTGACAATTCTGTGACCGAGTTCTGACCGCTGCGCGGCTGTTTCTGAAGTGACGACCTGAAAACATCGTGTACGTGGAGGGAAGTCAAAGGCGCGAACAGAAAGGACAGCGTCATGGTGGAATCCAATCTCAACCGCAGATTGTTCTTGAAGGCGGGGACATTGGCCATGGTCGGCCTTCTCGTGCCGCGTACTGCCAGAGCGGCGGAGTCGAGCGTGGCATCTGTCGATGTGCCTCAGTTGGTATTGACGCCGGCGCCCGGGGTCGAATTGCCCTCAACCCAGCTGGAGCAGCAGCAGCTAGCCGCAATTCGCGAAGAAGTGGAGGCTCTGATTGCGGCCGATGCTTTGCACTATTCGTCGCGCCCCACCTACGAGACTGTCTACGGAGCCACAAAACCGTCATCGGTGACTTCAAGGCTGTCGCCAACCAACCCACCGATGGCTATAGCATGAATACCGGCGGAACGGTGAGCCTGTCCTGGACAGGAGGAGGTTCTTACAGCATTGGAGTGTCGTTCGCAGCCCCGTTCGGGTCCTTTAGCATCAGCGCCGCTATCGGCAAGGCTGGCGTGACCGGGGTTTCTGCGAACATTCCCCGTGGTGGTCGTTGGAAGGTTTACACGCGATCCGTCTACTCCTGCAAACCCTACGTGGTCTATCGGGTGGTGAACGGCAAGCGCACGCTCTGGAGCCGAAACCTCAATACACTGCCCGAGTGGAACAAGTTCGACATCAGCGTGCGGAAGGTCTGATCGGGGGAATCCATGAGTCGCCTTTACGTGGTGGACGACGACGAGTCCACGCGCGTGCTCTTGACCGCCTACCTGGAGCAGGCGGGTCATGAGGTGAAGGCGCTTGAGAGCGGCGCGGCGCTTCTCAAGGAGGAGCGCCTGCGCCCTGCCGACCTCGTGGTGCTGGACGTGATGATGCCGGGCATGGATGGCTTCCAAACCTTGGTGGCCTATCGTGTCCTGTCGAAAGCGCCGGTGGTGTTCCTCACTGGCAGGGACGCGGAGCCGGACTATTGCGCGGGGCTGGCTCTGGGGGCGGACGATTACATGGCCAAACCGGTGCGGCCTGCCATGTTGGTGGCCAAGGTCTCGGCTCTGCTCCGGCGTCAGCGGGACGAACAAGGGCACGGGCGCTTGGCTTCCGTGCCTCAGTGCGGCAACCTGCGGTTTGACGAATCCTCCCACGCCTTTCTCGTAGAGGACGTTCCAATGAGGCTCACGCCCACCGAGGAGCGCCTGTTGCTCTTTTTCATGGCGCGGTTCGAGGGCGCCGTCAGTCGAGAAGAGGTGCTCCGCGAAGTGTGGGGGTTGCCTGACGGCGTGGAGTCGCGCGTCGTAGACGAGACCAACCGGCGCGTGCGCAGAAAGCTCGCGGCCGCCAACGCGGATGTCTCCATCCAAACCATCTGGGGCTACGGGTTTCGGCTCGCGCTTCTGTGACGAGGAGCTGACATGGGCAAAGAAGGGGTTAGGCAGCTCAAACGACCGCTGACCTGGACCGCCGCAGCGTTGACTGTGGCGCTGGTGTGCTGCCTCTATTGGACGGGATCGGGTCTCTTGGAGCGCAAGTGCACCGAGGCGCTGGAGCGAATCCAGCAGAACGGTAGCGACGATCCCTGGCCCTCCTTGGTGGTGCAAGCTCAGAGCCTTTCCCCCGAGGACCTCTACGGCAGCCAACGATTCTTGGGGGAGGAAAAGCGGGGCACGGGGGACGCCTATCGCATCGAGGACACGACGCTCCGCTGGTCTATCGGCAATTACTACGAGGTTAGGCGGCAGCATCGCGGAGAACGAGTGCCCCTGTATTGGGTGCACCTCTTTCACCAGGACTCTTACTGGGCCTGGTGCTATGTGGCTCAAGATAGCTGGGGCCCCGATGGCGCGGCGGGGGCATTGGGGGCCGGCGATTGGGTGGTCTTTATCGATGTCTCGACCGCCATGCGAATGCTGCAGATGTCCACCGGCGTTCTAGTGCTCGTTGGCGTCGCGCTGACGCTGTTGGTGGGTCTGGCCGAGCGTCGGCTCGTGCAGACGCAGGAACGAGCACGCCAGAGGGAGCGCGACTTCTTTGCCAACGCTTCGCACGAGCTGCGGGCCCCGCTCATGTCCGTGGGAGGCTACGCGGACGCTCTGGAGGACGGCCTGGTGCCCCTGAACGAGGCAGCCTCCTCCATACGATCCGAGGCTCAGCGTATGGAGGGTCTGGTGAGCCAGATTCTGGCTCTGGCAAAGGCCGATGCTGGAAAGGTTCCGGTGCGGGCTCACCGGTGCGATGTACGCGAGCTGGTGTACGAGGCCCTCGGGGTCGAAGGGATCGAAGGGATGTCCGAGAAGCGGGTGACCGTTGACGCTCCGGAGCCGCTTCCTTTTGTGTGCGATCCCGACTTGACGTTCTCCACCGTCTCGAACCTGGTGACCAACGCCTGGCGTCATGCCGCCTCTTGCGTAAGGGTGGAGGCGCGGGTGGAAGAGGGGCGCCTTTGTGTGCGGGTCTCGAACGATGGGGATACAATCGCGCCCGAAAGGGTCGAAGAGCTGTTCGAACGCTTTCACACGGGCCCAGGAGGCCAAACCGGATTGGGGCTTGCGCTCGCACGCGAGTATGCACGGCTGCAAGGAGGCGACGTGACGGCCTCGGTGGAGGCGGGGCGGACCTGTATGGTGGTGTCGTTGCCCGAAGGGAAGGCGTGCTCCTCGCAGACGTCGGCCGAAGCTTGAGGCCGGGCCCAGCCCTGAGAAAGGAAGCTATGGCCCAGATTCTGTTCATGCGCCACCCCGAGACCGAGGGCAACGTCGCCCATTGGTACTCCGGGCGCCGCAACGTCGAGCTTTCCGACCGCGGCGCCGAGCAGTGCGCTCGGGCCATTCGCGCCCTCGTGGCGTGGCAGCCGGACGTCATCGTCTCGAGCCCGCTCGTGCGCTGCCGGTCCATCGCGTTCGGTGCGGCCATCTGCCTCGGGCTCGAGCCCATCATCGACGACCGCCTCATCGAGATCGACTTCGGCGCCATCGAGTCGATGACCTCGAGCGAAGCACGCGCCCAGGGGCTGGTTTTCCCGTGGCCGGTGGACGAGGACGGTGTGTCTCACCCGGTGCCCGGCGGCGAGTCGTTCGAGCATATCGAGGCGCGGGCGCAGGCGTTCCTGGACGACGTTCGCTGGCTCGATGGCCGCATCGCCTGCGTGGCCCATGGCGGTATGATGCGCGCGATCATGGCCGCGGCCTACGGCATGGACCTCTCCAAGTTCTGGGACATGTCCATCGACAATGTGACGTCGCAGATCTTCCTGGCCCAGGACGGGAGATTGCAGCTCTCGGCCATGGGCCTGACGCCGGAGGAGGTGGCCGCCCGCGGCCTCGCCTGGCAGGCCGAACGGCGCGAGACCTGACCGCGCCCCGGCTCGTCGTCGCACAAGAAGGGCCGCGTCCCAACTCGGGAGCGCGGCCCTTTCTCGTCTCGTGCGACTGTGCCTTAGCGCGGCATCTCGGCGCTGGTAGAGGCGGCCACGCGGCTGCCGTACTTCTCGTCCAGCGCGAACAGGCCCTCGGGGGTGACGCCGAAGAGCTTCATGTCGTCCATCATGTCGATGCAGGTGATCTCTTCCTCCTGCTGCTCGGCGATGTAGTACTCCAGGAACTTCTTGGTGCGGTAGTCGCCCTCGTTCACGGACTCGGTGTAGATCTGGTTGATGGAGTCGGTGATGAAGCACTCGTGCTCGTAGGCCAGCTCGATGCCGTTGGCGGGGTCGGAGACCTGCTTCTGCGGCGCGGCGATCGGCTCCAGGACCGGCTTCACGTCGTTGTCGAGCAGGTACGTGCGGATCCTCATGGCGTGGGCCTTCTCCTCGGAGGCCTGGACCACGAACCAGTTGGCGAAACCGCGCAGGCCGTAGTCGTCGTACCAGTCGGCGAAGGACAGGTAGAGGTACGCGCTGTAGAGCTCCTTGTTGAGCTGCTCGTTCAACAATTGCTGGATCTTCTCGGAGAGACGCAACTTCATAGAGATCAATCCTTTCTCGATGGGGTGTTCCGTGCCGCAGCTGTCCGTTACATTGGAGACGGCTGCGTCGACACTCCTGAGAGGTCGTACCCCAGAGAAAGGTTTGTGATGAGGACGTTCTCAATCAGCAAACGCGTGCGGTCGGCTGCCGTTGCGGTCGCCCTGTTCCTCGCGGCCCTGCTGGCCGCGCCGGTGACCGCGCTGGCCGTAGACTACACGATGGGGCCCGTGACCATCGATGCCGTGCTCGCTGCGGACGGCACGCTCACTGTGACCGAGGACCGCACGTTCAACTTCGACGGTCACGCGAACGGTGTCTATTGGAAGATCCCGACGGGCACCTACGAGGGCCGGGAGATCGCGCCCGTGGTCGAGAGCTGCGGCGTCGTGGAGGACGGCCAGTACGAGCGGTTCTCGGACAGCTCGAGCGGCGACGACCACACCTACGAGCTTTCGGATTACTCCAGCTACACGCAGGTGAAGCTCTACAACCAGGCGGACGACGAGCCCGTGACGTTCCGCGTGGTCTACAAACTGCCGCAGCTGGCGACCGCCTGGGCGGACACCGGCGAGCTGTACTGGAAGTTCGTGAGCGACGGCTGGGACGAGCCCACCGACAACGTCACCTGCACCATCCATCTGCCGGTGCCGAGCGGCCAGACCGTCAAGGCCGGCGACAACGTGCGCGCCTGGGGTCACGGGACGCTCGACGGCAACGTGTCCTTTGACGGCAACGACGTTGTGTTCACGGTGCCCCGCGTGGGCACCGCCGACTATGCCGAGGCGCGCGTCACGTTCCCGGTGAGCTGGCTCGCCTCGACGCGCTCGAGCGAGAACCGGCTGGACGCGATCCTCGCGGAAGAGCAGCAGTGGGCGGACGAGGCCAACGCCAGGCGCGAGGCAGTGCGCGCGGAGCAGACGGGCCTCGGCGTCGTCTTCTGCGCCGTGGGCGCGGGGGCCTGCGCGATCGTGTGGCGCACCTGGCGTCGCTACAAGGAGAACCACCGGGCGCTGTTCCAGGACGAGTACTTCCGTGACGTGCCGAGCGCGGACCATCCGGCGGTGCTCGGCGCGCTCTACCACGGCGGCTCGGTGGGCACCGAGGAGTTCACGGCCACCCTCATGCACGTGAGCGACCAAGGCGCGGTGGAGCTCAACCACGTCGAGTATCCCGGCTCGTTCGGCCGCACCAAGGAGGACTACCAGCTGGTCCGCGTGCCGAGCAAGGCGGAGGCGCTCACGAGCCCCATCGACCGCGACCTGATGCGCATGCTCTTCGAGCGCGTGGCGCCCAAGACCAAGAGCTCCCGCGACCTTCACGGGGACGGGCACGTGACGCTGCTGTTCTCCGAGATGAAGCGCGTGGCCAAGAAGCACCCCGAGCGCTACATGGACGCCTATGACGACTGGAAGGGCGCCGCCGAGGGGGAGGCCATCGAGCGGGGGTTCTTCACGGACGACTCCCGGGGAGGCCGCGGCTGGCTGGTGCTGGCGATCGTGGCGTGCGCGCTCGCGCTGTGCATCGGCCTCGCCGGGGCGATTGAGCTGGAGCCGCCCGCATGGGTGTGGCTCACGCTCCTTCTGCCGGTGGCGGGGTTGGTGGCCGCCATCGTGGCCCTCGCGCACATGAAGGCGCTCTCCCGCGAGGCCATCGAGCTGCGCGCCCAGCTGGAGGCGCTCCGCCGTTGGCTCAAGGACTTCACGCGGCTCAAGGAGGCCGTGCCCAACGACGTGATCCTCTGGAACCGCCTGCTCGTGATGGCGGTGGTTCTCGGCGTGGCCGACGAGGTGATCGAGCAGCTGCAGGTCGCGATGCCGGAGCTGCTGACGGACCCGGACTTCGTGCCCACCTACGTGTGGGTGAGCGGTCATGGCTCCATGGAGCCGCCGAGCGCCGCCTTTGCGAGCGCGGCGGCCGCCAGTTACCAGGCGAGCAGCGCGGCCATCGCGGCGTCGAACAACAGCTCCGGCGGCGGTGGTGGCGGCGGCTTCTCCGGCGGCGGAGGCGGCGGCTTCGGCGGCGGCGGAGGCGGCGGCGCGTTCTAGCGACGGACGGGGCCGGGGCCTGCGGAGGACCCCGCCCCGTCCTTGTTTTATGCGCCCTCCGTGCATGGAACGAGCGTTGGGTCAGTTGGTGCATTAAATACGGGGACGGGAGTATACAAACGACGAGATGTCCGGCCATTTACCGCTGAAAACGGAAATGCGACCGCTCCCCGCAGTGCATAAACCCTTCACACCCTTGCCCAGTTGTCTCGGGTATATCTGAAAACACCGATGCGCCCCGCCGTTCTGGCGGGGTGTCCCGTTTTAGGCACTGGGAGGAGCACCAGCATGGCTGAGTCCGAATACAAGAAGGCGCCGGGCAAGCCCGACCGTATCGTGGTGGCCCTGGGCGGCAACGCCCTCGGCGACAACCCCAAGGAGCAGATGGAGCGCATCAACGTCGCCGCTCCGGCGCTGCTCGACCTCATCAACGAGAAGAGCGAGATCGTCATCACCCACGGCAACGGCCCGCAGGTCGGCATGATCCAGAAGGCCTTCGCCATCGCGAGCGACGCGAACCCCAGCGTCCCCGCCATGGACCTGCCCGAGTGCGGCGCCATGTCCCAGGGCTACATCGGCTACCACCTGCAGAAGGGCATCGGCAACGAGATCCGTCACCGCGGCAAGCCTTGGCACGTCGCGACCATCGTCACCGAGGTCGAGGTGGACAAGGACGACCCCGCGTTCGAGAACCCCACGAAGCCCATCGGCCAGTTCCTGACCAAGGAGCAGGCGGACATGCAGAAGCTCGAGAACCCCGACTGGACGTTCGTCGAGGACTCCGGCCGCGGCTATCGTCGCGTCGTCGCCTCCCCGCAGCCCAAGGCCATCGTGGAGATCGGCTCCATTCGTCACCTGCTTGACGCCGAGTACATCGTCATCGCCTGCGGTGGCGGCGGCATCCCCGTGTACGAGCAGGACAACGCCCTGGTGGGCGTCGGCGCCGTCATCGACAAGGACCTCGCCGGCGAGCTTCTGGCCGAGGACGTCGATGCCGAGAAGCTCATCCTGTTGACCGCCGTCGATCACGTGGCCATCAACTTCGGCAAGCCGGACCAGGAGGACCTCACCGACATCACCGTCGAGCAGGCCAAGAAGTACGTGGAGGAGGGCCAGTTCGGCAAGGGCTCCATGGAGCCGAAGGTCAAGGCGGCCATCAAGTTCGCCGAGTCCCGCCCCGGCCGCGTTGCCATTATCGGCAGCCTGGAGAAGGCCGCCGCAGCGGCGAACGGCGAGTCCGGCACCCGCATCCACCTGTAGAAGGGCCGCGGCTCAGGGTCTCTTCTCGGCCCCGAAGCCTTCGCTTCCGAGCGCGTCGTTGAGCGCCGTCCCGCATCGTGCGGGGCGGCGCTTTGTCGTGCGCGGAGGGGTCGACGGCCACGAGCGGACGTTGCGCGCGCGGCGCTCAGAGGGGTGGTTCTGCGGTACCCTAGATACTCGTTCAATGCGCTTTCAACCAAGGAGGCCCTATGGCGGACGCGCCCATCAAGCGAGCGCTGGTCAGTGTCACCGACAAAGAGGGCGTGGTGGACTTCTGCCGCGTCCTTTCCAAGGAATGCGGCGTGGAGATCATCTCCACCGGTGGCACGGCGCGCGTGCTGCGCGAGGCCGGCATCCCGGTGGAGGAGATCAGCGACTACACCGGCTTCCCCGAGATGATGGACGGCCGTGTGAAGACCCTGCACCCGATGGTGCACGGCGGCCTGCTCGCCAACCGCGACGTTCCCGAGCACATGGCCGAGGCGGCCGAGCACGGCATCCCGATGATTGACCTTGTGGTGGTGAACCTCTACGAGTTCGAGAAGACCGTCGCCGACAAGGACGTCACCTTTGCGAACGCGATCGAGCACATCGACATCGGCGGCCCCTCGATGCTGCGCTCCGCCGCCAAGAACGCGGCCAGCGTGACCGTGGTGTGCGACCCGGCCGACTACACCCGCGTTCTCGAGACCATGGAGCACAACCACGGCGCCACGACCCTTGAGCTGCGGCTCGAGCTGCAGGCCAAGGTCTTCGCGCGCACGGCGGCCTACGACACCGCGATCGCCAACTGGCTGGCCGACGAACTGGCCAAGAACCAGGGCGCGAGCGAGAGCGGTCCTGCGACCGTGTTCCCCGAGCGCCTCTCGCGCAGCTGGGTCAAGGCCGAGGACCTGCGCTACGGCGAGAACCCGCACCAGGCGGCGGCGTTCTACCGCGACGGCGACGCGGCGCCCTGCTCGCTGGCCAACGCGGTGCAGCTCAACGGCAAGCCCCTCTCGTACAACAACCTGCTCGACACCGACGCCGCGTGGGCGGCCGTCCGCGAGTTCGACGAGCCGGCCTGCGTGATCTTGAAACACCAGAACCCCTGTGGCTCCGCGACCGCCAAGGACGTGACCGCCGCCTACGACAAGGCCTACGCCTGCGACCCGGTGAGCGCGTTCGGCGGCATCATCGCCTGCAACCGCGAGGTGCCGCTCGACCTGGTGGAGCACTTTGCGGACCAGAACAAGCAGTTCGTGGAGGTGCTCATCGCCCCGGGCTACACCGAGGAGGCGCTCGACCGCCTGGCCAAGCGCAAGAACCTGCGCGTCCTGCAGACCGGCGGCGTCGACCGCCCGGCGGCCCTCGAGGCGCGCACCATCGACGGCGGCGTGCTCGTGCAGGAGGTGGACCTGGCCAGCGAGGACCCGTCCACCTTCACCGTGGTGACCGAGCGCGAGCCCTCCGAGCAGGAGCTGCACGACCTGCTGTTTGGCTGGAAGGTCGTGAAGACTGTGAAGTCCAACGCGATCCTCATCGCCAAGGACGACGCGGGCATCGGCATGGGGCCGGGGCAGCCCAACCGCGTGGACTCCGCGAGGATCGCCTGCGACCGCGCGCACGCGGCCTGCGAGCGCATGGGCGTGCCGGCCGAGAACCTGGCCGCGGCGAGCGACGCGTTCTTCCCGTTCCGCGACGACGTGGACGAGCTGGCGGCCCGCGGCGTGACCGCGATCATCCAGCCGGGCGGCTCGGTGCGCGACGAGGAGGTCATCGAGGCCTGCAACGAGCACGGCATCGCGATGGTCTTCACGGGCGTGCGGCACTTCCGGCACTAGGTGCCCTGCAACGGCAACGTTCGGCGCAGAGGCGGCCGGCGTCCCCACGGGCGTCGGCCGTTTCCTTTCGCCCTGAGGCCGCGCTGGCTCGCCTGGCGCGTCTGGCCCTCGAACGGGGTCGAGGTGGCACTATGATGCCCGGTGACGAAAGGGGCGCCCATGCTTGACCCGGAACGCGACTACACCGACAGCGACCTTGCGGCCCTCGAGGCCGAGGAGCTCGAGAGAGTGAAGGACTTCTCGCTGGGGGAGCCGGCGCTCGTGTGTCGGTGGCGCCTGGCGGAGCGGTCGCTGCCACTGGCGAACCGCCATATGCGCGCGTTGGGAGCGCGGACGGTGAACGGCGCGCCGCTGACGCCGGAGCTGCTCGGCTGGGTGCGGCAGCACGTGGAGTGGACGCTCGGCGACGGCGCCTGGGAGCACCCCGACGGCGTGCTGATGCTCGTGATCGACAAGGACGGTCACGCGGCCATGAGCCTGGGGGAGTTCGAGCCGCTGGCGGACGCGAACGTTGCGGCGCTGCGGGGCCGCGCTCGGCTGGCGGCCAGCGAGCAAGCCGAGACGGGCGTGGCGCCGGAGGTGCTGTTCGCCGAGCGGGACGGAGCGGTGGTGGTCGGGCTGGCCGAGGACGCGCCCCGGGCCGGGGCGGTGTCGCTGGTCGTGGATCTGGCCTCCACGCTGGGGGTTCCGGTGAGCTTCGACCCGACGCTGGCAGATAGCGACGATGCCGCGGTGTTCTTGGTCTCCGATGAGCACGGCGTGGTGCCGGCGAGCGACGGCGAAGGGTCGCTGGGGAGGCGCTTCTCGGAGCACTACGCGAAGCTGCTCGCGTCCACGAAGCCGCCGCGCCGCTAGGTCGCCTGCCTTGTCGGCTGGCCGAGCGGTTTGCTCGGGGCGCGCAGGTTGCGGGGCCGTTTGGCTTGCGGGGAAACGGTTCCCCGCAAACGGCAGCTCGGTTTTGTGGGGAAACGACGTGGCCCCCGCTCGCTATCTCGGGTTTCTCGCGCTTGGTGTCGCAATAGGGTGCGTTTCTCCGCAAAGACCCGCGCGGTTTTGCGGAGAAACGTTTCCCCACAAACAGGAAACCGGCCTGCGTCGTCGGTGTCGCGGCATGGGGACCTCGATGAACGTCTGATGTCGGATGGTTGTGAATCAAATCGCGGAAGCTGTTGCGCTCCCGAGCGATTCGTGGTTCCGTGGAACGTGGGCGACGGTCGATTCGTTGTCCGGGCGCGGGCGTGGCGGGCCTTACAGAGGTGTGAGACGGGCCCTCCCGCACCCGTGCCACAATGTCGGGAGTCAATGTGAGGGAGGCATCGTGGCGCGCATCGCGATTCTCGAGGACGACGCGGCGATCCGTGACGCGCTGGCAGAGCTGCTCGCGCGCCAGGGTCACGAGGCGGTGCCGGTCACGGACTTCATGCGCGCGGTGCCGGCCCTGCTCAAGGTCGAGCCGGACCTGGTCCTGCTCGACCTCGGTCTTCCCGGCGTGGATGGCACGGCCGTCTGTCGCGACTTCCGCGCGCAGTCCAACGCGCCCGTCATCGTGGTGACGAGCCGCGACGACGAGCTGGACGAGGTCCTTTGCATGCGCCTCGGCGCCGACGATTACGTCACCAAGCCGTACCGCCCGCACGTGCTGCTTGCCCGCATCGAGGCCGTGCTGCGCCGGATCGGGGCCGGCGCCGTGCCCCTGCTGCGCCACAAGGGCGTGACGCTCGACATCGAGGCCGCGACCGTCTCCACCGAGCAGGGCTCCGTGGAGCTCACGCGCAACGAGCTCAAGATCCTCGCCCTTCTCATGCGCAATGCCGGCTCGGTGGTGTCGCGCTCGGCGCTCATGTGCGAGCTGTGGGACTCCGATGCCTTCATCGACGACAACACGCTCACCGTGAACATCAACCGCCTGCGCCAGACGCTCGAGCGCGTGGGCGCCCGCGACCTGCTCGTGACTCATCGCGGCCGCGGCTACTCGGTGTGACCATGGGGCTGCTGCGGTACCTGCGCGACCACCTGGCCTCCGAAGTGGTGTTCCTCTGTGCGTTCTTCCTCGTGGGCTGGTCGCTGGCGCTCACCGAGACCTCGCAGGACACGGGGCTCCTCGTGCTGCTCGTGCTCGCGCTCGCGGAGGCGGCGCGGATCGCGATCGGCTATCTGCCCTCGGCGCGCTACTGGCGCGAGCTGCGCGAGGTCGCCGACGCCTTGAACCCGCTCTTCGTTGCTGCGGACCTTCCGGAGCCCACCTCGAGCGAGGCCCGCGCGGCCGACGACGCCATCGACGCCGTGCGCACCGAGGCCCAGCGGCAGGTCTCGGAGGCGCGGCGCGACGCCGCCGAGTACCGCGACTTCATCGAGCTGTGGAGCCACGAGGTCAAGACGCCCCTCGCGGCTGCGTCCCTGGAGCTGGCGAACCATCCCGGCGAGACGGCGGAGGCCTTGGCGCCCCAGCTCCAACGCGTGCAGTCCTACGTGGACCAGGCGCTCTTCATGGCGCGCAGCTACACCGTGGGCCGCGACTACGTGGTGCGGCGCGTGCCGCTGTCGCAGGTGGTGGGCGTGCCGGTGCGCGAGCGCATGAGCACGCTGATGGCCGCAGGCGCCCGGGTCTCCACGGAGGGCCTCGACCAAGAGGTGCCCTGCGACCCCAAGTGGACCTCGTTCATCGTGGGGCAGCTGATCGACAACGCGGTGAAGTACGCGGCGGACCGACCGCTGGAGATCCACCTGTCCGCCGAGCGCCTGGGCACCGGGACCGCCGCCGAGCGCGTGGTGCTCCGTGTGGCCGACAACGGCGTGGGCATCGCGGCGCAGGACCTGCCGCGCATCTGGGACAAGGGCTTCACCGGCGAGAACGGCCGCACGACGGCGGGGGGCACGTCCACCGGCATCGGCCTCTACCTGGTGCGCACGCTCTGCGACAAGACCGGCCTCTCCTGCACGGCCTTCTCGGACGGGCGCACGGGGACCGCCGTGGAGGTCACGTTCCCGGCGCTCGGCCTCCCTTACGCGGGTGTCACGCAGGCGTAAGCCCGCGTGATGGTTGCGCGATGCGCGCTCCCGCATCCTGAGAGTCGTCAGACAACGACCCGAAGGAGCAACCCTATGCATGCGCTCAGCACGTACTTCGAGGAGAACGACCGGCTCATGGCCGGCGAGATGTCCACCGGCGAGCTGGTGGTGTGGACCGTGATGATGACCGTCCTGGGGTGGGCCATGATGGCCGCGCTCTGGGTGTTCGCCCGCTAAGGAGGCACCATGACCAACGTGTTGGAGGTAAGGAACCTCGAGAAGGTCTACGGGTCCGGACGCGGCTCGACCACGCAGGCGCTGGCGGGCGTGAGCTTCTCGGTGGCCACCGGCGAGACCGTCGCCATCATGGGCCCGTCGGGCTCCGGCAAGACCACGCTGCTCAACTGCATCGCCACCATCGACCGCCCCACCTCCGGCGAGGTGATCGTCAACGGCCAGGACGTCGCGGCGCTCAGGCAGCGGCAGCTGGCGGCGTTTCGCCGCACGGAGCTGGGGTTCATCTTCCAGGACTCCAACCTGCTCGACACCCTCACCTGCTTCGAGAACATCGCCCTGCCGCTCACGATCAGCCGTGTGAGGCCGGCGGAGATCAAGACCAGCGTGGAGACGGTCGCGACCACGCTGGGGGTGGCGGAGCTGCTCGACAAGTACCCCTACCAGGTGTCCGGCGGCCAGGCGCAGCGGGTCGCGGCGGCCCGGGCCATCGTGGCGAACCCGTCGCTCGTGCTGGCGGACGAGCCCACCGGGGCGCTCGACTCCAAGAACTCCCAGATCCTTCTGGAGTGCTTCGAGTCGCTCAACCAGCGCTTCGACTCCACGATCCTCATGGTCACGCACGACGCGTTCGCGGCCAGCTTCTGTCATCGCGTGCTGTTCATCCGCGATGGCCGGCTGTTCACCGAGCTGCGCCGGGGCGACAAGGGGCGCCACGACTTCTTCGACGACGTGATGCGCGTCGTCGCGGTGATCGGCGGCGGCGCGGACGGTGATGGCCGATGATCGGCAAGCTCGCCCTCGGCAACGTGCGCCGCTCGCTCCGCGACTACGCCATCTACTTCGTCACCATCGCGCTCGGCGTGGCGGTGTTCTACGCGTTCAACACCATCGACCAGCAGTCGCAGTTCCTCTCCGAATCCACGAGCGACACGCTGCAGCTGGTCTCGACCATCATGACGGCGCTCACCTACATGCTGGCCGTGGTGCTCGGCTTCCTGATGGTCTATGCCAACAACTTCCTGATCCGGCGCCGTCGCGAGGAGTTCGGCCTGTACCAGGTGCTCGGCATGGAGCGTCGACAGGTGTCCGCGATCATGCTGGTGGAGACGCTCGTGGCGTCGCTTGGCGCGTTCGCCGTGGGCATCGCGCTCGGGCTGCTGCTGAGCCAGTTCCTCGTGTTCGTCTCGGCCGCGCTCTTCAACGACACGGTCAAGCAGTTCAAGTTCATCTTCTCGCCCGAGGCGCTGCTCACGGTGACGGTCTGCTTCGCGATCACGTTCCTCGTGATGCTGCTGTTCAACCTGCGCACGGTGCGGTCCGTGCGGCTGGTGGAGCTCATGAGCTCTGGGCGCGAGAACGAGAGCCAGCGGCTGCGCCCGCTGCCGCTCTGCATCGTGCTGCTGGCGGTGTCGGTGGGCCTGATCGTGTGGGCCTACGTGCGGCTCACCCACGACGGCCTGCCGGTGATGCTGGACTCCGACAGCGAGATGACCCGCTTCTGGATCACGACGGCCATCGTCACGGTGGGCACGTTCGGTCTCTTCTGGAGCCTCCCGACGGTGCTGATCGCCGTGCAGCGCCATATTCCGGCCCTCTATCTGCGCGACCTGCACATGTTCACGGACCGTCAGATCGCGAGCCGCGTGAACTCCGCGTCCGTCACGATGGCCGTCACGGCGATGGTGCTGTTCCTCGCGATGACGTCGGTCTCGGCGGGCATGTCCATCAGCTCTGGCATCAACGCGGGGCTCGAGACCAGCGCGCCGTTCGACACGTCGGCCTCCTTCTATTACTACGACGCGCCGGTGTCGGCGGACGTCTCCGAGCAGAACTGGGCCCAGGGCTGGACCGCCGCAGGCCAGGACCCGGAGGACGGCCTGAGCAACGCCACGTCGGACACCGAGGCAAGGATTGCCCGCGCGACGGAGCCGGTGGACCTCAAGGCGCTCCTGGCGTCGCAGGGGGTGGATTGGGACGCGCTGGCGTCGGGCGTGGCGCAGGCCAATGTGTACAGCCAGGTCGGGGGCTCCACGGCGCAGTACGGTGCCACCGCACCGGCGTCCTCTGAGCCGCTCTCTGTTGCGAGGTTCGTGCCCTATGCGAAGGATGCCGCCACCGCAGCGGTGCTCGGGTCGACCGCCGACGAGAACTACCTGCCGGTGGTGCCGCTCTCCTCGTACAACGCGCTCCGCGAGCTGCTCGGCATGGAGCCGATGACGCTGGCCGGCGACGAGTACCTGCTCACGTCCAACGTCGGCGACAAGGTCACGAAGGACCTGTACGACCCCGCGCTGGCCGACGGCCTCGCGTTCCAGTTGAACGGCGTGACGCTGCGCCCGGCGCAGAGCACCTGCGTCACCGACAAGAGCGCCGCGTTCCTCAACTCGGCGACGGGCTGGAACACCGGGAGTGTGGTCGTGCCGGATGAGCTGGTGCGCGGCCTGCCGCTTGCGAACAGCTACCTCGCGGCGATGGCCAAACCGGGGCAGGAACAGGCGCTGGAGGACGCCGTGAGCCATGCGTGGCCGGACGACGACAAGCGTGCCGGCTATGAGAACGGGTACCTCGTGGGCTTCGTGTCGCAGATCGTCGGGCACACGGATGCCGTCGCGGGCAGCTTCACGATGACGGGGCTCGTGGGTTACATGGCCGTGTACATCGGCTTCGTGCTGGTGGTGAGCTGCGCGAGCATCCTCGCGATCCAGCAGCTGTCCGGCGTGGTGGACTCGCGGCACCGCTGCAAGCTGCTGTCCGACCTGGGCGCGCCGAGCCGACTGATCGGCCGGTCCATCCTGGCGCAGGTGCTGTTCTACTTCTGTGCGCCGCTCGTGGTCGCGCTGTGCCACTCGGCGGTGGCGTTGAAGCAGGTCATCGATGTCGTGGCGGTCTTGACGGCCGTCGACATCCTCGGCACGGTGTGGCTGGCCTTCGCGATCTTTGGCGTGGTGTACGGCGGCTATCTGCTCGTGTGCTACGGGCTGTCGTGGAGCACCATCGCGCGCGACATCCGGCTGGCCCGGCGATAACCGCGCCGCGGACGCTTGGGAGAGAGCCGTTTGTCCACACCTGGACGCTTCGGAGAGAGCCATTTGTCCACGCTGGACGCTTGGGAGAGAGCCGTTTGTCCACGCTTCGATCGGTTGGAGCGTGGACGTTTCGCTTTGACGGGCGTGCCCGGCGCTGGTAAAGGGGCTGCGCCCATCTAGCCCGGCCCTGGGCCGCCCGTCGATGCCGCGCCTGGACGCTTGGGAGAGAGCCATTTGTCCACGCTCCGGCCCGCTGGAGCGTGGACAAATGGCTTTGACCGGAGCGTCCAACCGTGGACAAACGGCTTTGACCGGAGCGTCCAACCGTGGACACTTCGCTCTCTCCGAAGCGTCCAGGTGCCGTTAGGCCGTCTCCCAGAAGTTGCGGCGCAGGTCGTCGCGACTCTTTGCCCCGGCTTTCTTCACGATGTTGTGCACATGCGTCTTCACCGTGCCCACCGAGAGGAAGAGCTCGTCCGCCATCTCGGTGTTGCTCTTGTTCTCCAGCACGAGCGCCAGCACCTCGCGCTCGCGGGCGGTGAGGCCGTGCTGCTCGGCGAAGCGGGGGAGGCGCTCGTCGCGGTGGTGGGTGAACGTCTCGTCCGCGCCGTCCTTTGCCGGGGCCGGTGCGGGCGGCTGTCGCAGCCGGAACTGCAGCACGTCGAGCGCCTGCGCGCAGGAGACCCATGCGAGCGCAAGGAGCATGACGTTCTCGGCAAAGTTGCGCTCGGCCAGGTACAGCGGCAGCGACGCCACGTACAGCGGGTCGAGCACGATGATCACGAGCAAGTCCTCGGCCGTGATGGCCACGAGGCCCACGGCCATCCAGGTCAGCCATTTCTTGGCCCCGATGAGCCAGGGCCGGTCCTTCGGCTCGCTGGCGAGCGACCGCCATGCGTACACCAGCATGAAGGCCAAAAAGACCTGGCGGCACGTGTAATACAGGAACTGCCGCACCGCCCCATAGGGGAGCAGCGCCACGCAGGCCACGTGCGCGGCGAGGAACGCGCCCGTCGGCAGGAGCCACCGCTTGACGTCGAACCGCTCGAGCCAGCACAGCGCCGCCGCCCAGAGTGCCCCCAGCAGCAACGTGGAGAGAGCGGTGCGGGCGACGGGATTGATGATCTCGTAGTACGCGGCCTCTGGGAACGCGATGTTCTGGCTCAGGAACTCCTCGAGGAAGATCGCGCCCAGCTCGCAGAAATACAACAAGAAGAACGACCCGAGCGCCACGTGGGCGCGCGACCGCGTGGCGCCTGCCGCCGCAAACTGCAGCAGCCCCGCGCCAATGCACACCACCAGAATCACGAGCGTGTAGAAGAAGAAAAAGCCGTTCACGCCGGCCCCTCTCGCCGTCCCTTCCATGGTGTCCCTACATTACGGGCAATCGCTGGGGCCACATCCGTCTATTCGGCGGGCGTAAACCCCCTCTCAACCCCATCAACCCCCTGTTGAGCTGCGGGTTGATTCTTGGATCAAATCCATGAGCGGCCAATAAACCCAGTTCAACTTGCCTACAGAAAACATCGGCGCCACGGTGGTTCTCGACAAGCGGGCCCGCAAGGCCCCCAAGCCACCGGTCGCCGGCGGGGCGGCCGCAGAGCGCAAAGGAGACGGACATGGCAAAGGGTTTCCCGAAGGACTTCATCGACACCAACGAGCTCACGAAGGAGCAGATCCTCCAGATCGTCGACCTGTCCATCGCGATGAAGCGCTGCATCAAGAACGGCTACTATCCGCCCCTGCTGAAGAACCGCACGCTCGGCATGATCTTCCAGCAGGTCTCCACCCGCACCCGCATCTCCTTTGAGACGGCGATGACGGACCTCGGCGGCCACGCGCAGTTCTACGGCCCGGGCACCATCCAGCTGGGCGGCCACGAGTCCATCGAGGACACCGCCCGCGTCATGGGGTCGCTCGTCGACGTCCTGATGGCCCGCGTCGACACCCACGCGGACGTCGTGCAGCTCGCGAAGCACTCCCAGGCCCCTGTGCTCAACGGCATGAGCGACTTCAATCACCCGACTCAGGAGATCGGCGACCTGATGACGATGATCGAGAACCTCCCCGAGGGCAAGAGGATCGAGGACTGCACGCTCGCCTTCATCGGCGACGCGACGCAGGTCTGCGTGTCCCTGATGTTCGTCTGCTCCAAGATCGGCATGCACTTCGTGCAGTTCGGGCCCAAGGGCCACCAGATCACCGACGGCGCCCTGATGAAGGACGACTCCGTGGACCTGCTCGCCATCGGCGAGGCCAACTGCAAGGAGTCCGGCGGCACCATCACGATCAGCGATGACATCGACTGCATCAAGGGCGCGGACTTCATCTACACCGACGTTTGGTACGGCCTCTACGACGAGCAGGAGTCCGGCGAGGACTACCTGCAGGTCTTCTATCCCAAGTACCAGGTGACGCCCGAGATGATGGACTACGCGGGCCCCGACTCCAAGTTCATGCACTGCCTGCCCGCCACGCGCGGCGAGGAGGTCGTGGACGCCGTCATGGACGACGAGCACCGCTCGCTCTGCTGGGACGAGGCCGAGAACCGCAAGCACTCCATCCGGGGCCTGCTCGCGACCTTCTGCCCCTGG
The DNA here is from genome assembly GCF_030067705.1 of Kribbibacterium absianum. Classification (GTDB taxonomy): domain Bacteria; phylum Actinomycetota; class Coriobacteriia; order Coriobacteriales; family Atopobiaceae; genus Kribbibacterium; species Kribbibacterium absianum. Next base: position 333,666 of record NZ_JASJEX010000002.1, read on the forward strand.
AACGTCGAGACCGACCAGGTGGGCGAGGCCAAGGACGAGCTGGTCAAGGCCCTCGCCGCGATGTCCTTCCCCACGGACGTCGTCGAGTAGCACGCCGCCCCGCCGGCGGGCGCCCCGGGCCCCGGTCCGGGGCGTCCGACACGTTTCGAACTCGTCCTCTACGAAAGGCCCCTCATGGCTGGCAAGAAGTTCTCCTTCATGAGCGTGATCCTCTCGGTGATCTGCGTGGTCTTCGTCGCCGAGGCCGCCGCCCCTGCGGCCGCCATCGGAAACCAGCAGTTCTTCTGGTGGATCTTCCTCATCATCACGTTCCTGCTGCCCTACGGCATGGTGGTCGCCGAGCTGGGCACCACCTACGACTCCGACGGCGGCATCTACGATTGGGTCCGCGACGCCCTCGGCGACAAATGGGGCGCCCGCGTGGCCTACTACTACTGGATCAACTTCCCGCTCTGGATCGCGTCTCTGGCCACGCTGTTCCCGGACATCATCGGCATGGTGTTCGGCGTGGAGTTCAACCTGGTGGCGACCGTGGGCATCGAGCTCGCGTTCACCTGGATCGTCGTGCTCATGGCCACGTCCAAGGTCTCCGACTCCGCGTGGGTGCTCAACGGCGGCGCCATCCTGAAGGTCGCCATCGCCGTGACCGTGGGCGCGCTCGGCATCTGGTACGCGATGAACAACGGCTTCGCGAGCGACATGAGCCCGGCCACGTTCCTGCCGGACTTCACCTCCACGAGCGCCCTCGGCTACCTCTCGATCATCATCTTCAACTTCATGGGCTTCGAGGTCATCTGCACCTTTGCCAAGGACATGGAGAACCCCGAGCGCGACATCCCCAAGGCCATCATCGTCGGCGGCCTTGCCATCGCGGCCATCTACCTCTTCTGCTCGTTCGGCATCGGCGCGGCCATCCCGGCCGACCAGATCGACCCGGACTTCGGCATGATCGTGGCCGTGCAGACCATGGTGGGGGACTCGCCGCTCTTCGCGATCATCTCCATCGTGTTCCTGATCACGCTGTTCGCGAACATGGCCAGCTGGTCCTTCGGCGTCAACTTCGTGGCCGACTACGCCGCCAAGCACGGCAACATGCCCAAGCCCTTCGGCATCGAGTCGCCCAAGACCGAGATGCCCAACGGCGCCAATGTGATCAACGGCATCGTGGCCTCGCTCGTCCTCATGATTCAGCTCATCCCGGTGGACGCGATCGCCAACGGCCTCTTCTGGATGCTCTTCGCCACGAGCGTCGTGTTCCTGCTCTTGACCTACATCCCGATGTTCCCCGCGTTCATCAAGCTCCGCAAGGTGGACGCCAAGCGGCCGCGCGTGTTCACGTACCCCTTCAGGGGCACCGCGATGAAGGTCACGCTGGCCATTCCGGTGATCGAGCTTGTGCTCGCCATCGTCGCGACCCTGGTGCCGTTCTCGGCCGAGGAAGTGCCCGAGAAGCTCCCGATGATCGCCATCTTCATCGTGCTGCTCCTGGTGGGCGAGGTCATACGCGTGCTGTCCGCCAAGGGTCGCACCGAGGAGTTCAAGGGCCTCACCGCCGAGGAGGCCGAGATGCGCCTCGCCGACGAGCGGACCCACGGTCTGGATCACCTGTAACTCGCACAGACCACCTGCAAAAGGGGACGGAGCACTTTTGCAGGTGGTTAGAAGAGCTATTTGCAGGAATGCTCCGTCCCCTTCTTCAGGACTAGAAAGGAACCGCCATGCGCACCATCACCGAGTCCGAGTCCACGCCTGCGGCCGACGGCTACGCGATGCCCGCCGAGTTCGCCCCGCAGGACCGCGTGTGGATGGGCTGGCCCCACCGCACCGACACCTGGGCCCACGGCGCCAAGCCGGCCCAGGCCCAGTATGCCAACGTCGCGCGCGCCATCGCGCAGTTCACTCCCGTCTACATGTGCGCCAACGAGTGCGACTACGCCAACTGCAAGGCCGTCTTCGAGGACGACCCCAATGTGACCGTGGTCGAGATGTCCACCAACGACGCGTGGTTCCGCGACACCGGCGCCACGTTCGTCACCAACGGCGAGGGCGGCAAGCGCGCCGTGCACTGGCACTTCAACGCCTACGGCGGCGCCATCGACGGCCTCTACGCGCCCTGGGACTTCGACGAGCAGATCGCCGTCAAGATGGCCGAGCTGGCCCACGCCGACTGCTACCGCCCGGACGACATGATCCTCGAGGGCGGCTCCATCACGGTGGACGGCGAGGGCACCGTCATCGTGACCGACCAGTGCCTGTTGAGCCCCGGCCGCACCGCCTCCGCTGTGCGCGAGGAGCCCGACGAGGACGACATCTGGCCCACCTACGCCAACACCTTCCAGCCCTGGTCCGAGCCGCTCCGCGCCTACATGACCGAGCACCTCAAGGACTATCTCGGCGTCGAGAAGGTCATCTGGGTCAAGGAGGGCATCGACCCCTGCGAGACGAACGGCCACATCGACGACGTCGCCACGTTCATTGCCCCCGGCGCCGTGGCCTGCATCTGGACCGACGACCCCGACTACCCGTTCTACCGTCAGTGCCACGAGGCCTACGAGACGCTGTCCAACGCCGTCGACGCCCAGGGTCGCACGCTCAGGGTGCACAAGCTGCCGATGCCCGTGAAGCCGGTCTACATGGACGAGGCCTCCTGCGCGTCCATCGACGTGGACGAGAACGCCGAGCCCCGTGTGCCGGACGAGCCGCTCATCGCGAGCTACATGAACTTCCTCGTGACCAACGGCGGCGTCATCACCCCGCAGTACGGCGACGAGAACGACGCGCTCGCCATCGAGACGCTGCAGCGCATCTACGACGAGGAGTGGGGCGCCGGTGCCTACACCGTGGTGGGCGTCCCCAGCGAGCAGGTGGTGTACGGCGGCGGCAACATCCACTGCATCACGCAGCAGGAGCCGCGCGCCTAAGGCTCTCGGCGCCCGGGGCCGCGCGCCCCGGGCGCTTCGATTCCGCACGCGTTCCCAACCCCCGAAAGGGCTGATATCACCCACACAACCTCAGGGTGAGACGCCTACCCGTCGGCACGTCCGCCCTGCTCCCCTCGAGAGGGGGCCGTCATGGCTCGCAAGAAGTTCTCTCCTATAGACGTGGTCCTGTCCGTCATCTGCGTGGTCTTCACCATCGAGGCCGCCGCGCCCGCGAGCGCCATGGGCAACGTGCAGTTCTTCTGGCGGATCCTGCTGATCGTCACGTTCCTGGTTCCCTATGGCCTCGTGGTCGTCGAGCTCGGCACCACGTACGACTCAGACGGCGGTTTGTACGATTGGGTTCGCGAGGGGCTCGGCGATGCCTGGGCCGCTCGCTGCTCGTGGTACTACTGGGTCAACTTCCCGATGTGGATGGCCAGTCTGGCCTGCCTGTTCCCGAGCATCATGAACTCGCTCTGGGGCATCGAGCTGTCGATGCCGGTGCGGATCCTCATCGAGCTGGCCTTCGTGTGGGGCGTCACCGCGCTCGCCTTCTCGCCGGTGTCCGATGCCGAGTGGATCATGAACGGCGGTGCTGTGATCAAGGTGTTCATCACGGCTGTTGTGGCCGGAGCGGGCATCTGGTTCGCCGCGACAAATGGGTTCGCAAACGACCTCGCCTTCGAGACGTTCCTGCCGAACCTTGCCAGCGCGGACTCCCTCACGTACCTCTCGGTCATCCTCTTCAACTTCATGGGCTTCGAGGTCGTCGCCACCTTCACCAGCTCCATGGAGAACCCCCAGCGTGACATCCCCAAGGCCATCGTGGTGGGCGGCATCGTGATCGCGGCCATCTACATTCTGTGTGGCATCGGCATCGGCGCCGCCGTGCCCGTGGAGGAGCTGTCGCTGGACTCCGGCATCGTGGACGCCGTCATCGCGATGCTCGGCGCGAGCCACCCTCTCACGCTTGCCGTGGGCGTCGTGTTTCTCGTCACGCTCTTCGCGAACATGACGAGCTGGTCGTTCGGCATCAACTCGGTGGCCAGCTACGCGGCCAGGCACGGGAACATGCTCGCGCCGTGGGGGATTCTTTCCAAGAAGACGGGCATGCCCAACGGCTCTGCGGTCATGACGGCCGTCGTGGCGTCCGTGGTGCTCTGCCTGCAGCTGGTGCTCCCGGCCGAGGTGACCGAGAACATCTTCTGGGTGCTCTTCTCCACCAACGTCGTGTTCCTGTTGCTCAGCTATCTGCCGATGTTCCCGGCGTTCTGGCAGCTGCGCAAGCATGACGACCGCCCGCGCGTGTTCCGCGCGCCCTTTGAGGGCGGCCTGCTCGCCGTGGTGCTGGTGATTCCGGCCGTCGAGCTGGTGCTGTCCATCGTCGCCACCATCGTGCCCCTCAACGGCACGGCGGACGAGCTGGCCAAGCTGCCGATGCTGTTTGCCACGATTGGGCTCGTGGCGCTCGGCGAGGTGGTGCGCGTGGTGTCCAAGCGCGGCCGGGGCGAGGACTACCGCGGCGTCCGAGCCTGCGGCCCTTCCGACGGTTGGGCTGGCGACCTGTCCGCCTAGTCCGCCATCCCTCCCGCGAATCTGGACGCTTCGGAGAGAGCCATTTGTCCACGCCTGGACGCTTCGGAGAGAGCCATTTGTCCACGCCTGGACGCTTCGGAGAGAGCCATTTGTCCACGCTCCGATCGGCTGGAGCGTGGACAAATGGCTTTGACGGGGGCGCCAGCTCCCCGCGACGTGCTCTGGATGGCCGTTCGCGGCCTAGTCGACCTTGGCGTAGGCGTCGGCCGGCCCCTCGGGCTCGGCGGTCTCGGACCACTGGAAGTTGTCGCTGCCGTTGTCCTGGAGGTCGAAGTAGGTGGTGGTCCCAGCCTGGCCGGTGAGGCAGAGCTTGGCCGAGCCGTTCTTCACCAGGTCGGTGATGTCGAAGCTCCGGTCGTAGTAGTGCAGCCACGTGCGCCCGTCGTCACCGGTGACGATGTCCACGCCCATGGTATCGGCCACCTCCTGCGCCGAGAGCGCTCGCTCATTTCCGTTGCCGTCGTACTCCACGCCGCCGCCTCCCACGACCTCGCCGGTGGGATTGCCCTCGCCGTCGAGCACGGTGAACTCGTAGCTGCCGTCATCGATGGGCTCCGCCACCATCGTGCGCTGCTCGCCTCCGAGCCACGCGTTCACGGTGGTCCTAAAGCCCCCCAGGTCCGTCGCGTAGGCTGTGCCGGCGCCGCCCAGTGTCAGGGCCGCCACCAATGCCAGGGCCGGCCCCAGCGCCACGTGCTTGTTCGCTTTGCGCTCCACCGTGTCTACCTCCAGAGAGATGTGGTCGGGGGCATGGAGCGCGCCGAACGCCTTCTTGTAGTTGTCCGAGTTACGACTCATCGCTCCACTCCTCCTTGAGCGCCCGTTTGAGCTGCTTGCGGCCGCGTGACAGCCGCGTCTTCACCGCGCCTTCGCTGATCTTCAGCACCTGGGCCACCTCGCGAACGGACAGGTCCTCGTAGTAGAACAGGTGCACCGCCACCCGCTGCTTTTGTGGCAGGCGCATCACCTCGGCGAACAACGACTCCGCCTGGGGGTCCTCAAAGGCCAGCGTGTCCATGTAGTCGTCCAGGGGCACGGACTTCCTGCGCCAGAGCTGGCGCGTCACGCTCACGGCCTTGTTCACCGTGACGCGCAGGAGCCAAGCCTTGATGTGCTCCTCGTCCTCGAAGTCCTTGCTCGACGTGTGGTAGGCGATGAACGCGTCCTGCACCACGTCCTCGGCGTCGGCCGCGTTCCTGCACACGTTGAATGCCACCGCAAACAGGTGATCCTTGTGCTCCTCGATCAGCTCCTGTGTGTCTGCTCTCATCTAAGCGCTCTCGTCTGCTTTCCGGTCTGAAGGGCCCTTCATTAGCAACACGCACGAGGGGAGCGAAAGGTTACAAGGCCACGAGCGATGTTTGGCAGAGCTTCGTCACCGGCTTGAGAAGGCGCTCCTCAAGCTCATCCATACCGGGAATCTGGCTCTCCTCGTTCAGAACGTGAGCCATGGCCGCAGGAATCTCGGTGGCCAGGGCCGCCATCATTTCGGCCAGGTCGCCCCCCGAGATCTCTGCCTCCTCAAGCCCGTTGTCATCGGCGAACTTCTGCAATCGCCGGGCGCTCACTCGCCCGGCGCGAGCCTCTCCGGCAATGCCCATTGCGAGCTTGATGGTCTCCTTCGGTCTCGTGTAGGGGAGTACAGAGGCCACGTCGTAGAGAGGGGCCAGGTACGCGGCATCGCGGTCGAGCAGGACCGAATAGTTCTTGGCGTGCGCGTCGGTGGCGCCGGTCAAGTAGTTGAAGAAGAGCATCTGGAGGAACCCGCGCACGTTCTTCTGAGCCGGCGCGCCCGTCTTCAAGAGGAGGCCGACAATCTCGTTGGCGGCAGGCCCGCCGTCCTGGGGATACTTGTTGCCAGGCATGACGGAGAACGCCTGACAGAGGTCCTCTTGGTGGATGCGGACAACCTGTCCGGCTGCATCGCGAGCCCGGTCGTAGCGGGTCGACACGATGGCGGGCTCATCCTCGAACAGGAGATACTGGGTTTCCGCGGCTCGCAGCCCGACTGCCCGAGCTGTCTTAAGGCACACATACTCGTTGAGCGCCTGCAGCTTGAGCCCGGGAATGCCAGGCTTGAGGATGTGCGTCGTGGCGGCCCCGCCCTCGCACTGGAACCAGCGCCCGTCCTCGCGGCGCAGTGCGAACTTTGCCTGTGCGCCTCCCAGCGACCACCGCTCTCGCGCGCGGAGCCATCCGTCGGCAATGCGCTCTCGGCCTTGGCGCAGGCGTTCGGCGATGTCGCGGTTCGTCAGGGGGACGAGGCGATCTTCGCGTGACTGGTCCTGGCCTGGAGCAAAGACCTGCACGGCGCCGGGACAGTCGAGGCCCATGACCGACAGGAGCGCGAACGGGTTGCGCCCGGAGACGTCGAACTCGAGGCCCGCGCGGCGCCGAACCTCGCTGTCTTCGGGAAGCAGACCCTCTAGGTAGGGGCGCACCTTGTTGTCGCCATAGGTGCTCTGGGACACCGGCATCGAGAGGGAGAGCGGCACGCCCATGTAATCAGGCGCGTAGGAGAAAGACAGCGAGCCGTTGCCGGACTGCGTGAGCGCGCCTGCCTCGAGACCGGCTATGGCCACGGTGAGCTGCCTACTCATAGTCATCCCACCTCAAGAGGACGCTCTGGAGCGTGGCGGTGTACTCCTCGCCCTGGGAGCGGGCCACCGGGATGGGTCCGCTCTTCAGCTGGAGACCGAGCCCGAGAAACGACAGCACGCGCACCAGGCGGTCGAGAGAAATGCCTGTGGCAGTTCCCTTTTCGATCTGTCGCACCAGGCGCTCGGAAACATCCGCGCCCTCCGCCAATTCTTCCTGGGTCAGGCCTTGTGCACGTCGCGTCTCGCGCACGCAGGCGCCCAACGTCCGAGCGAGCACAAAGGTGTCGTCAGTAGCCATAGATCCTCCCCAGGGTTGCGAGGAAATCCAGTAAGAGAAGCATATCGGCATAATTATGCCGGTGTCAAGAGCGGCAGAAAAATGCCGCCAGGTTCTCGCGAGAACGGGGCGTCGGCGGGATCTCACCTGGCCTTGGCCCCTATGCTGGTCGCTACGCTCGTGCGGGACGCCTTGCCCAGCGCCTCTCGTCAAGCCGGCGGATGACCTTCGAGAAGCCCTTGGTGCACACGCCCACGCAGAGCGCCGCGGCAACGGTGCCCTCGCGCACGCCCGCCGGGGCGCCCAGACACACGACCGCGCAGACGAGCGCGACCACGACGCAACTCACATCGAAGGCCACCTTCACGTTGCCGAACACCGCGCCGGTCTTGTGCGCCACGGCCTGCACGATACCCTCGCCGGCCGCCACGGTCAGGTCGCTCCGGATCTCCAGGCTCACGCCGAGCGCCAGCGTCACGATGCCTGCAGCGCACAGGAGCCACTGGGCCACGTAGCTGTCGGGGGTGTCAAAGGGGAGCAGCGCGTTCCAGAGGTCGATGGCGCCGCCCATGCCCGCGGCCATCAGGAGCTGCAGCAACGTGGTCCAGGATACCTCGCGCCGCAGGATTGCGAACTGCGCCAGCACGAAGAACGCGTTCACGATGATGGTGGTGGTTCCCACCGTGAGGCCGCTGATCTGCGCCGTCACGTAGGGGATGGAGCTGATGGGCGACGTGCCGAGGCTCGCTTTGATTTGCAGGCTCACCCCAAGGCCCATCAGCAGCAGGCTGCACGCCAAGAGCAGGCAGCGCAGCAGCGGGTGACCCGACCTTACCGATTCGGACAACGAGGACGTAGAGCCTCACTCCTTCCCAACGGGGTCTGTGGTTTCCAGGGCGGTACACGTGGCGGCCAGCAAGCGCTTCAGTTCTTGCAGCTCAGCGGCTGTGAGCGCGTCCGCCACGGGCTGCTCGGCCCGAGCAAACACCGGCCCGAGGTCTGCGGCCGCCCGCGCGCCCGCCGGGGTCAGGGTCACAAAGACCGACCTCTTGTTGCCCTCGTGCCGCCCGCGCGAGATGAGCCCCTGCTTCTCCATGCGGTCGAGCAGCGCGCCCGTCGTGGCGCGCTCGATCAGGCAGCCTGCGGCGATGGTGGCCTGGTCGGCCTCCCCGTGGCGGGCGAGGAACTCGAGCACCTTGGGCTGTCCGGGGGTTAGGCCCAGCTCCGACGCGCCGGCGGTCACCCGGCGGTGCATCAGGGTCTGCGCGCGCATCAGCAGCTCGTGGAGCGAGTCCGGTGCCATGGCGCCTCCCAATACTGTTAGTATTCTTACTGTAAGTATGCATACCATATCACGACCGGCCCTGCGGCTCAAAACACATCCCGAGTACCGGTTCCCCTTAGACTGGAGCCACACTGAAGAGAAGGGCCCGGAGCGTGATACTCGGCATCGGCGCGGACATGGTGAGCATCTCGGAGATCAAGCGGCTGCTCGAGGAGCCGTCGGGCGCCTTCGCGCGCCGAACGTTCACCGAGCGCGAACGCGAGCAGGCCGGCTGGGCCGGCCCCGATGCTGTCACCGATGCCTGCGCCTCCCGGCTCGCTGGGACCTTTGCGGCGAAAGAAGCCACGTTCAAGGCCGTCGCGCAGCCCTTTGACCTGCGCCTAGTCGAGGTTCCCCGCGCGGACACCGGTGCCCCGTATATCGAGACAACCGGCCCGCTGGAGCCCGTTCTCGCGGCCGCCGGTGTCACGGCCCTGCACCTCTCCATCACCAACGAGGCCGGCCTGGCCGTCGCCATGGTCCTCGCGGAAGGCTAGCCGTCCGCGAGGACCATTCGTGCGGATGCGTCCCTCGCCGAGAAGGGAGGCCTCGTGCTCACGGCTCCAATCCACGCGGCTCGCCGCTGGCACTGCTCACGATGGGCTACTGGTTGCTCATGGCGTTCCAGCTGTTCGTGTGCGTGATCAGCCACTCGCTGGCGCTCCGCACGATGATCCGGCTCTACGCGCCGGTCTGGCTTATCGTCGGTTCCATCCTCCTTTTTGTGCCTGTCGCCAATCTGGGGCGTGTTGACGGCCGCTGACGTGCGTCACCCGCTCTTCGCGATGATGGTCTGCGTGCTCACCAGCTCAGTTGCGTTCATCGTCTACTCGTTGGATCCCAGCCGTGGCTCTGGGCAGAGCTGGCCGACGCCGCCATCTTGGTGGCGCTACTGCGCTCGACGGGCATCTGGACGGTAGCGCTCACGTTGGCGGGGCTGGCGGTGTGGAAGCTCTGGCGCGTGCGGTGCGGCAAGCCGGACCAGGGCGCGACGATGTCCACGGGCGCCCATACGGTCGTGGAGCGGCGTGAGGCGCTTGAGCGCCACTGAATTGGTGACGCAGTGCGTCACGTTTTTTGACGACTCCCAAAACGGAACTCAGTGTGTTCCATTTTGCTATGCACTGCGTGGCGAATTGAGCCGAACCCGCTACCGGAAGAACCGCTGCGAACTCTCCGCTAGGTCGTCCCAGCAAAAACTAAAAACTGCAGCAACTTGTAAAAACCACAGCAAACCGTAAAAATGGCATCAACCAGTAAACGAGAGGAGCATCTCGTGGCGAGCAATCCCTTTAACCCGGGTTTTGGCCATGTGCCGGCTCGTATTGCGGGCCGTGCGGCGATTCAAGCGGACCTGCGCCAGGCGCTCGAGGTCGGCAGGGACGACCCGAATCTCTGCACGCTCTTAGTTGGCCCGCGGGGCACGGGCAAGACCGCTCTTCTCAACCTTTCGCTGCGCTGGGCCCAGGAGCTCGACTGGGCGGTGGCCAGCGTCACCACTGGCCCTGACATGCTCCAGCAGGTGATTGAGCAAACCATGCTTGCCGTCCAGAAGCTGCCTCATGTGGACGGCGTCAAGGTGAAGACGCCGGTTGTCGAGGTTTCCCTTACGGGCGGTCTGGCGGAGACCGGCACATGGCGAACTCGCATGTCGCTGCTTCTCGATGCCTTGAATGCAAAAGGTCGCGGGCTTCTCATCTGCGTTGACGAAGTCCTTGCCCAAGATCCCGCGCTCGTGTCTCTTGTGGCGGACTACCAGCAGCTCTCGGCATCCGAGGGCAAAAAGGTCGCGTTGTTTATGGCCGGCCTTCCGGACAACGTGCGCGACGTCAAGAAGGACAAGATTGCCTCGTTCTTGCGCCGAGCCCGCATGCAACAGCTGGGAGCCATTCCGTCCGGAGACGTGCGCGAGGCGATGACCCTGTCGTTTGCTGACTCCGGGCAGACGATTGAGCCTCGAGCGCTCGATTCCATGATCACCGCGATTGCTGGTTATCCCTATCTCTTCCAGCTGGTGGGCTATTACACCTGGCGCTATGCGCAGGGAGCCGGGGTTGTGACGGCACAGCACGCAGGGCCGGGGATTGAGTCCGCGCGAGATGAAATGCGCGAGACGGTGATTGATGCAACGCTGGCGGACCTGTCCGACGGCGACCTGTCTTTCTTGGCGGCCATGCTTCCCGACCAGGAGAAGTCCACCCTAATAGACCTAGGGCAACGCCTGGGGCGCAGCTCCGGGCATGTAAGCACCTACAAAAAGCGCCTTCTGCGTGCCGGCGTCATTACCACCGTGGGTCGCGGACGCGTCCGCTTCGCCCTGCCCGGGCTTCGGGAGGCTCTGGAGGAGGAGTCCTAGGCTTTCCCGGTGCCGTGGCACATACTGCGCGCCGGACGGCGACATGAAATAAGCGCCCCGACCTGCGGGGTCGCAGATCGGGGGCGTGCTTGGGCCCTCGAATCGGGCGTTCGCTTACTCGTCGTCCTCGACGATGTCCTCCTCGACGAACTCCGCGTAGCGCAGGCCGCAGGCGCTGGCCTCGCGCACGGCGTCGACCACTTCGGCGCGGCGCGCGGCGCGGGCGGCGGGGCTGTGGTGGTGATGGCCGCAGGGCGGGACGGGCGGCTCGGGCATCAGGCCATGCCCGTGGCGGCAGTGCGGCGGGCGCGACCCCTCCGGCCCGAAGTCATCGTCCGGGCCAAACAGGCGCTCACGGGCCTCGGCGCGCTCCTTCAGCGCTTCGCGCTCCTCGTCGGTGAGCTGTGCCTCCAGGTTGAGGATCAGCCGGTCGAGCAGGGCGCCGAGCGTCTGCAGCTCCTCGTCCGAGAAGCCCGCGAACAGCGCCTCGTCAAAGGGCCTGGGCGCCTCCTGGGCGCGGCCCCTGTCGGTCAGGTACACGAGCATCACACGGCCGTCGTCGGGGGACTGGCGGCGCTCGATGAGTCCGTCGCGCTCCATGCGGCCGAGCACCTCGTTGAGCGATGACACGCGGATGCCGAGCACCTCGGCCAGGTCGCGCGTGCTGACGCCGTCCTTGAGCTTGAGGAACGTGAGGATGCGGCCCTGGCCGCGGTGGGCGTCTCGGCGCCGGCGCTTCCCGCGGCGGACGCCGCCCATCAGGCGCTGCACGGTCATGAGCTTCTGGGCGATGGTCTCCTGGGTCTCCATGGTTACCTCGATTCAACAGGTACCGGTAATAACTTGTCTGGAGACTATGACAGGCACCTGTTAAACCGTCAACAGGCTTCTGACGGTACCTGTAGAAACTGTGAAGGGGATTCGGTGCCCCTGCGGCTAATATTGTCCCTAGATAAAGTTATGCGCCTAGCACAGTTGACCATAAAGGAGCGGCCATGGGGGAGTACTCGGTGGGCATCGCCACCCGCAGCAAGATCTACGACGTGGCCAAGCGTCTCTTCTACGAGCAGGGGGTCAAGGCCACGAGCTATGCCCAGATCAGCCGCGAGGCGGAGGTCAACAAGGGCCTCATCCCCTACTACTTCAAGACGAAGCCCAAGCTGGCGATGCAGGTGGACCGGGAGTTCCTGGGCGGCATTGACGACGCCATTTGGGGTCACTGGGGCGAGGACGGCCTCACGGACCCCGAGTTCCACATGATCTACGAGCTTCTGATGTTTCGGTTGCTCGGGCGCGATCCGCAGGTGTTGCGGTTCTACAGCGACGTGATGGGCGATCCCGACTGTCACGACGCGTGCCTCGCATTGCAGCGGGAGACGATGGGCCAGATAGCGATGGGCTCCGGCATCGCGGTGTCCGACGCCGCGCTCCAGACCATCGTCGCGATGGTGAACGGCACCGAGTCCGAGCTGGTGCACGCGCTTCAATCGGCCCAGCTGCACGAGTCGGTCGAGGATTTCGTGCGCCGGGACGTTCTGTGCTGCTACTTCCTTCTCGGCGCGGACACAGCCGCAGTGGAGGAGGTCTTCGATCGCTCGCTCGACCTGTGCGAAGGCCTGACGCTGGCCTGCGGGCCGGATTTCTCGGTGTCGGTTGTCGCGTCGTAGGCGACGGGCGGCCACGAGGTCATACGGTCGGTGCGACCCCCATGGTCTCGTGATGGATTCTCAGAGCGAAGTCGCGCCGAACCCCATGGGATTCGCCCGTTCGGCCGGCCAAACCTTCCGCTGACCCTCAGATATTGGTCGCGACAAAAATTGACTTGACATAAATTGCGGAGTCCCCCTATTCTCATGCCATCGAATTGACCACGAATAAATTTGGTCACAGACAACATGAGAAAGGGCACGCCGATGAGAGTCCCACCCAAGCTACGCCGGAACAACCACCTGGTTAGCACAGCGGATCTGTCCGCCAAAGAGCTGCGTGACATCCTGCATCTGATGAAGCTGCTCAAGGACGCCCATGTCCAGGGCGTGCAGCTGCCGCTCCTCAAGGACAAGGTGCTCGCGATGATCTTCGAGATCAGCTCCACGCGCACCCGCTGCTCGTTCGAGAACGCGATGACGTACCTGGGTGGCCACGCCGAGTTTCTCGCGATGAGCAACCTGCAGATCGGCGACGGCCATGAATCTATGCGCGACACCGCCGAGGTCATCAGCCGCATGTGCGACGGAGTGATCATGCGATGCAACGACCATGCCTACCTCGAGGAGTTCGCCAGGTACTCCTACGTGCCGGTGTTCAACGGCATGACGATGGACGGCCACCCCACCCAGGTGCTCGCAGACGTGTTCACGATGATGGAGCACCTGCCGGGCGTGCCGTTGCAAGACGTGACCGTCATGTACATGGGCGACAACAACGACAACGCCGACAAGCTGGTGCCGATCCAGCGCGAGATGATGTGGATGTGCGCGAAGCTCGGCATGACCTATATCGCCTGCGGGCCCCGTGCCATGTGGCCCAACGAGGCCGACACCGCTCAGTTCGAGCGCTTTGCCGAGGAGAACCACTCGGGCGCTCGTCTCATTTGCACTGAGGACCCGTTCGAGCACATCGCGGACGTCGACTTCACGGTCTCCGATTCCTTTGTCTACGGCATGCCGGAAGGCCCGGCGTACGACGCCCGTCGCGCGGCCCTGATGCCTTATCAGGTGAACCAGGCCCTGGTGGATGCTGGCAAGCCGAGCCTCGGGGTTCTCCACTGCCTGCCCTGCGAGCGTGACTGCGAGGTCACGTCCGAGGTGCTCGACGGCCCCAACTCCCTGGCCTTTGAGGAGGCCGAGAACCGCCTCCACGCCCAGAAGGCGATCCTCGTCTGGTTCATGTACGCAGATCCGACGCCGCCCGAGCTCACCACCTACCACATGGGCAAGGTCGAGGGCTTCCTGCACGGTGCCGAGCGCGACGTGCCGTCCTCCGTCTACCACCTGGACCACTCGGAAGAGCAGTAACCCTCAGGAAGGAGATCCATCCCATGAACCCTGCCCAGACCAAGCGCGCCGAGACCTGCGCCCTGCGCGTTAACCCCCAGCTCACCGACCACGACCACTACCTTGACTGGAAGGACCACACCCGCGAGGAGGTGCTGCGCGTCCTCGAGGTGACGCGCCTGCTCAAGGAGGCCCACCGCCAGGGCGTGCGCCCGCAGATCCTCTCGGGCAAGGTGCTCGGCATGATGTTCTTCGAGAGCAGCCTCCGCACCCGCGTGTCCTTCGAAGCGGCCATGGCCCAGCTGGGCGGCCACGCGGAGTTCCTGACGCCCAAGACCATGCATGTGGGCGATGGCAACGAGTCCATGCGCGACACCGCCGAGGTGCTCTCCCGCATGTGCGACGCCATTCTGATCCGCGCCGAGGACGACGCCGTGACCCGCGAGTTCGCGAAGTTCTCCTATTGCCCCGTGATTGACGGCGGCGGCATGAGCTACCACCCGAGCCAGGTCATCGCGGACGTCTTCACGATGCAGGAGCACCTGCCGGGTGTGCCCTTTGAGGACATGACCGTGATGTTCATGGGCGACAACAACAACGACTCGCAGTTCGCCTGCGTGCCGGTTCAGCGCTCGCTGATGAACATCTGCGCGATTCTCGGCATGCGCTACATTGCCTGCTCGCCGGAGTCGCTGCAGCCGACGGCCGAGGACGTCGCGACGTTCGAGCGTCTGGCGGAGCTCAACGGTTCCGGCGCTCAGTTGGTCGTGACGGACGACCCGGACGAGCACATCGCCGAGGCGGACTTCCTGGTGGGAGAGGTCTTCACCTTCAAGGGCATGGCCGAGCACACGGGCCTTTCGGACGAAGAGCTCCGGGCCGTGCGCTGGGACGTGCTGTACCCCAAGTACCAGATCAACGCCGAGCTGGTGGCCAAGGCCAAGCCCACGGTGGGCGTCATGCACTGCATGCCCGGCAATCGCGACGAGGAGATCACCACCGAGGTCTGGGATGGTCCGCACTCCCTGCTCTTCGAGGAGGCCGAGAACCGCCTCCACGCCCAGAAGGGCATCTGCGCCTGCGTGATGTACGACGGCGAGCCGCCCGCGCCGCTGGTCGCGTACCACACCGGCCGCGTCGAGGCCGCCCTGGCGGAGACCCTGGCCTACTAGCCCATCAATCTCACAACGTGCATTTAGGGACAGTCCCTAAATGCACATGAAGGAGGAAACCATGAAGAAGCGCATGGCCGCTGAGTGGGAGCCCGCCGTCGGCGTTCTTGTCGCATGGCCCGCGTCGCTGCCCCAGGCCCTGCTCGTCAAGCTCACCAATGACACCAACGTCCACTTCCTGTGCGCCGATGAGGACGCGACCGCCGAGGCCGCCGAGACGCTCTCCCAGATGGGCGCCAACCTCGAAAACGTGAGCTACCTCATCGTGCCCAAGGGCGACGATTCCACGTGGCCGCGCGATTGGGGCCCGCAGCCCCTCTTCGACGAGGACGGGAACTACTACGTCATCGGCCCGCGCTACGTGCTGTCCACGCCGTTCTGTGGCACAGAGCACGAGCCCGAGCTCTTCTGCGCTCCTTGGGGCGAGGAGAGGACCCCGCTCAGCCAGTTCGAGGGCGACACTTCCGACGACCTCGCCGCCGAGGCCATCGCGCGCCAGCTCCGTCTGGGCTATATCAAGGCGCCCTTCGCTTTCACCGGTGGCAACGTGCTCAACGACGGCGTTAACACCATTCTCTCCACCGAGGTCCTCATAGCCGAGAACCGCTTCCAGGGCCAGTCGCCCGAGGCCTACTTCACCAACGTGGCCAAGGCCACCGGCATGACCAACTACATCGTGCTCTCGGATTACGAGCACTTCTCGCTCAACCATGTGGACTGCTTCCTGAAGCCGCTCGACGAGCGCAGGCTCCTGGTGGTGCGTCCCCCCAAGGACCATGAGCTTTACCCCGTCTACCAGGACATCGTCGAGAACGAGATCCCTCGCTGCACCAACTCGTACGGCGATCCCTGGGAAGTGGTTCCGGTTGATTCGGGCGTCGTTCGCTCGGGGGAGGGCATCGCCGCGTACGTCAACTCCCTGATCCTCAACGATTGCGTCTACGTGCCGATGTACGGCATCCCGGAGGACGAGCGGGCGCTGCAGCAGTGGCGCGATGCGATGCCCGGCTATGACGTGCAAGGCTTCACGTTCGAGGTGGCCGACGAGCCGTTTGCCTATAACCCGGACGGCCTGTACGGCGAGGTGGGCTGGGACCCGGGCGATGTGCTCCACTGTCGCACTCGCGCCATTTGGGATCCCCAGATGCTGCATGTGGACGTGCCCGGGCCCGTTGGCACGCCCGGTGCCGAGGGCCCCGTCACGGTCGTCGCGAACATCCATGCCTACAGCGCTCGTCCGCTCGTGGCCGAGAAGACCAACCTCTGCTGGCGTGTGTCCGGTGGCGAGTTTCAGGCTGTGCCGCTCAAGCCGGGGAGCGCCCATGACCAGTATGCGGCCGACATTCCTGCGCAGCCGGCGGGCACCACGGTCGAGTACTACGTCGAGTGCGGCGACGAGTCGGGTCGCGTCAACACGAGCCCACACGGGGCGCCCAAGCAGTTCCTGAGCTACGTCGTCGCATAGGAGCGCGATCCCACGAATCGTTCAGCTACGGACGTGTTGGCCCCCGACACGTCCCATCCCATCCCTCCCGAAGGAGGTCTCGCAATGCAGCTCTCCAAGATGCAAAAGACGCTGCTCATCGCCGCAATCATCATCTCCAACGTAGCCGTCATGGGCGACTACGCCGTGTATCCCATCGTCGACGGCCTCTACTCGCTCTTTGGTGATCAGACTGGCTGGGTGGACACCTGGGTGGCCATGCCCCAGTGGGTGCAGGTCGTCTTCTCGTTTGCTGCGGCCGCGTTGCTGACGCGCATGTCCACCAAGGGCGTGCTGCTGCTCGGTGGCGTGTGCTTCACGGTGGGTGGCCTGTTCGGCGCCATTGTCCCCGCCATCGAGTTCATGACGTTCATGCGCTTCCTGTTTGGCGTGGGCATCGCGCTCGTCAACGTGGCTGGCGTCTCCGTGCTGGCCCAGGCGTTCACCGACGAGGGCGAGTACAACAAGGTCATGGGCTGGTACAACGCTGGGCAGGCCTTGATTGGCGCCGGTATCTCCGCCCTGGCCGGCAACTTGGCCCTGCTGGGCTGGTCACACGTGTTCTGGATCTTCATCGCCGCAGCGGCCATGACGGTCATGTTTGCGGTGTTCGTTCCCACGCTGCGGGACGAGGAAATGGCGGAGGAGGGCGTATCCGGCCCGACCGGCATGGTCTCCGGCGCCTTCTGGCTCGCTGCCATCGCTGTGATCGTGTTCTCCGTGGGCTACGCCATCGCTTCCTACTACGTGTCCTCCTACGTGATCGAGAACGGCATCGGCAACGAGACCATGGCCGGCTACCTGGGCTCTGTGGGCACCGTCGGCTCGTTCGTTTTCTGCCTGGGCTATGGCAAGGTCTACGAGAGGATGCACCGCTGGGTCGCCGTGGCCGCCTATGGCCTGTGCGCCGTCGTGTTCCTGCTGCTTGCCGTGGCGCCGGGCGCGGCTGTTGCCTACGTGGGCTACTTCCTGCTGGGTGTGGGCATGGGCGTCTGCGCGTCCTACAGCTACGGCATCGTGCCGGAGCACTGCTCGTCCGACCGTGTGGACTTTGGCATCGCCGTGATGACCGCCGTCATGTGCCTGGGCTACGCCGTGGCCAGCTACTTTGTCTCCTTCTTGCAGGAGGTCACCGGCACGAGCCTCTACACCCCGATGTTCCTCGTCGCTGCCGTGATGGCGCTGGTGGCCTGTGCGATCGAGGTTGTCTCGCACGCGGCCGCGTTCCAGCCTAAGGGCACCTGCACTCCGACGCGAGAGGGGCTGCCACAGGCCTAGCCCCGGCGGCGGACATTTGCGAGAGCCGTTTGTCCATGCCCGGCGCCAGGCCGCGTGGACAAACGGCTCTCTCCGAAGCGTCCGGGGCACCGCGTGCATTCGGGGGCAGTCCCCGAATGCACGCACATGCGCGGCTAGTACGGAGCGCTCAGTGGCCTCAGCTTCTTCAGCCGCTCCCACATCACGCGTTTCTCGGCCGGGTCATCCAGCGCCGCCTCGAAGCCGCCCAGGCTGCACGTCCTCATGCCGAGCAGCTCCACGAGCCGCCCCGGCTCCAACAGCGCTGCGTCCAGGTCCTCAAAGGCAACCAGTTCCGGCGCGTAGGCCTCTTGCAGCGCGCGGGTCGCGGCCGCATCGACGGGGATCAGCGTGCTCGGCGCCAGCGACGACACCGCGCGCCTCAGCACGTCCGGCGACAACGGGGCGCCGTGGACGTCCACCGTCAGCAGCGCGCACCAGTCCTCGGGTGCGTAGCCCAGCTGCTCCAGCGACGCCCGCAGTCCGTCTCCGTCACGCCCGGACAGGGGAGCGGCGCCGTTCCGTTCGGCCTCGTTGGGCTCGCCCTTGAGGAAGAGCACCGTCGCGAAGGCGTTCCCGGCCATGCGCGCGCCGGCCGCTGCGAGCGCGTTCATCTCGGCCGTCGCCTTGGCCACATAGGCGGTGCGCTTCTCTTCCTCGCGTCCTGGCACGGCTCCCCCTCTCTACGGCACGGAAGGGAGTCCCGTGCTCGGAATATGTGGGGCGCCGGAAGAATTCTTTCAGAATGCCGCCCAGCGCCATGAAATCCATTCTACGGGTATACCTGATCCAACGACAGAACCGGGCGGCCACGAGCGTCGCCCCGCACAGTGGAGGTATTCCATGGCGGTGAAGGAACTTAACGCATCTAACTTTGATGAGACCATCAACAACGCCGACAAGCCCGTCCTCGTGGACTTCTGGGCCAGCTGGTGCGGCCCCTGCCGCTTGATGTCGCCGATCGTCGACGAGCTTGCCGGCGAGATGGCCGACGTGCTCGAGGTCTGCAAGTGCAACGTCGAGGAGAACCAGGACCTGGCCATCCGCTACCAGGTCATGAGCATCCCCACGCTGATCCTCTTCAAGGGCGGCAAGCCGGCCCACACGATGGTGGGCGCCCAGCCGCGCGCGAAGCTCGCGCAGGAGCTGGCCAAGTACCTGTGATCCATTGTCTATACGGGGGCGCGTGCCCCTGCGAGCGCCCGGCACCCGTGTCGGGCGCTTTTTCATGCCCGTGAGACACTCTAAAGAGACAAGACTGTCTCATGGTCGCAGTGAGACGATCTCGTCTCTTCAAACTGTCTCACCGCCGCTGCGTGAGACGATCCTGTCTCTTTAAACTGTCCCAAACCGTCCTGCGGTTGGCTGCAGCAGGTCCCGTGGAAACGAGGGGCGGCATCCGGGTGCCTCGGCGCCCTTTGGTAGCATCACACAAGACGAACAAACGCGAGCGAGGAGACGCCCCATGGCTCAGGTGCTCGACATCAAGAAGGTCACCGTCGGACCCACCAGCTTCACCGCCACGGTGGACGTGGTGGAGGGCGCCCCGCTCATGACGAGCGAGAACGTCGAGGCCACCGCCCGCATCTACTGGCTCATGCCGTCCATCGCCGAGCAGGTCTGCCTCGGCGACGCCTCCGAGAAGTTCCAGGACGTCATGGGCGACACCGAGCTCCCGCACCTGATGGAGCACGTCGCGGTGGAGCTGCTCGCGCGCACCGGCATGGCGGGCGACATCACTTGTGGCCGCACGCGGCACGTCTCGGAGCGCACCTTCGAGGTGGAGTTCGCGTGCCCGGACGACGTCCTCGTGGCCGCCGCGCTCTCCTCGGCCGTGTTCATCGTCGAATGGGCCTTCTCCGGCGCCGACCCCGAGCTGGCGCCCAACGTTGACGCCATCGTCGAGGGCATCGCGCAGCTCACGTCCGCGAGCTTCGGCATGGAGGGCGACGAGGCCGTGCCCGCCGCAGAGCCGGGCCTCCCGAGCGAGGCCGAGTGGCAAGAGGCGGCCGTCGAGGCCGAGCAGCCGGTCGAGGCCGACGAGGTCGAGGTGGACGAGCCCGAGGCCGCACCCGAGCCGCCCGTGGACGCGCAGGAGGCCGAGGTGGTCGTCGACGAGGGCCCGTCTCTGGACGATTCGATGGCGTTTGTGCCTCCCACCCGCCGCATGTAGCGGCTCACATCGATACTGAAGAGTGGGTATACAGTCGCGGAAGCACATGCGACTTCGAAAAGCGCTCCGGCGCAGTTGCGACGCAGGCGCGCCGCCGTTACCGAGGAGGATCTGATGAGCAAGGGCATAAGCGGACTGGGCTTCCTGTTCGGCGCTGTGATCGGCGCGGGCATCGGCGCCGTGGCCGGCATTCTGATGGCGCCGCGCAGCGGCGAGGAGACCCGTGCGATGGCCGCCGACTCCGTGAACGACGCGTGGGACAAGGCCGTCGACGCCTACGAGAAGGGCGCCAGCCAGGTCTCCGCGAAGCTCAACGACGTGTCGCCCGTCGTCAACGCCAAGACCGACGAGCTCCGCGCCAAGGTGGACCTGGCCCGCGAGCGCATGGACCAGCTCCGCTCCACGCTGTCCGACTCCGTGAACCAGGCCGCCGGCGCCGTGCAGGAGACGCTGGACTCCGTCGCTCCCGAGGCTGCCGAGAAGGCCGCCCCTGCCGAGAAGCCGGCGACGGACGTGCACGTGGAGGCTCCGACCGAGGCCTAGCGGCCCGACGGACGGTCCCCGCGGGTTGCGGGACTTTCTTAAAGTTGTGATGGTGTTGTGAGCGGCCTTCAGCGCATGCTGGGGGTCGCTCGCGGCCACTCGCGCATCGATGGGTTTGGGTTAGCATGGCGCGAGTGACCGCATTCGAGGAGGAGGGGCCGTCATGGCCACGTGGGAGCAGCTCGGCAACGCCCGCACGTACGTGCCGCGCCATAGAAAGGCCGATGCCACCGAGGAGCCCAAGCCCAAGCGGCTCGGCCGCCTGCACCACTTGGTCTTCTCGCCCGACGGCCGTCGCGTGGTCGGGGCGATGGTCAAGCGGCCCGATGTGGCCGGCATGGTCAAGCGCGAGGACCAGTTCGTCGCGCTCGACCGCATCTTCGAGTACGAGAACGGCGTGATCGTCCAGGGCGACGACGCGTTCGACGGCGCGGCCGCCAAGCGCCTCGGCATCGACCTGGACCGGTGTCTCATCTGGGACGGCATGGACGTCGTCACCGAGAAGGGCGACCCGCTCGGCTACGTGGTGGACATCGAGTTCGACGGCACCACCGGCGAGCTGCGCCAGGTGAACTCCGTGGACAGCGGCATGAGCCAGTCGCTCGTGGGCTCGGTCCCCATCCCGGGCGACCTCGTGCTGGGGTACCGCGCGGGCGCCATGGTCGTGAAGAACGAGGCCAAGGACCTCCAACTCACCGGCGGCATCATGGGCGCGGCGGGCACGGCGGTGGGCAAGGCCCAGGTCAAGGCCAAGGAGGCCGGCGAGAAGACCGGCAAGGTGGTGGGGGAGGCCGTCGACAAGGGCAGCTTCGCGCTCGGCCGTGCGATCGGCCACGCCCGGAACGCGGTCCAGGAGGCCATGGCCGACGACGACCCCTGCGAGATGCCCGTCCCGGAAGGCGACGCGCACAAGCCTGAGCCGGACGGCCAGGACACGGAGCCGCCCCTCTACGTGCCGAGCGGCTCCTACGAGAGCGACATCGAGAAGAAGGCCGGCGAGCCGCAGGAGCCTGCCAAGCCCAAGGAGTCCACCGTGGACGCGGCCACCAAGGCCGTCGGCCGCCAATTGGGCAAGACCAAGGGGATGTTCGGCGCGTTCATGAAAGAATTCAAAGAGGCGAGCAAATAGCTCAAACGCACGACCGGCCCTTCGGGGCCTGACGGGGGTTTTCATGAGGAGCGGTTCAGACAAGCGAGCCACGGGCCACGTCTCACGGCATGCGTCCCGGCGCCATGACGCGCCGCCGGCGCATGCGCGCCATGGGAGCGGCGCCCCGGGATCCGCGCCGGCGGGGATCAACCCCCTGATGTCGGGTCAGCGGGGGGCCGGAACGACGCCCCATCAGGGTCGCGTGCGGCACCTCGACCTGCCGGACCCTGAGGCCGTCTCTGAGAACCCGGGCCCCGCGCCCGCGAGCGAAGCGCCGGCGGAGGCGCGGACGTCCCACGGGAAGGAGCATCCGGCCAGCACCGTGCAGGCCGGCTATCGCGCCCCCGTCAAGAACCCATACCTCGAGACCGGCGCGAGCCTCGGCCGCGTGACTCAGGGCCCGAGGCCCGTCTGGGACAAAGACGAGGAGCGCCGCCGCAAGCGGGGCACCACCCGCAAGGCGCTGCTCATCCTGCTCGCCGTCGTGCTCGTCATCGCCGGCATCTGGGCCTTCGCGTGGTTCAACCGCAGCGTGACGATCACGCTCAACGGCGGGGAGGCCTCCGTCAAGGTGGGTAGCACCATCGAGCAGATCATCGAGGCCAAGGGCATCGCCCCCAAGCCGGGCAACCTCGTGAGCGTGACGGGGACGCTGCTCGAAGAGGGGAAGGGCAACCCCTACTCGGTGAAGAACGGGGACGCCGACCTCACACAGGACCAGGCGGCCGCGCTCAAGGTGGAGGGCGGCGAGAACCTCACCATCGGCGACGGCACGGACCTGACGGAGCCCTACACCTCCGAGACGAAGGAGGTTCAGCCCAAGCTGCTGATGGAGGGCGCCTGGGGCGCGGTGGCCTACGTGAGCCAGTGGGGCAAGCCGGGGGTTCAGGAGTTCAAGACCGGTACCATCTCCGGCGAGACGGACGCCGGCACGATGACGCAGGAGGTGCAGGACTGCGTCATCACCCTGGCCAACCCCACCCCTGCGGACGGCAAGAAGCTCGCGGCCCTCACCTTTGACGACGGCCCCTCCGCCTACACCCAGAAGTACCTGGACATCCTGGCCCAGCACGGCGCCAAGGCCACGTTCTTCTGCCTTGGTGAGAACATCAGCAACTACCCGGAGCAGGCCAAGGCCATCGTCGACGCCGGGTGCCAGATCGCGAGCCACACCGAGACCCACTCGGAGCTGCCCAAGCTGACGGCCGAGGACCTCCAGTCGGAGCTCACGGGCACCTTCACGAAGATCAAGGACGCAACGGGCGTCTCGACCACCGTGATCCGCCCGCCCTACGGCGAGTTCAACGAGCGGGCCTGGCTCAACTCCGGCGGCAAGCTGAGCGCCTCGATCCTCTGGACCCAGGACAGCCTCGACTGGAAGCTGCCGGGCGTCGACACCATCGTGAAGAACTCCCTCGCCAACCTCAGCTCCGGGCCCATCATCCTGATGCACGACGGCGGCGGCAACCGCGACCAGGACGTCCAGGCGCTGCCCCAGATCATCGAGGCCCTGCAGGCGGACGGCTACCAGCTCGTGACCATCGACGAGCTGCTGGCGAGCGACCCCTCGATCCCGAGCGACATCGCGTCGGGCAACGCGACGATACCCGAGGGCTGCGTCTGGCCCACGGAGCTCGCCGACGCGTAGCCCTACGCCGCCGAGAAGGACCACAGCCCCCGCGCCTGGCCGAGCACCTGTGCGAGGTCCCAGCCCTGCCGCGTGCGCGGCTGCGAGTTCGGGTCCATCACGTGCACGGTGCCGTCGGTGCCCAGAGACGTGAGCACGATGAAGTGCCCCGTGCTCGTGAAGTCCCCTGGGCCCATGGACGCGATGACCGGCCGGCCGGCCTCGAGCGCTCCCGTGACCGCCTCGACGGTGGCCGGCTCTTCACGGCCGTCCAGTCCCAGCCCCCGCGCCCCGTCCGTCATCAGCGTCCAGGCCGTGAGGCCGTCGTCCACGTGGCCGTTGCCCTCGCTGTAGGCCGCGACCACCGGGGGCGTCAGCGACTCGTTGCCCGTCAGCGCGATCGCGACCGCCGCGAGGCAGGTGGGCCCGCAGCCGGAGGACCCGATGGTCGCGCCGGCGTAGGGCTCGTCGGCCCACTGGGGGTCCGTCTGGTAGAGCGCCGGCACGTGACCCGCGCGCCACGTGGAGGGGGAGTCGCTCAGGTAGGGGGCCGCGACGGCCGAGCTCGCGTGCGCGAGCCCCCAGGTGAAAAGCACCGCCGCGACGACCACGAGCGCGAGCACCACGAACGGCCACCGGCGCCGCGGCGGCGCCTCCCACGGCCTCGGCGACGGGAACTCGTTGGAGCACGCCCGGGCGATGCCGGCGCGGGAGACCTTCTCGTAGGAAACGTAGACGGGGGTCTGGATGTGGCTCATGGGCGCTCCGATCCTCTTGGCTGCCGATGCCAATAGGATGGGCTCCGGGGGCCCGGGAAGGGCGACGGACCCCTTACCGCCGCCTTACAGCCTCGTCATGCCCGCGCCTACTTCGTGCGGGCGGTGCTCTTCACGTCCATCGACATCGTCTGGAAGCGGTCCTCCATGTACGAGTTGTCGTAGTGGACCGCGCAGAACTTCTCGATGGGCGTGGTCTCGGGCACGCCCGCCTCGCGCAGGTACCAGCAGTCGATGGCGACGAGCGTGGCCGCGCCGTCAAAGATCATGAGGATCGCGCAGATGGTGGTCAGCGTGTAGCGCCAGCCCCACGGGATCTTCTTGACGAACCACAGCATGACCGGCAGGAAGAGCTTGACCCACACGAGGCCGAGCGCGCCCCAGCAGCACATGTACATGAAGTTCGTGCGGCCGTCGATGTTGAGGAACGTGCCCGAGTAGTCCCAGGCCGTGATGCCGAAGGCCGTCTGCAAGAACCAGCTGGTGAAGAACTCGAACGCCCCGCCGATCACCGCACTCACAAGGAAGATGAACCACCACGGCTTGTCGTGGAACCGGTTGAGCGCGATGGTCATCAACAGGGCGCCGAAGCCGTAGATGGGCGACAGGGGCCCCCACAGCATGCCGGCGCGGTCCTGGTAGGCGTGGAAGATCACGAGGTGCGTGACGGTCTCCACGATGAGGCCGAGCACCGACGCGATGGTGAAGATCCAAAAGATGTTGAAGAAGTTGAGCGTGATGTAGCCCTTGCCCGAGCGCTTGCCCGGGACCACGGTGCGCTCGTCGGACGTGCTGCGGATCATGTCCCGGAGCGACTCGGTGTCCGTCTTGCGGTTGGCGCGCTCGAGGGCCAGCTCCGGGTCCCAGTAGCTGTGGAGCGCGATGAGGAGCGCGGAGACGAGCCCGTAGATCACCAGCGTGCTCGTCATGCCGAAGACCATCAGGTGGCAGAGGATGACGCCGGAGACCTCCACGACCATGACCTCGACCAGGTGCAGGCGCCCCTTGTCCTCCCCGCGCACCATGCGGAGCGCAAGGATCGGGAACCCGGCGCAGAGGCCGAAGAGCAAGAGGCACTCCACCGCGAAGACCACGAGGGTCACAAAGAGGTTGCCCGTGTTGCCGCCATCGGAGATGTCCGTCCCCGCCTGCACGGCGAGCGAGATGAACAGCGGCACCATGAACGCGCCGGCCACGGCGCAGAGCACCGCATAGGTGGCCGTCGTGCGGGTCACGGTGTGGCCGAGGAGCGACACGAAGTTCGGGGAGATGTGCTCGCCGTTCTTGCGGAGGATGCCCTTGCCGGCCTTGGCCACCTGCTGGGCGCTGGGCGTGGCCGTGGCGATGAGGGGTGCCGCGTGCTTCGGCGCCGGTTCGGGAGCCGGTGCGGGGGTGGGCTCATCGGGCACCACGGGGCCTGAGATGAGGTCGGCGATCTCGTCGTGCCCTTGGGCGCGGAGCTGCTTGTTGAGGGCGCGGCGCTCGGCCAGGAGCCGCTGCTCCTCGGCGTGCACCTGCTCGATTCGCTTGTCCAGCGCGGCGCGCTGCTCCTCTGCGGTGGGGGCCGCGCCCTGCTGGGGGTCGGTGGCGCCTGTCGTGGGTTCGTCAGCCATGGGGTCTCCAGGGTCTTCGCGGGTCGAATGTCCCCTTCATACCCGCAAACAGCGACCTCCCCGAAAAGCGTCCCTTCAGGCTGGCGCGCCGGAGGGCTTGCGGCCCGGCGCTAGTGCTTCTTGGTCGCTTGCGCCGCGAGGTACTCCTCGAAGGTGTCGTACACCACGCGCTCGCGGACCGCCGGAGCGCCGGCCAGCACCTCGGCGGCCCGGCGCCGGCCGTTCTTGCAGCGGGGCGACGTGAGCGGGCAGTGATGGCCGCACCCGTCGCACGTCAGGCCCTTGAGCAGCTTCTCCTGTTCGGAGGTCAGGTGGTCCATCGCGTGCTTCCTCGTCTTCTTCCAGGCCTTCCGGAGCTTCTTCTCGCGCTTCTTCCCCAGCTCGGCGCGGAGCTTCTTGAGAAGCTTCTTCCGCGCGCGTTTCTCGCGCTTCTTGGCCTTCTTGGCTTTCTTGCCCACGGTCAGTCCTCGCTTCTGTCTGAGAACCACAGCGCCAGCACCCCGATGAGGGTCGCCCCGCCCGCCACGGCGAGCACCGCCTGCAGCCCTTGGGTCGTCAGGCCGAGCAGGCGCGCCAGCGACGAGAAGCGCCTCCGGCGCGTCTCGGTCCTGCGGTACCGTGCCATCTCCTCGGCGGACAGCGGCGTTTCGGGGTCAAGGGCCGGCGCCGGCGCCACGAAGTCCTGAACCGCGGCGCCCGCTGTCTCGGCCAGTTGCGCGGCCGAGTCCTGCAACGTGATGCTCGCCAGCTCCATGAGCAGGCCGATCACGTAGTCCCGCATGGCCGGGTCGGCATCGGCCATCTGGCTCACGACGCTCGTGACCACCGAGGGGTCACCGGACAAGAGGTCGGAGAGCGTCCGCACCCCGGCCGCCTCCAGGCAGTCGAAGAACTCGCCGAACAACTCGCGCCGCTTCTCCTGGTTCGCCGAGCCCAGCCACTGGTCGAAGGCCGCGTTGACCTTCCGGGCGCTCGGCAGGAGCTCCTGCGGCTCCACGCCGACGAACTCGGTGCCCCGCACCTGCCAGCCCATCGCGCTGTGCTGCATCACGCCCTGGTCGCTCGAGAGGACGATCTTCGTGGGCTCCAGCACGTCGAGCAGCTGTCCCACCACGTCGAACGCCGGCACATAGGTGCGCACGCGGTCGCGGATGCGGTCGAGCGCGCTCGCCGGCAGCACGCCCTCGTCGAAGCCGGGGCCGTCGTCGTTCCAGACCACGGAGATCTTGTCGCGCACGGCCTGGTCGCAGAGGGCCGCCGCGTACACGGCCAGGTTGCCGCCCTTGGAGTGGCCGCCCACCATGATGGGGGCCGGGATGTCTGCGCAGGTCACGTTCAGGTACGTGACGGCGTCCCGCTGGGAGGTCACGGTGCCGTAGGTCATCTCGAAGTCCTCGCGCCAGCCCACGATCGTGTCGTCCGTGCCGCGGAACGTCACGTACGTGGAGCCGTCCGAGAGCCGCACCTGGAACACGGCGAGCTGCTCGGACTCCGCCACGTCCGTGCGGGAGTGGAGGCGCCCCACGAGCGCGCCCGAGAAGCGCCGTCCTTCGGCCAGCTTCTGGGGCAGCAGCGACGTGAGCGGCGAGATGACGCCGGCATGCCCGTAGATGGTGCCCTTGCCGTGGAGCTTGCGGAACTCCTCGGCTGCCTCGGCCATCGTGACCCAGGTGTCCTCGGTGGCCCAGGGCACGACGCCCTCGAAGGCCACGTAGGACAGCTGGGCGAGGATCGCGTTGTCCACCTCGTTGAAGGGCACCTGATCCAGGGGCACGTCGCCGAACCAATCCAAGTAGTCGAGCATGTTGGCCATGGGTCTCTTCCTCACTGGGCGCCGGGACGGTCGTCGCTCCCGTTCCCTGCTGCTATGGGCCGTGCGTGTGCCACGGGTGCTTCCTACCCGTAGAAGGTCGGTATGTCCGGTACCATGCTGCATGCTGTTTTGCAACTAGCTTTCCCAAGGAGCCCGCTATGGCCCGCCGCGCCGTGACCTTCGCCCTGACCGCCCTGCTCGTCTGTGCCCCGGCCTCTGTGCTCGTGGGCTGCGACGCCACGGCCGGTGGTTCGGGCGCGGCAACGACCTCCGGCGAGACCACCACCGGGCGCCGCTTCACCGTTCCCGCTGCGTTCTTTGGCAACAAGGCCGCCTCCGCCTGCGAGGAGGTGCTCGAGAACTACGGCGCCCAGGACATCGAGCGCAACGCTGACGGCTCCTACACGGTCTCCATGACCGACGCCGGCTACGAGCGGTTTGTGGCCGACGACCTCTCCGCCACCGAGCAGGTCCTCGATGCGATCCCCGGCGCCAAGGGCTACTCGCGCATCACCCACGTGAGCTACAACGAGGACCTCACCGAGGTCACGTTCACCTGCTCCTCGGGCGGCAGCCTCGGTGACGCGGGCGACAATGCCGCCAACACGGCGATCTACGTCTGCTGCCTCCACCAGACCATCGCCGGTGTGAGCGACCTCGACTGCACGGTCACCTTCAAGGACCCGGCCGGCGGTGTCATCGCGACCTACTCGGCGCAGGACATCCTCTCCAATGCCTCCTAGGCTGTCCTCATTGTGCTACTGGGTGCATAAAAAATAGGTTAGAATGCATCAAGCATCCTGAAGAATGGGCAATAGGTTGAGCGTCTTGAAGGAATCCTGATGCCGATTCGCTCCTCCGGTGCAGATTCATAGGAATCGAAGCACTTCAAATCACAAATCACGGTCGGCGAATCTTGAACGGATACTGAACATACCGACGTTCGCCGTACTGTCGTGGATCATCTGGGCGTTTGTGCAACCGGTTGCGGGGACCGTTCGGCGCCAAACCGGGAAAAAACTATCTCGTCCTGTGAACGGTTTTCACCTATTCATCGACGGCAATCGAAGCTAAACCGCAGGTCAGCCTCTGTCTTTGACCCGCTGGGGCGGGTGGCGCCCGTCGGTGTGTCGAAGTCGGCTCCCCGTCGCCCGGGCGAGCAGGATGCGACCATTCCGGGAACGTTTATCCCTTCGCGCTTAAACGAAAGCGTTCGCGGGGCATCCCGAAGCGTTTTGCAGGTCAAAGTGACAAAAGGCGCACTTTAAGATGATTGGGACTTTCTTGAAGACCGACCCTTCACAAATCAGCCCAAAGTGCATAACATAGGGGCAGTTGTCAAAATAGGCGGGTGAGGTCTCCATGAAGAGCATCGGCTGCGCCGCCATCTTCAAGGCCCTGGCAGACGAGAACAGGGTCGACATCGTTCGGTTCATCGCTCGGCATCCAGGGGTGACGGCGAGCGCCCTGCTCGACCGCCTGGACATCGCGCAATCCACTCTGTCCCACCATATGAAGGTGCTTGTGTCGGCCGGTCTCGTCAATGTGAAGCGCAGGGGCAAGTGGACCCACTACTCCATCAACGTCGAGACGGTGGACCGTCTGGAGCGCTTCCTCAACGGCCTGCGCTCGCCGCGCTCCGTCAAGTCTCGCCGTCCGGCCCGCGGCGGCGTGCCGGACCTGGAGGTGCCCGACGTCGAGCAGCCCGAGGCCACGGTCATCCACATGGGCGCAGCGGTCGCGGCCGACGAGATCGCCGACTTCCGCCACGAGCAGCCACGGGCGGCCGAGCTCCTCTCGGAGGAGTGGCGCGGCGGCAGCGATCGAAGACCGGTCCGGTGAGCGGGGGACGAGAGTCCCCCGTTTTTGTGGCGAGAGGGTGGAGGCGTCGGTGCGGGGTACCCTCGTTTCAGCTTGAGCCGCGCTCGACGATGGACAAACTGAATCCATGGTATCCTGTGCCACCGGCTCGCGCCAACGGACCTTAAAGGAGGCCCCCTCATGCTGCAGCTCACGGATATCGTCAAGGAGTATCCGGTCGGCGGTGGCACGGTCACCGCTCTCAACGGGGTGTCGCTTACGTTCCGCGACAGCGAGTTCGTCGCGATCCTCGGCCAGTCGGGCTGCGGCAAGACCACGCTGCTCAACATCGTGGACGGCCTCGACCGCTACACCTCGGGCGACCTCAAGGTGAACGGCCAGTCCACCAAGGACTACTCGGACGCGGACTGGGACGCCTACCGCAACCACGAGATCGGCTTCGTGTTCCAGAGCTACAACCTGATCCCGCACCAGTCGGTGCTCGCGAACGTCGAGATGGCGCTCACGTTGTCCGGCGTGCCGGCGTCCGAGCGCAGGGCCCGCGCGACGGAGGCCCTCGAGAAGGTGGGCCTCGGCGACCAGCTGAACAAGCGCCCCACGATGATGAGCGGCGGCCAGATGCAGCGCGTCGCCATCGCCCGCGCCATCGTGAACAACCCGTCCATCATCCTGGCCGACGAGCCCACCGGCGCCCTCGACTCCAAGACCTCCGTGCAGATCATGGACCTGCTCCAGGAGATCGCGTCCGACCGCCTCGTGATCATGGTCACGCACAACCCAGAGCTGGCCGAGCGGTACGCGACGCGCATCGTCAAGCTGTCCGACGGCCAGGTGGTGAGCGACTCGAACCCGCTCACCGAGGCAGAACTGGCGCAGATCGTGCCGGAGCCGCGGCCCCGTCACACGCACCTGCCGTTCGTCGCGGCACTGGGCCTCTCGGCCAACAACCTGCGCACCAAGAAGGGGCGCGCGTTCCTGACGGCCTTCGCGGGCGCCATCGGCATCATCGGCATCGCGTTGATCCTGTCTCTGTCGAGCGGCATGAACGACTACATCCAGAAGCTCGAGACCGACGTGATGGGCGACTACCCCATCGAGATCGACCAGACCACCGTGAACATGAGCACCGCTGGGGAGCGCGCCGAGTACGCGTCGGACGTGCTCGGGTCCTCGGGCTCCGGCTCCTCGGACGACCTGCTGGAAGAGGCGGCAAAACCCGAGGACGCCCCCGACCCCGGAAAGGTGACCTCCGACAACCTCGTGGCCCGCACCTACGACATGCTCGACGACGCGATGGTCAAAAACGACCTCGGCGCCTTCAAGCGCTACATCGAGAGCCACTCCGCCAAGATCGACCCCTACGTGACGGCCGTGACCTACTCCTACACGGTGGATGCGCAGGCCTATCGCGACAACGACGGCGAGGCGCTGCTCGTGTCGCCGGCGTCGCTGTTCTCGTCCTCGTCGGGCGGCTACGCCTCGACGGGCATGTCGCTCATGGGCGGGCTCAACTGCCAGTGGAGGCAGCTCACGGACAGCCAGACCATCCGCGAGAACCACTACACCCTTGAGGCCGGCGACTGGCCCCAGGAGGCGGACGAGGTGGCGCTCGTCGTGGACGAGGACGGCCAGATCAGCGACTACCTGCTCTACGTGCTCGGCTACCTCGACATCGACGCGATGAACGACATGGTGGAGAAGGCCGAGAACAACGAGCAGGTCACCGACGACGAGACCCACAGCTTTGGCTACGAGGAGATGCTCGGCAAGGAGTACACGGTCTTCTCGCCGTCGCAGCTGTACCAGAAGAACGGCGACGTCTACGTGGACATGGCCGACGACCAGAGTTTCATGAACGAGAAGATGGCCTCGGGGGACGGCCAGAAGGTGAGGATCGTGGGCGTGCTCCGCGCCACCGACGCCGCCTCCTACACCGGCGGCGTGGTGTACACCGGCAAGCTCACCGAGCGCCTCATGGAGGTCGCCGCCGAGCAGGACGTGGTGAAAGCGCAGCTGGGGAGCCCGAACGTCAACGTGCTGACCGGCAAGGAGTTCACCGCGGACACGGGCAACTTGGCCGCGATCGACTCCTACATGATGGGCAACATGGCCTCCATGTTCTCGAGCGCCGGCGAGGTCGGGGAGATGAGGCAGCTCGGCGTGGCCCGCGACGGGGCGGCGCGGCTCACCGCCGACCTGGCGTGGGGCTCCACGTTCGGCGCCCGACAGGTGGACGACGAGACGGGCGCGGGCGCGAGCGACGCCGGCGGTGCGGGCTCCGGCGCCGGGGGAACTGACACCGGAGGAACAGGCACCGGGGACGCTGGCACCGGTGGCACCGACACGCCGGGCGGCACGGACACGCCGGGCGGCGGCACCGACACGCCGGGCGGTGGCACCGACACGCCGGGCGGTGGGGACACGCCGGGCGGCACCGACACTCCCGACCCCTCCCTCTCGGAGCTGCAGAAGGCCATCCTCGATGCGGTGAACAAACTGACGCCCGAGCAGCAGCAGGCGCTGCTCGGCCTCATGGCCAAGGTGGCCGCGGGCGAGGACGTCACGGTGGACGACATCGTCGAGTCCGGGCTGCTGACCCAGGAGCAGGTGGACGCCGTGACCGGCGCCGTGCAGGAGCAGCTCGAGAGCTACGTGCAGCGCTACATCAAGGAGCACCAGGCCCAGATCATGGAGCAGCTCCTCGGCTCGATGGACACTGACGAGCTGGTCAAGCGGTACCTCGGCTCGCTGGACACGGACGAGCTGCTCAAACAGTACCTGGGCTCGATGGACACGAGCGCGCTGCTCGCGCAGATGATGGGCTCCGGCGATATGAGCGCCCTGATGCAGCAGCTGCTGGCGAGCGGCGCCATCGATCCGGCCGCCCTGATGCAGGACTATCTAAGCGGCCTTTCCCAGGAGGAGCTTCTCGCGCTCATCGGCTCCGGCATCGACGGCAGCGAGCTACAAGAGCTGATGAGCTCGATGAGCAGGGCCCAGAGCGGCGCCAACACCTACGACGCCGTGATGGAGGAGCTGGGCTACGCGACGCCGGACCAGCCGAGCGCGATCACGTTCTATCCGGTGGACTTCGAGGGCAAGCAGGAGGTCCAGGACTTCATTGACGAATACAACGCGCAGGCGCCCGAGGACGAGCGGGTCACCTACACGGACTTCGTGGGCATCATGACGCGGTCCGTCTCCCAGATCATCGACATCATCACGGCGGTGCTCGTGGCCTTCGTGTCCATCTCGCTCGTGGTGAGCTCCATCATGATCGCGATCATCACCTGGATCAGCGTGCTCGAGCGCACCAAAGAGATCGGCATCCTGCGCGCCATCGGCGCGTCCAAGGGGGACGTCACGCGCATCTTCAACGCCGAGACGTTCATCGAGGGGCTCCTCTCCGGCGTGCTGGGCGTGGCGGTGACGGTGGCCCTCGACGTGCCGATCAGCCAGATCATCTACGACAGCTACGGGGCGGAGAACATCGCGACGCTGCCGTGGTACTACGCGCTGATGCTGATCGGCATCAGTGTGGTGCTCACGTTCGTTGCCGGCTTCATACCGGCTCGTTTGGCCGCGAGGAAGGACCCGGTGGAGGCGCTGCGCAGCGAGTAGAAGCTGCGTTGCGGCATGGGACTGTCATCGGCCGGCAAGGGTCCGGGCTCTGTCACCAGCGCAGGGTGGCCACCAGCCGCTGGGGCTCCAGCAGCAGGTCCAGCGCGTCCGTGATGGAGGTCACGCCCACATCCACGCACGGGAGCAACGCCGCGCACACGCCCTCTCGGCCGACCACGGCCACCGATAGGGCCGCCGCTTGGCACATCGCGCGGTCGTTCCTCCCGTTGCCGATGCAGCAGCAGGACTCGGCGCCCAAGTTGCGGACAATGGCAAGCTTCTCGGACTCGGCCGCCCCTCTCGGGAACGTGCGCACCTGGGCGCCGGTGCCCGCGCACTGGGCCCGGGCGGTGCCGTGGGTGTCGGCCGTGAGCACGTGGACCTGCAAGGACTCGGCGAGACGGGCCATGCGCTCACGTGCCTCGGGCAGGAGGCGCCCGTCGAGGGCGATGGTCCCGTTGAGGTCCAGCACCAGGTGCTCCAGGTGCAGCTGTTGGCCGCCGGGGATGTTGATGGCGATCATGATCCTCCTTGGGTGCATCAAAGCCTGGGCGAGTGCGAGAAGGGGGCTGCCGCTCCTGTCACGAGTAGAGCTCCTCCAGCACCGCGGCCCCCGGGCCTGTCTCGGCGAACAGCTCCTCGGCGGGTCCTTGCCACGCCACGCGGCCGGCCGAGAGGCAGAGCACGTCGTCGGCCACGCGCCGGGCCTGACCCAGGTTGTGCGTCACCAGCACGATGGCGCAGCGGTCCTTGAGCCCGATGATCGTCTCCTCCACGCTCGCCGTGCTCGCCACGTCCAGGCTGGAGCAGGGCTCGTCCAGCAGGAGCGCCTGGGGCTCTGCCGTGAGCGCCCGCGCGATGCACAAACGCTGCTGCTGGCCGCCGGAGAGCGTCAGCGCGCTGCGCTTGAGGTCCCCGCCCAGCTCGTCGTAAAGGCCTACCTGACGGAGCGCCTCCACGGCGATGCGAGTGAGCCCGGCGCGCCCGCGCACGCCACGGTACCGGGGCACATAGGCCAGGTTCCTGAGCACGGAAAGTGGGAAGGGGCACGGCTGCTGGGTCACAAGGCCCACGAGCGCTCGCGCGTCGTCTGCCGCCAGCGTGCCGAGGTCCTGCTCTCCGAGGCGCACCGAACCGGTCCAGCGCGTGCCGGTTGTGAGCTCCAACGTGCGGTCGATGCAGGCGAGTAGCGTGGATTTGCCACAGCCCGAGGGGCCGAGCACTGCGAGCACGCGGCCAGGCCGGGTGGCAAACGCAACGTCGCGCAGGGTTTGGCGGTCACCGTACCAGGCACAGAGCCCCTGCACGCTCAGCGACGCAACCATCGCCTCCTCCTTCCTGCGGCAAAGCCCGAGACGGCCAGGTTGCATACCAACACCAGCGCCATCAACACGAACGCCGTGGCGTAGACCTGGGGCACCGTGGTTCCCTGGGCGAGCATCAGATACAGGTGCAGTGGCAATGCCATGGCTGGCTGGAGAACGCCTGCCGGCGCTGGCGCAAACGCCACGCCGCCGCAGAACACCAGCGGGGCCGTGGCCCCCAGTGCGTAGAGGCCTCCCAACGCCACCGCCGAGACCACCTCCCCCGTGCAGGCCGGCACCACCAGCGTGCGCAGCACGTGGACGCGCGAGCAGCCCAGGGCAAGGCCGGATTGCAGCAGGTCTCGAGGGACGTCGCGCAGGGCTTTCTCGGCGCGCACCTCGATGAAGGGCAAGATCATGATGGCCAAGGCCGCACCGCCCGCCAGAACCGAGCGGCCCAGGCCCATCCCGCGCACGATCGCGGCGTAGGCGAAGAGGCCGCACACGATGGAGGGCGCGCCGGCGGCCACGGCCATGAGGTGGCCCACCGCGCGGCCGGCGCGGGTGCCGTCCAGCCAAAACACCGTCACGAGCGCACAGGCCAGCGCCAGCGGGGCGGCGATCACGAGCGCAGTGCCCACGAACCAGAGGCTGCCCCAGATGGCCGGTGCGATGCCGCCCTCCGTGCCGAGAACCGTCCCGGCCGGTGCCTGGGTCACAAAGTCCCAGCTCATGACCGGCGCTCCTTGCACGAACACGTATCCAAAGAGGAACAGCACGCAGCCGGCGGCCAGCGCGGCCGCCACCGCCGCCCAGGCTCTGACCAGCCCCGCGCCCGCGCGCCCCCACAGCCACAGGGAGTCCGAGGCGGCCGTCCGGCGCGCCGCGCGCCGCTCCACGGCCAGCGCCAACGCGTCCACCACGAACACGATGGCCATCAGCGTGAACCCGGCTCCAAAGAGCGCGCTCATGTGGAGGCTCCCGGCCTGGGCGGTGCCCATTTCCAGGGTGATCAACGATGCGATTGTCTCGGCTTTGCCCAGCAGGCGCGGTGCGAGGTTGGCGTTGCCGACCACCATCATCACGGCCATGGTCTCGCCCATGGCCCGCCCAAACGCCATCATCAGGCTGGGCCCCATGCGGCGGAGCGCGCAGGGCAGCACGATGGCGTAGGCGGCGTGCCAGCGCCCCACGCCCAGCGTGGCGGAGGCGCGCAGGCATTGGGCGCCCACGGCGTCCATGGTCTCGGCGAGCGCAGAGGTGGTGTAGGGCAGCAGCATGACGGCCAACACCGCGGCCGCTGCCAGCACGCACTGGCCCGAAGGATGGCCCAGCGTGATGAAGGCCTTGACCACCACCACGAGGCCCACGAACCCAAACACCACCGAGGGCACGCCCGCGAGCAGGTCGATAAGGCTGGTGAGCGTCGTGCGCACGCTCGGCCGCGCCCCGCAGGAGAGAAAGAGCGCGCAGCCGGCCGCCACACAGAAGGAGAGCGCCAGCCCCAGGGCGGAGACGGCCATTGTGGCCAGCACAAAGTTGAGGATCCCGAAGGACGTTCCCGTGCCAAAGTCCACGGGCATCCAGGTGGTGCCGAGCAAGAACGGCGCCAAGCCGATTTCTGTGACCACCGGCCAGCTCTCCCAAGCCACCGTGAGGCCCACGGAGCCCAACAGCAGGCAGGCGCAGAGGGCCAGGCATGCCAGCAGCCAAGTGGCGAGCCGGTCGCGAAGCCGACCGGCGGGCGAGCCGCCAGCCCGCGACGCGAGCCGGCCCGGCGCTCCCCGCACAGAGTCAAGGCAGCGCCGGGCCCGGGTGGGAACCTTGTCGGCAGTCAAGGCCACGAGCTACTCGGCCGGCGTGAAGGACGGGATGTAGCCGTTCTGCTCCACGACCTCTTTGCCGGTTTGGGAGAAGACGTAGTCGATGAAGGCCTGTTGGGCCGGCGTGGGGTCGCCCTTTCCCACAAACATCACCGGGCGCTGGATCTTGTACTCGCCGGAGACGATGGTCTGCTCGGTGGGCTCCACGCCGTCCACCTTGAGCGCGCGCAGCACCTGGCCGTCCGCGTTGGCCTTGTTGTAGGCGCCAAAGCCCGCGTAGCCGATGGCCCAGGGGTTGTTGGCGATGTTGGTGGCCAGTTCGGTCATGGAGGCGGACTGCGTGGCGGTGTCGGTCACGGTCTTGTCGCCCATCACGGTCTTTTGGAACACCTCGTAGGCACCGCCGGACAGGTCGCGGATGAACACCTGGATGGGCTCGGCGGGCAGGCTCGGGTCCACCTGGTTCCAAGTGGACAGCTCGCCGGAGAAGATCTGGGCGATGGTGTCGGTGGAGAGGTCGTCCAGCGTGATGGGGTTCTGTGCGTTGACGGAGACGGTGAGCGCGTCCTTGGCCACCTCGTAGACCTTGTAGTCGCCCAGGGCTTGCTTCTCCTCGTCCTTGAGGTCCCGGGCCAGCATGCCAAAGTCGCAGGTGCCGTCCTCCAGGGCCGAGACGCCCACGCCCGAGCCGCCGGGCGCCACATAGATGGAGATGTCCTTGTCGGGCAGCTCGGCGTTGGCCTTGTCCCAGGTCACGTACTCGTCGGTGAAGGAGCCGGCCAGCGACGAGATGATGGGATAGAGCGAGGTGGACCCGCAGAACATCACCGAGGACTTGAAGTCGCCTGTCTGCTCGGCCTGAGTCTCGGGAGCCTGGGTGTCCGGCGCCTTCTGGGCATTGCAGCCCATCAGGGTCACGGCGCAGAGCGCGCAGCAGAACAGGCCCAGCAAGCGGGCGAGCGGGGTGGCGGCGGGGCGATGCATGGGGTCTCCTCTCGATC
The DNA here is from genome assembly GCF_030067705.1 of Kribbibacterium absianum. Taxonomy (GTDB): domain Bacteria; phylum Actinomycetota; class Coriobacteriia; order Coriobacteriales; family Atopobiaceae; genus Kribbibacterium; species Kribbibacterium absianum. The sequence continues at coordinate 370,952 of NZ_JASJEX010000002.1, forward strand.
GGTCTGTGGCCAAGGGCAGGCGGCGCGATTAGGCACCCGATGGGCGTATCACCAATCGGTAGCTGGCAAAAGCATTCCCTGTGGCTGTATTTGGGGATGGTAGGGGACTCGTGGCGGGGAGCCGATGTTTTCTTGTGTGGCACTCGGTTTCGTACCGCTTGCCAAAACATAACGACCGCTGGGCTGGGGGTGGGGCCGCGCGGGGCGGAGGCGTCGACGCGGAGTGCCGGGCGCGCTCCCTTTGCGTTGCGATCGCAACGCAAAGCAAAAGCCGTTGCGCCATTGAATGGTTCAACTGGGGTTTTGCTCCTGCTGAACCATGCGCCGAGTCTTTGTGTTGCGATCACAAACCAAAGCGACCCCACAGGTTTGCGAATGCAAACGCCCGACGCCTCATCGGTGCAATCGCCTCTGCAGTTTGTCTGCAGTTCCGCAGAGCCGGTACCACTTGTTGCAGACTTGCTCGCTGGGCGCGCGCCTCGATGCTGCGCGCTCCTATACTTTTGAGTTGTCCGTTCTTTTTCCAAAGAAAGAGGCCGTTCATGTACAAGGCGCTCGTCGCATGCAAGGCGGGTCTGGGCTCGTCGATGATGCTCAAGGTCAAGGCCGACCAGGTGATCAAGGAGAACGAGTTCCCCATCACCACCCAGCACGGCTCGCTCGACGCGGTGCCGGACTTCCACGGCGACCTGATCCTCACGCAGACGGACATGGCCGGCAAGGTGGAGGCCCCGGCGGGCGTGTACGTGGCCACGGTCGAGAACATCCTCGACAAGGAGGAGATCAAGGCCGCGCTCGAGGGCTTCCTCAAGACGAAGGACTGGCAGCCGGCCGCACGATAGCCGAGACTCGAGGGGTGCTTTCGGGCACCCCTTTTTTTGATGCGGCTGCCGGACACGGGAGCCGCAGCTTTGTGAGCGTGTGACGGGAGACGAAGGAGGCGCGATGGCGCGGATCGAGAAGGTGCTGATTGGCCAGTCGGGCGGCCCCACGGCCGTCATCAACGCAAGCCTGGCCGGGGCCGTTCGGTCCGCTCGTGCGCTGGGCGCCCCCGTTCTCGGAATGGCCCATGGCATCGAGGGTCTGCTCCATGACGAGGTCGTGGACTTGGACGTTGCCGTGCCGGACGACCGGAGCCTCGACGTGCTCCGCTCCACGCCCGGCAGCTACCTCGGGTCGTGTCGGTACAAGCTCCCAAGCCCTGAGGAGGCGCCGGCCGTCTACGACGCGTTGCTCGGCACTCTCGACCGCCTGGGCGTCGGCGTCGTGGCGTACATCGGCGGCAACGACTCGATGGACACCATCGACAAGCTCGGCCGCTACGGGGAGGCGGCGGGCAGCGCCATCCGCTTCATGGGCGTGCCGAAGACCATCGACAACGACCTGGTGGCCCAGGACCACACGCCCGGCTACGGCAGCGCGGCCAAGTTCGTGGCCACCTGCGTCTCCGAGCTCGCGTGCGACGCCTCGGTGTACCCGGTCAAGAGCGTGCTCGTGGTGGAGACCATGGGGCGCGACGTGGGCTGGCTCGGCGCGGCATCTTCGTTGGCATGGACGGCGGGGTCTCGAGGCCCGGACATTGTGCTCGTGCCCGAGGCGCCCGTCTCGCTCGATGCGTTCCTTGACAAGGTGTCGAACCTCTTGGCCGTGCAGGACTTTGTGATGGTGGCGGTGAGCGAGGGGGCCCGCGGCCTCGACGGGCAGCCCCTTTATGCGGAGGAGGGCGCGAGGGAGGACGCGTTCGGCCACGCGGCGTCCCAGGCCGGCGTCGGCGGCTTTCTGGCGCGTCTCGTGTCCGAGCGGCTCGGTTGCAAGGCGCGCGGGGTGGAGCTGTCCACGCTCCAGCGCTGTGCCGCCCATGTGGTCAGCGGGCGCGATCGCGAGGAGGCGGAGGCGCTCGGAGCGCTGGCGGTGCGCGTCGGTCTCGAAGGCCGGAGCCGCGGGATGTCGTGCCTCGCTCGCGTGAGCGACCTTCCCTACGAGGTGCGCCTCGGCGTCACGGACGTCTCCGCGGTCGCCAACGAGGTGCGCCAGCTTCCCGGGTCGTGGATCGCGAATGACGGCATGGGCGTCACGGCGGAGTTCGAGCGGTACGCGCGGCCGCTCGTGGAGGGAACGGACACGTGCCGCTGGGTGGACGGCGTGCCCTGGCACCTCAGGACGCCCTTCGGGGAGACCGTGGCCCTCTAGGCAGTCGCAACGGTTCTCTAACCACCGGTCAGAGCGGTTAGAATTGCAGAAATACTTGTGTCCATGCTCTCACGGTGTGGGAGGTACCGTTCGCCGAACCACCTTCTGGTGGCATCGGTGTATCTGGCGCTGTCGGTTTATGCACTCGGGATAACTGGCAGTAATGTAGCCATAGATACTATGTTAGTTGATGAAACAAAAGAGAACACGACGGGTCAGATCTGGCAAGCCTCAGAGCTGAAAAGGTTGTAACGATCAAGCCAAATGATCCGCGCTACAGTCTTTCTGGACGTTTTCAGAAAGGAGCGGAGATGGGCGTGGCGGCGGGTTGGCAGGACGGGGCGGCTCTTGTGGGGACGCAGGTCTCGGCGCTCTACCAGGCGGAGCCTCCGCGGGTGCGCCGGCGGAGGCTGGCGTCTCGGCTCGTCTCGGCCGCTCGTTCGGGTGCCCCGGTCACGCTCTGCGCCTGCCGTGGCGCCGGCGCCACATCCCTGCTGAGGGACGCGGCCGCGCTTTGGCGCGAGGAGGGCGGCGAGGTGCGGTTTGTCTCGCTGCGTGGCGCTCCGGCGGCCGATGTGCCCGCGCTCCTGCGTCGGGCGAGGGAGTGCCTCGCCGGCGTCGTCGCGCCCACGCTGCTTCTGGTGGACGACATGCCGGGGCTCGAGGAGTTCACGGCGCGCGACGCGGCCTGCGAGCTGGAGCTCCTTGCCCGGCTCGTGCCCACTGTGTGCGCGACGGGGCCGGACGGCGAGCTGCTCGTGGAGGCGCTCGGCGAGCACCCCGCATGGGACACCAGCGAGCTGGGCGTCCGCTACGACGAGGTGGAGCACTGGCGCGTCGGCGACCTCTCGACGCGGGGCTTTCAAGAGCTGACCGGCGGGGTCGTGTCCTTGGCCGAGGCGTTGCGAGCCGACATGCGGGAGGGGCGCGGGGTCGGTGGCCCTCGCTACCAGGAGCAGCGGGCGCGTATGCTCTGCGTCGCCGTGGAGGGCGCGCTGATCGGCGAGGAGCGGCGCCTGCGGGGAGCGATGGCGCTGCTCGGCACGGGGACGTTCGGCCAGCTGCGCGGCCTCGGGCTCGCGTGTTCGCACGAGTTGGTCTCGTCCACCTGCGCCGAGGCCCCCGCGCTTGGAGTCGAGCGGTCGGGCGGCCGCTTCTCGATTGTGGGCGGTGCGCTGTGCCCCGAGCCGGTGGCCGAGCTATGCGGTCGCCTGTGGCCGGACCTGGCCTGCGAGGTGGTCTCCCTGCATATGGAGGAAGGGCGGCTGGCCCAGGCCATCGCTGTGGCCGCTGGGTGCGTCGACGCTCCGGAGCTTGAGAAGGTCCTCTCTGGGCGTTGGGTGGAGCTGTGGGACGCCGGCGGTCGCTCTCTGATGGAGGAGCTCGCCGCCCGAAGCCCGCAGGGCCTCGCTGCGGCGGCCCTCGCGGTGCTGTCGGGGGACGCCAAGGCCGAGCCGCCGGACCGTTCGCCGTGCTGGGAGCCGGTTCGGGCGCTGCGCGAGGTGGGGGCGCTCGGGGGCGCGACCGGTCTGTCTCGCGGTGACGGCGTGCGTGCCCTGCGGTTCTGCGGGGCGCCTCCCGACGATGCCCTGACCACGTCCGCGTGTGTGGCCGGCCTCTGGGACCTCTGGGAGTCCCGCCGCGCGCTCGCCGCCGGGGATCTGGCCGGGGCGCTCGGCGTCACGTCCCGTGGGCTCGGCTCCGTGGGCGACGAGTCTGTCGTGGGCGCCTTGCTCGCCCAGGACCGCTACCTTGCGGAGGCCGGCCTCGGTCACGATACCCGGGGCAGCCGGTCGCGCGCGGAGGACGGGCTGCGCCTGCTCTGTGACCGAGGCGGTCCTCTCGGCCCTCGGGAGGCGGCTCGTCATGCGGTCGCGGACCTCGTCGTTGGGCGCCCGGTGAGCGCCGACGTTTTCTCCCAGGCCCTCGGGGTCGCTGTCAGCCACGGGGACCTGCTCGGGCGCGGGTGCGCGCTCATCGGTCAGGGCCTGCGTTCGTTTGAGGCCGGGGACTTCTCGGCGGCGCGTTCCCGTGGCTGCGAGGCGGCGCGCTTGGGGGAGGGGTGCGCGTGCGCGCCCCTTCGAGAGGGCGGGGCTGCGTTGAGCTTGATGGCGGAGCTCTCCTTGGGTCTGGAGCCGCACGTGGAGGCGCCGCTCGTCTCGCCGGACCTCTGTCTTCTGGCGGAGTGCGCCGTGCCCGTCGAGGAGGGTCCCGCGTCGGCGCGCCTACCTGCGCATCGCGACGCAACCCCGCGCGGGATGTCGCTCGCTCTGCTGCGGGGCGCGCTGTCGCGGCCCGGCCGCGCCCAGGACCGCCTGTGGGCGGCCCTTCCGGGAAGCTGGCGCGAGGCCCACGGGGCGCGAACGACGGAGCCTGTCGCGGTGGGCGTCCAGTTGCCGTTGCCGGTGGGCGTCTCTGCGGACGCGCCCCTCTTGGAGGTCGACCTGCTCGGCGGCCTGTCCGTACGTCTGGACGGGCGCGTCGTGGACCCGGCGAAGTTCCGGCGCACGGGGTCGCGCCACCTGCTCGCGATCCTGGCCGTGCGTTCCGGCCACCAGATCACGCGGGCGGAGCTGGCGGCCGAGCTGTGGCCGGAGCTCCCGCCCGAGCGCGGGCGCCGGAACCTCTACTCCATCGTGTCCTGTGCTCGACGGGGCCTCGGGGAGCGCGAGTACGGCCCTTGCTACCTGCTGAGCACCCGGGACCTTATCGCGTTCAACGCCGACACCACGGTCGTGGACCTCGACGGCTTCGAAGCCCTGCTGGAGCGCGCACGGGCTGCGGACGCCACCGACGCCGAGCGCGTGGCCTTGGCGGAGCGCGCCTCGTCCCGGTACCGTGGGGGCAGCTACCTGCCGGAAGGCGCAGAGCCACGGGCCTTGCACAACTATCACGATTGGCTCGAGTCCCGCTACGTGGAATGCCTGCTCACCGGTGCGAGGAGCGCCCTGCGCCTGCGGCGCCCGCACGTGGCGCGGGGCTTTGCACGAGAGGCGGCGGAGCGCGCGCCCTTGCTCGAGGAAGCGGCACGGCTGCTCATGGAGGCTCTCGTGCGCGAGGGGCGCCCTCTGGAGGCGCAGGGTGCGTTCAACGCTTTCGTCCGCGCGGCGAACGAGGCGGGGCTGCCGGTGCCGGAGGGCCTCGTTGCGCTGCGCGAGGGGTTGGCGGAGGAGCTCGCAGCCCCCGTCGGGCTCGTCGCGTGACCTGCGACGGAGACGTGACCTGCGGTTCGTGGGACGCGACCCCAGTCTGGGAATGTGGTGCAAGGTGCCTTGCAGGTTCTCAGCCGCCCGGTTTGAGCCTATAGTGAAGGGGCTCAAAAGTGCATCTAAACTCATCGATTTTGTGGGACGCCCGCCGTCCTGTTCGATGGTGAACGACCGAAAGGACGCCATGGCCGGCCTGTTCTCAAAGATCCTCTCCCTGGGCTCGGACAAGGAGCTCAAGGAGTTCCAGAAGGTCGCGGACCGCGTGAACGAGCTCGGCCCCGGCTACGCCAAGATGACCACCGACGAGCTTGCGGGGCTCACCGCGAAGTTCAAGGAGCGGGTGGCCGCGGGCGAGGACCTCGACCACCTGATGCCCGAGGCGTTCGCCGCGGTCCGCGAGATGTCCGACCGCACCATCGGCATGCGCCACTTCGACGTGCAGGTGATCGGCGCCGTCGCGCTCCACAAGGGCATGATCGCCGAGATGAAGACCGGCGAGGGCAAGACGCTCGTCTCGACGCTCGCCGGCTACCTCAACGCGCTCGAGGGCAAGGGCGTGCACATCGTCACGGTGAACGACTACCTGGCGCGCCGCGACTCCGAGTGGATGGGCCAGCTTTACCACGCGATGGGCATGTCCGTGGGCCTGCTCCAGAACGGCATGCCGCTGCCCGCGAAGCAGCCGGCGTACGCCGCGGACGTCACCTACGGCACCAACAGCGAGTTCGGTTTCGACTACCTGCGCGACAACATGGTCACCCGCGCCGCCCAGCGCGTGCAGCGCGGCCACCACTACGCGATCGTGGACGAGGTGGACTCGATCCTCATCGACGAGGCCCGCACGCCGCTCATCATCTCCGGCGCCGGCACCAAGTCCGCCACCACCTACCGCGACTTCGCCAAGGCCGTCCGCGGCCTGACACCGGACGTGGACTTCGAGATGGACGAGGCCAAGCACACGATCATGGCCACCGACGACGGCCTCAAGAAGATCGAGAAGCGCCTCGGCATCGACAACATCTACGGCGACATGGCCGGCCAGCTGGTGAACCACCTGCAGCAGGCGCTCAAGGCCGAGTACCTCTTCCATCGCGACCAGCAGTACGTGGTCACCGGCGGCGAGGTCAAGATCGTCGACGAGTTCACCGGCCGCATCATGGAGGGGCGCCGCTACTCCGACGGCCTGCACCAGGCCATCGAGGCCAAGGAGAACGTGCAGGTGCTCGAGGAGAACCAGACCCTCGCCACGATCACGCTGCAGAACTACTTCCGCCTCTACGACAAGCTCTCCGGCATGACGGGCACCGCCATGACCGAGGACGGCGAGTTCCGCGAGATCTACCACCTGCCGGTCCAGGAGATCCCGCCCAACCGCCCGGTGCAGCGCGTCGACCACGACGACCAGATCTACCGCTCGGTGGAGTACAAGTTCCAGGCCGTCGCGAACGACATCGAGGAGCGCCACAAGAAGGGCCAGCCGGTCCTCGTGGGCACCGTCACCATCGAGAACTCCGAGCGCCTCTCGCGCCTGCTCAACAAGCGCGGCATCAAGCACGAGGTGCTCAACGCCAAGTTCCACGAGCGCGAGGCCGCCATCGTGGCGCAGGCCGGCCGCGAGGGTGCCGTGACCATCGCCACCAACATGGCCGGCCGCGGCACCGACATCCTGCTCGGCGGCAACCCGCAAGTGCTCGCCGAGGAGACGCTCATCGAGCAGGGCGTGGACCTGGCCGAGGCCACCGACGAGCAGCGCGCGGAGGCCATCGCCGCCGCTAAGAAGACCTGCGAGGTGGAGCGCGAGCACGTGGTTGAGGCCGGCGGTCTCTGCGTGATCGGCACCGAGCGCCATGAGTCCCGCCGCATCGACAACCAGCTCCGCGGCCGCTCGGGCCGTCAGGGCGACCCGGGCGAGACGCAGTTCTACCTGTCCCTCGAGGACGACCTCATGCGCCTCTTCGGCGGCGACCGCATGGACCGCATCGGCGCGATGATGCAGCGCTACGACATGCCCCCCGATATGCCGCTCCAGGCCAAGATGGTCTCCAAGGCGGTGGAGAGCGCCCAGCGCAAGATCGAGGAGATCAACTTCGGCATGCGCAAGAACGTCCTCGACTACGACGACGTGATGAACCAGCAGCGCCAGGTCATCTACCAGGAGCGCAACCGGGTGCTCGACGGCGAGGACCTCGTGGGCCTCATGAACGACGTGATGGACTCCTGCGTCACAGACATCTGCGACCAGTGCGTGAGCACGGACCTCAAGCCCGAGGACTGGGATCTGGACGGCCTGAAGGAGTGGCTCGAGGACCTCACCGGCGTCAAGGAGCTGCCGGAGCTCACGGCCGACATGGGTCGCGAGAAGATCCAGGCGACGGTGCGCGAGTTCGTCGGCAAGCTCTACGACGAGCGCGCCGAGGAGCTGGGCGCCGACGCGATGTCCAACCTCTGCCAGCAGATCATGCTCCGCGTGATCGACACCCGCTGGATGAGCTACCTGCAGGAGATGGACTACCTCAAGTTGGGCATCGGCCTCCGCGGCTTCGGCCAGCGCGACCCGCTCGTCGAGTACAAGCAGGAGGCGTTCCGCGCGTTCACGCTGCTGGTCCAGGCGCTGTACGAGGACTTCCTGCGCACGATCCTCCGCATCCAGGTGGCGAGCGCCCGCACCCAGGCCGCCAAGCAGGAAGAGCCCGACCGCCTTGCCGGGGCCACCTACTCCGGCCCGACGGAGGTGGACGGTGATCAGGGCCAGCGTCGCTCGACCCGAATCGCCACCACGTCGAATGTGGCCCGCGACGGCGAGGAGGAGAAGGCGCACAAGCACACGCCGTACCGAAAGGACGAGAGCGACCCCTACGCGAACGTGGGCCGCAACGACCCCTGTCCCTGCGGCAGCGGGAAGAAGTTCAAGAACTGCCACGGCCGGCAGCGGTAGCGGGCGGGCGCGACGGTTCTCGCGGAGCACCCGGCGGCGCGGCGCCCCGATGCGGCGGGTGCGACGCTCGGGCCCTCGCGGCCGGCAGCGGTAGCGGACGGGCGCGACGGTGAGCCCCTCTCGACGTGGTCGGGAGGGGCTTTCTTCTAAACGCCGGCGCTCTTGTTCGCGAGCGTGTTTGCGGGGAAACGATTGCCCACAAACAGATGAAAGCAGTTGCGGGGAAATAGGGCTCATTGCCCGCCCTACACAGGCGCCACCTGCGGTTTTGCTCGCGAAAGGGATTGCGGGGAAACGTTTCTCCGCAAGGAGGGCTCGTAGTTTGCGGGGAAACGCTTCTCCGCAAGCTTCGCGCACCCCGTCTCGGCCTCTTTCTCGTCGCACGCGGGTACGCGCTACCATGAGTCCCGCACCAACACCGGCCCGAGAAAGGACGCCCGATGGCCCAGGAGATCACGCACGACTTGGACGCCCTCGAGGCTCGTCTCGGTGAGGTGGAGGGCTATCTGGGCCTCGACGCCACGCGCGCCACGATCGCGACCCTTGAGGAGGAGAGCGCCGAGCCGGGCTTTTGGGACGATGCCGACGGCGCCCGCGCCACGATGGAGCGGCTCGCCCGTGCCAAGGAGGACGTGCAGGCCTTCGAGGAGGCCCGGGCGCTGCTCGGTGACGCGCGTGCCGCCCGCGAGCTGGGCGAGGAGCTCGAGGACGAGGAGAGCCTCGCGGAGTCCGAGGACCTCGCGGCGCGGCTGGAGGGCGCGCTCACCGAGCTGGAACTCTCCAGCTGGTTCACCGACGAGCTGGACCTGGGCGACGCCATCGTCACCATCACCCCTGGTCAGGGCGGTCTTGAGGCCCAGGACTGGACCGAGATGCTCTTCAAGATGTATCTCAAGTACGCGGACCGCCGCGGCTGGAAGGTCACCGTCAACGACGCGACGCCCGGCGAGGCCATCGGTCTCGACCGCGCCACGTTCACCGTCTCCGGCAAGAACGCCTACGGCATGCTCAAGGCGGACCAGGGCGTGCACCGCCTCGTGCGCATCAGCCCGACCGACGCCAAGAAGCGGCGCCAGACCACCTTTGCCGGCGTCGAGGTGCTCCCCGTGCTGCCCGACGACATCGAGGTGCAGATTGACCCCTCCGACCTGCGGATCGACGTGTACCATGCGTCCGGCCCCGGCGGCCAGGGCGTCAACACCACAGACTCTGCGGTGCGCATCACGCACCTGCCCACGGGGCTCGTGGTCACCTGTCAGAACGAGCGCAGCCAGATCCAGAACAAGGCGAGCGCGATGAAGATCCTCGCATCGCGCCTCTACGAGCAGGAGAAGGCCAAGCGCGAGGCCGAGCTCGACGAGCTGCGCGGCCCCAAGCATGAGATCTCCTTCGGAAACCAGATCCGCAACTACGTGCTCTATCCCTTCCAGCTGGTGAAGGACACGCGTACCGGCATCGAGACCGGCAACGTGGACTCGGTGTTGGAGGACGGGGACCTGGACCCGTTCATTATCGGGTTCCATCGATGGGCGACGGGGCAGCGCTCGGCTGAACGGGCCTAGCGCCGCATCGCGCCAGGAGCCGGATCCTGGACCTGTGCCCTGCACGTACCGCAGGTACGATGAGGGAGACCTGCTCTTTTCTCGTGAACGGGAGCGCCTGTGTCGCCACGAATTGCATCCGCTGCCAGCAATATCCTGCACAAGCGTGCCCTGCACGACGTGCTCCTCATTTGCGTGGGGTCGTTCATCTTCGCGTTCGGCTTCGACGCCTTCGCCGTGCGGGAAGGCCTCGCGGCTGGCGGCGTCACGGGCCTCGCGACGATCATCTACGCCATCGGCGAGAAGTTCGGCCTGTACATCCCGGTCGGCACGCAGACGCTCGTCATGAACGTGTTCCTGATGATCCCGGTGGTCAAATCCGGAGGGCTTCGCTATGCCGCGCGAACCATCGGGGGCATCGTGGCCAGCTCGGTGTTCCTCGACCTGCTCGCGCCCGTGACGCCCAACCTGGCCGGCGGCGACCTGCTGCTCGCCGCCATCTGGGGCGGTGCGCTCTGCGGCATCGGCCTCGGCATCGTGTTCCGCAGCGGCGGCAACACCGGTGGCGTCGACATCATCGCGCAGCTGGTCCAGCGCAAGACGGGCGTGGGCGTCGGTGCCCTGTCCATCATCATGGACTTGATCATCGTCACGGCGTCCATCCCGGTGTTCTCGCTCAAGAACGCGCTCTACGCCGTGATCTTCATGTTCCTCTCCGGCGTGGTCATCGACGTGGTGATCGACGGCCCCAAGAACGACCGCATGGCCTGGATCATCACCAAGAAAGAGACCGAGATGCGCACCGAGATTCTGGCGACGCTCGGCCGGGGCTGCACCACGGTCGAGGCGCGCGGCGCGTATTCCGGCAAGCGGCGCCCGATGTTCCTCGTGGTGCTCAGCCGCCGGGAGGTGGGCCTCCTGCGCGAGATCGTGGCGGCGGTGGACCCTCGCGCGCTCATGGTGATCACGGACGCAGAGGAGGCCTTCGGCGAGGGTTTCCGAGAGCTGTCCGACGGCCTGCGCTGACCTGCGGCCGCCCGACGCCGCGCCACCCTCAGCAGAGCGTGGCCACCCCCAGAGACGAGATCTGGCGCAGCGTGTCGGTGTCCGCGACGTCCGTCACGACGCCGGTGAAGTCGCCGAGGGAGGCAAAGCGGTAGCCGCTCCTCTTGGCGAACTTGGTCTTCTCGGCCAGCAGGAACTTGTACGTCGCGTTCTGGATCACCCGCTGCTTCACAAGGCCGTCGTCCATGACGTCGGTCATCACGGCCTTGTTCTGTAGGTTGACCGCCGACGCCGACACGAACACCTTCTCGAACATGAGCGGCTCCAAGAGGCTCACGGCGCTCGGCCCGGTGAACCCGCGCAGGTCCGGAGAAAGGTAGCCGCCGGTCATGAGCACCGTCACGTTGGGGTTCTTGGCCAGCACCGGCGGGATGTCCATCATGTTGGTGGTCACGATTACCCGCTTGTCGCTGGCAGCCAGCAGCTCCGCGATGTAGAAGCAGGTCTTGGAGACGTCCAGAAAGATCGCGTCCCGGTCCGCTATCTCCATGAAGGCCCGCGCCGCGACGATCCGGCGGCTGGCCTCCATCGCGTCGCCGCGCGCGTCGCGCAGCCCGGTCGCTGAAGGCGGGTCGGTGGGTTGCGGCTCCTCGGCGAGCAGCGCGGCCAACGGGTCGTGCGGCCGCTCCACGCGCACGGCCCCGCCGTACTCCCGGCGCACGAGCCCTTGGTCCGCCAGTGCCTTCAGGTCCTTGCGGATGGAGTCCACGGACACGCCGAACCGTGCTGCGAGGTCCTCCACCTTGGCAAAGCCGTCGGCATCGACAATCATCGCAATCTGTTTGCGGCGCTCCTTCGGGAACATGGGCACTCCAGCGGACGGGCCGGGCGGTCTTCGGGGCTGACGGCCGGAAGGCTGATTCTTCCTCGACCGTCCCTCTAGTATGCGTACACTTCCCGGTTCTCACCAAGGTTGCCCGAACTTTTCACCCGAATTGGATGTGAATCTGCCGTTCATCTCACGAATTCTACCGTTCTCGGTAAGAAACAGGAAGAAACAGGAAATAGCGGGCCATTCTGTCATGCTCGGTTCCAGCAACCAAGCCACCTGCTGAAGCGAGAAGAGGGACCGGAGATGGCAAACGCAATCGCATCGATGCTCAACCGCGACAACGTGATGATCTGGGAGGGGGCGGACTCCTGGGAGGAGGCCGTGCGCGTCGCTGTGACCCCGCTCGTCGACCATGGGGACGTGGAGGACTGCTACATCCAGGGCATCATCGACAACGCCGCCCAGTACGGGCCGTATTTCGTGATCTGCCCGGACCTGGCGCTGCTCCACGCGCGTCCCGAGCAGGGGGCGATCAAGACGGCCCTCGGCGTCTGCGTGATGCGCGAGCCCGTGTTCTTCAAGCCCGAGGGGCCCGGCGTGCGCGTGCTCGTGACCCTCTCCGCTACTGACTCCAACTCGCACATCGAGGTCATGCGCCAGCTGGCCACGATGTTCGGCGACCCCGCCAAAATCGAGGCCATCGCCACGGCCGCGACGGCCGACGAGGTCTACCACCTCTTCGTCGACGACGCCCAGGCCTAGTGTCCCCACCGGACAAGGCCGCCGTGGGCGCGGACGTCCCGGCGGCGCTTCTGGATTGACCGGCCGCGGGCCGGATGAATAACGGACAAACCCCAGCACTACCAATGAAAGGAGAGGGAACCAATGGACGCAGTGCTCGACTTTATCGTCAACATCCTGTCCACGCCGGCCATTCTCGTCGGTCTTCTCTCGCTGCTCGGCCTTGTGCTTCAGAAGAAGCCGGTCGAGGACGTCGTATCCGGCACCATCAAGACCATCGTCGGCTTCCTCGTGCTCTCCGCCGGCGCCGCCTTCCTCCAGAGCGGCTCGCTCCTGGCCTTCGGCGAGGTCTTCAACTACGCGTTCAACATGCAGGGCGTCGTGCCCAACAACGAGGCCGTCGTCTCGATGGCGCTCTCCGACTTCGGGCAGGCCTCGGCCGTCATCATGTGCCTGGGCATGGTCCTGAACATCGTGCTGGCGCGCTTCAGCCGGCTCCCCTATATCTTCCTCACCGGCCACCACACGCTGTACATGGCCTGCATGCTCGCCGTGGTCTTCTCCATCGGCGGCCTCACCGGCTGGCCCCTGTACATCGCCGGCGCCTGCGTGCTCGGCCTGATCATGGCCGTGAGCCCCGCGCTCTGCCAGTTCACCTTCAAGAAGGTCACCAAGACGGACTCCATCGCGCTCGGCCACTTTGGCGGCATCGGCTACTTCATCGCCGGCCTCTGCGGCAAGCCTTTCAAGGGGTCCAAATCCACCGAGGACATCAACTTCCCCAAGCGCCTGGTCTTCCTGCGTGACACCGTGGTCTCGATCTCCATCACGATGATGATCTTCTTCGTCATCGTCACCGGCGTGGCCGTGGGCCGCGGCATCCTGAGCGCCGACCCCTCGCAGTTCTCCAACCTGAACGAGCTGCTGAACGTCGGCACCGAGACCCACACCAACTGGCTGGTCTGGGCCCTCACCTCCGGCATGTCCTTCGCCGGCGGCGTGTACATCATCCTCTCCGGTGTGCGCCTCGTCGTGGGCGAGATCGTCCCGGCCTTCAAGGGTATCGCCACCAAGCTGGTGCCGGGCGCCATCCCCGCCATCGACTGCCCGGTGGCCTTCCCGTACGCCCCCAACGCCGTGATCATCGGCTTCCTGGTGTCCTTCGTGGGCGGCATCGTGGGCCTCGCGATCCTCGGCGTGATCAACGCCGCGATCGTGCCGGTCGCCCTGATCCTCCCGGGCGTGGTGCCCCACTTCTTCTGCGGCGCCACCGCCGGTGTCTTCGGCAACGCGGAGGGCGGCCTCAAGGGCTGCATGCTGGGCGCCTTCGTGCACGGCCTGCTGATCACCTTCCTGCCGGCCATCTGCATGCCGGTCTTCACTCAGCTCGGCTTCACGAGCGCCACGTTCTCCGACTTCGACTTCTCGATTCTCGGCATCTGCTTCGGCAACCTCGCCAACATCATCCCCGGCTGGCCCATCCTGGTCGTGACGGTCGCGTGCTTCCTGGCGCCCATCGTCTACGCCCTCGTCGCGCCCAAGAAGCCGGCCGGCGGCGAGACGGCCAACTAGAGGTTCCATTGGCCGCCCTCGCCCAATCGAGGGCGGCCCGGTAGGCTTCGGGCGCTACGCTTGAGGCCGGTCCATCAGTGACAGCGCCGCTGAGCGCGGAAAGGACAAGTGCAATGGCCATCAACAAGATCATGTGCGCCTGTGGGTCCGGCCTCGGCTCCAGCCTCATGGTGCAGATGAACATCGACGACGTACTGACCGAGCTGGGCGTCTCCGGCGTGCAGGTGGAGCACTCCACGATCAGCGACGTGCAGCCGGGCGCCGCGGACCTCTTTGTGATCGGCCGCGACCTGGAGGCGTTCGTCAACGGCATCCCCGACGAGCAGAAGGTCGTGCTCGTGAACATCGTCGACAAGGACGAGCTGCGCGGCAAGCTCAAGGAGAAGTTCGACGCTCAGTAGGATCGCTTCGGCAGTGCGACCTTGGGCGGGCCGGTCGCAACGAGACGGCCGACCCGCCCTTCTCTGCCGGAAGGCGGCGTCCGTGCGCCTGTTCGCGGGCGCTTCACGGATCCTCAGAAAGGAAGGACGATGACGCAAGACGAGCTGGACCGCGTGCAGACGCTGGCGCTCAAGATCCGCCGCGACGTGCTGGAGATGCTCCTGCCGCTCGGGGCCGGACATCTGGGCGGCTCCTTCTCCATCGCGGACCTCATGGCGCTCCTCTATGGCAAGGAGCTCGCCTACAAGGCCGACGACCCCACTTGGGACGGCCGCGACCGCGTGGTGCTCTCCAAGGGGCACGCCGGGCCTGCCTGGTACGCTGCGCTGGCGGAGAGCGGCTTCTTCCCGCGCCAGGACCTCTTCACGCTCAACCAGCCGCACACCCACCTGCCGAGCCATCCCGACCGGCTCAAGACCCCGGGCGTCGACATGACCACCGGCTCGCTGGGCCAGGGCTGCTCCACGGCCGCCGGCATCGCCATGGCGCTCAAGCTCAAGGGCAACGACGCCTGGACCTACCTGATCGTGGGCGACGGCGAGCTCAACGAGGGGCAGTGCTGGGAGGCCTTCGAGTTCATCGCCGCGCGCGGGCTGAACCGGCTCATCGTGCTGGTGGACGACAACAAGAAGCAGCTGGACGGCTATACGGCGGACGTCATGAACCCCTTCGACATCGCGGCCAAGATGAGCGCCTTCGGCTTCGAGACCCAGAAGGTGAACGGCCAGGACGTCGTGGCCCTGGACAACGCCATCCAGGCGGCGAAGGCCTCGGGCAAGCCGAGCGCCATCGTCATGGACACGGTCAAGGGCGCGGGCGTGCCGTACTTTGAGCAACTGATGGACAACCACTCGGTGAAGTTCGACGCCAAGGCGACCGAGGCCGCCCGGGAGGCCATCGACCACATCAACGCCAAGCTCGAAGGGAGGGCCTAGATGTTCCAGCTCGTAGACGACCGCTCCCAGAAGGGCGGAGAGCTCAGGGCCGCCGTGGTCCAGACGCTGCAGGCGGCCATGGAGACCAATAAACAGGTGGTGGCACTGGAGGCCGACCTAGGCGGCGCCAGCGGTTTCACCAAGATCGCGAAGAGCCACCCGAACCAGTTCGTGCAGTGCGGTATCGCCGAGGCCGACATGATGGGGATCGCCGCTGGCATGTCCTCCGAGGGCTTCGTGCCCTTCTGCCACACCTTCGGGCCGTTCGCCACGCGCCGCGCGTTCGACCAGATCTACCTGTCGGGCGCCTATGCGGGCAACACGGTGAACATCTACGGGTCGGACCCCGGCTTCACCGTGGCCGCCAACGGCGGGACCCACACCACCTATGAGGACGTGGCCCTGATGCGCACGATCCCCGGGGTCGTGGTCTGCGACGCGGCCGATGCGGTGCAGATGGCCTGGATCGTCAACGAGTTCCTGGGCCTTGGCACCGGCGTGCACTATGTGCGCGGCAACCGCAAGAACGTGCGTCCCGTCTACGCCGAGGGTTCCACCTTCGAGCTGGGGCGCGGCAACGTGGTGCGCCCCGGCACCGACGTGCTCGTGATCGCGGCCGGGCAGCTGGTGTCTGATGCGCTCGACGCTGCGGAAGAGCTAGCCGAGAAGGGCGTGTCCGTCGAAGTGGTGGACATGTTCTGCATCAAGCCGCTGGACACCGAGCTGGTGTGCAAGGAGGCCGTCGGCAAGAAGGCCGTGGTCACCTTCGAGAACCACAACGTGATCGGTGGTCTGGGCGAGGCCGTGGCGGCCACGCTGTGCGAGGCGGGCGTGTGCGTGTCCTTCCGGCGCCATGGCGTGAGCGAGCGCTTCGGCCAGGTAGGCCCGGCGGACTTCCTGCAACAGGAGTACCGTCTCACCGCCAAGGACCTGGTGGCCACCATCGAAGGCCTGTTCGCCGATCACGGCCATGGGCACGAGGAGCCAGTGTCCGATGGACGTTAACGCCCTGATCGACCACACGCTGTTGAGGCCCGACGCCGCGCGCGAGGAGATCGAGCGCCTGTGCGACGAGGCCGTCGCCCACGGGTTCGCCTCCGTGTGCGTGAACACCTGCTGGGTGCCGCTGTGCGCCGAGCGTCTGGCCGAGAGCCCGGTGGCCGTCTGTTGCGTGGTGGGCTTCCCGCTCGGCGCGATGGCCACCGAGCCCAAAGCCGCCGAGACCGCCTGGGCAGTGGCCGCCGGGGCGGACGAGGTGGACATGGTCCTCAACGGAGGCTGGCTCAAGAGCGGCATGGACGACGCCGTGCGCGCCGACATCGCGGCCGTGGTGGACGCGGCCAACGGGCGCATCGTCAAGGTGATCCTTGAGACGGGCCTGCTCACGGACGAGCAGATCGTGCAGGCGTGCGAGCTGGCCGTGGAGGCCGGCGCCGCCTTTGTGAAGACGAGCACCGGCTTCGGTCACGGCGGGGCAACGGTCCACGACGTGGCGCTCATGGCCAAGGCCGTGGCCGGGCGCGCCCAGGTCAAGGCCTCGGGCGGCATCCATACCGCGCAGGAGGCCGAGTCCCTCGTCGCGGCCGGTGCCAGCCGTCTGGGCACGTCGAGCGGCGTTGCCATTGCGGAGGGGCGCACGGTCGAGGGCGGCTACTAGCGACCCCGATGAGTCACCGCCCGTGGGCACTGACTCATAGACAAGGAGCGATATACATGAAGTTCTTTATTGACACTGCCAACCTCGAGGAGATCAAGACGGCCAAGAGCTGGGGCTGTCTGGCCGGCGTCACCACCAACCCGTCCCTCTACGCCAAGACCGGCGGCAAGCTTGCCGACTTCGAGGGGCACATGCTCAGGATCGCCGAGCTCTGCGAGGGGCTGCCGGTCTCGGCCGAGTCCACCGCCACGACCACCGAGGGCATGATCGAGGAGGGGCGCCGTCTGGCCGCCCTCGCCCCCAACATTGTCGTCAAGCTGCCCATCTGCGCCGAGGGCCTCGCCGCCACGCACCAGCTGGCGCAGGAGGGCATCAAGGTCAACATGACGCTCATCTTCTCGGTGACCCAGGCGCTCATGGCCTGCTCGGCCGGCGCCCGCTATGTGAGCCCGTTCGTGGGCCGCTTCGACGACATCGCCGAGGACGGCGTCGGGCAGCTGGCCGATATCATCCAGGCCGTCAAGAACTACTACGGGCCGGACCACACCGAGGTCATCGCCGCGTCGCTCCGCACCCCGCGCCATGTGGCACAGGCGGCGCTGCTCGGATCCGACATCGCCACGGTGCCCTTCGCGGCGCTCGAGAAGTGCATGCGGCACCCGCTGACGGACCGCGGCCTCGCCGCCTTCGAGGCGGACTGGAAAAAGGTCCAGGGCCTCGCGTAGCAGCCGCGAGACGTGCATTTGGGGACAGTCCCCAAATGCACGTCTCGCCATGTGCAAAAGGGGACAGTCCCTAAATGCACGTCTCACGAAGTCACCGCGGCGATGGCGTCGTCTGCCACCTGCTCCGGCGTCATGCGGACCGACCGGAGCAGCTCGTCCACGTCGTAGCGCTCCCGGACCTGCTTCGCCAGCCCGCGACATAGCACGGCCACGCGTCGGTCTGGCCCGTAGAACCGTGCCACCTTGTCGCCGAAGCCGCCGGACACGATGCCGTCCTCCAGCGTCACCACGACGGAGCACCGCCCGGCCAGCTCGCCGAGCAGTGCTCCGTCCACGCCGCTCGCATAGAGCGGGTTCACGAGGGCCGGGGTCACGCCCGTGCGCTTCTCGATGATCGCCGCCGCCCGCTCGGCCACCGGGAACATCGAGCCGAGCCCGACGAGGGCGATGCCGCGCCCGTCCTGCACCAGCTCGAAGCTGTTGAGGCGCCCCCAGTCCTTCTCGCACGGGGCTCCGTGGCGCACGGGGCCCCCGGGCACTTTGATGGCGACCGGGTAGTCCGTCTGGTCGATGCCCCAGTCCAGCGCCGAGAGGTACTGCTCGACGGTGGTGGGCGCCAGGTACACGAGGTTGGGGACGTTGCCGAGCATCGGGACGTCCTGGAACCCGTGGTGCGTGGCGTCGTGGGGGGCGAAGAGCGTCCCGCCGAACACCGCCAGGCACGCCGGCACGCAGTCGAGGCAGAGGTCTTGGGCTACCTGGTCGTAGGCTCGCTGCAAGAACGTGGACATCACGCCGTACACGGCCTTTGCGCCGCCGCGCACGAGGCCGGCGGTCACGGAGACCGCGCTCTGCTCGGCAATGCCGACGTCCAAGAACTGGCGCCCGGCCTGCGCGCGCAGCTCGGGCGTGAAGCCGAACATGCCCGGCGTGCCCGCTGTCACGGCAACGAGGTCCGGCTCGGAGGCCATGCGCGCCACCAGGTGCCTCGCCGTGATCGTCGCCAGCTCCGGGGGCGCCTTCGGGCCGCCCTCGCCGGTCGCGAGGTCGAAGGGGCCGGTGGAGTGCCAGGCCTCCGGGCTCCGTTCGGCCGGGCCGTAGCCGTTGCCCTTTCGCGTCACAATGTGCACGACGATCGGGTGGTCTATGCCCTTGACCTCGGCAAATGCGTCCACCAGCGCGTCGAGGTCGTTGCCGTCGGGCACAAAGCGGTAGTCGAGCCCCAGGTCGCGGAAGAAGTTGCGCCCGGCGCGCCCGCCCGTGGCTCGCAGCTCGGCCAGGTTGCCGTAGAGGCCGCCCACGTTGGGCGCGATCGAGGCGTCGTTGTCGTTCACCACCACGATGAGGTTGTTCTTCATGGAGCCGGCCAGGTCGAGCCCCTCGAAGGCCTCTCCGCCGGACAGGGACCCGTCGCCGATGAACGCCACCACGTTCCAGTCGCCGCCGGTCAGGTCGCGCGCCGTGGCCAGGCCGCAGGCCCAGCTCACCGAGGTGGAGGTGTGCCCCGTGGTCGCGACGTCGTGCTCGGACTCGTAGGGGGAGGAGAAGCCCGTGACGTCGCCGTAGTGGGCCGGGTCGAGGAAGGCCTCGGCGCGTCCGGTCAGCATCTTGTGGGTGTAGGTCTGGTGCGAGACGTCGAACACGATGCGGTCCTGCGGCGAGTCGAACACGTAGTGGAGCGCGATGGTCGCCTCCACCACGCCGAGGTTGGGGCCCGTGTGGCCGCCGGTCCGGGAGAGCTTTTGGAGCAGCGCCGCGCGCACCTCGGCGGCCAAGAGCGGCAGCTCGTCTCGGTCGAGCCGCTTGAGGTCCTCTGGTCCGGTGATGGCTTCGAGGTACATGGGATCCTTCCTGATGGGCTTTCCATCCTATGCCCGTTGGGCGGCGGCCTCTGGCCCCCGACGATAACGCCCCATCCCCAAAGTGGACGCCTGGTGGACGCTTGGGAGAGAGCCATTTGTCCACGCTCCGGCCGGCGACAGCGTGGACAAATGGCTTTGACCGAAGCGTCCAACCGTGGACAAACGGCTTTGACCGAAGCGTCCACGCTGGGGCTGTGGGCCTGCTTTTGCCCTTCGTGCCCTTACGGTGAACGCCTAGGGGCCCCAAACACCCCTTTGCTAAGCTGTATCGGTCTGTCCGTAGAGGCTCTGCGCGCAGACGGACCCAAACGCACGACAAAAGGAGCATGAGTGGCCAACCATTTCCGCAGCCCGCGTGACGCGGGCGCCGCGGAGGAGCCGAACGCCCCGGCGACCACGCCGCAGGCGCAGGCAACGCCGCAGGACCCCGACGACCAGCCCGAGCTGGAGCCCGTCAAGGTCCAGACGGCCACGATTCGCGAGACGACGCCTGTCTCGGCGGACGATTTCGACCCCTCCACCCAACAGGGCTACACGAGCGTGTTCGCCCCGCTGCGCGACGAGAGCGCCCCTGCGGTCAACCGCCAGGGCAAGCCCACGATCGCGATGAAGAACGTCACGAAGATCTATCCGGCCCAGCCCAACAAGCCGGCCCTCGAGGACGTGTCGCTCGAGGTCTACCCCGGCGAGTTCGTGTTCCTCGTCGGCCATTCCGGCTCGGGCAAGTCCACGTTCCTCAAGCTGCTGACCCGCGAGCTCAAGGCGACGAGCGGCACCGTGATGGTGGCCGGCCAGGACCTCTCGACGATGCGCAACTACAAGGTCCCGTACCTCCGCCGCCAGATCGGCTGCGTGTTCCAGGACTTCAAGCTGCTGCCGGACAAGACCACCTACGAGAACGTCGCCTTCACCCTCGAGTGCATCGGCAAGCCGCGCTCGGTGATCAAGGCGCAGGTGCCCGAGGTGCTCCGCCTGGTCGGCCTGCAGGAGAAGATGGACATGTACCCCGACCAGCTCTCCGGCGGCGAGCAGCAGCGCGTGAGCGTGGCCCGCGCCATGGTGAACCGCCCGCCGCTGCTCATCTGCGACGAGCCCACCGGCAACCTGGACCCGGCCATCTCCTTCGGCATCATGAAACTGCTCGAGCGCATCAACCGCTCCGGCACCACAGTGCTCATGGCCACCCACGACCGCGAGATGGTCGACTCCATGCGCAAGCGCGTGATCGCGCTCGAGGCCGGCCACGTGGTCCGCGACCAAGAGAAGGGAGGCTACGGCTACTATGGCGCCCTCTAACTTTGGCTATTCGCTCCGCGAGGCGGGGCATCACTTCCGCCGCAACTGGTCCACGGCCCTCGGTGCCGTGGTCACCATCTTCCTGTCGCTGTTCATCATCGGCCTGTTCATGCTTGGCAGCTCGGTCCTCACCAACATGGTGGGCTCCGTCGAGGACAAGGTCACGATCCAGGCCTTCCTCTCCGACGACGCCAACCAGGAGAACGTCGACGCCCTTCAAAAGGCGATCCAGGGCTGGGGCGACGTTGAGTCGGTCACCTACAAGTCCAAGGACGAGGCCTTGGACGAGTACCGCAACACGATGAGCAACAAGAACGCCGCGGCCGCCGTCGACGCCCTCGACGGCCAGAACCCGGTGCCGGCGTCGCTCGTGATCAAGCTCACCGACCCGCAGCAGGTCTCGACCGTGGCCGACAAGCTCATCGCCGACGCCGACTTCAAGGCCGTCTGCGACGACCCGGACAACCCCGCCGCCTCGGTGCAGTACGGCCAGGAGACCGTCGAGCGGCTGTTCTCGGTCACCAATTACGTGCGCATCATCGCCATCGTGCTCGTGATCCTGCTCACCTTCGTGGCCTTCGTGTTCATCAACAACACGATCCGCCTCGCCATCTCCGCGCGCCGTCGCGAGATCGCGATCATGCGCCTGGTGGGCGCGAGCAACGGCTTCATCCGCGGGCCCTTCGTGATGGAGGGCGCGCTCGAGGCGCTGATCGGCGCGCTGCTCGCCATCGGCGCGCTGCAGCTGGGCATCTCGTTCCTGCTGCCGAAGATCGAGGAGAGCCTGCAGTTCCTGGCCGTCAGCCTCGACCCGACGGTGGTGGCCGCGACCTACGGCCTCCTGCTGGTGGTGGGCGTGCTCATCGGCCTGCTTGGCTCCGCCATCGCCATGCGCCGGTACCTCAAGGTCTAACGACCTCTCCGAGAACCGCGTTTTGTGGGGCAGAGCGTCGCGAACCGACGCTCTGCCCCGCTTTTTTGTAGGGAAGGGCGCCCCGAATCGGGCGGTTCGCGCGCGGAGCGCTCTCCGGGGCAAGTAGGGCAACGGTTTACCCCCTATCACGCAGTTCTCGGCATCCACAGCTCCAGAATGCCAAGAAAGGCACGAAGCGGGGCAAGATGCGCAACGGTTTACCCCTTATCGCCCCGCTCGCGCGAAACCTGCGATGCGGGGCAGCTGGAGAGCGGGCTCTCGCGTTCATTGGGAAGAATCCTGCGGAACGCCGTGAGAAGGGAACCCTATGTCCGCAGCCAAGAAGCGCCCCAGCGCCCGCCGTCGTCGCCCGCCCAAGACGCGACCCCGTGAGCATGGCGCGCTGATCGGGGCCGTCAAGGTCGCGCGGCCGGGTGTGGCCGAGGTGGTCACGGCCGAGGGCACGTTCCCTGTGGCGCGCGGCGGCCTCCGCGAGGCCATGAACGGCGACAAGGTGGGCGTCACGCTCGGGCGCCCGCACCGCGGCGAGCGTCTGGCCCGCGTGCAGCACGTGATCGAGCGTGCCGTCACGAGCTTCCTCGGCGTGTACGAGCTCATCGAGCCCCTTGGCGCCGTTCGGCCGCTCGACGAGCGCATCCGCCACGACTTCTTTGTGCTGCCGGACGACACGAGCGCCCAGCGCCTCGACGTGAGGAGCGGCGACGTCGTGGTCGCGAAGATCCTCACCTATCCGGCGCGCGGCGAGGCCGGCGTCGTGACGCTCACGGAGCGCGTGGGCTCTCCCGAGGACGTGGACGTCGCCATCGAGCGGGTCATCGCCAACCACGACCTGCCCGTCAGCTTCCCGGAACGTGCCCAAGAAGAGGCACGGGCGGTGCGGCTCGACGTTGCGGAGACGCTCGCGTCCGAGCCCTGGCGCCGCGACCTCCGCGACCTGCCGTTGATGACGGTGGACCCGGCCACCGCTCGCGACTTCGACGACGCCATCTGCGTCCAGCGCACCGACGCGGGCTACGAGCTCACGGTGGCCATCGCCGACGTCACCCACTACGTGCCGCAGGACAGCGCCCTCGACAACGAGGCCAAACAACGCACCTGCAGCTGCTACTTGCCGGACCGCGTGATCCCCATGCTGCCGGAGGAGCTCTCCTGCGGCGTGTGCTCGCTCAACCCCAACGAGGATCGGCTGGCCATGGTGGTCAGGATCGCAGTGGACTCCAAGGGCGTGGTCAAGGACGCCGAGCCGTGCGTCGCCGCGATCCGCTCCCGGGCCCGCATGGACTACGACGCCGTGGACCGCTTCCTTGAGGCGCCGACCTCCGAGAAGGCCGCCGTGCTGGCGGAGGGGCTCGCCGCCCACGTGGGCGCGGCCGAGGCGCCCACGGGTGCGCTGGCCGTGACCCTGGGACAGTCGCTCGAGGCCGCCGACGAGCTGGCCGAGCTGCGCCGCCGCGTACGCGAGCGTCGCGGGGCCATCGACTTCGACTCCGAGGAGAGCAAGGTCGAGCTGGACGAGAAGGGCGCGCCGGTGGGCGTGACCGTCCGCACACGCACGCGGGCAACGGGGCTCGTGGAGGAGGCAATGCTGCTCGCCAACGAGTGCGTGGCGGGGCTGCTCGCGAGCCGCGACATCAAGACGGCCTATCGTGTGCACCCGCAGCCGAGCGCCGAGGACCTGGCCGCTGTGGTGCCGGTGCTCAAGGAGTTCGACCTGGTCACGCCGGCGCAGGCGGACCAGGTGGTGGCGGGCGACCCGCATGCCATCGAGGCCGTGCTGCAGCGGGCGGAGGGCACCCGCTACGAGCTGCTCGTCTCGACGCTGCTCGTGCGCGCGATGCAAAAGGCCGTGTACCTGCCCGACAACGAGGGCCACTACGCGCTCGGCGCCAAGGCCTACTGCCACTTCACGAGCCCCATTCGCCGGTATCCGGACGTGCTCGTGCACCGCACGCTCAAGGCGTGCTTGCGCAACCGATTGCACTCCAAGGAGCAGAAAGAGCTGGACCGCACCCTGTCCGTGCTGTGCAGCCAGTGCAGCGAGGGCGAGCGTCGCGCGTCCGGCGCCGAGTGGGACGCGCAGGCCGTCAAGATGGCGGAGCTGTACGCCGGCAAGATCGGGGAAGAGGCCGAGGGCGTCGTCATTGGTTGTGAGCGCTTCGGGCTGTTCGTGCGGCTCGCGGACACCGGCGCCGAGGGGCTTGTGCCGGTGCGCGCGCTCGGCGACGAGTGGTTCGAGTACGACGAGAAGCGCCTGACCCTCACGAGCGAGGAGTCGCACGACGTGTACCGTCTCGGCGACCCGCTCACGGTGAGGGTGCACGGTGTGGACATCCCGAAGGGGCACATCGACTTCACCCTCTGACCCCGACCCTGGACGCTTCGGAGAGAGCCATTTGTCCACGCCTGGACGCTTGAGAGAGAGCCATTTGTCCACGGTTGGACAGTTGGCTCTGAGCGAAGCGTCCAACCGTGGACGATCGGCTTTGACGCAAGCGTCCGCGCGCTGCGGTAGGCTGTGAGTCCAAGCAAACTAAGGAGTTCCATGGACCTTGATCAGATGACGAGCGACCTCGCGGCCGCCGAGGCCCTGCTCGCTACCGGCGAGGCCGAGAAGGCCGCCGAGTCCCTTGCGGCGCTGGCCGCCGATGCCGAGGAGTACGTGGACCGCAACTGCCCCACCACCGAGGAGGTCCAGTACTTCAGCTTCCCCACCATCTACGACCGGCTGGCCTACCGCCGTGTCGAGCGCGACCCGCGCCGTCTCGAGGACGTGGGCGAGCCCCTCGACCGGCTCTACGGCGACCTCGCGTACGCCTACGTCCACACCGGCGACTACGACCGCGCCCGCGAGGCCATGAAGCAGGCCGTCCGCTGGAACCCCATGGACTGCGCGCACCGCCTGGACCTGGCCGAGCTCTATCGCGTGGACGGCAACTTGCAGGAGTGGCTCGGCCTCTCGTACTCGGTGTTCCAGCGCGCGAGCGACCCCGCGCACCTCGTGCGCGCCTATGTGAACTTCGCCCGGTACTTCGGCCAGTCGGGGCAGCCCAAGCTCGCGGCGGCGTGCCTCAAGTGCGCGCAGCGCCTGGAGGTGGCCGACGCGCTGCTCGAGCAGGAGGTGGGCGCGGCCAAGGGCACGGAGTCGGACCCCGACGCCCTCACCTACGAGGAGGCCGGCCAGTTGGTGGAAGGGGAGGGCATCCCCGAGGGCGCCAACGCCGAGATCGCCGTGTGCCTGCTCATGTGCGCGACGGACGCGGCGGCCGCTGGCGAGCGCAAACTGGCCACGGCGCTCACGCTGCAGGCTCGTGACCTCGTGGGCGAGGCGGCGTGCAAGGCGCTCATTGCTCTGATTCGCGAGGCTGACGGCGACGCCCCGGGCGCCCCCGAGAAGGACGGCCAGTGATGCACCGCGAGAAGAAGACCATCTCCAAGAACCGCTCGGCGCGCCACGAGTACTTCATCGACGAGACGTTCGAGGCGGGCATCGAGCTCAAGGGCACCGAGGTGCGCAGCCTCCGCGAGCGCGCGGCGCAGATCACCGACGCCTTCGTGTTGATTCGCGACGGCCAGGCCTGGCTGCACGGCATGCACATCCCGCCCTACAGCCACGGCAACCGCTGGAACTCGGACCCCGACCGCAAGCGGCGCCTGCTCCTGCACAAGCGCCAGATCGAGTACCTCGGGTCCAAGGTCAAGGACAAGGGCGCGGCCATCGTGCCGCTCGAGCTCTACTTTGACGAGCACAACCGCGCGAAGCTCTGCATCGCGCTCGCCCACGGCAAAAAGGCCTACGACAAGCGCCAGGACATAGCCAAGCGCGACTCGGACCGAGCCCTGGCGAAGGAACTCAAGGAGCGCAACAACCGCGCCCGCGGCTGGGCCTAAGCCCAGCGCGTTTGCGTGGCGACCGTGATCGAAACGCGCCGAGAAGCGCCCCTCACCACACCCAAGGGCGCCGATACAGCCACCGGTACAGCTCCTGCTGGCGGGCGCGCTCCTCGGCCGTGGCGTTCGGGAGCCGTTCGCCCAAGCGCTTCGCCAGCGTGCGGGAGAATGCCTCCACACTCGCAAAGTCCTGAACCGTGCGCTTGGTGACAGGCCACGTCTCGATGTCCATCGCAGCCGACGCCAGCTGCTTGTCCGCATCCGCGAGCAGTGCGGCCTCGTTGTCGTGGTCCGCGACTCCTTGGTATTCAAGCGACAGCCGGTCCCCGGCGTAGCGGTCGTCCCATCGCAGAGCCCTGCGTCCGTGAACCAACGTGAGTGCGTCGTCGCTCAGTTCCATCGGGTCGTTCACTGTCGGGCGCTTGTGACCAAAGCCGCCCAGCCCCATCGGCGTGGACAGGAGAACGGTCAGCTTGGTCTCGGCTGGGGACGCGCTGTTCTCGAACGCGAGCGGCATGGCGCGACGCAGACAGC
The DNA here is from genome assembly GCF_030067705.1 of Kribbibacterium absianum. Lineage (GTDB taxonomy): Bacteria > Actinomycetota > Coriobacteriia > Coriobacteriales > Atopobiaceae > Kribbibacterium > Kribbibacterium absianum. The sequence goes on from NZ_JASJEX010000002.1 coordinate 397,249, forward strand.
GCACGCCGCGCGTACGTGGCGGCAGCGCGTCGAGCAGCTCGGCGAGCCGGTCGGGCGTCAACGCGGGGGATTGGTCGTAGCGAACGCCGCGCTTCTCGTCTGTGGGGTCCCATCGATAGGTGCCGTAGAGCGACGTGAGCAGCGCGGCCGCTTGACCCACGCCCAGGTGTCGCGCCCGAAGCACCGCCTCCGGGCCCGCCCCCACCACAAAGAGTTGGCCGTGCAGCGGCTCTGTCCGGTCCAGCACCACCTCCCAGAGATGGTCGGCGGGCAGCGGGGCGGACCACACGGAGACCGAGCATCCTGCGCTCCGATGCACCTTTCGGGGGCAGTCCACCACAAAGGTCACGGCGCACGGCTCGTTGCCGGCGGCGAGTTCCTTGGCGTGCGGCACGGCGGCGGCGAGCGCCTCACAGGCCAGCACCTGTCGTGCGGCCTTGTCGCCCATGGCCGAGGCGCGCAGCACCGCCTGGCATTCGGCGCTGTCCGTCACGCGGCGGAGCGGGACGTGCGAAGCCTCGACCAGGTACCGAGAAACGCCCGCGAGAATCAGCATGAGCACCTCCAGCGCACAGGGCGACGTGGAGCCGCCCGTTGGGAAACGTGCGCGCAGGCTACCAAGGGCCCCTGGCCCAAAGCTGACACTAATCTGACCAAACGCGGGCAAGACTCGGCGAGGAGAAACCTGACCCCGCAGCTAGCGGGGCGAAAAGCAGGCTCGGCGACGATGTCGAGATCCCTATGATTTCTATAGATGGGTCGACATACGAGTTGCGTTTGTATTCGCCAGCGAAACCGCCGGATTGGCTTGCGATTGCAAACGCAACTGCCCGATGGGCTTGTATTCGCAAGCTAAACGGCCGGATGGGTTTGCAATCACAACGCAAACTTCCGCAGCATCCACGCCGCCGACAAAACCGCAGGTAAACGCATCACAACCGCAACCAACTTGCGTTTGCATTGCAATCACAACCCAATCGGCGCCCGTTCCGCGCTTTCCCATTGCGATCACAACCCAAACGCGTGCCCGCCATCCGGCGCCGCGCCCCGCTAATCCAGGGGGATGTGCTCGATGCCCTCCTTGCGGCTCTCGCGATAGAGCGCGAAGCGGTGCCCGATCACCTGCACCACGGCCGCGTCGCAACGATCGGCCAGCTCGTTCGCGGCGTCGCGGGTCTGGAGGTCGGCGCTCTCCAGCACCGAGCACTTCACCAGCTCGTGCGCCTCGAGGCACGCGCTCGTCTGCGACACCAGGCTGGGCGTGATGCCCTCTTTGCCAATGCGCACCGTCACCGTCAGATGATGCGCGAGCGAGCGGAGCTGACGGACCTGTCGACCGGTGAGCTGTGGCTGAGACATGTGCTTGCTTCCTCTTGCGGTTCCGGGTACAAACGGGGATTAAAGGTACCCCATTGCCAACGTGGCACTCACGTCAATACCGCAGGCAACGGGGCAAAACTGGCCCGGCGGCGCGGATGCCGGCCCTTACGGAATCGAGGAACCCCATGGTCGATCCCACCGTCCTCTTTACCCTCAGTTACGGCCTGTACATCGTGTCGTCGGCATCCGAGGACGGCGACGCCGGCTGCATCATCAACACGGCGACGCAGGTGACGAGCAGCCCCATCCAGGTGATGGTCGCCCTCAACAAGGACAACGTCACGTGCCAGCGCATCGTCGAGAGCGGCCACTTCGCGCTCACGATGCTCGACGAGACCAGCGACATGCCCTTCATCGGCCGCTTCGGGTTCCGCAACTCCAACGACTTCAAGAAGTTCGAGGGCATCGAGTGCCGGCGCGACCAGTTCGGCGACCCGTGGACCCCGGAGCACGCCTGCGGCATGCTCGGCTGCGCGGTGGCGCAGACCGTCGACGTGGGGACGCACCTGCTCTTTGTGGGCGAGGTGACCGAGACCGAGCACCTCTCCAAGGAGAAGCCCCTCACCTACGCCTACTACCACGGCGTTCTCAAGGGCAAGACGCCGCCCAAAGCCTCGAGCTACGTGGCGGAGTAGGGCGCAATCGTTCTTACTCTACGGTGCCCACGTACTCCGGAGCACTTGTCTCACGCTGACCCGGACGTTGCGGCGCCCGGGTCTTTCGCTGTGGCTTTCGCCTGCACCGTGTGTCAGGTCTGTTCCTTGAGGAGTTTTTGCTCCATTGAGTTCTTTTAGCTCTTTTAGTTCTTTGAGCCCGGCGGTATGCGGGTCACGTTCAAAGAAAGCGAATCGTACCAATCGATGTGGTACGAACGAATAACCGATTTGGTACGATATTCCTATCGTACCAATAACGCCTCGAGAACCGAGGAGGCGCCATGCCAGAATCCCGCGACTTGGAGTGCAAGCAGTCGTACAGCCGGTCGTTCCTCAAGACCGTGAGCGCTTTCGCCAATCAAGAGGGCGGCCGGGTGTTGTTCGGCGTGACTGACGACGGCGTGCCGGTAGGTCTCGAGGACCCGGTTCAGCTGCGTTTGGATATTGAGAACGCGATCAACGACTCGCTGAGCCCACGCCCCGAGTATTCGCTGGAGACCAAAGAACTCCAAGGGGTTCCAGTCGTGTGGCTGACCGTGCGGGCTGGAACCGAGAAGCCCTATCTCTATCACTCCAAGGCATACAAGCGCGCGGACGCGGCAACGGTGCCGGTGACGGACTTTGAACTGCGTCGACTGCTCTTGGCCGGGCAGCATCGAGCCTACGAAGAGCTGCCAGCGGCCAACCAGGACCTCAGGTTCACTCAGCTGGGGGAGCGCTTTCTTGGCCGTACCCAGGTGAACCGCTTTGATATGGACACGCTCAAGACGCTTGGGCTTTACCGGGACGGGTGCTACAACAATGCGGCGGCCGTCCTGGCGGACGAAAGCTCTCTGCCAGGCGCCAATCTCCTGCGATTCGGGGGCGAGCTCAACCAGATTCTCGACACGGAGCGCGTGGCCGGAGTCTCGGCTGTTGAGACCTATGAGCGGGCTCTGGGCTTCTATCGGCGCTACGGGCAGCACGAAGAGCTGCGGGGCAGCGACCGTGTGCTGGTAGAGGACGTGCCGGAGCTGGCATTCCGCGAGGCCGTGGCCAACGGCCTCGTGCACCGCGAGTGGGACGTGCCGGCGCCCCTTTCCGTCGCGTTTTTCCCGGATCGCGTCGAGATGGTGTCGCCGGGCGGTCTTCCTCCGGAGCTTTCCGTGGACTCGTACCTGAACGGCTTCGTGTCAATCCAGCGCAATCCTTTGATTGCTGGCGTTTTCGCTCGCTTGGGGTGGATTGAACTCTATGGCACGGGAATCCGTCGCATCAAGGAAGCCTACGCCGGTCGTCGAGCCCAGCCGTCCTTTGAGGTGGGCGAGTCCTCTCTCAGAATCACATTGCCGTTTGCCGGAGCTGCATCGGCTGAGCGGCCCGACGACATACTGGGCTACTTGGACACGGTTCCTGACGCGTCGCGCGATCAGGTGCAAGAAGCGCTCGGCTTGAGCCGCACCCAGACGGTGCGCAAGCTCAACGACGCGATTGCGGCCGGCGTGGTGGAGCGTCTCGGAGCAGGGCCGTCGACGCGTTATCGTCTCGTGGGGTGAGTCGGCCACAGTCCCGTGCCTTTTGGCTGTGTGGCTCAGAGACCACTAAGCTCTTTCCTACACGCACGGAAAGGGGGCGCGATGAACAGGCGGTCGTTCATGCAGGGGTCGCTCGGGGCGGCCCTCTTTTTCACGCTGGGCGGTTGCGCGAGCGCCGACACCGCGGCCCAGGGCGACGAGGGCATCGCTGACGACTCCGACCAAAGCGCCGAGGCCGTGACGTCGGATAACGCGACGGCACTGGAGACGGTCGGCGGGGAGTCGACCCCTGTGGAGCAGCACGGCGCGCTTTCCGTGCGTGACGGCCAGCTGGTGGACGCGTTCGGTGCGGCGTTCCAGCTGCGGGGCGTCTCCACGCACGGGCTCTCGTGGTTTCCGCAGTTCGTGTCCGAGGCCGGCTTCCGGACCCTGCGCGACGACTGGTCAGCCAACTGCGTGCGTCTCTCCCTCTATCCCGACGAGGAGGGCGGCTACTGCACCGGCGGCGATCAAGGCCAGCTCAAACAGCTGGTCAAAAACGGCGTGGCCTACGCGCAGCACCTGGGCATGTACGTGGTCATCGACTGGCACGTGCTGGGCGAGCAGGACCCGCAGGTGCACCAGGACGCGGCCATCGAGTTCTTCGCCGAGATGAGCGCCGAGTTCGCCGGGTCGCCCAACGTGCTCTATGAGGTCTGCAACGAGCCCAACGGCGACACCAGCTGGGAGCACGTCACCGACTACGCGAACGCCGTGATTCCGACGATCCGCGCCAACGCGCCGGACGCCGTGGTCATCGTGGGCACGCCCACGTGGAGCCAGGACATCGACGACGCCCAGGCCGCGCCGCTTGGCTTCGAGAACCTGCTGTACGCGGTGCACTTCTACGCCGCGAGCCACGGGCAGTGGCTGCGCGACCGCGTGGAGGAGGCGCTCAACGCCAAGCCGCCAGTGATCGTGAGCGAGTTCGGGATGTGCGACGCGTCGGGCGATGGGGCCAACGACTACGAGGAGTCCCAGGCATGGCTCGACTTCTTGGACGAGCATGACGTGAGCTACATCGTGTGGGCGCTGGCCGACAAGGACGAGACGGCGGACCTGGTCGCGGCGGGATCCGGCGTGACGAGCGACTGGGCGCCGGACCAGCTGAGCGACTCCGGCCGCTGGGTTCGCGAGCAGTACCGCGCGAGGCAAGGGAAATAGCGACGGGCGTCCTGCCATTTGCGATCGCGCGGCATCGATTTCCAAGAATTCATGAAGATGCCTGCGGTGAACCCAAAAACCCGCATAAGTGAGGGAGATTGATAACGGCAACCGCACGAAAGTTGCCGAAACACAAATGGGCACCTACGAGGGCGGCTCTCGGAGCCGCCCTTTCTTTAGAATCGCGAACCTTGGAGCTGCGGCGCAGCACATGGTGTCGTGAGAGTGACTACGTGAGTGTTGCCAACTGACAACACGCCACTAATGAGGCACTCAAAGAAACCGGTGTTAGCTGGGATTTTCGAGCTGTTATCTGCAGTTGCAGACTTTGATATACGCAATAGATCAAGATCCACTCTGGGATTGACAAGCCATCCGCGCAGCGGTATAGATTTAGTGCGTGTTACCCGCTCGGGAGGAGGGTCCCCGGCCGCTAGGCGACGGGGCCTCTGCGCGCCGGAATGATTTGAACCCTAAACGTGCTTAACGGCACACAGAGAAGGCGGAGACATGGCTAAACGATTCAAGGCTGCCCTCGCTCTAGTGGTCGCGTGCCTCGGGGTGGCGTTGCTGGTGGCGGCGACGCCGGCGTGGGCAGCGCTCTCGGCTCCCGCCCATACCAAGACCGCGCAACTCAACGAGGACGGCACCGTGACCATCCGTCTTGACGTGACCGGCGCGTCCGAGACCTCGACCACAAGCCAGGGCGCCAACGTGTACGTGGTGGTGGACACGTCGGGGTCGATGGGGGAGGTGCTAAGTGGCATCACGAGCTATAGCCTTGTGGATCCGAGTAGCTACAATCGGTACTTCGGTCCGTACGTCGGATCCACTGCCTATGGCCTGGTGGACGGCAACTACGTGGAGCTGGATGTTCGCAGAGAAAACACGGGATCCTTCTGGAATCCCAACTACGTATTCACCTTCACCGTCAAGGATACCGGCCAGCTTTACACAGGGGACGTCTATCGCGCGGTCGGCACCACGCGTATGGACGTCGCCAAAGGGGCTCTTCGCACCATGGGTAACACCCTTCTCGCCCAGGACAACGTGAAAGTGACCCTCATCCCCTTCGACACCAATGTCGGCACCGTGAGTGGTCCTTTTAGCAAAGGGAACACCACTGGGTTCGATACGGCAGTGAACAACATGAGCGCCGAGGGCGGCACCAACTGGGACGCGGCTCTTCGTAAAGCGGGCCAGCTCGCGGGTCAGCATCTCGAGACGCCGGCCTACGTCATCTTCCTCTCGGACGGTAAGCCAACGTTCCGCCTCAATGCCAATGGCGTAGTCGCCGGTTCAGGCAGTGACGACAACGACGGCAAGAATCTTGACGCCGCCGTTGCGGCCGCGAATGGCCTGCCCGCCAACGTGAAGGCCCTCTATTCGATTTACAACGGAGCAGACGCCGCCGACGATATGAAGGAGTTCAGCAACCGTGTGACAAAGACGTTCGACGAGAAAGAGGTTTATGACGGCACGAACGCCGACTCCCTCAACGCCGCTCTCGCCAACATCGCTCAGGAGATCACAAACTCCGCGAGCTACAAGGACGTCGTCATCACCGACGTTCTAAGCCAGTGGGTGGAGTACGAGTTGCCCGCCCAAGAGATGGTGAATAGCGGTTTCACGTACTACAAGAACGACGAGCCGTGGGCGGACGCACCGAAAGCAAACATCGACGCAAGCGGCCACGTGAAGTGGGACCTCTCGTCGGTGGGCAAGCTCGAAGACGGGGCGAAATACGCCATCGAGTTCAAAGTGAAGCTCAAGCCCGAGGCCTACCAAGAGGCGGCGAAGAGCGACGGCGACTCCCTTGAGCTGCCCACCAACGCAGACGGCACCCAGGTGGATTACACCGTGCTCCAGGAGACAACGGGCGGCTCGTCCACGGAAGCCCCCGGCAGCGATTCGTACGAGATCCCCACCGTGCCCGTTCCGAAGACCAAGCTCGTCATCTCCAAGACCGTTGCTGGCAACATGGGCAACGTGAACGAGTCGTTCAACTTCACGGTGGACGTGCCGAACGGCACCTACTACGTGAACAACGTCGAGCAAAAGGTGGAGAACGAAAAGCTGTCCTTCCAGCTCAAGCACGGAGAGACCGTCACGATTAACGGCCTGATGCCGGGCGCTCATGCGGTGTCCGAGGTTCGCGACAACGTCACGGGCATGACCACGGCCATCAACGGGTCCGAGGTCAAGGGCTCGGATGCTGGCGACAACAAGCTGGCTTTCTCTACCGAGGCCACCATCCCGAACAGCTCCAAGGCGGTCACGGTCGCGTATGTGAACACCTCCGAGGCCGCTCCCATCGTCGGCTACTCCGACAACACCACACCCTTCATGGTCCTCATGACCGTTGCTCTAGCAGGCGCCGGCGCTGCGGGGGCCCATGCCTTCGCGCGAAGCAGGGAGGAGTAGAGATCGCTGAAGAAGAAACGCGAGCCCCGGTCCATCCCCCAGTCGCAGCTGCATCTGGCGGCGCGCGACGTCGGCCCCGGCACCTCCCTCCAATCCATCGCGGAGAAACTTCGAACGATGAAGTTCCGACGCAGCCTCTGGGGTGTCAGCGAGCCGGACGTGTGGACCAAGGTGGGGCGAATCGACGAGATGTACCGCTCGTTGTACCAGGAGCAGGAGGCCCGCTACCAGGCCCTGCTCCAGGAGCGCGACCAGACGATCGCGCTGCTGCAACGGGACCTCGCGTCCGCACAGAGCGGCCAGCGAGGGTTCTGAGCGGCGACGTCGTCGCGGGGCGCAAGGAGCCAACGCAGACGACGATCGCCGAGCGCAAGGAGCGCGCCAGCGCGTGGCACACGGTGCGCGGGGCGCTTCTCAAGCTCGCGGTGCTGGTCGCCGTGCTTGTCGGGGCTTTCACGTGGGTGTTCGGCTTCGCCCAGGTGGAGGGAAACGGGATGAGGCCGACGGCGGGGGACGGCGACCTGGCCCTCTTCTACCGGTTGGACAGGGAGCTCGCGGCCCGGGACCTCGTGGTGTACGAGCACGACGGGCGTCTCCTCACAGGTCGCATCGTCGCGGTGCCCGGGGATCGCGTGGAGGTCACGGAGGACGGCCAGCTGAAGATCAACGGCTACATCCAGGACACGCTTTACGGGCAGCCGACGATGCCCGCACACGATGGCCCCTCGTACCCGGTGACGGTGGGCCACGACCAGTACTTCGTGCTGGGCGACGGAAGGACCGCGGCCGAGGACAGCCGCGAGTTCGGAACGGTTGGCATCGACGACGTCCAAGGCAAGGTCATCACCCTGCTACGGCGTCGAGAGATATAGACGCCTGGCAGGGCGCCAGGCGGGAGCGGGACGGGGCTCCCGTTTGAGAGAAAGCAGACTCGCGGGTTGCCCCACCGCGACACACGGTCACAAGGAGGCCACGAATGAAGTTTGATGCGAAGAAGACCATCGCGGCGCTGGCGATGAGCGCGACGCTGTTCGCGATGCCGGTGAGCGCGCTGGCGGTGACGGTCGATAGCACGGGCAACCTGCTCACCAAGAGCTGGACCCAGATGCCCGCAGAGCTCCACAAGGTGACGAGCCAGGACTTCACGCTCACGTACACGGGCGTCACCGACACCGTCGGCACCATTGCCGGGTCCGTGACCTACAACGGGAACGCGCTCGCCGTGAACGGCACCGTCCCGGTGACGCTTGCAGCTGCCGCCGGCACGACGGCCCCTGCAGGCACCGTGTCGTTCGCGAGCGCGTTCGCCAACGTGGACTTCGCGACCCCGGGCGTCTACAGCTTCACGCTGACCGAGAACCCGACCACCAACAAGAACTACAGCTACAACACGGCGAACGCTTCCTACGTCGTGAAGGTGCAGGTCGTGTACGACGACCCTGTCGCCAAGACTGTGAAGGTCCAGGGCATCACGGTCTCCGACCCCTCCGACAACAAGCAGGACGAGAATGGCGGCACGTTCGTGAACACCGCCGTGGACAACGCGGTCCTCTCGCTCACCAAGAAGGTGGACGGCAACCAGGCCGACACCGCCAAGGAGTTCTCGTTCACGGTGACGCTGACCGGCCTCGAGCCCAACGCGACCTACAGCTACACCAATGGCGGCGAGACCACCACGTTCACGGCTGACGCCAACGGGTCGGCCACCGTTTCTATTGACCTGCATCACGACGAGAACGTGACCATCAACAACCTGCCCGATGGCGCCACCTACACCATCAAGGAGGGCTCCGTCGACATCACGGCGGACATGAAGGAGACCGAAGGCGCGGACGGCTACAAGGTCACGGCCACTGGCTTCGACGGTAACCTCGCCAACGGCGAGACCGACACCGTCACCGTGACCAACACCAAGACCGCGACCACGATCACCGGCCTCGCCGTCACCTTCCTGCCCTACATCGGCGGTCTCGCTGCTGCTGGTGCTGGCGTTGGCGCCCTCGTGATCTCCCGTCGCCACAAGAAGGACGCGGACAACTTCTAAACGAGGTTGCCGCATGTGGTTCTGATGACTAGCACTACGGCCTATCGAGCAGCGCGCGGGTTCGACCGCGCGGTCAACGGCGCGATCGTCCTCGCGATCGCCTGCGCGCTGCTCTTCTCGGGGTACTCGCTGTGGGATTCCTGGCGCGTGCTCCATGCTCCGGACGAGGTCAACGCCCGGCTCATGGAGTACATGGGGCCGAACGGTCCCAGCTTTCGGGAGCTTCTGGCGCTCAATCCGGATGTGGTCGCCTGGCTGCGGCTGGACGGCACCCACATCGACTACCCCGTGGTGCAGGGCGAGGACGACTTTGAGTACCTCAACAAGGACGTTTTTGGGGAGTTCGCCCCCTCCGGGAGCATCTTCCTCGGCAAGGGCGCGGCCCGGGACTTCTCCGATCCCTACTCCGTGGTGATGGGGCACCACATGGCGGAGTCAAAGATGTTCGGGGACCTGGACCTGTACCGCGACGAGGGGTTCTTCCGGGCGAACACCACCGGCACGTTGTGGCTGCCCGACCGCACGCTGCAGCTGGAGACCGTGGCCCTGCTCTCCGCGGACGCGTACGACGGCGCTCTCTACAACCTGCCGGTGACGTCGGACGGCATGGCGCGCGTGGTCTCGCGCATCGAGGGCCTGAGCGTTCACTCGCGCGGGGGCGCCCTGCGGCCGACGGACCAGCTCATCGCGCTCTCCACCTGCGCGTCGGGGTCGGCCAACGAGAGGACCGTCCTTGTCTGCCGCGTGGTGGGCGAGACGGCTGCCAGCAATAACGAGTGAGGACACAGACATGACGGTTACACGCACTACACTCCCCGCCGCTGGGTTTGCGGCCTTGCTCCGGCCTCTCCGGAGGTGTCTGGTGGCGCTCGTCCTGGCAGCGTGCGCGTTGGTCGCGGTGCCAGGGCTCGCCCAGGCCGCGCCTTACAACACGACGGCCACCGTGCCCGTCACGGTGACGTACGAGAGCGACACGACGCCCGACGTGCGGTCGCCCGCATGCACCGTTGTGCTCACGCCCGAGGACGGGAGGCCCGGCGACGCGCAGACGCTCACGGTGACGCCGGCGCAGACCCAGGACTTCCGCGGCGAGGGCTCGGGCTCCTTCTCGGTGGAGCTGCCGGGGCTCGGGACCTATGAGTACACGCTGAAGCAGACCACGGCGGCCCAGAACGGCTGGACGCTGGACGCGGCCGTGTACGACGTGACGATTCAGGTGCTTCGCGACGAAGCCACCGACCAGCCCCGCGTCATCGTGCGCATCATGAAGGACGGGGCGAAGTTCGACGCGGCGGAGTTCGCCAATCGCTACGCGGCCGCGTGGCCTGAGGGTCGCACGCCCGCCGTCAAGGCTCACAAGGCCCTCGGCGTGAAGCGTGGCGGCGCGGTGACGGACGAGAAGGCGGACCTCGCAGCCGGCGCGTACACCTTCCAGTTGAAGGATGCCGCTGGCGCGGTGGTGGCCACCGCAACGAACGACGCCAGCGGCTTGGTCGCGTTCGCGCCGCTCGTCCACGACAAGACGGGCGTGTACCGCTACACGCTCTCCGAGGTCAAGGGCACAGACGCGAACACGGAGTACGACGAGCGGACCGTCGGGGTGGCGGTCACCGTGACCGACGACGGTGAAGGCGGCCTCGTGGGCACCGTGGCTTACGACGGTTCCGGGCAGCCGCCCACGTTCCAGAACTTCCTGCTGAAGGTGGGCGACCCCGGTGCTGTGGTGAGGCCGTCGGGTGGCACGTCGTTCCGGGGCTTCGGAGGCACTCCCACCACGGGCGACCCGCTGACGGACAGCTTCCTGTATCTGGCTCTGGGGGCGCTCGTGGCGCTCACGGCTGCTCTGGTCGTGCGCAAGGTGCGTGCGCAGGAGGCTTGACCGGCCAGCGACGAAGTGAAGCGAGAGCGGCGCCTTGGCAGGTCCGGGGCGCCGCTTGTGGCAGATTGAGGCGCTATGTACGACCGAGAAACACGCCAGACCGCACTGGACGTGATGGATGCGATGGGCGGCGAGCCCACACAGCAGGTCGCCAAGCGACTGGGGCTCCCGCTGACGACCCTGCGGCGATGGGCGAGGGAGCGGGCGGCCGGCAAGGAGCCGGTGCGCTCCTCGACGCGTGAGATGCGCCCGCGGGAGCCGTTGGAGAACCATTCGCGCACGGAGCTCATCGCGCGGGTGCAGGAGCTTGAGGTGCAGAACGCCGTGCTCGAACGCCGCGTGGAGACGCTCGAGCGGCAAGCCGGGCTGGAGTGAGGCGAACCCGTCCCGCGGACGCTTCGGAGAGAGCCGTTTGTCCACGCTTGGACGCTCGGGAGAGAGCCGTTTGTCCGCGCTCCTCGCGCGGCCGGTTGCGGGGAAACGATTCCGCACAAGACAAGGGCGCCCGTTGCGGGGAAACGACGCCCGCGTGCCGCCCGTGCGCGCATGGCCCGGGAAGGCGCCCTTGTGGGGAAACGGTCCCCCGCAAAGGAGGGGAGCCCGTTGCGGGGAACCGCTGGACGCTTGGGAGAGAGCCGTTTGTCCACGCTCCAGCGGGCCGGAGCGTGGACAAATCGCTTTGACCGAAGCGTCCAACCCCGGACAAATCGCTTTGACCGAAGCGTCCACGCCGCTCGCGTTCTGGTGTTTCACTTGTCGGGTCGCTCGGCCGTTCCTTGATGTGGGCACATTTATCGATGTGAAAACGCCCGACCTTCAAGGAGATGGCTCGTCATGGTCGAGAACGAGAACAAGAACATCCAGATCCCCCGCAACGAGATCGCCATTGCCGGCTTCATCTGCGCGCTCGTCGCGCTGTGCCTGTGCTGGGTGCCGGGTCTTTGCTGGTGCGCGTGGGCGGCCGGCGTGGTGCTGAGCGCCATCGGCTACTTCATGGCCGACCAGGGCTATGGCCCTCTCGGCAAGGGCTACGCCGCTGCCGGCCTGATCATCAGCCTGTGCAGCCTCGTCGCGCTGATTCTCTGCAATTACGTGTGGGTCGTTCGTATGTGGTAGGAACCAGAAAGCTGAGCTGGTAACCTACGCGGCCTTGAGGGTACAGTGACCTTCAAAGCCGCGTCATCATGACGCGGGTCATGAGAGGATCAAAGGAGTCACCATGGCTGACGACAAGCAGTACACCTTCCGCTGCACCGTTTGCGGCTACGAGGTCACCATCGACGAGCCGGAGCTTCCGGAGGACTACGTGTGCCCCGTGTGCGGCGTGGGCCCCGAGCTCTTCGAGCTGGTCGAGGAGGACTAGTTTCCTGCAAAAGGGGACGGAGCACTATTGCAGGTAGTTGCGGAATGCATCTGCAAAATGGCCCCGTCCCCATTTGCATGGTAAGCTGGTGAGCGCTTCATCAAGGGGGCGACTGGTTTCGACTGGATGGCCCTGAGGCAGGAAGCAGGCCGTGGTCTCCTCGCCACGTTAAACAGGGGTCCCGTCAAATTGAATTGACGACAACGAATTCTCTGGGGCTTACGCCCTCGCTGCTTAGTCTTAACTAACCAGCGCGCTTGACGCGGGAGCACTCCCGACCCGCGCCGAGTGTCATCTGAGGGAGATGCGGATCTGGACGTCGTTGGTATGCCAGGTCCTAAGACCGAACCAACTCGGACGGAGTCGTTGGGCCACCGTACCCGCTCCGTCTAAAACCCGAATCGGTGGCTGAGCCTGGAGATGCCTGCCAGGGGGTTATGTAGGACCGGAGTTCGATTCTCCGCGCCTCCACCACCTGAGAACGGGGCGGACTGCTCGAGATGAGCGGTTCGCCCTTTTCTGTGGCTCGCGGAGCGCGGGCGGTGGTTGGGTTTGCAAATGCAACGCTGTCGCCGCCACAGGCGGCCGTTGGGTTTGCGATTGCAACGCCATCGCCGGCGCATGCCGGTTGCGCTTGCAAATGCAACGCTATCGTTGGCGCGTGGGGTACTTTGGCTTGCAAATGCAACGGTATCGCCCGCGCATGCGGCCATTGGGTTTGCGAATACAACGCCATCGCCGGCGCATGCCAGTTGCGCTTGCAAATGCAACGTTATCGCCCTTCCGGACGCCCGTTGCGCTTGTGAATGCAATACAAACCAAAGGTGGTTGCGATGCTGAATCGCCCACCTGCGACGATGCCGCATTTGATGCGCGCGCGGCGCTTTGACTTGCGAATACAATGCTATCGCCGGCGCGCGGCCGCTCGTCGCTGGCGCTCGCGAGCAACTCCTGCAAGGCGGACGTGCTCGTGGGCGTCGACTCCGCGGTCGGCGCAGAAGGCTCGGGCTGCGGAAAACGGTTCGCACAAATGAGCCCCGGCCCTGAGCGCCGCGTCCGCGCGCGATTAGAAGTACCTGCGCAGGTGTGCCCGCAGCTCCGGGTCCACCACGTAGATGTGCGTGCCGTAGATGCCACGCGTCAGCAGCACGTAGTAGATGTTGCGGATGAACGCGTCGAGCTCCTCCTGCGTGGCCCCGTCCCTGCCCGTGGAGTCGTAATAGTGGACCCGGTCGCAGGCGATCGCGCCCGTCCTCGCGTCCAGCCGGGCATCCGGGGCGATGATCACATAGGCGTAGCTCAGGTCATAGCCCTGGGTGGAATGAATGCACCCCACCTCGTGCGCGTAGAAGGGGTCCTCAAGGCCGAGCGCGACCCACGCGTCGTTGGTGCTGTTCCAGCGAAGGTCGATGTGGCCCAGCTCGAAGTCGTGGCCTTCAAAATGAAGGCCGGGCCGGGGGTTCTCGTCCGGACGAGTGACCCACGGCCAGCCAAATCCGGCCGCCATGCGTGTGAGGTCGTGGCGCTCCCAGGTGTCCTGGAACGAGTCGTAGAAGTCGTCGAAGTCATCGTGGAGCACCAGCTCATAGTCCCCGAAGTCGCGCGGCTCCGGGTCGCGCCCGTTCAGCACGTCCATGACATAGCGCACGTACTCCCTGCCGCCCTTCACGCGCATTTGGGTCGTGAGCGTGATGGGGTTCCTGGTTGCAAGCCCGAGCCGGTCGCTCATCTGCTCCGGCGTGATGCAATTGGGGCCGATGGCCTGCAGGGGGTCGTAGAAAAGGACGGCCAGCTTCGCCTGGCTCAGCGCCCAGTCCAGCTGCGTGGCGTCCGCGTCGAGCCCCAGAGCGTCGCAGGCGTTCCGATAGTTCTTCCTCTGCCGGCCGAGGTTCTTTCTCTGCTTGAGCTTGTGCGCCTCGTCCACCAGCAGCACGTCGATGCTCTTCACGTCCGCGGACACGAAGCCGTACCGGGGGTTCTTGAGGTCGAAGGGGCTGATGACGTCCTTCTTGCGCAGGCCGGCCACGGTGCCGAGCGAATCCCGCAGGGTCGTCCGCACGGAGGTGACGGGCTCGAGCAGCTTGACGTTGAGGTCGTGGTAGCGGGGGTCGTCCTTGAGCATCTTCATGAGATGGACCGCCAGGACGGTCTTTCCGGTGCCCGGTGTCCCCTCGATGACGATGGGGCGCTTCTCGGAGTCGTCCGCCTTGATGGCCTCCATGATCCGGCGAAGCGCGTCGTACTGGTCGAGCGTCAGGCTTTTGTAGGGGCTGTACTTGAATACGTCCGAGTCCTCGATGCGCGAGAGCGGGTTCTCGGCGATGCCCCTGTCGCGCAGGTCCTGCCAGAGCGCCTCGAACATCTCGCCGTACTCGGCCTTCGAGAAGTAGTTCGTGTCCTCGAGCCCGTTGTTCCGGTTGGTCACGCGGTAACGGCCGTCGGCGTGCAGGCAGCCGATGAGGCGGTGCTCGTAGTCAACGGCCGCCGACGTGTTGAGCTCGTCGTTGAAGATGAAGGTGGCCTGGTCGAAGCGCCTCTTCCGCTTGCTCTTCGCGTGCTGGAGCATGCGCCGGTAGGCGTTCGTGGTCTGCCCCACGTAGGCGTCTCTGTCTCCGGTGAGGATGTAGACCACGGGCCAGTCGACGATCTTGTCCTCACCGATGGTTGCGACTTCAATGGCTTGAGGCGTGCCGGGACGGAAGGGCGACGTCTCGAGACGAAACGGCGCGCCCTGGGGCACCTGGGCGTGCGTCGCCGTGGGCACGGTGCGCCTCATTCCGCGCTCCATTTCCGCGCGTTGCCCCGGGCCTTCTCGGTGGGGTAGCGGCGCCCGTTGCGGGCGAGCTTGTCGGCCATGATCGTCGGCGCGTCGACGCCGAGAGCGTCCGCGAGATAGACGCAGTAGAGCAGGACGTCCGCCAGCTCGTCGACCGTCTCGGCACGGCGGTCCTCGCGCTGCAGGTCCGCGCCCGACCACTGGAAGGTCTCGAGCAGCTCGCCGGCCTCGATGGCAATGGACGCCGCGAGGTCTTTCGGGTTGTGGAACTGCGCCCAGTCGCGCTCGTCGCGGAACCGGCGCGCGAGGGCGAGCGCCTCCGAGAAGCCCGTGTCCTGCTCCGGCATGCAGCCTCCTTGCTGGGGTTGTTGGGAAACAGTCTAACCAGGACCGCCGCGCGATGGTCCAGAGGCCCGCGCGTGTGGCAGTTGGGTTTGCGATTGCAACGCTACGCCTCTCGCGGGCGCCGGTTGGGTTTGCGATTGCAACGCTACGGCTCCCACGGGCGCCGGTTGGGTTTGCGAATACAACACAAGCCAACGCTGGTTGCGATGCTGAATCTCCCACCTGCGACGATGCCGCATTTGATGTGCGCACGGCGCTTTGGATTGCGAATGCAGCGCAAACTCCGTCCCCGGCGGCCGCACGGCCCCTCCCGCCGGCGTTTGCTCCACAATGGCGAGGCACACGCCGACGAAAGGGGCCCGGATGCCTGCTCTGCTCGACACGCTTGCGCAAGGCGAGCTGTTCCACACCAAGAAGGGGCGCCCGGTGGCGTGCCCGCGGGCGCTGGCTCCCATTGCGGACACCCACGGGCACCTGACGGTGTTCCGGCAGCACGACCCGGCGCTCGCGATCGCCCGGGCGGCGCTGGCGGGCGTGCGGTTGATGGCCGTGCCGCTGGACCCGACGGAGGACGCGAAGGACCCGGCGGCGTCGGCGGAGCAGATGGACGCCTGGGTCCGAGAAGCCCGCGAGGCGCTGGCCGTCGCGGCGGACGCGGGCGTGGAGCCCCCGGCGTTCTCGGACGTGCCGCCGCTGGTGGACAACGTTTGGACGCTGGCCGGCGTTCACCCCTACGGAGCTGGGGATTTGTTGGCGGACCCGTCGCGCTGGGACGCGCTGCTCGCGTTCCTTGAGCAGCCGCGGTGCCTGGGGATCGGCGAGATCGGCCTGGACTATCACTGCGATGTGCCGCGGGAGGTCCAGATCGAGGCGTTCCGCCGGCAGCTGGCGCTGGCCGTGGAGCGCGACCTGCCCGTCGAGCTGCACCTGCGCGACGCCGACGACGACCCTGCGGCGCTCGCCCACGCGGATGCGCTGGCCGTGATGGACGAGACGGGGCTGCCCGCCGCCGGTGTGGACCTGCACTGCTTCACGAGCGGGCCGGCGGTGCTGCGCCCGTTCGCGGAGCGTGGCTGCTTCATCGCGTTCGGCGGGGCGATGACGTTCAAGAACAGCGAGGACATCCGCGACGCGATGCTCAGCTGCCCGGTGGGACAGCTGCTCTCCGAGACGGACTCGCCGTACCTGGCGCCCATGCCGCTGCGCGGCCAGGAATGCGAGCCGGCGATGGTGGCGCTCACCGTGGCCGCGATGGAGGAGCTGCGGGCGGACGCAGGCCTGGACGAGCCGCGCGCCACAGCCGCCGCTCTCTGGGCCAACGCGAACCGCTTCCTCGGCCGATAACTCCAGCAACCGCGTGACAAAGGGGTCAGAGCCTTTTGTCACGTTTGAAAGATTATGTGACGGCGGCCGTCCGAGGTGCTAGGATGGCCGACTGTCAATGAGCAGTCGCGACGACGTGGCGTAGGTCCAATTGGCCGCCGCGACTGCCCCTCCCTGGCCGGTCCCTGTGGCCTGCGCCGAGGAGGTTCCCTATGGCACAAACCCAAACCCCACCGGCCGCGCCCGACAAGCTCGCGCCGGGCGACGGCTTCTTCCTGCTCGTCGTGTATCTCGCCACGTTCGTTGCGGCGTTCAACGAGAACATCGTCAACGTGGCGCTCCCGGAGCTCTGTCAGGACCTGGCCATCGGCACCGACACCGGCCAATGGCTCATCACCGGCTACATGGTCGTCGCGTCGATCATGACCGCGTCCACGGGCTTCCTGTCCCGGCGCTTCTCGACGCGCGGGCTCTTTTTCACGGCCGTCGCGGCGCTCGTCGCCGGCGAGCTGCTCTGCCTCGTTGCGCCCAGCTACGGGATGCTCTTGCCCTGCCGACTGATCCAGGCCGTGGGCTCCGGCATCCTCTTCCCGCTCATGATGAACGTCGTGCTCGCCTGCGCGCCCAAGCCGCGCCTCGGACTCTTCCTCGCCGTCGGCACCGCGTGCATCACGCTCGGCCCCGCGCTCGGCCCGGTGCTGTCCGGCCTCGCCGACACCCTCTTTGGCTGGCGCGCCATCTTCGTACTGCCGGGCGTGGCGTCGCTGATTCTCGGGCTGCTCGGCCTCAAGGCCGTGCGCACGGTGAACGTGCCCGAGAAGGTCTCCCTCGACGTCGCGTCCCTCGTCCTCATGGCCTGCGGGCTCACGGTCCTCGTGCTGGGCATCGGCTCGGTGACGAGCAACCCGGCTCTCGGCGTCGCGCTGCTCGTGGTCGCGGTGGTTCTGCTTGCCCTGTTCGCGCGCCGGCAGTTCGCGCTCGAGACACCGCTGCTCAACCTGCGCCCGTTCTTCAACGGTGCGTTCTGGCCGGCGGTGCTCTTCACAATGGTCGCGATGATGATGAGCTTCTCGCTCAGCGTGCTGCTGCCGCTGTACTACGAGGGCGCCTTCGCCACGACGTCCTTCGTGGCCGGCCTGCTGATCCTGCCCGCCGTGGCCGTGAACGCCGGCACGAGCGTGTGGGGCGGCCGGATCATGGACGCGTCCGGCGAGTGGCCGCTGCTGCCGGCGGGCTTCGCGCTGGTCCTCGGTGCCCTTGTCGTGATGGTGGCCATGGCCGAGGGCGGCGCCGGTCTCGTGGCCGTGACGCTCCTGACCGTCGCGGTGTACGCGGGCGTGGGCTTCGTGATGTCGCCCTCGCAGACCGCCGGGCTGCGACGCCTCGCGCCCGGCGAGGACCAGGGCGGCACCGCGATCATCAACACGTCGGTGATGATCGCCGCGTCCATCGGATCCTCGCTCTTCGTGGGCGTGATGACGGCCGCGACCGGCAGCGCGACCTCCGGCGGCGCATCCGAGGCCGCTGCCACGGCCACCGGTTTTGGCGCCGCGATGACCGTGGCCGCCGCATTCGCGCTGGCGGGCCTTGTGGGCGCGTTCTTCTACGCCCGTGCCATGAGCGCGTCCCGCGTGACCGCCGCCGCGAAGCCGTCCGACACGAAGGGCCCCTCGGGCCGCTGAGCCCCGCGCTCGGCCGAGGCGCTGCGCCTGTTGTTTTGCCGCTCGCGTCGGCCTCGCCCGTTCAAGGGGCGCTTCTCGGGCATAGCCACTTCAGTCGATCGGATCCGTCCAGACCAAAGGAGTCGCCATGTCCGTGCCCCAGGGCAAGACCTTCAAGCTCGCCGACCTGTTCCCCGTCGCGGAACACCAGATTGAGAACAACGTGATCTTCACCACCGAGAACGGCGACGTGCGCGCCGTGTCGCTCGGCGCCGGCGCCGACGCGGCCCCGCGCCGTCACGGGCGCGGGCACCTGGCCCTCGGCATCGACGGGCAGGTCCGTATCGCCCGCGCCGGCAAGGAGAAGGACGCGCCCGAGCGTCCAGCCATCACCAAGGACGACGTGGACCTGGCCGTGGCAGAGGGTGCGGACGTGCGCCGTGTGGAGAGCGCGGACGACCTCGCCGACGACGAGCCCAAGACGGTGCCCGAGAAGGACTTCGGCCGTCTGGGGCAGGGGATGGCGTTCGTCACCGCGCCGGGTCAGGACATGGGCATCTCTGCCGAGCATCGCTCGCTCTTTGTGACGGTTCCTTTGCCCGAGGACGTGCAGCTCCACGGCGGCCTGCACCTCAACAAGCGCGCGGTGCTCGCCGACCTCATCGACTACCGCGACGGCGAGGTGGCCCGCGAGGCCGTACTCGACGGCACCGGCGTCAAGCTGATGCTGCTGGCCTTCGATTACGAGCAGCAGCTGGCCGCCCACACCGCAGGTGCGGACGCGCTCTTCCTGGTGCTCGAGGGCGAGGCGACCGTTGAGTACGAGGGCCGCGCCCACACCGTGCACGCCGGCGAGCAGATGGTCTTCGCGCCGGACGCCGAGCACGCGGTCTCCTGCGAGCGGCGCTGCAAGGTCGCCCTTCTGCGTGTGGAGTAGCCGGAGGGCCGCACGAAGGGCGCGCTCGCTGCCGGCCCAGCGGCATCCCGCCGCGCTCGCGCTAGGATGGAGCCCTCCCTCCCTTGTGCGGCCGCGCCGGAGGTCCCATGGCGCGCTCGCATCTCATCGCGGCCCGCGAGGCCGTGCAAGAACTGCTCTGGCCCACCCGGTGCGTCGGCTGCGACGACCCGGGGTCGGTGCTCTGCGCCGACTGCGCGGCCAAGCTCCCCTGGATCGACCAGCGCTGGGCGTGCCCTCGCTGTGGCGCGCCGTTCGGCCACCTCGTGTGCACCGAGTGTCGCGGCCGCTGGGACGGCGACGCGTGCGTCTCGGCGCTGCTTCATCGCGGCACGGCCGCCCGGCTCGTTCGCACGTACAAGGACGGCCACGAGGCGCGCCTGGCCCCGGTTCTCGCGGCCGCCATCGCGACGGCTGTGGACGAGGCGGCCTCGTGGCCCGGCCGTCCCGAGCTGGCGGGTGCGGGGAGGCCCCTCGGGCCGGACGAGCCCCCGCCGCTGCCGCCCTTGAGTCCGCTCGACCTCGGCGCGGTGGACGCGCTCGTCTTCGTGCCGGCCACCGCCGAGGCCTACCGGCGCCGCGGCTTCGACCACATGGAGCTCGTGGCCCGGCACCTGGCCCCGATGCTCGGGCTCGCGCTCGCGGACGTCCTCATCCATAACCGCGCGGCCGACCAGCGCGGGCTCGGCCGAGAAGGGCGCGCCGCGAACGCCCGGGGGTCCTTCGAGGTGCTCGGCAACGTGGCGGGCGCGAACCTCCTGCTCGTGGACGACGTGCTCACCACCGGCGCCTCGATTCAGGCCGCTCGCGAGGCCCTTGTCTCCCGCGGCGCGGGACACGTGTGGACTGCGACGGCCACACGGGCCTGGTGAGCGCCACCGCGCCCCAGCGCGGCGGTCGCTTTCAAGGTGTTCTTAAGCGCGGCTCCCGCGCCTCCGTTCTTCTCCATAAACCGCTGGTATACTCCACGGGTTCCCTTGCCGGGTCTGTGGTTGCGGGCGTCCCTCGGTGTCGCCGAGGCGCGCCCTAGTCCATGGCAGACGAGGCCCAAAGGATCCACGTAAGTCCGGTCGTGCGCGGCCGGGCGATCACGGCTCGTCCTAGAAGTAAGTCGCACCCCCCGCCCACCCACACAGCGGGGCGAAGGCGCCCCGCCGGGGGAGAGGGCCAAGAGTGGAGGCGCCGCGGCGCCGGAAGCGACGGCCCCCGTGCGCGAGTGTGGGGTCGAAGACCAGGTCAGCCGGCAGGGGGCCTGATGGGAGCCTGGCCCCGGCCGCGGGGCCTGCACAGCGGAGAGGAACGGCCGATGGCCTGCAACAACCAGTCACGCTCGTGGCTTCGCACCATCGGTGCCGCCGTGCTCGCCGCCTGTGCCCTCATCGTCCTGGCCGGCTGCTCGGCTGTGACGCTGACCACGGTTCAGGAGGCGGAGGCCCAGCGCAAGCTCGAGGCGCAGGTGTCGAGCCCCGCCATCGTCGAGGACGGCAAGCTGCGCATCGGCCTGCTCACGAGCAACGGCGTGCCCGAACTGGTGGAGGCGGGGGGCGCCTACGAGGGCATCGACGTGACGGCCGGCGCTGCCCTGGCCCAGGC
The DNA here is from genome assembly GCF_030067705.1 of Kribbibacterium absianum. Lineage (GTDB taxonomy): Bacteria > Actinomycetota > Coriobacteriia > Coriobacteriales > Atopobiaceae > Kribbibacterium > Kribbibacterium absianum. Next base: position 418,365 of record NZ_JASJEX010000002.1, read on the forward strand.
GCTCGGGCTCGAGGCCGTCTTCGTGCCCGTGGAGAGCGCCGCCGACGCCACGGCGCAGAACGTGGACGTGGTGATGGGGGTGGACTCCTCGACGGCCGGCGACATGGTGGTGGTCTCGACGTATCTGGAGAGCGCCACCGGCGTGTTCGCGCGCGGCGACTCTCCCGAAGTCCCCATCGCGGCCACGGACCTTGGTGGCACGACGGTGGGCGTCCAGACCAATTCCCTGTCCGCGCACCTGCTGGATGAGAGCGACCTGCTCGTGACCCAGAAGGGCTACGACACGCTGGACGAAGCGTTCGAAGCCCTCCGAGACGGCTCTGTGGACTACGTGGTGTCGCCGGCGCTGCCGGGCGGCTACTTGGCCCATCGCTTCGGCGACATGAGCCTCGCGGGGCTGCTCGACGTGCCGAGCACGATCGGCGTGGGGGTCTCGGCGGCCAACACCGAGCTGCAGGAGAAGGTCCAGGCGGCGATGGACTCGCTCGTGAGCGGCGGCGTCATCGCGGTGGCCCGCTCCCAGTGGGTCGGGTCGATGCCCGCGCTGACGGCGGACCTCCAGATCAAGGGTGTCACGTTCACCGAGAAGGACGAGGGGACCCCGGTGCCGACGGACGTCGGCACGGGCAACGGCGCCGATTCGGACGGCATCTCGGTCCCGAGCTCCGGTGCGATGGACGGGTCCACTGCCGGCTCCAACGCGGTGACCGACATCGGATAGCCGTCTTGCACGGTCGCCCGCCTCACCGAGCCGTTCGCCTTTGAAGATTGGGCGTATTCGCGACTCTTCATTTTCCCTTCAGCCAAAGTGGGGTAGCAACGAGGGAAGAAGGGCGCGGCGTCGCTGCGCCTTAGGCATTCGGGAGAGGTTTGCATCATGGAGATCACGGTTATCGGCCGCAAGATTCAGGTCACCGACGCCCTGCGCGAGCGCGTGGAGCAGAAGGTCGGCGACGCCCTCAAGGTGTTCGACATCGACCCCATCACCTGCGACGTGGTCCTGCGCGTCGAGCACTACAAGAGCACCAAGACCACTGACATCTGCGAGGTCACCGTGCACGTGCACGGCGCCGTGATCCGTGTGGAGGCCGCCAAGGAGGACATGTACGCCGCCATCGACGAGGCCGCGCGCATGGTCGAGCGCCAGATGCGCAAGTTCAAGACCAAGATCCTCGACCGCCGGAAGCCGGGCAAGCAGCCGCGGAACCAGATCAAGGCCGGCACGCAGGAGGAGCAGACCATCCTCAACGACGAGAAGCAGGTGCTCTCCGAGGAGGACGACGACGCCCTCGTCCGCACCAAGTACATCCCGGTCACCAAGCTCACCGAGGAGGACGCGCTCGTGCAGGCGGACCTGCTCGGCCACGACTTCTATGTGTTCGAGGACATGCAGACGGGCAACACGCACGTGATCTACCACCGCAAGAGCGGCGGCTACGGCATCCTCAAGCCGGAGTCCGAGAAGGACCAGAAGTAGCGCTCCGAAAGGCCCCGGCAACCGGGGCCTTTCCTTTGACCATCGATGTGCATTTAGGGACAGTCCCCAAATGCACATCCTAGAAACTGGGTGAAGACGGGCGCGGGCCCGTAGTGGGCGCGCCCCGCGCACGGGATAATGGGCATTTGCATTTGAACGTTTTCCTGTCCCCGAGCGAGAGGACCTTTGTGAGCACGGAGTCCGCTGAGTCCCTGTCCCTCGACCCCAAGGCCGCCAAGCAGGCCGAGAAAGAGGCCGCACGAGAGGCCAAGGCCGCTGCGAAGGCCGCCGCCAGGCAGGCCAAGGCGGAGGCCAAAGAAGCGGAGCGCGCCGAGAAGGAGGCCGCGAAGGAGGCTGCAAAGGGCGCCAAGGAGGCCGAGCGCGCAGCCAAGAGCGTCGCCACCGACGCCGCCGCCCTGGCCAAGACCTTCCGCCCCAACCCGCACGTCAACATCATCGTGGACAGCTGCGGCGACTTCGACCCCGCCATCGCGCGCGCCCTTGGCGTCACGATGATCGGCTTCCCCTACGTGCTGAACGGCGAGGAGCACATCGACGACCTGTTCCAGACCGTCTCGGCCCACGAGTTCTACGAGGGCATGCGCCACGGCGACTACCCCACCACCTCGGCCGTCACGCCGGGGCGCTACCACGAGGTCTTCGAGGAGGCTGCCAAGAAGGGGGTCCCCTCCATCTACCTCGGGTTCACCCGGGCGCTCTCCTCGTCGATCGACTCCGCCCGCACGGCCGCCGAGATGATCCGCCAGGAGTACCCGGACTTCGAGCTCTACGTGGTGGACAACAAGTGCCCGTCGGCGGCCACGCAGCTGCTCGTGATGGAGGCCGTGCACCAGGCCAACCTCGGCGCCACCGCCAAGGACCTCGCCACCTGGGCCGAGGAGGCCCGCTACTTCGTGCACGGGTACTTCACGCTCGACAGCTTCGACGCGCTGGCCCGCGGCGGCCGCATCCCTGCGGCGGCGGCGTCGCTCGGCGGCAAGCTCGACATCAAGCCCGAGCTGTCCTACGACGAGTCCGGCGCGCTGTCGCTCACGCGCATGTGCCGCGGCCGCAAGAAGGCCCTCCGCGCGATCATCGAGGACTTCCGCGAGAAGAGCGCCGGCGAGCGCTCGATGCCCGTGGGCATCATGACCGCCGACGCGGAGAAGGACGGCGACTGGCTCGAGGGGCTGCTCCGCAAGGAGCCCGGTTGCGAGGACATCCCCGTGATCCGCAGCTCCATCAGCCCCGTCATCGGAAGCCACGTGGGCCCGGGCATGGTGGCCATGGTGTTCTGGGGCAGCGACCGCCGGGAGGACCAGGGCCTGTCCGGGCGCATCGCGTCCAAGGTGGGCCTGCGCCGCAAGTAACCTCCCAGGGTGCCACGCACCACAGGAGGAAACCTCCCAGGGTGCGTGGCACCACAGGAGGTTATTGAATTGATGAGAGGGAATCGCATGAAGGGCTCGAAGAAGATCAAGCGCGTCGCTGTGGTGGGCACGGGCATCATGGGTGCCCCCATCGCGCGCCACCTGATGGACGCCGGCTTCGACGTCACCGTCACGACCCGCACGCGGGACGCGGCGCGCGACCTGGTGAGCGCGGGCGCCCACTGGGCCGACACCCCGGCGCTCGCTGCGGCTGGCGCCGACTGCGTGCTCACGATGGTCGGCACGCCCGAGGACGTCGAGGACGTCTACCTCGGCACGGACGGCCTTCTCGGCTCCGCGGCGCCGGGGCTCTGGATGGTCGACCTCACCAGCTCGATGCCGGACCTGGCCGAGGAACTCTCCAACGCTGCCGAGTCCATGGACTGCCACGCGTTCGACTGCCCCGTGACCGGCGGCCAGGCGGGGGCCGAGGCCGGCACCCTCACCCTCATGGCGGGCACCACGGCCGAGAAGGCCGCCCCGGTGCTGCCGGTGCTCAACGCCTTTGCCGAGAGGATCGTGTTCTTCGGCAAGCCCGGCTCCGGCCAGGCCGCGAAGCTCTGCAACCAGCTGTCCCTCGCGGGCGCGATGCTCGGCATGGCGGAGGCCGTGGCCTTCGCGCGCGCCTACGGGCTCGACGAACAGGCCATGCTCGAGCTCGTGGGCTCCGGCATGGGCGACAGCCGCGCGCTCCGCGACCTCGGCCCGAAGGCCGTCGCATCCGACTGGAAGCCCGGCTTCAAGGTGACGCACTTCGCGAAGGACCTGAACGACGCGCTCATGACGGCGGACGACCTCGGCCTCGCGCTCCCCGGCGCGACGACGGCGCACACGCTGTACGCCACACTCGACGCCATCGGCGGCGGCCAGCTGGGCACGCAGGCGCTCGAGGTGCTCTACGAGCCCGAGAGCGACGCCATCGCCGCCGGCCTCGACTGGTCCTGCGCACCGGTGGACGTGCCGGACGACCACGCGGACGACTTCGACCGCGCCGAGCAGGGCGCCTGCGGCTGCGGCCACGACCACCATCACGACCACGACGACCACTGCTGCGGCCATCACGACTGCGGCTGTGGCCACGACCACCACTAAAGGAGCTCCATGGACACTGAGGCCACGACGGACGTCGCGACCGCGGGTCTCTCGGACGCGGGCTTTGCCTGGGCCGTGGTCGGCCTGTTGCTCGCGCTCTTCGGGATCATCATCGGCTTCCACATCGGCGACGAGTGGGGCCAGAAGGCGCCGGACAAGAGGACCTACTGGAAGTACAACGGCATCGCCTACGCGGTGGGCATCGGGGCGTCCCTTCTCGTGTGGCTCACCGGCTGGGTCACGCTCGCGTTTCTGACCGTCGGCATGCTCGGCGGTGCGATCGCGGGCCTCAAGATGGGCTACGGCGCCAGCGTCGGCCCGTGGAAGGCGCACGACCGGTTCTTCAACCGCTCGAACAAGCGCGCCGCAGCGAAGTCCAAGGCAGCGGCCGAGAAGTCCGCGACCGGCGGTTGGGCGCGGCGCAAGCCGGCAGGCGAGCCCGAGACGGACGAGCCGGAGCTCATGAGCGTGGCGGATCCGGGCGACCGCAAGGGCCGCGGCCGGTGACGGACCGCTCGCATCGTCCCTGAAAGATACAATGGGACGAGGGAATCGCAGCTAGGCGCGCCCGCCGGAACAGCGGCGGGCGCCTTGTGTATGGAGGAGGACCCATGGCAGACCTTTCCTTGGACGTTCTGGTGGCCGCGCTGGCCGGGCCGAGCCGTCGCGGGCGCCAGGAGGCCGCGCACGAGGTGGCGCTGGCCGCCGAGGAGGACCCGTCCGCGCTCGTGCCGTTCGCCGAGCAGCTGATGGACGGGCTGCAGCGCCCGGAGGCTCAGACCCGTTGGGAGCTGCTGAACGCGCTGTCGCTCGTTGCCGGCGTGGACGCGGACCTCGTCGAGGGCGCGATGGACGACGCCGAGGCGGCCCTCTTCGACGAGGGCTCCTCGATGGTGCGCCTGGCCGGGTTCCGGTTCATCGCGCGCGAGGGCAAGAGCGCGCCGGAGCGCTCGGCCGAGGCCTGGGCGCTGCTCGACGAGGCGGTCCAGTGCTACCACGGCGACCCGGAGTTCCGTGAGATGCTCGCGGCGCTGCTCGAGTTCGCGCAGGGCAACATCTCGGACGACGTGAAGCGGGCTGTGCACGACCGCGTGGCGTTCGACGCCGAGAAGTCCTCGATGCCCTTCATCAAGAGCTACTCCGAGCAGATCGTGGAGGCCTGCGAGGCCTAAAAGGCCCGCGGGGCAGCGGGTCGGGCGCTTCTTCTCGCGCAGCCGCGCCGGCGGCCGAGAAAAGGCGCCCGACCCGTTTTCTCTTCCGCGTGGAAACGCACCCGCAGCATTGTCCCTTCATACTGGTGCGCCGGACTGCCCCCACGCTCGAAAGAGGTACCTATGTCCCACGAGGTTGTGCTCATCCCCGGCGACGGTATCGGCCCCGAGATCTCCGCCGCCATGCGGCGCGTCGTCGACGCGACCGGCGTCGACATCCATTGGCGCGAGGAGCCCGCCGGCGAGTGCGCGATGGAGGAGTTCGGCACGCCGCTCCCCGAGCGGACCTGCGACGCGGTGGCCGAGGTCAAGTGCGCCATCAAGGGCCCCACCACCACGCCCATCGGTTGCGGCTTCCGCAGCGTCAACGTGGCGCTCCGCCACCGCTTCGACCTCTACGCCAACATGCGCCCCTGCGTCTCGATGCCCGGCGACGGCTCCCGCTACACGAGCGTGGACCTCACCGTCGTGCGCGAGAACACCGAGGACCTCTACGCCGGCGTGGAGTACGACTCCGGCAGCCCGGAGGCCAACCACATCATCCAGGCGGTGGACAAGGACTTCCCCGGCAAGATCCGCCCGGGCTCGGCCATCTCCATCAAGCCCATCAGCCCCGAGGGCTCCGAGCGCATCGTGCGCGCCGCCTTCGAGTACGCGGTGGACAACGGCCGCCACAAGGTGTGCGCTGTGCACAAGGCCAACATCATGAAGGCGACCGACGGCCTCTTCATGCACACGGCCGAGCGCGTGGCCGAGCAGTACCCGGGCATCGAGTTCGAGACGCGCATCGTCGACGCCACCTGCATGGGCCTCGTCCTCGACCCCCAGCAGTTCGACGTCCTCGTGCTGCCGAACCTCTATGGCGACATCCTGTCCGACCTCTGCGCCGGCCTCGTGGGCGGCCTCGGTCTCGCGCCGGGCGCCAACATTGGTAAGGACTGCGCGATCTTCGAGGCGGTGCACGGCTCCGCGCCCAAGCACGCCGGCAAGGACGAGGCCAATCCCACGGCGCTGATCCTCTCGGCGGCCATGATGCTCGAGCATCTGGGCGAGAAGGCCGCGGCCGAGGCCGTGCGCCAGGCGGTCCGCACCGTGCTGGCCGCAGGCGTCGACGTGACCTATGACATCCGCCGCAACCTGACCGGCTCCACCGAGGGCGCCGTGTCCTGCTCGGCCTACGGCGAGGCCGTGGCGAAAGCGGTGATGTGCATTTAGGGACAGTCCCCTTTTGCACATGTGCATTTAGGGACAGTCCCCAAATGCACGCTCAGAGAACGAGAAGCTCGGCGGTCCTTCACGCGGGATTCGCCGAGCTTTGTTAGTGTTAACGCCTATCGGCATCTATCGAACCTTAAGGGAGGATCAGCCCCCATGGCAGATAAGAAGAAGCGCCAGGTGAGCCCGATGGACGGCGAGCCCACCACCATCCATGTGGAGGAGGGACCCGCTCAGAGCCCCGACAAGAAGCCCGCGCACCAGCTGCCGCTCGTGTTCTGCATCGTCATCGGTGTCGTGTGCCTGGCTCTTGGCCTCGTGATCGGTCGCTTCCTGCTCGGCGGCGTCGGCGGCGCTGTCTCCGGCAAGACCACCCTGAGCGAGGGGGAGCTCGACGCCACGGTGGCCACCTACACCTACGAGGGCAGCTCCCACGACGTGACCGCCCGCGAGGTGTTCGAGACTGGCTCGGGCCTCGAGTCCGCCCGCAAGGACGACGGCACCTACGCCTTCCCGGCCGCGAGCGACGTGCTCGCCTATGCCCAGAACCAGATCCTCAACCAAGCCGTCGAGGCCGCGGGCATCACCGTGTCCGATGAGGACATGACCACCTACGCCCAGGACACCCTCGGCTCCTCCGATTTCAAGAGCCTGGCCAGCACCTATGGCATGTCCGAGGACGCGGTCAAGACCGTGGTTCGCCAGTCCGCCGGAGTGAAGAAGCTCTACGACCAGGTGGTGGGCTCCGACGCCTCCGCCGGCACGATGCCGGAGTCTCCCGCCACGCCCGCGTCCGAGGACGAGTACGACACCAAGAACGCCACCTATGGCGAGTACATCGTCAACCTCCTCGGCGACGAGTGGGACAAGAACGCCAACACCTGGGCCCGCAAGGACGGTCCCTACTACGCCGCCATGTCCGACATGGACTTCACGAGCGACTCCGCCAGCTACAACCAGGCGATGACCGCCTACTACGTGGCTTACCAGCAGTACTCGCAGGTCGCGGGCACGGCGAGCTCCAAGTGGACCACCTACGTGAACGGCCTGTTCGCGAAGGCGTCGATCAACATCGGAGAGATGGTCTCCTAACATCAAACCTACAACGTGCATTGAGGGACAGTCCCCAAATGCACACGGGGCGGCTCCGGCGACGGGGTCGCCCCATTTTCTATCGTCACCGCTACACTGGAGGGCACCGTCGCCGAGAAGGGAGAGCGCTTGAACGTCCTGGTGAGCCAGTGCCTGCTCGGCGCCCCCTGCCGTTACGACGGCGGCTCCAAGCCCTGTGACGCCGTGCGGCGCCTGCTCGCGCAGCCGGGCGTGAACGCGATCCCCGTCTGTCCCGAGACGGACGGCGGCCTCGTCTCGCCGCGCCCCCCGGCGGAGCAGCGCGGCGCCCGTGTGGTGCTCGAGACGGGGGAGGACGTCACGCAGGCGTTCCTCGCCGGCGCGACTCGGGCGGTCGAGCGGGCGCAAGCGGCCGGCGCCGACCTCTGCATCCTCAAGGCCAAGAGCCCCAGCTGCGGCTGCGGGCAGGTGTACGACGGCAGTTTCTCAGGGCGGCTCGTGCCGGGCGACGGCATTGCGGCCGCGCGGATCAAAAGAAAGGGGTTCCCCGTGCACACCGAGAACGAGGTCGAGGTGGTCCATCCCTCCATGGAGCATCCCGTGGCCATCAGCCTGGGCAGCGGCTTGGGCTACTTGGCGCAGCTGGTCAAGCCGGTCCGGCGCATCCCGTACGCGGACGTGCCGGGCTTTCCCGTGGGTGCCGCGCCGGTCCCCGGCCACAACTTCGAGGTGGTCATCGGCACCATCGACGATGTGCCCGTGATTCTCTATCCCGGCCGCGTGCACCTGTACCAGGGCTACAACGTGGCGCAGGTGTGCTCGCTCGTCCGCCACGCCCACCATCTGGGGTGCCGCACGATGATCTTCGCCGCTGCGTCGGGCGCCGTGCCCGGGCGCGCCCCTCTCGGCCTCGGCCTCATCACCGACCAGCTCAACCTCACCGGCCAGAACCCCCTCATCGACCCCGAGGACCTGCGCGACGTCGACACGCCGTTCGTCGATATGAGCGACGCCTACACGCCCTACCTGCGGTCCCTGTGCCAGGCCGTCGCCCGGGACGAGCGCATCCAGCTCACCTGCGGCGTCCTTGCCGGCATCACCGGCCCCAGTTTCGAGAGCCCCGCCGAGGTGCGCGCGATGGAGCTCATGGGCGCCAACTTCACCGCGATGTCCGTGGTGAACGAGGTGATCATGGCCCACGCGCTCGGCATGAACGTGCTCGGTCTCACTGTGAGCGCGAACGCTGCGGGCGCCCCCGGCGTGAGCCACGAGACGGTGCTCGCCTACGCCAAGGCCCACCAGGACGACTTCGCCAAGCTCATGCGCGGTGTGCTCGGCAGGCTGTAGCCAGCCTGTGGACGCTTGCCAGACGACTCGCCAACCGGTATAGTCAACGTTCGCTGCGGGAGAAAACGCAGACGTGCCAGTTTAGCTCAGTCGGTAGAGCACCGCTCTCGTAAAGCGGGGGTCATCAGTTCAAGTCTGATAACTGGCTCCAGTGCATGATTGCAGGCCAGCGGGCGTTTTGCTCGCTGGCCTTGTTCTTGTGTTCTATGCGCATGACGACCTTTTGGGTCGAATCTCTCTTTGAGGCTCTCATGGCCGCGAGACGGCGGTTTCCGACCCTTCCGACCCCCTCCGCTGGTCGTGGGACCCCGGGGTATTGAAAGCGTCGAAAACCGCCCGTCTTGTTCAGAGTGCCTTCGGGTGTGGTATAAGGGTGTTGGTGACGTCGTATGACAGTACACTTCCAGAGCGCCGGGGGATGTCCCTCGGCTTTCTTTTTGCCCTAGGAGGCCGCGTGGCCGAGCTGAGCATCCTCGTCGACGAGTCTGGGGAGCAGGAGGGTCCGTCGGGGTTTTATCTTGTGACGCTCGTCTTTCACGACCAGGCCATGCCCATCGACAGGGCGGTGGCCGGCTACCATGCCGATTTGGCGGCGAAGGGGCTTCCCGACGTTCCCTTCCACGTCGGTTCGCTCAAGAACGGCCACGACGCGTTCGAGAATCTAGACCTTGCAGAGCGCAGGCGCCTCATGGCCTGCTTCTCCGGCTTCGTGCGGCGCATCGACGTGCGCTACCGGACGCTCGCATACCCGCGCCGGGAAGTCGGGACGACCGAGAGGCTCGCGGCGAGGCTGGCGCACGACCTGCGGGCCCTCTTCGTCGAGAACCAGCCGCTCATGCAGTCCCACGGCCAACCCTCACGCGCCCGATAAATGAGCAAACCACCCAGGGTGCGTGGCACCCCAGGAGGAAACCTCCCCAGATGCGTGGCACCCCAGGCGGTTTGCTGATGACAAGCTGTAACGGAACGTCTATCATCGATGCAATCAGGCAATCGAGGGGACGCGCATGGCTTCGGGCGACGAGGAGTACTTCGCACACGAGTCGGACGACGGTCGCAGGGAGACCGTGGGCACGCATCTGGACGAGGTGGCCGCCATGGCGGCCGAGTTCGCGGCTGCCTTCTCCACCGAGGATGACAGCTCGGAAGAGTTGGTCAGGTTGCTCGGCCTGGCGCACGACGCCGGCAAGTTCTCCCATGCGTTCCAGCGGAGACTGTTGGAGCAGGGCGACAAGGTGGACCATGCCACCGCTGGGGCGCTCATGTTGTGGAACCTCGGCGAGGACCTCGAGAATCACCACGAGGTCGGCCTTTGGCTCCAGCTGCTGGCCTATTGCGCGGCCGGCCATCACGGCGGTCTCCCAGATGGCGGGGCGGTGGCTGCGGCCTTCGGCCACACCCTCATGGCACGTCTGGCGAGAGCCCGCAAGGGGCACATCCCGCCCTTCGACGCTTTCAAGCGTCAACGGCCGCCGCTGGCAGAGAGCGTGCCCGGGTGGCCCGAGCCGTTCCTCGATACCGACCCGGCCCCTCGTGGCGTCGTCGGCGACTACTTCGCGCCGTTCACTCAGGCGTTCTGGACGCGCATGGTCTTCTCCTGCCTGGTGGACGCGGACTTCCTATGCACGGAACGCTTCATGAAAGGCGCAGGCCGCTCGCAACCCTACGAAAGTCTCGAGGCACTCATCGAGCGCCTCGAGCGCCATCTGGACGGCCTCTGTGCTCGGAAGCCGGCCGAGGGCAAGGCTGCCGAGCTCGCCTCCTTGCGTCGCGAGGTGTCCAACGCCGCCCGCGACGCTGCCCAGCTCGCGCCGGGCATCTTCACCCTCACCGTCCCCACGGGAGGCGGCAAGACGCTGGCGTCCCTGCGGTTCGCGCTGCACCACGCGGTGGCCCACGGCAAACAGCGGGTGATTTACGCCATCCCCTACACCTCGATCATCGACCAGAACGCCCGGGTCTTCCGCGAGGCGCTCGGCGCGTCCAACGTGCTGGAACATCATTCGAACTTTGACTTCGACTCGTTGGAGGACCCCGACACGCCCGGGTCGTCCGAGCAGGCCGAGCGCCTGCGCCTGGCTTCCGAGAACTGGGACGCGCCCGTTGTGGCCACCACGACGGTCCAGCTGTTCGAGTCCCTCTTCTCCAACAAGCCCTCCAAGGCTCGGAAGCTGCACAACATCGCGAGCAGCGTGATCGTGCTGGACGAGGCGCAGTCGCTGCCCCTGCAGCAGCTGGCTCCGGCGATGGCCGCGCTGGAGGAGCTGGTGCGCCGTTATGGCTGCACGGTGGTCTTCTGCACGGCCACACAGCCGGGATTCCACGCCTTGATGGAGGGCCATCGCATCGGGCCGGTGCGGGAGATCGCGCCCAATGTGGACCGTCTCTTCACGGAGCTGCGACGTGTCTCGTATCAGTGGCTTGACCTGTTGGAAGATGACGAGCTGGCGGAACGACTGGCCGATGAGCACCAAGCGCTCTGCATCGTCAACTCGAAGAAGCAGGCCCGCGCGGTCTTTGAACTCCTGAAGGGTCGCGAGGGCGTTTTCCACTTGAGCACCAACATGCACCTGCACGACCGGGAGCGCGTGCTCAAGGAAGTGCGTCGGCGTCTGAAGGATGACGAGCCATGCACCCTGGTCTCGACCAGCCTGGTGGAGGCCGGCGTGGACGTCGACTTTCCCGTGGTGTACCGGGCTCTCGCCGGTCTCGACAGCGTGGTGCAGGCCGCTGGGCGCTGCAACCGAGAAGGGCGCCGGAGCGTAGAGGAGAGCGTCGTCTATCTCTTCGAGCCGGCGGCCGGCTACAAGATTCCGGAAGAGACGCGAAACCGCGAAGGCCTGTCTCGGGTGCAGCGGGCATTGGAGGGGCGCGTGCCCGGTGGCCAGCTGCCGGACCTGGGCAGCCCCGAGGTTCTGCGGCGCTTCTTCTCCGCGCTCCTCGGTCAAGGCGCGGGCGATTGGCGGGCCCTCGACAAGAAGGGCATCCTGCGTCTCATCGACGGTGCCACGGTGGACTCGATGCCCTTCGAGACCGTCGCCCGGGAGTTCTCGCTGATCGACGGGCCGACGGACACCGTTGTGATTCCGTGCGAGGACAACCAGAAAGACCTGGAGGCGCTACTGTCCGGCGGGGGCGACCGTGCGTTGCTGAGGCGTCTGGGTCGGTGGTCGGTCTCGTTGTGGCCTAACCAGCGCGCCGCGCTTGCGAACGCCGGCGCACTGACGCCGGTGGGGGACGGCCTGTTCGTTTTGGACGACCCGTCGCTCTACCACGGGGACGTGGGGCTCGTGTTCGAGGAGGCAGGAGGCCGGGGCCAGTTCCTGTGAGTCCGAGCGGGCGCCCGACGAGACGGGCGCCCGCTCCATCCGGGGAGTCCCTGCCCCTCCTACTGTTTCAATCCCCATGGGGCGACGTGCCGCATGACGAGCGGATTATCTCAGAGCTCCGTTCGCGCGCGCACATGCTGCCGTTTATCCCCTAATAATGCTATTCCTTTCCCTATTCTACTGAAGCGCGGATATGTTCTTCTGTGTCCCATCTGAACGAAAAACAGAAAGGAGGAATCCATGGCCAAAGGAACCCGTATCGAGTTCTCCGCCCCGTACGCGCTCTTCTCGCGCCCCGAGCTTTCGGTGGAGCGGTACAGCTACGACGTGCCGACGCCCTCGGCGTTGCGCGGCGCCATCGAGGCGGTGTTCTGGCACCCGGGGATGAGGTACGTCATCGACCGCATCCACGTGCTCAACCCCATCGAGCGCACGAGCGTGCGTCGCAACGAGCTGGGCAGCAAAGCCAGCGCCAACGTTATGAAGACGGCCATCGGCAAGGGCCGGCCGCTGCCCAGCGTGGTGCGCTCGGACGTGGTGCAGCAACGGGCCAACGTGATGCTCACGAACGTCCGGTACGTCGTGGACTTTCACTTCGACCTGACTCCCGCGGCGGCTCCCACCGACACGCCGGCCAAGTTCATCTCCATGCTCAACCGTCGTATCCAGAAGGGCCAATGCTTCTCGCAGCCCTACCTGGGAACGCGCGAGTGCAGCGCCGACTTCAGGCCCGTGCCCATGGACGAGGAGCCGCAGGGTTTCTACGCCGGCACCGGCGAGCGCGACCTCGGCCTCATGCTGTACGACCTCGACTACTCCGACCCGGCGAACATCCAGCCCATGTTCTTCCATGCCGTTATGCGCGACGGGGTCGTCGACGTGGCGGGAAGCGAGGTGTTCCGCTGATGCTGCTCTCTGCCCTGGCGGAGTATTACCGCTACAAGACCGAGGAGGCGCCTGACGAAATGGCGCGCCCCGGCTGGGCGCCCCAGAAGGTGGTGGCCCAGATTGTGCTGGACGAGCAGGGGAACCTGCTGGGCATCAACGGAGCCGGCAAGGACGAGTCCTGGACGTTCTCGGTTCCCACGCCCAAGAAACGCTCCTCCGGTGTCGCGGCGAACCTGCTCGCCGACACGGCCCAATACCTTCTCGGCGTTGGAGATCCGGGCAAAGAGGCGCGTACGCTCGAGTGCTTTCAGGCGTCTCGAGAAGAGCACCGCGAGGCGCTCGACGGCGTGGAGTCCGCGGCGCCGGTGCTCGCGTTCTTTGAGTCGTGGGACCCTGCGGGCGCGTTGGAGCACCCGGAGATCCAAAGGAGCCGGGACCTGTTGAAGAGCGGGTTCCTCGTGTTCGCTGTGAGCCGCGACGGGGTTCTTCAGCAGGTGCTCGGGTGCGACGACGTCCGGGTCCGCATCGACGACCTGGCCCGGGCCCCGTCGCCGGATGCGGAGGAGCGCGTCTGCCTGGTCTCGCACAAGCGCGGCCCCGTCGCCCGCTTGCACCCTGCGATCAAAGGCGTGCCGGGCGCGCAGTCCTCGGGAGCCACGCTGGTGGGGTTCAACCTGGAGGCGTTCGAGTCCTACGGCCAGACCCAGGGCAGCAACGCGCCGGTGAGCGAGTCGGTGGCCTTCCAGTACGGCACTGCTCTGAACTACCTGCTCGGTGACCCGCGGCATCGGCTGCGCATCGGAGACACCACGGTCGTGTACTGGGCCACGCTCCACGACGACGATGTGGCGCGCCTGTTCAGCCAGGCCGTGGATCCGGACGCCGAGCGTCTGGAGCGGCGCCGCAAGCGCGCGGAGCTTCGCAAGCGGGGGCAGCGCGTGGACAAGGAAGAGGAACGGGCGCTCACCCTACAGGACGTCAAGGAGACCGACCAGCGTCTTGCGGGGCTGTTCGAAGCCGTGCGCACCGGCGCCCCGTTGGCCGAGGTGCCGGTGACCCGGGCGCCCTTCTATGTGGCGGGACTGGCGCCCAATGCGGCGCGCCTCTCTCTCCGGTTCTTCTGGCAGGGCGAGTTCGGCGACGTGCTGAGCAATCTGGACGCCCATTACCGGCGCTTGCGCATCGAGCACGCGCCCTTCGAGCCCGCGTACCTGTCGCCCTGGCGCATCGTCAAGGAGACCGAGAACCCTCACGCGACCAAGAGCCCTTTGAGCTCGATCCTCGGCTCGTCCTTGCTTGACGCGATGCTCACAAATGGGCGCTACCCGGAGGCCCTGGCGAAGAACGTCGTCCTGCGCGTCCAGGCGAACCGCAACGTGTCCTATCCGCAGGCGGCCATGCTCAAGGCCTATTTGATAAAGAACTGCAACGAAAGCGAGGAGACCATGACCGCGGAGCTCAATGAGCAGCGCGACGACGCCGCATATGTGCTGGGTCGTTTGTTTGCCGTGCTGGAGAACATCCAGTCGTGCGCTCAGCCGTCGATCAACGCCACCATCCGGGACCGCTTCCTGGACTCGGCGAGTTCGACCCCTGCCACGACCTTCCCGACGCTCCTGGATCTTGCGAACAAGCATCTCCGCAAGCTCTCCCACGACGGCAGGACGCACAACTTTGCAATCAACCGCGAGCGCTTGGTGGAGAAGCTCATGACGCGCGCCGCAGACGCGCCCCTGCGCTTCACGATGGAGGAGCGCTTCACGTTCTACGTGGGTTACTACCAGCAGCGCCAGGCCTTCTTCCGCAAACGTACCGAGGACGAGGCCAGCGAGGAAGAGGTCATCGAGGTCACCGAGCTCACAGAGGAGAACTAGCCATGGCAGAACCCATCAAGCACCGCTACGACTTTGTCCTGTACTTCGACGTGGAGAACGGCAACCCCAACGGCGACCCCGACGCCGGCAACCTGCCACGTGTGACGCCCGAGGACGGGCACGGCATCGTCACGGACGTCTGCATCAAGCGCAAGGTGCGCAACTACATCGAGGCCGCCAAGGAGGACGAGCCGGGCTTCGACATCTACATCAAGGAGGGCGTGCCGCTCAACCGCAGTGACCGTCGGGCCGTGGAGGCCGTCGGCATGGACCCCGATCAGAAGGACCTCGCGGCGGCCATCAAGAAGGCCAAGAAGACCAACCCCGAGCTCAACGTGATGATCCGCGACTACATGTGCCAGACCTTCTACGACGTGCGCACCTTTGGCGCCGTGATGACCACCTTCGTGAAGGGCAACCTCAACTGCGGCCAGGTGCGGGGGCCGGTGCAGTTCACGTTCTCGCGCAGCGTGGACCCCATCATCCCGCAGGAGGTCACCATCACGCGCGTTGCCATCACCACGGAGGAGGACGCGGAGAAAAAGGGCAACGAGATGGGCCGCAAGTACGTGGTGCCCTACGGCCTGTACCGCATGGAGGGCTTCGTCTCGGCCAACTTGGCGCGCAAGAGCACCGGCTTCTCCAATGAGGACCTGGAGCTGCTCTGGCAGGCGCTGGCCAACATGTTCGAGATCGACCGCTCCGCTGCTCGCGGCAAGATGTCGGTGCGGCGCCTCGTGGTGTTCGAGCACGAGAGCGAGCTGGGCAACGAGCCGTCCTACAAGCTGTTCGACCGCGTGACCTGCCAGAAGAAGGAGGGCGTGGACGTTCCCGGGTCCTTCTCGGACTACGGGCCGATTGTGGTGAACGAGGAAGACATGCCGGCGGGCGTGACGGTCGAGGTGAAGGTCTAGCCATGGACGCCGACGACTCCCTGGCCATCTCCGGTCTGCAGCACTTCTCGTTCTGCCGCAGGCAGTGGGCGCTCATCCACATCGAGGGCCTTTGGAGCGAGAACTACCTCACAGTCTCCGGGGCACTTATGCACAAGCGGGCCCATGACGAGAAGGCCAGGGAGCACCGGGGCGACCTGATCATCGAACGA
Organism: Kribbibacterium absianum; assembly: GCF_030067705.1. Classification (GTDB taxonomy): domain Bacteria; phylum Actinomycetota; class Coriobacteriia; order Coriobacteriales; family Atopobiaceae; genus Kribbibacterium; species Kribbibacterium absianum. Next base: position 434,404 of record NZ_JASJEX010000002.1, read on the forward strand.
GGGCTGGCGGTCTCCTCGCGAAGGCTCGGGCTCCACGGCGTGTGCGACGTCGTGGAGTTCCGGCAGGCGCCGAACGGCTTTCCGCTGCCGGGAGAGCCGGGGCTTTGGTCGGCGGCGCCAGTGGAGTACAAGCGGGGCCGTCCGAAGGCCAACGATGCCGACCGTCTGCAGCTCTGCGCGCAGGCGCTGTGCCTGGAAGAGATGCTCTGCACGGACATCCCCGAGGGGTTCCTCTATTACGGCCAGACCCGCTCGCGGGAATCGGTGGCGCTTGACGCCGGATTGCGGGCGCGGGTTCAGGAGATGACGCAGGAGATGTGGAGCCTTGTTCGCGCGGGTCACACGCCGCGCGCCCGAGCCGGCAGGGCCTGTGGCTCGTGCTCCTTGAAAACCGAATGCCTGCCCTCGCTCGAGCATCGCGAGAGCGTCGCATCTTACGTGGGCCGGCACGTGCGGGAGGGCCAGTGAGAAAGCTCAGGAACACGTTGTACGTGGAGACCGAGGACGCGTACCTGGCGCTCGAGGGCGAGAACGTTGTCGTGAAGGGCTCGGACCAGGTGATTGGTCGCGTGCCGTTGCACACGCTCGAGAGCATCGTGAGCTTCTCGTACCGCGGAGCCAGCCCTGCTTTGATGGGGAAGTGTGCCCAGGACGGCGTCACGCTGGCCTTTTTCAGCCCGACGGGCCAGTTTCTGGCTCGGACGACCGGCGAGACGCACGGGAACGTGCTCTTGCGGCGCGAGCAGTATCGACGGGCTGACTGCGCCGAGGCGTCCACAGCGGTGGCGCGGGCGTTCATTCAGGGAAAGGTGTTCAACTGTCGCTGGCTGCTGGAGCGGAGCGTGCGGGACCACGGGCTGCGACTGGACGGGGAGCGGGTCGCCACGGCGTCGGCTCGCCTGCAGGCAGCCCTGGGGAGGCTGGAGAGCGCACCGGACGTTGCAACCGTCCGGGCGGTGGAGGGGAATGCCGCCTCGGAGTATTTCGGCGTCTTCGGCGAGCTGGTGCTTCGCAACCGCGAGTTCTTCTCCTTTGGAGGTCGGAGCCGGCGCCCTCCCTTGGATTCTGTGAACGCGCTGCTGTCGTTCGCCTACAGCCTTTTGGCCACCGATTGTGCCGGCGCCCTGGAGGCCGCAGGGCTGGACTGCTTTGTTGGGTTCCTCCACTGCGATCGAGCGGGACGGCGTTCCTTGGCTCTGGATTTGATGGAAGAGCTCCGCCCGGTGTTCGTGGACCGTTTCGTGCTCACGCTGATCAACAACCAGGTGGTGGGGCCGAAGGACTTCGAGACGCGCGAGACCGGCGAGGTGCGAATCGCGGCGCGGGCGCGCAGGCGCGTGCTGGAGCAGTGGCAGGCGAGAAAGCGCCGTGAGGTCACGCATCCCTATTTGAAAGAGAAGATACGCTGGGGAGAGGTGCCGTTCGCGCAGGCCATGCTACTGGCCAAGCACCTTCGGGGCGATTTGGACGGCTACCCGCCGTTCTTCTGGAAATGAGCGGACATGTTTGTGGTCATTGCCTACGACGTGAACACCGAGACGGCCGAGGGGCGCCGAAGGCTGCGCAAGGTGGCAAAGATCTGTACCGACTACGGACAGCGTGTGCAGGCGTCGGTGTTCGAGTGCTGCGCGGACGCGGCGACGTTCGCCGTGGTCCGAGACAAGCTGTTGGGCGTTGTCGATCTGGAGAAGGACAGCCTGCGGTTTTACAAGATGGGGCGCGGCTACGAGAAGCGCATCGAGCATCATGGGGCGAGGCCGGGCTATGAGGCGGAGGGGTTCCTCTCGTTCTAGGTGCGAAGGTGGGCCGCTCAGGGAAACGCCGGAGGTTCGCACCGTGTTTGGCGCGGCTTTTGTCCTCTCGCCGGCCGTTAGGGCATGGGGCGGTGGGACGAGCGCGCTCATCTTGTGTCCGTGGGTGCCGCTGCCACATACTGTTGCGTCGCCCCTCGCATGAGGGGCGTGGGTTGAAACGGTGATGCGGCAGGCGAACCCCGTCAGCTTGGATCGCCCCTCGCATGAGGGGCGTGGGTTGAAACAACCACTACCGCAACTATTCCCTTGCGGACATTGATCGCCCCTCGCATGAGGGGCGTGGGTTGAAACCGACTTGGCGAGATGGTTGCAATCCAATCCGAGGTCGCCCCTCGCATGAGGGGCGTGGGTTGAAACTTGGGGTCGTAAGGGATTATGGGGCTAATGGTAGTCGCCCCTCGCATGAGGGGCGTGGGTTGAAACCCCTTACGTTGAAGTCCTTGCAGAGAATGCCGCGTCGCCCCTCGCATGAGGGGCGTGGGTTGAAACATGGTCGCCCCTTCTTCTAGGCAGTCCGTTACTGTCGCCCCTCGCATGAGGGGCGTGGGTTGAAACATCGACTGGCAACTTATACTATGTGACAGAGGGGGTCGCCCCTCGCATGAGGGGCGTGGGTTGAAACATCTCGCGGTACTTCACACCGTCGCACTCGAAGCGTCGCCCCTCGCATGAGGGGCGTGGGTTGAAACGCCAACGACGACGGCAAGGACGCAAAGACCATGGCCGTCGCCCCTCGCATGAGGGGCGTGGGTTGAAACAGCATGCGGAAATGAAGCTCCGAGGTCGGGATCCTGTCGCCCCTCGCATGAGGGGCGTGGGTTGAAACCCCGTGCTTCCGAAGCCGCCGTCACCCCTCTCTGTCGCCCCTCGCATGAGGGGCGTGGGTTGAAACAGGAACCCTCGCTTGTTGCCGCCCGCCTTCACCGTCGCCCCTCGCATGAGGGGCGTGGGTTGAAACTTTTTCGTGACCACCTTCAAACGCTACCAGGTTGTCGCCCCTCGCATGAGGGGCGTGGGTTGAAACAACAAGGGGGCCGTGAACAAGAACTGCGGCCGCTGTCGCCCCTCGCATGAGGGGCGTGGGTTGAAACCGGTAGCCAATACATTTGCCAAACGAACCGCTCGGTCGCCCCTCGCATGAGGGGCGTGGGTTGAAACAGCCGCGAGTATGACGATAGCTCGTATGCCGGTGTCGCCCCTCGCATGAGGGGCGTGGGTTGAAACCAATCAAGACTGACGCAAGCACTGGCATCGCATGTCGCCCCTCGCATGAGGGGCGTGGGTTGAAACACATACCCGCGCGCATTGCCAGCGACCAAACCGGGTCGCCCCTCGCATGAGGGGCGTGGGTTGAAACGACGATATGTATTCCTACGCTTGCAAGGTTGCGTCGCCCCTCGCATGAGGGGCGTGGGTTGAAACAAGACGCCCGAAGTCGAGGGGGCTGCGGCGAGCGTCGCCCCTCGCATGAGGGGCGTGGGTTGAAACTGACGTCTCCGCGCCACGATATGACGTTCTCCCCGACGTCGCCCCTCGCATGAGGGGCGTGGGTTGAAACTCGCGGATTGCGTCAAGCTCCGCGAAGGTCTTGGTCGCCCCTCGCATGAGGGGCGTGGGTTGAAACTATGCTCCCATGCTGCCTCCTCCCTTCAATCGTCGCCCCTCGCATGAGGGGCGTGGGTTGAAACGGCTTCGGCTCGCCGCCAGCGGGCATAGGCTCCGTCGCCCCTCGCATGAGGGGCGTGGGTTGAAACCTCGTCATTGTCCTCACCATTGATGATTGCCATCGTCGCCCCTCGCATGAGGGGCGTGGGTTGAAACACTTTCTGGCAGCTACACGCTAACGGCTGAGACGAGTCGCCCCTCGCATGAGGGGCGTGGGTTGAAACCAACATGGAGGCCGAGAAGGGAAGGGCGAGCGACGGTCGCCCCTCGCATGAGGGGCGTGGGTTGAAACGGAACTGGGCGCGTCGTGATGGAAACAAAGGCGGTCGCCCCTCGCATGAGGGGCGTGGGTTGAAACCAGATTCGATGAAAGCCACCATGCCGTCTGGCAAGTCGCCCCTCGCATGAGGGGCGTGGGTTGAAACAACGATGGCGAATAACGGTTTCACTTGGAAATGGCGTCGCCCCTCGCATGAGGGGCGTGGGTTGAAACCTTCTGCGCCTGAATCCTTCCTCGGTACAGGCGCGTCGCCCCTCGCATGAGGGGCGTGGGTTGAAACCTGCCAGCCCTCAGAAGGTACTTGAGGGCGTTCCCAGTCGCCCCTCGCATGAGGGGCGTGGGTTGAAACCGTAGCTCCCGTTCTGGTCGCACCATTTCACGGCGTCGCCCCTCGCATGAGGGGCGTGGGTTGAAACAGGTTGACGTGTCAAATTACCGACCAAAGTTACCGTCGCCCCTCGCATGAGGGGCGTGGGTTGAAACTACTCCGAGGAAGAACTGGAAGAGCTAAAAGAGGTCGCCCCTCGCATGAGGGGCGTGGGTTGAAACACGACCCCTTCGAGCCACCCTCGTGAGGCGCTGGTCGCCCCTCGCATGAGGGGCGTGGGTTGAAACGTCCGCGCCGGCAAGTGCATCGCCTGTGGCGACGTCGCCCCTCGCATGAGGGGCGTGGGTTGAAACCAACAGACGGGGGGGAGCTACACGGCCCAGGTGGTCGCCCCTCGCATGAGGGGCGTGGGTTGAAACACGACGGCCTTGATCTCGTCCAACGTCACGCGGGTCGCCCCTCGCATGAGGGGCGTGGGTTGAAACCGCCAGCGACGGCGTTCAAGTTGCCTGCTGCCTGTCGCCCCTCGCATGAGGGGCGTGGGTTGAAACGCGTTCGACAGCCGCGAACTCATCAAGGCGAGGTCGCCCCTCGCATGAGGGGCGTGGGTTGAAACCAGAACGCGCGCTGCTCGTATGACACGAACCGCAACAGTCGCCCCTCGCATGAGGGGCGTGGGTTGAAACGAGGTGAAGAAGAGCGCCGTCCGCGACAAGCGCGGTCGCCCCTCGCATGAGGGGCGTGGGTTGAAACCTGAGGGAGAACGTGGTCGCCGACCTCGTGACGTCGCCCCTCGCATGAGGGGCGTGGGTTGAAACTGCTGTACAAGGACTCGCGCTGCGACATGCGCAGTCGCCCCTCGCATGAGGGGCGTGGGTTGAAACATCGACGCCGTGTCGGTGTACGTGGAAGGAGAATGTCGCCCCTCGCATGAGGGGCGTGGGTTGAAACTACCATTACGTTGGAGGAAGCGGGGCACAGGCGGTCGCCCCTCGCATGAGGGGCGTGGGTTGAAACTACGCCTCGGCAATCGATGTCTCGGATGACATGGTCGCCCCTCGCATGAGGGGCGTGGGTTGAAACACCACCAACGGCGATATAGTCATCCTGCCGACGAAGGGTCGCCCCTCGCATGAGGGGCGTGGGTTGAAACATGAACGAGGACCGCACGAACCGTATCTCCGACTGTCGCCCCTCGCATGAGGGGCGTGGGTTGAAACGAGTTCTGCGACAAGCGACAGACCGGCCGGCGCGTCGCCCCTCGCATGAGGGGCGTGGGTTGAAACCCCTTCGAGCCACCCTCGTGAGGCGCTGAGCATGTCGCCCCTCGCATGAGGGGCGTGGGTTGAAACGACCCGTTCGCTGCGTGGAACGCCGACAACGATGCGTCGCCCCTCGCATGAGGGGCGTGGGTTGAAACGTAGTTCTCGGCCTCCTTCTTGCCGGTTATGAACGGTCGCCCCTCGCATGAGGGGCGTGGGTTGAAACTCGAGCTTGAAGTTGGCGACCGTGAAGTTGCAGGGTCGCCCCTCGCATGAGGGGCGTGGGTTGAAACACGGACGTCAGCACCTGCCAGCAGTCGGCGCCCGCCGTCGCCCCTCGCATGAGGGGCGTGGGTTGAAACAGCTCGTCCACCTGCGTCTTGTAGCCCTGCAGCCGTCGCCCCTCGCATGAGGGGCGTGGGTTGAAACTCGCCCATGAGGGCGATGTCGTCGGCCAGGTCCAGTCGCCCCTCGCATGAGGGGCGTGGGTTGAAACCTCCCCCGGCCCCCACATCACGCAGTAGCCGTCCGTCGCCCCTCGCATGAGGGGCGTGGGTTGAAACGCCAGCTGGTCCATCTGCCCGGGCATCGCCTGGTCGCCCCTCGCATGAGGGGCGTGGGTTGAAACGAGCCCATCGTGCCCAAGGTGTCCGGGGTGGTCGGTCGCCCCTCGCATGAGGGGCGTGGGTTGAAACGTCCCGCCCACCTGCATGGAGTCCACCCGGGCCTCGTCGCCCCTCGCATGAGGGGCGTGGGTTGAAACGACCTCGAACATCGAGAGGGCCATCGACCAGATCGGGAGTCGCCCCTCGCATGAGGGGCGTGGGTTGAAACGACCCGTCGCCGAAGAAGACGCTCTCTCGCGGCCTGGTCGCCCCTCGCATGAGGGGCGTGGGTTGAAACTCGGGCATGGACGCCGCCATGCGGCAGCTACAGCCGTCGCCCCTCGCATGAGGGGCGTGGGTTGAAACACGGTGTTCTCGCCGCTCGTCCACGTCGCGGAGCCGTCGCCCCTCGCATGAGGGGCGTGGGTTGAAACTTCTATATAGGGGTCGGTACTGTACGGGTGTTGGTCGCCCCTCGCATGAGGGGCGTGGGTTGAAACAGCGAAGCGCTGGTGGGTCCTCTCCCGCCCATCAGTCGCCCCTCGCATGAGGGGCGTGGGTTGAAACCAGCGCAATGACCCCACCTCCTCTGGTTGTGGAGTCGCCCCTCGCATGAGGGGCGTGGGTTGAAACTGCCATGTCTGGCTCCTATTCGGTCGGAGGTTTGTCGCCCCTCGCATGAGGGGCGTGGGTTGAAACGACACGTCCGCATAGGTCCTCACCGTCATGACCACGTCGCCCCTCGCATGAGGGGCGTGGGTTGAAACCACTGGAGCCCCGGCTGGCTCGCGAACCCGTTGGTCGCCCCTCGCATGAGGGGCGTGGGTTGAAACTGGGCGTCCTCCACCGACACGCCGTACATCCCCGTCGCCCCTCGCATGAGGGGCGTGGGTTGAAACCAACGTTGCATCGGCTCCGGCATGTCCATGTACAGCGTCGCCCCTCGCATGAGGGGCGTGGGTTGAAACCCACATGAACCCGACGAAGTCGGTCCGATGGTTGAAGTGTCGCCCCTCGCATGAGGGGCGTGGGTTGAAACCCACCGGGGGCGTCGGGAACCGACTCGTAGCGGATAGTCGCCCCTCGCATGAGGGGCGTGGGTTGAAACCTCGTTCACGAAGCCGAACTTCAGTCCGGCCCCGTCGCCCCTCGCATGAGGGGCGTGGGTTGAAACGATTCGATCGTCACCTGACCGCTCTCAACAGAAATGTCGCCCCTCGCATGAGGGGCGTGGGTTGAAACTGTTGGTGACCATCTCGGCCTTCGAGCCGCAGAGTCGCCCCTCGCATGAGGGGCGTGGGTTGAAACTCGATCACGAGGCCGTCCGTCCTGCGGTGGAGCGTCGCCCCTCGCATGAGGGGCGTGGGTTGAAACGCGAGGCCTTGGTCGATGTCGTGGCCGAGCAGCTGGTCGCCCCTCGCATGAGGGGCGTGGGTTGAAACTTGCTGGTGAACATGACTCCTCCTTACGCGCCCACGGTCGCCCCTCGCATGAGGGGCGTGGGTTGAAACTCGAATATGGTGAACGCCGCCGCCATCGCTAGGTCGCCCCTCGCATGAGGGGCGTGGGTTGAAACACCACGGCGCAGCTCGACCGATGCGAGCGCGGGCCGTCGCCCCTCGCATGAGGGGCGTGGGTTGAAACCTGCCGGGCGTTGCGCTTGTACCAGAGCCACTCGTCGCCCCTCGCATGAGGGGCGTGGGTTGAAACCCATCTCCTCCTGCACCGTGTGGATGGCCTCCACGTCGCCCCTCGCATGAGGGGCGTGGGTTGAAACATCGAGTCCACTGAGACGGAGGCGATGTAGCGTGTCGCCCCTCGCATGAGGGGCGTGGGTTGAAACAGCGCCGTCGCATGGGACTACTTCATCTCGATAGGTCGCCCCTCGCATGAGGGGCGTGGGTTGAAACTCGGCATGACGGTTGACGAACTCTGCCGTCTTGTCGCCCCTCGCATGAGGGGCGTGGGTTGAAACTTCGGCGTGAGCAACGACAACCCCTCAAGCTCCGAGTCGCCCCTCGCATGAGGGGCGTGGGTTGAAACGATGTCGAGCGCGTCATGTCCGACGGCACCTCGTGTCGCCCCTCGCATGAGGGGCGTGGGTTGAAACATCTTCGAGAACACGGCCTTGCAGTCAGCTACGAGTCGCCCCTCGCATGAGGGGCGTGGGTTGAAACAGCGTGGCACCGCCGACGCTCACGTCGAGCCTCGTCGCCCCTCGCATGAGGGGCGTGGGTTGAAACCTATGCGGCTCCATCACGTAGAGCCCCGGCGGCGGTCGCCCCTCGCATGAGGGGCGTGGGTTGAAACCAGACGGGGGGGAGCTACACGGCCCAGGTGACCTGTCGCCCCTCGCATGAGGGGCGTGGGTTGAAACCTGGACTAGCCATGCGCCAGGACGAGCTGCGCAGGGTCGCCCCTCGCATGAGGGGCGTGGGTTGAAACAGCTGGTGCCCAGATGCTCATGGGCAAGTCGAACAGTCGCCCCTCGCATGAGGGGCGTGGGTTGAAACGCCAGAGGGGCATAGCGTGCAATTGGGGTTCGGTAGCAGTCGCCCCTCGCATGAGGGGCGTGGGTTGAAACCATTCCTCCTGCTCTGGAACCCCTTCAGGCTCGGTCGCCCCTCGCATGAGGGGCGTGGGTTGAAACCGCACCGAGCGCGGCGACACGGCCGTGCGCCTGGAGTCGCCCCTCGCATGAGGGGCGTGGGTTGAAACTTGACGTGGTGGGCGTACCAGCCGCGCAGCACCGTGGTCGCCCCTCGCATGAGGGGCGTGGGTTGAAACTCGGACGAGGATTGGTGCGAGGCGGCCATGGCGTCGCCCCTCGCATGAGGGGCGTGGGTTGAAACCTCGGTGTCGCCCAAGGGGTCCGGCGTCTCGTCGGTCGCCCCTCGCATGAGGGGCGTGGGTTGAAACGCGTGATGGCGCTGATCACGGGCGAGACGGTCACGGGTCGCCCCTCGCATGAGGGGCGTGGGTTGAAACGCGTACCAGACCGAGGAGGCGGCCGGCCACGCCCACGTCGCCCCTCGCATGAGGGGCGTGGGTTGAAACGACGAGAAGTCGCGCGAAATGTCAGCAGCAAACGTCGCCCCTCGCATGAGGGGCGTGGGTTGAAACTGGTGAAGACGGCCAGTCAGCGCGACGTACGTGCGTCGCCCCTCGCATGAGGGGCGTGGGTTGAAACCCGAGGCGAACGGCGGCCAGAGCCTTGCAAAGAGTCGCCCCTCGCATGAGGGGCGTGGGTTGAAACACGTCCCAGGTGTCGTCGTTCTTCAGCGGCATCGTCGCCCCTCGCATGAGGGGCGTGGGTTGAAACTGCCCGAGGCCGAGCGTGCCCGGGTGCATCACGTCGCCCCTCGCATGAGGGGCGTGGGTTGAAACCGCGACCTCCACGACGCGGTGCACAGCGGCAAGAGCGTCGCCCCTCGCATGAGGGGCGTGGGTTGAAACACAGGCTCGGTACCGACCACTACTGCACCTATGAGTCGCCCCTCGCATGAGGGGCGTGGGTTGAAACGCATTCCTCACGCGCCCCGTCGATGAGGCGCGAGTCGCCCCTCGCATGAGGGGCGTGGGTTGAAACCAGAAGACGCTCAGCGGGCTTGCCGGGACGCTCCAGTCGCCCCTCGCATGAGGGGCGTGGGTTGAAACTAGGAACCGCATGACGGCAATCGCCCTGACTCTCGTCGCCCCTCGCATGAGGGGCGTGGGTTGAAACCGTTTCCCCATGCGCCGCTGATGACCTCGTTTGCGTCGCCCCTCGCATGAGGGGCGTGGGTTGAAACCCGAGGAGAGGGCACTCTACAGCGCACTAAAGATGTCGCCCCTCGCATGAGGGGCGTGGGTTGAAACAATGGGCAAGACCGCAGGCGCTCTGACTACGCCGCGTCGCCCCTCGCATGAGGGGCGTGGGTTGAAACGCTGCCAAGAGCATCGGAACGGCTGTCGCCAAGTCGCCCCTCGCATGAGGGGCGTGGGTTGAAACTGGCGAGGAGGTGGACGCCATGGACAACGGAAGCCAGGTCGCCCCTCGCATGAGGGGCGTGGGTTGAAACCGGTCCTCGAACTCGCGGTGGAGCGCCGCCTCTAGGGTCGCCCCTCGCATGAGGGGCGTGGGTTGAAACTGGGCGTTGGCGTTGGGCGTGACCGGCGTGCGGGTCGCCCCTCGCATGAGGGGCGTGGGTTGAAACTCGGCGAAGCAGACCAGGTCGCAGAGGGTCGCGGTCGCCCCTCGCATGAGGGGCGTGGGTTGAAACACGGATACCTCGTCGCTCTGGTGCAGCCGCATGTGGTCGCCCCTCGCATGAGGGGCGTGGGTTGAAACTGGGCATGGTGCGCGGACGCCGGGGCCGTCCCGGTGTCGCCCCTCGCATGAGGGGCGTGGGTTGAAACGGACAGGACGTACCGACAGTGCCTCATAGAGTGGGGTCGCCCCTCGCATGAGGGGCGTGGGTTGAAACGGTGATAATGCGCTCGATGCCGCAGCTGCTCGTGTCGCCCCTCGCATGAGGGGCGTGGGTTGAAACAAGAGGACATGGGAAAGCTGTCGGTCGCGGCGCGTCGCCCCTCGCATGAGGGGCGTGGGTTGAAACCCTGCGGCACCACGTTGGCGGCCGCCGCTCCCAGCGAGTCGCCCCTCGCATGAGGGGCGTGGGTTGAAACAACATCAGCGTCTGCGACGTAAACGAGGTGCAGTGTCGCCCCTCGCATGAGGGGCGTGGGTTGAAACTTGTGTGTCGCATTGCATCTCATCGACCCGTCCCGTCGCCCCTTGCATGAGGGGCGTGGGTTGAAACAACGCGGAGGCGGGGGCGCTGGCCGCGAACCTCGTGTCGCCCCTCGCATGAGGGGCGTGGGTTGAAACCCCATCGTGCTGCTGTCCGAGGGCAGCAAGACCGTCGCCCCTCGCATGAGGGGCGTGGGTTGAAACGGCACGACCTGGCCGACATCAAGGACCTGATTGTCGCCCCTCGCATGAGGGGCGTGGGTTGAAACAACCGTAAGATAGACGCCGACTACTACTACCAGAGGTCGCCCCTCGCATGAGGGGCGTGGGTTGAAACCACTTCCCCAAGGGCTACGGGGGCGACCTGCGCGGCGTCGCCCCTCGCATGAGGGGCGTGGGTTGAAACTTAGAGAGGAACCGCATGAACCCCAAGTACCTGGACAGTCGCCCCTCGCATGAGGGGCGTGGGTTGAAACGCCACGGAGCCTGCTGGACGAGCTGTCGGACAAGCGTCGCCCCTCGCATGAGGGGCGTGGGTTGAAACAAGAACATCGAGCTTGACGGCTTCCTCGCTGGTGCGGTCGCTCCTCGCATGAGGGGCGTGGGTTGAAACCGGCACGTCGCAGCACGGCGTCGCCGCCCGCCACGTCGCCCCTCGCATGAGGGGCGTGGGTTGAAACTGCCCGATGTGCGGGGAGGACCTAAGGAGGCACGGTCGCCCCTCGCATGAGGGGCGTGGGTTGAAACAGGAAGTGGACGATCGTGCCGCCGGCGTCGTCGTGTCGCCCCTCGCATGAGGGGCGTGGGTTGAAACCACGGGCGGTTCTCGGCGTTCGAGTCATACGAGAGTCGCCCCTCGCATGAGGGGCGTGGGTTGAAACCGCAAGTACGTGGAGGGTCAGAAGATTCGCACGCGTCGCCCCTCGCATGAGGGGCGTGGGTTGAAACAACGCTGGCTCTGGCACTGGCGGTGCCAACTCGCAGAGTCGCCCCTCGCATGAGGGGCGTGGGTTGAAACAACGCTGGCTCTGGCACTGGCGGTGCCAACTCGCAGAGTCGCCCCTCGCATGAGGGGCGTGGGTTGAAACTACTTCCTCATGCACACCGAGGTGGGCGACGACGGTCGCCCCTCGCATGAGGGGCGTGGGTTGAAACTAGACCGCCACGTTCGCGTCGGCGATGGGAGCGTCGTCGCCCCTCGCATGAGGGGCGTGGGTTGAAACCGGGACTCCCGCACATCGCGGTGGAACCCCGTGGTCGCCCCTCGCATGAGGGGCGTGGGTTGAAACCCGCCGGCGCGATCGGGCGGACCGGCGGCCCCGTCGCCCCTCGCATGAGGGGCGTGGGTTGAAACAGATGCTTTGGTTGGTACCCGGAGACATCGCTGGTCGCCCCTCGCATGAGGGGCGTGGGTTGAAACTACGACTCGAAGTACGCGACCCTGGACCAGGTCGGTCGCCCCTCGCATGAGGGGCGTGGGTTGAAACGATGGCCTTATCGAGGGCTGACGCGGCCGGCGCCATGTCGCCCCTCGCATGAGGGGCGTGGGTTGAAACCCTTGCGGCTGTCCCACCAGCCGAGCAGCTCACGGCGTCGCCCCTCGCATGAGGGGCGTGGGTTGAAACACGACAAGCTGACCCAGATCGCCGACGCCATGTCGCCCCTCGCATGAGGGGCGTGGGTTGAAACCGGGACTCCCGCACATCGCGGTGGGACCCCGTGTGGTCGCCCCTCGCATGAGGGGCGTGGGTTGAAACGTCCAGGCTCCTCAGACATTCCGGGCACAGGTCGGCGTCGCCCCTCGCATGAGGGGCGTGGGTTGAAACTCGGGCACAGCGTCGATGCCGATGCCGTCCGGCTGTCGCCCCTCGCATGAGGGGCGTGGGTTGAAACTCACCCGGAGCCTAGGCTCCTGCGACCCTCTTGGGTCGCCCCTCGCATGAGGGGCGTGGGTTGAAACGGCTCCCACATCACGCAGTAGCCGTCCGGCGGCACGTCGCCCCTCGCATGAGGGGCGTGGGTTGAAACCGTTCGGATGGCCGCGCGTTCACCGTCCGGCTCGGTCGCCCCTCGCATGAGGGGCGTGGGTTGAAACGCTCTCCTCGGTCTCGTCCACGCAGCGCCCGCAGGCGTCGCCCCTCGCATGAGGGGCGTGGGTTGAAACTTGTCCGCGTCGATGATGAAGGTGGTTGACGGGTGTCGCCCCTCGCATGAGGGGCGTGGGTTGAAACTTGGAGTAATCGGCCTCCATGGTCTCCGTGACGGTCGCCCCTCGCATGAGGGGCGTGGGTTGAAACCAGCCGCTCGCCAACGGCCCCAACCAGGTGGGCTGGTCGCCCCTCGCATGAGGGGCGTGGGTTGAAACTCCTTTCGACGAGCCTCAAGGGCGCGGCGCGCCCTCGTCGCCCCTCGCATGAGGGGCGTGGGTTGAAACCTCTTTGCCGCGCCTACGCCACTCTGTGATCGTGTCGCCCCTCGCATGAGGGGCGTGGGTTGAAACTTTTATGTATTGATCAGCCAAAGTCTGAGCTTGGTCGCCCCTCGCATGAGGGGCGTGGGTTGAAACTGAAATCGGGGGGAGCTTCTTCTGAGGTCTTTTTGGTCGCCCCTCGCATGAGGGGCGTGGGTTGAAACCCCCGGCCGCTCACCAGCACGCCCTTCAAGGCCGGTCGCCCCTCGCATGAGGGGCGTGGGTTGAAACGTTCGGATGCTCTGCGCACCGGAAGGGCTCGCGTAGTCGCCCCTCGCATGAGGGGCGTGGGTTGAAACCTTCCGGGAGTCACCCGGTGTCGGACACCACCTAGGCGTCGCCCCTCGCATGAGGGGCGTGGGTTGAAACGACAAGGCCACGGGTTTTGCCCAAGTGGAGGAGGGGTCGCCCCTCGCATGAGGGGCGTGGGTTGAAACTCGGCCTCCCCGCACCCGCAGGAGCGCGTGTTGCGTCGCCCCTCGCATGAGGGGCGTGGGTTGAAACTATCAGGCCGTCGGCATGATAGACGGCTCCAACGTCGCCCCTCGCATGAGGGGCGTGGGTTGAAACTCATGTCGGCTGACGTCCCGCTGCAGGCAGTGGAGTCGCCCCTCGCATGAGGGGCGTGGGTTGAAACATCGTCCGGTTCAGGCTCGTCAGGGCCATCACCGGTCGCCCCTCGCATGAGGGGCGTGGGTTGAAACGCGCTTCCGTTGCCATGCGCGTCACCTCCCGTCTCGTCGCCCCTCGCATGAGGGGCGTGGGTTGAAACCACATGTACACAGCCAGATATGGAGGCATGTTGTTGGTCGCCCCTCGCATGAGGGGCGTGGGTTGAAACATTGACCTACTCGGAGAAGCAGGCGGCGAAAGAGAACGTCGCCCCTCGCATGAGGGGCGTGGGTTGAAACGAGTCCATCTCGGCGAACCCCATGATGTACTGGGCGTCGCCCCTCGCATGAGGGGCGTGGGTTGAAACGACGACAACCTCGCCAAGATCGCGGACGCCATCGTCGCCCCTCGCATGAGGGGCGTGGGTTGAAACCGCCTGAACAAGGACGCCGAGGACATTGTCATGGGTCGCCCCTCGCATGAGGGGCGTGGGTTGAAACGTCCTACCGGTGTGGCTCACCACCCAAACGTTCAGGTCGCCCCTCGCATGAGGGGCGTGGGTTGAAACTCGTGACCCGCGTACACCATCGCGTCCGGGTGAGTCGCCCCTCGCATGAGGGGCGTGGGTTGAAACTGGTCAGAGGCCGTGCGTGCCGCACTCAGCGACGTCGCCCCTCGCACGAGGGGCGTGGGTTGAAACACGAAGGGCGGGCGCACCTACACGCCCAAGGACGTCGCCCCTCGCATGAGGGGCGTGGGTTGAAACACAGGGGACATGCCGCTCAGGTCCAACGTGGTCAGTCGCCCCTCGCATGAGGGGCGTGGGTTGAAACGCGAACGAGGGTCGAAAGTTCGGGCTGCTGCTGAGTCGCCCCTCGCACGAGGGGCGACGGCTGAAACATGCAGGTCAGCGCGCTGGTACCCAGGGTGTGAGTCGAAGTAGCTCCAACTGTGAGCGATGGGCCGGTTGTCGCTCTCCGTGCGGGGCCGGAGCTCCCGAGGACTCCTCTGGCCAGGCTCTGGGTCATCTCGGTCAAAGCCCGCTGACTCCAGGTGTCAATTAATCGACACCCGAAGCCAGCGCCGCTAGGAAAACCGCAGATGGCGCCCAGCTCGACCGACCCAGGTGTCATTCCGGTGACACCCAAACCCACGGCCGACCCTCACGCGCCCGATAAATACGCAAACCACCCGAGATGCGTGGCACCCCAGGAGGAAACCTCCCAGGATGCGTGGCACCTCGGGAGGAAATCAGGGATTGTGTGTGCGGTTCGTGCGGTAGTTTGCCAGATGGGTCGCGAACTGCTCGGACGTGTCCACGTTGCCCGAGCGCCACATCTTGTGGTCGATGATCTCCAGCTGCGTGCCGGACCACTCGTCAATATGGGCGACGAGCCGGTCGAGGGCGTCGAGCTGCGCTTCGGGGTAGTCCTCGCCCGCCGCGTGGGAGAGCTCGATGCCGATGGACCAGGCGTTCATGGAGTCGACGCCGTAGCGCTGGTAGCTGGCGTCGTCGCCGTGGCCGGCGTGGTAGGCGACCTGGTCGAGCGGCACGCACTGCGACACGGTGCCGTCGCGGTCGACGATGAAGTGCGAGGCGATCTGGCCGTCGTTGTTGGCGAGCCAGTGGGCCACCACGCCGTCGGCGGCGCAATCCATCGCGGTGTCGTGCAGCATGATGTACCTGGTGTGGCTCGCGGGCTTGTCTCCGTGGGCGAACGAGGCCTGGGCGAGGTCCGCGATGACGAGCGGGGCGGGCGTCTCTTGAGCGGCCTGCTCGGGCTTCTCGGCTGCGGGCTCGTCGGCCTGCTCGGGCTTCTCGGACGCGGCTTCGTCGGCGGCCTCGGGCTCCTTGACCGGAGTCTTGGCGGCGTCGGCGTCCGTGTCGCCGGCGGCCTCCGCCGGCTCAGCGGCCTGCGCCGTGACGGCCTCCGGTTGCTCGGGCTCTGCGGCTTCCGCTGCGGCTTCGGGTGCCGGCGAGAGGTCGAGGGACGTCGCGGTCACACCGTAGCCCACGGCGAGGGCTGCGAGCGCGATGGCTGCGACGATGCCCGCGAAGCGAGCGCGGGCCTTGCCGAGCCGGGGGGTGGGCTGTTCGGGGGCGTCGTGCCGCTGGGTGGGGGTCTGGTGCGCCATAGCACGTCCTTAGCTGCTATTGAGATATGTTTCAGGTTCTAAGAACCATACCAAAAGCCCGAGCCTCTATGGGTGGGGATGTCCCCACTTTGTGAACTGACTCCTATATAAACGCAGTCTTGTACACTGAGGTGCGAAGGCAATGTCATCACGGCGATAGGAATCCCATGGAAGAGACCTTTGAGTCGCGCGGCCGCAAGTCCTGCAAAGACAAGGTGTATCGCTGGCGTCAAGAGCATCCAGAGGGAACGCGACATGAGGCGTGCGAGGCGCTCGGCGTCACCTATCAGACCATCTGCCGTTGGTGGGACTGGGACCCGGAGAATGCGGCCACTGCGATGACCAGCGGGAACAAGGCCCAGGCGGTCTACGACTGGCGCCAGGCGAACCCGGACAGCCACATGGAGGACGCGATCTGCGCGCTGGGGCTGACGCCGGCGACGGTGTTCAAGTACTGGGACTGGCAGCCCAAGCCCAAGGTGGTGGCCGGCCCCAAGGTGACGTCGCTCGTGACGTACCCGGAGAGCTGGGCGCTGGCCATCGACGCTCTCGGCGAGAAGCGCGCGACCTTCATCCGCGAGGCGCTGCGCGAGCGCCTGGACACGCTGGGCGCGCTGCCTCAGGAGTAGGGCCACGGCGTCCCGTCCCCTTTGACTTGGGTACGCACCCGAGGACTGTCCTTTGACCCGAGGGGGCGTGGATGCGCCAGCGTTTGCGCCGGTATTGGCGCGTGGTCTTTGCCATCTTCCGGCGCGACCTCAAGCGCCTGGTCACGAACCCCGTCGCCCTGTTGCTGGTGGCGGGGGCTTGTGTGCTGCCGAGCGCCTATGGCTGGTACCTGACGCTTGCCAATTGGGATCCCTATGAGCGGACGGACGGCGTCGCGGTCGCCGTGGCCAACGAGGACGCGGGCGCCGAGGTGCCCGGAGTGGGCTTGCTCGACGCCGGCGAGGCCGTGGTGGCCGGCCTTCGCGAGAACCACGAGCTGGGGTGGCGCTTCTACGACTCGGCCGATCAGGGCGTCGCGGCTGTGGAGTCCGGCGAGTGCTTCGCCGCAGTGGTGATTCCCGAGGGCTTCAGCCGCGACTTGGCGGGCGTGCTCACGGACGGCGAGGACCCGCCCACGCTCGACTACTACCTCAACGAGAAGATCAGCGCCGCGGCTCCCAACTTCACGGACGCGGGCGTCGCGGCCATCAAGGAGCAGGTGGACGCGTCCTTTGTGAAGACGGTGGCGACGGCGGCCATCGACAAGGGCGTGGCCGTGGCGGGCGCGGCGGGGGCTGCGGGCGCATCCGGCGAGACGGACCTTGCGGGAGCCGTGCAACAGGCGACCGACGCGCTGGGCTCGGTGAGGTCCGCGCTCGCGGACGCGGGCCCGGCGCTGGCGAGCGCCGCCGACGCCGCCGAGAAGTCCGGCTCGGCGCTTGCGGACCTTGCCGCGTCGTTGCCGCAGCTGCGGGACGCGGCCCAGCGGGCGCAGGACGCGCTGGCGTCGGCGGACGGCGACGTGGCGCGGTCCTCGCTCTCGCTGGCCGGGGCCATGGGGTCTGCGGGAGCAGAGCTGGGCACGGCGGCGACGGAGGCGGGCGCGGCGCTGGGTGCGACGTCGTCGTCGCTGATCGGTGCCGAGGCGGATGCCCGACAGGCGCTGGCCGGGGCACGGGCGGCACAGACTCAGACGTCGTCGCTGGTCTCGGCGCTGGAGCCGTTGGCCGCGGACAACGCCGAGGTCGCGGGCGCGCTCGAGGCCCTGAAGTCTGCGGACGCCGCGGCCTCGGACATGCTCGGTGCGCTCGAGGGGGACCTCTCGGCGGTCTCGGACACGGCGAAGGGTCTGCTCGACGTCGCGCGCACGGTGAACGTCGGCGCCACCCAGGGAGCGGCATCGCTGTCGTCCGGTGCGGAGGCGCTCCGGGAGAAGCTGGCGCCGGACGCGGGCGGCGCGCTCTCCTCGCTCTCGGCGGCGCTCGGCGCGACGGCTGGGCTGGTGGGCGCGTTGGAGCCGGCGGTGGCCTCGGCCCAGGCGTCGGTGCAGGGGCTTGCGAGTGCGGTGGCGCAGGCACAGGCCGCGACCGGGGACGCGACGTCGGCCATCGATGCCGCGAGCGAGTCCCTGGAGGGCACGCTGGCGGCGATCCGTGAGCTGCAGGCCTCGTCGCTTGCGGTGGACGTGCATCAACTCTCGAACGTCGACGCCGAGAGGACCGCCGCGTTTCTCGCCGACCCCGTCGCGCTCGACACGGTGGCCGTGTATCCCGTGAAGAACTACGGCTCCGGCGTGTGCCCGTTCTTCACCAACGTTGGCCTCTGGGTCGCGGGGTTCGTGTTCCTCGGTCTGTTCAAGTTGCGCGTGGACCCGGACGGGCTTCCGGACTTCTCGCCCACGCAGGCGTACCTGGGGCGATGGCTCCTGCTGATGCTGCTCGCGGTGTTCCCTCCGCTCATTGCGTGCGGGGGAGACGTGGCGCTCGGCATCCAGTGCGAGAGTCCGGCGGCGTTCGTGTTCGCGGGCGTGGTGGCGGGGCTTGTGTACGTGAACCTGATCTACGCGCTCGCCCAGGCGTTCCGGTATGTGGGCAAGGCGCTGGCGGCGCTCCTGCTGTTCCTGCAGATTCCGGGGTCGAGCGGCCTCTACCCGGTGCAGATGATGCCGGAGTTCTTCTCTGCGCTCCATCCGTGGCTGCCGTTCACCTATGCGATTGATGCCATGCGGGAGGCGGTCGCGGGGTTCTACGGGCTGCAGTACTGGCAGGACCTGGCGGTGCTTGTGCTGCTGTTCGTGCCGGCGGGGCTGTTCATCGGGCTTGCTGTGGGGAAGTGGGCGTACAACCTGACGCTGCTGCTCGATCGCGAGGCCGCCGACTCTGGGCTCTTCCAGGGCGAGCAGGCGCCGGCGCAGCTGCGGTACCGGCAGGTGACGATTCTGCGGCTGGTGCTGCGCGACCCGGAGTACCGCGAGCGGCTCGCGGGCCGGGCCGCGTGGTTCGAGCGGCACTACCGGTTGTTGAAGCGCATCGCGTGGGCGGGGCTGGCGCTGCAGTTCATGGCGGTGCCGGTGCTGATCGCGCTCGTGCGGGCCAGCGTGGGCGACAAGCTGCTGTTGCTGGCCTGGCTCGTGGCGGTGGTCGTGGTGACGGACGCGTACCTGGTCGTGATCGCGTTCCTGCACGTGTCGCTGCCGGACAAGCTGCGCGTGCTCGACGCGGACGACACAGACCAGATGAGACAGATCAAAGAGACAGGATCGTCTCATCGGGGTGCGGGCGAGGGGGTGAGACGGTCTCGTCTCTTTGATCTGTCTCACCCGGACGGGGAGGACGAGCGATGAGGGGCGTCCTTCGCGTGTTCTTGGACGGCTTCCGGCGGCTGCGCGGGAGCCTCGTGGGCTGGGTGGTCATCGCCGGGCTCGTGTTGCTGCCGTGCCTCTTCGCGTGGGTCAACATCCTCGCGTTCTGGGACCCGGCCGCGAACACGGGGTCGCTCAAAGTGGCGGTGGCCAACGAGGACGCCGGCTACACGGCGTCGGTGGCGCCGGTCACGGTGAGCGCCGGCGACGAGATCGTCGACGACCTGCGCTCCAACAAGGACTTCGATTGGCAGTTCACGACAGGATCGGAGGCGTTCGCCGGCGTGCGGTCCGGCGAGTACTACGCGGCGGTGGTGATTCCGGAGGGCTTCTCGGCGCGCCTCGCCGGCGTGCTGACCGGCGGCGACCAACAGGCGCAGATTCAGTACTACGTGAACGAGAAGCTCAACCCCGTGGCCTCGCACGTGACGTCGATCGGCATGGGCGACCTGCGGGAAGAGGTGAGCGAGAGCTTCCAGGCCACCGTGAGCCGGGTAGCGCTCGAGGCGCTCGGCGACCTGTCCGGCGACGCCGAGGACGGCGGCCTTGCGACCTACGGCCGCGAGTTGGCGAACCGGCTGTCGGGCGCGGCGACGCAGCTAGGGAACGACGCGGCGCTCGCGCGAACCTTCGCGGCACTGCTCGGACAGGCAAAGGCGCTGACGTCGGCGTCGGCGGACGGGCTCGGGCAGGCTCAGGCGTTGTCCGAGGCCGCTGCGCCGGTGGCGGGCGATGCGGCGAGCGCGCTCGGCAGCGCGCGAGCGACGCTGAGCGACGGGGAGTCGCTGGCGGGGTCTGGGCTGGGCGGCGCGGCCTCGTCGCTCGCGGCGCTGCGAACGTCCGTGGACCGGGCGTTCGGTGATGCGAGCGGGGACCCGGCGGCGCTGGTCGAGACGCTCGGGGCGCTCCGGGCGGACCTGCAGGCCCTGGACGACGCCTATGGGGCCGCTGTCGCCGCAGTTGGGGCGGCCGATCCGGACAATGCGGCGCTCGCGGCGCTTCAACAGGCGCAGCAGGCGGTGCAGGCTGCCGAGAGGGGGCTGAGCGCCGCGACGGCGGCGGCGCAGGACGCGGCAGGCGTTCCGGCCGAGCAGCGCGCGGCGGCGCTCGGGGCCATTGACGCTGCGATTGCTGCGGTCCAGGCCCTCCAGGAAGAGGCAGCCCGTGCGGCCGGGGCATCGCTGGACGCGGGTCTCGGGTCCTTCGGAGAGGATGTGCAGGCCGCGCTGTCGCAGCTCAAGGCTGCTGCGTCCCCGCTGGCCACGGCTGGTCGGGACACGGCGGACGCTTTGGGCGACGTGCACGACGCGCTCCTCTCGGCGGCGGCCACGCTGGAGGACGCGGCGGCCACGGTGCGCGACGGCGCGGCGCGGCTGTCGGCGGCGCTCGATTCTGAGGACCTGGCGGAGGCGCGCAAGCTGATCGGGACGGACGCCGGCGGCCTCGCCCGCATGATCGCCGCGCCGGTGCGGGTGGACAAGCGCGCGGTGTACGCGGTGGCCAACAACGGCTCTGCGATGGCACCGTTCTACTCGTCGATGGGGCTCTTCATCGGGGCATTGTTCTCGGTGATCATCCTGCGGGACAAACTGGCGGTGCGTCTCGACGGCGTGCGGCCATGGCAGGCGTACGTGGGCACCTGGCTGTTCTTTGTGGCGGTGGCCGAGGCGCAGGCGCTGCTCATGGCCACGGGCAACGTGTTCTTCGTGCAGGTGCAGTGCGACCACCTGGGGCTGTGCTATCTCGCGTTCTGCCTGACGGGGCTCGCGTTCTCGTCCATCGCGTTCGGGCTCACGGCGGCGTTCGGGGACCTGGGCAAGGCGGCCACGCTGCTGTTGCTCGTGGTCCAGATCGGCGGGTCCGGCGGCCAGATGCCGGTGCAACTCTCGATGCCGTTCTTTCAGGCGCTGTACCCCTGGCTGCCGTTCACGCATTCGATGGGGTGCATGCAGGGGGCGATCGCCGGGGTGTACGGCGGCGACTTCCTGGTGAACGCGGGGTGCCTGCTGGGCTTTGTGGCCGGGGGCGCCGTGCTGGTGCTGGCCGTGCGACCGCTGGCGGCTCGGACGGGCGACTGGATCCGCGCGCAGCTGGCGCGCACCGGCATGATGTGACCTGCAAAAGGGGACGTGTGAAAGGGGACGGAGCAATTCTGCAGATAGATATCGCAACGACCTGCAAAAACGCTCCGTCCCCTTCTGCAGCTAGGCCTCTTGGCGCGCGGGCTTCTCCGTTGCGCGCGGCATCGGGCGGAACAGCTGGATGATGATGCCGGCCAGGCACAGGATCGCCACCACGGTCCAGAACCCGAAGTTCCCCAGCGCGAACAGCTCCCACAGCTGGTTGATGATGAGGCCCACGACCCAGCCGAAGCCGCACTGGTAGGCGATAGCGGCCCAGAACCACTTGGTGTCCGCCATCTGGCGGCGGATGGTGCCGATGGCCGCGAAGCACGGGGCGTCAAGCATGTTGAACGCCACAAAAGCGAGCATCGCACCGAGGGACAGCGTGCCGCCCACGGTGAACATCTGCGCGAACGTGGCCCAGAGGAGCGCGGAGCCCTCGCCGACCTCGCCGAGACCGAAGAGCACGCCAAAGGTGGACACGAGGTTCTCCTTGGCGATGAGCGCGGAGAGCGAGCACGCGGCGGCCTGCCAGGTGCCAAAGCCGAGCGGCGCGAAGATCCAGGCGATCGCGTTGCCCACGCCGGCGAGCATCGACCAGTTCATGTAGTTCTCGGGCGCGTCGGCCATCTCGGGCAGGAACCCGAAGGCGCCAGAGCCGCTGTCCCAGCCGGCCACGCCGAAGTTGGACAGGAACCACACGCCCACGCAGGCCACGAAGATGATCGTGCCGGCCTTGCGGATGAACGCCCAGACGCGCTCCCACACGTGGAGCAGGTAGCTCTTGAGGGCCGGGAGGTGGTACGCGGGCAGCTCCATCACGAACGGCGCCGGCTCGCCCGCGAAGGGCTTGGTCTTCTTGAGCATGATCGCGGAGACGATCACCGCAGCGAGGCCGAGGAAGTAGAAGAACGGGGCGATCCACCAGCCCTCGGTGCCGCCGATCAACACGCCCATGAGCAGGGCGATGATCGGGGTCTTGGCGCCGCAGGGGATCATCGTGGTGAGCATGACGGTCATGCGGCGGTCGCGGTCGTTCTCGATGGTCTTGGTGGCCATGATGCCGGGGACGCCGCAGCCGGAGCTCACGAGCAGCGGGATGAAGGACTTGCCCGAGAGGCCGAAGCGGCGGAACGCGCGGTCCATGACGAAGGCCACGCGGCTCATGTAGCCGCAGTCCTCGAGGAAGCAGAGGAGCAGGAAGAGCACGATCATCTGCGGCACGAAGCCGAGGATGGAGCCCACGCCGCCGACGATGCCGTCGAGCACGAGGGACTTCACCAGCTCGGAGGCGCCGGCGTCGTCGAGCCAGCCCTCCACCACCACCGGCACGCCGGGCACGTAGACGCCGTACTCGCCGGGGATGGGCTCCTCGGCGTTGGCGGCCGCAAGGAAGGCCTCGGCGTCGATGGTGTCGTGGTACGCGAGGGTCTGGCCGTCGGAGAGGAGCGGGTCGTCCTCGGCGTCGGTGAGGACCACGTTGCCCTCGGAGTCGAGGAAGTTGCCGTCGGCGTCGTGCAGCGGGGCGTCGGGGACGGTCACACCGGCCGCGCTCGCGGCCTCGGCAAAGGCCTGGACGCGCGCGGCGTCCCCGCTCTCGATGGCCTCGGCGACGCCGTCGGTGTCAACGCCGGCGGCGTCGGCTGCGGCGAGGTACTCGTCGACCACGGTGCCGTAGTCCTCGTCGTCGTAGGCGCCCTGGGCCTCCTCGTAGGACTGGGCGGCGGCCGGTGAGAGGAACCAGCCGTCGCCGAAGAGCCCGTCGTTGGCCCAGTCGGTGCCCCAGGTGCCCACCGTGGAGACGGCCAGGTAGTACACGAGCACCATCACACACACAAAGATGGGGAGGCCGAGGATGCGGTTCGTGACCACCCGGTCGATCTTTTCGGAGGTGGTGAGGGCCTTGGGCGCCTTGACGACGCAGCGGCGCATCACGCCCTCGATCCAGTCGTAGCGCTCGGTGGTGATGATGGACTCGGCGTCGTCGTCCAGCTCGGCCTCGACGCCGGCACGGATGGTGCCGATGGCGGCGAGCGACGCGGCCGGGAGGCCGAGGGTGTCGAGGGCCTTCTCGTCGCCCTCGAAGGCCTTGATGGCGAACCAGCGCTCGGGCTGGCCGGCGGAAAGGTGCGGCTTGAGGACGTCGGCGGTCTCTTGGATGGCCTTCTCGACGCGCGGCGAGAACACCCGGGGCGCCCGGCCCGTTCTTCCTGTCGTTGCGAGACTCTCGGCCGTGCCCATGAGCTGGTCGAGCCCCTGGGAGCGGAGCGCGGAGCCCTTGACGACGGGGCAGCCGAGCTCGCTGCTCAGGGCGTCGACGTCCAGCTGGTCGCCGCTCTTCTCGAGCAGGTCGCACATGTTGAGCCCGACGACGGTGGGGAGGCCGCACTCGAGCACCTGCGTGGTGAGGTAGAGGTTGCGCTCGAGGTTGGTGACGTCCACGAGGTCGATGACGGCGGACGGTCGGTCCTTTACGAGGTGGTCGCGGCTGACGACCTCTTCAGGGGAGTAGGGCGAGAGCGAGTAGATGCCCGGCAGGTCCGTGATCACGACGTCCTTGTTCTTGCGCCACGGGGCCTCGAGCTTCTCCACGGTGACGCCGGGCCAGTTGCCCACGTAGCCGTTGGAGCCGGTGAGCTGGTTGAAGAGGGTGGTCTTGCCGCAGTTGGGGTTGCCGGCAAGGGCAATGGTGATGGCCATGGTTCTCCCTTTTTTGTCGGTGCTGAGGTGTGGTCCCACCTCTGCCCGCGTCTGGTCGCGTTGTGTTCGACGCGGGCCTACGAGTCAGAACCCGTCGGGTGCTGACTCATTGACTGACCTCGATGGTTGCGGCGTCCGCCTTGCGCAGCGACAGCTCGTAGCCGCGCACGGCCAGTTCGAGCGGGTCGCCCAGCGGTGCGACCTTGATCACGGTGACGCGCGTGCCCCGCGTGATGCCCATGTCCATGATCCGGCGCTTGACCGCGCCGTCGCCCGTGAGCTTCACGACGGTGCACTCACCGCCGATCGGGACCTCTGCCAGTGTCATGTCTGCTCCCTTTCTCTCAAGCGGCGGGTTCGGTACGATGCCGCAGATTGACGTGGTGCTGTGTGACGCATGGGCGCGAAAAGCCCGGCGCCTTGGGGAGCACCGGGCTAGGCAGGAAAGAGCACGAACGTTATTGGGTGGAGATGCGCTTGGCGGTGTCGCGGTCGAGTCCCAGCTGGCATCCCTTGACGCGGACGATCGTGCCCGAGGCGCCCTGGCTCACGACCTCCACGACGGCGCCGGGGACGAAGCCAAGCTCCGCCAGGTGGCGCGTGAAGTCCTCGCGGCCACGCACGCGGGTCACGGTCACGGCGTCGCCGGCGCGGGCCATCGAGAGGGGCAGGCCGGCGCCGGGTCGGGGTGTCGTCGCGTGTCGAGAGGTGCTCCGGGTCCGCTCTGCTGCCATCAGTGCCACTGCCATGGCGGGTCATCTCCGAAGAGTTGGCGTTGGTAAACTGATGGCATTCTCGCCCCGTCGAAGGGAGTCTGTCAACCTCGGGTTACTTTTGCGAGTGAAAACCTCCCAGGATGCGTGGCACTCTCGGCGGAAACCTACTGGGGTGCCACGCACCCTGGGAGGTTAGGCCTCGACGCGGATGGCGGAGCCTTGCTCGGAGGCCGTGACCACGATCTGCTTGTCGATGGCCTCGCGCATGGCCGGCACGTGGCTGATCGCGCCCACGAGCTTGTGGCCGCCGGTGAGCCGCATGAGCGTGGACACGGTGCGGTTGAGAGCCTCGGGGTCGAGCGTGCCGAAGCCCTCGTCCACGAAGAGGCAGTCGAGCGACACCCCGCCGGCGTGGGCCTGCACCACGTCGGAGAGCCCGAGCGCCAACGCGAGCGACGCCTCGAAGCTCTCGCCACCGGAGAGCGTCCCGGCGCTCCGCACCTTGCCGGTGTACGCGTCTTTCACGCTGATCGCGAGTCCGGAACCGGAGCCGCCGGCCTCGGGGTCGTAACGCACGAGCTCGTAGCGCCCAGCGCTCATGGCCCGGTACCGCTGGTTGGCGGCGGCGAGCACTTGGTCGAGACGGTGCATCTGCAGGTAGGCCTCGAACGTCACCTTGCCGAGCTTGCCCGTGCGGTTCGTGGCCGCGCAGAGGGCCGAGAGGTCTCGGGCGCGCTCCTCCAACTCGGCCTGGTCTCGGGCCACGGCGCGCAGTTCTGCGGCACATTGGCGGTTCACGTTGAGACGACCGGCCACGGCCGTGCGGAGGTCGTCGTTCGCCTGTTTCGCGGCGGCGATCCGGGCGCTCTCGCTGCGAAGGTCCCCGGCGTCGAGCTGTGGCAGCTCCTGGAGGCGCCTCGCCAGCCCGTCGCGCCGTCCGATGAGGCGCGAGCGCTCCTCGTTGATGGCCTGAAGGCGTTGCTCTGCCTGACGCGCCGCCGTCTCCAAGGCGGCGAGCTCGGCCTCTTTTGCCTCGAGCGCGGCGCGGGCCTCCTCCTCCGTCTCGTGGGCGAGGCCCGCCCGCAGGGACGAGACCCGCTCGGCGGCCACATCGAGCGCCCGGCGCTTCTCGGCGCGCCGGTCCCGGAGGCCCCGGAGCGCGTCCTGGTGTTGGCTCAGGCTCTCGTGCGCGCGGGTGAGCCGCTGCTGCAGATCCTCGATGCGCGCGATGGCGGCGTCCGCCTCGCGGGTGCGCTGCTCGGCGGCGCGCTGCTCCTCGCGGGTCTCGGCGAGGGCCTTCTCCAGCGCCGACCGCGCGCCCTCGCGTGCGACGAGCTCTTCCAAAGCCCTGGTCGCAGCCTCGAGCGCCGTCTGCGCTTGGCCACTCGTCACCGCCGCGCGGGAACTGGCCTGTTCGGCGGCGCTCATTGCCCGCTCGGCGTCACGCACGGCCTCCTCGGTGGGCACGTCGTGCGCCATCGGCGCCGGGCGCGGATGCTCCCGAGAGCCGCACACCGGGCAGGCCGTGCCGGGTGCGAGCGCCTGCGCCAGCCGGCCCGCCGCGCCGTCGTCGAAGGCCCGTTTTGCGGCCCGATAGGCGTTGGCGGCCCGATCCGCCTGCAGTCGAGCAGCGGCGTACGCGTTCGCGGCGTTCTGTGCGTCCGCCCGCGCCGTCCGCTCCTCGTCCGAGAGGCCCGCCTCCTGCGCAAGGAGCCCTTCGAGGCGCTCGCGCTGTTCGGTCACTCGTCGCATCACTTCCGGTGCCTGAGCGCGCCATTGTCGTGCGTCCCGCTCGGCGTCGGCGTTCACGTCGGTCTCGCGGAGCCGCGTCTCGAGGTCCTCGACCGTGCGGGCCTCGACGCCTGCGGCCTCGGCCTCCTGGGTCTCCTGCGCCGCCAACGCCTCGAGAACCTCTCGCGCCTGGTCCCTTTCGGCCGTGGCCTGCGTCAGCGCGGCGTAGGACCCGAGCGCGTTCTTCTCCACGGCGACGGCGTCGCGCAGCTTCTGGGCCAGGGGCCTCTGGGCGGCGCACCGTTCCACAGCCGCACGGGCCTCGGCCTGTCGCGGCTCCAGCGCGCGCAGCTGCTCCACCGCCGTCGCATGCTCGCGCTCGCTCTTTTCGCGCTCGGCGACCTGTGCCGTCGCCGCCGCCACGCGCTCCCGCTCCCGGCCGATACGCTCGTCCTCCGCTTGCGCGCGCCGCTCCTCGGATTCGTCGTGCTCGATCAAGGTGTCCAGGCACGCTGCCGCCTGTTCGGGTCGGGTGCCCTGAGACTCGAGCCAGCCGCTCAGCTCCGTCGCCGCCTCGGGCGCGGCGCCCTCCTCATCTGCCAACGTCGGATCAACGACGGCACGTCGGGCTGCTGCAAGCCCGCGCTCCCGGACGGCCGCGCTCTCGGCGGCCAGCGCGCGTTCACGCCGACCGAGCGCCTGCTGCAGGTCCTGGGCCCACCCCGTTTGGAACAGCTGACGGAAGAGCCCCACGCGCTCGCTGCTCGACGCCTTGAGGAGCCGCTGGAAGTCGCCCTGGGCGATCATCACGATCTGGGCGAACTCGTCCCGATCGAGCCCCAACAGCTCGGCCACCGCGAGGTCGGCCCTTCGGGTGGAGGTGATGACGGAGCCATCCGGCAGCGTGAGCGTGACGCCGGCCTCTTGCTTGGCGAGCTCCCCTTTCTTGCGCTTGTGGGGGCGCCAGTACGTGGGGTTGCGCTCAATGGTGTATGTGTTGCCGCGCAGCTCGAACGTGAGGCGCACAAAGGTGGGCGTGTCGGGTTCTGCGTGGTCCGAGCGGAGCGACGCCCTGTCACGGCCGGGCGTCGCGCCCTCTCCGTAGAGGGCGTACGCGATCGCGTCGAAGATCGTGGACTTGCCCGCGCCGGTGTCGCCGGTCACGAGATAGAGCCCTTCGGTGCCGAGGCGAGAGAAGTCGACGGTCTCCTCGCCCGCGTAGGGACCGAAGCCGCAGATGGTGAGCGTGGTCGGGCGCATCAGGCCTCCCGGGAAAGGTCGTCGAGCACGGAGCGGAGCAGGGCGAGCTGCGGCTCGGTGATCTCCGTGCCGGTCTGGGCCCTGAAGAAGTCGCAGAAGAGCTCGTCCCTGCCCTTGTCCTCGCTGGGGGGCGCCTCCGAGGGCTGCGAGCTGGCTGCGGTCTCCGACCCCAGGTAACAGAAGCCGAGCACGTTGGGGTAGGCGTCGCGGAGCGCCGCCATGGGGCCGAGCAGCGGCGTCTGATCCGTGAGCTGGGCGTACACGTAGTCCTCGGCGTTTGCTGCGGACACCACCTCGTCGGAGACCAGCTCGTCGAGCGGCCCCGTGACCACTCGGAGGTCGTGGAGAGGCTCGAGGGGCACGAGGCGCGTCGCGATGGGCGCAAGACCGTCCGTGGGTTTGGGCCCGATGTCCACGATGGGCATCGTCTTGGGCGTGCCCGCTTCGCTCGTGGAGTACTTGAGCGGGGACCCGGCGTAGCGCATGCGCTCGCTGCGCACGCGCTGCGGACGGTGCAGGTGCCCGAGCGCGACGTACTCGAATCCGTCGAAGATTCTCGCGTCCACGTTGTCGAGGCCGCCGACCACCACCTCGCTCTCCGAGCGCTCCGGCCCCACCCCGCCGTCGGTCACGAACTGGTGGGCGAGCAGCACGTTGCGGGTTCCGGGCTTCAGCGGCATCGCGGACACGGCTGCTGCGAGTGCCTCCGTGTAGCTGGCCACGTCGACGCCAAGCGCTCGGCGCACCTCGGGTGGCCGTACGAAGGGCATGGGCCACACGGCGACAGGGCCGTGCTCGTCCTCCAGCAGAATGGGTTCGATGGGTTGTGTGTAGGCGCCCATCACGTGAATGCCCTGTTGGGCCAGCGGGTCGCTCGCGTAGCTCACGTGCTCTGCGGAGTCGTGGTTGCCCGGGATGCATACGGTCTCGATGCCGGCCGCTGCCAGTTCCGAGAAGAACCGGCTCACCGTGCTCACGGCCGCAGGGGAGGGCTGGCGCGAGTCATAGAGGTCGCCGGCAATGAGGAGCGCCTGGACCTGTTCGGCGACGCAGGTCTCCGCCACTTCGTGCAGCACGTGGGCGAGGTCCGTCGCAAGGTCGTGACCGTGCAGGCGTTTGCCGGCGTGGATGTCGGCGATGTGGGCGATGCGCATAGGGGCTCCTAGTCGGCTTCGGTGCCTGCTGCGTGATAGGTGGTCGAGCGTCCGCCGCCGCTCCGGACGGCCAGGCCCATCGCGCAGAGCGTCGCCAACGTCTTGCTCGCGGTGGAAGGCGCGAAGCCGGTGGCGGCGGCCACCCGGGCTCTCGTCGAGGGCCCCTCGGTGACGAGGCACGTGAGAACCCGCCGTTCTGTTGGGGTCAGGTTCGGCTGGTCGTAGGCGGGCAGGTGTACCGTGACGGCACTGTCCCCGAACTCGAACATCGGATTGGCGAGGGAGCCCTCGTACGCGGCCCTCATGCTGCGCACTCCCGACCCAAGGTTCGCAACGAGACCGAGGCGGAGGAAGACGGTGGCCAGTTCGGGGTTCCTGAGCAAAGAAGGCGCGCCGGCCAGGTAGCTGCCCATCGTCATGCCGCTCGGCAACTCGCCCGGGGACGTCACGGTCACCCCGTGCTCGTCCATCGTGACCACGACGGGCTCGGGGAGAAGCCAGTCCCGCTGCGCGAGCGCCGTGGCCACGGCCGAGCGGAACGCCGGCAGGGGAACCACCTCGACGGTCTCGAGCTGGCCGTCGCCGGTCACGCGCTCGCGCACGTAGAGGTCGCGGTGCCACGCCTCGGCCCGTTCGAGTGCCTCAAGCACCGAGACCCCCTGCAGGCGCTCCCTTTTGACAATCTCGTTGTGATCGCGTCCGTACCGGACGAGCTCCATCACGGGAAAGCCGTTCTCGTCGGCCAGGAGGGCTGCGGCATTGTCGTAGCCGCGCCCATCCTGATAAAGGCCGAGCGCGCGGAGGGTGTCGGCGTTGAACCCGGCAAGCCCGAGCCCCTCAATCAGCGCTGCTCCAAGCCGATGGAACGTGAGGTCCTGACGCTCGGAGGGCAGGCGGTCGAAGGTGATGTCGAGGCCTTGGAGCTCCAGGCGAACACGCTCGGTCTGGTCGACCTCGATGGCCGCCGTACCCGACTGCCGGTAGGCCTTGGCGCGATAGAGGTAGGGGGTCGCGGGGCCAGGGGCCACGCGAACGACGGCCGCGCCCCTCTCGGGGTCCGTCTGGACCGAGAGCAAAGGGCGCGGCTCGATGGAGCCGTTGACAGCGTTCTCGATGGCCAGCACCAGCTCGTCCAGGTCGGGTGGCCTCTCGGTGTCTTCGGCGGTGATCTCCAGGGTGCCGCCACGGCAGTTCGAGAGGGCGCAGGCCATCTTCAGCCATTCGCTCTCTTCGCTGCTTTTGTACTCGAGCACGGGGCTACCTCGGCGAGCCATGACACCTCCGCCGATTACGTCTCACGTCGCGAGGTAAGAATAACAGATTCTTACCACTAGTAGAGATGCAAATAGGGTATTCTTACCTCGCGAGCCAATGGCCGCGTCACAGCAGCACCGCCAGCAGGAAGACCAAGAGGCCGACGCCCGCGCACGCGGCGGCCGCCCAGAACTTGCGGTCGACGGGGGCCATGGCGAGACCGGCCTGGATGCGACGGTCGTCGGGTTTCTCGGCGACGGCCTCGCGCCAGACTGCGCGCAGCAGGAACCACAGGCCCACGGCCACGCCGGCGCCGAGGAGAGCCGGCCACACCCGTGCGAGGAACGCGCCGAGGGCTTCCAGCGCGGCGCCGACCACGCCGATGCCGAGAATCAACGCGAAGCAGCCGAAGCATCCCCAGTCGTTGTCGTCGGACATGGTGCCCCCTTCTCGTTAGTGATGCTGATTT
Source organism: Kribbibacterium absianum (assembly GCF_030067705.1). GTDB lineage: Bacteria > Actinomycetota > Coriobacteriia > Coriobacteriales > Atopobiaceae > Kribbibacterium > Kribbibacterium absianum. Next base: position 465,064 of record NZ_JASJEX010000002.1, read on the forward strand.
CCCTTGAGTGCGGGCGCTATCCTTTGAAAGTGAGCTTAACAGGACGGATGAGAGGAGCAGTATGGATCGGAACGCGAGACGTGCGGTGGCGCTGCCCGCGCCGACGCAGGCGTGGGCCGTGGGTGCCGCAGTTGCTGCGGCCGTTGCATTGCCCCAGGTGGTGCACCTTGTGGCCGGTGCGTTGGGGCTCGGCGCGTCCCTTGGCTCCGTGTGGCTGCCGATGCACCTGCCGGTGTTGCTCGTGGGCTTCTTGGCGGGGCCGGTCGCGGGCGTGGCGGCGGGCGTGCTGTCGCCGCTGGCGAGCTTTGCCGTGACGGGCATGCCGGCCGTGGCGATCCTGCCCGTGATGGTGGTGGAGCTGGCTTGCTACGGGGCAGTGGCGGGGCTCGTGCGTGAGTCCCGGTTGCCAGTGGTGGTGCAGGTGCTGCTCGTGCAGCTGAGCGGCCGCGCGTTGGTGGTGCTGCTCGGGCTCGTGCCGCTGGCGGCCGAGGTTGCAGCGACCGCGACCGGCCTGCCGGGCATCGTCGTGCAGTTGGTCACGATTCCGCTGGTGCTGTCGGCGGTGCGCCGGCGCGACGAGCGCGCGTAGCGGCGTCCGGAGAAAGGAGCACCCAGTGGCCCAAGAAAAACCGGTTCCCGGCACCGGCGGCGACGTGTACGCGCCCCCCGAGGAGCGCACCGGCGAGCCGTCGACCGTCTATTTCACGCGCGATCTCTCGGCCGAGGGGCTGCGCAAGGTCTATCGCGCGGTGTCCGGCCCCGTGCGCGGCCGCGTTGCGGTGAAGCTGCACACGGGCGAGAAGGACGGCCCCAACATCATCCCTCGCGAGTGGGTCGCGGAGCTGTTCGCGAACGAGCTGGCGGCGGACGACCTGGAGCCATCCATCGTTGAGACCAACACCTATTACCAGGGCGATCGGTACACCACAGAGCAGCACCGCGAGACCATCGCCCACAACGGCTGGACCTTCGCGCCGGTCGACATCCTTGACGAGGACGGCACCGTGAGCTGGCCCGTCGAGGGCGGCAAATGGCGCGACGACATCTCGATGGGGAGCCATCTGGCGGAGTACGACTCGCTCGTGGCGCTGACGCACTTCAAGGGCCACACGCAGGGTGGCTTTGGCGGTTCCAACAAGAACCTCGGCATCGGGTGCGCCGACGGCCGCGTGGGCAAGGCGCAGATCCACACGACGCCCGGCCAGGACAATCAGTGGGACATCGCCGCCGAGGAGTTCATGGAGCGCATGACCGAGAGCACCAAGGCCACGTGCGACCACTTCGCGGGCGCGATCACGTTCGTCAACGTGATGCGCAACATGTCCGTGAGCTGCGACTGCGAGGGCACGGCGGCGATGCCGGTGGTGACGCCGAACGTCGGGATCCTCGCGAGCGAGGACGTCTGCGCGCTCGATCAGGCCTGCGTGGACCTCGTGTACGCAATGAAGCCGGAGGACAACCATGACCTAGTGGAGCGCATCGAGACGCGGCACGGCCTGAGGCAGCTCTCGTACATGGAGGAGCTGGGCATGGGCAGCCGTGTGTACACGTTGGTTGATCTAGACAACGAGGGCGAGCCGGTGAGCTGCGCTGACGCCGTGGCGCACGTGGTGCCGTTCCAAGGTTAGGGACTCTCGGCACGTGGAGCAGGAGGTCGGCAGATCGGCGCGCGCTTCTCAGATCACGGCGAGGCCTTGGCCCGTTCTTCCTGCTGTTTCGTGGAACAGCAGGAAGAACGGCATGCCCGCGTTGTGGCGGGTCGCTTCACCCATCACGTACGACGGGGCTAGTACTTGTCGGCCATATCCTGGCCCAGGATCACCACCACTGCGGGGTCGAAGCCCTCGGGTGTCCCGCTCGGCGCGGCCGTCAGCACGCCCGTCACTGAGAGACCCAGGCGGTCCGCCACTGCAAGTGCGAGTCCTTGGTTGCCGTTGCCCACCGCGAGGACCTCGGTCGTCGAGTGGTCAAAGGTGTCCGCCGACACCGCCTCGCAGGTGTAGCCGGCGCTCCGCAGCGATGTCGCCACCGACCCAGCCAGGCCGTTCACGCCCGCCCCGTTCATCACGAGCACCGTGCCGCCGGTCGCGCTGGTCGACCCGCTTGTGCCGCTCGCACCAGAGCTGCTGGAACTGCCTGTGCCGTCGTCGTTCTTGATGGCGCTCGAGGAGCCCGCGACGTCGCGCGTGAAGTCGTCGTCCTCGCTCGCGTAGGGCGACAGGCCCGCGTTCACGCGCTCCATCATCGTTCGCCACTCGTCCTCCTTGATCACGTCGTACCAACCGCCGTTGATGTACTTGGACTCGGTGGGGGTGAGGCCGCTCATCAGGTTGGTCGACGGGTCGAAGCCCCGGAAGGAGCCGGCGAGCGACAGGATGTCCGTCAGCGACAGGTCCGTGGTCACGGAGCCGGCCAGTTGGTTCACGCTTGCCGCGATGGTGGCGGGGCTGCTCGCGAGGATCTTCTTGAGGATGGCGCCGATCACCATGCGTTGGTTCGCGGTGCGGTAGTAGTCGCCGCCTCCGTAGTTGTCGTAGGCGTGGCGCGCCCGGCAGAGGGCGAGGGCCTGCTCTCCGTTGATGGTCTGCCGGCCCGCCTTGAGGTGCAGCCCGGCCAGGTCGTCGTCCAAATCGATCTTGATGTCGACGTCGATGCCGCCGATGGTGTCCACCACCTTGACGAACTCGTCGAAGTTGATCTCGGCGTAGTGCGAGATGTCCACGCCCGCCAGTTTGCTCACCATGTCCACTTCGTAGCCCGCCCCGCCGATGGTGTACGCGGCGTTGACCTTCTGCTCGCCGTGGTCGCCCATGTCCACGAGGATGTCGCGCTCGATGGAGACGAGCGTCACCTCCTTGCTGGCGGGGTCGATGCGCGCGAGCATGATCGAGTCCGAGCGATAGACGCCGTCGGTGGAGCCGGTCTCCTCGCGCTCGGCGGACTTGTCGGTGCCGAGCAGCAGCATGTAGAACGGCTTGGTCACGGTGGTGCGCGTGAGCGACGAGAGCAGCCCCGAGTCCACGCCCGCGGACAGGCGCGACTGGATGGTGCCGAGGTAGATCGCGAGACCCACCACCGCGCAGGCCGCGACGACGCCGACGCCGACCAGGACGCCCTTCACGCCGCGGCGCCGCTTCTGCTGGTGCCGCTTGGTGACGTAACGGTTGGCGGAGCGCTCGCGCGAGAGCGAGGACGCGTTGGAGAGCTGTCGTTGCGGGCGGTTCTTCTGTGACAAGCTTAGATTCCTTTCGAGCCGTGTCGCAGGCTCATAGTAACGAGCGCACTCTGGGCGGTGGCCTTCTGCACAAGAAGCGCTCCAAACCGAACGCCTGGATCGAGTGTCCTGTCATTACGCTGATTTCAGTCGCTTGGGCCTTCTGTTGGAGCTTTGGGCTCGGCCGCTCCCGAGGAGACTGATAACGCGCGAGCGTTTACCATGGACAGCGTTCAGTCAGCTTGAAGCATCGTGCTGAGCTGCCGAGCCGCCCCTATCCGGAGGGCTGACCGATTGGCCCTCCGTCTCATCTGCCGTCCCCGCGCGCCTCGCGGGTTCCTCAGTCTGGAGAGGACGAGTGAAGCAAAAGCCCGATATCCAGGAGCCGCAGACCCCCGACCTGAGCCGCGACAGCGCTCAGGAGCACTACGGCGCCAAGCTCAAGAAGCGGCGCCTCAGGAAGGGCGTCAAGGTGGCGCTCATTGCCGTGGCCGTTGTGGCCGTGGGCGTCATCGCCGGACTCGCCTGGTACCTCAACGACGTCCAGTCGCGCCTCAACAAGGGTGTCGACGGCAATCTCTTGCAGGCGCTCACGCAGCAGACCTCGAAGGAGGACCCGTTCTACATGCTGCTGCTCGGCGTGGACAAGTCCGAGGAGCGCGCGGAGAGCGACGAGTACGGCAAGGACGACTCCTACTACCGCAGCGACTCCATCATGTTGGCGCGCATCGACCCGCAGACGCCGCAGGTGACGCTCGTCTCGATACATCGCGACACGCTGGTCGACCTCGGCGAGCATGGCCAGCAAAAGATCAACGCGGCCTACTCGTTCGGCGGCCCGAGCTACGCCGTGGACGTGGTCAGCGAGTTCGCCGGCGTGCCCATCTCGCATTACGCCGAGATCGATTTCGACCACTTCGCCGAGATTGTGGACACGCTGGGCGGCATCGAGGTGGATGTGCCCATCGACATCAACGACCCGATGGCCGGCGAGCCCATCAAGGCCGGCCGGCAGACCCTCAACGGCCAGCAGGCGCTCACGCTCTGCCGTAGCCGCCACGCCTACGACAACTACGGCGACGGCGACCTGTACCGCGCCGCCAACCAGCGCATGGTGATCGCCGCCATCTGCAAGAAGATCCTCGCGAGCGACACGGCCACGATGACGGCGAGCATCTCGAAGCTGGCGGACTCTGTGACCACCGACCTGTCGCTCACGGACATCCTCAACCTCGCGAGCGAGATGAAGGGCATCAACATGGACACGGACGTTTACACGGGCATGGAGCCCACGACGTCCTCCTACGTGAACAACACCTGGTACGAGATCTGTGACACCGATGCGTGGCGCACGATGATGCAACGCGTGAACCAAGGCCTCTCGCCCTATGAGAGCGCCGACGACGACCCCGCAGGCGATGCGGCCGGCGGCACGACCAACGTGAAGAACGAGGGCGGCACCGCCGCGACCGACTCTACGGCGGGCGCGGGCAGCGTGGCCAACACGTCGGACGACGACTTGAAGAGAGACCAGACCGGAACCGTCGAGGTGTTGAACGCCGCCGGCGTGGACGGTCTGGCCGGGCGTGTGTCGCAGAGCCTCGCGACCTACGGGTGGGCCACGAACGCCGGCACCGCGGTGAACCACTACGACACAACGGCGGTGGTGTACTTCGACGAGAGCCAAAAGGCCAACGCGGAGGCCGTGGCGAAGGCGCTCGGCGGCGAGGTGCGGGTGCTGAACGGCACGGGGACGTACACGGACAACGGTGCGGATGTGCTCGTGGTGCTCGGCACCGACATGGTGGACTACGAGTAACGCCGGCCCGTCTCTCGTTCTTCCTGCTGTTGCGAGAGGCCCGTTCTTTCTGTTGTTTCGAGAGGTTCGTTCTTCCTGCCGTTTTGAGAGGCCGGGCGCCCCCTTGTTGGTGGGGCGCCCGGCCTTTTGCATGGGGCTGCGCGTGGCATCCGATGCGGCGCCTGGGGCGCAGGTACGAAACGACAGGAAAAACGGGGCAGCCTGTGGAGGCTGCCCCGTGCACGCTTTGGCATGAAGAACGATGTGCGCGTTTTGGCAGGAAGAACGATTGGCCGCTGCTACGCCAGCTCCACCTGCGGCTGCAGCTCCACCACCAGCTGCGCCGGGGCCGGCTGCGTGCCCGTCATCATCGCGTTCGCGGACCCCGTCGCGGTCGCCAGGATCATCGTGTCCTGCGGGCTCAGGCCTCGCTGGTTCGCGAGCGCCAGCGCCGCCACCACCGAGTCGCCGCAGCCCACGGTCGAGCCCACCTTCACCTTGGGGCTCCGCGCGAGCACCACGGCACCGTCGTCCACGAGCGCCGCGCCGTCGCCGCCGCGCGACACCACGACGCGCTCGATGCCCTGCGCCACCAGCTCGCGCGCGGCTTCCACGACCTTCTCGTCGGTGTCCAGCTTGCGGCCGAGCATGGCGCCCAGCTCGATCTCGTTCGGCTTCACCAGCGACGGCGCCGCCTCCAGCGCCAGCGTGAACGCCTCGCCGTCCGCGTCCACGAAGACCTTCGCGCCGGCCTCCTTGAGCGCGAGCGTCCAGGTACGGTACGTGTCCGCAGGCGCGCCCTTGGGCAGGCTGCCGGACAGCACCACCACGTCACCCTCCTCGACGGTGTCCGAGAGCACGGCGAGCATGTCGTCCAGCGTCTGACGGCCCACGGTGGGGCCCGGCTCGTTGACGTCGGTGTTGGTGTGCCGCACCTCGTCGACGATCTTGGTGTTGGTGCGCGTCTCGCCCACGACCTCGAACGCCCAGCAGTCCACGCCCGCCTCGGCCAGCATCTCTTGGATGTGCGCGCCGGTTGCTCCGCCGAGCAGCGCGAGCGCCCGCGAGTCCCCGCCGAGCGCACGGATCACCTTGGACACGTTGATGCCCTTGCCGCCCGGGTCCTCGCGGTGCGTGCGCACGCGGTTGACGGAGTCCAGCTCGAAATCATCCACGTAGACGGTCTTGTCGAGCGCGGGGTTGAGGGTGACGGTGTAGATCACGGTGCTCTCCTTTGCTGACCGATGACTGAACCCGCATTGAAACCAGAGTAGAACCGCAGCGACCGCTGTCAATGAGTCAAAACCCGCCGGGCGCTCATTCCTACAGCACCTGGACGCCGGCGTCCCGACAGGCGTCCAGGAAGTCCTGGGGCAGCTCGCCGTCGGACACCACGACGTCCACTTGGTCCAATGCGCAGATGCCAAAGGTGTTGCGGACGTCCACCTTTGAGCTGTCCATGAGCGCGACGGTCTTCTCGGCACGGTTGATGCAGAGCCGCTTGAGGAGCGCCTCCTCGTCGGAGCCGCAGCTGAAGCCGCACTCGGGGCTGTAGCTGGTCACGCCCATGAAGAACTGGTCGAACGCAAGGCTCTCCACGTGCTGCTGCGCCCGCACGCCGTCCGTGCAGAGCGAGAAGCGGTTGATGCGGCCGCCGATGAGGAACGACTCCGCGTGGGCCCGATGCGCCAGCTCGCCCGCGACGGCCAGGCTGTTGGTGAACGCGATGAAGTGCTCGTCGGGGAGCTCTGCGGCCATGAGGGCGGTGGTGGAGCCGGAGTCGATGAAGAGGGTGGTGTTGGGCTCCACAAGCGCGGCGGCCTTGGCGGCGACGGTCTTCTTCTCGTCCACGTTGCGAACCGCGCGGAGGTCCAACAGGTCGTCCGTGCCCACGACGAACGAAACGGACCGGGCCCCGCCGTGGATGCGCACGATGCGGCGCTCCTGGTCGAGGGCCTTGAGGTCCGTGCGGATCGTCATCTCGCTCACGTGGGGGAGGGCGGCCTTGATCTGGGCGAACGAGACCGTCCCCTGTTGGTTGACCAGCGCGACGATTCTGTCGCGCCGGGCGAGCATCTCTTGCGTCATCGCGCGCTTCCCCACGGTCGCGTCCCTCCCTTTTGCGTTTCGAAAGGCGGGACTTATCGTATCGCTACTGCCGAGGCGTTAGCCCCAGTGGCTCAGCAGGTACTGCTCCGCCTCGGCGCACCAGAGGCCGCGGTTCGCGTCGACGATGTCCGCCAGCTCGCCGTAGCGCGGGTCCTCGCCGGCCTTGGAGCGCAGGTCGTCGAGCGCCACGAGCGGCATGTCGATCGGCGGGTAGATGAGCTTCTTGCCGCCGGGGATCTTCGGCAGGTTAAGCGTGGCCTCGGCCGCCGCGTCCAGGCCGCCCACGTGGGTCACCATGACGGCCGGGTCGATGCGCCCCTGCGCGCAAAGGTCGAGCGACTCCTCCATGTCGGCCGTGTTGCCGCCGGTGGTGCCCATCACGTGCGTCGAGTTGTAGTGCACGTCATAGAAGTTGATGGGGGCCGTGAACTCGGTGTCCGTGGGGCCGGCGAAGAAGTTGAGGCAGCCGTCGCGGCCGAGGATGTCGCTCGACAGCTTCACCACGGCGGCCACCGGCGCGTAGCAGAGCACGTCGTCGTAGCCGTGCCCGTTCGTGAGGGCGATGAGCTCTGCCGCCGGGTCGGCCATCCCGGCCGTGTTCACGAAGTGCAGGTCGATGCCCGTCTCGTCCTTCACGGTTGCGGGGTCGAAGAGCTGCGCCGCGCGGTCGAGGCGCTCCTGGTCGATGTCGTTCACCATCACGAGGCCCGGCCGGCGGTCGCAGTGGAGCGCGTAGGTCAGCGCGCCGAGGCCCATCGGGCCCGCACCTGCCGTGATGGCCAGGTTGCCGCCCTCCTTGATGCCCATGAAGTGCTCGTAGACGCCCATCTGCGTGTGATAGGCCGCGTGGAAGGCGCCGATCGAGCAGCTCATGGGCTCGGCCAGGCTCGCCTCGTAGTAGGCCTCGCCGTGGTACTTGAGCAGGCAGCCGGCGTACATGACCTCAGCGGGGAGGATGCAGTAGGTGGCGTCGCCGCCGCAGAACTCGTAGGAGTAGCCGGGCGACCACATCGTGCCCTGCCAGTTGATGGCCGGCTGGATCGTGAAGCGCATGCCCGGCTGGTACTCGTCGGCCCACTTGGCGCCCACCTCGACGATGTCGCCGGCGAACTCGTGACCCATGATCGCGGGGTGGTTCGCGAGGTCGCGGGTGCGCTTGTGGTCCTCGCCGAGGGTCGCGCACTTGTAGGTGGACATGCAGATGCTGTCCGAGACAATGCGTACGAGGATCTCGTCATCTTTGATGGCGGGGAGCTCGAACTCCTCCAGGCGCAGGTCGTTGGCTCCGTGGAGGCGGACGGCGCGGGTCTTCATGGGGAAGGTTCCTTTCACGCGAGGTTGGAACGGAGTGTTCCTGTTGAGCCAAAAGCTGATTTGTATTCTGACAACAGCTCTTCTGTTGTCAAGCAAAAGCGTGCTGTCCACAGATTTGTTGGAACAAAAACCGTTGGCACCGAAATTCCGACCGTTCGGCGCTAATCCTTTCGTTTTAACGGAAGCTGGATCAAACCTGTCTACACTCGTTGCTGTCGTTCCAACACATAGAGGGACGGCAAGCCGACGCGGAGCGCCCCGAGCCCCTCGCCGGGCTCTAAGACAGGCAATCCGTACCAAAGGAGGCGGCAGTGGCAGCAACGGCAGTTAAGGACAGCGTCACCAAGTTCGGCAAGTTCTTAAGTTCCATGGTCATGCCAAACATCGGCGCGTTCATCGCGTGGGGCTTCTTGGCGGCCCTTTTCATTGAGAAGGGCTGGTTCCCCAACGAGCAGCTCGCGAGCATCGTGAGCCCCATGCTCACGTACCTGTTGCCGATCCTCATCGCCGCGCAGGGCGGCTACCTCACCGGCGGGGACCGCGGCCGCGTCGCCGGCGCCATCGCCGCTGTGGGCTGCATCGTCGGCTCCGAGTACACGATGCTCATGGGCGCCATGGTCATCGGCCCCGTGACCGGCTGGCTCATGAAGAAGGTCGACGCCTTCAGCCAGGAGCACACGCCCGGCGGCTTCGAGATGCTCGTCGACAACTTCAGCCTCGGCCTGCTCGGCCTCGGCATGTCTGTCGTCGGTTACTACGCCATCGGCCCCGTGATGTCCGTGATCCTCGTCGTGCTGTCCACCGGTGTCGGCGCCCTCGTCGACTACGGCCTCATGCCGTTGCTCGCGATCTTCATCGAGCCGGCCAAGGTACTCTTCCTCAACAACGCCCTCAACCACGGCATCTTCAGCCCCATCGGCCTCAACCAGGCCGCCGAGACGGGCCGCTCGATCATGTACATGCTCGAGGCCAACCCCGGTCCCGGCCTAGGCGTGCTTTTGGCCTACTGCCTCTTCGCTAAGGACGAGAAGACCCGCCAGTCCGCCCCCGGCGCCGCCATCATCCACTTCTTCGGCGGCATCCACGAGATCTATTTCCCGTACGTGCTGATGAACCCGAAGGTCATCATCGCCCCGATCTGTGGCTCCGCTGCGGCCATCCTGTGGTTCTCGATGACCGGCTGTGGCCTCGTGGCCCCGGCGTCCCCTGGTTCGATCATCGCCTTCCTGTCCATGGCGCCCGCCGACACGCTGCTCCAGACCGTGATCGGCGTCGGCATCGCCGCCGGTGTGTCCTTCGCGATCGCGATGCCGATCGTCCGCACGATGCCCGTCGAGGCCCCCGAGGCCGCCACGAGCGAGAAGCGCGCCATCGCGGGCACGGCCGAGGCCATCGTGATCAGCAACACCGAGAACGCGAAGATCGTCTTCGCCTGCGACGCCGGCATGGGCTCCTCCGCGATGGGCGCCACCCGCTTCCGCAACCGCATCAAGGCCATGCGCCCCGACCTCACCGTTGAGCACAGCTCCGTGGACACCGTGCCCGCCGACGCCGCCATCGTCGTGTGTCAGCGCGTGCTCTCCGAGCGTGCCCGGAAGAGCGCCCCGCAGGCCCAGGTGGTCGTGATCGACAACTTCCTCGACGACCCGGCCCTCGACGCCCTGTATGACTCGTTGACCACGCTCTCCAACGCCGCCGAGCTGATGGAGACCACCCCCGCCGCCCCCGAGCCGGAGCCCGAGCCCGACACCAACGTGATGGTGCGCCCGAAGGCGATCCGCCTTGGTCTTCCGTCGGTGGACAAGGAGACGGCGATTCGCCAGACCGGCCAGGCGCTCGTGGACCTCGGCTGCGTGGACCCGAGCTACGTGGACGCGATGATCGAGCGTGACGAATTGACGAGCGTCTACATGGGCATGGGCGTCGCGATCCCGCACGGCACCAACGAGGCCAAGGACGCCGTGAAGGAGACCGGCGTGGTCGTGCTGCAGTACCCCGAGGGCGTCGACTGGGGCGGTGGCGAGAAGGCCCACCTGCTCTTCGGCATCGCTGGCAAGGGCGACGAGCATCTGACCGTGTTGAGCAACCTGGTGGGCCTGATCAGCGACGAGTCCGTGCTCGACAAGATGAAGTCCACGGACGACGTGGACTGGTTCGACGGCTGCTTCGCCTAACCTGCAAAAAGGGGACATAGCTTATCTGCGCGTCATTGCAGGGCTGATGGTCCCAGAAGGCTTTCGTAGATGGCCTGGTCGCTGTCCAGGAACGTGTTGAAGACCACCCGCAGGCGCGCTTGCGGGTGGTTTTTCAGCCACTGGCGGACGGTGCCCACCGCGATCTCGGCCGCTCGCTCTTGCGGAAAACCGAAGACGCCGGTGGAGAGGCAGCAGAGCGCGACGGTGCGGCACCCGTTTGCTACGGCCGCATCCAGCAGGTTCTCGTAGCAGCGGGCGAGCGCTCGGGCGTCCTGCTCGGTGGCCGGTCGGTGCGCGACCGGCCCCGTCACGTGGAGCACGAGGCGCGCGGGCAGGTTGAAGGCCGGCGTCACGATCACCTGAGCGGTCACGGCCTCGCCGCCCTGCATGATCTCATGGCAGGCCAGGCGCAGCTGCAGCCCCGCGTAGGTGTGTATCGCGTTGTCGATGCAGTGGTGGCCGGGCAGGAAGCAGCCGAGCATGGCGTGGTTGGCCGCGTTGGCGATGGCGTCGGCCGAGAGGCGCGTGATGTCGCCCTGCCAGAGGGAGAGCCCCGAGTTGCCGACACGTTGGGCCACCGGTAGCGTGTCCGCGTCCACCGTGCCCACTTCGCGCAGGCGTTCCTGCAAGTAGGCGTCCTGGAGCGCGAGGAGCTCCTCGTTGGCGGCCATCGGCGGCCGCTGGTTCAGCAGGCCGCGCAGGACGACGCGCTGCTCCTCGTCGGTGGTGGGGACGTCCGGTGCTTCGCCACGCTCCCTCCACAGCAGCTCGATCAGGCGTTTCCGTCGCTCACACTGCTCCACGGTGGCCTCCTTTGATGCTTGGTTAAAATCTAGAGGACTCTGCACCCGCCGTCAGGAGGTTCTTCATGTCGTTCCGAGAATTGGCCGCCGCCCGGTACTCCTGCAAGAAGTACGACCCCACGCCGGTGGACCCGGGCGACCTCGAGTATGTGCTGAGTTGCGGGCGCCTGGCCCCCACGGCCAAGAACCTGCAGGAGCAGCGCGTGTACGTTTTAGCAGGTAGAACGGATCTTGATAAGGTGGACTCGATCACGCCCTGCCGTTACGGGGCGCCGGTGGTCCTGCTCGTGGCCTGGGACACCGAGAACGTGTTCACGTACCCGGGCGGGAAGCGGGACTCGGGCGCCGAGGACGCGTCCATCGTCGCGACGCACCTGATGCTGGCCGCCGCGGAGTGCGGGCTCGGCAGCTGCTGGGTCAACTTCTTCGATCCCGCCGAGGCCAAGGAGGCCTTCGGGCTGCCGGAGAACGAGGAGGTGCTGATGCTCCTTGATCTCGGCCACCCGGCGGCCGACGGAGGCCCCTTGGCGAACCACGGGCTGCGGAAGCCGCTCGAGGAGACGGTGGTCCGCCGCTGAAACCGCCCCGTTCTTCCTGCTGTTGCGAGAACAGGGTCGTTCACCTGCGGCGTCGCAATAGCAGGAAGAACGCCGTGCCGCTCTCGCAACAGCAGGAAGAACGACCCCGTCGCAACAGCAGGAAGAACGATCCGGCAGCCGTCACACGAAGGCGTCGATGCCGAGCGCGCGCAGCTCCTCCGCCATCGGCTCCAGGTCCTCCTCGTGAAGGGGCCTCTCGTCCCTGAGACCGTACTCGCGCCCGAGCTTGTCGTACTTTCCCTCGCCGAACTGATGGAGCGGGAGGAGCTGCAGCCTCGGGGTGCCCGAGAAGCCCGCCTCGCGCGCCGCACCGTGCAGCATCTCGGCGATGCCCGCGGCCGCGCCGTCGTTGTAGCCAAAGATCACGGGGGTGCGGAACAGCACCTCGCCGCCCGCCTCGGCCCAGCGCAGCGCTTGGACGAGATTCTTGCGGATGAGGCCGAGCCCGACCCCCGTGCCGTCCATGTGCCACGCCTCGTTGGGGTGCTTCACGTCGAAGAGCACGAGGTCGAGTGATTCCAGCGCCCGTGCGAAGGCGGCCTCGCTCACGCAGCCGGTGGTCTCGACCGCCATCGGCACGCCGTGCCCGTGCATCCGTGCCGCGAGCGCCTCCACGAAGTCCGGCCAGAGCAGCGGCTCGCCGCCGGACACCGTCACGCCGCCGCCCGACTCCTGGTAGAAGGGCAGGTCCTGCAGGCACTCCTCGGCCACGTCGTCGGCGGTGCGCGTCTCGCCGGCCACGGTCAGCGCGCCGTGGGGGCACAGCCCGGCGACCGCCTCGGCGTCCTTCACGCGGGCGTGGTCCACATGCACGCCCTTCTCGTCCAGTGTCACCGCCCCGCTTCCCGCGGCGCACGTCCCGCACCCCACGCACTGCCGGCGGTCCCACAGCACCTGCGGCGCGCCCAGCTGGCTCTCCGGGTTGGCGCACCACGCGCACCGCAGCGGGCAGCCTTTCAAGAAGACGGTGGTGCGGATGCCGGGGCCGTCGTCCAGGCTGAACTTCTGCACGTTGAACACGGTGGCGGAGGGAGTCTCCACGGGGTCTCCTTACCTAACACTGATTACGTACGAAACAACAATAGCTTACGAAACGTCTTCCTGGTATCCTCTTGCCAAGGATGCTACTCATCGCTTCTTCTCGGAGGAACCATGACCGTCACTGCCGCCCCGCAGGCACCGTACCTGAGCTTCGACAACACCCAGCCTCAGGACCCCACCGAGCTTTTCGGCGCCCTGACCCCGCGTATGCAGGAGTTCCGCGAGGAGGTGCTGTCCGAGAAGCCCTATATCGACGCCGAGCGCGCGCTTCTCGCCACCGAGGCCTACGAGCAGAGCAAGAGCCAGCCGCAGGTGATGCGCCGGGCCCGGATGCTGAGCCACATCCTCGACCACATGACCGTGTACATCGAGGACAAGACCCTCATCGCCGGCAACCAGGCCACCAAGAACCGCAACGCGCCGGTGTTCCCCGAGTACACGCTCGAGTTCGTGATGAACGAGCTGGACCTGTTCGAGAAGCGCGACGGCGACGTCTTCTACATCACCGACCAGACCAAGGACCAGATCCGCTCCGTCGCGCCCTTCTGGGAGAACAACAACCTGCGCTCCCGCGGCGAGGCGCTGCTGCCGGAGGAGGTCCAGGTCTACATGGAGACCGGTCTCTTCGGCATGGAGGGCAAGCTCAACGCCGGAGACGCGCACCTGGCCGTGAACCATCGTCGCGTGCTGGCGGAGGGGCTCGCGGGGTACGAGCGGCGCGCCCGCGAGGCGTCCGCCGCCCTGGATCTGACGGACCCCGCCTCCATCGACAAGCGCGTGTTCTATAACGCGGTGCTCGAAACGATCGCCGCCGTGAAGCGCTTCTCCGAGCGCTATGCGGCCCTTGCTCGCGAGCAGGCCGCGACCGCGACGCCGGAGCGCGCTTCCGAGCTGCTGGCCATCGCGGACCGCTGCGAGCGCGTGCCCTACGAGCCCGCGCGCACGTTCGCCGAGGCGCTGCAGGCGGTCTGGATGCTGCAGGTGGTGCTGCAGATCGAGTCCAACGGCCATTCCCTCTCGTACGGCCGCATGGACCAATACGTCTGGCCCTACCTGCAGGCGGACCTCGAGGCGGGCCGCATCACCGAGCAGGAGGCCCTGGAGCTGCTCGGCAACCTCTGGATCAAGACCTTGACCATCAACAAGGTGCGCAGCCAGACCCACACGCTCTCGAGCGCCGGCTCGCCGATGTACCAGAACGTGACCATCGGCGGCCAGCGGCTGGTCGACGGCGAGCCGGTCGACGCGGTGAACCCGCTGTCCTACCTCATCCTGCAGTCCGTCGCGCAGACGCGCCTCACGCAGCCCAACCTCACGGTGCGCTACCACCATGCCATCGACCCGCACTTCCTCGACCTGTGCGTCGAGGTCTGGCGCCTTGGCTTCGGCATGCCGGCCATGAACAACGACGAGGTCATCGTCCCGAGCTTCATCCAGTGGGGCGTGGCCCGCGAGGACGCCTACGACTACTCCGCCATCGGCTGCGTGGAGACGGCCGTGCCCGGCAAATGGGGCTACCGCTGCACCGGTATGAGCTACCTCAACTTCCCGCGCCTTTTGCTCTGCACGATGAACGGCGGCGTGGACCTCACGACCGGCAAGCGGTTCGCCCAGGACTACGGCCGCTTCACCGAGATGACAAGCTTCGACCAGCTGATGGGGGCCTGGGACAAGACGATCCGCGAGCTCACGCGCGCCTCCGTGATCGTGGAGAACGCGATCGACCTCGCGAGCGAGCGCGACGTGCCCGACGTGCTGTGCTCGGCGCTGACCGACGACTGCATCGGCCGCGGCAAGACCATCAAGGAGGGCGGCGCCGTCTATGACTTCATCAGCGGCCTGCAGGTGGGGATCGCGAACATGGCCGACTCGCTGGCGGCCCTCAAGAAGGTCGTGTTCGAGGACGAGAGGCTCACGACGCAGCAGGTGTGGGACGCGCTGGTGAGCGACTTTGCCGGCGAGGAGGGCGAGGCCGTGCGCCAGGCGCTCATGGCCGGCACCCCCAGGTACGGCAACGACGACGACTACGTGGACTCGCTGGCCGTGGAGGCGTACGACCCGTACATCGACGAGGTGGCCAAGTACCACAGCACGCGCTTCGGGCGCGGCCCCATCGGCGGCATCCGCTATGCGGGCACGAGCTCCATCAGCGCCAATGTGGGCCAGGGCATGGGCACGATGGCGACGCCCGACGGCCGTCACGCGCACGAGCCGCTGGCCGAGGGCTGCTCGCCGGCGCACAACGCCGACCAGAACGGTCCCACGGCGGTGTTCAAGTCCATCACCAAGCTGCCGACCGAGAAGATCACCGGCGGCGTGCTGCTCAACCAGAAGATGACCCCGGCGATGCTCGCCAAGCCGCAGAACAAGCAGAAGCTCAAGATGATGCTGGGGGCGTACTTCAACCGCCTGCACGGGTACCACGTGCAGTTCAACGTGGTGTCGCGCGAGACGCTGCTGGACGCGCAGGAGCATCCGGAGAAGCACCGCGACCTGATCGTGCGCGTGGCGGGGTACAGCGCGTTCTTCAACGACCTGTCCCGGGCGACGCAGGACGACATCATCGGAAGGACCGAGCAGAGCCTGTAGACCCGCGCGCCCCGTTCTTCCTGCTAAAGCGAGCCTGCAGGTCTCGACCGTGATGCGCGCAACAGCAGGAAGAACGCGGCGAAGGACGGAGCGCGCCTCTGCGACCCGACCGCGGGGTTCGCGCCCCGTTCTTCCTGCTAAAGCGCCGCTGTCCACAGGGTTCCAAACCGCCCGGAACGGCATGAAAAACGGAGCCGGCCCAATCAGGGGCTGGCTCCGTTCCTGTTCCTCTCGCAACAGCAGGAAGAACGAGCGGTCTCGCAACAGCAGGAAGAACGCGCCGGCGCTAGGCCCGGGCCTCGGCCGCCAGCTGCCCCGCCACGAGCTTCGTGCAGGCCACCAGCACGTCGAGCGCCTGCCCCAGCTCCTCCAGCGTCGGGTAGCTCGGCGCGATCCGGATGTTGCTGTCGCGCGGGTCGTCGCCGTAGGGCCACGTCGCGCCGGCGCCCGTCAGCGTGACGCCCACCTCCCGGCACATCGCGACGATGCGCTTCGCCGACCCGTCCGGCCCGTCGAAGGACACAAAGTACCCGCCGCGCGGGTTCGTCCACGTGGCGACGTCCAGGCCCGCAAGCCCGTCCGTCAGCTTCTGCTCCACCAGCTCGAACTTGGGCCTCAGCACCTCGGCCATGAGCGCCATGTGGTCCACCACCGCCTCGCGGCCGGAGAAGTACCGCACGTGCATCAGCTGCGTGATCTTGTCGGAGCACACGCGCTGGATGTTCGAGCTCAGCCGGATGTCGTCCAGGTCCTTGGGGCTTGCCGCGACGCACGCGATGCCCGAGCCCGGGAACGTCACCTTGCTCGTGGACGCGAACTCGTACACGAGGTCCTCGCGGCCGGTCTCGGCCAGCACGTCAAAGATGTTGAGCAGCTCGTCGTCCTGGTCATAGAGGCCGTGCACAACGTACGCGTTGTCCCAATAGATGCGGAAATCCTCGGCGGCCGGCCGCAGGCCCGCGAACCGCCGCACCGTCTCGTCCGAGAACGTCACGCCGGTGGGGTTCTGGTACTTCGGCACGCACCAGATGCCCTTGACCGTGGGGTCCGTCTCGACGAGGCGCTCCACGAGGTCCATGTCCGGGCCGGTCTCGGTCATCGGCACCGGCACGTTGGTGACACCGAAGTGCTCGGTCACCGCGAAGTGGCGGTCGTACCCGGGGGCCGGGCACAGGAACTTGACCTCGCCCAGCTCGCTCCAGGGCGTCGCGCCTCGAACGCCACGGGTGAACGCGTGGCCCACCAGGTCGTACATCAGGTTCAAGCTGCTAGAGCCTGCCACGATCACGTGCGCCGGGTCCACCTCGAGCACCTCCGCCATCAGGCGCCGGGCGCTCGGCAGGCCGTCGGGCGCGCCGTAGTTGGCAGCGTCCACGCCGTCGTCCGTGAGCGACGACTCGCTTGTCAGCACGTCGAGCACCGGCCGCGACAGGTCCACCTGCGCGGGCGACGGCTTGCCGCGCGCCATGTCCAGCGTGAGACCCTGGGCCGCCAGGGCGTCGACGTCGGCCTGCAGCCGCTCGGTCTCTCGGGCGAGCGCGGCGTCGTCCATGGTTTCGTAGCAGGTTGGCATGGCTCCTCCTTTGACGGGGCGAGCGGGTCTCGAGACTGCTGCGCGTCAGTATACGTGGCCGCGTCCGTCAAAAGGCTCCGTGTAGAATACGCACCGTTCGTGATCGTCGATATCGATCGTCCGCGATCGTTTCCGGGCGCCCGCCGGGGCGTCCGTCCGTTTCTTCTCGGAGGAACCCGTCCGATGGCCAAGTCCAAGAAGCACCAGAAACCCACCCCGCTCACGCCCGAGGAGCGCGCCGCGCGCAAGGCGGCCCGCGACCAGGCCGAAGAGGCCTCCAAGCAGGCCGAAGAGGCCGAGCAGGACGCCCGGGTGGAAGCCGAGACCAAAGAGGAGGCCAACGAAGAGGCCGCCCACGAGCTGCCGCCCCTGCCCAAGAAGCAGCGCCGCAAGCGCACCGGCAAGGAGATCGCCGTCATCGTGGTCTCGGTGATCATGGTGGTCTCGATCCTGCTGCCGTCCTTCTCGCAGATCTTCGCCACGGGCGGCTCGGGTTCCACCGCTCCCGCCAGCTACGATGAGGCGGCGAGCACCTACGGCCCGCAGGTGGAGGAGCGCCGAGCGGACCTTGAGAAGCACCCCGACGACCAGGCCGCGATGCTCCGCCTCGCCAACGCCTACTACGAGTGGGGCATCTACGCGACGAGCTACGCGAGCGGCGACGACGAGACGGCCAAGGCCTCTGAGCTGCTGAAGAACGCGGAGACCACGTACACGGACTACCTCGACGCTGCCGGGAACCTGGACTCGGACGACGCGAGGGGCGCGGCCATCAATCGCGCCTATTGCTACTACTACGAGGGCGAGAAGGACAAGGCTACGGAGTTGTTAGCAGACCTCGCCAACGAGACGAATTCCGCGACCGTGTGGGCCAACCTCGGTATGATGTACGAGAAGAACGGGGACACCTCGCAGGCCGAGGCCGCGTACCAGAAGGCGATCGACGAGGCGGGCTCGAGCGAGGCGGACCAGAGCGTGAGGTCCTACTCCGAGTCGCAGCTCAAGAACCTGCGCGCCAACGCCCAGGAGTCCTCGGGCGGCGCGGCCGGGCTCGCAAGCAAGCTGGACGGCACCGCCGGCACCACCAAGTGATCGCGGGGGAGAAGAGAGACCCGGCGGGTCTTGGAGGCCCGCCTGAGAGCCAAGAGGGAGCACATCTATGAGCCTTGCTATCGATACCCAGGCCGTGAACAACGGCGCGCGCGTCGTCATCGAGGGCGAGGTCGACGTCTCGAACGCGACCGAGCTCACGAACGCGCTGGACGCCGTTCTCGAGGACAAGGCGCCCGTGATCGACGTGGACCTGGAGGCCGTGCCGTACATCGACTCGACCGGTATCGGCGTCCTCGTGGCGGCCGCGCACCGCGCCACCGAGATGGGCAGCGAGTTCACGGTGAGCCATCCGCAGCCCAACGTGCTGCGCGTGCTGACGCTTTTGGGCGTTGGTTCCGAGTTCCATGTGAACGAGGCGTGATAGCTGGGGATTCTTTGCCCGTGGGCTGAACGCTTCCTTGCACGGCGGAGGCCAGAGGCCATACACTGCATAAGTTCAGACGACCCATGGGGAGAAGACCGCCCGCGAGGCGGCCTTCTCCTGTCTATTCGCCTTGTATCCCGACAGGAGGTGCCCGCGTGTTCGGCATCGGAGACACCGAGCTGCTGCTCATCCTGGTCTTCGCGTTTCTGCTCTTTGGCCCGGACAAGCTGCCCGCCATGGGCAGGACCCTCGGCAAGGGCCTGCGCCAGTTCCGCACCGCGCAGGACAGCGTCACCAAGGTGGTGCAGAACGAGGTCCTCGACCCGATGAAGGAGGCGGCCAACGAAGGGTCGCGTGCCGCCAAGGCCAAGGCCGGCGTGGAGGAGGACGCGGACCTCGACATCGAGACCGTCCAGCAGACCCGCACCGAGACCTTCGCCGAGCGCAAGGCCCGGCTGGCTGCGGAGAAGGCCGCCAAGCAGGCCGCGGCCGACGCCGCTGCAGCGAACGCCGACGAGGCCGCGGCCGATGCGCTCGCGAGCGGCGCCCCCGAGACGGGCGGCGAGGCCGCCGAGGCCGCAGCCGCTGCGACGGCCGCTGCAGCGACGGTGGAGGCGCCGGACGAGCCCGAGCCGGAGCCGGAGGAGGATCGCCGCAGCGTCGCGTCCCTGTACGGCCTCGCGCCCAAGAAGGCCGCCGCGACGCCGGCCGCGCCCGTCTCGGACGACGACGCGGACATCGACGCCGGCGCCTCGGATGCGGACGCCCCTGCCAACGCTGGAGAGGAGGACGGCCAGAGCGCTCGCGCCTAAGGCCTACGACCATGCCTATCGGACCTCAGAGAATGCCCTTGATGGACCACCTCGGCGAACTCCGCCGGCGCCTGACCATCGTGGTGGTCGCCCTTCTCGTCGCCGCCATCGTCATCTATATGGCGACACCGACGCTGATTCAGATCATGATGGACCCGATCCGTCAGTTTCTGCCCAACGGCGGCCAGCTGACGGTGCTGAGCTCGCTCGGCGGCTTCACGATCCGCTTCAAGGTGGCGTGCTTCATCGCGATGATCGTGTGCTCGCCGATCATCATTTGGGAGATCATGGCCTTCATCCTGCCGGCCTTGAAGCCCAACGAGCAGAAGTGGGTCGTGCCGACCGTTGGCGCCATGGTGGCGCTGTTCTTCCTCGGGATGGTGTTCTGCTACTTCGTGATTCAGCCGGCCGCGTTCGGCTGGATGGCCGAGCAGACCCGCGACTTTGCCGTGCAGGTGGCCGACGCCGAGGACTACCTCAACATATTCATGCTGTTGGAGATCGGCTTCGGCGTGGCGTTCCAGGTGCCCCTCATCATCTTCTACCTGTCGATCCTGCACATCGTCACGTACAAGACGTTCCGCACCAACTGGCGCTTCATCTATGTGGGGCTGCTCGTTTTCTCGGCCGTTGTGACGCCCGACGCGTCGCCGGTGACGATGTTCTTCATGTTCGCGGCGCTCGTGTTGCTGTACGAGGCGTCGCTGACGGTGGCCCGCGTGGTGATCGTGCGGCGGGACGGCGCGGCGGCCCTGCAGTGGGATCGTGAGGACTACGAGCGCGCGGCTGAGGAGAAGGCCGAGAAGGCCATCGCGAAGTCGCGCTAATCCTGCTCGACCTGCCCAATCTACCTGCGGTTTCGTTCTTCCTGCTGTTTTGAGAGGGGCGCCGGCGACGGTGCCCCTCTCGTTTTCGTTCTTCCTGCTGTTGCGAGGGGAGCGTTCTTCCTGCCGTTTTGAGATGGTCGTTCTTCCTGCTGTTGGAGCTCCTCGACTCTGAGCCCCTGCGCGAAACGACAGGAAGAACGGGCGCGGCTCCGGATGCGCGAAACGACAGGAAAAAGGGTTCGTGACCCCGGATGCGCGAAACGACAGGAAGAACGAGAGGGCGCCCGCAGGCGCTGCAAATCCCCTGAACGTTTGCCGGCTCGCCCCTTGCCCGTTTGGGAAATCCCCGTATAGTGAGTCCCCACGAGCAGGCTTCGAGGTTTGAGATCGTCCTCCGGTGATACAAACCCACGAGCCATCCAGGTCATCCACGCGGGTCCCGAGGCCCGCTCCAGAGGGGAGCCCACCAGTGATCCTCGTCATCGCAGAGAAGAACGACGCGGCCAAGCAAATCGCCCGGCTGCTCAGCGAGTCGGGTAAGCCCAAGAACGACAAGGTCTACGACACGCCCATCTACCGGTTCCGTCGCGGCGGCGAGGACTGGGTCTGCATCGGCCTTCGCGGCCACATCCTGGCGCCGGACTTCCCGACGGCGCTCCAGTACGCTCCGGACCAGGGCTGGTTCTCGGTCACGGAGGACGGCGAGGTGCTTCCCGCCAGCGTGCCCGAGAATCTCGACCGACCTCCCTTCTCGGGCGCCAACCAGGTGACCAAGGCCGGCAAGCCCAAGAAGCCCTTCACGGCCGACGGCGTCGACATCAAAGGCTGGAAGGTGCCGAGCCTCCCGTACCTCGTGTGGGCGCCCGTCGAGAAGAAGCCGGCCGAGAAGGGCATCATCCGCGCCCTCAAGAACCTCGCCAAAAAGGCCGACGAGGTCATCATCGCAACGGACTTCGACCGCGAGGGCGAGCTCATCGGCTCCGACGCCCTCGCGATGGTGCGCGACGTGAACCAGACCGCGCCTGCCCTCCGCGCCCGCTACTCTGCGTACACCAAGCAAGAGATCGAGCACGCGTTCGACCACCTCGTCGAGCTGGACCAGGACCTTGCCGACGCCGGCGAGAGCCGCCAGTACATCGACCTCATCTGGGGCGCCGCGCTCACGCGGTACCTGACGATGGCCAAGTTCGGCGGCCTCGGCAACGTGCGGAGCGCCGGACGCGTGCAGACGCCCACGCTTGCCCTCGTAGTCGCGCGCGAGAAGGAGCGCCAGGCCTTTGTCCCCGAGGACTACTGGGTCATCACCGGCGCCTGTTCCAAGGGCGGCGAGCCGTTCAAGGTCGGTCACACCAAGGGTCGCTTTTGGAAGAAGGACGAGGCCGACGCCGCTTGGGCCCGTGTCCAGGACGCCAAGCAGGCAACGGTGACCGACGTCGCCAAGAAGTCCCGCAAGGCTCAGCCGCCGGCGCCCTTCAACACGACGTCGCTGCAGGCAGCGGCCGCGGCCGAAGGCCTGGCACCCGGGCGCACCATGCGCATCGCCGAGTCCCTCTATATGGATGGCCTCATCAGCTACCCGCGCGTCGACAACACCGTGTACCCGAGCTCCCTCGACCTCAAGGCGCAGGTCAAGATGCTCAAGGGCGTGCCGGCTTACGGCCCTGCCTGCGACAAGATCCTGGCGGGCGGTCAGATTCACGCGACGCGCGGCAAGCAGGAGTCCACCGACCATCCGCCGATCTATCCCACCGGTGTCGGCGACCCGGACAAGCTGGACCCTGCGGCTTGGAAGCTCTACAATCTCATCGCGCGCCGCTTCCTTGCGACGTTGATGGACGCGGCCGTGATCGAGGGCACCAAGGTGTCGCTCGACATCAACGGCGAGCCCTTCTCGGCCGCCGGCGACGTGCTGGCGTACCCGGGCTATCGTCTGGCCTATCCCTACGGCATGAAGAAGGACGAGCAGCTGCCGGAGCTGGCCACGGGCGACGTGGTGGCCGTCGACTCGCTCTCGCTCGACGCCAAGCAGACCGAGCCGCCCGCGCGCTACAGCCAGGGCAAGCTGATTCAAGAGATGGAGAAGCGCGGCCTCGGAACCAAGTCCACGCGCGCGTCGATCATCGACCGCCTCTTCGACGTCAAGTATTTGAAGAACAACCCCGTCGAGCCGAGCCAGCTGGGCATGGCCGTGATCGAGGCGCTGCACGAGTACGCCCCCACGGTGACGACGCCCGAGATGACGAGCGAGCTCGAGGAGTCGATGACGCACGTGGCCGAGGGCGGCCTGACCGAGTCTCAGGTGGTGGACCAGAGCCGCGCGCTGCTCGCCGGCATGATGGACTCGCTGATCGAGCACAAGGACGACCTGGGCAACGCGATCTCGGACGCCGTGACCGCCGATGCCCGGGTGGGCACGTGCCCCAAGTGCGGCAAGGATCTGGTGGTGAAGGACTCGCCGCGCACACGCTCGCGGTTCATCGGGTGCATGGGGTGGCCAGACTGCGACGTCACGTACCCGGTGCCGGGGAGGAACGGGGACAAGATCGAGCCGCTCGACGAGCCGTGCCCCGAGTGCGGCGCGCCGCGTCTGCGCGTGAAGCCGTTCCGGAGCAAGGCCTACGAGCAGTGCGTGAACCCGCAGTGCCCGACGAACGTCGAGGAGGACGTGGTCGTGGGCACGTGCGCGGCATGCGCGGAGGCCGGGCGGCACGGCGACCTGGTGGCCCACAAGTCCGAGAGGACGGGCAAGCGGTTCATCCGGTGCACCAATTATGACGAGTGCGGCACGAGCTATCCGCTTCCGGCGCGCGGCAAGCTGAGCGCGACGGGGGAGACCTGCGAGCATTGCGGGGCGCCCGTGGTGGAGATTGAGACCGAGCGGGGGCCGTGGCGCATCTGCGTGAACATGGAGTGCCCCGGAAAGGCCGAGAAGAAGGCGGCGCCGCGCGGGCGTGGCCGGAGGGCGAGCAAGTAGCGCGGAGCGGGCGCGCGTACGGAAGTGGGCATTGTGGGGCGGGGCGGGGCCAACGGGTCCCGCCCCGCCCTCCTCGTTCTTCCTGCTGTTCCGACGTGCCGGCCTGTGGGATCGTTCTTCCTGTTGTTTCGCGCATCGGGAGCCGCGCCCGTTCTTCCTGCTAATCCGCGCACGGCGTGCGGGGTCGTTCTTCCTGTCAATGCGACGCGCCAGGGTTCTCGCAACAGCAGGAAGAACGGAGCGCCTCGCAACAGCAGGAAGAACGGAGCGCCTCGCAACAGCAGGAAGAACGGCGCGCCTCGCAACGACAGGAAGAACGGGCGGGCGGCTCGGATTTCAGAGTATTCAAAGAGTCGGCGGCAGAAGCCGTGCCCGTTCGATCATCACCTGCGATTATGCGCACAAACTCCCCATCAGGTGGATATCGCGGCGTATATCGAAGCTGTCCGTCCCTGCGTTTTGCGAGCATCATCCCTGGTCGGCGCGCAATCTACCAGCGATAACGCCGTAGTCCGCCCGCTCTTCCGTCAGTTTGCATAAACCACCCTCTGCATACTGTTGCTATGCAGTCACGTTTTGATACACAGACCGGGGCCCTCCTCGCACTCGGGCCTAGGCTCAAAAGGTCTTGAAACGGGCGCGTGCGCCCCGAGAGCTTGCGAAGGAGCAGCCATGAACGACCAGAACACCCCGCAGGTGCCGCAGTCGACCTCGTTCGAGGGGCTGCTCAAGCGCCGCCAGTTCTTCCAGGTGGGCGGCCTCACCGTCCTCGCCGGTGCGCTCGCAGGGTGCGGGTCGGCCAGCGGCCCCGCCAGCGCCGACGCCGAGCAGGCCACCGACTCCTCCACCCTTCGCGTGGGCATGGAGGCCGCGTACGCCCCTTACAACTGGCAGGCCACCCAGGAGACCGAGTACACGATCCCCATCGAGAACGTCTCGGGCGCCTACGCCGACGGCTACGACGTCCAGATCGCGAAGGCCGTCGCCGAAGGCCTCGGCATGAGCCCCGTTGCCGTCAAGCTCAGCTGGGACGGCCTTATCGGCGCCCTCCAGTCCGGTCAGATCGACGTGATCATCGCCGGCATGAGCGACACCGAGGAGCGCCGCGAGTCCATCGACTTCTCGAACCCCTACATCGAGGACACCATCGGCATCTTTGTGCTCGAGGGCAGCCCGTATGCCGAGTGCACGAACATCCAGGAGCTCTCCGGCGCCTCCGTGATGGGCCAGAAGGGCACCCTCTACGACGAGTGCATCGACGAGATCGAGGGCGTTGTCCACGCCACCCCGGTGGACACGATGCCGGGCGTCCTCTCCCAGCTCGCCGCCGGCGCGTGCGACGCCTGCACCTACGGCAAGATGAACGAGGCCGGCTTCATGAGCACCAACAGCGAGCTCGTCTCGTTGCCGCTCTCCGAGGACGGCGGCTTCGAGACCACCAATCCTGCGAGCGTGGGCATCGCCAAGGGCCAGGACGAGATGCTCGCCTCGATCAACGAGGTCCTCTCGGGCATTTCCGACGCGGACCGTCAGGAGTACTGGGACGGGGCCTGCGAGCGCCAGCCGGCCTAGCGCAACGGTCATCGTTCTCGAGGCGGCCCCATCCCGCGCGCGGGGTTGGGGCTGCTTCCCTTTTGTTTTGTTCGAGCCCGCTTCCGTCGAAGTCACACCTGAGGAGCGCCTATGCAGGACCCCAAAGAGCACGCGGTCATCGAAGAGGAGGAGAACCTCCATCCGTACTCGGAGCCGCTGACCGGCCAGGCAGGGCTGGAAGGGTCGGCTGAGACGCCTGACCCGCTCGATGCCCCGAGCGTGCCGGCGGGCGCTCCGAAGCGTCGCGGCTCGTTCTTCCGGCTGTTCCGAGACGACCACCCCTACGTGCTGCTCGGCACGAGCGCGCTCGCGGCGTGCGTGGCCCTCATGAGCTGGAACGTCCCCGGCCCGGCCTTCTGTTCTTCCTGCTATTGCGTGTTCGCGGTCTGGTGGCTTGTCTCGCTCGTGGCGCTCGCGATGAAGCTGGCCTGGGGCAGGCAGTACCGAGCAAAGAGCCCATTCTGTACGCAAACAGGACGTACCGCGCTGCGAATCGGCAGCTATGTGGTCTGGGCTGCCGCTCTTGTGCTCTTTTGCGCGGCGCCGGTGGCGAACCTCTGCGAGACGGTCGCCGCGGCCACGCAGGCTTCCACCAAGCCCGAGGGCTTTCTCGATGCGATGATCTATATGCTCTGGAACGGCCGTCAGCTGTTCCTGACCGGCGTGCTCACGACCGTTGAGCTGGCGTTCTTCGGCACGATCATCGCGTTCTTCCTGGCGCTCCTCCTTGTTTTCCTGCGCATCCAAACGCCGGACCGCTCCGACAACGACGGCGCCCGGTTCTTCAAGTGGCTCGGGGTCGCCTTTGCGAAGGTGTACTCCACCGTGGTTCGCGGCACGCCGATGATGGTGCAGGGACTGATCATCTGGATGCTCGGGCTGGCGATCTTGCGCGGTGCCGGGCTTACGACGAGCGAGGTCAACGGCATCTGGACCCCGTTCTGGGCCGGCCTCGTGACCATCTCCCTCAACTCCACCGCCTACATGATGGAGGTGCTGCGCGGCGGCATCGAGGCCGTGGACCCCGGACAGCTGGAGGCCGCGCGGTCGCTCGGGCTCTCGCAGTGGCAGGCCATGCGGCGGGTGGTGTTCCCGCAGGGCATCAAGAACTCGATTCCCGCACTGTCCAACGAGCTGATCGTCAACATCAAGGACTCAAGCGTGTTGTCGGTGTTTGGCGTGTTCGACCTCATGTTCGCGACGACGAGCGTGGTGGGCATCTACTTCAGCCAGTTGGAGAACTACGTGACGGCGGCGCTCATCTACCTCGTGCTGACGATGGCGTTCTCGTGGCTGCTGACGAGGGTGGCGCGGGCCTTCAACCTGGGCGACCCGGGCCCCGTGGGAAGCACGACCGCCTAGGGCGCTCCCGACCCGTTCTTCCTGCTGTTGCGACGGCGCCGAGCTTCGGGTGCGGCTGCGCGAAACGGCAGGAAGAACGGTGGCGCGCGCACCATCCGTTTTTCCTGCTGATCTGAGAACCCGAGGAGCTGCCCATGACCTCTCCGCTTTATCCCGTTTCCACACAGGCCCCGCTCATCTCGGTCCAAGGCCTCCGCAAGAGCTTCGGCGACCACGAGGTGCTCAAGAGCATCGACCTTTCTGTCGCCCACGGAGAGGTCGTGACGATCATCGGCGCGTCCGGCTCGGGCAAGTCGACGCTCCTGCGATGCCTCAACCTGCTGGAAAGCCCTGACGCTGGTCATGTGTGGTTCCATGGCGAGGACCTCATGGACCCGAGCACCGATGTCAACCGGCTGCGCGAGCAGATCGGCATGGTGTTTCAGTCGTTCAATCTCTTCAACAACAAGGACGTTCTGGACAACTGCACGCTCGCGCCGCTCACGCTCAAGCTGTGCTCGAAAGAACAGGCAGAAGCGACGGCGATGAGGCGTTTGGAGCAGGTGGGCCTCGCGGACTTCGCGCATGCGGACGTGCGGCGCCTGTCCGGTGGCCAAAAGCAGCGGGTGGCGATCGCGCGGGCGCTCTGCATGAACCCGGAGATCATGCTCTTCGACGAGCCCACGAGCGCCCTCGACCCCGAGATCGTGGGCGAGGTGCTCGAGGTTATGCGCCAGCTGGCTGCCGACGGCATGACGATGGTGGTGGTCACGCACGAGATGGCGTTCGCCAAGAACGTGAGCGACCGGGTGGTGTTCATGGACCGGGGCGTGATCGCCGAGCAGGGCGACCCGAAGCAGATGTTCACGAACCCGCAACTGCCCCGCACGCGGGAGTTCCTGTCGCGGTACTTGGACGGCTAGCGCCTGCCCCTCCGTTCTTCCTGTCGTTCCGCACATTTCCAGCGCGAAGGCTTGGTGCGCGGAACAGCAGGAAAAACGGGCGGGGGGATCCGGTGTGCGAAACAGCAGGAAGAACGGCGCTTAACCCGATGGCTGCTCCTCCGTTCTTCCTGCCAAAACGAGAATTGAGCGGAGTCCACTCGGTGACCGGGAAACATCTGCGTGGTTGGGTATATGTCGGCTGCACGCTTTTCCAGCACAACGAGGAGCATCACGATGCCGTACACCCATGAGCAGGATCACACCAAGGTCGAGGCCGAGCACATCGAGCACATGGCCAACCACAAGCGCGAGGAGCTTCAGGACCTCGTCGCGGGCAACCCGGACATCAACGAGAACGACGTCGAGGTTCAGGAGGAGATTCTCGAGAACGAGAAGGACGCCAAGAACAACGCCCACGTGGATCAGGAAGAGATCGACTACGTGCACGCCGAGGAAGAGGTCATGGAAGAGGGCCGCTCCCAGCGTCGCGAGGATCGCCACGAGAAGAAGGAAGAGCGGCGCGAGGCCAAGGCCGAGCGTGCGGCGGAGCGCAAGCTCGAGCACAACCGCCACCACAAAGAGATGAAGGAAGAAGAGGGCCGCTAGGCCGCTCGGAAACCGAACCTTGGGGCCTCGGCACAGCCGGGGCCTTTTTCATAGGGGCGCGGCGGGTTCTCACAACAGCAGGAAGAACGGGGTCGACCCGCCCGGCCCGTTCTTCCTGCTGTTGTGAGCATTTGCTGCTAGCTGGCCCTCTGCTCGAAACAGCAGGCAGAATGAACCGGCGCGGCGCCCGCTCTGCGAGGCCCGCCTGTTGCTGCCACCTCGCGAACGGCTCCGGGCCGTTCTCCCGACCCAAAGAGAGGGCCCATGTCCCAGCACCCCAAGAAGCGGCTCGCGCCCGGCCGCGTTGTCCTCGTCGTCGTGGGAGCCCTTGTCGGCGCCCTCCTCGTGGCGTGGGCGGCGCTCGCCATCGTCGGCCGCGTCACGTTCGCGAACTTCTACGACCACGCGACCGCCGAGCTGGGAATCCCCGGCACCAACGACGGCTTCATCGTCCAAGACGAGGTCCAGGCGCCCGACGGCAGCTGGCTGTTCAGCGGTTACGAGACGGACGGGTCGGCCTCGCCGCTCTATCGTGTCGATGGCATGCGGACCAGTAAGATCCTTATCGAACGTCCCGACGGCTCTGTCTATGACGGCCATGGCGGCGGCGTGACCTGCGACGACGAGTTCCTCTACCTCACCGAGGAGAACGGCTACCTGGTCGCTCCGCTCGACGACGTGCTGTCCGCCGAGGACGGTGCGACCGTCAAAACGACGAGCCTGCGCAACCTTGGCATCGACCCGGCCTTCCTCACGATTATCGACGGGGACCTCTACGCCGGCGTTTTCTACAAAGCGGGGCCGTACGACACGCCTGACGAGATGCACCTCACCTGCCCAGACGGCACCGAGAACAACGCCGTGATGTACCGCTTCGAGCGTGAGCCGTCGAGCGACGGCAACTACGGCGAACAGCCGGTTCGTGTGTACTCGATTCCCGGGCTCGTGCAGGGTGTGTGCGTGGTGGACGGCGTGATGGTGCTGTCCCAGTCCTGGGGGCTGTCGCCGTCGGAGCTGCCGGGCTTTGCGGTGGACAAGCTCGTGGACGATGGCACGTACGAGGTGAACGGTGAGGCGGTGCCGCTGACGTACCTTGACAGCCGGAGCCTGATGGGGGCCGTGACCGCGCCGCCCATGAGCGAGGGGCTCGTCGAGAAGGACGGCCGGGTGTGGTTCACCAACGAGGCCGCGAGCAACAAGTACCTCTACGGCAAGCTGTTCGGCTCGTGGAACATGATGGCCTTGGACTGGCAGGGCGCGGTGGACGCCCAGTAGACGGGCCTGCCCGTTCTTCCTGTCGTTGCGGACTGGCTCGTTCTTCCTGCCGTTCCGGACGTGCCGTCGAACCGCATCCGTTCTTCCTGCTGTTGCGCGAATCCGCAGCGTGCGGCCGCCATTGTCGCAATAGCAGGAAGAACGGCCGCGCCCTCCGGTTTGTTACAACCGCCCGCAGAACCCCGCGCCCTGGGTGGACTTTCGCTTCCGTCTCACTCATAGTGGCCCCACAGAGAACCCCGCACCCAAGGAACCGCCGTGATCGAGCTCAAGCACCTCAACAAGGAGTTCAAGGCCGCCGACGGCGGCACCCTCCATGCCGTGCGCGACGTCTCGCTCACCGTCAACGACGGGGAGGTCTTCGGCATCATCGGTTTCTCGGGCGCCGGCAAGTCCACGCTCGTGCGCTGCATCAACCTGCTCGAGCGTCCCACGTCCGGCGAAGTGGTGGTCAACGGCCAGAACCTTATGGACCTGCGCCCCAAGCAGCTCCGTGCCGCCCGCAAGAAGATTGGAATGATCTTTCAGCAGTTCAATCTGTTGGAGCAACGCTCGGTGCTCGCCAACGTCCGCTACCCCATGGACATCGATGGCGTCCCCCGAGCCGAGGGCGACCAGAAGGCCCTGCAGCTGTTGGAGACCGTGGGCCTCGCGGAGAAGGCCAAAGCCTACCCGGCCCAGCTGTCCGGCGGCCAGAAGCAGCGCGTCGCCATCGCGCGCGCCCTGGCCAGCGACCCGGACATCATCCTTTGCGACGAGGCCACGAGCGCCCTCGACCCCGAGGCCACTCGTTCGGTGCTCGACCTGCTCAAGTCGCTGAATCAAAGGCTCAACGTCACCATCGTCGTGATCACCCACGAGATGAAGGTCGTCGAGCAGGTCTGCGACCGCGTGGCCGTGATGGCCGACGGCTCGGTCCAAGAACAAGGCGCCGTCCGCGAGGTCTTCCTGCACCCGCGGAGCGAGACGGCCAAGCGCCTCATCGAGCCCGCCCTCGACCATATCGAGGGGCGCCTCGGCGGCGAGCTGCCCCCGCGCATGATTCGCATCGCGTTCAACGGCGAGCAGTCGTCGCTGCCGGTGGTGAGCGACCTGTCCCTCACCTGTGGCGTGCAGGTCTCGATCATGGGCGCGAACACGCAGGACATCGGGGGCCACGCCTTCGGCCAGATGCTGTTGCAGATGCCCGAGGACGAAACGGCCTGCGATAAGATCCGCACCTACCTGCACGAGCATGACATCCATTTCGAGGAGGGGCCGTCCCTCTCGCCGGCTTCTGTCCGCGCCGGTGACGCCAACGGCGACGCACGAATGTCCAGCCGTGCCGGCGACGCCAACGGGGACGCGCGAATGCCCGGCGGCGATGGCACCAACGACGGATCGTGATGCGACGGAGAAGGGGTAGGGCGGCGTGAGCCAGCAGATGATCGACCTCCTGGTCCAGGGGACCTGGGAAACGCTGTACATGACGTTGGTCTCGACGGCCATCGCCTATGTGATCGGCGTGCCCCTCGGGGTCGTCCTCTATATCACCGGGCGCGGCGGCATCGCCGAGAGCCGCGTGGTGAACCTCATCGTGGGCGTGGTGGTCAACATCCTGCGCTCCGTGCCGTTCCTCATCCTGCTCGTCGCGATCCTGCCCTTCACGCGCCTCGTGGTGGGCACCACCATCGGTTCCACGGCGACCATCGTGCCGCTCGTGGTGGCTGCCGCTCCCTACGTGGCGCGCATGGTGGAGAGCTCGCTCAAGGAAGTGGACAGCGGCGTGATCGAGGCGGCGCGGGCCATGGGCTCGTCGCCGTGGCAGATCGTGACCAAGGTCCTCATTCCGGAGGCCGGCCCGTCGTTGCTCGTGGGAGCCTGCATCTCGCTGGCCACGATCCTCGGCTACTCGGCCATGGCCGGGTTCGTCGGGGGCGGCGGCCTGGGCGCCATCGCCATCAACTACGGCTACTACCGCTACCAGTCCGACATGATGCTCGTCACGGTGGCCCTGCTCGTGATCATCGTGCAGATCTTCCAAGAGGGCGGCCTCAAGTTGGTTTCAAAAATTGACAAGCGGACCCGCTAGCCGTCCTGTCCCGCCCGTTCTTCCTGCTATTGCGAGAGGAGCCGCTGCGCCGGCTCCGTTCTACCTGCTGTTTCGTGCATTGTGGCTCCGACCTTGCGGTTTGTGCGCTCCTCGGGGGAGAGGCGCCGGAGCCCAGAAGACCTGAAGGAGAGAGACATGAAGAACCTGTACATCGAGCGCCGCGGCGCCCTCGCCCTTGCTCTGACCGCCCTTGCCGCCCCGCTCGTCGGCTGCGGCAGCTCCGATTCGACCGCCGATGCCACGACTGGCGCCTCCGCCTCCTCCGGCGACACCACCATCACGGTCGGCGCGAGCCCGACCCCGCACGCCGAGATCCTCAACGCCGTCAAGGACGAGCTGGCCAAGGACGGCTACACCCTCAAGGTGGTCGAGTACAACGACTACGTGCTGCCGAACACGGCGCTCGAGGACGGCGAGCTGGACGCCAACTACTTCCAGCACATCACGTACCTGAACGACTTCAACGAGGAGAACGGCACGCACCTGGCCAGCGCGGGCGCGATTCACTTCGAGCCGTTCGGCCTCTACGCCGGCAAGACCAGCTCCTTGGACGACCTTGCCGACGGTGCCACCGTCGCCGTGCCCAACGACACCACCAACGAGGCGCGCGCGCTCCTGCTGCTGGAGCAGGAGGGGCTGATCACGCTCAAGGACGGCGCCGGTCTCAACGCGACGGTAGTGGACATCGAGGACAACCCCAAGAACCTGCAGATCGAGGAGGTCGAGGCCGCCCAGCTGCCGCGCGTGCTGCAGGACGTGGACCTTGCGGCGATCAACGGCAACTACGCGCTGGGCGCGGGGCTGAACGTGAGCGACGCGCTTGCCGTGGAGAGCGACGAGGGCGAGGCGGCCAAGGCCTACGGCAACGTCATCGCCGTGAAGGAGGGCAACGAGGACTCCGAGAAGACCAAGGCCCTGGTGAAGGCGCTGACGAGCGACACGTGCAAGCAGTACATCGAGGACACCTACGACGGTGCCGTGGTGCCGCTGTTCTAGCATCTGGCCTGCGGTTTCGTTCTTCCTGCTGTTGCGAGTTGGTGTTCTTCCTGCTGTTTCGTGAAGCGGGCGCTCCTCAAGGGCGCCCGCTTCCGTTCTTCCTGTCGTTTCGCGTTGTGGCGAACCCTCCGCTCTGCTGCAGCGGAGCTTGTGGTGGCGCACCGTTCTTCTTGCCAATGCGACGCAGCAGCGGCTCTCGCAACAGCAGGAAGAACGGAAGGCGTCTCAATCCAGGAATCGCCGCTGGTAGAGGCCGTCGTCCTCGAAGCCGAGCGCTCGATAGTAGCCGCGCGTCCCGACCGCGCTGATCACGGCAACGGAGACCCGTCCGGCTGCCCGTGCCTGACGGCACGCCTCCTCCACCAGCTCGCGGCCGAGGCCACGGTGCTGGGACCACTGCCCCTCCTGGTCCAGCCGCGCTGCGCGTCCGTACACATGCACCTCTCGGATCATCGCCGCATCGGCTCGGGCCGGTGTCGAGGAGGGTCTCGCAACGGCAGGAAGAACGGGCTCCGTCGCAACAGCAGGAAGAACGGGGAGTGAGAGGCGCAGGAAGCCGTGCAGGGTCCCATCCTCGGCCACCCATTCGAGGAACCGCTCCTCGGACACGGTGGTGAAGTAGCGCAGAGTTCGCAGGCGCAGATCACTGGGACCCTCCGGCGCCAACGCCACTTCTCGGAACCGGATCTCCTGCACCGGGAGGTCCCGGTCGCGCAGGCGCCGCTCGACGTCCTGTCGCAGGTTCGCCTGGCGGTTCCCCGCCACAATGTCCTTCGCCGAGAAGTCCCGTACCATGCGGCTCACGCGCACGAACCGCGGGGTCGCTGCCAGCTCGTTGACGAGGAGCCCCACAAGCTCCTCCGTCTCGTAGGGGCGCCAACGCCCCTCTCGATAGTTCTCGACCAGGCCGGTCCCCTCGATGAGCGAGCAGGGGTAGAGCTTGACCTCGTCCGGTTCAAACCGTGGGTCTGAGACGAGCCGACGGTAGTCGTCGAGGTCCGTTGCCGGCGTCGCGCCGGGCAGGTTGGCCATCTGGTGGGCTTGGATCTTGAAGCCGAATAGCCGCAGCAGCGCGAACGCATCATCAATCGTTTCTCCTGCTATTCCGCGACTAAGTCCGTCGAGCCGGGAAACGTCGGTCGACTGCACGCCGATCTGTACTTTCGTGCACCCAAGCTCGCGAAGGGACCAGAGGGTCTCGGGGTCGACGCAGTCCGGTCGCGTCTCAAAGGAGAGTCCCACGCAGCGGCACGGCGCTGTCTCGTTCATGGTCTGCACCGCTCGTAGCGCGTTCGAAGAGCAGCGCTGCCAGCGTGACACCTCGGCCCATGGCGTCGCGGGCCCGTAGAGCTGGGGAAACGCCTCGTTGTACGTGAGCTCGCCCGCGTTCACGCGGGCTTGGAGCTCCGTGCGCAGCTGCGGGTCGCTCGGAGCCGTCCATTCCCGTTCTTCCTGCCAAAGCGTGAACCCTGCCTGCTCGTACTGCCGCCGCCGATTCCTCCGACCGAGCGTGGCCGCATCGCCGAGCCCGTCGTTGAGCGCGCGGAACAACTCGGCGGCGAACCATCGGCGGTACGCCTCCGGGTAGTCCGTCCACGTGCCGCCAAGGACGATGAGCTCGACCTTGTCCACGGGGTGCCCAAGCTGTGCCAGGACGCGGATTCGGCTGCTGACTTGCAGGTACGGATCGAAGAGGCACTGCTCGGCGCGCTGGCAGGCGGGCTCGTCGGCGAGGTAGCTTTTGGGCATGCGCAGGTCGCTCGGACAGAAACGGCAGGAGCCCGAACAGGGCCACGGCTTTGCGATCACCGTGACCGTCGCCACCCCGGAGGCGGTCCTTCTCGGTTTGGCCTGAAGAACGGAGACGAGCCGCGCCTCCAGCTCGTCGTCCACGTTCCAGCTTCGCCAGAGATCGGGGCGGCTGCGTTTGAGATCCCAGTAGGCGGGGAGCAGCGCGCGTTTCTTCACATGGGCGCTCACGTCCGAGACGCCGCGGTTCTGCTCTCGGCAGAACCGCACGATCCACTGGTCGTCCATGGGGCCTTCGGCCCTCGTGCGGAGCTCCGTGACAAGAGCGGCCAGGGCGCGGGTGAGCGCCTCGCGCAGGATGTCGGGTTCTGCTGGCATGTCACTCCTCGGCTCGACCGGTGAACCAGCATATCGCCGCCCCTCCCGTTCTTCCTGTCGTTTTGAGAACATGGCGTTCTACATGGTGTTTCTCGGAACAGCAGGAAGAACGGGAGGGGAGTTGCTGGTGGACGACGCGACCGCGCGGCTCTTGCGCGACGAGACGGAGCACTTTTACGACAGCTGTGCCGCGTCCTTCGGGGCCACTCGGAAAAGACCCTGGGAAGGCTGGCGTACGCTCGTGCCCCGTTTTTCCTGCTGTTTTGAGAGAGCCCAACTGCGTGGTCGTCTTCCACTCGTGCTTGATGTCGGCTGCGGCAACTTCCGGTTCGAACGCTTCCTCCGAGGAGCCGTCGACGAGCCGTGGCGGGCGCTGGGCCTGGACTCCTGCCGACTCCTCTCCGGCGACCCGCCGCTGGGGAGCGCGTTTCGAGAGACGGATCTGACCCACTGGCGTCCGGCACGTGAGGAACGCGGGCGGTTCGACCTCGTGGTCTGCTTCGGCGTGCTGCACCATATTCCGGGGACGCCGGCTCGGGAGGCTCTGGTTCGCGACCTGGCTCGGTGTGTCGCGCCCGGCGGTCTCCTGGCTCTGAGTCTCTGGCAGCTCCAGAAGAGCGAGCGTCAGCTGCGGCAGGCGCGCGAGACGACCGCCCGGTTCCTCGCGACGCACCCGAACGTCGAATTGGACCCCGGCGACTGGCTGCTCCCGTGGCAGGGTCGCGAGGACGTCGTCAGGTATTGCCACGGCTTTTCGAACGACGAGTGCGCCCGGCTGGCCACGGTGACGGGGCTCGATCTTCTCGACGCCTTCGACGCCGACCGGGCGAATCGTTACGTGGTGCTTAGCGCCCCGTCTGACGAGTTCTCACAATGACAGGAAGAACGGCTCGAGCGCCCGTGTTCGGAACAGCAGGAAGAACGGTCAGAGCGTCCGTGTTCACAATGACAGGAAGAACGGGGCGCGCCTGCTGGTCGTGGGCGCCCTGTGGAGGAACAACGCCGATGTCGTGGACCGCTCCGGCTTTCCTCCCCGGGTCTCTCGTTCTTCCTGCTGTTCCGAGAATCCCGCTGGTATGCTCAAAAAGTTTTTGCTGAACTCTCGATGAAGGGGACTCCTCTCCATGAGCCAACTTCAGAACGACCACCAGCCCCGCCACGCCAAGCCGACGCCCGTGACTCAGGCCATCGCCATCAAAAGGGGCCCCCAGGTGCCTTTCGGAGGCTTCCTCATGGCACTTGCCGACAGCGTGCCCGGCGTCTCCGGCGGGACCGTGGCCTTCATCCTCGGCATCTATGACAGCCTGCTTGCGTCACTCGACCGTCTCGTCTCGGGCACGAGCGCGGAGCGCAAGGCCGCGGTCGCTTTCCTCGTCAAGCTGTTCTGCGGCTGGGGCTGCGGTTTCGTGGCGGCCGTGCTCGTCCTGACGCGACTTTTCGAAAGCCACATCTACGTGGTGAGCTCGGTCTTCCTCGGGTTCATCGTCTTCTCGATTCCGCTCATCGTGCGCCAGGAGCGCGCCAACCTCCGCTGGGGCATCTCCAGCGTGCTCTGGGTGCTTCTGGGCGCGGGCGCGGTCGTCGCGATCACGCTCGCGAACACGACCGGTGGCACGACGATCGCCGAGCAGCCGGCCCTCGACCTGTCGAGCCTTTCGCTCGGCTCGGGCCTGTACGTGTTCTTCGCGGCCATGGTGGCCATTTCCGCGATGATTCTGCCGGGCATCTCCGGCTCCACGTTCCTGTTGATCTTCGGCCTGTACCTGCCGGTCATGTCCGGGATCCGCGCCTGCCTGGGCGGCGACTTCTCGACGGTGCCGGCGTTGGCCCTGTTCGCGCTCGGGTGCGTTTGCGGCCTCTTGACGGTGGTGAAGCTCGTGAAGCGGGCGCTCGAGCGGCACCGCAACGAGACGGTTCACGTGCTCATCGGCCTCATGGTCGGCTCTGTCTACGCGATCGTCTGCGGCCCCACCACGCTCGATGAGCCGCTGCCGATGATGACGCTGGCCACGTTCAACGTCGTTGCGTTCCTTATCGGCGGCCTCGCGATTCTGGGGCTCGAGGTGCTCAGGCGCAAGCTAGAGGCCTAGGCCGGCGGCGCGGGGGCCACGGCACGGGTCGTGGCATTTCGCCGGGTCGGTCCACGCCGCCGAGCCGCGGCCGTTCTTCATGCTGTTTCGCGAAATCGCTGGTCAGGTACCATGCTCTCGAAACGGCATGAAAAACGCTCCGGGCGTCTCTCCGGTCGCTCCCCTTAGCGACGCGGCGCCCCACGCTCTGCAGCGCGTTCAACCTCAAGGAGGATCTCATGGCAACGAAGACGGCCCTGGTGCTCGAAGGCGGCGGGATGCGCGGCATGTTCACCGCCGGCGTCCTCGATGTCCTGGCGGAGCACGGCAAGACCGATTTCTCCCATGTCTACGGGGTGTCGGCGGGAGCCATCAATGGTGCCAACTTTTTGGCCGGGCAACCCGGGCGGTTCTGCCGTGACGTGTTGGCCTACCGCGACGACCCCAACTTCATGGGGCCGTGGTCTTACGCCACCACGGGCAATGTGAGCAGCCGGGAGTTCCTCTACGAGAAGGTCAACAAGTCCTACGACCCCTACGATTACGCCACTTTCAATCGCAACGAGACACCCTTCACGGTGGTTGCTACCGACCTTACGTTCGGAACCCCCGTGTACTTGGACGTGGAAAGCCTGCCGGAGCACATGGACGCGATCGTGGCCTCCTCGTCCCTGCCCTGCCTCTCTGAGACGGTCGAGTATCAGGGGAACCGCCTGCTTGACGGCGGCACGTCGGATTCCGTCCCGGTCGAGCGGGCCCTCGCCGACGGCGCGGAACGCCTGGTGGTGGTGCTCACGCGCCACTGGGGCTACCAGAAGAGGCACGGCTACTCGCTCATGCCGATGGCCAAGCGGCTCTATGCTGACTATCCGTATTACCTGCAAGCACTCGACACACGGGCCGAACGGTACAATGCCCAGCGCGAGACGATCGGTCGGCTCCAAACGGAAGGCGTCGCGGAGGTTGTCGCTCCGACCAAGCCGGTGGAGATGTCCGTGCTGGGGTCGGATGGCCACGGTCTGTTGGAGTTGTACGTGGACGGGCG
The DNA here is from genome assembly GCF_030067705.1 of Kribbibacterium absianum. Lineage (GTDB taxonomy): Bacteria > Actinomycetota > Coriobacteriia > Coriobacteriales > Atopobiaceae > Kribbibacterium > Kribbibacterium absianum. Next base: position 502,477 of record NZ_JASJEX010000002.1, read on the forward strand.
CCGCATGGGGGCGTCGTTGCTCGACCGCCTGTAGTCGCGCCAGTTCGACTCGGGTTCGTTCTTCCTGCTGTTTCGACGCGCCCGAACGTGACCCGTTCTTCCTGCTATTGCGAAGTGTCCGACCTCGCTCCGTTCTTCCTGCTGTTGCGACGCTCGGCCTCCGGCCGGCCAAGAGCGCGGAACAGCAGGAAGAACGGAAAGGGTCACCCCGCCTGATTGTGACGAGGCCCTGACGCCTGCGGAGCGGCCGAGAAACCCGTCGGCGGTCCCCGCTCCCTGGTGTACACTTCTAGGGCTTCTTTTGCTGAGCCCCGTAACCTCTTTAAAAGAATGCGATGCACGAGCACGTGGAGGAGTTTCAAGAATGAAGTCGACCCAGTACGCCAAGCCCGGCGAGGTCGCCCGCAATTGGGTGCTCATCGACGCCGACGGCATGGTCCTCGGCCGTCTTGCCACGCAGATCGCGATGATCCTGCGCGGCAAGAACAAGCCGCAGTTCACCCCGCACACCGACACCGGTGACTTCGTGGTGGTCATCAACGCCGATAAGGTCCAGCTTACCGGTAACAAGGCCGCCCAGAAGTCCTACTGGCGTTACTCGGGGTACCTCGGCGGCCTCAAGTTCGAGTCCTTCGAGGAGGCCATGGCCCGTCACCCGGAGCGTGTCATCGAGCACGCCGTGAAGGGCATGCTCCCCAAGACCCGCCTTGGCCGCAAGCAGTTCACCAAGCTCAAGGTCTACGCTGGCCCGGAGCACCCGCATGCTGCTCAGAACCCCGTCAAGATTGAGCTGGAGGGCTAACCGATGGCTGAGAAGACCGTTGTTTATTGGGGCACTGGCCGTCGTAAGGAGGCCGTCGCCCGCGTGCGCATCATGCCCGGCACCGGCAAGTTCCTGGTGAATGGCAAGCCCGCGCTTGAGTACTTTGGCCGTCAGCAGCTGGTCGACGCTGCTCTCGCGCCGTTCCGTGTGACCGACACCCAGGGTCAGTTCGATGTTCTCGCCAACTGCGACGGTGGCGGCATCTCTGGCCAGTCGGGCGCCGTCCGTCTGGGCGTCGCGCGCGCGCTGCTCAAGGCCGGCGACTATCGCCCCGAGCTGAAGAAGGCTGGGTTCCTGACCCGCGACGCCCGTGCCGTCGAGCGCAAGAAGTACGGCCTGAAGAAGGCCCGCAAGCGCCCGCAGTTCTCGAAGCGTTAAGCCTGGATTCGATATCTGGTTTGTGGGAGGCCCGTTGGCAGAGAAGCCGGCGGGCCTTTTGCTTGGCGCGGTGCCTCATGCGGGCTTTCTCCCGTTCTTCCTGCTGTTCTGAGCGCTGTGCTTCCGGGGATGGATCGCTCGCATCAGCAGGAAGAACGGTAGCGGTGCCGTTCCGATTCCTTCCTTTGACTAGAACGACAGTTCTGTATATGGTACAGTCGTTCCATCAAGAAAAGGAGGGACCCATGGGCGATGTGGCGGAGCGTGTCGAGAGACTTTTGGACGAGGCCGAGCAGGAGTGTCGGTGCGCGTTCGCGCGGCGTCCCCAGGAAGGTTCGCGGCTTCGGCGTCTCTATGCTGCCGGCGAATTGGTGCGCCCTCTGCGGGGCCTCTATATCCGTGCGAAGACCTGGCGGCGCCTCAGCGTGGCCGAGCGTCACCTGTCCATAGTCAGGGGGTTGTCTCGACGGCACCCTGACTGGGTGTTCTGCGACGTGTCTGCGGCGCTGTTGCTTGGCCTCGAATGTCCTGAGGCCGAGCTGGACACCGTGCACGTTGCCGTGGAGTACGGGTCGCTGGCCCACCGCATCCCAGGGCTCGTGCGTCACGAGATTGACATCCGTCGGGCGCGCCTGGTTGACGGCGTGCCGACCCTCGTTGCTGACGATTTGCTGTTCGGATGCATCCGCCGGCTCGGGTTCGAGGACGGTCTGGCCTTGGCGGACTCTGCCTTGCGGGTTCTCGGGGTTGCGAAGGAGCACCTGGTGTCCCTCTTCGAGCGCGGCCACAAGGGATGTCGCGGGATTCGTGTGGCTCGCGTAGTCGCGAGTCAGGCGGACGCTCGCTCGGAGAACGGCGGCGAGTCCAAGGTGCGGGCGCGGCTCTTCGAGCTGAACCGCGTGGTGCCCGAGCTGCAGGTGACATTCGCCAATCCGGACGGTCTTGGCTGGTACCGCGTGGACTACTTGTGGCGGCTTCCGACCGGCGACCTTGTGGCTGGCGAGCTGGACGGCAAGGCCAAGTACCGCGACTTCGAGATGACCGGCGGCCGTTCCGAGGAAGAGGTGCGGGCGGCGCAGGCGCTGCGAGACGACCGCCTGGAGCGTCAGGGGGTGCGCGTGATGCACTTCACCTTCGAGCAGGCTATGGATCCCCTCGCATTTCCCGCGCTGCTTCGCGAGTTTGGCATTCCGATGCGAGAGGTGGGCGAGCCGAACGTTGACGTGATTATGACCCCGAGGCTGCCCTGCATCGACCACCCGCGGAAGCAGCGATTCCGGGTCGTGGCGGGGTACCGCGATGCCGGACTCGAGGTCGTGATGCTCGAGGCTGCATAACGTGCGGGCTTTCGGCCGTGCGGCTCGTTGCTTTTGCCAGGCTTCCAGCCGGCGTGCCGGTTCACAACAGCATGAAAAACGAGAGCAAGAGATTGTCTAGAGAGGGGGCGTCGGCTCAGGAGCGCTCTTCTGCCTTCGGTACCATATAGGCGGCCGAACGGCCTCAAAACATGCCAACAACGTAGCAGGAGGAGAGCGAACTCCATGAAGTATTTCGGCACGGATGGCTTCCGGGGGCGCGCCAACGAGGGGCTCAACGTAGACCAGGCCTTCAAGATCGGCCGGTTCGTCGGCTGGCACTACGGCCTCGACCAGGGCAGGAAGGCCCGCATCGTCATCGGCAAGGACACCCGCCGCTCGAGCTACATGTTCGAGTCCGCGATCATCGCCGGCCTCGTCGCGTCCGGCGCCGACGTCTACATGCTCCACGTGATCCCCACCCCGGGCGTCTGCTACGAGGTGGTCGACGGCAGCTTCGACTGCGGCATCATGATCAGCGCGAGCCACAACCCCTATACGGACAACGGCATCAAGCTCGTGAACCGCGAGGGCTACAAGATGGAGGAGGAGGTCCTCGAGCAGATCGAGGCGTACATCGACGACGAGTTCGAGATCCCCCTGGCGACCGCGAACCAGATCGGCTGTACGGTCGACTACATGCAGGGGCGCAACCGCTACATCGCGCACCTGATCTCGAGCGCCAACTTCTCGCTGCAGGGCGTGAAGGTGGGGCTGGACTGTGCCAACGGTGCCGCTTCCTCGGTGGCCAAGCCGGTCTTCGACGCGCTCGGCGCGGACGTGCGCGTCATCAGCAACGCGCCCGACGGCTTCAACATCAACGTGGACTGCGGCTCCACGCACATCGAGCGGCTCCAGCGCCTCGTTGTGGAGCAGGGGCTCGACGTGGGTTTCGCCTATGACGGCGACGCCGACCGCTGCCTCGCCGTGGACGAGAACGGCCACGTGGTGGACGGCGACCTCATCCTGTACATCTGCGGCAAGTACCTCAACAAGCACGGGCGCCTCTCGGGAGGCACCGTGGTGCCCACGGTGATGAGCAACTTCGGGTTCCTCAAGGCCCTCGACATCGCGTCCCTCAACTACGTGACGACCGCCGTGGGCGACAAGAACGTGTTCGCCTGCATGCGCGAGAACGGCTACTCGCTCGGCGGCGAGCAGTCCGGCCACATCATCTTCGGCGACATCGAGAAGACGGGCGACGGCATCATGACGAGCCTTCGCGTGATGGAGGTCATGCGCGCCGAGCGCGAGACGCTGTCCGAGCTCGTGCGGCCGGTGAGGCTGTACCCGCAGACGCTTGTGAACGTCACGGTGGAGGATCGCGACGGCGTGATGGCCAGCGAGGCGATCGCTCAGGCGGTGGCTGAGGCGGAGGAGAGGCTTGCCGGCAACGGCCGCATCCTGGTGCGTGCGAGCGGGACCGAGCCGCTCGTGCGTGTGATGGTGGAAGCGGAGACCGAGGGCGAGGCCTCGGAAATCGCGGCGGCGGTGGCCGATGTGGTGCGCTCCGTCGCGTGACATCGGAGCCCCGTGCCCGTTCGTTTTTCCTGCTGTTTTGAGAAGTCGCAGGTCAAAGACCCTGTAGTCGCAATAGCAGGAAGAACGGTCGCGGCCGGGTATGCTCCCATGCTGCCTCCTCCCTTCAATCCTGTAGTCGCAATAGCAGGAAGAACGGTCGCGGCCGGTGCGTTTTCAGCCGACCGCCACGGTAGGCGAAACAGCATGAAGAACGAGAATCAGAGAGACAATGGGAGACGGCCGAGCCCGACCCGGCCCACCCCGTTCGTCTCCCGGCTCTAGGAGGCCCCATGTGCGGCATTGTCGGTTACACCGGTAGCAAACCGGCGCTTCCCTTCCTGATCGACGGCCTGACCACCCTCGAGTACCGCGGCTACGACTCGGCCGGCGTGGAGCTCGAGACCCCCGATGGCCTGCTCCAGGTCAAATGCAAGGGGCGCGTCGCCGCGCTCGCCGACCTCTGCTCTCGTTTGAGCAGGAAGAACGCGGAGGCTCCCTGTGGCATCGCCCACACCCGCTGGGCCACCCACGGCGAGCCGAGCGACAAGAACGCTCACCCTCACCAGGACTGCACCGGCAACGTCGCGGTGGTGCACAACGGCATCATCGAGAACTACCAGGCGCTCGTCGCCGAGCTCGAGGCGGCCGGCCACACGATGGCCAGCGACACGGACTCCGAGGTGATCGCCCACCTGATCGAGCAAGCGCTGGCCGGCGACGCCGAGGGCGACCTGCTCCTTGCGGTTCAGCTCGCCACGAGCCGTCTTGTCGGCTCCTGGGCCCTCGCCGTTCTTTATGCTGATGCGCCGGGCACCATCGTTTGCGCGCGCCAGGGATCGCCGCTCGTCCTCGCGTCCACCGATGCCGGTGCCTATGCGGCGTCCGACGTCACGGCCCTGGCGGGCGTGACCAACCACGTGATCAACCTCGACGACGGGCAGCTGGCCCGCCTGTCTCTCGACGGCACGATCGAGGTTTTCGAGAGCGACCTGTCGCCGGTCGATCAGCCGGACGCGTTCGACATCGATTGGGACGCCTCGGCCGCGACCATGGGCGGCTACCCGGACTTCATGGCCAAGGAGATCGCCGAGCAGCCGGAGGCCATCGAGCGCCTGCTCAAGGACCGCCTCGGACCCGACGGCGTCCGTCTCGACGAGCTCGCCATGACGGACGAGGAAATCGCCGCCATCGACCGCATCTTCATCGTCGCGTGCGGCACGAGCTATCACGTGGGCCTCATCGCTCGGCCGCTCATCGAGGAGTGGGCGCGCATCCCGGTCGCGGTCGAGCCGGCGAGCGAGTTCAACTACGAGGACGTCCTCGTCACGGACCACACGCTCTGCATCATCATCACGCAATCCGGCGAGACCGCCGACACGCTCGCTTCGGCCAGAAAGATGCACGCGGCGGGCGCCAAGGTGCTCGCGGTCACCAACGTGATCGGCTCCTCTGCGGCCCGCGAAGCCGACGGCGTGCTCTATGTGCAGGCGGGCCCCGAGGTCTCCGTGGCCTCCACCAAGGCCTACACCGCCCAGATGGTGGCGGCCGAGCTCATCGCCCTCTTCTTGGCCCAGCGCAACGGCAACCTCGGCGCCCGCGAGGTGGCGCGTCGGTTCCACGAGCTGCAGCGTGTGCCGGCGATGATCCGCGAGGTGCTCCACCGCAGCTGGCAGGACGAGGCCGCCGCCCGTGCGTTCGTCGAGTCGAGCTCGGCGCTGTTCCTCGGTCGTGGCCTCAACGCGACCACGGCCGCCGAGGGCGCGCTCAAGCTCAAGGAGATCAGCTATCTTCATGCCGAAGCGTACCCGGCGGGCGAGATGAAGCACGGCCCCATCGCGCTGATCGACCCGGGGTTCCCGGTGGTCGTGATCTGCCCGGACGACCGCGTGCGCTACAAGACCCTGAGCAACATCCAAGAGGTGAAGGCGCGCGGGGCGACCGTCGTGACCGTCGCGACCGACGGCGACCAGAAGACGGCCCAGCTCTCGGACTACCTGCTTCTCGTGCCGGCCGCTCCGGAGTACCTGGTGCCGATCGTGGCGGTGGTGCATCTGCAGATGCTGGCCCGCTACGTGGCCCTCGCCCGAGGCTGCGACATCGACAAGCCCCGCAACCTGGCCAAGTCCGTCACGGTGGAGTAGCCATGCCGACGGCTGGCGTGGGGGTCGATTTGGTGTCGATTCCCCGCATGGAGCGGGCGCTCGAGCGCACGCCGCGCCTCAAGGAGCGGCTCTTCACTGCCGAGGAGCGCGCCTACTGTGACTCGCGGGCGCATCCGGCGGAGCATTACGCCGCGCGGTTCGCTGCTCGGGAGGCCGTTCTGAAGGCGCTCGGGACAGGGTTCCGGGGCGTGGGGCTTTCGGGTGTCTCCGTGGCGCTCGACGACGCGGGGCGTCCGAGTGCCGTGCTGGCAGGGCGGGCGCGCGAGGCGGCCGAGCGGCAGGGCGTGGTCGAGGTGGAGATCTCGCTGTCCCACACGCACGAGGTGGCCGTCGCGAACGCGGTGGCGGTGACGGAGTCGGCGAGGCCGCCCAAAGAGGAGCGGCCGAGCGCGGAGCAGGAGCTGAGGGCGTCGTTCAAGGAGGCCCGGGAGATTCTGCTCGACCTCGAGCGCGTGGAGCCGGACCCGGACCCGGCTCGTTCTTCCTGTCGTTCCGAACACGCGGAGGACCTGGATCGTTCTTCCTGTCGTTCCGAGAGGTCAGGTCGCGACGGGGGAGTGTCGGAATAGCAGGAAGAACGGTACCGCAGACTGGAGAGGCGACGTCACGGCGCCGGCGGGCGAACCTCGGTATGCTCGCATTGGCAGGAAAAACGAACGCGGGGACCCGACGGCCCCGTGCACAAAGGAGCACTCACATGCAGCCGGTTCTCAACGTCGAGGACGTTCGCAGGGTCGAGCAGGCTCTGACGCTCGAGGGCGTCAGTCTGGCCGAACTCATGCGCCGCGCGGGCCACTCGGCGGCCCAGGAGGTCCTCGACCTCGGCAGCGTCACGAAGGTGACCGTGTTCTGCGGCACCGGGAACAACGGGGGCGACGGATGGGTGGCCGCCGAGCTCCTCCATCGGGCCGGTGTGCAGGTCACGGTCGTGACCCCGCAAGAACCCGACGACCTCAAGAGCTCTCTGGCGCTCATGGTGGCCAAGGGCGCCGTGGCCCAAGGTGTCGAATACTGGGTCGGCCCGAGCCGAGACGAGCTGGACCAGCTGCTCGCCGAGTCCTCCGTGGTGCTCGACGCCCTGCTCGGTACGGGGTTCCACGGCGAGCCGGCCGCGCCGTTCGACATCTGGATCGACGCGATCAACACCTCCGGCTTGCGGGTGGTCTCCATCGACGTGCCGAGCGGCCTCTCCGCACAGACCGGCCACGCGCCCGGCGCCGTCGTCTTCGCGGACCTCACGGTCACGATGATCGCGCTCAAGCCTGGTCTCCTTTCCGGCCGCGGCCGCGACGCGTGCGGCGCGATTGTGCTCGCGCCCTTGGCCGACCAGACCGACCGGCTCGTAGTCGAGGCCGATCCTGTGGCCTGGCGCTGCGACCCGGCCGACTACATCGACGTCGTGCCGGTCCCGACGTCCGACGTGGACAAGTACGAGCGCGGCACCGTGCTCGTGGTGGGCGGGTCCAAGCGGTTCTCCGGCGCGCCGGTCCTTGCCGCACTGGCGGCCGCTCGCTCTGGCGCCGGTTATGTGACACTCGCGGTGCCCCAGTGCATCGCGACGGTCTGTCGCACGCATTTGCTCGAGATCCCCGTGGTTGGGTTGCCGTGCAACGATGACGGCACCTTCTCGGTGGAGGCGAAGACCGAGATCGTTCGCATGGCCAAGGAGCGCGACTGCGTCCTGGCGGGCCCCGGCATGGGCGTGAACGCGGACACCGTTTCCATCGTGACCGGCCTTCTGGAGACGGACGTCCCGCTCGTGCTCGACGCGGACGCGCTCAACGCGCTGTCCCGCATGACGACGGGCCGGCTCGACAACTTCCCCGAGCTGATCCGGCGCGAGCAACCGCTCGTGCTGACCCCCCATCGCCGCGAGCTCGGACGCCTGGTGGGTCTCAGCGACACCCCTCCTGATTCGCTGACGAGCGCGCTCGAGGCCGCGCGCCGCGTGGTCTGGGCGGACGGAGGGTCCGACATCTGTGTGATGACCAAGGGAGACACGACGGCGTGCGTCGGCGTCGAGATTGCGCTCCTGCCGAAGCCGGGCCCCGCGAGTCTTGCAACGGCCGGTTCCGGCGACGTGCTCGGCGGCGTCGTGGCGGCGTTCCTGTCTCGTGGTCTAGCCGACGAGGAGCTCCTGCCGTTGCTATGCGCGATGGCTGTGGAGACGCATGCAGTGGCTGGCTCGTTGGCGGCCGAGCAGCACGGGCTGCGGGGCGTGATGGCCGGCGATCTGGTCGATGTGCTCGGGCAGGCGGTCGACGCGTTCGAAGAGCGCGCGTCGCTGGCAGCGACGGAGGACGACGGCGCCGAAGACGCACCGGCCTAATGCCGCTGCCGTTCTTCCTGCTGATCCGAGACCCGGCCGATGAGCTGGGATTACACGAAACAGCATGAAGAACGGAAGGGGAGCCGGGTGGCTGGCGCTTCCGTTCTTCCTGCCGATTTGAGAACCGCGTGAGAGAGGCGCGACGATGGCCGACATGGTCGAGAACTGTCCGGACGACCGCTGGGCGTGGGTCGAGATCGACCGGGGCGCCCTCCGGCGCAATGTGCGCACGTTCAAGTCGCGCCTCGAGCCTGGCGTCCAGCTCATGGCCGTTGTCAAAGCCGACGCGTATGGGCACGGGGCGGCGGCGTGCGCGCCCGTGATGAGGTCGGCGGGCGCGGACCAGTTCGCGGTGGCGACGGTTGCCGAAGGTCGGGCGCTGCGCGAGAGCGGCATCGCCGAGCCGATCCTCGTGCTCTCTCAGCCTCCCGTCACGTCCATCCCGGATCTGATCGAATATGACCTGATGCCGTCGGTGTTCGACGTCTCCTTCGGTCTCGCCTATGGCGAGGCGGCCGCTCAGGCGGGCAAGGTCGGGCGGTACCACGTGGCCATCGACACCGGCATGACGCGCACCGGGGTGGACTGGCGTGACGTCATCGATGTACGCGACCAACTCGAGTTCCACCGCGGCCTTCAGTGCGCGGGGACGTTCACGCACTTCGCGACCGCCGACGTGCCGGGGGACTGGGACTGGGAGCTGCAGCGGCACCGTTTCGATGAGGCGGTGGCCGGGCTTCGCGATGCGGGGCTCGATCCTGGACTCGTGCACTGCGACAACACGCCCGCCACCGTTCTTCATGCTGAAACGCACTACGACATGGTGCGCGTCGGCGTGGGGCTCTACGGCCTGCAGCCCTGCGATGCCACGGTTCCGCACCTGTCGCTCGATCCAGTCATGAGCGTCCGGGCGCGCGTGACCCGGGCCGTGTACCCACCGGTCGGTGCGGGTGTCAGCTATGGCATGAAGTGGCGTGTCACCAAGGGGAACCTGCAGGTGGCGACCGTGCCGGTCGGCTACGCCGATGGCTATAGCCGCGCGCTGTCGGGCAAGGTCGACGTTCTCTGCCGCGGGCAGAGGCTGCCGCAGGTCGGCAACATCTGCATGGACCAGTTCATGTTCGCGGTCGAGGTGAACACAGCCCGTCAGTACAAGCCGGTACGTCCGGTGCAAGAGGGGGACGTCGTCACGCTGGTCGGGCGCGACGGCGACGAGTCGATCACGGCCGACGACCTGGCGGCGCTGCTCGGCACCATCAACTACGAGGTGGTCTGCGACTTCGGCCTGCGCCTCGAGAAGGTCTATCGCTAGCCCCGTCGTGCCCGCGCTTTGCGAGCCTGGCGCGGGAGCCGTTCTTCCTGCTGTTGCGAGCGGGCGACGTTTCTGCGCCTCCTGCCCCGTTCTTCCGGTCATTGCGAGAAAGGCACCGCCGTGAGCTTCGTCCAGATTCCCGGCCATCCCCAGCCCCGTCCCCGGGAGATCACGCTTCCAGAGATTCGCGCGGTGCTCGGCGACTGTCGGCGGTGCCCGCTCGGGGAGACCCGGACGCACATCGTGTTCGGTGAGGGGTCGCCCAACGCCCGCGTGATGGTCATCGGCGAGGCGCCAGGCAAGAACGAGGACCTCACCGGCGAGCCGTTCGTCGGAGCAGCAGGAAAAAAGCTCGACGCGCTCTTGGAGGTCGCCGGCCTCCGGCGACCGGACATCTACATCGCCAACGTCCTCAAGTGCCGTCCGCCGGGAAACCGTGACCCACGTCCCGAAGAGATCGAGGCCTGCTCGCCGTTCCTGCGGGAGCAGATCAGGTCCATTTGGCCGGATGTGCTCGTGACGCTGGGGAACTTCTCGACGCGCTTCGTCCTCAAGACCGACCAGGGCATCACGTCGCTCCGGGGCCGTTTCCACCAGGCCGGCCACTTTCTCGTGCTGCCGGTGTTCCATCCTGCGGCTGCAATCTATGATCGAACTAAGCAGGCGAGTCTGGAAGCGGACTTCGCGATGCTCGGGGCCTGGCTGGCAGAGCATCCGGACCTGCGTTTCCCGCGCTCGGACGGTGGGGTCTGACGGCCGTTCTTCCTGCTGTTTTGACGGGATCCTACGAGATCGCTCGGCAGCCACGGTTCTCAGAACAGCCTGGAGAACGAGGGGCTCTTCGAGGGTCGCTTTCACCTCGGTTGCCCCTGTCTCCCGGTGGAGCTCTCACAATGACATGAAGAACGGGGTGGAGCCCTACAATCATCCCTGCTGACGCGTTGCCGCGTCGCCTTGTCAGTCCAGCTCGAGGAGGCACTGTGAGTGAGACCCGTTTTGCCGCCGGGGCGACCGAGATCGAGCCGTCCGGCGCTCGCTGCGTCATGTGGGAGGGCGACGGCCACTTTCGCACGACCGGCCCGGAGGGCACGTGGGCGCTCGGGTCGTTGTTGGGTGCGTCCCTTGAGGAGGGCGACGTCGTGGTGCTCTCCGGTGACCTGGGCGCCGGGAAGACCAACCTGACCAAAGGGGCAGCCGCGGCCCTGGGGGTAACCGAGCCGGTAACGAGCCCCACCTTCAACATTCAGGCCGTGCACGAGGGTGACAATCTGACGCTCTTTCATTTTGACCTCTACCGGCTCGACGACCCGGATCAGCTCGGCGATGCGGGCGTGCTCGACGTCGTTGGCGTCGAGGGCGCATCGCTGGTCGAATGGGGGGAGGACTTCGCGGACGCCCTCGGGGCCGACCGTCTCGACATCTCGATAACGCGCGACGTGTCGAGCCCGCCGGGCGAAGAGCCCGCGCGCCTGTTCTCGCTCTCGCCCTCCGGCCCGCGCGGCTGCGCGCTCGCCCGCTCGCTCGATTCATCCGTTCGCGCTTTGATGGAGTTCCTCGATGCCTAACCACGAAAAGGGCCTGGTTGCCCTGGCCTTCGACACATCCACCGACCAACTGGCGTGCGCCGTGGCCACCTGGGCGCTGCGTCCGGATGGCAATGGCGCGGATGTGGCCGTCCTGGCCTCTTCCGACTTCCCCTGTCGCCGGCGCGGGAACGTCGAGCTCGTCCCGACCTGCCTTGAGGTTCTCGGAAAAGCAGGAAGAACGATGGAGGACGTGGGGCTCGTCATCGTCGGGCGAGGCCCGGGCTCGTTCACGGGCGTGCGTATCGGGATCGCGACGGCCAAAGGTCTGTCCTGCGGTCGCGACCTGCCACTTTATGGTGCGAGCACCCTCGACGCCGTGGCCTGGCGCGCGTGGCTGGGTGGCGCCCGCGGACTTGTGGGCGTGGTGGCTGACGCGATGCGCGGTGAGGTCTACCCCGGGCTGTACCAGCTGGACGATGGGGGCCCCACGAGGTTGTTCGGCACCGAGCGGGTCCTTAAGGCGCCAAAGGCGGTGGAGGAATGGGCCGCCCGCTCGGATGCGGCGTCCATCCAGCTCACGGGTGACGGGCTCAAAAAGTACCAGGGCCTTTACGCCGAAGCAGGTCTGACTGCGGTGCTCCCTGCGGATTTGTGGGCGCCCTCCGGCGAGTCCCTGATTCGCGCCGCAGCATCGCCAGCTGGTCTGGCGGCAGCCGGGTCGGGCGACCCGGCGCTCGTGCTTCCTGTGTACACGCGACTCTCGGACGCCGAGGAGAACGAGCTGGCCCGTCTGGGGATGAAGGAACCCGCGACCGTTGCAACGACGGGATGCGACGATGTGCTGGCCGACAGACATCTTCAGTTGCGCCCCATGGGTCTGAACGACGTGGCCCAAGTGGCCGAGCTCGACGTGGCGGTCTTCTCGGACTCGCCGCACACCCCGTGGTCCGCCGCGCTCTTCGCCGACGAGCTCTCCCAGTCCGGGCGCTCCTGGTGGGTCGCCCACGACCAAGGGGAACTGGTGGGCGTGGCCGGGGGCATGGTGGTGGACGGTGCCGTGGAGATCCTCGACGTCGCTGTCGCACAACCGAGGAGGCGCGAGGGCATCGCCCGGAGGCTGCTCGCCCGTGTGACGTACGACGCTCAGATGCTCGGCGCGGAGAAGGCCACACTCGAGGTCTTCTCCGAGAATCGCGGCGCTGTCGCCCTGTACGAGGCGCTCGGGTTCTCCACCGTGGCCGTGCGCCCGGACTATTACGGGAGCGGCCGCGACGCCCTCCTGATGGACGCTCCGCTGCCGCTGGCCGTGGGTTCCGCCGACGACCGCCCGGATCCCACGGCGCAGGTGCGCCCCTGGCCTCCGATGCGGCCGAGCCGGTCTCATGAGGCCTTGCAGACTATCGCGGGCGCACAGCCCATCGTGCTGGCCGTTGAGAGCTCCTGTGACGAGACCGCGATGGCCGTCATCGCCGGTGACGGGCGGATTCTCGCGAACGTCGTGGCGACGCAGATCGACTTCCACGCGCGCTTCGGCGGCGTGGTCCCCGAGATCGCGAGCCGCAAGCACACCGAGGCCGTGGTGGGTGTGTTCGAGGAGGCCATGGCGCAGGCGGGCGAGGCGCTCGGAACAGCGCCGCTCCAGGCAACGGACCTCGCTGCCGTGGGCGTGACGCAGGGCCCTGGGCTTGTCGGCGCTCTGGTGGTTGGCGTGGCCTTCTCCAAGGGGCTCGCGGCTATGGCCGGCATCGGCCTTGTGGGCGTGAACCATCTGGAGGGGCACCTGTACGCCAACCTGTTCGAGACTCCCGACCTCGAGCCGCCGTTCGTGGCGAGCCTCGTGTCCGGCGGACACACCATGCTGGTGCATGTGCGCGACTGGGGCGACTACGAGGTGCTCGGTCAGACCATCGACGACGCGGTGGGCGAGGCCTTTGACAAGGTGGCGAAGGCTTTGGGGCTCGGATACCCCGGAGGGCCCGTCATCAGCAAGCTCGCCGCCGAGGGCGACCCGCGCGCCATCGCGTTCCCGCGGGCGCTCTTGCACAGCCATGACTATCGCTTCTCCCTTTCTGGACTCAAGACCGCAGTGATCACGTACATCGAGGCCGAGAACCGCGCCGGACGCCCCATCGACATGCCGGATCTGGCGGCGAGCTTCCAGGCCGCCGTGATCGACGTGCAGGTGTCAAAAGCGCTCACAGCGGTCGAGGCGTGTAGCTTGGACGACTTCTGTGTGGGGGGCGGCGTGGCGGCCAACCCGGCGCTGCGGTCCGCCTATGCCGAGAAGCTCGGCGAACGGGGCGTGCGCGTGACGGTTCCTCCTCTCTCGGCCTGTACCGACAACGCCGCGATGATTGCGCTCGTGGCGTTGCGAGACGTTCAGGCCGGGCGTCTCGCTGAGCTGTCTATGGACGCGGAGCCCAACTGGAGTCTGTGAGCCCCGATAGCGGTCAAAAAAACTGAGGGATCCCTTGCATTGGAACGGTAGTTCTGTGTTAGGCTCCTGTCAAGAACAAACGTACTCTATCGTGAGAAAGCGAGGGGCGATGGGGTTCCGTACGCTGGTGGACGAGTCCGGGCAGCTGGCCGGGCCGGTTCTGCAGGGGCACGTGGCCGAGCTACTCGACGGCGGCGTTGTCACGGTGCTCGTGCCATCGGCCCGTGCCGCCCTGGAGGTGCGTCGAGCACTGGCCGATGTGGCAATCGCGCTGCGCGTGGATGTCGCGACCCCGCGGGCATGGTTCGAATCCCTCTGGGCACGCCACGGCGATGGGCGACCCATCGCCACCTCTTCGCAGATGCGCGCGTTGACATGGGGGCTGCTCGGTGATGACGGTCTGCTTCGGCGGTCCCCCGGCATGGTGGAGCTTGTGGCGCGCGTGGCGGAGCAGCCAGTCCCCGAGGGTGCGGAGGAGGCGCCTGGCCTGTCCGCTGTGCAGCGCGAGGTGCTCCGGCTGGCATCGAAGGTCTGTCAGCGTGCGGCTCGGCATGGCCTTGCGGTGCCTGGGCGTCTCCTGGCTGCGGATCCCAGTCTGGTCTCGGAGGCGCGGCGCATGGTGGCGGTGGGCTTCACCTCGCTCGATCCGCTGACCGAGGCGCTGTTCCGTGCGCTGCCGGAGACCGGGCTCACTCTGGTGTGCGCTGCGCCTCCGGGCGCGGCCGGCGAGGCGGCCCGGCTGGTTGTCCAAGAGCTTGGCGGGTGCGTGGCCGACGCCCCCTGCGGCTCGCGTCCCATCATGCGAAACCCCTGGCTGCAGACGCTGCTCGACACGGTCTTTACGGATGCCCCGGCCCTCAACCCGGACGGAAGCCTCGTGTTGCTCGAGGCTGGGGGACCCGAAGCAGAGGGAGAACTCATTGCTCGCGCCTTGGTGCAGCTCGCAGACGAGGGCGCGGAGCGCGTGGCGCTCGTGACGCGGGATCCAGAGCGATCCTGGCGCGAGCTGTCTCCCAAGCTCTCTTCTCGCGGCATGGCCGTGTGCGGCTCGTGGTCGCAGCCGGCGTCCTCGCTGCGGCCCGTTCGCCAGTTCCTCGCGTTCGCTCGACAGGTTTCGGACCTCATGGCGGTCGAGGAGTCCTGGGGCCCGCTCGAGACGCTCCGTCAGCTGGTGGATGGGTCTGACGATTCTGCTGAACTCGAGGGTCAGCTCCAGGAGGCCTTGTCCGCATCGGTGGAGGCGGACCGCTCGTGGTGGCCGCCCCGTGCCATCGTTGACTTCCTCATGACCCTCCCAGCGCTCGTGCCGGCGGCGCGCGTGTTTCGACTGGACGAGCAATGGCGCTCCGACCGTTCGCTCGCCCCTGGCGACGTGATTGCGGAGCTTGCGACGCTTGGGCAGGGGTCTGAGCCGTTCTCTCGCTGTCTTGAGAGGATCCGGGCTGCAGACTTCGGTGCGGCCGCAGAGGCCCTCCTCCCTCTTGCCGCAGCTGCCCGTAATCGTGACCAGCACCGAGCCCTTCTTGCGGTGGCGACGACGGCTCGCGAAGCCGAGGCGTTGGTGGACTCAGCGGCGTTGGCTCCCGTTGAGCGTCTTGACCTGCTCGGGCGCGCCCTCGAGGGGCGCTCGGTGACGCGCTCGGTCGAGCGCGGGCGCTTCGACGAGGAACCGCGCTGCACCGTGGAACTCGTCTCGCCATCCGATGCGGCGATGCTGCGCCAGGGCTCTGCCGATGCGCTCCTTATGGTCGGGGAGACGGCCGAGGAGGCCCCGGTCCCGGGCGCGCGGTTCCGTGAGGGCACTTTCGGCCAGCTCATGGAGGCCATCGGGCTCAGTTCGCCCATTCCTGCAGAAGCCACAGCCCGGGCGACCGCGTGGGGCGCGTGGGCCGTGCCGACTGGCCGTCTCGTGCTCGAACGCTCTCTGCACGACGAGAAGGCCAACGAGACGCAGCTCTCGCCCATGGCCGCCGAACTTCTGAGCGCGGTGGCGGAGGGCTCGCCCCACGAGGTCTTGGGGGAGGAGCGGATCTCGGAGAACCTTTCCGCAAAAGGCATGCGCCCGGAACCGGTCGTGACAGAGGAAGACTCGCGACCGGGGCAGCTATCGCCGGGTCATGCGCGCGTTCTCGTGGCTCGCGAGGACCTGGCCTCCGATACGCTGGACGCGAGTTCGCTGCCCGTTGTCTCGGCCACCGCCGTGGAGCGCTACCTTGAGTGTCCGCGGCGATGGTTCTTCGAGAAGGCCCTCCGGCCGCGCGAGCTCGACGCTGCGGTCACCCCGCTTGCGAAAGGCAACCTCGTCCATCGGGCCCTCGAGCTCTCACACCGTCGTGCCCGTCAGGAGGGCGGCGATGCGGGCGCCTACGTGGGCGAGTGCTTCGACCGGCTGGTCCTCGAGGGCATGGCAGGGGCGGAGGAGGGCGCCGGCGCCGTTCCGCACTCCCTGGCAGAGGAGCGTGGTCTCGCTGAGCTGCGCCAGAACCTGCAGGACGTTGCCGCCTTCGAGTCCGAGCGGTTCCGGGGGTTCGTGCCGCGCCACTTCGAGGCCGGGTTCGGTTTTGAGGGCCCGCCGGTCACGTGTGGAGGTGCCCACGTGGTAGGGTTCATCGACCGCGTGGACGCGGACGCGGACGGCCGAGCCATCGTTGTCGACTACAAGAACAAGCAGGACCAATCGGTGTTCCGAGAGTACGGTGGCCCCTCGAAGCCCGTGCCGCTCGAGGAGTGGGTGCCGCGCCACATTCAGGCGCTGTTGTACGCCAAGGTGCTCCCGCAGCTGTGGCCTGATCTCGAGCCGTCGGGCGCCGTGTACCTGATGACGGGGGCGCACCGAGGTTTGTGGGGCATCGTGAGCCCGACCGTGGCGCCGAGGGTCTATGGCCCCTCGCTGACGAGCCGCAGGGAGGGGCTCCTCACGACGGAGAACCTTGGCGGCGCCCCCTTCTCGGAGGTGCTGGACCGGGCTGAGGAGGTCGTCGCGCAGGCCGTGCGCGCGATGGAGTCCGGGGACGTGGCTCCGCGTCCCTGCGACCCGAGGCTCTGTGACGGTTGTCCTGTGGTCGGCTGTGAAAGGAGGCGCTGATGGCGGAGCTCTCGCGCGCCCAACAGGAGATTGTCGGTACGTTCGGCGAGCCGCTGTTCGTGGCTGCAGGGGCAGGCTCGGGGAAGACGTTCACCCTCGTCCGCAAGCTGGTGGAAGCGCTCGAGCCGGACGGGACCGGTGAGCCCCGCTTGGAGTCACTGGGCGATGCGCTTGTGATCACGTTCACCAGAAGGGCGGCCGAGGAGATCAAGGGTCGCGTGCGGTCGGAGCTTGTGGCCCGTGGGCGTCACGAGGAGGCGCTGCTGTTGGACACCGCGTGGGTGTCCACCATTCACGGCATGTGCGAGCGCATTCTCCGGTCCTGCGCCCTCGAGCTGGGCATCGACCCGGCGTTCTCCGTGGTGACGGGTCACCGGGCCTCGTATCTGCAGTCCCAGGCCATCGACGAGGTGCTCACGGCGGCGCGTGTCGACGAGCGGTACCGGCTGTTGTTCGAGCGCTACGGCGCGTCGCTGGATGCCGTGTCCCTTCAGGGCGTGAACGGGCGCATGGCGGGCAGACCGGGGCGTCATGCCGCCACGGCTCCCGAGATGGCCGAGCGCCTCTTCTCACTCGCGACCACCTCTCTGAGCGGCTTCGACGGTCTGCGGTTCCCGGGGACGCCGCTCGACGCCAGGGAGCTTTTGGCTCGCGTCGGGGAGGCCTACGAGGATCTGCTCGCCATCTGGTCCCCAACCACGCCGGCGGCAACGAGCAAGCATCAGAAAGTCGATGAGGCACTGGGTACGCTGAGACGCGCCCTCGACGGCGATGAGCTCGGGGCGCAGGAGGCGTCGTCTTTGTTGACGGCGCTGTACGTACCAGATAAGCGCGGGGCGAAAGGCGAGGTGGCCGACGCCATCGAGCGCCTCAAGGTCACGGTCGGGAATGCTCGGCTGCAGGTGGCGTACGAGCTGGAGACCCGGCCGCTGGAGAAGCCGCTGCTCGACCTGGCACGGGCCATCGGGCGCCGGTACGACGCGCTCAAGCGGGAGTCGGGCGCGCTCGACACGGATGACCTGCTACGGCTCACCTTCGACGCCCTGCGGCACGACGAGGGCGTGGCGCGGCGCTTCAGGGGCCGCTTCAAGCTGGTCATGGTGGACGAGTTCCAGGACACCGATCCACAGCAGCTGGAGATCGTGCGCCTGCTCGCCGCCTCTCCGGATGCCCTTTGCTTCGTCGGTGACGGCCAGCAGTCCATCTACCGCTTCCGCGGGGCCGACGTCACCCAGTACGAGCGCGCCAAGGATGCCGCGCCCAACGTGCGGCACCTGGACCGCAACTACCGGAGCCACGACGACATCCTTAGGTTCGTGAGCCACTCGCTCGGGGTGTCGGGCATTCTGCCGGGCTTCATGGACCTCACTGCCGACCCCGACCGTCGGGACGCTTTTCCCGCGGGTGTAGCCCACCGTGTGATGATCGAGCACACGGCTTCCGACGGGGCGCCGCTCGATGCCCTTAAGCGACGGAACGCGGAGCAAGTGGCAGAGCGGCTCCAGGAACTCAACCGACAGGGCGTCCCTGCGGGGGACATGGCCCTGTTGCTGCGTTCGATGGCGGATGCGGACCTCTACATTCAGGAACTCCGTGCCCACAAGCTGGACGCCGTGATGACCAAGGGGTCGAGCTTCGCGCAGGCATCGGAGGTGCGGCTCGTGCGCAGCATCTTGGTCGCGCTGGCGAACCCTCACGACACACGAGACGGCCTGATTCCCGTGTTGCAGAGCCCGGTCTTCGGTCTCAGCGACGACGACTTGGCCTCTCTCGCCCACGGCGGTGGCGGGGACATGGCCGAGGTGCTGCTGGCGGGCCCGGACCGGCTGTGCGAGTTCACCGGAGAGGAGCCCAGCCAGCGGCTCAAGGCCGCCATGGAGGTGCTCGACCGTGCCCGTGCCCGTATGGCCACCCAGTCGGTCGCCGACACGCTGCTCTCGGTGTGCGCCGAGTCCGGCTGGATCGCCCGGCTGGAACAGGAGGGGCCGGCCGGCCGCTCTCGGGCCGCGAACGTGCTCGCCTGCGTCCGGCGCGTCCGCGAGATCGTCGACGACGAGGGACTCGGCTTCAGCCACGCGCCCAAGGTGTTCGGGGACTGGTTGACGAGCGCCAAAGAGCCGCCGGCGGCCGTCAACGCCGAGAAGTCCACGGCCGTGAGCGTCATGACCATTCATGGCGCGAAGGGTCTCGAGTTCCCCGTGGTGGCCGTGGCCGGCTGCTTTGACGA
This sequence comes from Kribbibacterium absianum, assembly GCF_030067705.1. Lineage (GTDB taxonomy): Bacteria > Actinomycetota > Coriobacteriia > Coriobacteriales > Atopobiaceae > Kribbibacterium > Kribbibacterium absianum. Next base: position 521,632 of record NZ_JASJEX010000002.1, read on the forward strand.
CGCGGCCAAGGCGGTGAACGACCGGCTCATCGTGTCGCCTTCCGAGTCCGGCCGCGACCTTGCACTCATGCCCGAGTCCTTCTCTCGCGACGACAAGGAGCGGCGCGCCTTCTCGGCGCTCCGAAAGACCGCACGCGAGACCCCGCGCCCGGCTCGTCCGGTGACCGGCCTCGACTGGAGGCTGGCCCTCGAGGACCGCGAGCGCGATGCCGAGACCCGAGAGGCGGCGCGCCTGCTGTACGTGGCGCTGACCCGCGCCGAGGACGCGCTGGTGCTCGGCATTGTCACGAAGGAGGCCAAGGACGGCCCGAGCCCCGCGCTGGCCGCTCGGTTCCTCGATGCGGCCGTAGGCGCCGTGCCTGTCGAGGAGGCCACCGAGGAGTTCGAGTACGGCGGCGAGTTCCCAGGGGAGGTGCGCACCACGTGGGTGGCAAAGTCCGATGGGGGCGCGGAGGAGCCGGACACAGAGGCCCCGGCGCTCGATGAGCCGCGGCGTATCTTTGCGCTCTATGAGGAGCCGCGCGTGGCGCCACCTGTGCGGCCGTGGCGGGTCGCCTGGGACGTGCGCAGCTACAGTGCGGACCGGCATCAGGCCGAGACAGAGGCCGCGCTCGCTGCGGACGGCCATGAGCACCAAGACGACGACCCGGCTTCCTGGGCACTCACGGTGGAGGAGACCCAAGGGAGCCCGGCGACGAGCTTCGGCGATGCGTTCCACGAGCTGGCACGCGAGGTCGCGGAGTCTCGCTCCCCGGTGACCGATGGGCGAGTGGCCGCTGCGGCGCGATTCCGCAGCCTGGACGCCCGGGCTGAGCAGCGGCTGCGCCGGGCCCTCGACGCGTGGTGGGGGAGCGACGCCCGCATCGAGGCCTGGACCTACCCACAGCTGGTGGGCGAGGCGCCGTTCTTTCAACGCCTGGAGGCCGAGGGGGGATATCTCACCGGGTCAATCGATCTGCTCGCCACTGACGGAGACCGAGCGTTCGTTGTGGACTACAAGACCGGCGAGCGCGGCCTCGACGCGGCGGGGGCACGAGCGGAGCACGAGATGCAGGCGCGCTACTACGCGCACGTTCTCATCGCGCAGGGGTTCGCCACAGTGCGGTGCGCGTTCGTCCTGGTGGAGAACCTTGTGGACGGGCGCCCGCTGACCGTGGACTTCGAGTTCGAGGGCCCCGAACCACCACCGTTGGGAGAGCTGCCGCACGACGTCGTCGTGCCGAACGAATGAGACAAACAATGGTAGGACGGTGAATAAGAAACTATAGTCCTTTTGACGGCTGACGCTGCTGACAAACCGGATTGACGGCACCGTAGCGGAGTTCAAAGGACGCTGTCAGAGGCGTCGATCGTTGTTGGTAAGCTGATGAACGGCCACGCCGGGAGAGCGACGTGGCGATTGTCGTTGGCCCCACCGCTGGGACCCAGAGCAAAGGAGAACCACCATGGCTCGTTTCACCCTTCCCCGCGACATTTACCACGGCCCGGACGCGCTTGAGGAGCTCAAGAACCTCAAGGGCACGCGGGCGTTCATCGTCACCGGCGGCGGCTCTATGCGCCGCGGCGGCTTCCTGCAGACCGTGGAGGAGAACCTTCAGGCGGCCGGCATGGAGACCTTCCTCTATGAGGGCGTCGAGGCCGACCCCTCCGTCGAGACCGTCATGAAGGGCGCCGCGGCGATGCAGGAATTCCAGCCGGACTGGATCGTCGCCATCGGCGGCGGCTCGCCCATCGACGCCGCGAAGGCCATGTGGGTCTTCTACGAGTACCCGGACACTTCCTTCGAGGACCTCATCACGCCGTTCAGCTTCCCGACGCTTCGCACCAAGGCCCAGTTCTGCGCCATCCCGTCCACGAGCGGCACGGCCACCGAGGTCACGGCCTTCTCGGTGATCACCGACTACGCCAAGGGCATCAAGTACCCGCTGGCGGACTTCAACATCACGCCGGACGTTGCCGTTGTGGACCCGGCGCTCACTTACACGATGCCGAAGAAGCTCGTGGCCCACACTGGCATGGACGCGATGACCCATGCCATTGAGGCCTATGTCTCCACCGTGGCCTGCAATTTCTCGGACGCCGACGCCATCTGGGCCATCGAGCTCATCCATGAGTGGCTCATCAAGTCCTACAACGGCGACGAAGAGGCCCGCCGACAGATGCACGACGCGCAGTGCCTCGCGGGCATGGCGTTCTCGAACGCGCTGCTCGGCATCGTGCACTCCATGGCTCACAAGACGGGCGCCGCATACTCCGGTGGTCACATCATCCATGGCTGCGCCAACGCCATGTACCTGCCCAAGGTCATCCAGTACAACGCCCGCGACCCGCGCGCCGCTGAGCGCTACGCGGACATCGCGCGCCGCCTGCACCTGTCGGGCGACACCACCGACGAGCTGGTGAAGTCCCTCATCGCCGAGCTGCGCCACATGAACGACGAGCTGGACATCCCGCAGGGCATCAAGAACTACGGCGAGGGCGGCGTCAAGGCCGACGTCTCCATCATCGACGAGCAGGAGTTCCTCGAGAAGCTCCCGACCGTCGCGGCCAACGCCATCGGCGACGCCTGCACCGGCTCCAACCCGCGCATTCCGACGCAGGAGGAGATGGAGGGGCTGCTGAAGGCCGTGTACTACGACACGGATGTGGACTTCTAAGCGCGAACCAATCGTAGGAGAGTTCCGGGCGCCGGGGCGTTGGCCTCGGCGCCTTGCGCTCCGTGTCGTCCTTCCTGCTCGTTCGAGCCCTTGAAGGGGGCGGTCATGAAGTTCGTCATAGCGTCCGACATTCACGGGTCCGCTTACTGGTGCGAGCGCCTCATGGAAGAGGTGGATCGCGAACAGCCGGATCGCCTGCTCCTTCTCGGCGACATTCTGTATCACGGCCCGCGCAACGACCTGCCGCGCGACTATGCGCCCAAAAAGGTCATCGAGTTGCTCAGCCCGTGGGCCGACCGGATCGTCTGCGTTCGCGGCAACTGCGAGGCCGAGGTGGACCAGATGGTGCTGCCGTTCCCATGCCTGGCAGACTTCGCGCAGGTCTTCGATGACCAAGGCAACGGCCTGTACTTGACCCACGGCCACCTCTGGGGTCCGGGCAAGCTGCCGCCGCTGCCTGCGGGCACGCTGTTCCTGTACGGCCACACGCACGTCAAGGACGACCACGACGAGAACGGCGTGCGCGTGTTCAACCCGGGCAGCGTCTCGATTCCCAAGGACGGGTCGCACAGTTACGCCGTGTACGAGGATGGCAAGCTCGAGGCGCGCGTGCTCGACACGCGGTGAGGAGCGGCTTGCGGCCGTGTGTGCGGGCCTTCATGAATCGTTGACTCCCGTATATGGTGTGGTCGTCCGTTCTTCCTGCTGTTCCGACGGGCGTGTCCTTCGTGCCAGGCGCCTCTCGCGTTCATCTTGTCGAGGCGCGTCCGTTCTTCCTGCCAATGCGACGATTCTCTCGGTGGGGGTACCTAAGGGATGTCCCCAACCACCGAACGGAAGGAGCCGCTATGGGCTTCGAGGACTTGAAGGACAGTCTGGAGGAGAGTGCCAAGGACGCGCTGAAGGGCGCAAAGGACGGAATCAGCGGCGCCGCGCAACATGTGGCGGACGAGGCGCGCAAGAAGGCCGACGAGGCGGAGCTCAAGCTCGACGCCGACAAGCTTCGCGGTCAGGCCGCAGAGGCCGCCCAGCAACTGGGCGAGCAGGCGAAGGCTGCGGGGCAGTCCATCGCTGACAAGGCCTCCCAGCTCAAGGACCAGGTGGCAGAGAAGCTGCAATAGGGCGAACGGCTGGCGCCAGTCGCACGGGGGCTCGCTTCGGCGGGCCCTTTTTCATGCTGATCCGGACGTCCTTTGGTCGAGGCGCCTGCGCGCAACGGCAGGAAAAACAGGGTCTCGCAACAGCAGGAAGAACGATGAGGCCAGGTCTCGCAACGACAGGAAGAACGGCACAGGCGTGTCACTCCGGCCGTACGTGATCGCGCAGCGACGCCGCCTCGGTCTTCTCGGCCAAGCCCTTAAGCTCGGGATTCTCGCCAAGCGTTGCGTACAGGTGCGCCGCGATGTCCGGATGCAGGTCGAGGCTCTTTTCGAGCGCTCCGCGCAGCGCCGGGTCTTCCTTCACCAGGGTCGCAAAGTCGGCCTGTGCCTGCGGGTTCTTTTCGATGGCTTGCGACAGCGACTGGGCCAACTTCGGGTTCTGTTCCAGGGCCTGTCCAATGCGCTCCGCCGGCACCACCTCTGCGAGCGCCCCAGACCCCCTGATCAGCGGGCTCTGCCCGCGCCCGGTGCCCAGCGTCTTGAACACTGCTGGCGCAGGGCGCCCCAGCAGCTGACAGAGCAGGGTGATCGGCCGTCCGAGCCCCGCCCGGTACAGCATGGTGTACACGCGTTCCCGCAGCAGTCTGGTATGCCCCGCCACGTTCTGGCCGTATAGGCCGACGTCGCGGCTGCCCGCGAATGCGATGACCACGGCAATGTCATAGAACCAGAAACCGTCCCATCCAAAAAGCTCGCAGCCCAGGAAGATGGCGGACCACGGGCACCGTGCCCCTGCGGCGAGGAACGCGAGCATGCCGAGGCCTGCCATGAGCGGCACGTACGCGTTCGTGAGTGTCGCCAGCGAGCTGCCGAGCAGCGCTCCGACGATCAGGAGGGGCGTGATCTCGCCGCCCACGAGGCCGAAACCGAGCGACACCACCGTGAGCACCCCTTTGAAGACCCAGGCCTCGGCGGGCGCCGTGCCGGCGAACGCGCTGCTCAGCAGCTCCTCGCCGGTGCCGGCGTACAGCGTCCAGTCCAGCCCGAGCACTGCGGCGCACACGAGTATGCCGCCGACACAAACGCCCAGGTACGGTCGATGGAGCTTGGTCCGCACGAGCGAGCGGGCGCTCGAGACCGCCCAGCTGTACAGCGCGCCGCCGATCGCGCAGGCAGCGCCGATGAGCGCGGCGTGCGCGGCCGTTTCCCAGGTCAAGGTGAGGATCGGTGTCATCGGGACCACGATGGAGACGCCCGCCACGCGCGCCAGGCCGGCGGCCACGAACGCGGTGAGCAGAAGCGTCGGCACGTGTTGGGGCCGCGTGGAGTTGAGCCGCAGCAGCTCGAGCACAAACGCGACGGCGGCGAGCGGCGCTGTGAACAGGGCGGCGACGAGCGCCGTGAGTCCGACGGCCGCGCCGTAGCCGTAGCAGGGGCGCTCCTCGTTCGAGCCGGGTGCGGGCTCCGTGACGCGAAACCTTCCGACGAGCCCGCTGCCGAGCGCGGCGCCGACCTCCATGGCGGTGGCCGTCTTGCCCACGGACGCGCCGCCGGCGAGGCTCGCGCACGTGCCGAGCAACGCCGCCGGTGCGAGGTGCGGATCCACGCGCTGGTCGTCGCGGATGTCGCGGATCACGTCGCCGGGCGTCACGTGGGCCTTGAGGCCGAGCCTTTGGAAGAGCCAGACCGACGCTGCACCGAGCGCCGGCAGCGCGAAGAGCCAGAGCGGCTGTCCTTGCCACAGCCCGTTCGCCCAATTGCATGCCAAAACGAGCACCACCGACGCTGCGGCGCCGATGATGCCCATGGCCAACGAGAACCACACGCGCCGCCACGGGTGCTGGCCGCGGAGGTACGCGATAACTGCGGAAGCATTCATGGCGGGTCTGTACCCGCGCCGGCGTTCTTCCTGCTGTTTCGAGAACCGGCGGGGCGGGATGCACGGAATAGCAGGAAGAACGGGCACGATCGAAACAGCAGGAAGAACGAGCCGGTCGAAACGGCAGGAAGAACGAGCGGGCCTGGCGGTTAGGCGCGGCCCGCGCAGCCCAGGTTCTCCATGTGGTCGCCCACGAGCTTCGTGATCTGAGCCATGCCCGCCGTGGCAGGTTTTTTCGGGTCAAAGCACTCGGGGTTCTCGGCCATGTAGCCCATAAAGCCCCGGGTGTAGACCTGCCGCAGCTCGGTCGCGTAGTTCACCTTGCAGATGCCGTTCGCGATGGCCTCGCGCACCTGCTCGTCGGGCACGCCGCTCGTTCCATGCAGCACCAGCGGCACGTCCACCCGTGCGGCGATGGCCTTCACGATGTCCTGCTCGATGTGCGGCGTGCCGTGGTACACGCCGTGCGCGGTGCCAACGCCGATGGCGAGGCTCGTGCAGCCGGTGCGCCAGACGAACTCCTCGGCCTCATCGGGGTCGGTGAAGGGGTTGCCCTGGCCGCTGTCCGGGCCGTCGTCCTCCTTGCCTCCGACTTTCCCTAGCTCTGCCTCCACGGGGATTCCCATCGCGGCGCCGACGCGCGCGACGGCCTCGGTCTTGGCGATGTTCTCCTCGAAGGGGTCGTGGGATCCGTCGATCATCACCGAGGTATAACCGGCGTGCATGGCCTGCATGCAAAGGTCGAAGGAGCTGCCGTGGTCCAGATGCAGCGCGACGGGCACGCTGGCATTCTCGGCGGCAGCGCGCACCATGCCGTAGAAGTACTCCATCGACGCATACTTGAGCGTGCCCGGCGTGGTCTGCATAATCACGGGCGCGCGCTTCTCCTCGGCGGCCTTGACCACCGCCATGACGAACTCAAGATTTTCGACATTGAAAGCACCCACCGCATAGTGGTTCGTCTGGGCGCTCTTCAGCATGTCTGTGGTGGTGACGAGCATGGTGGGCTCCTTTGCTGCTGACCTTAACCGTTGCCAAGACCCTAACACGGACAGAAATGCCTGTTCAGGGCAGCATTCGCGCAATGGCAGGAAAAACGGGGCGCGGTTGCTTGCGTTTTGCCGCACGCTGTCGCCATTCCCTCCCCGTTCTTCCTGCCGTTCCGAGCGCCACAAGAGAAGTGCTTTCGAGAGCTGTCGTTGAGTTCCGATAATGCTTCGGTCTGAGTTACGGTATCTTCACAATCGTCCTCACGTCGAGAGAGGGGCTCCATGTCCGATCACGCCTTCGCGGACCAACGCCGCTCGGCGATCCTCGCGCTCCTTGACCGCGACACGAGCGTCCGGGTGGCCGACCTGGCGCGCGAGCTTGATGTTTCGACCGTGACCATCCGCTCGGACCTGGACGTGCTCGAGCGAGCGGGGAAGCTGCGGCGCACCCACGGGGGCGCGGTGGCGCTGGGACGGTCGGTCACGGTGTCCGTGCAGGACCGCCGGGTCAACGTGAACGCGGAGGCCAAACGGGCCATCGCGCGCGAGGCGGCGTCGTGGGTCAAGGACGGCCAGTCGATCCTGCTGGACTCCGGGACCACGGCGCTCGAGGTGGCGCGGGCGCTGGTGGACCGCGAGGGCATCACGGTGGTGACGGCGGACCTTACGGTTGCCGACCTTATCGACAAGGCGCTTCCGGGCGTCGAGGCGGTGCTGCTCGGCGGCGTTGTTCGCAAGGGGCATCGGTACGTGACCGGGCCGGTGACGCTGGCCGCCCTCGGCATGCTGCACGCGGACTGGGCGTTCATCTGCCCCACGGCCATGGTGCCCGGGCGTGGGTTCATGACCAACTTTGCGCCGATGGCCGAGGTCAAAAGCGCGATGCTGGATTCGGCCACCCGCCGTGCGGCGCTGGCCGACGTCACCAAGGTGGGCGCGTCCGGCCTCGTGCGCTTTGCCGGGGCGGAGGACGTGGACCTGCTCCTGTGCGACGCGGATCCCGGCGCCGACCTGCGTGGGTACCTGTCCGAGAAGAACAGCGAGCTCAAGGTGGTTGCAGCGTGAAACTCATCATGTCCGACATCGACGGGACCATTCTTCCCTGGGGCGACCACGTGGTCCCAGAGCGCACGCGCCAGGTGATTCGCGACGCACAGGCGGCGGGCCATGTGGTGGGGCCGGCGTCCGGTCGCGCGCGGGAGTGGATCGCGCCCTTCTTCGCGGGCGAGGAGGACTGCTACGCCACCTGCATCGCGGTGAACGGCCTCGAGGTGTGGTTGCAGGGCGAACGGGTGCTCAAGAAGACGATGGACCCTGCGGCCGTCCGCATGGCGGTCGATTTGCTGGAGGACGTGCCGGGCACGGGGCTCCTGTGCTTTGAGGGCGGCCATCCGGTGCTGGTTTGTGGCTCGCGCGACGACCTGGCCGTCGCTTTCCCGCGCTACGCCGACATCTGCACGCCCGGGTCGGTGCCCGACGCCCCTGTGGAGAAGGCGAACGTGTTCGTGAACGGCGACCTGGACGAGACGCGCCGGGTGGTCGCGCTGCTCAACGACGCGGTGGACGGCCTGGATTTCGACGTGGCGCAGCCGGGGTTCTCGAACGTCATGCCGGCCGGCTGGAACAAGGGCCAAGCGCTTGTGTGGCTGCGCGACCGGTTGGGCGTGGCGCCGGAGGACGTGTTCGTCTTTGGGGACGCCGGCAACGACCTGCCGATGCTGGAAGTGGTCGAGAACTCGGTAGCCGTGGCGAACGCGCTGCCGGAAGCGGCCGCAGCGGCGAAGTGGCACATCGGGTCGGTGGAGACGGGCGCTGTGGCCGATGCGATCGAAGCACTGGCGGAGGGGGCATGGCCGTTCTCGGAATGACGGTCTCGAGCTGCGGTTTTCGTTCTTCCTGCTAAAGCGACAGCATCAGGTTTCGTTCTACCTGCTAAAGCGGAGCCATCAGCGTCCGTTCTTCCTGCCAAAGCGACGCGTGACAAGGAGTCCCATGTCCCACACCCTTCGGCCGGCCACGGTCGACGATCTTCCTGCCGTTTCGACGGTCTTCTCGGCGGCTCGGCGGTTCATGGCCGATCATGGCAACCCAACGCAATGGGGAGCGTCGTATCCGCCCGCAGGACTGCTCGAGAGCGACGTGGCGGCCGGCCGCGCCCATGTCTTCGTGGACAAAGGCGGCCGCGTGCATGGTTACGTTTCGATCGAGGCCGCCCCGGACCCCACCTACGGCACGATCGACGGCGCGTGGCTGCAGGGCGGCCCTTATGCGACCATCCATCGCATTGCAACGGACGGTAGTTTCCATGGGGCATTGGCGATGGCGCTCGGGCAGGCGCGCTCCTTGGCGGCCGCCGTCCGTCTCGACACCCACGCGGACAACGTCCCCATGCAACGCGCCGCCGAGGTGCTCGGGTTCCAACGCTGCGGCACCATCTGGGTGGAAGACGGCAGCCCGCGCATTGCCTACGAGCTTCTCGGCTGAGCCCTCCCGTTCTTCATGCTGTTTCGCGCACGGCTCTTCTGGCCTGCTGTCTCGCAACGGCAGGAAGAACGGGAGGCTCGCAACAGCAGGAAGAACGGGGGCTCGCAACAGCAGGAAGAACGGCCGCGCCGCCCCCTTGACGTTGACGTCGCGTCAGGCCTTAGCCTCGGGACGACGGTGACGAGGAGCGCCCATGAAGACGGACTACACCATCGGCGAGCTGGCTGCCCTGTCCGGCGTGAGCCAGCGCACCCTGCGCCATTACGAGGCAAAGGGGCTGCTGGCGCCGCGCCGCCAGGCCAACGGCTATCGCGTGTACGGCTCGAAGGACGTGGAGCGCCTGCAGCAGGTGCTGCTCTACCGGGCTTGCGGGCTCTCGCTCGAGACCATCCGCGCCCTGCTGGACGACCCGGCCCATGACGAGGCGGCCGTCCTTCGCAAGCATGTGGCCGCGCTGGAGCAGCGCCAACGGGATTTGGCGCGCCTCATCGGCACCGTCCGAAAGACCATCGACCATCTGGAAGGAAGGCGGGACATGACGGACAAGGAACGGTTCGAGGGGTTGCCGGCGCAGTGGGTGGCGCAGAACGAGGAGCGCTACGGGGCGGAGGCCCGCGAGCGCTACGGCGACGAGGCGGTGGATGCGAGCAACGGGATGGTGCTGTCCATGAGCGCGGAGGACCAGGCGCGGTTCCGCGCCCTAAGCGACGAGGTGTTCGAGCGTCTGCGAGCAGCGATGGCGACCGGAGACCCGGCGGGTTCAGAGGCCGCGCGGCTCTGCGAGGCGCATCGCGACTGGCTGTGCATGACCTGGCCGGCCGACGCCTATAGCCTCGAGGCCCATCGCGGGCTCGGGCAGCTGTACGTGGTCGACGAGCGGTTCCAGCGCTACTACGACGGGCCGTGTGGGGCTGGCGCCGCGGCGTTTCTCCGTGACGCGCTCGACGCGTGGGAGGGGTAGCGCGTCGGATGGTTCGCGATTCTAGGGAGGTCTGATGACGACGATCGACCCGCGTTTCGACTACTGCGAGCTGCTGCTTCAGCACGATAACCCGGCGCAGGTGCCCGCTCCGTCACTGCCCGAGGGCTACGCTGTCGCCTCCGACCCGCTGGCGTATCGCGACGCGTGGGTTGCGCTGATGGGTGAGCTTCGGTTTCCGGGCGACCTCGACGAGCACCGCGCCCACTGGGCGGCCATGACCGAGACCGATCCCGAGCTGTTCTCGCGCTACAGCGCGTTCGTTGTCGATGAGCAGGGCGATCTGGCCGCCACGTGCAGCCTGTGGCCGGGTCGACACTTCTCGCCCGAGCGCCTGCGCATTCATTGGGTGATGACGAGCCCGTCCCACCAGCGGAAGGGCCTGGCTCGGGTGGCCGTGGCCGAGTGCTGCCGTCGCTTTGCCGCCGACAAGCCCGGCGAGCCGCTGTACCTCTCGACGCAGGCGCAGTCGTGGCCCGCGATTCGGCTATACGAGAGCATGGGGTTCGCGCCGTATGAGGGCGCGTGGTCTGATCGCACGGCCGAGCAGTCCGCAGCGGACTGGGCCGAGGCGCGCCGCCTGGTGCGCGAAGTGGCGGGCGCGGAGGTCTAACCCCGTGGACGCTTCGGAGAGAGCCGTTTGTCCACGGTTGGACAGTTGGCTCTCTCCGAAGCGTCCACGCCTCCGTGACCTGCGGTGACGAAAAACGGGCAAAGTTGGCCGGCTCTGTCGTTCTCTCCGGTGCTAGCATCTGCAAACGTTGTCACATTCCTGAACCCGGAGGAACCGTTGTACGCCCTGTTGCTTGCCGTGATCTACCTGGCGTTTGTCAGCCTCGGGCTGCCGGACTCGCTGCTTGGCGCGGCGTGGCCCTCGATGTACCCGCAGCTCGGCGTGCCCGTCGGCGCCATGGGCGTCATCACGATGGTCATCTCCGGTTGCACTGTGGTCTCCAGCCTGTTGTCGAACCGGCTGATCCGCGCGTTCGGCACCCGCGGGGTCGTGATCGGCAGCGTGTTCCTCACGGCCGTGGCGCTGCTCGGCTTCTCGCTGGCCGACACGTTCTGGCTGCTCGTTCTTCTGGCTGTTCCGTACGGGCTCGGTGCCGGGTGCATCGATGCCGCCCTCAACAACTACGCGGCCATCCATCTGTCTGCGCGGCACATGAGCTGGCTGCATTGCTTCTGGGGCGTCGGCACCATCGTCGGGCCGTTCGCGATGGGCTGGGCGCTCACACACGGCGGCTGGCACCTGGGCTACCGGATTGTTGCGGCGCTGCAGCTGGCTATCGGCGTGTTCCTCGTGCTCACGCGGCACGTCTGGAAGAGCGAAACAGCAGGAAGAACGGAGGACGAGAAGAACACCGCCGGCCTCATGAGCGCCGCCCGCGTGCCCGGCGTTCCTGCGGCCATCCTGGGGTTTCTCGGCTACTGCGCCCTTGAGGTGACGGCGGCCAGCTGGGCGAGCACGTACTTCGTCACGGTGGCCGGCATTGCGGAGTCCCAGGCGGCTGACTTTGCGTCGCTGTTCTACATCGGCATCACGGCGGGGCGGTTCCTGGCGGGCATTGTGGCGACCGGTCAGGGGGACCGCAAGATGATCCGCATCGGGCTCACGGTCGTGGGGGTGGGGCTCGTCCTCTTGGCTGTGTCGAGCGTTCTCACGGGGTTGGCGGCGGTTGCTTTTGTGATCGTGGGCCTGGGCTGCGCGCCCGTGTACCCGAGCATCATGCACCACACGCCCGAGGCGTTTGGCGCGCGGAACTCTGCCTCGGTGATCGGCCTGATGATGGCGCTGGGCTATGTGGGCACCACGTTTGTGCCGCCGCTGTTCGGGCTGCTCGGTCAGACGGTGGGCTTCTGGGTCATGCCGTGGTTCCTGGGGGCGTTCGCGGCGCTGACGGCCGTGGCGTTGCATCGCGCCGACGCCACGCCGCGCTAGCGGACGCTTGGGAGAGAGCCGTCTGTCCATGGTTGGACGCTTGGGAGAGAGCCGTTTGTCCACGCTGCGCCCGGCTGGAGCGTGGACAAATCGCTTTGACCGAAGCGTCCACGCCCCCTGGCCTGCGGCGTCGCCACAAAGGGCAGTCGCGCGTCGCAATAGCAGGAAGAACGGGAGGGCGCCCGGTCGGATGCAGCTGTGCACCCGGGTATGCTAGTCCGTAGAACGGCACTGGGTGAAATCGGAGGCTCGTGGTGCTGACGATTGACCGTATAACGCAGGCCGTGCACAGCGCCTGTCGCGGGCGCCCCGTCTCCGCTGCCTTTCTCTTTGGGTCCTACGCTCGCGGGGAAGCGACGGCCGAGAGCGACGTGGACCTGCGCATCGAGTGCACTGGTTGCTACCGCTTCAGCGATGTGCTGGATATTCAGGAGGCTCTCGAGCGCGAGTTGGGGCTATCCGTGGATGTGCTGTCAAAGCCAAAGCGTCTCATGGCGCCTGAGTTCCGGGCCGCGCTCGACCGCGATGAGAGGTTGATTTGTGTAACTCAATGAGCGTGATGCCGCGCTGATCGAGGCCATTCTCCGTTCGAACCGTCGAATTCAAAGCCGTATCAACCGATACGGGCTCACGGAGGATTCCTTTGCGAGCAGTGATGCGGAAATTATTGCTCGCTGCGATAGCGCCCTGATGCCGCTGTTCGTACTCGCGGAGGACGCCTGTCATTTGTCCGAGAGCGTTCAAAACGCTCTCGACGGCGTTCCGTGGCGAGAGATTCGCGGATTCCGCAACTTTGTGGCTCACGGTTACTGGGAGCTGGACCCTCGCGTGGTGTGGGAAGTTGCGACGGACAGCGCTCCGGCGCTGGCTGCTGCGCTTGAGGGGGCTTGTCGCAAACACATAGCTGGCGGGCCGCTCTTGGGGACATGACGTTGCGACGCCTGGACGCTTCGGAGAGAGCCGTTTGTCCACGCTCCGATCGGCTGGAGCGTGGACATTTGGCTTTGACCGAAGCGTCCAACCGTGGACAATTCGCTTTGACCGAAGCGTCCACGCCCCCCCTGGCCTGCGGCGTCGCCACGAGGGGCAGTCGCGCATCGCAATAGCAGGAAGAACGGACCGGCTAGATCAGCTGCATCTGCGCCAGCGTCGTCGAGTACCAGTGACTCGCCGTCGGCGGGCAGTACTTGTTCGCGGCCGTCATGGAGATCGTGTAGCCGTAACCGCTCGACAGGCCGGCCACGTGCGCGTTGATCGCGGTGTCCCAATCGGACCAGCCGGAGCCGCCCCAGCCCCACGCGTTGCAGGGGCGGAAGCAGCAGGCGCCCTTGGAGCTCTCGGTGTTGGAGATGGCCGGAGACCAGCGTGGGTCCACCCCGTTCTCCCAGGCGGCCTCCGCAAAGGTGCGTCCGCGACCCGCAAGGGGAGACCCGGCCAGATAGCCGTCAATTCGAGTCCCCCACTCGTCCACAAAGGCGTCGTGGCCACAGGACCAGTCCACGGCGGAGAGCTCAGGGTTGCCCTCGGACGCGGCGCGGGCCATGTTGGCCTGCATCTGGGCGTCCCGTTCGGCTTGCGCGTCGGCCTGGGCGGCGTCGCGCTCCTCGGTCGCGGCCTTCTCGGCAGCCTCAGCCTGGGACAACTGCGCTTGTGCGTCCTCAAGGGCCTGGGCGGCGTCCTGCTCGGCGGACTTGGCCTGTTCAACGGTATCGGCGGCCGACTCGTCGGGCTTGGCGTTCACGGCGTCAAGGCCCGAGGGGAGGGCGGCGTCGCTCTCGGCCAGCTTCGCAGCCTCGGGGTTCTGTCCAGAGCGAATCGCAGCGGCGGCCTGTGATGCGCGCGCCTGCGAGAACTGTTGGGACCACTTGTCCAGCTCCTCGGCGGCGGCTCGGGCGGCCTGGCTCGTGGCCAGCGCGTCCTGTGCCCGGCCGGCCATCGTCTGGGCCTTCTGCACGTCCAGCGTGCGGGCGTTGAGCGTGGCTTGAGCGGACGCGAGCCGCTGGGTCGCGGTGCCGGCCAGCGCGGGCGTCGGCGCGAAGAGCGCGGCGACGACGGCAACGGCGGCGAGCCGCGCGGAGATGGGAAGTCGGCCTAACAAACAGCCTCCAATGCCGGGGCGGACGTCCGGCGGGCATGCCTAAGGCGGGCGAAGAAAGGCCGGACGCGGTACAAGCTGGGTACCTTAGGCCGGAAGCGCCGAGAAGCCCAGGCCCTTCACAGGTTCTTCTCAGCCGTCCGTTTTGTGTGAAGCTTGCTGGCGTTCTTCCTGCCATTGCGACGACACCCGCGTCTACCTGCGGCGTCGCAACGGCAGGAAGAACGCCGTGGACGCTTCGGTCAAAGCCGTTTGTCCACGCTCCAGCCGGGCGCAGCGTGGACAAACGGCTCTCTCCCAAGCGTCCAGACGTGGACAAATGGCTCTCTCCGAAGCGTCCGCGCTAGCCGATCCTCTCCACCGCCGTCTGCGCCTGCAGCTCCTCGGCCACCGTCAGGTCGAACGCGCCCGTCTCGGGGGAGAGGCAGTTCGCGGTCGCGCACGCCATGCCGTACCGCAGTGCCTCGGGCGCGGAAGCCCCCCGCGCCAGCGCAACGCCGAACGCGCCCACCAGCGTGTCGCCCGACCCCACCGGGTTCACGACCTCGATCCTCGGCGACCGCCCACGGTACACGCCCTCGTCGCAAGCCATGACCGCGCCGGCACCGCCCAGCGACACCACCACGAGGGGCACGCCCTGCTCGTGCAGCTCCTTCGCCGCTGCGACCACTTCCTCTTCGCCGGTCACGGCGTGCCCCAGCACCGCGGCGATCTCGTCGGTGTTGGGCTTCACCATCGTCGGGCACGCTCTCACGCCCTCCAGCAACAGCTCACCGGAGGTGTCGAGCAGCACTTTCGCGCCCGCCTTCTTCACACGCTCGATCAGCAGCGCGTACACGTCCTTGGGCAGTCCTGCCGGAGCGGATCCGTTGAGCGTGACGCCGTCCGCCCTCTTCGCTAGGGCCTCCACCTTGTCGAGAATCGCCTCAAGCGCTCTGTCGCCTACCGGGCGCCCCGGCTCTAGGAACTCTGTCGACGCACCGTCCGGGTCGAGCGCATTGATGCAGCAGCGGGTCTCGGCCTCCACCACGCAGAAGTCCTGCTCAACCCCGTCCGCTTGCAGCAGGTCGCAGAGCAGCTCGCCGTTATGACCGCCCACGAACCCCGTCGCCACCACGTCCTCGCCGCAGGTCTTCACCGCGCGGGCGCAGTTGAGCCCCTTGCCGCCGGCACGGTCGATCACGGTCGCGACGCGCTGGACCTCGTGCACCTCCAGCGGGCGTGTGAGTTGGTAGGCCTTGTCGATGGACGCGTTGAGCGTGACGGTGACGATCATGGGTGCCTCCCGATAGGGGACTGTGAGCCTATCGGAAATGTTCGTAAGTGTGCGAATGATTGTCAAGCACACAATTGTGCACAGCCCGTGCAACGTCTTGGGCGCACCCTGAGCCGTTCTTCCTGATGTTGCGCGAGCGGTCTCGAACCGACCGCCAGCGGCCTCTCGCAACGACAGGAAGAACGACGGAGCCCATGCGCGCTTTAGCAGGAAGAACGAAACCGCAGCTCAGAAGGCCAGTCCAAAGAGCTTCATGCCGCTGCGAACCCCTTTGGACTTCCTGAGGCACCCCTGAAGCACGTAACCTTTGAGCCAGCAAGAGGGGCAGCCGGCGCCCACCTCACTCGTTAGCCAAGCAACAAAGGAGGACACCATGGTCTGGGAGGAGCTCTCAGCGGCCCGTGTCGTTCCGTCGCTCGAAGCCTCCACGATGGAGGAGGTCATGGAGGGTCTCGGCACCGTGATGATCGACCGCGGGTACGCCAAGGACACCTACGTCGACGCCCTCGTGGAGCGCGAGCGCGCCTTCCCCACCGGCCTCGACATCAACGGCGTGGGCGTCGCGATCCCCCACACCGACGTGAGCCATGTCATCAAAGAGGGGATGGCCATCGGCAAGCTCAACAAGCCGGTGCGGTTCACCCTCATGGGCACCGACGACGAGACCACGGACGTTTCCCTCGTCTTCATGCTGAGCGTCAAGGACCCCCAGGGCCACCTGGTGCAACTCCAGCGCATCCTCGAGATCATCCAAGACAACGAGGTGCTCAAGCGCCTCATGAGCTGCGATAACGCGGCAGCCATCATCGACGTCATCAAAGAGAAGGAGCAGTCCCTATGAGCAAGAAGGTCATCGTCGCCTGCGGTGGCGCCGTCGCCACGTCCACCATCGCCGCCAACAAGGTCCAGGAGCTGGGCAAGGCCAACGGCATCCCCATCGAGATCTGCCAGTGTCGCATCTCCGAGATTCCGTCCAACCTGGACGAGGCCGTCCTTATCGTCACCACGGGCAAGTGCAAGCGGGACTTCGGCGTCCCCCTGGTCACCGGGATGCCCTTCATCTCCGGCGTGGGGGTCGAGAAGACGGAAAGGGCAATCCTTGATGTCCTCAACGCCTCGTAAGTCCGCCACCCGTTCTTCCTGCTAATGCGACGCTCCAGGTAGATACCCCAATCGTCGCTTTAGCAGGAAGAACGGAAGCCCTCCCCAGGCAGTCAGTCGCGCCGAGAAAGGCACTCCTATGTGGGAAGCAGTATCCGGAGTACTTCAATACATCATCGACATGGGCGCGTCCGTCATGCTGCCCATCGTCATCGCAATCGTCTCAATGATCATGGGCGTCAAGCCCGACAAGGCCCTTCGCGCGGCACTCATGATCGGCGTCGGTTTCGTGGGCCTCTCCCTTATCGTCAACCTGATGAACGACGAGCTGGGCCCGGCCGCTGCCGCTATGTCCGAGCGCTTCGGCCTCACCCTGTCCGTCGTTGACATCGGATGGCCGGGCGCCTCGCCGATCACCTGGTCCTCCGAGATCGCCCTCGTCGCTATCCTCGTGGCCGTGGCCCTCAACGTCGTGATGCTCGTCCTCAAGCTCACCCGGACCGTCAACATCGACATCTGGAACATCTGGCACATGACCTTCACGGGCGCCATCGCCTACGCGGTCACCGGCAACTACCTGATCGGCATCCTTGGCGTCGCGGTGCACGCGGCCGTCTCCTACAAGCTCGGCGACCTCTGGGCGCCCGTCATGAACGACTACTTCGAGCTGGACGGCATCACCGTCCCGCACGGCACCTCCGCGTACATGGCCCCGATCGCCTGCGCCATCGACTGGGTCATCGACCGAATCCCCGTCATCAACAAGATTGACTTCTCCGCTGACACCCTGCAGGAGAAGGTGGGCGTTCTCGGCGAGCCGGTCACCATCGGCTTTATCCTCGGCGCCGGTATCGGCTTCCTGGCCGGCTACGAGGTCAAAGAGGCGCTGCCCCTCGGCATCACGATGTCCGCCGTGATGATCCTCATGCCCAAGGTGGTCAAGTGCATCATGGACGGCCTGCTTCCCCTTACCGAGCGCGCCAAGACGATCATGAACGAGAAGTTCGGGGGAGAGGAGTTCCACATCGGCCTCGACCCGGCGATCCTCCTTGGCGACTCCCAGGTCGTCACCGCCGGCCTGCTCTTCATCCCGCCGTCGCTGCTGATTGCCGTGCTGATCCCGGGCAACCAGGTGCTCCCGTTCGCCGACCTCGCCACCATTGGCTTCTTCGTCGCCATCGCCGTGGGCGTCCACAACGGCAACTTGTTCCGCACGCTCTTCTCCGGCACGGCCATCATGGCCATGACCATCTGGATCGCGAACGAGACGATCCCGTGGCTCACGGCCCTCGGCGTCCAGACCGGCTCCATTGCCGCCGGCTCCACAATCGCGGCCCTCGACCAAGGCGGCAGCCCGCTCACGTACCTCTTCGTGCAGCTCTGTACCTTTGAGAACGTGGCCGGCCTCCTCGTGATTGGCGCCATCTACGCGGTGTGCCTGCTCTTCGCCGTGCGGCACAGCCGCACGCGCGCCAAGGCGCTGACGGGCACGGAGGAAGAGGGAATGACCGGTGGCCCGGACCTGGAGCTCGGCTGATTCCTGGCTCCTGTCGTGAGGGCGCCCCGTCAAGGGCGGCCGCCCTTCAAGACGCTCCGCTCCCGTTCTTCCTGCTAAAGCGACGCAACCCATGAGAGAAAAACAGTGAAACCATAAGGACCTGATTCCACGTCAGGCCCCCGAGGAGGTCATTGCCATGAAGGCCGCTCAAGTCCATGCCGCTAACGACATCCGCTACGAAGACGTCGAGAGGCCCGTCCCCAGCGCGCACGAGGTGCTCGTCAAGGTCAAGTACACCGGCATCTGCGGCTCCGACGTCCCCCGCGTGCTCGACGGCGCCTGCCACAGCTTCCCGATCACCCTTGGTCACGAGTTCTCGGGAACGGTCGCCGAGACGGGCCCGGGCGTCACGAACGTTCAGCCCGGCGACCGCGTTGCCGGCGTGCCGCTGGTCCCCTGCATGGAGTGCGATGACTGCCTCCGTGGCGACTACGCTCTCTGCAAGCACTACAGCTTCATTGGCTCGCGCCAGAATGGCAGCTTCGCTGAGTACGTGGTGGTTCCTGAGCGCAACGTGGTCCGTGTGGACGACTCGGTCTCCTTCGAGAAGGCCGCGTTCTTCGAGCCGGCGACCGTGGCCCTTCACGGTATCGAGCGCACGAACTTCCGCGGTGGGCACCCGGTCGCGATCCTCGGCGGTGGGACCATCGGCCTCTTCACGGCGCAGTGGGCGAAGGCCTTCGGCGCATCTGCGGTGGTCGTGTTCGACATCGTGCCGGAGCGCTTGGATCTGGCTCTCCGCCTGGGCGCCACGCACGTCGTGAACACCAGCGACGAGGACTACCTGGAGCGGGCCATGGCGCTCACCGGTGGCCGCGGCTATGACTACGTGTTCGAGACGGCCGGAGCGGGTCCCACGATGAAGATGGCCTCCGCTCTTGCTGCCAACGGTGGTGAGATCTGCTTCATCGGCACGCCCAAACGCGAGCTGACCTTCTCGGTGGACGAGTGGGAGCGCATGAACCGCCGCGAGTTCACGATGACTGGCTCCTGGATGAGCTACTCGGCACCGTTCCCGGGTCACGAGTGGCCGGCGAAGGCGGAGGCGTTTCGCACGGGCGCGCTGTCCTTTGACGATGACCTGATCTGGTCGGTGAGGGGGCTCTCCGAGGCAAGCGACGCGTTCGAGGACTTCGCGACGCCGGGCAAGGTCAAGGGCAAAGTGCTCCTGGACAGCGAGCGCTGAGCCCCCCTGGCATTCGTGCCGGGGTCTCACGGCCTGACGGGTCGCGCCGCGATCCCGGGCTAAGCTAGGAACCCCCGTCCCGTTCTTCCTGTTGTTCCGCGCCCTCGCCTGCGCCCGGTGGGTCGCACCAGCAGGAAGAACGGGGCCCCGCCGCTCGGAGAGACGAGGCCGCCATGAAGCGTCGCAGCTGGGACATCGCACGTCGGCTCGCTGCGGGCACGCCCCTCACCCTGGCTCAGCTCGCTCGCGAGAACGGCGTCAGCGAGCGCACCATCCGCAACGACCTCAAGGAGGTGGATCGGGAGCTCGGCCGTCTCGGTCTTGCTCCCGTCTCCTTCGACCACGGGCGCCTGGTCGCGCCCCCGGGCATTGTGGCCCTGCTCCCGACGCTCGATGGGATGGACGCACAGAGCTACCAATTGGCACCGGAGGAGCGCGTCGCCGCCGCGGCCGCGCTGCTCGTCTCCGCAACGTCGCCGGTCACGCTGGCCGAGCTCGCCGACCGTCTCGCCGTCAGTCGCAACACCGTGATCAACGACCTCGACGCCATCAAGGCCTCCATCGCCGCAGTCGGGCTTGCTGTGGATTCGCTCCCCGGCAAGGGGCTGCTCGTCGTCGGGCTCGAGTCGCTGCGCCGCACGCTCCTGCTCGACATCGCGCTCGGGGCGCTGCAGCAGGGCGCGCCGCCGCTCGTCTCGTTGCTGCCCTTGGGCGGGGACCCGCGCATGCTCGCCACCATCGTTACCGAGCAGGAGGGCCCGCACGGCATCCGCCTGACGGACATTTCTTTTGACGAGGTGCTCACCTACCTGCGGGTCCTCGTCGGGCGCTTGGAGCGCGCCGCCTTCATCGAGGAGCAGCCTCCGGTGGACGGCGCCCCCTTTGCGATGGCGCAGGACGTGCTCCGCTACGTGGCCCAGAGCTGCCACGTGCCCTGCCCCGAGAGCGAGGTGCGCTTCCTGGCGTGGCTGCTGGCCGGCGCCCGTCGGCTCTCCGGCGACGAGCGGCGCACCGACGTGCCACAGATCCAGCTCGTCACCCGCAAGCTGGTGGAGCGCGTGAGCGAGGAGCTGGGCGTCGATCTCAACGACGACTACGAGCTGTTCCAGAACCTCTCGAACCACTTGGAGGCCGTGCTGCGCCCCGAGCCGGTGACCTACCCGGACACGGATCTGATCCGCGAGGTGCTGGCAGAGAACGACGAGGTCGTGGCCGCCGTCCGTAAGCGCGACGCCATCGTGCGGGCCTACGTGGGGCGCCCTCTGGACGAGCTGGAGGAGGGCTACATCGCTCTGCACCTCTGCGCCGCGCTCGAGCGGCGCCGCCTGCGCTCGGGCACCATGCGCGTGGCGCTCGCCTGCAACGCCGGGGTCGGGACGTCGCAGCTCCTGGCGGCCAAGTTGCGCCGCCACTTCAACTTCTCCATCGTCGACGAGCTGGGAGCCCATGAGGTGCGCCTCTTGGATCCGAGCGAGGTCTCGCTCGTCATTTCGACGGTGCCCCTCGAGGGCTGCCCGGTGCCGAGCGTTGTCGTGACGCCGCTTCTGACGGACGAGGACTTCGTGCGCATCGGCGCGGCCATCGACCGCCTGGAGCCGTCGAGCGTTCCCGGAGACGAGACCGCCCAGCGGCTGTGGCGGCGGTTGGAGCCGGTGGTGAGGAGGCACGTGGAGGCGCCGGACGAGCTCTTGGACGAGCTGCTCCGCGAGCTCCGGGGTTACTTCCGCGACGCCGAGCGGGGCACGGGCCCGCGCGGTGACTTCGGTGCGCTGTCGCCGTCGCTGCGCCAGCTGCTGCCAGCCTCTCGGATTCGGCTCGACGTGGCCGCCCGCGACTGGCGTGCGGCCGTGCGCACGGCGGCGGTGCCGCTCTTGGAGGAGGGCCTCATCGAGGGCCGCTACGTGGACGCAATCCTCAAGAACGTGGACGAGAACGGCCCCTACATCGTGCTGTCGCCGGGGTTCGCGCTGCCGCATGAGGGACTCGACCAGGGCACCGTGGAGGCCGGTCTCACGCTGGTGCGGCTGTCTGCACCGGTTGAGTTCGGCGCCGACGAGCTGGATCCGGTGCGCTATGTGTGCTGCCTCTCGGCCGTGGATCACTCGACGCACCTCAAGGCGCTGTTCTCGCTCGTGAACCTCATGAAGGACGAGCGTGCCCGGGCGGCGCTGGACGCGGCCGAGAAGCCCGAGGACGTAGTGGCCGTGCTGAAGGACTGGGAGGCTCGGGAGCCTGGCGGCGCGTGAGGTCGCGACCGTTCTTCCTGTCGTTTCGCACGTCCCCGTTCTTCCTGCCAAAATGAGCGCGGTCCGTTCTTCCTGCTGTTTCGTGACGGCTCTGTGACGCTCTGCCCCTCCTTGCATTGTTCGAAGATGTGCGTTACTGTGCGAATAGTCAAGAACGAGGAGGCGCGATGCTCAAGAATGAGCGCCAGGACGCAATCGTCACGCTGGTGGACGACCAGGGCGCCGTCACCGTTAAGGACGTGGCGCAGACGCTCGGGGTCTCCGAGATGACCATTCGTCGCGACCTGGAGGAGCTGGCCACGCAGGGCCGCGTGCTGCGCGTGCACGGCGGGGCCCGCAGCGTGGCGGGCGAGCGTGACCATCTGGTGCCGCGGGAGTTCACGCACTCCGAGAAGCACCTGCTGCACGAAGCGGCAAAGGCGCAGGTGGGCGCGCGCGCTGCGGAGCTCGTCGCGGCCGGGGACACCGTGTTCCTCGGCGCCGGCACCACCACGGAGCAGGTGGCGTTGTCGCTGCTCGACGTCCCATTGCGCGTGGTCACCAACAGCCTGTCGGTGTTCGATATTGTGCGCCAACGGCCAAACATCGACGTGTGCCTGATCGGGGGCACCTATCGGCCGTCGACAGACGCGTTCGTGGGCTCCATTGCCGAGCAGTCTGTCGCCACGCTCGGCGTGGACAAGGCGTTCATCGGGGCGAACGGCGTGTTGGCCGAGGGCGTGAGCACGTCCAACCCCGAGGAGGGCCGGTTCCAGGCGCTGGTGCTGGACTCGAGCGCCGAGCGGTACCTCGTGACGGACGCGAGCAAGCTGGGGCGCCGGGACTTCTTCACGTTCTACGAGCTGGGGTCGTTCGACGGCCTGGTGACGGATCCGAGCATCACCGAGGAGCAACGGGAGGAGCTGTCCGTCTCGACCCGGGTCCTCACCTGATCAAAAACCGTTCTACCTGCTCATGCGAGAGACCCTTCTCGTTTTTCCTGCCAAAGCGCCGCCGCAGGTAGATGGCCAAAAGTACGGAACAGCATGAAAAACGGGAGCCAGTCGGGGCCCCGGGAAAGGGAGCATCCATGCGCATCATCATCGGCTCGGACGCGGGCGGCATGTCGCTCAAGGAGGTCGTGAAGGCCCACCTCGTCGAGTCCGGCCACAACGTCGTCGACCTCTCCGTCGAGCCGGCTGCGGACTTTGTGGACTCCGCCGTCGCGGTGGCCCAGGAGCTGCTCGCCGACCCGGACGCCCTCGGCTTCGCGTTCGACGAGTACGGCGCCGGCAGCTACATGGCCGCCTGCAAGGTGAAGGGCATCGTGGCGTGCGAGTGCTCCGACGAGCGGAGCGCCTTCATGACGCGCCAGCACAACAACGCGCGCCTCATCACGATGGGCGCGGGCGTGACCGGCCCTGTCATCGCGAAGGGCATCTGCGACCAGTTCCTGCAGGAGGCCTACGCCGGTGGCCGCCACCAGGTTCGTGTGGACATGCTCAACAAGATGGCCTAGCTGCGCTTTCATTTTTCCTGCTATTTCGAGGCCCTTCCTGTCGCCTTGGCAGGAAGAACGAGTCCTGATATAAGGAGCACACTCTATGAAGATCGCCATTGGCTGCGACCACATCGTCACCGACGAAAAGATGAAACTGGCAGACCACCTCAAGGCGCAAGGCTACGAGGTCATCGACTGTGGCACGTACGATCACGCACGCACCCATTACCCAATTTATGGCAAGCGCGTGGCCGAGGCCGTGACCTCCGGCGAGGCCGATGCCGGCGTTGTGATGTGCGGCACCGGCGTGGGTATCACGAACTCCGTCAACAAGGTGCCGGGCGCCCGCTGCTGCCTGGTGCGCGATATGGCGACGGCCGTCTACGCCCGCGAGAACCTGGCCGCGAACGTCTGCGGCTTTGGCGGCAAGATCTGCGGCGAGTTCTTGCTGCACGACATCGTGGACGCGTTCCTTAACGCCGAGTATCAGTCCACGCCCGAGAACGACGCGATGGTCGCGAAGATCGACGCCGTGTGGCAGGGGGACGCCGAGGCGCAGGCGAGCCCGGACTTCTTCGACGAGTTCCTCGTCAAATGGGACGAGGGCTACTACCACGACTAGCCCGGACGCTTGGGTCAAAGCCAGTTGTCCACGGTTGGACGCACCCGTTCTGCCGGCCAAAACGAGCACAACGAGCAAGCCCCTGCCGGAAGGGGGCTTTGCTCGTTTTGGCATGAAGAACGGGAACCTTACAACACGAGCTTCGCGTAATCCTGGGATCCGTGGAACACGTGCGCGACAAAGATGCAGTCCGGTTTGATCGTGTACAGCACTACGTAGCGGCCCACCGTGAACGCGCGGTAACCGAGGGCCGCCAACTCCGGCAGGATGCTCACATCAAAGAGTTCGGGGAACGCGCAGACCTGCTCCATCGTCTCGTCAATGCCATCGGCAAGGTCGTCGAACACAGAGGGGCCGCCCGTCCGCTCATCGAGGTAGCTTTGAATCTGCTCCAGTTCGAGCGCCGCGCTGTCGGCCAGAACCCACGGCTTAGCCATGACGGTTCTTCAGGCGCGCCAGGAGCGCCTTGCCGTTGACCGTCGCTCCGCGCTCGTACTCGTCCTCGGCGAGCAACACGCGAGAGAGGAGCCGCGCCTTGGCCGCCTCCTGCAGCAGCGCATCGTAGTCCTCGGGTCGCATGGTGACCATGGCCTCACGCCCGTTGTTCGTGACGAACACGGGCCCGTCGCTGTGCTCAACCAGTTCCTGGAACTTTGCGGTGTCTTTCATCTCGCGCACGGGTGCCATGGTGGGCATGGGGGCCTCCTTTGGGTGTGGCCCCATTGTACCCCGTTGGGCTGCTCGTTCTGCCGGCCAAAACGAGCACAACGAGCAAAGCACCTGCCAGAAGGGGCTTTGCTCGTTTTGGCATGAAAAACGGGAGCGGTCACTCGGTGCGTCGGCGCAGCGCCAGACCGCCCATGCCCGCTGCGGCGCCCGCCAGAACCAGCGGGGCAACGCTGACAGTGGGGTCGCTCGTGTCGGGCGTGGTCGAGGACGTCGTTGTCGCGCTGCTCGATGTGGACGCGAGCAGCGAGCTGAGTGACAGCGCGCTCGTGCCGGTCGTGCTCGTGTCCGCTGCCAGCGCCGAGCTCATCAGCAGCGACGAGAACAGGCCCGAGACGTCGCCCGAGAACAGGCTCTTGAGCATGGCCTGGAACGCCTCGATGAACGCGCTGCTGCCGAAGCTGAGCGCGCTGCCGAGCAGGTTGTCGAGGGTCTTGAGGATGCCGGTCTCGATGATTTCACAGGTGATATCGGCCGTTGCGGGCTTCTCGGTGTCCGTGGTGTCGCCGCCGGTCTCGTCGTCGGCCGGCTCGTCGGTCTCCGTGTCGGAGCCTTGCGTGTCGTCGCCGGGGACCTCCTCGGCGGGCGTGTCGTCCGTGGCCTCGTTCGCCCACGCCGGAACCGGCGCAATGGCGAGCGCGGCGACCACTGCCACGAGCAGCGCGAGCAGGCACCAACGGTGACGAGAAGACGGTGCGACCATGGGCGTCCTTTCGAGCACGTCTCTCCGGAGAATTCCCGGCAGTCCCTTTTTCATGCTAATGCGAGAGGCCTGAAACCGTCCGATAATTTCGACCCGGATCCTTCCGTTCTGCATGCTGTTTCGAGCACAGGCGCGTTGGCCTGGGGTCTCGCAGCAGCAGGAAGAACGGCGCCTCTCGCAACAGCAGGGAGAACGGCCCGCCTCTCGCAACAGCAGGAAGAACGGGCCTCCTCTCGCAATGGCATGTAGAACCGTTCCCTCTCGCAGCGGCAGGAAAAACGACCTGCTACTCAATCACCGGCGCGTACTGCTCCACGGCCGCCTTCGCCTCCGCCGAGAACCCCGACCCCGCCACCACCGCGTCCACGTCCGCCAGGTCGTAGAAGCTGTAGAAGTCCCGGCGGTCGAACTTGCTCGGGTCCGCCAGCAGGTACCGCTGGCTCGCCTGGTCCAGCGCAATTCGTTGCACGTCGCCCGCCTCGGTCGTCGACGTGTACGCATGGCCGCCAGCAATCCCGTTCACCCCGATGAATGCCTTGCTCACGCCGAACCGCTCCATTGTCGCCTCGGCTACCGAACCCACCACGGCGCCCATGCGCCGCCGGAAGAACCCGCCCAGCAGGTAGAGGTCCACGTCCTCGCGCTGCTCCAGGAGACTCAGCACCGGCAGGCTGTTCGTGATCACGCGTAGGTGCACGGGCGGCAGCTGCGCGGCCATGGCCTCGACGGTGGTTCCCGTGCCGAGAAACAGCGTGTCGTTCGCCTCGACCAGCGTCGCCGCCAGCGCCCCGATGGCCTGCTTCTCTGCTACATGCAGGACGCTCTTCTCTCGCTGGCTGCGCTCACGCTGCAGCACCGGGCTCTGCCGCGGCTTCAACGATTGAGCGCCGCCGCGCACGCGGGCCACGCGCCCTTCCTCTGCCAGGTCGTCCAGGTCACGCCGTGCGGTCATCTCCGAGACGCCCAACCGCTCCGCCGCCTCTTTAATGGAGAGGTTCTGCAGCTCGTCGGTGAGTTCGACCATCGCGTCCTGTCGCTCTGCCTTTAGCATGGGGCCTCCTTGACGGTGGATGTGACTTCACCCTAACAAACATTCCCAAAACATTCCAAGATTAGCGAGCATGCTCTGGGAGCTTCTCGCAAAATCTCACAATGAAGGGACAAGAGGGCAACGGCGGACCCGAGGCCGGCCGGTCGGCTTCCGCCAAGGGAATAACTCCGGATCATGGTGCCGTTAGGCTCCCTGTATCGACCGTTCGCCGAGCCCGGTCCGCCGACGTGGCCTCCTTTTTCTCCTCTCGCCTAATTGAAAGAAGTTGTTGGTACACTTCTCACAGAAAGTAACAAGACGTGACAAAGAGTCGCAATGAAGGGAGTCGGCCATGCGAACCGGAGTCATCCTTGCGAGCCACGGGGAGTTCGCGCGCGCGGCGCTCGGCAGCGCGGAGATGGTGGCCGGTCCCCAACCGGACATCTGCGCGCTCGCGCTGCAGGCGGACACTTCGCTCGAGGACTTCGAAGCGGCGTTCCGCGACGCCTATGACCAGCTGTCCAGCCAGTGCGACCTGGTCGTCTGCCTCTGCGACATCCTCGGCGGTACGCCGTTCAACGTCGTCGCCCGCGTCAAGGCGGCCGGCCTCGAGCTGCTCGCCTACACCGGCCTCTCGATGCCGGTGCTGCTGGAACTGCTCATCACGCGCGGCCAGTACAGCACGGAGTGGGAGCTGGCCAACGTCATCGAGGCGGCGGGCGCGTCCGCGCTCCAGCGCATCGACATGGCACCGGTGCCCACGGAAGACGGCGAGGACCTCTGAGCCTCCCCTCACATCAGCCCTAAAGGACGAGTTGCGTCGCAGGAAGAACGAAACCGCAGGTAGCGTTAGCAGAAAGGAACCACCATGTCGGTCAAGCTCGTGGACATCGACGACCGCCTCATCCACGGCCAGCTCGCCACCACCTGGATCCCGGACTACCGCATCGAGTCCGTGATCATCGTCGACGACAAAGTCGCCAACGACCCGATCCAAAAGTCCGTCGCCGGCCTCGCGGTGCCCAAGGTCAAGGTCAACGTCTTTGGCGTCGACAAGTTCATTGACGTCCTCACCAAGACCACCATCAAGAAAGTGACCATGGTCCTTTTCACCAACCCGGTGGACGCCCTCAGGCTCCACGAGAACGGCCTCCCTTTCAACTACCTCAACGTCAGCGGCATGCGCTTCAACGACCAGCGCCGCCGCCTGCACAAGAACATGTCGGTCACCGAGGACGAGAAGGAGGCGTTGGAGCAGCTCATCGAGATGGGCGTGGAGTGCTGGATGCAGCCCACGACCCGCGACCCCAAGGTCCGCGTCTCCGAGCTGCTCGAGAACTACGAGGCATAACCCCCGGGGCGCCGCGCCCCACCTGTGAGGAGCATCCATGCTGCAAGCGCTCTTGCTCGCCATCTGGGCGGGCCTCTGCACCTGGGACCAGTACGGTCCCCACCTGGGCTTTCGTAAACCGTTGCTCGCGTCCGTCGGCGTCGGCGTGATCATGGGCGACATGACCACCGCGATCATCATCGGCGCGACGATGGAGCTCATGTGGCTCGGCGTCAACAACATCGGCGCCTATGTCCCGCCCGACGTCATCTCCGGAACCATCGTGGGCGCCGCGCTCGGCATCATGAGCGGCGGCGACGTCGCGAGTGACACCGCCCTCGCTGTTGCCATCGGCATCCCCACGGCCACGCTCGTCCAGCAGCTCAACATCCTCGTGATGACCACCAACATCACCTGGCTGCACAAGGCGGACAAAGTGGCCCTGACCGGCGACTTCGATGCCGTGAACCCGTGGTTCTGGTGCGGCGCCTGGTCCTTCTTCGCCACGCGCGCCATCCCCACGTTCATCGCCTGCGGCATCGGCTCCTTTGTGATCGAGGACATCATGAACTTCCTCGAGAACTCGGTGCCCTGGGTTCTCTCTGGCTTCTCCACTGCGGGCGGCATGATGCCCGCTGTCGGCCTCGCGATGCTCCTCACGATGATGCTCAAGGGCAACATGTGGATCTTCCTCATCGCCGGCTTTGTGATGAGCGCCTACCTCGGCGTTCCGACCATGGGCATCGCGCTTGTGGCCGTCGCGGTGGCCGGTTTCTACGACTACGTCTCCGAGAGCCAGAAGAAGGCCGCCGCGCAGCCGGCCCTGGAGGCATCTCCATCCGCAGACGATGACGAGGAGTACGATCTCTGATGGCCAAGGTTTCCAAGCACGCCCTCAACAAGGTGCTGCTCCGCACCCAGGGATGCCAGTTCGCTCACAACTACGAGCGCATGCAGAGCCTCTCGCTCACCTACTGCTTCGCGCCGGTGCTGAAAGAGTTGTACGGCGACGCCCCCAAAGAGGACCGCGTCCGCGCCATGCAGCGCCACCTGGAGTACTTCAACACGCACCCGCTCGCGATCCCTTTCATCCTCGGCATCGCCGCGGCGCTCGAGGAGACCACCGACGAGGACCAGAAAGAGACCGTCGTCGCCGTCAAGACCTCGCTGATGGGCCCCTTCGCCGGCCTTGGCGACTCGCTCCTCAACCTCACCTGGACGCCCATCTGCGGGTCCATCGGCGCGTCGATGTGCATCAACAACGGCAGCCTCATCGGCCCCCTCGTGATGCTCATCATGATCAACGCCCTCTACTGGCCCATCAAGATCTACGGCCTCTACGGCGGCTACTCCAAGGGCATGGAGGTCATCGAGAAGTTCGGCGTGCAGGTCTTCGACCGCCTCAGCTCCCTTGCTAATGTGCTCGGTGTGATGGTGGTGGGCGGCCTGATCCCCACGACCGTCAAGCTCGCCTGCGCCATCGAGATTCCGCTGGGGGAGGGCGACCCGCTCGTGATCCAGGACCAGCTGGACAAGGTGTTGCCCTATGCGCTGCCCGTGCTGCTGACGTTCATCTGCTACCGCCTGCTCAAGAAGGGCCAGGGCAAGAACTCCGCGCAGCTGATCGTCGGCTTGATCGTGTTCGCGCTGGTCTTCGCCTGCCTGGGCTATTACTTCCCGGGCCTCAAGATCTTCGCCTAGGCTCTCGTGGCCGGGGCGCTCGCGTTCGCGGAGCCCCGGCCATGACGCCCGATGGCATCAGAGTTCGTTCTTCCTGCTATTCCGACAAGGATCCCTTATGCGCACCATCCTCGTTCTCATGGACACCCTGCGCCGCGACGTGCTCTCCTGCTACAACCTCCAGTCGCCCGTCGTCACGCCGAACCTCGACGCCTTCGCGCGCGAGTCATGCGTGTTCGACGAGCACTGGGTGGGTAGCGCTCCCTGCATGCCCGCTCGCCGGGACATCCTCACCGGTCGGCTGAACTTCCTCGAGCGCGGTTGGGGCCCCATCGAGCCCTTCGACGTCACATTGCCGCAGGTGCTCCGTGAGCACGGCTACTTCTGCCACATCACCACTGACCACTGCCACTACCTGCGTACTGGCGGCGAGGGCTACCTGCAGCAGTTCAACACCTGGGACTACCACCGCGGCCAGGAGGGCGACCCCTGGGTGAGCGCCATCGACGACCCCTCGAACATGCCGCGCGATTACTACGGCCGCGTGCGCCGGCAGTACCAGCTCAACCGCACGCAATGGCCAGAAGAAGCGCAGATGCCGTCGCCGCTCACGTTCCAGAGCGCCTGCGACTGGCTCGACCGCAACGGTCAGGCCGAGGACTACTTCCTGATGGTGGAGGCCTTCGACCCGCACGAGCCCTTCGACGTGCCCGACGAGTACCTGAGCCTCTACGACGGGCCCGAGCTCGACCGTGACTACTACGAGATCCCCTGCTACGCCCGCCAGAGCGAGAGCGACGTGACCGACGACGCGGTGGCCTACCTCAGGCGTCGCTACCACGCGCTGGTCACCATGACGGACCGGTGGTTCGGGCGTCTGATGGACAAGGTGCGCGAACTGGGCATTTGGGACGACGTGCTGCTCGTGGCCACGACGGACCACGGCTACTTCCTGGGCGAGCGCGACTTCCTCGGCAAGAACTTCATGCCGCTCTACAACGAGCTGGCGCACCTGCCGCTGTTGGTTCGCTTCCCGGGCGGCGCGCGAGCCGGACGGCATGCCCAGCAGCTCACGCAGAACATCGACCTGATGCCGACGGTGTTGGACTTTGCGGGCATTGAGATTCCGGACGATGTGGCGGGCGTCTCGCTGAAGCCGCTGGCGACGGACGCGGACGCGCCCACCAAGGACTACGCGCTCTTTGGCTACCACGCGATGGACGTGAACATCACCGACGGTCGCTACGTGTACTTCCGCGCGCCGGTGCCGGGCAACCAGCCGTGCTTTGAGTACGCGGCGATGCCGACGACGATCCGGCGCGTGCTGGGCACCGACAATCCGGGCGCCATCGAGTGCGGGCGGTTCCTGCCGCGCACGGACTACCCGGTGTTCAAGGTCCCGGTGACGAAGCCCGGGATTATCGACCAGAGCGACGATCCGCTGCGGGAGGTCTCGAAGACGCGGCTCTTCGACCTGGCCGTGGACTATGGAGAGCTGGACGACCTAGCCGGAGGCAACGACCCGGCCGAGGACCGTATGGTGGGCCTGCTGCTTCGCGCCCTGGACGAGAACGACGCGCCGCCCGAGCAATACGAGCGCCTCGGCCTCGCCGCCGCCCGTTCTGCCTGCCAAAGCGACGCCCGGCCATGAGGCGCGTCAGCTTCCTGGTCAAGCCTGCCTCGTCGGCCTGCTCGATGGCCTGCGCCTACTGCTTCTACCGCGACGTGGCCCAGGGCCGCGCGCCCCAGGTCATGAGCGACGCCGTGGCGGACGCCCTCATCGACCGCGCCCTTGCCCTGGCCCCGGACGCCTCCATCGCCTTCGACTTCCAGGGCGGCGAGCCCACGCTGGCCGGGTTGCCCTTCTTTGAGCGCTTCGTCGCCCGCGTGGCCGCGCAGCGCGACCGGCAGCATGTCTCGTTCGCGATCCAGACCAACGGCCTCGCCCTCGACGACGCCTGGTGCGCGTTTCTGGCCGAGCACCGCTTCCTGGTGGGCGTCTCGCTCGACGGGTACCGCGAGCTCCACGACAGGCTGCGGCCGGACCTGCACGGCGCCGGCACCTTCGATTGCGTCGCGGCCGCCATCGCGCGCCTGCGCACCTACGGTCTAGAACCAAGCGTCCTCATGGTCCTTTCGCAGCCGTTGGCTGCGCACCCGCAAAAGGTGTGGCGCACCATCGAGCGCCTCGACCTGCGCTATGTCCAGTTCATCCCGTGCCTGGGGCCGCTGGACGGGGCGGCCGGTCGCCACGCGCTCACGCCCGATGCGTTCGCGCGCTTCTACCTCACACTGCTGGGCCTCTGGGAGCGCGGCGGCCGCACGGTCCACGTGGGCCTCTTTGACGATCTGCTCGCGCTGACGTCCGGCCGACACCCGCAGACCTGCGGGCTGCTCGGTCGGTGCGCGCCGCAGTTTGTCGTGGAGGGGGACGGCTCGGTGTACCCGTGCGACTTCTATGCGCGCGAGCCGTGGCGGCTCGGGAACGTGACGGAGCGATCACTTGAGGAGCTGGCAGTGTCGCCGGTGCTCCGAGAGTTTCTGATGCGCCCGCGTTCCCGGTGCGCCGAGTGTTCCTCCTGTCGTTTCGAGAGCCTCTGCCACGGCAACTGCCCGCGCATGGCCTCGGCGTATTTTGACGAGCGGGCCTGCGGTTATCGTCGGTTCTTGGAACAGGCGTGGCCGCGCCTGGCCACTCTCCGGAAAGGAGCCCCCGCATGGATGTGAAGATGGTCGGCGCCACGCTCGTGGTCCTGGCGGTGCTCGGGTTCCTGTTCTTCGAGTACGAGAAGCGCTCGCTCACCCGGCGGCTCGAGCGCCTTATGGAGGCCCAGGACTTCCGCGGCTGCCTCGCGTTGCTGGCTGAGCCGGTCACCCGTACGGTCTTTCCGCGCTACAACCGGCGGTTCCTCGAGCTTTCCTGCCATCTGGGGCTCGACAACCTGGCCGAGGCCGAGCGCCTCTGCAGCGAGATGCTCGCCATGCGCCTCACGCCCGAGCAGCGCACGGTCACGCTGGCCAAGGCCTTCAATGTTGCAGTAGAGCGGGAGGACCGAGAGACGGCGGCTCGGCGGCTGGCCCAGATTGAGGAGCTGGATGACGGGGCTCTGGCCCAGGAATCCCGCGAGACGTTCGACGTGCTGCTCAATGGCTCGTCGGCCTACGTGGAGTCCATGAAGCGGCGGCTCCGTAACGCCGACCAGGGCACCGCCGCGCGCCTGTGCTACCTGCTGTCCGTGCAGTACGCCAATCGCGGGGATGACACCGCGGCCGAGCAGTACCTGGATCGCGCCGGTTCCTGCTTCGACGCGCCGGTGGAAGGCTAGTTGTGGAGTGGGTTGCCTTCCTTGTGAGCTTTGGCGCGTCGACCATCGGCGCCATCTGCGGCGTCGGCGGCGGCATCGTGATCAAGCCGGTGATGGACGCACTCGGCGCGCTGAGCGTCGCGCAGGTGAACTTCCTGGCCGGTTGCACGGTGCTTGCGATGACGGCGTACTCGGTGGTGCGCGCTTTGGCAGAAAAAACAATGGAGGGCGACCTGGGCCGAGACGTTCCGCTCGGCGTGGGAGCGACCATTGGGGGAATGGCGGGGAAAGCGCTGCTCGGGGCGCTGGCGACGGCCGTGGGTCGACCAGAGCTGGTAGGCGCAGTGCAGGCGGCCGTGCTCGCGGTGGTCACGCTCGGGACGCTGCTTTATACCGTGTTCAAAAACCGCATTACCGGCTATTGCGTGCAAGGGACGGTGCCGTGCGCGCTGATTGGGCTCGGCCTTGGGGTGTGTTCCTCGTTCCTCGGCATCGGCGGCGGCCCGA
The DNA here is from genome assembly GCF_030067705.1 of Kribbibacterium absianum. Classification (GTDB taxonomy): domain Bacteria; phylum Actinomycetota; class Coriobacteriia; order Coriobacteriales; family Atopobiaceae; genus Kribbibacterium; species Kribbibacterium absianum. The sequence goes on from NZ_JASJEX010000002.1 coordinate 554,507, forward strand.
TCAACCTGGTGGCGCTCTACTTCTTCTTCTCCCTCGACACCAAGCCGGCCGCGACCAGCTCGCTGTTCATCATCCTCCTGTCGCAATCTGCGGCCACGCTGTGCACGCTGGCAAGCGGCGCGCCCGACGTGCCGGCGCTGGTTCTTGTGCTCATGGTGGCGGGCGGCGTCATCGGCGGCATGGTGGGGCGCCGCGTCAACCGGGGTCTCGGTGGAGCCACGGTCGACAAGCTGTTCATCGGGCTCATGGCGGTGATCATCGCCATCTGCCTAGGCAATCTGGCGAAGTTCGCCTGGCTGTGAGGCGGGCCCTCGAGAAAGGATCGTTGTGGACGCTGGGACGTTGGGCTCGTTTCTCCCCGCGGTGTGGCTGCTGGCCGTTGGGGTCGCCGGGTACGCGGGATGGCTGGGTGTGAGCCAGCGCAGCGGGATTTCCCGAGGGGTGCCCCGGCGGCGTGGCACGTGGGTGGTGGCCGCGCTGCTGGTGCTCGCTGGGGCAGCCAACTTCTGGTGGCACGACCACACGTGGAGCGGCCTTGCAGTGGCGGCCGTGCTGGCGGCGTTCGGGCTGTTCTGGGCGGTGCAGCGCAACGGGGTCGGGCGCGGTGGGCTGTATGTTGACGGCGTCCGGTACCCCTGGGGACGCGTGGCCGATGTGAGCATCACGGGCGGCGGGCACCGTGCGGTGGTGCACTTCTCGGCGGGCAAGGCCGAGAAGGACCTGGCGCTGCCGGGCACCTCCCGAGAAGCGGTGCAGCAGCTAGTGGATGAGATGCAGCGGGCCTATGGCGCCACTCCGGCCGAGGAGCGCTGAGGGCGCCCCGTTCTACCTGCTGTTCCGAGCACCGGGCCTCTGACCTGAGGCGTCACACTGGCAGGAAGAACGTTTCCGCAGCTCGGGGGCTGTGTCCGCCGTCACGCCTCCCGACGTCGTAGCGCCCAGCCGCCCAGCGCAATACCGCCGGCCACGCAGGCAACCGCACCCGCATCCACTACCGGGTCGCCGGTTTCAGGCATCTTGCTCGAGCGGCTCTTGAATCGCGTCGCGCTTGTCGACGCGCCCCGTTTTGTGCCCGTGGCCGTCGGCGACTTCGCGCTGCCGGCGACTGATTGCTCGACGCCCGTGCTCACCGTGCCCGCAGGGTCGGTCTTGTCGTGCGCGTCGCCCGTCGTGCCGTGCTCGCCCGAGTCGCCCCCGGTCGTCCCCGGTCGTCCCCGAACCCCCGGCGCCCGTGTCGCTCCCGGGCTCGTCGGTCGCCGGCTTGCTCGGAGCCCGCACGATCGTCACGGTGTCCGCGTCCGAGTCCTCCGCCGTTAGCTCGTTGCGCTGTCCTCGGACCGTGGCCACCACATCGGCGTCCTTGTCATCGCTCGACGTCAGCCCGCTTGCCGGGATCACGGCGGTCCCCGTGACCGTCTCGCCTGGGGCGAGCGCCGTACCGTTGCCGTCCCAGACCAGCGCGTTGCCGTCATGGCTCGTGAGCTGCAGGTTCGTGAGCGTTACATTGCCCGTGTTGGTCGCCGTGACGGTGGTCGGGACGTCGGGCGTGGCGTGTGTCCCGTCCACGGTGACCTCCGCCGGCGCGTCAATCGTGAGGCTCACCATCAAGTGGCCAGAACTTAGGGGGGCAAATCGTGACCTCCGCCGGCGCGTCAATCGTGAGGCTCACCTGCGGGTTCTGGGCGATGGGCACATGCAAGCTCGTCGACCCCGTCACCGTGGTCGAGCCGAGTGTGCCCTGCGCGTCGAACGTCGCGTCCACGCGCCCGCGGTCGATATCGGCCTGCGTCAGTTCGTAGCGACCGAAGGTCAGAGCTTCCTGTCGAGGTTCAAGATGGGTGTGCCACGTGCCGTCGTCGAGCTCCACGCCCAGGTTGTTGGTGATCGTGATGTTGCGGATGGTCTGGCCAGCCGCGGTCGCGTCGTTGGAGATCGACAGGTAGAGGAGCACGTTCGTGCCGGGCACGGCTTTGGCCAGGGACACGGACGCTGGGTTCGCTTGTGCGTCGAGGTCCAAGATCGATGCGTCGGTTCTCGGGGCGGCGACGTCACCGGTCGCGCCGTCGCCCTCGGCCAAGGCCGGCGTGGGCGAGAAGAGCGCGGCCACCAGGGCCAGCGACAGAGCAATCAGGGCAAAGAACCGGGTGGACCGGAAGTCGTTCATCGGCATCCTCTCATGTGGGGTAAACATGCTTGGTCTGTTCCCTCGTCTTGCCGGCCGCCCGCCCGCCCCCGCACAGGACCTTGGCACTGTTGCCCGCAGGCTGAATGCCGGGGCTTGTGGCAACGCGAGCGGCGCGTCGCAACAGCAGGAAGAACGGGTAGCCCCCGACAGGCCTTGCGCCCCACGTTCGCTCCAAACGCACCGGCCATACTGGACGTGCACCTGACCGCTTCCGTTCTTCCTTGGGAGCCCCCATGCCCAGCGACCGTTCCATTGGCGTCTTCGACTCCGGCCTCGGCGGCCTCACCGTCACCCGCGCGATCGCCGCCGAGCTTCCGCAGGAGTCCATCACCTACCTTGGCGACACCGCCCGCTGCCCCTACGGCGAGCGGCCTCAGGAAGAGGTCCGTGACTTTTGCGCCCAGATCGCCCGCTGGTTCTCGCAACCCGAGCACGACGTCAAGCTGCTCGTCGTGGCATGCAACACGGCCACGGCGGCCGGCGTCCCGCTCATGCAGCGCATGCTGCCGATCCCGGTGCTCGGCGTGATCGCCCCCGGCGCCCGGGCGGTCGTCCAGGCCACGCACACCCGTCGCGTCGGCGTCCTTGCCACCGAGGGCACCGTCGAGTCCGGCCAGTACCCGCGCGCCATCCACGCCCTCGATGCCGGGGTGCAGGTCTGGCAGGCGCCGAGCCCCAGGTCCGTGCGCATCGTCGAGGAGGCCGTCGCGAGCCCGCACGCCTTCGGCCGCGATTGGATGGAGGACCGCGCCTTTCTCGACACCGAGGCCGCGCGCGCCGTGGCCGAGGAGGACCTCGCGCCCCTCATGGGCCGCGGCATCGACGCGCTCATCCTCGGCTGCACGCACTTCCCGCTGCTGAAGCCCGTGTACCAGGCCGTGATGGGCCCCGGCGTCACCATCGTGAGCTCCGCCGAGGAGACCGCCCGCGAGGCGCGCCGCTACCTCGAGCGGGGTGGCACCCTCGCGCCGGCCGGCCACGAGGCCCGGTACCGCTTTGCGACCACTGGGGACGAGCTGGCGGCGTTCGCCGTGGCGGGGGAGTACATCTTCGGGCGCCAGCTGGCCTCGGTCGCGCATGTGGACGTCTCGACGCTCGAGGGTCTCGCGTAGCTGCCGGGCCGCCTCCGCGGACACTCCGGTCAAAGCCGTCTGTCCGGGCCTGGACGCTCCGGTCAAAGCAAAATGTCCACGCTCCAGCCCGCGACAGCGTGGACGAACGGCTCTCTCCCAAGCGTCCAGCGATTCCCCGCAACGGGCGCCCCTCTTTTGCGGGGAACCGCTTCCCCGCAAGGGCGCCTTCCCGGGCTATGCGCGCACGGGCGGCATGAGGCCGCCGTTTCCCCGCAACGGGCGCCCTTGTCTTGTGCGGAACCGTTTCCCCGCAAGCGGCCGCGCGAGGAGCGTGGACAGACGGCTCTCTCCCAAGCGTCCAACCGTGGACAGATGGCTCTCTCCGAAGCGTCCAGGCGTGGACAAATGGCTCTCTCTCAAGCGTCCAGGGACCTGGCTCGCGACGCACAGAAACGTAAGGTTCGGGGTGTCAATCCTGTGGGATTATAAACCCTTAGATTGCTGTCCTGATGTCACTGCCGTTCGTCGTCACGAGAGGGTCTCCATGAGCAACAACGACAACTTCGCCATCGCCGGTTTTGTGCTCAGCATCGTGGGTCTCTTTGTGGGCGGCTGGGTGGGCACGGTCGTGTGGATCGCCGCCCTTGTCTTCTGCATCCTCGGCCTCAAGAGCAGCCGGCACCACGGGCTCGCGGTCGCAGGTCTCGTGTTCGAGTTCCTCGGTCTCGTGCTGCTCGCGCTCATGATGGCGGGCTGTACGGCGCTCGTGGGTCTCGGGACCCTGGCGGTTCTCTAGCACGAGAAAACCGGCGGCCACCTCACTCACCACTTGTTGTGGACATGCTCGGCGAAGGCCATCTGACCGTCGAGCGTCACCACCCGCCCACCGTCCAGCGTCGCCGTCCCGTACCATCGGCCGAACACCTGGTGCGGAATCATGCACACCACCCCGAGGTTCACCGGGTCCTCGCGGTCCAGCACGGGCTCCATGCGTAGGTCGAGCCGGCCGTCCTCGTCGGTGAAGCGCCAAATTCCCAGGTAGTCGTAGGTGCCGTCCTCGCGCTGTGGGATGTCGAACCTCACGTCGCCCAGCTTGGACGCATGGCCGTTCAGGAACAGCATGTTCTCGCTCGCGGCGCTCGTGTCGCCAAAGCCGTAGCCCAGGTTGAACCCGAACGTGTCGCCGCTGGCCAGCCGCATTGAGCCGCTGCCCCAGTACCACGTGTTGTTGTAGGTCCAAACCCCGCGGCCCCAGTCCAGCACCGCCAGTGCGGACTCTGGTGAGAACTCGATACGGCCGTCGCCCCAGCTCACCCAGCCAGAGGCGGTGAGGCAGTTGATCTTTTGGTTGTAGTAGAAGTGCCGCTCCTTCTCAAAGGGGGTCGCGATGGCCATCGTGTCGCGCGGCACGTCTCGCAACAGCAGGTCGAATGCCAACTCGGATTCGGTGCGGGCGTAGTTCTTGATCGTGCCGGCCAGATGACGCGCGTTCCCGTCGTTCGCGAACGAGAAGTCCGCCGCGCCCACCCGCGCCGCTACGTCGCCGCGCACGCTCGTGCTCGGCAGCCCCAGTTTGCCGAGCGGAAACAGCCCCAGCGCCCCGCCGTTCAGCTGGAACGGCTCCGGCTCCTCCACGCCGAAGCCGAGCACGGATGCCGACAGGCTGCTCACGAAGCCCGCGTCCGACAGCGTCACCGCGAAACCGTGGGCCTGGTCGCCGACGTAGTAATAGTCCCATTCTTTGATGCGCCAGCGCGGCGCCTGGATCAGCGCGCGGTCGTACTCCCATACGAGCGACGTGGCGTAGCCGGGCTCGCGGATGTTGCCGTGAACGTCCAACAGGGGCTGGGGCGAGACGACCTCGTGCTGCATGGCGCGCCTTTCCGCTGGCATCGATTCTCCTGAATATTAGCATGAAGAACCGACGCAAACGCGCCCATTGCGACGTTGATATTACGGCGGGACACGGGTGTCCGGCACTCTTGTCCCGTCGCCCTCCGTTCTTCCTGCTGTTCCGCACATCCCAAGAAACCGCAGGTAGGAGGCCGGTTCTCGCAATAGCAGGAAGAACGGCGCGGGCGCGGGGACGCTACTCCACGTCCTCCGGTACCTCGTTCGTGAGCACCGACCCCACAAACGCCAGGACGCAGGACGCGAGGGCCCACCAGATCTCGGCGGCCGGGGACGCGAACACAAACGCCGCGCACACGATGCTCGCCGCCACGCACGCGAGCGCCCAGGCGCACTTCTTGCGACGTTCGGCGTCCTTCCAGAGCTTGGCCGCGCGGGCGATTACCCAGACGCACAGGATGATGGCTGCGGCGATGGCCACCAGCGGCATCGCCGACTGCTGGATGTTGACCACATTGGTGATGGATTCCACAGGCGCTCCCTCGTGTGCAAAAGGGGACTGTCCCTGTTTGCACATCAATCGTTTTTCATGCCGTCTCGCGAGCTTGTGCCTCACTGTGGCATAGTCCACGGCCGTTTCGTCCGGCAGCCGTTAGTTAACCTAAGGAAACTTATGCTATCCTCTCCCGGCCGTTCTTCCTGCCGTTCCGAGAGGACCCGAGCCATGTCCCTGTTCCAGCGAGCCCTTCACCTGCTCCTGCTCGTCGCGTTCGCGCTGACCGTCGCCGAGCCCGTCACCGGCCCCGTTCTCCACGCTCACGCGGGCGCCGTCTTCTGCGTGCTGGCGGCCGTTCACTTCGCCTGCCATCACGAGCGCCACCACGTCGGCTCGTGGGCGCTGCTCGGCATCGTGGCGGCGGCGCTCGGCACCGGTCTGTGGAGCGCGATGGCCGGCGGCGTCGGCACGGCAGCCCACAAGCTGGCAGCCCTGGCGTTGCTCGTCGGCACTGGCGCTCACCTCTGGAGCTATCGCGCCGTGATGTTCCCGCGTCGCGAGCGCGCGCCGCGTCTGGAGGGGCAACCGGACGCGGAGTAGTCCCGCGCCCGATGCGCGCCGGATGCCCGCGCCTGCGCCGCGGATCCTAGGACCGGCGCGCCACGAACTTGACCTTCTGACCCATCGCGCTCGCGGTGCCCTCCAGAGCCTCGCCATTCATCGTGGCCTCAATCTTGCCGGTGGCCTTGATGATGCCGCGCTTCACGGTGACCTCGAAGTGCACGTGCTCGCCGCGCACCGTGCCGTTCTCCACCGGGAACCTGTGCGAGCCCACCTTGACGTCGCCGGTGAGGTCGCCGCCGTTGTCGTGCAGCTCCACCTCGACGGTGTGGTGGCCCATCGGGGTGTCCACCTCGGTCTTCCAGATGCCGTTGACGTCCACGTCTGCCATGTCGGGCTCCTTCTCTTGGTGATGTCGTGCCTCGGGCTATCTACCCACGGACAGGGGGCACCGTGAGTGCGCACAGAAGAGCGTCCGTCCGGCTTCCACCCAGTATCATTGCATGTGTCTGTCTCCTCAATCCGGGAGGTCGCCATGCGAGCCGTGCCCATGAACCAAAAAGGCTCTGGCGCCGTCACGCGCCAGACACTGCGCTACTACTGGTCCGTCACGCGCAAACACTGGCCCTGGGCCCTCGGCGACCTCATCAGCTCGTTGGCGTTCACGTTCTTCCTGAGCTACCTCAACCCCTATCTCATCGGCCTCATCGTGGACCGCGTGAGCGAGGGCCCAACGCAGCCCGACCAGCTGTGGACGGCCTTCGGTCCTGTCGTCGCCGCGCTCGTCCTCTCCAACGTCCTCGGCCAGGTGGGCTCGAAGCTGCAGGACTACTTCTGCGCCAAGCTGGAGATACGCGCGAGCTACGACCTCACCAACCTGGCCTTCGACACACTGTCCAACCAGTCCATGACCTTCTACAACAACCGCTTCGGCGGCTCGTTGGTGAGCCAGGTCCAGCGCTTCGTGGGCGGCTACTCCACGCTCTGCGACTGCGTCACGTACTCGGTGATCGCGATCGCCAGCTCGGCCTGCTTCACCATCGTGATGCTGGCCGGCTTGGTGCCGGTCTATGTGTGCGTCCTGCTCGTGCTCATGGCCGTGTACGTGCTGGTGGTGTATCGGCTCTACAGCCGGATCCTGCCCGCCAATGCTGTGGCCGCAGCGGCCAACAACCGCCTCTCCGGCCAGCTGTCCGACTCGATCACCAACATCCTGGCCGTCAAGACCAGCGGCCGCGAGGACTACGAGCGCGGCCGCTTCACCCAGGCGAGCCAGGAGGTGGCCGACGCCGACGGCCGGCGCATGCGCGCCAACATCCGCTGCGGGGCGGCCACGAGCTCCATCATCGTGGTGATCATGGCCTGCTGCACGGTGTTCCTCGCCGGCGGCAACACGTGGTTCGGCGTGGCGCCCGGCACGCTCGTGATGATGTTCACCTACACCAACAGCCTCACCATGCAGTTCAACCGCCTGAGCTCCATGTTCCAGACGCTCAACCGCGCGCTGGGCGACGCCTACGACATGACGCAGGCCTTGGGCGAGCCCCTGCTGGTGGCCGATGAGCCCGACGCGAAGGGCCTCACGGTGACCCGCGGTGCCATCGACTTTGCGGGAGTGGGCTTCCACTACCCGGACGCGCCGGACGACGACAAGGTCTTCGACGGCTTTGACCTGAGCATCCCCGCGGGCCAGCGCGTTGGTCTCGTCGGCCGCTCCGGCTCTGGCAAGACCACCCTCACCACGCTGCTGTTGCGGCTGGCGGACCTGCAGGAGGGCACCATCGCCATTGACGGCCAGGACGTGCGGGGCGTGCGCCAGGCCTCGGTGCGGCGGCAGATCGCCTACGTGCCTCAGGAGCCGCTGCTGTTCCACCGGTCCATCTACGACAACATTGCCTACGGCCGGCCCGAGGCAGCGCCCGAGGAGGTCCTCCGGGCCGCCGAGAAGGCCAACGCGCTCGAGTTCATCGAGAAGCTCCCCGAGGGCTTCGACACCATGGTGGGGGAGCGCGGCGTCAAGCTCTCGGGCGGGCAGCGCCAGCGCATCGCCATTGCCCGCGCGATTCTGATGGACGCGCCGATCCTGGTGCTGGACGAGGCGACGAGCGCGCTGGACTCCGAGAGCGAGCGGCTGATCCAAGAGGCGCTCGCCACCCTCATGACCGGGCGCACCTCCATCGTTGTGGCGCACCGGCTCTCCACGGTGGCGAGCCTGGACCGCATCGTGGTCCTCCAGGACGGCCGGATCGTGGAGGACGGCCCCCATGCCGAGCTGGTCGCGGCAGGCGGCCCCTACGAGCAGCTGTGGGACCGCCAGACGGGGGCCTTCCTGGAAGGCTGAGCCACAGGAATTAGGAATCGCCTTTCGCGCCCCGTTCGCCATCCAGGAGGGTTGGGAGCCAAGGCTTGCGACGGGTTAAATCCCTAGCAGTTGCCGCTTCTTGGTGTCGAATTCCTCTTGGGTGAGGATCCCCAGGTCCAGCAGCTCTTTCATCTTTTTGAGCGTCTCGACGGGATCCTCCTGCGGTTGATCCGCAGTTGGCTTGGTGTCAACGCGTGGCCCTTTGAAGAGAGACCCTACGAACTTGCCCGCAGCTTTGGCGCCGTCGGCCATCGCTGCGCCCGCTGCTCCAACCACGGGCGCAGCTGCTTTGGCGGCTCCTTGCGCGGCAGTTCCCACCTGTTCGGCGATGGTCGGCCCTTCGCGGTAAATGGGGGTGTTCGGATCGAATCCCGAAATGGGGAGGCCTCGCAAGTATTCACGGAGCTTGATGGCCGATGGCTTAAACGCCGCATAGGTCATGCCTCCGGATATGGCCCCACCAACGACGGGGACCATTTTCCCCGCCGCGTTAGCAAAGGTCTTCTTGGTCATGTTGACGCCGACAACCCGGAGAACCTTTTTGAGCGCGGGATAGAACACGGTCTTGGTGAGCGCCTGGCGTTCAATGGCTTTGGCCACTCCTTGCTGGGCGACTTTGGCGGCAAATGCGTTAAGGGCGGTGGCGGCGCTGCCCACACCCATCATCACGCCAAGAAGCAGCGTGAATTCCATGATGGTGCGGTCGTCCACCTGGTCGTTGTCGTCCATGAAGGACTGCCAACCGTACAGGTACGCCAGCTTTTGCTCTACGCGCATGGCATGACCCAGGTACTGTGTCAGGTCGGCCGGCACTGTGGCGAGCATCCCGAGACCTCCCGGGATCCCTGCCAAAAACGAGACTCCTGCACAGCGATTGGTCTCGACGTTGATGGCGTCAGTCGCCATGAGGTCGATGTCGTCGGGCGAGACGCCAGCTTGCAACGGCGTGGTGGCCACAGCTAGGTCGATATCCACGTCGGGACAACGCTTTGCTAGCTCGGAGCGCAGGAATGATTCGCGGTCTATGCGCACGATGGGGAGTGCTGCAGCCGCTTTCATTAGCTGATAGCCCGCTTGCTCGGCTTTCGCGTTTGCTTGAGCCTCGGTTGTCGGGCCGCTCTCCTGTGCATAACAGTACTCTTCGTCCAGAGTGGGCTCGTCTTCGTAGACGTACTCGTCCATGTACTGCTCCCTTGCTGGCGGTCGGTGGATGATCGTCCTGAATGCTAGCTATTGTCAATGGCCATTGTGGTTTTCCGTGTCGATTTGTGAAACCATCGGAAAACCCACGGGGCATCTTCTTTCCCAAGTACTCCAGCATCGCCCGTGCCGCCGGCGTCATCGGTTGGTCGCGCCTCCAGGTCAGCTCGATGGTGCACACCGCTGGCGGGTACAGCGGCCGAAACTCCAACCCCGTGCCTGGGCCTGCGGCCACGAGCCGGTCGAACACGATCGCACAGCCCAGCCCCTCTCTTACCAGCACAGAAGCGTTGAAGGCCAACGAGTAGGTGCCCGCCACCTTCAACCGGGGAAGCGTCGGCCCGCACCATGCGGCCAAGGGGCCGGAGTCCGGTGTCCCCTCCGACACAATGAGCGGGACGTTGAGAAGGTCCTCGGGAGCCACGGTCTCGCGCTGGGCCAGCGGATGGCCTTCGGGCATGAGCAAGCCAAAGGCGTCAGTGGGCGTCAGGCGCAGACGGTCGTACTCCTCGACTCCCGGCTGGGACATGAACACGCCGAAGTCTGCCCCCCCCGGTCCAGGCGCCACGCCACGTTCTCTCCGTTACCGCAGTGCAGCGCGTCGCCCCGGAGACCCGGCTCCCGGCCATTGCCGTGTGCGGCCCCTACGGGGCGGTGAAAGAGCAGTCCAGCGGCCTCTACGCGCAAGAGATGGCCGAGCGTGGGTTCTTGGCCATCGCCTTCGACCCGTCCACCACGGGCGAGTCCGGCGGGTCCCCGCGCTATATGACCTCGCCTTCCATGAACTCCGAGGATTTCATGGCGGCCGTGGACTACCTGTCCAACCGCGAGGACGTGGACGCGGAGCGCATCGGCGGCGTGGTGGATCCGGTGCCCGATGACGCGCCCGACTTTGTGAAGGGCTACTACTCCTACTACAAGACCAAGCGCGGCTATCATCCCCGCTCGCTCAACTCCACGGACGGTTGGATGGCGGTCTCCTTCCAAGAGCTGCTCAATCAGCCGATCCTGGCCTGGGCCTCGGAGATCGCGAACCCGGTGCTGATGATCCACGGCTCGCGTGCCCACTCGCTGTACTTCTCGCAAGACGCCTACAAGAAGCTGACGGGCGACAACAAGGAGCTGCCGGTGATTCCGGGCGCCACCCACACGGACCTGTACGACAACTTCCAGTTCATCCCGTTCGAGAGGATTGCCTCGTTCTTTGACGAGAGCCTGTAGCGGGGCGGCGACTGCCGCGGTCCTCGCATGCGCGATCGAACGCACGCGAGGACCGCGGCCCACGCGCACCCCCCTGCGTCGCCTCTCGTAGGGGAAGACGTTTGAGAAGCTCGTCCTCATGGGCGGGACGGGGTGGCGGGTTCCAAAACATACGCATGACCGTAGCTGGGGGAGCAGTAGCACCAAGAAACTACGTTCAAACGTAGTAATTGGAATACGAACGGACCATGGCTCCCGTGTGCCGAGTCGCCGCGTTCACCGCTTGAGGGACGGCGGCCGGAGCGACGAGAAGGCCGCCGCAACGGTCTGCTGCGACGGCCTCGTAGGGGTCGTCTGGCTCGGGCGACACCGCTGCGGCTCAGGCCTGCCACCGCTTGAGCGTGGGGTACAGCGCGCCCAGGAACGACACCGCCTCCTCGGTGCTCATCTCGGTGCCCTCTGCCATGTAGGGCGCGCTGCGCTCGATCATCTCGTCCTGAGTGGGGCAGCCGATCCAGTGGCCGTCCTTGTAGCACCAGGAGCAGTAGTCCTCGGAGGGCGATCCGTCCGCCTCGGTGCCGTGGTCTTCGTCTTTGAAGAAGGGCATCCCGCAGCTTTGGCACCAGCCCAGCTCCTCGGGCATCTCCAGAAGCTCGGCCACCGGCACGCCGTAGGTGGCCGCGATGAGCTTGCACATGTCCACCGTCGGCTTGGACTCCCCGGTCTCCCAGCGGCTGACCGCCTGTCTCGTGACGTAGAGGCTCTCCGCCATCTGCTGCTGCGTGAGGCCCTTCTCCTGGCGGATGCCCGCGATCACCTGCTGCACTGCCACGGCGTCTCCTTTCCTCGCCTTCTGCCGTCAAGAACAAGAGACCATGGGGGCGCGGCCGATTCAAGCAATCGTCAATTGCGCGAGCGCGTCACGCCTTCAGAGCCGTGAGCATGTCGTCGGCGTTCGAGAAGCGCGCGGAGCGGTCTGCGATGACGCGCTCCGCCTCCCGGATCGACTCGACCGAGTCGGTGTTTGGCTGCGGGCTCCCGAGGTCGAGGGGAATGCGGTGCTCCCTGATGATCTGCTTGTAGAAGGCGCGGGTCACAGAGGAGAGGTCGAACCCGTAGTACTCGACGATTTCTGAGACCTGACGCTTGTCCTCGGGCTCAACCCGCACAGTAACGGATGACATACATGCCATGGGGTCACCTCCTGTAGCGACGATGTAAGACATTACTCAGTATAGGGAATGTGCGGCATGCTACCCTCTAGATGCTCAAGCGCCGACGCGGCCCGCGTTGGCCTGGCGCCGGCGCTTTTGTCGTATCAAGGCGATGGACGAGGGACGTTGCCCTGGTCCTGTTCTGCCTCATTCGCGGTCACGCTTCCTCATTCGGGTCGGATTCTTGGGGAACGCCAACTACCGCTGCCGGAGCACGGCAGGGCCGGCGCGTCAAACGCGGTTTAGAATAGTTTCACGAATCTGACCGATGCCGAGAGGTGTCGTCTGGTCGCGTTCTCCGAGGTCGCCGTGGCTCTTGCGTGTTTCGCCTACGACGAGCTCCAAGTGAGGACGGGTCTCGAGGCCTTCTGTGCCGGCCGTCCCGGAATGAAAGAAGAAAGACATGCCCTACGAATCGTGGCGTGATGCAGCGCGGGGGTTCCTCGACAGGTCCAACCCGTTTGCCCCAGGCGAGGCCGCCCATAGGCGCTATAGGATGGCCCAGGTCGTTGTGATTGCGGCATGCGTGCTGATTCTGGTGGCGTGCCTGCTCACCTGCGCCGAGACCGACGTATGGTTCAAGGTCTGGTGCGCGGTGGTCGTGGCCTGGTGCGTGGCCGCGCTGGCGATGGCGCTCTTCGTGCGCGTCCGGAGAGGTCGCGACGGTCGGTCGTAGGCGCGGGTCGGAAGCCGTGCAGAAAGCCACGCGGAGAAGGAAGAACCAGGGGCAGGTTGCTCACGATCGGCGCCCGGCACGACGAGGGCGCCAACGCCGCAACGCAGCGTGACCGAGTCTCGGCACACAGGGCGAGGCGTCCGGAGTGTTCCGTTCGCGGTTCGCAAACCTACGTTTGCCCGTGGAATTCTTCCGTCCTGTACGCGGAGTACCCCTCGTAGCGGTAACTCGCGTCGATACCCTTCATATACACCTGCCGGTCGTCCACGGCGCCGGTGAGTGCGGAAGCAAGGAGGGCTTTTATCTCGGTGTCGCGCACTGGGCTGCGCTCCATCGCAAACAGGTAGTCCTCCTTGTTCACGAGGCTCCAGTCCACGACCTGCCCCAGCTCGCTTTTCAAGATGCAGTCGAGCCAGATGCGCATGCTGCGCCCGTTACCTTCGCGGAAGGGGTGGGCGACATTCATTTCCACGTACTTTTCGATGATCTCGTCATACGTGGACTGTGGCATCTTGTCGATGGCCGTGAGAGCCCCTTCGAGGTAGAGGCAGGGCACGAAGCGGAAGCTGCCTTTCGCGATGTTGACGGTGCGCCGCTTGCCTGCGAACTCGTAGACGTCCTGGAATAGGTACCCGTGAATCTTTGCAAGGCCGGCGAAGGTGCCCGCCTCGCAGGAATCGAGCAGGCCGCCCTCGAACAGCTCAAGGGCGCGCGCCTTGGTGAGGCGCTCCTCCTCGCGGGCGAGTTCGACGTCGGTTTCGATTCCAAGCTTGTTGTCCAGCGCCATGGGTCCTCCGTGGGTGGGACGAGCGTCCGGCGCCCCTTCAGGCTGCCACGTGTCAGCAAGAACAAGCACATCCTAGACGACCCCGAGAAAGGGACAGAACGCCAAGGAGGTGCACATCTCCAAGGTGGCCATACGACACGGCAGATGCAGCACATCGCAGCTAGAGCATGGAAATCTCTATGAAGCAGCAGACCGTGGCGTTTGAGCGCTTGACAGGGGAGGGCGCGTAGACCGTCGCGCCTTGCCGTCACGCTGTCGCCCTGCTACTGCTGCGCGGCCTCCACCAGCTCTGCCAACACTTCCGAGTGGCTGCGGCGTTGCTTGGTCGCGGCCCCTATCACAGCCACGCTGGCAAAACGGCCGTAGCGCTCCAAAAAGAGCTTGGCCGCGTGCTTGGCCTCCATGGCCCGTCGGTAATCGCTCGAGAACTCCTCCCAGCTTATCTCGCCATGCACGTACTCCTTCATGGGCTCGGGCGCCGGAGAGAAGTCCGTGTCGTGCGCGTACCCCGCGTGGCAGATGGTCTCGCAAAAGTACGCGATATCCGGGTATTTGGAAAAACCGTCCAGCTGCGTGGTGTTGTGCAGCCGGATGTCCACCACCTCGTCCACCTGCCATGCCTTGAGCTGGCCAAAGAACTTCTCGGCCGTGGTCTGATACGGGCTTGTCACGCGCAGTTGCATAGTGCGTACTCTCCTCTCTGGTGAGGACTGCCGCCCCAGGCTCTTGGTCTATTGCAGCGCCAAAAGCAGCGCCATCCTAAAGGGCGTCACCGCAGTCACGCTGTGGAGGGCGCCCTTGGCAAACGAGAACTGCTCGCCTGCATGCAGGCGGTGCTCCTCGCCCTCGTAGCCGATAATGGCCTCGCCGTCCAGCGCAAACACCACGGCCTGGCCGGGCGCGCGGTGCGGCGAGAGGCCCGTGCCCTGGTCAAAGGCCATGACCATGAGCTTGAGGTGGTCGCTCTTGGCGATGTCGCGGTTCACGATTTGCCCGCTGCCGTAGGGGGCAAGGTCAGGCAGCTCGTAGGCCTGGCCAGCCTCCAGCTCGGGGCCCAGGGCCAGCGGGGCGGCGCTCCGCACCTCCAGGTACACGGCGTCTTGCAAGGCCTCAAAGCCGGTCGCTTGGTTTGCGGGCACGGCAAGAACGCTGCCCTCCCGCAGGCGGGGCTTGGCGCCGTCGGGCAGAGTCACCTGCACCTCGCCAGAAAGCCCCAGGTACAAGGCATCGGTGGGATAACTCTCTGCACTGATGTCTGTGTGCTCCGCCAGCGAGAAGCAGGTGAGGCTCACCTGGTCACCCGCGATAAGCTCGCTGGAAACGGTGCAGCCGGCCACGGGCGCGTGCCCCTTGTGGAGGTCGACCACCTCGCCAGTTTGAAGACTCATAACGTGCTCCCTTACGGGACAGGCGCTCCGGTCCGTTGACGTGTGGCTCGGCGCGCGGTGCATGGTCGTTCAGCCTGTACCCGGAATCGCGCGCAGGGCGCTTGCGCCCCCAGAGAAACGCCGCCCGGGGGCGCGCCCTGAGCGGCGTGGATATTGAATGGAATGAACGAATAACGCCAGCAACGCCAGGAGAAGTGCGCCCTTGTGGGGCGCACTGTCGCGAAGTGATGTGGTTGGAGAATCACTCCCACTCAACTGAATCTTTGAGCTGGTATTCATTTTGCCATTCACAAAGCCGCAGGTAGATGACTCAAAATTCTTGTGAGCGACGCGGCGGGGCTTGTCCATGGACAAATCTTGGACAAATCGTGCTCCGCGTTTGCAGGCGTGGACTATGGAGAGGGAAAATACGCTGCATGCGTCGCTCTTAACCTTCATCTCAGAACACCTCGGAGACGGCAGCGACGGCCTCGCGCTTGGAGTCCATATTAACATGGGTGTAGATATCCATGGAGATCTGGGAGCTGTAGTGGCCGGCGAGCTCCTGCATCACCTTGGGATGCACGCCTTGGATGGCGAGCAAGGTGAGGTAGGTGTGTCGAAACTCGTGGAGGCACCATCCGTCGAGCCCGTACTTGGCGTGGTCCTCGGTCCACCAGCGGCTGAGGCTAGTTGGCAGGACGCGGGTGCCGCAATTGTCGGAAATGACGGGACTGTCTTCGGTCTGCTCGATGTAGCCCTCCTCTGGCTTGCGCCACTGGTTGGTGCGGGCGTAGCGCTTGAACTGTGCCTCCTTGTGCGCCCTGAGGATCTGCATCGTCTTGTCCGAGAGGGGCAGCACGCGGGTGCCAGCCTTGGTCTTGGTTGCCTTGAGGTTGCCCTTATAGTCGTAGGAGTGCTTGATGTCGGCGACCTTGCGGTCGAAGTCGATGTCGCCCCAGGACAGCCCGCAGATCTCGCCGCGGCGCAGACCCATGGTGATGGCGAGCAGGTACGCGCACTCGCGGTCGGGCTCCGGGTCGAGCGAATCGATGAACTTGTGCGCCTGGGCCGGGCTGAGCGCCCGCTTGGCCTTGGTGTCCATCTTGGGCGGGTTTGCTTTGTGGCACGGGTTGAACACGAGAATCCCCTCCTTTATCGCCTGGTCGAATACCAGCGAGATGTTGTCATGGATGCCGTTGACGTAGGAGCCGCCCGACGGCTTGCCGGAGAGCGTGTCGCCTCCCAGCATGGCGATGTACATGTCGTCGAGCATGGTGGGCGTGATGGCGGCGAGGTTGGCCTTGCCGATGTGGCGGCTGGCCGCCTTGAAATGCTGGCGCTGGCGGTCGAGCGTGGTCGGCGCGATCTCCTTGTTGAGCTCGCGGCGTTGCAGAAACCGCTCGGCGTACTCCTCGAAGGTGTAGGTCGTTCTGCCTTGGACCCGGTCGCCCTCGACCTCATCGATGAAGTCGCGCAGTGCGGCCTTCGCCTGTGTGTATGTGCCGTTGAAGACCCTGGTCTTCTTCTTGTATTTGCCGGTTCTCGGATCGAGGCCCGTAGACACGCGCAGCTGCCACTTGCGGCACTTGTTCTTGGGCTTGTCCTTTTCCATCTGGAAGATGGTGCCGTTGCCGGATACCTCCGCCATACCGATCACCTGCCCTGCTGGGTAGCGATGAGCTGGTCGCGGAAGGCCAGAAACTGCAGGTACTCGTCGAAGCGCTCCTTGCCGCCTTCGCTGAGCGTGCGGTACGCGGCATTGAGGTCGCGGCCCTGCGTGTCGTCGGCGCCGTCGCGGCCAACGACCGCATCGATGGAGCAGTGGAGCTTGTCTGCAATGGCCCACGCAGCGCGCAGCGGGATGCCGCTGTCGGGGTCTGCCAGGGTGCGCTCATAGCGCGAATAGGTTGTCGCGGGGATGCCGAGAACGGCTGCGAATTCCTTGCTGCTGCGGTATCCTGCCGCCTTGCGGAGGTCCGCCAAGGATGTTTTGGGTGGAACAGGCGCCTGGGTGCTGTTCATGCGGTTAGTTGAACCTCCTATGGACGAACGTGAGGCAATCGTAAAAGCACTTGATAAAGTGATAGGTATTATCGGCGCGATCCGTGAGGATGTTGCGCTTAAGGTGCAGAACTAAATGCAGCATTGGCCAGTGCGGAAATCGAATTTGTCCGAAGGAATCCGAGGCAGGACCAAGAATGACGCCATCAATCTCAACGAGTTCTACGGCCTCCTACCCGCGAGCCACCCGGACGAGTCGATAGCAGCTTGCTGGAACAAGATATACGAGTACTTCGAGCCAGGGCGGCGTAAGCCACCGGCACCGACGCACAAGGAGTGATAGCACCAATGAGCGAGGCGAAGTTTAGCTGGATACCAGTCTACGAGGAGATCGCGTCCATGCTGCTCGAATACGAGGAGCGACAGGACGCACTCTGCAAGGTCGTCGAAGAGATCCTCGGGGAGCACTACGAACAGATGGACCCGCTCACGTTCTTCTCCATGTTCAACGGGAAGAGGAAGAACTTCGACAAGCGCATAGAGGCCGTGAAGACGATTATCGAGAGATTTGGGCTGAAAGCGCCTGAGCCTACCGACTTTGACGGCCTGCCCGTCACGAACCCGCAGCGTTGGCGCTACTGGGACGGCAAACCCGACACAGTCCGGCACAACTGGCAGCTCTTCCGCAGCGCCTTGGCCTACGCCGACGGCAATAGGGACGAACGGCCAGAGCTCATGCGGCTTTTCGACGTCGTGCATGCACAGGGCAACATTGGCGACGCGAACCTGACCATGGCCCTGTTCTGGGCAAGGCCGAGAACCTTCCTACCCATCGACAACAACACGCGTACTTATCTCTGGAACCGCTACGACGTTTCCGTCCCAACTCCACTCAAGGGCGACGGGTACCTAGCGCTCCTCGATGAAGTGCGAGAGAAGGCAAAGGCCGACTTCACCATCGTATCTCATGAGGCGTGGGAACTTGGCGGATGGGTCCCGGCGCCAAGTGAGTACGACCCGGGAATCTCTGCTGACAAGTGGGAGGAACTGCTGCGTGATGCGAGCTTCACATCCGCCAACACTCTCACGGCACTGCGTTGCCTCGCCAAGCACCCCAAGGGAGTGACGTGCGCCGAGCTCGACGACGACTACGGGCGCGGATCAAATTTCTACAGCAACAACGTTTCAACCTTCGGCGAGAACGTCTGCAAAAAACTCGGAATAAGCCCGCGCGACATTGAGGGCGCTGGGAAGTATTGGCCCGTCACCTGCGTAGGAAGCTACGTAGGGAAATCTCGCCATGGTTCGTTCGAATGGCGGCTGCGTCCTGAACTGGCGGAAGCCATCAACAGGATCGGCGAGGGCGACGCGCCTCTTATCGAGGCCGAGGTGAGAGAACGCGCGACATTTAGCAGCGAAAGGCTTGCTAGGCTCGTTGACCTGTACAAGCAGGACTTTCCGCGCTTCCGGGTGCCCGGCGACGAGGAGGGTGACCACGAGGCCTACAAATGGCGTGACGCGCGGGCCTACCAGGACAACTGGAGCATAGAGGCCGAAGGCACAGACTTCGCCGAGCACCTGCGCGCGGCGCTCAAGCCCTCGTCGACAGGCCAGGGCGCACTCTTGGGCAACGGATTCTCCTACCCATTTGGGCGCCTCTCCAAGCTCGTCGACTTCGACGCGGACGGAATACGGGACGCCTTCAAGGTACTCTTCAGCCCGGAGCGCCCGCTTCGCGACGCGTACACCGGCTTCGTGGACGCTGTCGAGGCGGTGCTACAGGAGTACAACGAGACGGCCGACAAGCCGCTTGAGGGAAGCCACCAGACTCCCTCTGCCGTGAGCCTGTACCTCGCCTTCGAGATGCCCGACAGGTACCACTTCTTCAAGCCCACCGTGGGAAGCGACTTCGCCGAGTGCGTCGGGGCGAAGCTGCCCGGGAACCCGGTCGCCAAGTTCCTCACCTACGAGAGCCTGGCCGACGCGGTCCTGCCCGAGCTAATGAAGGACGCCGAGCTCGTGGCGCTCAGCGACAGCGCGCTCACGGAGGAGGAACGCGCCGCCGACCCGGCGCACCACCTCATGCTGCAGGACATCGCATACTACGCGTCGCGCTACATGAAGACGTGGCACACCGACTGGGCCGAGCTCCTCGAAGGCGAGGCGACGACGGACGATGACGACGAGGTAGCGTTCGAAGGGGTCACGTACCCGAAGAACATGATCTTGTACGGACCTCCGGGCACTGGCAAGACCTACCGGACCCGTGCCTACGCCGTGGCGATCTGCGACGGGCGCCGCGTTGAGGATGTGCTTGAAGCGATGTCCGACCCCGACGGCTTCGCGGAGGTGGCCGAACGCTACGACAGGCTGGTCGCCGAGGGGCGCATCGGATTCACCACCTTCCACCAGTCATATGGCTACGAGGAGTTCATTGAGGGTCTACGCCCCGAGTACGACGAGGACAAGGGCGTTGTGACCTACCCGCTGCGCAAGGGGGTCTTCCGCGACTTCTGCGAGGCGGCGGAGGACGTGGTCGCCGTTGCCTCCGCTGAGGACGGCGTACCAAGGTTCCCCGGCAACCCGCGCCCACGCGTGTGGAAGATGGGCCTCAAAACCGGCGGCGTAGCCGATCTGTTGGAAAGGTGCCGCGCCGAGGGAAGCCTGCGCATGGGCTGGGATGACGTGAGCCCCGACGAGGTCGACGACTCGAAGGACCTCTCCGACCAGAACAGGCGGGCCATCAACGCCTTCCAGGAGGAGATGCAGCCAGGCGACTTCGTTGTGATACCAGGAGCCGTGAGCAGCCGCTACGACGTCGCCGTCGTGACGGGAGACTTCGAATGGGATGAGAGTATGCCGGGAGCCAGGCGCAAGCGGGACGCGCAGTGGCTCGACGGCGTGGCGAAGAACGACTTCCTGCCGCTCAACGGTGGCAAGGCGCTTACGCTGCAGACGGTCTACGAGCTCACGCGCGTGAGCCCGTCGAAGCTGCTCGAGGCGATGGGCATGAGCGACGAATCGAAGGCGTCACCGCAAGCCAGCAAGCCCTACGTTTTTGTCATCGATGAGATCAACCGAGGCAACGTGTCCAAGGTGTTCGGCGAACTCATAACGCTTCTCGAGCCGAGTAAGCGCAAAGGCGCCGCCGAGGAAACCCTGGCAAGACTGCCATACTCCGGAGAGATGTTCGGCGTGCCGGGCAACGTTCACGTCCTGGGCACCATGAACACGGCCGACCGCTCCATCGCGCTCATGGACACCGCGCTTCGCCGCCGCTTCGAGTTCGTGGAGGTCATGCCTGAGCCCGAGCTGCTCGCGGGCATCGAGGTCGAGGGCGTGGACGTGGCACGCATGCTCGCAGTGATGAACGCGCGGATCGAGCTGCTCTACGACCGTGAGCACACACTGGGACACGCCTACCTCATGGATCTCGCCGTAGAACCCTCGGTCGAGCGGTTGGCGAGGACCTTCGAGACCAGGCTGATACCGCTCCTGCAGGAATACTTCTTCGACGACTACGCCAAGATCCGTTCGGTGCTCGGTGCGGCAGCCGACCGCTTCATCGAGCGGAGCCACGACGCGAGCGTTTTCTGGGGAGAGGATGCCGACGAGTACGACCGCCTACGGTCTTGGCGCGTGAGGCGTGCGCCGCGCGAGGCCGACGCGTACGCCCTCATCTACAAGACGGGGCGGGAGGACTAGGCCATGGCCGGGAGGCACGTGGTCGCCCGGGAGTACGAGTTCCTCGTCCCCGCCGACAAGGGTAGGCCCAACTGCCACGACGTCGGTGCAAACAGCTTCGCCGCGCTGCGTGAGTTCGCGCTCGCCAACCGCGAGGGCGACAGCCCGCTGGAACTCATGCGACTGTGCTCACCGAGGGGCATCGGCGAGGCCATACAACTGCAGAACTACGTGGGCGTGGTGGAGCTCCGCGACGGTCTACAGGTCGAGGTCCTGCCAAAGATTGACATCGCCCCCGGGTCTGGAGCCGACGACCGCGAGGTGTTCGCGCAAATGCTCGAAGAGCTGGGGACCGACGTATCGTTCCGCTCGTTCGACCGCACCGGGCTCACCACCGGCAAGGCCCCGCTGTTCGAGGTCTTCATCTCCATGTTCCTCGACGAGGCTGCCGACCTCGTGAGGCGAGGCATCCGCTCTGCGTACGTGGCAGTGGAATCCGAGGAAAAGTACGTTCGCGGCAAGATCGACTTCTCCCGCGAATCCAGGAAGGGCGCGGCGCGTGCGCACATAACAAACCTCATGCACGACGAGCTCCTCCCCGACCGGCCCGAGAACAGGCTCGTGAAGGCGACGCTGCTCTGCCTGCGCCGTAGCTCGCGCGACAACGGCAACGTGAGACGGGTCATCCAGCTCCTTCCCGCCTTCGAGGGGGTCGGACGATGCGCGAACATCGACGCCGACCTCGCCCGGTGCGTTGACGACCGTTCGACTAGATCGTACGGCACGCTGATCGCCTGGTGCCGGGTGTTCCTGCGCGGCGAGAGCTTCACGATGTTCAAGGGCGAGAACGTGGCGACCGCTCTGCTGTTTCCCATGGAGAGGGTCTTCGAGGACTACGTCGGTCGGTTGCTCAAGCGCAAAGCCCTGCACGATTCGCTCGTCGAGCGCATCGAGCTACAGGCTACCGGGCAGTGGCTCTTCGAAGGCAGACGCGTGTCCCTGCGTCCTGACATCCTTTGCGAATGCGCCAACGGTCGCCGCGTCGTGCTCGACACTAAGTGGAAGCGCGTCTACGGTCCCAAAGACCTCTCGGTAGCAGACATGCACCAGATGTACGCTTACGGGCAGCGATACCGCGCCGATGGTGAGGAGATGCAGCACGTCGTCCTACTCTACCCATGGCACGAGGGCGCTCAACTGGGAATGATGCCTGAGGGTAGACATGTGAGTAGCGATGGCGTGCAGGTTGACATGTTCTTCTTCGACCTGTCCAACGCCGCTACTAGCGTCTCGTCACTCCTCGAGACGATCGAAGCGCTCGCGGGATGCGAGGGGTAGGCCCATGGAAGAAACTGCAAGAAGCAAGAAGCTGGCCGAAACCATCCGACGCCTTTACGGCATCGTCGGTGAGCTTGAACGGGATTATCGTGACCAGCACCGCCACTTCACGCTTGACGGGCACCTGATAGGAAGCATCGGCGAGGTATACGCAGCCGAAAGATATGGCATCGACCTCTTCATATCGTCAACTCCTAGACACGACGGAACGGCTCCTGATGGCCGACTCGTGCAAGTCAAGGCCACACAGCGCAGCAGCGTCGCCTTGAACGAGAATCCTGACTACCTGATTGTCCTCAAGATCGATGGCGACGGTGAGATAAACGAAGTGTACAACGGACCTGGCCAGCCAGTCTGGAGTCTGTTCGAGGGCCGTGCTAGGCCGAAGAACGGCCAGTACCAAGTTTCGATCACAAAGCTAAAGGCCCTGAACGAAGAGGTTGATGAAAAGGACAGGGTGCCTACGCTGGCGTAAATGCGCCCCAACTTGTGACACGCTGCGACGATGCCCGTACCGGTAAAGGTGCGGGCATTGTTCGTCTCTGCCCGCCTTACGAGACGAAAGGCAGGCAGGAAACATGGACGGTGAGACCAATGGCAGCCAGGAAGCCACGCAGGGTGCGCAGGACGCGTCGCAGCAGCAGGGCCAAGAGCAGCAGGAAACGCAGCAACAGGGCCAGTCGCAGGTAGGCGGCGACGCTACCGACTACGAGAAGCAGATCGCCGAGCGCGACGAGAAGATTGCCTCGCTTGAGGCCCAGGTTGCCGAGGCGGCAAAGAACGCCGAGACGGCAGAGCAGCTGCGCGGCGAGATTGCCGAGCTCAAGGCCCAGGGAGAGTCCGACCGCATCGATTTCAAGCTGCAGCTCGCGGGCGTGCGCAACGTGAAGGCGGCGCGTGCGCTCCTCTCCGACCACGACAACGACGTGGACAAGCTCAAGGAAGCCGAGCCCTGGCTCTTCGAGGCCGGCGGCAAGCACGCCAAGGGTGGCAACGCCGGCGGCTCCGGCACGACCGGCCTGCCGAACGCGGGCGCGGCCAGTGACGAGGGCAAGACGCTCAAGCACTGGCGCGAGATCGCGGGACTCACCGACGATGACGACACCAAGAAGGAGGGCTAAGCAATGCCTAGCAACAACATCGCATTCGCACGCAACTACACCTCGGTCATCGACGAGGTGTACCAGAGGGCGTCCGTCTCGGGCGTTCTCAACTCCGGCCGCCGCATGGTCCGCGCCGGGCACAACGCGAAGGAGATCCTCATCCCGAAGATCTCCGTCACCGGTCTCGGCAACTACACCCGAAACGTGGGCTACAAGACCGGCGCCATCACCTACGAGTTCGAGACCAAGACCTTCAACTACGACCGCGGCATCCGCCTTTTCGCAGACGTCATGGACGTCGAGGAGGCGGGCGTGAACGACTGCTTCGTGGAAGCAGGCGCCGAGCTCCAGCGCACGCAGGTGGCACCCGAGGCCGACGCCTTCACCTTCGCGCAGATCGCGGGCCACACGGGCGTCACCGTCGAGTCCGAGAGCTACGCGAGCGCGGACGCCGAGGACATCCTGGAGGACCTGCGCACCGTGACCTCCGCCATGGACGAGAACCAGGTGACTCTGGGCAGCCGCATCCTGTTCATCACGCCCACGCTCAAGGGCGTCCTGGACGACTTCTCCTACGCGAACCCGAACCGCTCCAACCGCGTGCTCGAGCGCTTCTCGCGCATCGTGGAGGTGCCGCAGGTGCGCTTCTACACGGCCATCGACCTGCTCTCCGGCGACGACGACCAGTTCGGCTACCAGAAGCGCGTAGCGACCTACGAGCTGACCACGGACACCGAGGTCGACTCCGGCAAGACGTACTACACCCGCTCGGGGTCCGGCACTTCGGCGAGCCCCTACGTGTACACCGAGGTCGCGAGCCCCGTGAAGGCCAACCTGGGCACCTACTACGAGATGACCACCACGCCCGGTCTGGACATCAACTTCATGGTCGTGGAGCGCAGCGCGGTCATCAAGTTCGACAAGCACGTGGCGAGCCGCGTGTTCTCCCCGGACGAGCTCGAGGCGCTGGACAGCTACATGATGAAGTATCGCAAGTACGGCATCGTGGAGCTCTTCGACAACAAGCTCGACGGCGTGTACGTCTCGGCCTCCACGGAGTAGCCGTGGCGTCCACCGTGACATACGAGTTCTACTCGCAGACCTACGGGGGCGGTCTCTCTGAGGCCGCCTTCGCGGCATCTCTTCCCATCGCGGACAGCCACGTGAAGTGGCTCTGCGCCGCGAAGGGCGCGACGACCACCTGCAACGTGTTCAAGCGCGCCGTGTGCGCGGCCGTCGACGCCTTCGCCGAGTACGGCGCGGGCGAGGTCGGGGGCTTCCAAATCGGCGAGTTCAGCGTGAAGAACTACGCATCGCAGCAGACGACCGGCGAGGAGCTGGCGACGGCCGCGGCGCTGCGCGAGCTGGGGCTCTCCGGCATGGCCTTCACGGGGGTCTGCTGATGAGGTCGATCCGCCCGATACCGCGCTCGGCCTTGCCCGACACGATGACCGTGCGGGCGCCGCTTCCCGACGGCACCTACGACGAGCCTGAGCTGATCTGCAACGTGCGCTTCGAGCGGACGCAGAGGGTCTCGGACGACGACCACAGGAGCGCGGACGCTGGCGGCGGGACCGTCTTCGTCGATGCGGTCAACTCCATCGGAGCGTTCGAGGTCGTGGCGGGATCGAGGGTGGCCGTTGGCGGCCGCTCGATGTACGTGACCGAATCGCACGCCTGCTGCGACCTGTTCGGGCGCGTGCACCACTGGGAACTCAAGGTGAGGTGATTCTCCTTGCAGCTTTCGTTTCTTATCGTGAAGGCCCTGCTAGAGGGCGACTTCGCAAGCTACTTCGCAAGTGTTCCGTCGGCGGCCGACGACCCCGAGCCCATCGTCGTGCGCGAGGGCAGGTTCGAGCGCGAGGCGCGGATGGAGGACGAAGAGCGCGGGACAGTAACTGTCGCCGTGCTCGTCGTGCGCGAGGTCGAGGCCCAGGCCGAGGCGGACGCCCAGGCCTGCGAGCGCTGGATCCGCACCTACGGCTGGGAGCCAGTCGCCGAGAACGGCAGCTGGCGCATCTGCGGCCTGGACACGACGGCGCCTGCCTTCAAGGAGCGCGACGGGTCCGGCCGCTTCGTGTACGAGTTCGACGTGAGGCTTACGGTGGTGAGGAGCCTATGAGCGACAAGACCAGGCGCGTCAACAGCGCTGGGCGCACGCCCGAGCCCGTCGTGAAGCGGGCCAAGCCCTTCGGCAAGGACGACCGCGCGGCACGCGAGTCGCAGCGTCGGGCGTCCTCCTACGGGAGAGCGAGGGGCAACGCATGAGGTCGATCGTCTACGCCGGCAACGACTTCTCCGACGTCTGCAGCGCGGAGGTGGTCGCGAGGTCCGCGAACCCCATCATCGCCGAGTACATGCGCGTCCCCGGCCGTGCCGGGGCGCTGCTCGTCACGGGCTACATCCCGCCGGTCGACGTGACCGTGCGACTCTTCATGGACATGGGCTACAACCCAGGCTTCACCGGCATGGCGCAGATGCGGGCCAAGGTGCGCCGCTGGCTGTCATGGCCCGGCGGAGGCAACCTGATTCTTCCCGACGACCCGGAGATCGAGTACCGCGACGTGATCCTCGTCGGCGCGGCCGACTGGTCGAACCTCTTCGAGGACGGCGAGTGCCAGCTGACGTTCACCCTGTTCGACCCCATCGGATGGGGCGCCGAGCGCGTGGAGCGCACGGCCCGCTTCGACGTTGGCGGCAACTGGCCGACGCTGCCCGAGATCCGGCTCGTTGCGGCTGCCGGCTCCTACCTGCAGGTGTCGGTGCCTGCAGTCAGGCGCGGCATCCGCGTGGACTACGGGTTCTCAGGCGGCGAGGCCGTCGTCGTCGACTGCCAGGGCGAGACGGTGCGCATCAACGACACCGACGCTCGTGACTGTGTAGCGCTTGCGAGCGACTTCTTCGCGCTGGAGCCTGGCGAGGCGATCCTATCGACGTCCAACTGCACCTATGTGGAGACGCGCTTCTCCGAGAGGTGGGCGTGATGGCGAGCATGGTGCCGACGCTCTACTGGTTCGACCGCTGGGACGAGCGCATCGGGCTTCTTCGCGTTGTCGGCGAGCTCGTGCACACCGAGGAGCTCAACGGCGAGGACACGCTCGAGTTCTGCAGCTACGAGGTGCCTGCCAAGGGCGACCGGCTTCTGTGGCTCGACGGCGAGACCTGGCGCGAGCACGTGGTCGTGAGGACCGAGGAGCCTCTGGAGGGGCTCTGTTCCGTCTACGCCGAGTCATCCCTCTGCGAGATGCTCGACGACTTCATCGAGGAGGCCCAGCTGGTTTCCCGCACGGCGCGGCAGGCGCTGACGGCTGTGCTCGCACCGACGAGATGGTCGATCGCGTACTGCGCATCCCTCGGCACCGCCGGGGCGCTCATCTACCACCAGAACGCACTCTGGGCGCTCCGGCGCGTCGCCGAGGTTTGGGGCGGCGAGGTGACACCGGTCATCACAGTTGCGAACGGTCGCGTGGCCGCGCGCTCAATCCGCCTGGACGAGGAGCGCGGCGAATGGCGTGGCCTTCGATTCACCTACGGCAAGAACATGGCCGGGTGCACGCGCACGGTTCTCGAGCAGGACGTGTACACGGCGCTCTACGGCTTCGGGGCGGGCCTGCCCTTCACCGACGAGGACGGCAACTACAAGGCCGGCTACCGGCGCAAGCTTACCTTCGGGGACATCAACGGCGGGCTGAACTACGTGGCCGACGAGAACGCCAAGCTGGTCTGGGGCCGCTGGAACGCCGACCGCACCGCCAGGGTGCATTCCTTTGGGCAGGTGACCTTCTCCGACGTGACCGAGCCCGAGCGGCTGATCGTGCTGACGCGGCGGGCCCTCGCGGAGGCGACGCAGCCCAAGGTGAGCTACGAGATCGACGTGGCGGCGCTCGACGGCGACGACGCCGAGCTAGGAGACACCGTGGCCGTGATCGACACGTCGCGTGACCCAGAATGGCGTCTGACGGCACGGATCGTGCGGCGCGTGCGCACGTTCGGCGAGACGGTGGTTGCCCGCGTGACCGTGGGCACCGTCCAGAAGGCCGACTACGAGCAGGTGAGCGCATTGGCGGCCGACGTGGCCACGCTGCAGAACGACGTTGTCGGCATCGACGGCAACCTGACGAGCGCGGCTTCAACCGAGCGCGTGACCGAGACCGTCACCGAGGCGATCGACGACCTGGACGAGCTCGCGGACCTGGACTTCTAATACCTTATGCCCTGCATTACTGATTGAGCGGCCCCGGCCGCGGTGCGCTGGAGCCAACCTGCCCTGCGAGCCTGCAGGCACGTGAGCGCGAAGCGCACCGCGGACGAGGCCGGACGTTGCGCGGCATTGGCATGCCGGCACGTGGGAGCTGCCGCGCAACGCTCGGACGGGTTGTGACAAGAGCTGATGATTTCCCCAGTTGGATTATGAAATTGGAGGCGCCATGCTCGAGGGATACGGACTTCACACGTTGATATGGGACTCGGCGGACGAGCGCCTGGGCGACTTCCTGGTGGCGTCTCCCGCCGATGCGACGGGACGCGGGCTCGAGCTCCACGTGCGCCAGGGAGGCGCGGCAGCCGACCTGACCGGCGCGGAGGTCTACTTCCTGTGGCGCCACAAGGCGACCGGCAGGCGCGGATGCGAGCCCATGGAGGAAATCGACGAGTCCCTGGGCCAGTACGTCGTCTACTACCCGGCCGCAATGCAGGAGACCGAGGGCGCGGTCGACGCTCAGTGCATGGTGAGCTGGGACGACAAGTCGATCTCCACTAGGGCGTTCACGATCCGTGTTGAGCCCGTCATCATCGGCGGCACCGAGAGCGAGGACGGCTTCACCCTGTTCGTGGAGACCATCAAGCGCTACGAGGGCGCGATCGAGATCACCACCGAGGCGGCCGACGCTGCCAACGAGGCGGCCGAGGCCGCCGAGGATGCAGCTGATAGCGCGAGCGCTGTTGCGGCCGCCATCCAGGAGGCGGCGCAGCGTGGCGACTACGACGGCTCGGACGGTTTCAGCCCGACGGCCACCGTCACGCAGACCGAGGGCGGCTGCACCATCACGATCACCGACAAGAACGGCACCACCACGGCAGACGTGGCCAAGGGCGTGAAGGGCGACAAGGGTGACACCGGAGAGACCGTTCCCCAGGGACCGAAGGGCGACACGGGCGAGCAGGGGCCACGGGGCATCCAGGGCCTCACCGGGCCGAAAGGCGACAAGGGCGACACGGGAGACACAGGTGCGACTGGACCGCAGGGGCCCAAGGGCGACACTGGAGAGCAGGGGCCGCAGGGAATCCAGGGCTTGACTGGCGCCACGGGACCGCAAGGGCCGAAGGGTGACACTGGCGACACCGGCGCGACCGGCGCGACCGGACCGCAGGGTCCCCAGGGTGAGAAGGGCGACACCGGCGACACTGGCCCGCAGGGACCGAAGGGAGACACCGGCAACACGGGACCGCAGGGTGCGACGGGGCCTGCCGGCGCCGACGGCACCCCCTGCACGCACTCGTGGAACGGCTCGGTGCTGACCGTGACGAGCGCGTCGGGCACGAGCTCGGCCGATCTTCGCGGGCCGCAGGGCATCCAGGGGATCCAGGGCGAGACCGGTCCCCAGGGCGAGACGGGACCGCAGGGCGAGGCCGGCGCGACCGGTGCAACGGGACCGCAGGGACCCAAGGGCGAGACGGGCGACGAGGGCGCTGACGCGACCATTACCGGCGCCTCGGCCACCGTCGACTCTTCTACCGGCACACCCTCCGTGAACGTCACGCTCGGCGGCACGGCATCTGCCAGGACGTTCGCATTCGCCTTCCACAACCTCAAGGGCGAGACGGGGGCCACGGGACCGCAGGGTCCGCAGGGGCCGGCGGGAACGACGCCCACCATCAACGCGCAGAGCCCGCTCTCGTACTCGGGAGGAACGCTCTCGATCGACCTGACGAGCTACGCAACCAAGCAGTACGTGGACGATGCTATCGCGGCGCTGGCGAACCTCGAGGAAGAGGAGTTTTAGGCCATGGCAGTTGGAACCGTATCGACATCCATTCTCACAGACATAGCCAACGCGATCCGCTACAAGGCCGGCGTGGCCACGCTGTACAAGCCGCGCGAGATGGCCGCCGCAGTGTCGGCGCTCGACGGCACCGACGCCGGCGACTACCAGGAGCAGCCTTACATGGCGCTAGAGTCCGGCGTGCTGCCCGAGTCGGTGTTCTCGGACATCGCTGCCGCCATTCGCGGGCAGAACGGGCTCTCAACTCGGTATCAGCCGGGAGACATGGCTGCTGCCATCTTAGCGCTCGAATGGGACGTGGGCTTGAAGCCGCGTGCCGTTCTCACCTCGCTCGGCACCCTGGAGTTCAACTACGTGGACGGGCGACACTGCTACTCCGGCGGCGTTCCCGTCAACGCCTGGGAGATCGACCCAGCTGGATACTCGTCGGCAGCGGCCAGGCCTTATGACTCGATCAAGCTGCAGGTGAAGAAGGTCGTGATCCATACCTCCTGGCCTCAGGTCGGCATGAGGAAGGCGGACTACCTGTTCAACGCTTTCCAGAGCATGACCGAGGTCTCCGGATTCGAAAACATGAGCGGCATCACGAGCGCGGCGCAGATGTTCAGCAGCTGCTCCTCGCTCGAGACGATCTACGCGACCTCGTTCAGCAACACGGGGCTCTCTGGCTCGCTCATGTTCAACGGGTGCTACAAGCTCGTGGGAGGCGCGGACGGCTTCGTGCCCTCCAGCACGAGCGGAGCGAGCGTGTGCAAGATCGGGACCGGCGGCGTGCTCACCGACCCGAACGCCGATGCGCGCACGTGGTTCTGGGCGCACTTCTACGACGACGGCGAGGCGGTGCTGACTGCGAGCTCGTCTCCGGATCCGACGCGCACGCTCCGTGCCTCCGGACGCATCTGCGCGATCGGCAAGTACGTGGGCCTCGGCTTCACTCCCTGGACGGGCACGACGGGCCCGACCCACCGTCAGCACCTGACGAGCGTGACGTTCGCGGCCGACATGGCCACGTTCTCGTACCTGAACCTGATCTACCTGTTCTACACCTGCACGAACCTCGCGAGCGTTTCGGGCCTGGGAAACCTGCGCGGCGTGCGGTCGATGCGCTACACGTTCAGCTCGTGCGCGTTCACGACGATCGACTTCCGTGGCTTCGATCCATCGCACCTGACGGACCTGTTCTACACGTTCTCGGGGTGCTCGCACCTCACGACCATCTACGCGGACTCGACGTGGGCGCTGCCTTCGAGCGGGATCTCGGGCTCGCAGTGCTTCTACTCGTGCTCCACGTCGCTCGTGGGCGGAAACGGCACTGTATGGGCAAGCAACAAAACGGGATACACGTACTTCCGCATCGACACGGCGAGCACGCCAGGGTATATCACCGCAGCCTAATAACCGTGCTTACGGTTGTTCCAGCAAATAACCTACTTCTCCTGAGCAGCTTTACCCGTTTCCTCGTCCACGCTTATGCCAAATGAAGACATGGGCTCGTTGAATTCGTCAGATAGAGATAGCTCGTATTTCGATACGTTGCTCCGATACTCGTAGAGCACCACATAGCTATCGCTCGCGCCCTTCTTTAGTTTTTCAGATCCGGTTTCTAATCCAGAAGAAAGCTTACACTCATGTCCGGCATCGTCATAAACAGTCATGTTTTGGGCCAATGCGGGAGTAGCGCCGTCCTTCAGAGATGTCCACTGAACAGTAACACTAAGAAGATTCCTCGACCTTTCGATGGAAGTGATCTTATAGGTTACATCCTTAAAGTTGGGAGTATCGGGAGTGAAGTCTGTATTAAGCCCGAACTCCCCATATAGTTTTCCGTATTTTGTTGTTGCGGTAGGAGTATCCATGCCACCGTTTGAATAACTTCCCGTTGTTCCTGAGCACCCAGCCAATCCCACTAGTATTGCTAGCGTAAGCACGGCGGAAAACAAATGAACCCTAGCAGCCACTTTGCTTTTCATAACGAATCTCCTTCCGCAAAGGGACGGTAACAGACAATGAAAGGTTCAATTATTCGGTGATTATTTAGGATCGGTTCTTTTAACTATTGCATTCCGAACCAGTGGTATCAAGAAACAGCAATCAATAACCTTGCCAAGCGTAAACAAATTGACCTTGTGACGTCATTAGACACTGCCTCCCGAGGACGAAAAGTCGATCTCGGGAGGCAGTTCTTTTATGGAGTCAATCATCGTGGCGTGCATTACCGGTGTCGTGACGCTGATTGGGGTGATCCTTTCCAACTCTAAGAGCAGAGCCGTCATGGAGGTCAAGCTCGACGCCCTCACGGAGAAGGTCGAGAAGCACAACCAGGTCCTGGAGCGCACCTACGTGCTCGAACAGGAGATGGCTGTCGCGAAGCACGACATCGAGTCCTTGAAGGGAAAGGTGGGCTGACATGAACGAGTTTCTGGCAAGCAACGAGTGGTACTGGCGCCTGGCGCGCACGATCGTGCAGGGAGTCTTGGGCGTGGTCATCGCCAACATCGACCTGATCATGGGCTGGTGCGTTCTGGACCCGAGCGTGAGGGGCCTGGTGGTGGCGCTCGTGATGGCGGTCCTCTCGCCGATCATGGCCGCTCTCGGCGGGGGCGACGAGGACATCGTCATCCCGAAGGGCGGTGCCAACCGTGGGGCTTAACGGCATCGACATCTCATCCTGGCAGGACGACCTTGTCGTCTCCAACATGGGCACCTGCGACTTCGTCATCGTGAAGGCGACCGGCGGCGCGGGCTACTCCAACGAGTGCTTCCGCCGGCACGCCGACGAGACGCTGGCGGCCGGCAAGCTGCTCGGCTGCTACCACTACGCGCGTGACCGGGGCTACGAGGGATCTGCCGAGGCGGAGGCAGACCACTTCATCGACGCGTTCAGGCCCTACATCGGCAAGGCGATTCCGTTCCTGGACTGGGAGGCCGACGCGATTGACCTGGGGCCGTCCTGGGCAAAGAGGTGGCTTGACCGCGTGAAGGCCAAGACCGGCGTCACGCCTGGCATTTACACGAGCAAGAGCGTGCTCTTCTCGTTCGACTGGTCCGGCGTGGCCAAGGCGTACCCGCTTTGGGTGGCGCAGTACCCCAACTACGAGGACACGGGCTTCGTAAGCGAGCCCTGGACCGACGGCTGGGACTTCGGCGCCTGGGACTCGCCGCTCATCTTCCAGTACACGGGAACCGGGCGGATCCCCGGTTACGGCGGGCACCTGGACCTCGACCTCTTCTACGGCACGCACGACGACTGGCGGAGGCTCTGCGCGGTGGCCGGCGCCTTCGCTGGCACGAAGGAGGCGGATACCGTGACGATCTCAAGAGCGAACGTGGCGGCACAAATCATGGAGCACCTCTGCTCCTGCCCTGAGCACGGATACTCACAACCTGGGCGTCACGGCACCTCCGGACACTGCAGCGTGAATACCGACGCCGGCACCATCAAGGTGACCAAGGGTGACCGCGACTGCTCGTCCGCTGTGTGCGAGGCATGGGAGCTGGCGCTTGCGGGCTCTCCCTACGACGGGTTGATCACGCGCTACAACTGGACCGGCGGCATGCGCGAGATGTTCGTGGGCTCGGGGCTCTTCTCATGGGAGCCGATGTCGTTCAACGCGTCTCGCGGCGACATCTACCTCGACGAGGAGAACCACACGGCCATGTGCATCCGCAACGACGGCGCGGCCGACCTCTTGGGAGAGTTCAGCATCTCTGAGACCGGCGGCATCGATGGCGAGGCCGGCGACCAGACCGGGCGCGAGAGCTGGGTCCACGACTACTACTCCGGCAGTTGGGACGGCGTGCTCCACTACAACGGCAAGGCTGACAAGGGCGGCGCGCCGGGTGGTTCCGGCTCTGGTGCGCCCTCCGGCGACGTGTCAGAGCTTGCGGAGAGGGTCATCGCCGGCGAGTTCGGCAATGGCGATGCAAGGCGCGCGGCGTTGGGTGACCGCTACGACGAAGTCCAGGCGGAGGTGAACCGAATCCTGCTTGGCGGCGGCTCTGGCATCGATGTCGACGCCATGGCCAGGCGCGTGATCGCCGGCGAGTTCGGCAACGGCGACGAACGCAAGCGGCGCCTGGGCTCCAACTACGACGCGGTGCAACGGCGCGTGAACGAGATTCTTCTCGGCTCGGGCTCGAGCTCGACCTCCATGGACGTCGACGCGATGGCTCGGGCCGTGATCCGCGGCGACTACGGCAACGGCGACGAGCGCAGGCGTCGTCTCGGCTCCTACTACTCGATCGTGCAGGCGCGCGTGAACGAGATGCTGTCATGAGGCGCAGGCTCGCCTTCATCGCGGACCAGGTGGGCTGGCTCCTGGGGGATGTCGCGTGCTTCCTGCTGCTGATCCTGTTCCTGCCGCTGGTCCCCGTGTTCAAGATGTTCGAGGGCATCCGCGACCGCCATGAGGACGAATGAGAAGCGGAGAGCCGCCCGTCGCAGTGACGAGCGGCTCTCCGTGTACCTATGTGGACCTGAACTAGCTCAGGGGCTCGAGCTCGCGGTAGAGCGGGTCGCCCTCACCAACCAACACGTCCCACCACCACTGGGGCGACTCGACTCCGGATGCGCAGAGCATGTCCAGAAGCTTGGCCCTCGCATCCGGGGGCAGCTGCTCGAAGTCCTCGCGCATGGCGTCGAGCACTGCCTTGCTCGTGCTCATCATGTCATTGCAGATCTCCTTCTTTTCCTCGAGCGTGTAGCTCTCGGGCGAGTAGCAACAGAGGTCTGCTCGGAAGTACGCCATGTCCTCGGCCTGGGTGAGTACGGTCATCTTCTCTTCGTTAATCATCTTTCTAATCTCCTCTCAGTGCCCGCGTCGTGAATGGTGGCGCTGGGGTGGTACGAATTCCGGTACGAATAATCCCGAAAGGAGTGCTTTCTTTCAGAGCGAAGTGGTGTGCCGATTTCTCGAACACACCACTTCTGACCTGCGGTTTCGTTATGTTTCGGGTTGGAGTGTGGAATAGTGCTTTGTGCGAAATTTTATTCCCACTCGATGGTCGCGGGCGGCTTCGGCGTGATGTCGTAGGCCACGCGGTTCACGCCGTCCACCTCGTCCACGATGCGCCGGCTGATGTTGCCGAGCACCTCGTAGGGCAGCTTCGCCCAGTCCGCCGTCATCGCGTCCTGGCTCTCCACCGCGCGTACGATGACCGGCCGCTCGTAGGTGCGCTCGTCGCCCATCACTCCCACGCTCTTGATGTCCGGCAGCACGCAGAAGTACTGCCAGCAGCTGTGGGCGCTGTTGCGCTCGCCCGTCTCCTCAAAGAGCCGCGCGTTGTACGCGTCCAGCTCCTCGCGCACCACGGCGTCCGCGTTCTTCAGGATCTCGAGCTTCTCCGGCGTCACGTCGCCGATGATGCGGATCGCGAGCCCCGGGCCCGGGAACGGCTGGCGGAACACGACCTCGTCCGGCAGGCCCAGCTCGCAGCCCAGCTCGCGCACCTCGTCCTTGAACAGGTGGTCGAGCGGCTCGATCAGGTCGAAGTGCACGCCCTCCGGGAACGGGATCAGGTTGTGGTGGCTCTTGATGGTCGAGGCCTTGCCGCCGGTCTTGCGCGCGCCGCTCTCGATGATGTCCGGGTAGATCGTGCCTTGCGCGAGGTACGTGACGCCGTCGAGCTTCTGGGCCTCCTCGAAGAAGACCTTCCAGAACTCGGTGCCGATGATCCGGCGCTTCTGCTCGGGGTCGTCCACGCCGGCGAGCAGCTCCGCGTAGCGCTCCTGGGCGTTCACGTGCACGAGCGGGATGCCAAAAGTGTCGCGGAACACGGCGTCGACGGTCTCGGGCTCGCCCTTGCGCAACAGTCCGTGGTCCACGAACACGCAGGTCAGCTGGTCGCCGACGGCCTTGTGCACGAGCGCGGCCGCCACGGCGGAGTCCACGCCGCCCGAGAGGGCCAGGATCACCTTGTTGTCGCCCACCTGCTCGCGGATCTGGGCCACCTTCTCGTCGATGAAGTTGTCCATGGCCCAGTCCGGCGTGAGGCGCGCGATGTCGAAGAGGAAGTTGCGCAGGATGCGCTCGCCGTGCTCCGTGTGGCGCACCTCCGGGTGGAACTGCGTGGCATAGAGGCGCCGGCGCGGGTTCTCCATGACGGCGACGGGGCAGCTCTCGGTCCTCGCGGTCACCATGAAGCCCTCGGGGGCCTCGGACACGTAGTCGCGGTGGCTCATCCAGACGGTCTGCACCTCGTTGGGCGTGCCGTCGAGCAGGGGAGAGGACCCGAGGCGCATGAGCTGCGCGGGGCCGTACTCGCCGGTCTCCGCGTGGGCCACCTCGCCGCCCAGCTTTTGGGCCATGATCTGCTCGCCGTAGCAAAAGCCCAGCACCGGGATGTCGAGGTCCAGAATGCCGGCGTCCATGTCCGGGGCGTCCTCGGCGTACACGGAGGCGGGCCCGCCGGAAAGGATGATGGCCGCAGGACCCATCGCCGCCAGCTCCTCGGCGGTGATGTCGCAGGGCACGATCTCGCTGTAGACCCCGAGGTCACGGACGCGGCGGGCGATGAGCTGCCCGTACTGGGCGCCAAAGTCGAGAACAGCGACAAACTGACGTGGCGTGTCTGCCATGGATCCTCCCGGTCTCAAGGCCGGCGCCGGTGCCGGCACGGTTTCTCGATGATAGCGCTGGGGCGCGCGGGCGATGAAGGGGTTCGGCCAGGCCCCGCATCCGTCGCCAGCGATGCCGCCCATTTTTGGGTCACGCGCCCAAACGGCTAGACTCTTTGACTGTCGTCCTATCAAGAGGGGAGCGCCGTGACGCAGCGGGTCATCACTTCCAGCCACGTGTTCACCGGCCTCTCGCCGCGCACGCGGCCGTTGGCGCTCGTGTGCGAGGACGACCGCATCGAGGCCGTCATTCCGCGCGACCAGGTCCGCGAGCTCGTGCGGCCGGGCGCCACCATCGAGGACTGGGGCGACCACTTCATCTGCGCCGGCCTCAACGACGCGCACCAGCACGTGTTCCACGCTGCGCTTTTCCCGTCGGACCTGGCCATCGAGTACTGCGGCACCGGCGAGATCGACTGCGCGTGGCGCCTCTACGAGTTCGCCGAGAACCAGCCGTACGGGTCCTGGGCCATCGGCCACGGGTGGCGCGACGCGCTGTGGAAGTCGCCCATCGCGCCCACGCGGCTGTCGCTGGACGCGGTGTTCCCGGCGCGACCTGCGGTGTTCTATTCCGGCGACTCGCACACCATCTGGCTCAACACGGCCGGCCTCAAGGCGCTCGGGATCACGGACGACACGGTGCCGCCCGCCGGGGGCTCCTTCGACCGTGACGAGAACGGGCGCCTGACGGGCGTCGTGCGCGAGGGCGCCGGCATGTATTACATGGCCAAGGTGCTCGAGACCCTCACCCGCCAGCAAAAGGAAGAGGTCATGGCCGCGTGGATGCGCGAGCTCAACCGCCGCGGCGTGACCTCCGTGAGCGACATGGGCCTCTCCGCCATTCCCGGCTGCGACATGGTGCTCGACGACGTCTGGGAGTCGCTCCTCGCACAGGGGCGGCTCACGGTGCGCGGCCACCTGTTTCCGACGCTGCCTCTGGACGGGGACCTCACGCGCATCAAGGACCTGCAGGCGCGGCTCGCAGGTCCCATGCTCCGCGCGCCCGGCGTGAAGCAGTTCTTCGACGGCGTCTCGAGCCAGCACACCGCGTGGCTGCTCGAGCCCTATGCGAACCCCGCGTTCCCCGGCGACTGCGGCCATCCCGCGATGCCGCCCGAGGAGATGCGCAACCTCGTGCTCGCCGCCGCGGCGGAGGGCGTTGCGGTGCGCATCCACACGATCGGCGACGCGGCGGTCCACGCGGGCGTCGACATCATGGAGGAGGCCGTCCGCCGCTTCGGCCAGCCGCGCCAGGGCCGCTTCTGCTTGGAGCATCTCGAGAACCTCGGGCGCAGCGACGTCGCGCGCATGGCGAGGGCCGGCATCGTCGCGTCCGTGCAGCCGCAGCACATCGTGATCGACATCGAGCAGCCGGCGCGCGACCTGGGCGACCTCCGTGCCAGCTACATGTGGCCGTTCCACGACTACCTGGCCCAGGGCACGAAGATGGCCTTCGGCACCGATGCCCCCTGCGTGCCGATGGACCCGGCCGCGATTCTGCACGACGCCGTGACGCGCCAGACCGCCGCCGGCGACCCGGCCGGGGGCTGGCTTCCCGAGCAGCGCGTGTCCATGGCCCAGGCCATTCGCGCGCTCACGTTCGGCTCGGCGCAGGCGGAGGGCCGCGAGCAAGAACTGGGCACGCTGCAGCCCGGCCGGCTGGCCGACGTGATCGTGGTGGACCGCAACCCGCTCGCCATCTGCCCCGAGTCCCTCCACGACTGCCGCGTGCTGGCCTGCTACGTTGGCGCACGGCACGTTTTCGACGCCTAGCGACAGGCGAAGAAGGGAGCCTTCCATGACCAACGACGGTTTTGTCTCCGTTGCCGCCCTCACCCCGCGCCTGCGCGTGGCCGACGTCGCCTTCAACGTGGACTCCTGCGTCGCCGTGACGGCCGACGCCGCCGAGCAGGGCGCCCAGGTGGTCGTGCTCCCGGAGTGCTGTGTCACGGCCTACACCTGCAACGACCTCTTCTTCCAGACGGCGCTCGTCGAGGCCGCCGAGCAGGGCCTCTCCGATTTCGTCGCTCGCACGGCGGAGCTTCCGGTGATCGCGGTCGTGGGGCTGCCGCTCGCCGTGAACGGCAACCTTTACAACGTGGGCGCCGTGACCTGCGGCGGCCGCGTGCTGGGCGTCGTGCCCAAGCGCCACATCCCCACCTACAACGAGTTCTACGAGGGCCGCTACTTCGAGCCCGGAAGGCTCGCCCCCGTGCGCATCGGCGTCGCCGGCCAGAGCGACGTGCCATTTGGCATGGGCCTCGTGTTCTGCGACGAGGACGAGCCGTCCCTGCGCATCGGCGTCGAGGTCTGTGAGGACCTCTGGGTTCCTGAGCCGCCGTCCATCGGCCTCGCTCAGGCCGGGGCCACGGTCGTCTGCAACCTCAGCGCGAGCAACGCGCTCGTCGGCAAGGCCAGCTACCGCCGCCAGCTCGTGAACGGCCAGTCCGCGCGTCTCGTCTGCGCATACGCCTACGCGAGCAGCGGCTGGGGCGAGTCCACCCAGGACGTCGTCTTCTCCGGCAACGACTTCGTCTGCGAGGACGGCCGCATCCTCGCGGAGGCCGCCCCCTTCTCGGGAGGCCCCGACCGCAACGCCGGCGCGATGGCCGAGGTGGACCTCGCCTTTATCGACGAGGAGCGCCGCCGCATGTCCACGTACGTGACCGCGCCCTCGCCGGAGGCCGCCGGCTACCAGATGGTCCCGTTCTCCCTGCCGATTCGCGAGTCGCGGCTCACGCGCCAGGTGGACCCGCGGCCGTTCGTGCCGAGTGACCCGCTCACCAGGGCCGAGCGCTGCGAGGACATCCTCACGATCCAGGCCTGGGGCCTTGCCAAGCGCCTGCAGCACACGGGCTCCCGCACGGCCGTCGTGGGCGTCTCGGGCGGCCTCGACTCCACGCTCGCGCTGCTCGTCACGGCGCGGGCCTTCGACCTCGTGGGCCTTGCGCGCGAGGGCATCCTCGCCGTCACGATGCCCGGGTTCGGCACCACGGACCGCACGCACGGCAACGCGACGGCCATGTCGCGGGCCCTCGGGTGCCGGCTCCGAGAGGTGCCCATCGGCGCGGCCGTCCGCCAGCACTTCGCCGACATCGGCCACGACGAGGCCGTCCACGACGTCACCTATGAGAACAGCCAGGCCCGCGAGCGCACCCAGGTCCTCATGGACCTCGCCAACCAGGCCGGCGGCCTCGTGATCGGCACCGGCGACCTGTCGGAGCTCGCGCTCGGGTGGGCCACGTACAACGGCGACCACATGTCGATGTACGCCGTGAACTCCGGCGTGCCCAAGACGCTCGTGCGGCACCTCGTGCGCCATGTGGCCGACGAGAGCCGCGCGTCCGGTGACGCCGCGCTGGCCGACGTCCTGCTCGACGTGCTCGACACGCCCGTCTCGCCGGAGCTCCTCCCCGCCGAGGAGGACGGTACGATCGCCCAGCGCACCGAGGACCTCGTGGGCCCCTACGAGCTGCACGACTTCTTCCTGTACCAGGTGCTCCGCTGCGGGTTCGAGCCGCGCAAGGTCTACCGCCTCGCCCTGCGGGCGTTCGTGGAGCAGCCGGCGGAGGCGGGCGAGCAGGCCGCTTACGACCCGGTCGTGGTGCTCCACTGGCTCCAGACCTTCTACCGGCGGTTCTTCGCCCAGCAGTTCAAGCGCAGCTGCCTTCCCGACGGGCCCAAGGTGGGCTCCGTGGCCGTGAGCCCGCGCGGCGACCTCCGCATGCCGAGCGACGCCTCGGCCCGTCTCTGGCTCGCCCAGGCCGAAGCGTTGCGGCCGTGACGACCGAGGGCGACGACCCACCCGTCCCCGAACGTGTCGGCTGAGCCTGCGGCGGCGCTCTCGTCGGCGCCGGTCACGGCTGTCGGGCGCACGGCGCCTCGCGGAGCCTTTGTGCAGGCCAGACGCCCTTGATTCTCCTCGGGTACACGCCCAACAGAACCCTGCGACGCCCTGTCTCTACATTGCTTCTGCTAGAAAATCTAAGTGCGGTGCATGGAGATTTTCTCACCGGCACTTGTGAGAGCCATCGGCGATGGGTAGCATAGCTGGCAATGGAACCCGAGCGGCCGCCCTGCCATGCGCTGGTCGGTCGCGCGCCCATCCGTGGGCGCGAACAGTAAGGAGGAATGGCATGAACCTCAAGCCGCTGGGAGATCGCGTGCTCGTCAAGCCCGCCCCCAAGGAGGAGAAGACCGCGTCCGGCCTGTACATCTCCTCGGGCGCCCAGGAGAAGCCGCAGAAGGGTGAGGTCGTGGCCGTCGGCGAGGGTCGACGCGACGAGGCCGGCAACCGCATCCCGATGGACGTCAAGGTGGGCGACAACGTCTTCTACGGCAAGTTCGGCGGCAACGAGATCAAGGTCGACGGCGAGGACTTCCTGCTCCTCCGCGGCGACGACATCTACGCCATCATCGAGGACTAGCCCCTAGCTCGGCACCACCGCTTATCCGATAACCCCGCCGGCACACCGCCGGCCGCAATTCCAGGAGGTCATTTCATGGCCAAGAACATCAAGTTCGGCGCGGACGCCCGCTCCAAGCTCGCCGCCGGCGTCAACACGCTCGCCGAGGCCGTCACCACCACCATGGGCCCCAAGGGCCGTTACGTCGCCCTCCAGCGCCCGTACGGCGCGCCGACCATCACCAACGACGGCGTCTCCGTCGCCAAGGAGATCGAGCTCAAGGACCCCGTCGAGAACATGGGCGCCCAGCTGGTGAAGGAGGTCGCCACCAAGACCAACGACACCGTGGGTGACGGCACCACCACCGCGACCCTGCTCGCCCAGGTCATCGTCAACGAGGGCCTTCGCAACGTGGCCGCCGGCGCCAACCCGCTGGCCATTCGCCGCGGCATCGACAAGGCCGTGGACGCCGTGGTCGAGCAGCTCAAGGCCTCCGCGCACGACGTGGACACCAAGGCCCAGATCGCGTCCGTGGGCACCATCTCCGCCGCCGACCCCCAGATCGGCGCCAAGATCGCCGACGCCATGGAGGTCGTGGGCAAGGACGGCGTCATCACCGTCGAGGAGTCCCCGACCTTCGGCATCGAGATCGAGACCGTCGAGGGCATGCAGTTCGACAAGGGCTACATCTCCCCGTACTTCGCCACCAACAACGACACGATGGCGTGCGAGATGAAGGACCCCTACATCCTGATGACCGACCAGAAGGTCACGAACATCCAGGACATCCTGCCGATCCTCGAGGCCGTGCAGAAGCAGGGCGCCGCGCTCCTGATCATCGCCGAGGACGTCGACGGCGAGGCCCTCGCCACCCTCATCCTCAACAAGCTCCGCGGCACGCTCAACGTGTGCGCCGTCAAGGCCCCGGGCTACGGCGACCGTCGCAAGCGCATGCTCGAGGACATCGCCGTCCTCACCGGCGGCCAGGTGGCCATGGACGAGCTGGGCATCAAGCTCGCCGACGTCACCGCCGACATGCTCGGCCGCGCCAAGAGCGTCCAGGTGACCAAGGACAACACCACCATCGTCGGCGGCGAGGGCTCCAAGCAGGCCATCGAGGACCGCGTGGCTCAGATCCGCAGCGAGATCGAGCACACCGACAGCGACTTCGACCGCGAGAAGCTGCAGGAGCGCCTGGCCAAGCTGTCCGGCGGCGTGGCCGTCATCAAGGTGGGCGCCGCGACCGAGGTGGAGCTCAAGGAGATCAAGCACCGCATCGAGGACGCCCTGCAGGCCACCCGCGCGGCCGTTGAGGAGGGCATCGTCGCCGGCGGCGGCGTCGCGTTCCTCGATGCCTCCGAGTGCCTCGACAAGGTGGTCACGGCCGACGTGGACGAGAAGATCGGCGTCGATATCGTGGCCAAGGCCCTTGCCGCGCCGGTGAAGACCATCGCCGACAACGCCGGCTACGAGGGCGCCGTCGTGGTCGAGAAGATCCGCGGCATGGAGAACGGCCAGGGCCTCGACTCCGCGACCGGCCAGTACGGCGACATGATTGCCATGGGCGTGCTCGACCCGGTCAAGGTCGCCCGTGTGACGCTGCAGAACGCCAGCTCCGTCGCCGGCCTGATTCTCATCACCGAGGCCACGGTGACCGACGAGCCCAAGGACACCACGATCGAGGAGGCCATCGCTCAGGCCGCCGCGCAGGGCGGCCAGGGCGGCATGTACTAAGGGCCGCTGAGGGGCCGCTTGTGCGATGACGGCGGCCGGAACGCCGGCGCCTTTTGCCGGCGTTCCCCAGAGGCCGCCGCGCAGGGCGGCCAGGGCGGCATGTACTAAGGGCCGTTGGCACGGAAGAGCGTTTGACTCGGCATGCTCCGTCTCCTGCAAAAGGGGACGGAGCATTTTTGCAGCTCGAAGCACTTGTGGACGCTTCGGAAAGAGCGATTTGTCCACGCTCCACCCGCCGACAGCGTGGACGAACGGCTCTCTCCCAAGCGTCCAGGCGTGGACAAACGGCTTTGACCGAAGCGTCCACGCCCGTCGGGATTTGACTCATTGACCCGCATGAGCGCGAGTCGTCCGCCCGACGCGGTGGCACTGTAATGACACCCGGGTCAGCTCATCGCCCATGCCATCGGGGGTTCCGCGCGGAAGCGCCCATTGGGGTGTCACCGAAGTGACACCTGTGTGCCAGCATGTTGCGCCATGATGAATCTTCTGACCTGCCGTAAGAGTCTTCGCGGCCATCTTCATATCGGTCGAAAGGCATGTGATACTGAAGCTTCCATCGCTTTCAGGGAGCCTTCATACTGTGCCTTTGCGACCATACCGCCCACGCCGTCTATGCCTCGGGCGTCGCGCTTCTGCGCTATGCCACCGTTGACGAGGAGCGCGCGGCCTTTGCTGCCTGCGAGGTCTCCGCGCCGTTGCGCAATCAGGTGCGCGTCTGGCGCTGCTATCGGGACATGCGGCCGCTTCTCGCCGTCGCTGGAAACCTGAGCCTTCGGGCGCTCGTTAACCCGCTCGCAACAAGCGACCCCGGTCTGCTGCTCCCGGCGCTTTTGCGGGGCGCTGACCTCCCGGTTCACTTCCTCGCCCCGAGCAAGCGGGTTCGATGCCGGGCGGCGGGCGTGATCGAGCGGCGACTTCTGCGGGACGTGCCGGAAGGCAGCTTCCGCGTGTGCGATCGCTCCCACGGTCAGGTCCTGCTGCCGTCGCCGGAGCTGCACCTGCTGCTCCGCGCGAGCGAGCTGGACGCGCTGGACCTCGCGCTTCTCGTGTGCGAGTACTGCGGCACGTACTGGACGCGGCCGGACCTGAGGCGTGGGCTCGTGAAGCGGCCGCAGCCGATGACGAGCCGCGCGCGGATCCTGGAGTACCTCGACAGGGTGCCGCGTGGCGTGCGTGGCGTTGCGAGGTTGCGCCAGGCCGTTGACCTGGGGTTCGACGGGTCTGCGTCGCCCCGCGAGAGCGGCCTCGCGTTGTTGCAGACGTACCGCGACGGTGACGCGGGCTTCGGGCTGCCGCGTCCGGTGCTGAACGAGAGGGTCGAGCTTTCCAGGGCGGCGCAGGCGTACGCGCGTTGGCCGGAGGCGACGCCCGACGAGCGCTGGCCGGGCACGATGGTGTGCGCGGAGTACGAGAGCGACCTGGACCATGGCGGCGGGGATGACCCGCGGGCTCTTCAAAAGCGCAAGCGCGACGAGAACCGCCGGCGCGCGCTCGAGGAGGACGGATTCACCGTGGAGGCGATCTTCGCCGACGACCTGCGGGACGTCGCAGCCGTGGAGCGGCTCATGAAACGGCTTGCTCGCGACTTAGGGGTCAGGCCGAACTGGGCGCCCGTCGCGGGCTGGCTGGAGCCCCTGCGGCGCCGGCTGGTGGGGTACCGCTGCGTGATCTGAGGGCGCCAGCGGGTCATGGTGGCGTTGGTCTGACACCTTTGGCTGGGCACCATCGCGACATCCCGGGTTTTGCGCGCTTGCGCCCATGGAGGTGTCACCCAGGTGACACTCCGCGCCGATCCGGCCGCGCTATTCCGGCGCTTGCGCGGTTGGGGCTGTCAGGGTGTCACTCGGGCGACACCCGAACGTCCCGACCAGGCGCCACTCGGCGCTGCCTCCCTCAGGCTCGCTTCGCCAACGCCTCGCCGATACGCCGCACGCATCCCACCACGAGCGCGTTGCCCATGCAGAAGGCGCGCTGCTGGTCCGTCATGCCCGCGTCCGTCCAGCCGCGCGGGAACATCTGCAGCCGGTCCAGCTCGTCGGGAACCAGGCGCCGGATGCGCCCCGAGCTCCCGCGCACGGCGTGCTTTGTGCGGCTGGCCGCGGCGCCGCCCTCGCTGGTGAGGATGGTGCGGCTCGGCCGGTCCCGGGGGTCCGGCCACGCCATGGCACCCTCGGAGTACACGTATGGCACGCCTGCCCGAGACACGCGCGGGATGTGCTTGGCGGCCCGCGCGGCCTCCCAGGCCGGCAGCTTCTCGGCCGCGATGAAGAAGGATGCTGGCACCTCGGTGTCGTCCACCAGAACGTCGCCCAGCACCGTGCGGGGACCGTCGTACGTCGGGGCGGGCCGCGCGCTGAGCACGCGGCCGCCCTGCATGGCTCCGGCCGACAAGAACGGTGACGTCCTGAGCCCCAGGCCAAAGGTCTCGCTGGTCTCGTAGGGGTCGAGTGGCACGGAGCAGGCCGTGACGTCGGAGCACTCCGCAGGGAAGGCGTCGGCCATCAGGCCGCCGGTCAGCCGCTCGCGGAGGTCCCACGGTCTCGTGTCGCGCTCGCACCAGATGAAGACGCGCCGGCGCCGCTGCGGCATGCCGTAGTCGGCGGCGTTGACCACGCGCCACTCCACCGAGTAGCCCAGGCGCGCCAGGCACGAGAGGATGATTGCGAAGTCGCGGCCGCGCTGGGAGCCGGGGCTCTTGAGCAGCCGGTCGACGTTCTCGAAGAGCGCCCATCGCGGCCGTTTGAGCTCGAGCATCCGCTCGATGTCCCACCAGAGCACGCCCTTCTTGCCCTCGATGCCTCCTGA
This sequence comes from Kribbibacterium absianum, assembly GCF_030067705.1. Taxonomy (GTDB): domain Bacteria; phylum Actinomycetota; class Coriobacteriia; order Coriobacteriales; family Atopobiaceae; genus Kribbibacterium; species Kribbibacterium absianum. Next base: position 599,174 of record NZ_JASJEX010000002.1, read on the forward strand.
TTGCCGCAGCGGCCGTGCCACCGAGTAGTCCTGGCAGGGGAAGCCGCCGACGAGCAGGTCGAAGTCCGGGACCTCACGCTCGCCGGCGAGGGCCTCGTCCATCACCACGCTGATGTTCTCGTTCACGCAGCTGCCGGCGCCGAAGCGTTCCTCGTAACAGCGCCACGCGAACTGTTTGGCGGGCGTCCCGGGGGGCTCCCATTGGTTGGCCCAGACGGTCCGGTAGGGCCCGGACGGTTCTTCCTGCCATTCCGCGCACCCCTCAAGCCCGAGCCGGAAGCCTCCGACCCCGGCGAACAGCTCGGCGACGCGGATGATGGGCATGGGCTTCCTCTCGAGGGCAGGGCACGGCGCCCCCCATGATCCCAGATCGGTCTGGGCCGGTCAAGATCCGATTGCGCTCGCGCGGTACATCAGGGTGGCGCTCGAGTGACACCCCAGTCGGCTGCTCCTGGGCGCTATCTGGGGTCTCGCGTCCATGATGGGGTCAAGGTGACGCTGCGCTGACACCTGGCCGTGCCTCTTGGCGCGCGACCTGGGGTTCGCGCCCACACAGCTGTTGAGGTGGCGCTGAAGTGACGCCTCGGCCGCTCCCAGGCCGCGACGAGAAGGCGCCCCCGCGCCAACGCCGCACCTCTCAGGTAGAGAACAAGCGGCGTGCCTCGTCGCGGAGCGTGTTGCCGAAGAAGAGCACCAGCACCAGCAGGTACGCGGCCCCGGCGTAGAGGGCGATCCACACGAGCGTGTTCCAGGTGGTCCAGCCCAAGAGCTTCGTGACCCAGGGCACCACGCAGCACACGACGTCGAACAGCAGGTACTTGCCGTAGTCGCGCACGAACTGCGACTTGCCCACGATGAGCGCCACCGCGTCGAAGCCCATGGCCCCCAGCGCCGTGGCCGGCACGAGGATGTTGATGGTCACGTCCCAGCCGGTGAGGAGCCACCACACGAGGAAGCACCCCTCCATGATGAGCAGGTAGCGGGCGATGGCGCGGACGGCTCCGGGCTCGCGGTCGAGCACGTTGCGCACGAAGAGCCAGTTCACGAGCACGAGCACCGCGACGAGCACGGTGATGTTCCACGGCACGACGTCGGCCAGCGACAGCACCACCATCGCGAGCACCGCGAGCCAGGAAAGGAGCGCCGCGACGGTGGCGGCGACGCGGCGCGGGCGCATGAGCCGCTCGTGGGGGAAGGCGGCCGGGCTCGCATGGCCGGTGAGGGTGCCGTGGCAGAGAGGGCAGCGGTCGAGGTCTCCGGAGAGGTCGACGCCGCAGCGGTCGCAGTGCTTCATCGCTCGTTGCCCTCCTCTGCAACATTTGATGTGCATTTGGGGACTGTCCCCAAATACACATCAGGGTCCAAAGCGTTGCTTGAGTCCACGCGACCGCGGATGCCCCAGTTCGAGAACGTGCGCACGAAGTCCATCGGCACGTCGCTCGACGGGATCACGCTGCTGATGCCGATCGACAACACGTCCTTGAACGAGCAGACCAGGAAGTTGAGCCCGGTGGTGCTCGTGAGGATGTCCATCTCGCGCACGTGGCGCGCGGCGCCGGGCGGCAGCTCGATGCGGCCGACGTTGCTCACGGTGGTGGTGACCTCGCGGTCGGCGGCGCGCTCGGCCACGCCAAGGGCGACGTCCTTGACCCCCACGGGGAAGAACTTGAGCCCGTAGGACTTCTCGAGCTTAATCATCTGGTTCATTCGCTGCTTGAGCGCCTCGGGGCGCGTGATGTCCTTGAGCTGCCGGGCCACCGATGCGGCGATCCTCTCGATGGGCTCGGAGGGGTCGTCGGCCTTCCACTCCACATAGGCCAGCCCGAAGAAGTTGCGCGCGGTGGAGCTGCCGAAGGCCTGACGCAGGTCCACCGGCACCCCGATGCGGATGACCTGGCCCCGCTCGCTGGCGCGCAGGTCCTGGGCGCAGGCGTGCATGACCACGGCGATGACGAGGGCCGTGAACCCGCAGCCAAGCTCTTTGGCTTTGGCGAGCACGGGCTGCAGCGGCAGGTGGTAGACGAGGTAGACGGGCTCGTCCTTGTCGCGCACACCGTGCAGGCGGAAGGCCTTGGGCGTGCGGACGGACCGGGCGGCGTCCTTCTCGTAGTGCTTGGTGAAGGAGTCCTCGCTGCGCTCGCCGAGGGAGCTGGCGTTGCCGCTCGTCGTGTCCTTCTCGGGCTCGCCGTGCGCGATGCGCGCGTAGGCGCAGAGCAGCTCGGTGAAAAAGGCCAGCGCGCCGCGGCCGTCGGACACGATGTGGGACACCTCGAAGCTGATGCGGTCGCGAAAGTACGTGACGCGGAACAGCACGGACTGGCGGCCCGCGTGCAAGGGCGCGCAGATGGGGAGCTGCTCGGGCTCGGCCTGGGGCTGCTCCGCAGCTTGCTCGAGGTAGTGCCAGAAGAAACCGGTGCGCAGGTGCACATTGAAGCCCGGGAAGGCGGCGATGGCCTCGTCGAGCGCCTGCTGTAGCGCCGCAGGGTCCACCGGCGCGTCCATGCGCGCGGCGTAACGGAACACGGTCTGCGATTGCTGGCCGGCCTGCGCGGCGTAGAACTTGCCGATGTTGTCTAGCCGATACCACGTATCGCGCGCCATGCCACCCCCTCACCTTGGGCAAGCTCGTCGGGGGAGGGGATGCCGTCGAGGAAGGCGCGCATCAGGGTGTGCGTGTCCTCGATGGTGGGCGCGGAGGCGGGGTCGATCAGGTACCCGTGCATCGCGTGGAGCATGCGGTAACAGAAGGACTCGGTGCCGGCGCTGGCAAGGGCCGCGGCGTAGGCCTCGTCCTCGTCGCGGAGGGGGCAGAGCTCGCAGCTGATCAGGAGGGTCCGGGGGAGCCCGGACTGGTCGCTGGCGAGCAGCGGTGCCAGGTGCGGGTTGCTGAGGTCCTCCGGGCCGTTGATGTAGAGCAGCAGGTACTCCTGCATGTCCTGCTGCGTGAGCATGTAGTCCTGGCCGTTCTCGATGACCGAGCGGTAGGGGGTGGAGTCCCAATAGTTGGACTGGACCACCGGGTAGAGCAGCATCTGGCGGCGGACCTCGAAGTCGCCGCGCTCGCGGGCCAGCAGGCTGAGGCACGCGGTGAGGTTGCCGCCGGCCGAGTCGCCGCAGAGCACGATGCTCTCGGGACGCACGTCCGGGAGGATCTCCCCGGCATAGAGGGCCTTCGCCACGGCGTAGCAGTCCTCAAGGGGGCCCGGGAAGCGGTTCTCGGGCGCGCGGCGGTACCCAACGGAGACCACCCGGCGCCCGAGTGCGAGGGCGAGGTCGCGGCAGGCGTCGGCGTAGAGGCCGAGCGACCCGGTGACCCAGCCGCCGCCATGAATGAAGAGGATCGTGCCCATGCAGTCGTCGGTGCGCTGGATGCCGTGGGCGAGCGAGATGTCCACCTGCTGCGGCGTGAAGACGCGCACGGGGATGAGGGCGCCGTCGGGGGTCGGGACCTGGTAGCGGTCCTGTTTGACGTCGGCGCGCGGGGTCTCGATGAGGCCGACGCCGTCCTCGAGGGCGCGCGTGGTCTTGTAGAGGGAGACGACGTCGGGCTTGTGGTTGGTGTAGGCCTTGACGGCGGCGAGGCGCGCGGGGCTGATGCCCGTGGCCTCGATCTGGGCCCCGTCGCTGGCGAGGCCGGTGCGGCCGAGCATGAAGGCGGTGCGGGTCTCGTCGTCGCCCGTCCGGGCGTCGTGGAGCACGCCGAGCGCCGCTTGGGCGGCGCGCTGGAGCGCGCTCGCGCCTTGGACGACGGGGTGCGACGGGTGCGTGGGCTGCGGCATGGGGACTCCTGACGGTTGGCTGCACCCGGACGATACCCTGTTGCGGCTCTTGCTGCGACGGCGTGGGGTCGGTTGCATCAAGGCGGCAACGGGCGGTGGCGTTCCGCAGGCGGCCACCGGCAAACCGCGGGATGGACTGGTCGCAGCAGGGCTCGCCGGGGTGTAAAGCGGGGCTTGCCACCACCCAACCCGTCACCGGGACGGGCAGCAACGGGGGTCGGGGCACGAGTTGGGGGTTGGAGGGCTCGGACACTTCCACCCAAACCCTTGGTGAGGCTCGCTTTTGAAAGGATTCAGTGCGGGGTTGGGGGACTATGCCCGCGGCTTCCGACCCCCAACCCTCGTTCTAGGGCTCAAAACTGACCAGCCGCACTGGGGTTGGGGGTTGGCCACGTGACCTCGCGCCTCATTTCCTGGCGACTCCGCGGTTGATTTGCAGAGCCATCTGAACATTTGAGGCGCTGGCCGGGTTCCCGCAGCCAGATGGACGCGCCGGCCGCGCCCGTGAGGGCGCGGCGGGCGCGTCCCCCCTGTTGTAGGATGCGTGGA